>CAWEZF010000001.1:0-34589 GCA_963813455.1 uncultured delta proteobacterium
TGATTTGATGACCAATCTACAATTTTTGTAGCATTCAGCGCTTAATCAAACAAATTTTAACAAACAGCATGCCTGAACTATTTTATTGTCAAAAGTGGTTTTATGCCTAAAAAGTTAATTTTTATTGTTTCTTAAACATTCCTTCCATGACTATTTCGGCAATGCTTTTTCTGGCCGAGGGAAACTCACGTTCCTGCTGATAGTCAGGTAAATCTTCCTTCTTTCCATGTTTGCCTACGGCAATCATCGCTTCCACCTGATAACCATCGGGAATACGCAAAACTTCCTTTGCCTTGTCGTAATCAAAACCCTGCATCCCGTGCACAACCAGCCCCATAAGCGAGCCTTGCAGGGCAAAATTTTCCCAGGCGGCCCCGGCATCAAAAGAGTGCGTGCGGGCATGCTTATCGTTATCAAATGTAGTTTTGGAAATAACCACAATCAGCGTGGCGGCGTTTTTCGCCCATCCTTGATTACCTTCAGCCAGTAAATTGAAAAAAGTTTCCCAGTATTTTGTATTGCGACGGGCGTAAATGAAACGCCAGGGCTGATTATTGTTGGAGGAAGGCGCCCACTTGGCCGCTTCAAAAAGCTGAAATAAAATTTTTTCTTCAATTTCTTCACCGGACATCGCGCGCGGCGACCAGCGGTTTAAAAATATCTCGTAAATATTATTTTCCGGTTTTCTGTAATCCCTGATGTTCATAAACCCTCCCCTCTAAAATGTCATTCCGTCGAAAGACGGAATCCAGATGCCTTAATCGCTGAAGCGTAAAAACTAAAGTAATTACTGGATTCCCGCTTCCGCTAAAGGTCATCTCTGACGGGAATGACCGTTTTTTTATATAATTAATGCTTCTTTTGCAAATATTCCTTTATTTCTTCCATAGGCTTACAGTTCAGGCAATCCTCTTTGGATAGCCACCCCTTACGCGCGATTTTAATACCAAAACCAATATCGCGCAAGCCGGTAATTTGATGAGCATCGGGATTTATCGCTATTTTCACGCCATTCTTCTTGGCATAAAGGCAATGCCGCCAATCCAAATCCAGCCGGTGGGCATTGGCATTGAGCTCTAGCGCCTTGCCGAATTTTGCCGCTATATCAACTACTTCCTCGATATTTACGGCATACGGCTCACGCGATAAAAGCAGCCTGCCGGTCGGATGCGCCAGCATAGTAGTATATTTATTCTCCAGAGCTTTCTTAATGCGACCGGTCATCCCTTCCGCGGACATATTGAAATTGGAATGAACGGCGGCAATGACAAAATCGAAACACTTTAAAGTTTTTTCATCATAATCCAAAGCGCCGTCGGACAAAATATCAGATTCGATTCCTTTGAAAATACAAAAAGGTTTTAATTTTTCGTTGAGCTTATCGATGAGTTCATGCTGTCTTTTGATATCATCTTCCTTGAGACCGCCGGCGTAAGCGGCGGAGGCGCTGTGGTCGGAAATGCCGATGTAAGCGAGACCCATCTTCTTTGCCGCCTGCGCCATGTTCTCCAGAGACTCTCCTCCGTCGCTGAAATTGGTATGCACGTGAAAAATTCCCCGCACATCTTTTTCTTCCACCAGCTTCGGCAGTTCGTTTTTTTCCGCGGCCTGGATTTCCCCCATATTCTCACGCAGCTCCGGTTCGATAAACTGTAATTTCAGCGCGGCAAACAGTTCTTCTTCGTCTTTGCACCTGATATTTTTCTCACCGCGGAAAAGCCCGTATTCGTTCATTTTTAGTCCCATCTCTTTGGCGCGCCCGCGCATGGCGGTATTATGCTCCTTCGAGCCAGTAAAATGATGCAGGGCGTAAGGATACTCGTCGAGTGTCACGATGCGCAAATCGGTATTAATGCCTGATTTTAACACCACGCTGACTTTTGTCTCGCCGCTGGCTGTGACGGTTTGCACATGCTTGTAAGACGTGAAATGCTCACCCAGTTTTTTGGGATTGTTGCTGGCGGCCAGAATATCGATATCTTTGATGGTCTCGTTTCCCCTACGCAGCGAGCCGGCAATGCTCATGGACAAAATATTTTTTTCTTTTTTCAGATAATCCAGCAAAACCTGCGCTTCGGCGGCAACTTCGGCATACAATCTTCTTTCCTTATAAACTTTTAGCTTGGCGATACCGGCCAGAATATTATCCTGTGTTTTTTTGCCGAAACCTTTCAGGTCGACAAGGCGGTTTTCCAGGCAGGCGTATTCGAGCTCACCAACGTCCTTTATGCCCAACTGCTCATAGAGCGTGTGAATTTTTTTTGGCCCCAGACTCGGGATTTTCAGCATCTCCAAATGGCCGGACGGGACAGATGCTTTGAGTTTTTCGTAGTATTCGAGCTTTCCCGTTTGAATCAACTCGGTTAATTTTTTGCTGATGGCTTCGCCGATGCCTTCAATTTCGGACAGCCTGTTTTGTTGAGCTAGCTCATTAAAATCCGCATCGATTTTTTCCAGATTGCGGGCGGCATTCTGGTAGGCACGGGATTTAAACGGATTTTCACCGGCCAATTCCAGAAGCGTGGCTATTTCCTCCAGAACCTGAATAACTGTTTCTTTAGTCAACATTTTTTTCATCGCTAAAGACTTATTGTATTCGTTTTGCCGCCGTTGCAAAGCATTATTTATAATTTTATTGAGGGATTGCTTGACATTCCAGTTTGAACAATATATAAGGCGCACACCTCTTTGGATGAGCATAGACCTCATTTTAGTCCCCATCGTCTAGAGGCCTAGGACACGGGCCTTTCACGCCTGTAACCGGGGTTCGACTCCCCGTGGGGACGCCAACATAAAAAAAGGCAAACTAAAAAGTTTGCCTTTTTTGTTTGCTAAATTTTTACTTTTCCTTTTTCTTGGTTTCTGTCTTTTTTGACGCAGTTTTTGGTTTTGACGCGGTTGTTTTTTCCTTGGCCGGCGCTTTGGCCGCCTTTTCTTTGGTTTCTTTTTTTGCCGGAGCTTTAGCCGGTTTTTCCTTTGCTTCTTTTTTGGCTTTAACCGGAGCTTCTGCTTCAGATGTTTTCGGTTCTGCTGCCGGCTTGGCAACTTCCGCCTTTACAGGTTTTTCCTCTATCTTAGGTTCAGGCTTAGGTTCTTTAACAGGTTCAGTGGGTGCAACCGGTTTTGGCTCTTCAACAGACGTAGGAGGAACGGCAGGTTTTGGTATTTCTACCGGCTTGGGCGGCTCTACCGGTTTGGCAGCTTCCACCGGTTTTAGCGCCGGTTCAGGAGCGGGTTTTTGTTTGGGAGGCGCGGCTTCTGCTGGTTTTTTTGCTTCAGGCGCGGACTTTGAAGGTTTGCCCTTTTCTTTGGATTCTGCTTTTGGTTTTTTCTCTTTTTTCTTCGGGCCTTCTACCAATTTCTGCGCTTTTGCCTGCGCAAGTTCTTCCGCCTTTTTCACATATTTTTCAAACACGGCGATTCTGACATCTGTTTGTCTTATCTTGGATTTAAGGCTTTTTACCAGAGGGTCGCTTTTTGCTTTTTCCTCGCTGATACCCTTTTGAGCTAATTGCTGCAGGCGTAATTTCAATTTTTTCTCAAAAACTCGACGTTGTTCCAGTCTTACATTCTTGCTTTTCGACGGCATTTTCCCCTCCACCTTTATTCAAATTATTGATTCGAGCGAGTAAATAGCAATATTTTCAACTGAAAGCCACAAAAATATTACTCCGGCAATATAAGCGCCTTGTAAATTGTATTTTTTTGCCTGGCCACGCCTTTCTCCCGCTAAATTTGTGTTCGTTCCTCTACGTAGCTGCTTAACGAATTTCCTCCAATACTCCAATAACTTCAATATGTTGAGTTTGCGGAAACATGTCCAGCGGCAGAAGTCCTTGCAGCTTATAGCCCTGCTCGCGCAGATATTTTATATCTCGCGCCTGAGTTGCCGGATTGCAGGAAATATAAATTATTTTGCGCGGCCTCATTGAGCAAATGGATTTTAGAACAGACGGGCTACAACCGACACGCGGCGGATCCAAAAGCACGATGTCTGTTTTATGTTCCGGCGATAAAAATTCTCCCGCGAGTATTTCTTCTACATCGCCCTGAAGGAAATTTAAATTTTCGGCGCCAAATTTTGATGCATTAAGTTCAGCGCACTTCACCGATAAAGCATCCTGCTCAATGCCGATAATATTTTCAACATAAGGCGCCAGGAAAACAGAAAACAGCCCGCTGCCGCAATAGGCATCAATTAGCGTGCTTATTTTTTCATTTTTCACAGCAGCGCATACTTCATCAACCAGGTTATCCGTCAAATATAAATTTGCCTGAAAAAACCCCTCACGCGGCACGAGAAATTCTTTTGATTTAACTAAGCGGGTAATTGTTTCCGTTCCTTCTTTTTCGCTCAAGGATTTGCCCGACCAAATTGTGTGTTTATCTTCCGCGCCACGCGCTTTTGCCTGACTTGCGCGAAGGTCATGAATTTTTTCGTTTATTGTTTCCTCTACAATTTCACAGCGCTCGATATCCGCCACCTTCCCGCCGGATACATCCATAAACCCAAATTTCACGTCGCCCGCATTTATAAGCGCGTGGAGCTTTGCTTTACCGCGGTAATGATAGATCTTCGGGGAAGCAAGCACCTCGCGGACAGGCGGCGCGGCGATACCGCCTATTTTTTCAAAAGCATCGACAACTTGTCTTTTCTTAATGGCCAGCTGACTTTCGTAATTTATATGCTGATAACAGCAACCGCCGCAATTTTCATAGTAGCGACACAAAGGATCGACGCGTTTTTTTGAAGGACTGATTATGTTTAAAATCCGGCCGCGGGCGAATTTCTTTTTACGCTGAACAATTTCAATTTCCAGTTCATCACCCGGCGCGGCAAAAGGGACAAAGACAACAAAATTATCCACCCTGCCCACACCTTCGCCGCCTAAGGCGACAGATTCAATTTCTATATTGACACGGTTTTTCACCTGCAAAGCTTGTTCTCCTTAAGGTCCAAAATAACATATAAATTTTAAAATCGCCAATCGACACGCTATTTTTCTTTACAACATGAACTAATCTTGTTATCTAACCCGCCTAATAAATCTGTTAAGGAATCACTTAATGCCCCAAGAAAGAAAATCGATTCTGTGCCCCAATTGCCGCAAACTGATCAGCGCTGATGAACCGAACTGTCCTTATTGCGGTTTGACGCGGCCCGGCCTGCACAACATGGCCGGAATAGTAAGAAATATTTTCGCTTTTAACCCGATTCTCACCATCATTTACGTCAACATTGCTTTTTATGTTATCGCTCTGCTTTTAAATCCTTCGGGAATATTTTCCGGTGGCGGACTTTTTTCTTTTTTATCTCCCTCAGGCCAGAGCCTTTTTCTGCTGGGCGCGAGCGGCACTTATCCGGTATTGGATTTGGGCCGCTACTGGAGCCTGATTTCCGCCTCTTTTCTGCACGGAGGAATTTTGCATCTGGGATTCAACATGATGGCGCTGTATCAATTAGGGCCGTTTGTGCTGCGGGTGTTCGGCTTCCACCGTTTTTTTGTCATATATATTCTTACAGGAATAGCCGGGTTTGCCCTCTCGCTGGTTTTTGGCGTCCGTTTTACTATCGGCGCTTCCGCGAGCATCTGCGGCCTGATCGGCGCGATTGCTTATTACGGTAAAAACCGCGGTGGCGAGTTCGGGCAGGCGATATACAAACAGGCGCTGGTCTGGATTGTAGCTATCATTGTTTTCGGCCTTATTGTGCCGAGCATAAACAACTGGGCGCACGGCGGTGGAGTAATTTCCGGGATCGGGTTGGCCATGCTTATGGGATATGCCGAGAAGAAAGAAGAAACAGCGAATCAAAAATTAATGGCGTATGTCTGTATTGTTGTTACGCTGGGTGTTTTAGTCTGGTCTGTTTTATCTTCTTTGCTTTTTGTGCTTTCACGACTGTAAAACTTTATTAGAGAACATACTGATAAATCATTATAATAATTAATGGGTGGTGTAAATCATGAAGCGATATTTTGTATTTCTCATTGCGCTGTTTCTTTTATCCGGGTGCGGTGCCGCGATAAACCTGAAAGGTAAAGTCGCCAGCATCAGCTCCGGTAAATTCCTTTACCAGGATGGCAATATCGTCATGGAATATAAAGCAGACATCGACGCGGTATGGAGCGCCTGTGAAAAAACGGTTGGTGATTTACAAGCGCTTGACGTGCAAAAAGAAAGAAAGATTTCCTCCGGCCTGATCAAAAGCGTCATTCAGAACGAAAAAGTGACCATCACGGTGCAATATGTTAGTCTGAATTTAACCTCGGTTTCCGTCTTTGTGGGCGTGGCCGGAAACAATATTGCGTCTCGACTAATCCACGACAAAATCGCCGGTTATCTGGCCAAACCCTGATAAACCGCGACTAACTCATTTTGCGTATCAGTAAACCTTTAAGATAATTTCCTTCGGGATGCGCCAGCAAAACAGGGTGATCCGGCCCCGCCTGAAGGCGAGTTAATACCTGCACTTGAGCGTCCGCGTCGCGCGCTGCGCTAAGCACAATCTTATGAAATAATTCTTCATCAATGTGGTTGGAACAAGAAAAAGAAGCCAATATTCCCCCGCAGACGAGCCTCCTGATTGCCTGCAGGTTAATATCTTTGTAACCGCGGGCGGCCCGGGACACATCCCCTTTGTTTTTGGCAAATGCCGGCGGGTCAAGGATAATTAAATCAAACTCTTCGCTCATCTGCCGCAAATAATCAAAAACGTCCGCCTCGATGACCGGATAATTATTCGATGGAAATCCATTTAATTTAATATTTTTTTCGGCCTGAGCGCACGCGGACTTGGAAACATCCACGGAAACAACGCGCTTTGCCCCGCCCGCGGCGCAGTAAACCGAAAAAGCTCCGCTGTAAGAAAAACAATTTAAAATATTGGCGCCGCCGCTAAGCGCACCCAGCTTTTCGCGGTTGATGCGCTGGTCCAGAAAAAAGCCGGTCTTCTGCCCCCTGACAAAATCGACCTCAAAAACTTTTCCGTTTTCTTTGATGAAAACCGTTACTGGTTTTTCTTCTCCGTAAAGAAAATCTTTTATTTCTTCAAGACCCTCCAGCTGGCGTGAACGGCCTTCGCTTTTCTCATAAATATTTTTCGGGCGCAGCGTCTTAATGAGCGCGTCTAAAATCAAACTCTTTTGTTTTTCCATGCCGGCAGTGGAAACAGAAAGAACCAGCGTTGAAGCGTAAACATCAACAATCAAACCGGGAAATCCATCTCCTTCCGCGTTAATCAGGCGATAGGCGTCGGTCTGCGCGTTAATGATTGTTTTTCGCAACTGGACGGCGGCCGCGACGCGTTCATTCCAAAAATTGCCGTTGATTGAATCATCGCATTTTGTTGTCAACAAACGAAAAGCAATATCCGTGTGGGGATTATAAAATCCCAATGCCAGCTCTTTGTCCCGATAGTCTTTACAGACAACAACATCACCGGCAGCCGGTTTGCCCCTGACCGAAGCGATGGCACCGGAAAAGACCCAGGGATGACCGCGCAGCAGCGCCGCCTCCCTACCCTTTTTCAGCGTTATTTCTGAATAATCCATTGTTGACATTATTTTAGAAAAATATCTTTTCCGGCTTGAAATAGCAAGGCCGATTGTATTATGGTGGTGAAGCGTAAAAAACAAGTAAGCGCCTTCGAGAAAAGGAGAATAAATGTACGCGGTAATTATGGCCGGCGGCAGAGGAACAAGATTCTGGCCGCGCAGCAGGGAAAAAAACCCTAAACATTTACTTGATATAACAGGTAAGAAAACCATCATCCAGGAGACAGTTGACCGCATCATACCAATATTTGAACCAAAAAATATTTTAATCGTCACCGGAAAAAAACATGCCCGTGAACTTAAAAAACAGCTCCCTAAAATACCCGCCAAAAACATAATCATTGAACCGGAAGGGAAAAATACCGCCGCTTGCATCGGACTGGCGGCACTACACATACAAAAGAAAGCGGGCGACAAAATCATGGCGGTGCTGCCGGCCGACCACGCAATCGGCAATCCTGATGAATACCGCAAAGTAATCTCTGCCGCGGTTCAGGCGGCGAAACGCGACGCCCTGGTTACCGTTGGCATTAAGCCTAGCAGCCCGCAAACCGGTTTTGGTTATATCGAACAGGGAGAATCCGGCGGGAAAGCAGCCGGCAGAGAAATTTTCCGTGTCCGTTCTATTCGTGAAAAACCGGATGAAAATCTGGCGCGATCCTTTGTGCAAAGCGGCAGATTCTATTGGAACAGCGGCATGTTCTTCTGGAAAACATCAGCCATAATTAAACAGATAGAAAAATTTCTTCCCGATCTGCATGTCGGGTTAATGAAAATAAAAAACGCGCTGGGTAAATCAGATGAAGCAAAAACTGTGGCAGATGTTTACAAGAAGCTGCCGTCTGTTTCCATCGATTACGGCGTGATGGAAAAAGCGGACAATGTTTATGTCCTGCCCGCGGATTTCGGCTGGAACGACGTCGGCAGCTGGGACGCGGTATATGAGCTGGCAGATAAAGATGGCCAGGGAAATGCCATAACGGGCGGCACTGACGCAATTTTTGAAGGCTCAATTAATTGCCTGATCCACAGCCCGAAAAAGCTTGTAGCCGTGCTGGGAGCAACGGATTTAATTGTGGTAGAAACAAAAGACTCTTTGCTTATCTGCAAAAAAGGCTTTTCACAGGATGTAAAAAAAATAGTGGAAATACTGGAGGCGAAAAAAAAGAGGAAATATCTTTGAGTTTATTCCAAATACCGGGGCTTTCCCTTTATTGGGTAGCCTCCTTTATTGAGCGCCTTAGAAATATCATCTATGGTGACAATTTCATCATCAAAAGTAACAACCACCAGATCGTTTTCTTTAAAACTATACTTATTAACGCCTTTTACTTTCTTCAGGATAGAACCTATCCTGTTTGAAGCGCCTCACGCGCCGCAACCCGGTATCGTAAGCTGCACAATCCGTTCTTCCGCAAATACCCCGGCGGAGAAAATCAGCACAAAGACCGCGGCTAAAAGTATTGTAAATATTTTTTTCATCAGGCACCTCTTAGAATTAATAATAACGCCAATATTATTCACATGCAAACATAATTTATAATTGACAGTTAAAATTTAATCTGTGATAAAAACCCGTGAATGTTCAATTATGAAAAAATGAGTTAATGCCTATGTACTTAAAACAAAAGATTATTTTGGCTTCCGCTTCGCCGCGCCGCAAACAGCTGCTAAGTTCGGTCGGCCTGAAGTTCAAAACCGTTCCCGCTCATGTTAATGAAGATTATCTAAGAGGAGAAACTCCCAAGCAGCACGTCCGGAGACTCGCCCAAAGCAAAGCGAAAATTATTTCTGAAAAATATCCTGATGCCTGGGTGTTGGGCGCGGATACTATCGTGGTAATCGATGGCCAAATTCTGGGGAAGCCGGAAAATAAAGCTCAGGCAAAAAAGATGCTCCAAAAACTGAGCGGCCGCACGCATAAAGTCTATACGGCGTTTACTATCACCCGCGCCGCTTCATCCATCAGCAGAACACACGTTATTCAATCAGCCGTTAGTTTCAAAAACATCTCTCCCGATGAAATAAAATGGTATATATCGTCTAAAGAACCTTACGATAAAGCGGGCGGCTACGCCGCGCAGGGAAAAGGGGCTTCTTTCATTAAATCAGTGCGCGGCTCATACACCAATGTTATCGGCCTGCCGCTTTGTGAAGTACTGGAAGAATTTAAAACGCTTGGCGTAATAAGTTTCAGGTGATCCGATAATGAATAAAAGCATTGCCGCAAATATTTATGAAATAAAACAACGCATCGCCAAGGCCGCGGCGCGCGTCGGCCGTGATCCGGGCGAAATAAAACTGATGGCGGTAACTAAAACCGTTGCGGCCGAACGCATTAAAGAAGCCATCGACGCGGGCATTACCTTGTTTGGTGAAAATTATGTTCAGGAAGCAAAAGATAAAATTCCCGCGCTTGGAAAAACTGTCCAGTGGCACATGATCGGTCATTTGCAGACGAACAAGTCCAGGTATGTTGTTCATCTTTTTAACTGTGTCCAGTCGGTGGACCGCATGGAATTGGCGCAGGAAATCGATAAAAGAGCTGGGCGTGTGGGATACAAAATCGACGTGCTTATTGAAGTAAATGTCAGTGGCGAGCAAACAAAAAGCGGTATTGCCGCCCCGGACGCGATAAATCTGGTAAAGCAAGTTTCCGCGCTGGAGAATATTTCCGTGCGCGGATTAATGACCATGCCTCCCTTTTCCGACAATCCTGAAGATTCACGCCCGTATTTTCGCGCCCTGAAAGAAATCAGCCGGCAAATATCTGAAGCACGAATTCCCCTCGTAATAATGGATGAGCTTTCCATGGGCATGACAGACGATTTTGAGGTAGCAATTGAAGAAGGCGCAACAATTGTGCGTATCGGCCGGGCGATTTTTGGCCAGCGTTAATAATTTCCTTTATTATTTTTATCTGAACTTATATTTCAGAGATTGAAGGGTTCTTCACCTCGGACATAAAATTCGCGTCCTGCAGAAACGCTTTTCCACCCTCGGCTTTATATATTCTCTTGCAGGCGTTAACAACATTGCTGTCGTAAAGCATGCCCTTATTTTTTACAATTTCTTCGATAGCAATATCCACACCATGCGCCGGACGGTTAAAGCCATTGATTCGATAACGTCTGTCGTAGCAATTATACGCGCTTCGAGCAATATCTTATCGCCTTTTAATCCCTGCGGATAACCGGATCCGTCAATTCTTTCGTGATGCTGTAAAACAATATCGGCAATCGGGTAGGGGCTTACCTCGATTTATCCGTGATGATATGTAAATATAGCCCTGCTCTGGATTGTGGTGTGCTTAAAGAATCTTTCTCAAAAACTGGCCGGTTACAGATTTTTCTTCCCGCGCCACTTCCTCTACCGTTCCTGAAGCTATAATGCGACCGCCTTCCGGCCCGCCTTCCGGTCCCATATCGATTATATAATCCGCGCATTTGATGACATCCAGATTATGCTCGATAACAACCATAGTGTTACCCATATCAACCAACCTTTTGAGCACGTCCAGCAATTTTTGAATATCCGCAAAATGCAAGCCTATAGTCGGCTCATCCAGAATATACAGGGTGTTGCTGTTCGTTTTCTTGCCCAGCTCCCGTGCCAGCTTTATTCTCTGCGCCTCACCGCCGGAAAGGGTGGTTGCCGACTGCCCCAAACGAATATAACCCAAACCAACATCTGAAAGTAATTGCAGGTGCGCTTTAATTGACGGAATATTGGAAAAAAACATCAATGCCTGGCTTACCGTCATATCCAGAACATCGGCAATACTTTTATCTTTGTATTTAACATCAAGAGTATCTGCATTAAATCTTTTACCCTGACAAACATCACAGGTCACATAAACATCCGGCAGAAAATGCATTTCTATTTTAATCAGGCCGTTGCCCTCGCAAGCTTCACACCGGCCGCCTTTCACGTTAAAACTGAAACGGCCGGGCTTATAGCCGCGAACACGCGATTCAGGAAGAGATGTAAATAAATCGCGGATAAATGAAAAAACTCCCGTGTAGGTTACCGGATTGGAGCGCGGCGTGCGGCCGATTGGCTGCTGATTAATCAAGATGACTCTTTCGATATCGCCCAGATCTTTGACCTTTTTTATTTTTCCCATGGAGCCGTGGTGCTGGTTCAAACGCCTGGACACCACTTTATAAAGGGTTTCGACAACCATCGTGCTCTTTCCCGAGCCGGAAACTCCCGTTACCGCCGTGAATATTCCAACCGGTATTTTTATATCAATATTTTTCAGATTGTTTTCACTGGCGCCTTCCAAAATTATATGCCGGCCGTTATGCTCTCGTCTTTTTTCCGGCATGGCGATGGATTCTTTTCCCGACAAGTATCTGCCGGTTAGCGATTCCTCGCTCGCCAATATTTCCCGCGCCGTGCCCTGAAACACTATATGGCCGCCATGCATGCCGGCACCCGGCCCCATATCCACAATATGATCGCACGCCTCCATCATTTCGGCGTCGTGCTCCACAACCAGGACAGTATTTCCCATGTCACGCAGTTTTTTCAGAGTATCGATAAGCCGCAGGTTATCCCTTTGATGAAGGCCAACGGTCGGCTCATCAAGAACATACAAAACCCCCATCAATCCTGAGCCAATTTGCGTTGCCAGGCGTATCCGCTGGCTTTCTCCGCCGGACAAAGTTGACGTGGCTCTGGCCAGATTTAAATAATCCATGCCTACATTAAGAAGAAACTGCAGACGGCTTTTTATTTCCTTGAGAACTCTTTCCGCGATAAGACTTTCCTGCTGCCCCAGTTCAAGCTTTTCAAAATATTCGTGGCATTCGCGGATGGACATTTGACAAAGCTCATAAATATTTTTCCCTCCCACGGTAACAGCCAGGCTTTCTTTTTTGAGCCTTGCCCCCTGGCAGGTTTCACAGGCGCTCAAATCTATATACCGCGAAAGATCATTACGCACGGCCGTCGAAGTTGTTTCCCGCCAACGGCGCTCTAACTGCCTGATAGCCCCTTCAAAAATACGCTGCGAAAAATACCTTTTGCCGGAATGGTCGTAATAAAATTTTATGCTTTCCGTCCCCGATCCGTAAAGAAGAACTTTTTTTATTTTTTCCGGAAGTTTATTGAAAGGCGTATTGACATCAAACCTGTAATGCTTCGATAAAGCGTCCAGCATGTTGTGGTAATACAGAGAAGTACGCGAAGCCCAAGGAGCGATAGCGCCTCCCCGCAGGGAAAGCCCCGCGTCCGGAACGACCAGATCTACGGTAAAACGCATGCGGGAACCCAGACCATTACAATCAGGACAGGCGCCATAGGGGCTATTGAATGAAAATATTCTTGGCGCCAGCTCCGATATACTAATGGAACAATCGGGGCAGGAATATTTTTCAGAAAAAAGTGTTTCTTCTCCGGAGCCGGTAACTATCCTCACCAGCCCGTCACCGCGGAAGGAGGCGATTTCCAGAGAATCACGAAGCCTTTTCCTTATCCCTTCTTTCAGCACCAACCGGTCAACAATCAAATCAATATCATGGCGTTTGGTTTTGCCAAGCTTGATGTCTTCAGCCAAATCCTTAACTTCACCGTTAATCCGCACACGGACAAAGCCTTCTTTTTGAAGTTTCTTCAGCTCTTTTTGAAATTCACCTTTCTTGCCGCGCACAATCGGAGCCATAACACTGAAACGCGTTCCGGCGGGCATAGCTAAGATATTTTCCAAAATGCTGTCGATAGTTTGTGATTTTATTTCCCGGCCGCAGTTGTAACAATGACAAACACCGATACCGGCGTAAAGCAGCCTCAGATAATCGTAGATTTCCGTTACCGTGCCCACCGTGGAGCGGGGATTGTGGCTTGAAGCGCGCTGCTCAATGGCGATAGCCGGAGAAAGGCCTTCAATCGATTCCACTTCCGGCTTATCCATTTGGCCAATAAACTGGCGCGCGTATGTAGAGAGAGATTCGACATAACGTCTTTGACCTTCGGCATAAATAGTGTCAAAAGCCAAAGAAGATTTACCCGAACCGCTTACACCGGTAATAACAACTAGCTTGTCGCGTGGTATATCAAGGCTGATGTTTTTTAAATTATGCTGAGATGCGCCCTTGATTCTTATCGCGTTCATCTTTTATTCAACTTCTTGTTTACAGCCTTATATCAATATAAGATTTTTTTCGGATAGAGGAAATCCACTCATCATATTTTTTTTCTAATTTTTCCTCTTCAAGTTTTGCTTTTATTTCCTGCCTTACCACGTCAAGGGGCTTTAACCCCGCGCCTCTTTTATCCAGAACGGCAACAATATAAACTCCGGCATCTGTTTCAATGGGCGCGCTGAGCTTCCCGACGGACAGGTTGAATATCACTGATTCTAGCTCCGGGAGAACAACCCCGCGCTCGACAAAACCGATATCACCGCCTTGTGATGCCGCCGCCCCCTGTGAATATTTCGCGGCGATAATTTCAAAGGATTCACCTTTTTCGATGCGCTTACGCAGATTGTATGCTTCATTTTTTACTTGAACCCTGACAGCTTTATTGGCCTTGGGAGGATATTTGAGAAATATTTCTTTAATATGCACAGCTTCTTTGCCCTCATAATCCTCACGGTGCTGATTGTAATATTCGCCTATCTCTTCATCGCTCACGATTATGTTTGACTGGACTTCCCTGCGCAGCAATCTCATCCGCACCATTTGGCTTCTGATTTCCTTTTTCACCATTTCCAGTGTTTTGCCTTCTTTAGCGAGACCTTTTACGAAATCATCCATGTTGGTTTGTCTTTTGGACAGTATATCCTTTAACGCCGACATAACCTCTTCATCTTTGACCGTAATTGGGGCGTAAGATTTTTTGGCTTCCTGCTCAATTAATATATTGTCGACATAACGCTGTAAAAACATTCTTTTGTTTTGCTCCATTACCTTTTCTTTGTCAGGCCCTTTATAACTTTCCCCTATATGTCGGGCGTAAGGTTCAAAAGCGGCATTGAATTCGGAAAGGGTTACTATTTCTTCATTAACCACTGCGACAATTCTATCAACAACTTCGGCACTGACCACCACAGATAAAAGCATAAGAATCAATAAACTTGGAATAATTTTTTTAATAAACTTCACAAAATACCTCCGTTTGTTTTATTTTTGCCTGTTTACTTTTTTTCTCAGTACTGTGTTCTCTTTCTTGACTACAGCGCTCAATTTCAAGGAATTGAGCCAGTTTACAAAAGCGGCTTCTTCCTTTTGCGCGCGGATTTCGGCTATTACTTCATCTTTTGCTTCAGCGAAACTTTTTGTTTTTGCCTGTTGAATATCCAAAACCTTGAATACATGAAACCCATAAGGGCTTTGCACGACCGAACTGATTTTATTCAACGGTAACTTGAAAATAACACTGTCCAAAGGTTCCGGCATCTCGCCCCTGGTCAGGTAACCTAAATCACCACCCCTGCTGGATTCCGGAGCAATAGAATACTTGGCAGCCAAAGTCGCAAAATTTTCTCCGGCATTCAGCCTGGCCAGTATTTTTTTGGCCGCATCCGCATCGCGCACCACTATCTGCGCGGCTCTGACCTGCGCTCCCTGGCGATATTTGTCGCGATGGTCGTTGTAAGAGTCTTCCGCTTCATCATCAGAAACCGTTATTTTGGAGTTAACATCCACTGCCACAAGCTTTTGAATCAGCAATTCTTTTTCTATCTCTTCTTTCCATTGCTCATATCTGATGTTTTGTTGCGCCAATATGTTTACAAAATCTTCTCCATAATCTTTTCTTATTTCGCTAATTTTGTCATCCAGTTCGCTTGCTTCCACGGAAATTTTTAGCTCTTTGGCGCGCAGCTGCATTATTTTATTCGTGATCATTTGGTCAAGAACTTCATCTTCCAGGCGGCTGATATAACGATGGTCATCAGCCGTGATGTCCTTGGGCAACAATGTCATTTTCTGATTTAATTTTAGTTGATATTCATCAAGATAAATCTTGGCCCCGTTGACTGTCGCCACATGAGTCCTGGAAAGAAAATCTATCCGGTCACAAGACGCAATAAGCACACTCAACAATATGAAGATGATATATTCTTTACGGGAAATTACACCGAAAATTACTTTCATGGCAAATATATTTTTTCCTGCATTTAATAATTTGATATGTATATATCGCTTATGCCTATTGGGCAAGCATCTTTAACAATAAACTTGCCTGTGCCAATATTTCATTCGCAGGTAAATTCGGTATAGAGAAAAAAAGTTTGCCGTCAGGCGTGAAGCGTAACTGTCTGTTATCATTCTGGAATAAGCGAACAACCTTTCCCGGTTCCACCGGCGTGGCATTCCTGAAAAAGATATGCATCTGTCTGCCGTCATAACCCATTTTCTTGCCATGCAGCATTTTAAGTTGATTCCTTACGTTTATAACCTGCAATAGGTTTTCCGTCTGCTGCGGCAATATCCCATAACAATCAGTGAGTTCGTTTTTTATCCGGCTGATTTCCTCGTCATTGGACGCAAGTGAAATTCTTTTATATAAAACCAGCCTCTGATACATGTCGCGCACATATTCTTCAGGGATAAGCGCGGAAACCCCCAACTGTATTTCCGGCATCGGCTCTTCATCGGCAATTCTTTCGCCCTTAATTTCCCGCATAGTTTTTTCCATCAGTTCCGTGTATAACTCGTAACCGACCGCGCGGATATGCCCTGATTGTGAAACGCCCAGTAAGTTGCCGCCGCCACGTATTTCCAAATCGTTGCGCGCAATGCGAAAACCCGAGCCCGGCTGAGAAAATTCTTTTATCGCCTGCAATCTTTTTATCGCTTCGGCCGAAAGCATCGCTCCCGGCGGCAACAGAAGATAGGCAAACGCTTCCCGGGCGGCGCGTCCGACACGTCCCCGCAGCTGATAGAGCTGCGCGAGTCCCAGGCGGTCAGCGCGATTGATAATTATTGTGTTCGAGGTGGGGATATCCAATCCGGATGAAACAATCGTCGTGCTCACCAGAACGTCAATTTCCCCGCGCACAAACAAAGCCATCGTTTTTTCGATTTCCGCCGGCTTCATCTGTCCGTGAACTATGCCGATTCTCGCCTGCGGCACAAGCTTCTGTAATACGCGGGTAATCGAATAAATGGATCGCACCCGGTCATGCACAAAAAACACCTGGCCCTGGCGAGCCAGTTCTTTTTCTATTGCCGACTTAATTATTTCTTCATTAAATTCCATAACATATGTTTTAATCGGCAGACGCTCTTCCGGCGGCGTATTGATTATGGATAAATCCCGAATCCCCACCAATGACAAATGCAATGTTCGCGGTATCGGTGTGGCGGAAAGCGTCAATACATCAACCAGCGTGCGCATTTTTTTAAGTTTTTCCTTATGCGCCACGCCGAATCGCTGTTCCTCATCGATTACCACCAGCCCCAATTCCTTGAAATCGACGTCCTTTTGCAGCAGGCGATGCGTGCCGACAATAATATCAATTTTCTGATTTTTTAAATCTTCCAATATTTTTTTCTGCGCTGCCGGGCTTTTGAAACGGTTGAGCACCTCGACGCGTATGGGAAACTTATGAAGCCTCTCGGCAAATGTCCGGTAATGCTGCTCGGCCAAAATAGTTGTGGGCACTAAAACCGCCACCTGCTTGCCGTCCATAACGACGCGAAAAGCCGCGCGAATGGCAACTTCCGTTTTGCCGAATCCGGCGTCGCCGCAAATCAGCCTGTCCATCGGCTTTACATCATCCATATCCAGATGAACGTCTTCTATCGCTTTGGACTGATCCGGTGTTTCTTCAAATTCAAAAGTCGCGCATAACTCTTCATAAAGCTGATCGGGAGGAGAAAATGAGTCTCTTTCCATTACTTCACGCGCCGCGTAAATGGAAACCAGTTCTTCAGCAACTTCACGCACTGACTTTTTGACTCTTTGCTTTACCGACTCCCAGGAAGTTCCCCCCATTCTGTCAATTTTCGGAACATAACCTTCAGGGCCGATGTATCTCTGAATTCTATCCAGAGAATTGACTGGTATGTAGAGTTTATCGCCTTCCGCATATTCAACGACCAGAAAATCATTTTCAATTTTACCGACGGATATTTTTTTCAATCCCCGATAAATACCAATACCGAAATCAGTATGAACAACATAATCGCCTTCTTTTAAATCACCGAATGATTTGAGAAAATAGGCTTCCCGCGCCGGGCGATGCCTGCGGCGTTTCTTTTTTTTGCCGAATACTTCCTCTTCACTCAAAAAAACAAGCTTCATCGCCGGAAATGAAAAGCTGGCGGAAATCTTTCCTTCCCACACTATAAGGCCGGGATTTATTTTTTTTACTATTTACCATCTCCATAATGGAATTTTGTCCCTTTAATAATTCCACGGGTACATCATTTAATGATAAAAGATGATTCATTCTGGAAATATCTTCGGGCGTGGGACACGCAAAAAATATTAGCATGCCTTCGGCAAGCCAGGTTCTGATCTTTTGCACCACTTGCTTTAATAAAACATCTTCCTTAAAGTCTTCGGCAATAACATCTAAAAAGGGAATTTCCCTGTGTGTTTCAAAAGCTACAACCGGATTTTCTTCATCTGTTTCTTTTTCCAAATTAAAATCCAAAAAAGAAATCTGCTTAAACCGGCGCATAGCGCTGAAAACATCCGCCTCGTTGAAATAAGCGTCTTGACTGTCCAGGTAAAATTTATCATCGCCTCTCGTTTTAAAAAGCATCTGCTCCATATTCATTTGCGCTTCCTGAAAGGCCTGCCGGACAGCGAAAGAACCATCCAGAATCAGCAATGTATCCGACGGCAGGTAATCAAAAATACTGGAAAGTGTATTTTGTGAAAATTTTCCATCCTCTTTGATTTCATCATAAAAAAGAGGCAAAAAAACAGGGTTAATTATGTCCGCCGAAGAATTTTTCACCGCCTCCACCAAATTGCCGCGCATACTGCGAGGCAGAGAAAGTTCGTCGGCACGCCGCTTGATGTTTTGCACCGCCAATGTTTTTTTCTCAGATGTTAAAATTATTTGGCTTGCCGGCGATATCGTAAAGGAATCAAGCGTATGCAAAGAACGCTGCGACAGATTGTCAAATGCCCGGATAGATTCAACTTCATCAGCGAATAACTCGACACGCAAGGGGGTCTTTTCTAAAGGCGGGAAAATATCAATTATATTGCCGCGGACACTGAACTCTCCCGCTTCTTCCACCAGACTGACTCTCTTGTAGCCCATGGCGTCCAAATGAAGAGTTAATTCATCCCTGTCCAATGTGTCTCCCAAAGAAACACCGCGCAAATTTTTATTGAATTCGCCAAGCGGCATAATTTTATGCGACAAAGCGCCGGCATGCGTAACAATAATAGTTTTTTTATTTGTCTGCAGCCGCACCAGCAACGCGAGCCGCATCAATTCTTCTTCTCTTGGAAAAGAAAATAATTCGACGGAAGATAAATCAATTGGCGGGTAATAAAAAACATCTCTTTCACCCAGAAAGAAAGCCAAATCTCCGGCAAAAGCCAGAGCTTCTTTTTCCCGAGCGCAAATAATAAAAATGCTGCTGTCGATTCTCTCGAAAAGAAGCGCGGCCATAAAGGGGCGCGCCGCGGCCTCAAGTCCGCTCACGTTAATCTTTGGCGGCGCTTGCTTAATCCTGTCTAAGAGGTCGTCCAGAAATTCGATATTGTTCTCCCTTATATTTATTAATAATTTTTCTCATGGACATCCATTACGATTTAATTTAAAAAATAATTTAACAATTACTGTAAAGTAAACTTCTAGCCTAAAAAAGATATTTGTTCAAGGCTGCCGGGCAGAAGAATATTGCTGTCATTTCTTACTCGTTGACACCCGGCATATGTCTGATAAGCTATTAATTATAAATGCATAGGGAGTAAAATAAAATGATTTCTGTGGAAAAAGCCCTGAAAACAATCCTGGCTGACGCTAAACTCGTGGGCGTGGAAAAAGTTAACATCATTAACGCGCAAAGGCGTGTGATCGCTGATAATATTTACGCTAACCGCAATATTCCATCCGCCGATAATTCGGCCATGGATGGTTATGCCCTGCGCTGGGCCGATACTAAAGGCGCGACTAAAAAAAAACCGGTCTGGCTTGAAATTGTTGAAGAGATACCAGCCGGAAAAATCCCCCGGAAAAAAATCAGCGCAAAAGAAGCTTCCCGCATTATGACCGGCGCAATAATTCCTAAAGGCGCCGACGCGGTCATCCGCCAGGAAGACACCATGAGAAACGGCAAAAAGGTCGCTGTACTGAAGCCGGTCGCCAAGAAAAAAGACATCCGCCTGGCAGGTGAAGACGTGCGTAAAGGAGAGCTTGTAATTCCCAAGGCCAGCATTCTGTCTCCCGCGCAAATCGGCATGCTGGCTTCACTGGGCCGGGAATACATAAGTGTTTATAAAAAACCGCGCGTAGCCATTATGACCACAGGAAATGAGCTTGTTGATATAAGCACCAATCCTCCGCCGGGAAAAGTTGTCAACAGCAACGGTTATTCTTTGGCATCTTTGGTAAAAGACTGCGGAGGCGTTCCTCTAGTTTTAGGAATCAGCAAAGATAATAAGTCCGCTTTACGGAAAAAATTTACGGCCGCACTTAAAGCCGATGTAATAATTTCGTCCGGCGGCGTATCCGTTGGAGATTATGATTTTGTAAAAGACATCATGGCGGAGATGGGAAATTCAATGAGCTTCTGGCAGGTGGCTATGCGGCCGGGAAAACCCTTGGCGTTTGGAGACATCAAAGGCGTGCCTTTATTCGGCCTGCCGGGAAATCCCGTATCGACAATCGTTTCTTTTGAGCAATTTGTCCGTCCCTACCTTTTAAAAATTCAGGGGCACAAAAACATTTTTCTCCCATCTCTCAAAGCGGTAAGCGCTCAAGCTTTAAAAAAGGACGCAGGCATAAAACAATTTCTGCGCGCGATAGTCAAAAAGGAGAAAGGAAAATATATCGCAAAAACTACCGGCGATCAGGGATCCGGCATTTTGAAATCAATGGTCGCGGCCAACGCTTTAATTGTCCTTCACGAAAAAGAAACAAAAATAAGTAAAGGCGGTATTGTAAGCGTTCAGTTATTGGATGATTCGCTGTTTAGGGCGAATTCTTTCCTGGGTGGCATATAAACTTAAATCTCTTATTTTGGATGTTGACACGTTATCGTTTTACAGCTAAAGATTCGTTAATTTATTTCGGGGAAGTGCCAAGGTCACTGGTGGGCCTCCTGGACTTCAAATCCAGTGTGGGGCGCTAGAACCGTCCCAGGTGGGTTCGATTCCCATGCACTTCCGCCATTTTAACCACTTAAGGAGCTTCGCACGCCATGAAAAAATTATTACTAACCGTCCTGTTCCTTTTGCTTGTTTTACCGACACACATTATAGCGCAAAACTTATCTCCCGAAAATGCTTTCCGAAAAAATTTTCCCAAACAGAATTTTGAAAGCATCACCCCCAGCCCCGTTAAGGGAATCTACGAAGTATACACCGGAAATCAAATATTTTATTACATGCCGGAAAACGAGATTATCATTACCGGAAATTTAATTACCAAGGACGGAGTTAATTTAACCCGTGAAAGTAATTTGAAAAAAATGGCCGGGAAAATTGAGAAGCTGCCGCTGGACAGCGCTTTAAAAATCGGAAAAGGTAAAACAAAGGTTGTGGAATTTACCGATCCTAACTGCCCTTATTGCCGCCGGGCATTTGAATTTTTTGAAGGGCGCAAGGACGTGACTCTTTATGTGTTTTTAATTCCGCTTTCCCAGGATTCTGAAAAAAAGATCAGGCATATTTTTTGCTCCAAGGATAAAATCAAAGCTTATGAAAATGTAATGTCGGGAAAGCTCGATAATAACGCTCCGCTTAATATTTGCAATAATAAAGAAGCTGATGATCGTGTAAGAACTCACCGAGAACTGGCCGCGCAGGCAGGTGTGGGAGCAACGCCGACATTTTTTCTGAAGAATACCGCTGTCGGCGGCTTTGAAAAAGATACCATTGAAAAGCTTTTAAAATAGAGACTTCTTTTCAAAAAGATTTAAAAGTTAACTGATTTTTGCGCCGGTTTTCGCCTCGCCGTCATAAGAAAGAAGCGCGAGCCCTTCTTCTGTCGGGGCGGCCAAAAGCATGCCGTGGGATTCAACTCCCATTAATTTCGCGGGCTTCAAATTGGCGACCACAACAATTTTCTTGCCGATTAATTGTTCAGGCTTATAATCATTGCCGATTCCGGCAACGATTACTCTTTCTTCGCCGATATCTATTTTAAGCTTAATAAGCTTTTTGGATTTGGGAACAGCCTCCGCTTCCAGTATCTGCGCCACGCGTAAATCAATCTTTAAGAAATCTTCGTAGTCAATTTCGGGTTTGATGTCCTTTAAAACCACTTTCTTTTCCTCAGCCTGATTTATTTTCAAAATATCCACACGGGGGAATAAAGACTCGCCGCGGGACAATGTTTTCCCCGCGCGAAGAACATTTTCCTTACCTATGCTTTTCAAATTTAGCTTTTCCTTATCATCAGCACCGATTTGCTGTAATATCTTTTCTGCCGCCTGCGGCATAAAAGGAAATACTAATATGGCAATCGACCGCAGAGCGACAAGCAGGCTATACATGATCGCGGTCAACTGTTCTTTTTTTGCCGGATCCTTACCCAATACCCATGGCTCTTTCTCCACAATGAACTTATTGGTAAGGTTAATAAATTCCCAAATGGCAATTAACGCTTTGTGCAAAGACATATCCGCGAAAGACGCCTTCACTTCCGCGACGGCGTCAAGCGCGGCCTTCTGCAGCCCGGCATCTATTTCTTTGCTGGAAACTTGGGGAACTTTACCTTCGCAATATTTTATCGCCATGGTGATAACGCGGCTGACCAGATTTCCCAAATCATTGGCCAGATCCGAATTTAATCTCTGCACAAAAGCTTCTTCGGAAAAATTAGAATCCAAACCGAAAACCATGTCTCGCAAAAGAAAATAACGAAAGGCATCCAGGCCGTATTTATCCTTCAAATCCAGCGGCCGGACAACATTGCCCAAGCTTTTCGAAATTTTACTCTGCTCAATATTCCAATATCCATGAACATTGAGATGACGATAAGGCTCGATACCCGCCGATTTAAGCATCGTCGGCCAATAAATACCGTGCGGCTTTAAAATATCCTTGGCAATGAGATGCTGGGCGACTGGCCAAAACTTTTTGAATTTATCCCCTTTGGGATAATCCACGGCGGTAATATAATTAATCAAGGCGTCAAACCAGACATAGGTCACGTAGTTTTCATCAAAGGGCAAAGTGATCCCCCATTTGAGGCGCGTTTTGGGGCGGGAAATACATAAATCTTCAAGCGGTTCTCTCAAGAAAGCCAATACTTCATTGCGATATCTTTCCGGACGGATAAAATCAGGATTGTCTTTAATGTGCTTTATCAGCCAGTCCTGATACTTGCTCATTTTGAAAAAATAGTTTTTTTCTTCGATATATTGAGGCTCTTTTTTGTGTTCCGGACATTTTTTATCTACAATTTCTTTTTCGGTTAAAAATCTTTCACAGCCAAAACAATAATAGCCGCCATAACTGCCAAAATATATGTCACCGGCATCGTAAACTTTCTGCAAAATATGCTGCACGGTTTCGACATGGTTTTTATCCGTCGTGCGGATGAAATAGTCGTTGGCCACAGAAAGCTCCGGCCATAAAGCGCTAAACTGGGCGCTGATTTTATCCGCGTATTCCTGCGGCGTGACTGAAGCCTGCTTCGCCGCCTCGGCTATTTTATCTCCGTGTTCATCCGTACCGGTAACAAAATAAGTTTCGGCTCCGATCATGCGGTAAAATCTCGCCAGAACATCGGCAACAATAGTTGTATAAGCATGCCCGATGTGCGGCGAGGCATTAACATAGTAAATGGGTGTTGTAATATAAAAAGCTTCTGGCATTTTAAATCCTTTTTTATTCAGTAAAACCGTTTTCGTCTTCTAACTTTTCCAGCTCTTCAATTTCCTTTTCTTCGTTCAAAACGGCGCCGGTTGGTTTATCCGCGATTTGTATGGTTTTTTGTTTGTTTCTTTTGCTTCCCGCATATTCTTCGTGTTCAAACGCTAAGCAGCACATCAACCTGCCGCATAACCCGGAAATTTTTTCCGGATTCAGAGACATGCTTTGCTCCTTGGCCATTTTCACGGTAACTCTTTCCAGGTTCTGCAATATTCCCGCGCAGCAAACAATTCGCCCGCAAACGCCGATGCCTTTTGTGATACGGGCTTCCTGACGGGCACCAATCTGTTTCAGTTCTATGCGTGTTTTGAATTTCTGAACAAGTTCTTTGACCAGATCGCGAAAATCAACCCTGTTATCGGCGGTAAAATAAAAAATGATTTTACTTTTATCAAATTGACAATCAACATCAACCATCTTCATGGATAATTTCTGCTGAGCGATTTTTTCCAGGCAGAATTTTCTTGCTTCTTCTTCCAGCTTTTCATTTTCCGCCTTTATCTGCAAGTCATGGGTGTTGGCTTTACGGATAATCTTTTTCAGATTTGCGGGAAGTTCTGATTCCTGGCGCCTGACAACATCCGTGACAACAATCCCCATTGCTGAACCATTATCCGTGTTGACAATGACCTGGTCTCCCACATGGACAATATGATCCGCCGCGCTGAAGCTGTAAATCCTGCCTTCTTTTTTAAATTTTACACCAACAATATTCGTCAACAATTCTCTGCCACCAAAATTTAATAACTCAACTTAAATGCCATTGTCTCCAATGTCAATAATTTGTTACTGTTACGTTCGATATATCTTCCCGCTCTTTCCACCAAATCGATATTATAAAGAATTTGCTCGCCCGATAAACGCTGGGCGACAGAATCAATAAAAGATAATTTGTCCTGATTGATTAATATCCCTGGTTTCTTCGTTTCCTTATAAACCAGAGCGTCACGGAAATAGCTGATAATTATATCTAAAGCAAGGCTGATTTTCTTTTTATCCTGATGAAGAAAAGACGCGAATTTAATCAGGCTGAAAGGCTCGCTTTTCCTGGTAGCGGCAAGCAAATCAAAAGTTTCCTGGCGAAACGAAATGATTTCTTCATCGTCTAAATCCAGAGCCCGGCCGACTGAACCGCCGGATAAGCCAGCCAGCAAAAGCGCTTTCTGCGGGTCCATGCCCATTTTTTCTGTTAGTAGCTTAGCCACAATATCCTGACGCAACGGATTAAACCGCATATGCAGACAGCGGGACAAAACGGTTGCCGCAAGCGCGTAAGGACGGCTGGTAATTAAAATTATCAAGTTCGCGAAAGATGGTTCCTCCAATGTTTTGAGCAGAGCGTTAGCCGCTTCCTCGTTCATTTTATCGGCATCATCAACAATAAAGATACGGCAAAGAGCTTCCAGCGGCTTAAATGTCATCTGGTTCTGAATTTCGCGAATAGCGTTGATACGGATAAACTGGCCTTCCGGTTTCACGACAAAATAATCAGGGTGTCTGTTTTGCTGAATTTTCCGGCAGGAAAGACACGTGCCGCAGGAATCTTGAACAGCGTCTACTTTTTCGCAATTATACGCCCGGGCGAACTCCACGGCGAGTGCTTTCTTGCCGATCGAAGAAATACCGCTAAAAAGATAAGCGTGCCCGATGCGTTTTTGCGATAACGTTTTTTGAAGAACTTTTACCTGTTTTTCATGGCCGAAAATATCGTTAAAAGACATAATTAAATTTTTTCAGGCAAATGATTAATCACTTTCGCTTATCGATAAAATACATAATATGGGCGAGCACTTCTTTCTGAATTATATCCGCGTCCGGCGTCGCGTCTATCAGGCGAAAGCGTTCGGGTTCGCTTTTACAGATATTGAGATAACCTTCGCGAACACGATTGTGAAAGGCGATGTTTTCTTTTTCGAATCGATCAGAAGTATTAAGGGAATTGTTCCTTTGAATCGCTCTTTTCAAACCTGCTTCCGCGGGAAGATCAAAAAGCAGGGTTAAATCAGGCTTCAGGTTCATCGACGAATAATCATTAATAGTTTTTATAATATCCTTATTCAAGCCGCGACCGAAACCCTGATAAGCGTAGGTGGCGTCAGAAAAACGATCGCACAATACCACTTTATTCGCGTTTAACGCCGGAAATATTTTTTCCCGCACATGCTGCGCCCGGGCGGCACAAAATAAAAACAGTTCCGCTTCCGCGTGCATATAATTGTGGGATGGATCAAACAAAATACCGCCGATTTTACTGCCGATATCTGTGCCGGATGGCTCCGATGTCACAAAAAGCGGAATATTTTTCTGCAATAAATAATCGGACGCAAGTTTAATTTGCGTAGATTTACCGGAACCTTCAATACCCTCGAAGGTAATTAGCCCCTGCATCGATCCAACCCCCGCCACTTAATCAAATGGGAAGTTGCCTTAAGTTTTTCAGTAACCGAAGCGACTCCCGGAATAAAAAGATTTTACTTTTTTGTATTTACAAGAAAAGCGCGCGGCCAAACCGCCAAAACCCACGCGATTTGGCCTTGAAAGCCTTTGAGTATTTTTATTTTTCTTCTCCCGGCACAATTGCTTCTACGGGACACTGATCAGCACACGTTCCACAATCATTACAAAGCTTGGGATCGATAAGGTACTTTTCTTCACCCTCGGAAATTGCTCCTTCGGGACATTCACCTTCACAAGAACCGCAAGCAATGCATTCATCAGTAATCACATAAGCCATGACTCTTTATTTCTCCTTTTACAAAAAAATTATTTCTCTATTATATTATGATAAATTGTTTACCAGATAATACAATGAGAACTAGTTATCATTGTTACTATTATTTATAATATCAAGTAAAAATACTAAACCGATACCACTTCTTTAATATCCGGAACTTTGCTTTTAATTACCTTTTCTATGCCCATTTTAAGCGTCATCTGCGACATCGGACATCCCTGACAGGCTCCGGTTAATTTTACTTTAACCACACCATCAGAACTGACATCAACAAGTTCCACATCGCCGCCGTCGGCCTGCAGGCCCGGTCTGATAAGCTCTATCGCTTTTTGCACTTCTTCTTTCATTTGTGCTCTCCTTTATTTTTTATAAATACTTGGGCGTTTTCTTAACGAGGCATTCGGCTAAACATATCATTGGCAACTTTACGGGCAACTGACACCAGCTCCGGTTTAATCAACATATAACTTTCCGCCCTATGGTGCCCCGCTCTCCACATCAGATGGCCGGTGGACGCCTCGTAAAGTCTCATGCCCAGACTTACTTTAGCTACTTTTTTATCCTGTTCCATCGCGTAGTTCCAAATATCAACAGAAACCATCAAGAAGGCTTCCGCGCCAATCAACTCGCTAATCTTTCTGCTCAGATAAGGATCAGAATAATTCAATGTTTTTAATTTAGAAAGGTACTCATTAACAGTGTTGCTTAACTCTTCATTGGCCCGCATTTTGTTTTCAAGATTTTGATTATCAATCACGCTGGAATACCATTTTTTATCAGTCAATACATCCGCGATAACCTTTTCCAAAGCCCCTTTTGCTTCCCCATGGGGACCAATATCCACTTTTAAAATAGCTATACTTTTTGGATGAAAATCTTTTGCTGCGGGGTCAACCTGTGAAAAACGCAAAGTTGTGCAGGCAGACACCATAAAAATGCATAATAAAAATATTTTTATTCGATGTATTTTTTTGGGCACCGGATACAAGCCTCCTGTTTTTTCTTTATAATATTTCTTTCAGAAAACAACCCAAAGAATAACGCATAACCCCGCGATAACATAGACAGTTTCCAGAAGTCCTTCCGTTACCGCCCCTGAAAGCCCGGACTTTCTATCACAAAGAGTCAAACAAATCCACATATATAATACACAGGTCAGCAAAAAAAGGCCGAGCGCCGATGTCTGGCCTGCAAAATAAGAAAAAACAAGAAGCATTAATAGTACCGCGGAAATTAAGTTAAGAATAATTTTTGTGCGAGCTTTTCCGAGAAGCACCGGAATCGTTTCTCGCCCGATCAACTTATCGCTTTGCATCTCCAGAATGTCGGACATCGCCGAACGTATGAAAACAATTCCAAAAGCAAAACTGAAAGCTACAGCCGTCCCCGCGGTGAAAATATTTTCCGATGTCAGCACGGGCAAAATCGCCGTTACCATTCCCCATGCCGCGGCCATAAAAATATTTTTTGACCCGGGAATATCTTTCAGGCTCTGGAAGCGCCATTTCCCGGGAAATATATTCATATTATACAGCGCGCCTGCGACAGACATAAGAAAAAGAAAAACAAAAGAGAGAAAACCATTCATAAAAGCCAGTGCCAAAGCGACAGCAATGGAAAGAATAGCCACGTTGCGGTAAAGTTTTGGATACCGTAGATAAGTTTCCTCGCGAAAAGAGCCGATGAAACTGGCAGGTCTGCGGCTGATCAGCCTGTTTAGCACGTGCATGCCGTAAACAAAAAAAGCGGCGATAGCAACATCAGTTATCAAAACGGTCCTTTTCTGTAAAAGCACTGCAGCGGCACACAGGCATCCGGCGCCGACAGCCGAATATATATCCGCTTTGATTGACGTGACCCAGAGCTTCATTAAAAAACCGGTCGCTTTTGATTTTGCTCTTTGGCCTGATGTTATTTTATCCATAACGCGGTCAATGATCCAGTTAGGCGTTGACGCCCCGGCGGAAACGCCGATACGGTCGTAAGATCGTAAATCGATATTTTCTATTTCCGTTGCCGTTTCAATGTGAAAAGTGGGTGTCTTTGTCCGGCGCGCCAGATCCGCCAGCCTTTTTGTGTTGGCGCTGTTTCTGCCTCCGACAATAAAGATGGAGTCCATATCGTTTGCCAAAGACACGACCTCTGCCTGTCTTTCCTGCGTGGAAGAACAAATAGTGTTAAAAACTAAGGCATCAGGATAGTAACTTTTTATTTTATCAACAACCAAAGCGTAATCATCCGTGGTTTGCGTGGTTTGGGCAACAACACAAACCCGCTCCAAAGATGGCAATTTTTCAACATCATCAACTGAATTCAGGGCGATACCTTTGCCGCCGGTATAGCCCAAAAGAGCGTCAACCTCGGGATGTTCTCGGTCACCGACAATAATTACCGTGTAACCTAAGGATGTATGTTTCTTGATTATCGCCTGAACGTAACCGACTTTAGGGCAGGTACAATCGATTATTTTTATGCCGCTGGATTTTATTTTTCTGCGTTCGGCGGGAGCAATTCCATGCGCCCGGATAATAAGCACCGAGCTTTTTTTATCCTTGATTTCGTCGATATCATTTACCGGTTTAACTCCGCGGCTCTTGAATAATTCGATCGTTTGGGGATTATGAATCAAGGGACCGTAAGTATAAATTTTACGACCTTTTTCGTGCTGGGCAACTTCCAGAGCAATGTCCACCGCGCGCCTAACGCCCATGCAAAAACCGGCACTTTTAGCAAGCTTGATTTCCATTTACTTAGTTTTTCCTCAGTAAAATAAAAAATTCTTTATTGCCCGCTGGTCCCAGTAAGGAAGAGACGCGTGTTCCTTCGATAGACAAATTTGGCGCACGGCTGAAATCTTCAATTTCTTTTATTACTCTTTCATGAATGACAGGATCTTTCACCAGCCCGTTTTTACCCACTTCACTTCTTCCCGCTTCAAACTGCGGTTTAATCAATGCCAAAATTATCCCTTTGTCTGAAATTAACTTTACCACGGGCGGCAAAACAATTTTTAACGATATGAATGAGACGTCAATGGTCGCCAGGTCAGGCTTTTCCTGTAAATCCTGCCCGTCATAATAGCGAATATTTTGTCGCTCGATGACGCAAACTCTTTTGTCCTGTCGCAATTTCCACGCCAGTTGTCCATACCCGACATCAAGCGCGTAAACCTTGCGCGCTCCCGATTGCAAAAGACAATCCGTAAACCCTCCTGACGATGCTCCGACATCAAGCGCGACCAAGCCGCGGACATCCAGATTAAATTCATCCAGCGCCCCTTTCAGCTTTAAACCTCCGCGGCTGACGTAAGGATTATCCTCACCTTTTATTTCCACCTGCGCGTCGGCGGCAACCAGCGTGCCGGCTTTGTCCGGATAGCTGTCGTTAATTTTCAACGCCCTGGCCAAAATCAGCGCGCGCGCCTTCTCCATTGTGGGCGCGATTCCGCGTTCGACCAGCAGTTTATCCAAACGGATTTTTTCAGCGCTCATGTTTTCTCGAAGGTAACAGCGTAAGAATGAAAGTTTATTTTACCATCTGCTTTATGGCCCGGATGATTCCTTCTTCGTCGATTCCGTATTTATGCCGCAATTGCGCCTGCGTGGCATGTTCGACAAATTCATCGGGAATGCCCAGCCGTTTAATCTTCACGTTACTCACGCTCTTTTCGGCCAGCATTTCCAAAACGGCGCTTCCAAAACCACCCTGCAAAATATTTTCTTCCACAATAATTATTTTTTTAAATGATGAAGCGATTTTTAAAATCAGCGCGCTGTCGATCGGTTTCACAAACCGGGCGTTGATGACTTCCACGCTCACTTTTTCGCCGGCCATTTTTTCCGCCGCGGCCAGCGCCGGATAAACAGTCGCGCCGATGGCAATTACGGCCAAATCAGAGCCTTCGCGCAGGACTTCTCCTTTGCCGATTTTCAAAGTTTTTATTTTTTTATCCAATTTCGCTCCCACGCCCTTACCGCGCGGATAACGCAGCGACACGGGGGAACCGCAACTGACGGCTGTTTTCAGCATATGCCGCAGTTCGTTTTCATCTTTAGGCGCCATGACAATCAAATTGGGAATAGAACGCAGGTAGGAATAATCAAATATTCCCTGATGGGTCGCGCCGTCCTCGCCGACAATACCGGCGCGGTCGATGGCAAAAATAACCGGAAGATTCTGCAGGCACACATCATGTAGTATTTGGTCATAAGCCCGCTGAAGAAATGTAGAGTAAATGGCCACCACCGGAAGAAATCCTTCCACGGCAAGGCCTGCCGCAAAAGTCACCGCGTGCTGTTCGGCAATGCCCACATCGTAAAAACGCTGGGGAAAAGCTTTTTGGAATTGTTCCAGCCCGGTTCCTTCACACATCGCCGCCGTGATGGCGACAAGGCGCTGATCATCCTGGGCAAGCTCAACCAAAGTTTTACCGAATATTTCCGTGTAAGCGGGAAACACACTGGCGGAGGCATGCGCCTTTCCCGTTTCCACATCAAAAGGAGCTATGCCATGATAGCTTAACGGTTTATCCTCGGCAAATTTATAACCCTTCCCTTTTTTTGTAATCACATGCACCAGCACGGGGCCTTCCAGATCCCTTACGTTTTCGAAATTCTTAATCAGATAGTCCAGGCGATGACCTTCCAGCGGCCCCACATAAGTGAAGCCTAGCTCCTCAAAAAGACCGCCGGGAACCACGAATGTCTTCAGCGATTCCTCGATCTGCTGTGAAAACTTGACAAGGTGCTCACCAATACCCGGAATGTTTTTTAAAAACCCTTTAACATCCGCTTTCAGTTTAGTCACTCTATGGCCGGTCATTATGCGGTTCAAATATGAAGACAGCGCGCCGACATTGGGAGAAATGGACATTTCATTGTCATTCAAAACAATGATCAAATCTTTTTTACTATCCCCCGCCCAGTTCAATGCTTCAAAAGCCATTCCGGTAGTCATGGAACCATCACCGATGACGGCAATTATTTTATCCTTCTCACCTTTTAAGCATTTAGCTTGCGCAAATCCCGCCGCCACGGAGATGGAAGTCCCGCTGTGACCCACATTAAAAGCATCGTAAATGCTTTCTTCTCTGCGGGGGAACCCGCTTATCCCTCCCTGCTTGCGCAAAGAGGAAAATTGTTCTTTACGCCCGGTAATGATTTTGTGCGCATAGGACTGATGACCGACATCCCAGATAATTTTGTCCCGCGGAGTGTTAAAAATAAAATGCAGGGCGATGGTCAGCTCTACCGCCCCCAGAGAAGAAGCGAGATGACCGCCACGTAACGCGACTGTATCGATAATCAGTTTTCTTATTTCCTGCGACAGCGTGTTCATCTCGGCAATGTTGAGTTTTCTGATGTCTTCCGGGAAACCAACCTTATCCAGCACGCTGTAATCCACTGTTTCCTGCTGTTTTACCAAAATAAATTTCCTTCCATCTTGAATTTCCTCATTCTTTTCTTTCTTCTATATAGCGGGCGACAATGCGTAACGGCCGCGCGCGTTCATCAAAGCCTGATATGCTGGCAATCGCTTCATTTATGTGATGCTTCAATTTTTCTTTTGCCTGCTCCATCCCGCAAACAGACGGATATGTAAGTTTTCCCCGCGCCGCGTCACTGCCCGTATCCTTGCCCATTAATTCGCGGTCACCTGTCACATTCAAAATATCATCCGCGATTTGAAAAGCCATACCGATATTATTGCCATACTTAAACAAGGCGGCTGTTTTATTTTTTGTGGCGCCGGATATAATAGCTCCGGCTTTTAGAGACGCGGCAATCAAAGCACCTGTTTTACGCCGGTGAATGTCGTTTAAAATATTTTCGTCCGGAGGCACCTGTTCTGACAGAATATCCAGCGCCTGCCCTCCGACCATGCCGAAAGTTCCCGCGGCGTAAGCTATTTCCTGAATAACGTTAAGGCGTCTTTCCGCGGGTAATCTTACTTTTCCTGATCGTGATAAAAGAACAAAGGCTTCCGTAAGCAGCGCGTCGCCGGCTAATATGGCCATTCCCTCGCCAAATACTTTATGACTGGTTGGCTTACCGCGCCGTAAATCATCGTTATCCATCGCCGGCAAGTCATCATGAATCAGAGAATAAGTATGGATCATCTCCAACGCGCAGGCAACCGGCATGGCCGGCGCTAAATTTCCGCCGACAGCGTCCACGGCGGCCAGACATAATATGGGACGAATTCTCTTGCCTCCGGCAAAAACACTGTAATGAACAGCTTTATAAATTTCCGCGAGATTTTCCCCCGGCGGCATAAGATAACTGCGCAGCGCTTCCTCCACCAGCTTTTTTCTGTCTTGCAGATAAGCTTCTAAAAAGTCTCGATCCTGTTCAATCACTGTCTTCTTCCTGAAAACTTTTTGTCTGCATGTCCCCTTCCTTGCCCAGAAGGGTTTCCACGCGTCTTTGCGTTTCTTCCAGTTTTGCCGAGCAAAAACGGATGAGTTTAATCCCCTCTTCAAATGATTTCATGGCGTCTTCCAAAGGCATATCACCGGTTTCCATTTTTCTTACTATACTTTCCAGTTTCTGCAGCGCATCTTCAAATTTTTCTTTTGCCATAAGTTTACTCCTGAAATATTTTTTGCACTTTCGCGTCAATGCTTCCTTGTGCCATCTGTATGTTAACATCCTCGCCGACAGCAAGCGCTTCCGCCCTGCGGATAACAGTATTTTCGTCGCGTTTACGCGTGATGCTATAGCCGCGACGCAAAACACTTAAAGGGCTTAAAGATTCCAGAAGCGCCGTGTTTTTCCGCAATCGCTCGCCAAGAAGCGTCACGTAACCAAAAAAATACCTGCGCATATCCTTATCCATATTTTTTATTACTTCTTTCTTTTCATCTATTTGCCGTGAAGGGGCTAGATGCAAAAGCCGCAGTTTAGCATGACGAAGCTCAGCAAATATATTTTTTTCCACATTATAAAAAGATACTTTAAGCCGTTCTTTTAATACATCCAGATGAATTTGCCAATCCATTAATAAATGACGCGGATCTTTTAGCCTTTCTTTCAATTCATCAAGTTCTTCGTGCCTGTCTTCCAGATAACGTTCAAAGCCCGCTTTTATTCTCTGGTCGAACTTATGTAATTTTTGCACCAACTCTTTTCTTTCCGGCACAACCAATTCCGCAGCGGCCGATGGTGTGGGGGCGCGCAGGTCGGAGACAAAATCACAAATGGTAAAGTCTGTTTCGTGGCCCACGGCGGAAACCACAGGTATCGACGCCCGAAAAATCGCTCTGGCCACTTTCTCTTCATTAAACGGCGCTAAATCCTCCAGCGAACCGCCGCCGCGGGCAATAATAATTACATCCGCCCTTTTGTCGGCGTGCAGATTTTTCAAAGCCTGAATAATTTCCGCGGCAGCTTCACTTCCCTGAACACGCACGGGCGCAACAATCAAATCGACGGAAGGAAATCGTCTTTTGGTGATATTTAAAATATCTTTGATTACGGCGCCTGTAGGTGAAGTAATTACACCGATTGTTTCCGGCAAAAAGGGAATAGGCTTTTTATATTGTTCATCGAATAATCCTTCGGCGGCAAGCTTTGATTTTAACTGCTCAAATAATTTTTGCAGCGCGCCGGTACCTCGCGGTTCGGCGCTTTCCACAATAAGCTGATATTCTCCCCGCGGAGGATAAACACTGACTTTGGCGCGGCAGAGAATGTTCAATCCATCTTCTAAATCAAAATTTAAACCCTGCTTGTAACGCCCGAACTGTTTGAAATAAACCGCCCTGATCTGGCTTTTTTCATCTTTAAGAGTGAAATAAATATGGCCCGATTGAGGCCGGCGCAGATTGGAAACCTCCCCTTCCACCCAGACAAAACCGAATGTTTCTTCAAGGATATATTTAATGTTATCATTTAGTTGCGAAACTGTGATCGCTTCTTGCGCTAATTTAGCCATAGAGTGTGAAGTATCAAATATTTCCGGCTAAAACAAGTTTGATTTTAACCCCTTATGAAAACTACTTAAGATTGACTTTTATCCGGCCATGTTCTAATAATGCCGGCACGCAAAAAAGGAGAATTTATTTTAATGAAAAGGAAAGAACTTCTAAATAAACCAGTCGGGCACATCGACATTAAATCCTTCAATGCGGTTAAGATGATCACTGCCATGAAAAAAATGTCATCTTTCCGCGCGGGATTTGGCCAATGCCGCTGATATTTACGACAAAATGATCAAAGAAAAAAAATGCGCGGTTATGCTGACCCTTGCCGGATCCACCTCTGCCGCCGGCT
>CAWEZF010000002.1:0-389588 GCA_963813455.1 uncultured delta proteobacterium
GTACTTTATTATTTATATTCCCCGCCCATCCCCGGTGATCATCAGTCCGAGAATCCGGCTAGATTATCACCCACAGCTTCGCTGTCCCGTCCGCCCCAATGGGGCTCCCCGTTTTTAAAATGTACGGATTGTTTGTTACATCTACAAAGCAACACATACTCTTGAAAACTAAACTGCCGATTACTATTTGAATTGTTATATCCGGCCTCACTGTGTAGTTGATTAATAGACAATCGACAACTCTTGCAAAAAGAGCTAATTGTCAATTGTCCAGTTTTATTCCTTTATTTGTTAACGCAGCAGTATTTTGTAAAGGTCATTTAAAATTGTTTCTAACTCCTCATCAATTTTCTTCATATTAAATTCTCTAAAATCGAAGACAGATAATTTGTCATGTGTTTTAAAGAATCTTTTTATCTTTTTCATAATCTGAATACGTTTTTTCCATTTTGGGGAGGCTTCAATAACTTCTAATTGGGGAGGTCTACCCATTTTGAAAAATTTAAAAGTTGAATGGATATCGCTCCACCTTTCCATCTCCCTATCATAGGGACGACCATTATCTTTAGCATATCTAACCCATATATTATGTTTCCGTACCCTAGATTTAAAATCACGTACTTTTTTATCAGTCCAACCTGATTTATCGTGGATATAATAACTTCCTGGAGGTTGTCCATGCCTCATCCCTGGATTATAGTTATCATAATCTAACTCTAGTGGTCTATATCTACAATCAGTTATTTGGACCCCCCATTTTTCACAAAGGCTTATTTTCTTCACCATATCTTCATAATTGATATCAAAATTATAAATCATAAAAATGGAAATATCGTTATGCTTATAACCAGCTTTAATTAATGAATCGATTTGCCGCTTAATGGCATCTTTATCTGCCAGTCCATTATCCCAAGCTATCCTGACATTTTGAAATCTTGCCCTTTTTATTAATATTGCTAACTCTGGATCTTTTTCCAGCAATCTTCCGTCAAACCCGCTTTGCGATTCATATAAAACCGGTTTTTTATTAATTTTTAGTTTTTCAAATAATTGAAGAATTTCTTTTATATGAGGATTAGCAAGTATATTGTTGTCATAAAAAATGACTCTATTTTTGCCAGCGGTTATTAGTTCTTTTTCTATTTCTGTTTTTGATTTATTAGTTCTTTCTGGTTCAAGAATCCATGTGCCACAAAAGACACATCGCCTTATACACCCTCTCATCATATGGGTAGCATGGTGTTCTATTCCGGGGATTAAGCTATAATCTGGTAGATATTTTTCTACGTGATGCTGAATACCTCGCGATACTTTTACGTTATATTTTTTTGCTAAAGATTTAAATTCTTGCTTATCACTGTGCAAGCTTGCATATATCCCACCCAGCTTAATTTCTGCTTCTTTAAATGTTTCCCTATAATAGCTTATTGCGTCCCAAACATATCTTGACCAATATGTAAAAATTGATGTTACAAGTATTTTGTTAGGTGTAAAGCCTATTTCTCTTATAGAAACATTGCCTCTTGCCAATGCAACTCTATAGCCTTGCTTTTTGTAATAAGATGAAAATTTCAACAGGCCTATTGGCACAAAGTTTTTATGTATAGCATTAGCTTTGTTCTTGCTTTTTGTAGGATATGGAAAATTTGGTTCTACCAAGAGTACTTTATTCACTTACGCTTATACCAATCTTTTTACATAGCTGCCGTACTGTCCTAAAAAGCGTTTTAATCTCTGCAGCTTTGTTCCCATCTTTTTTAATTTCCTCTATTTTTTCTACAGAACATTCACGCAACGAATGAGTTAACTTTTTTATATTGTTGAAAAGGCTATCATCATATTCTGGCTTTTTAACTTTTGCTTCATCAAAAGCTTCAATGATATCTACCCCACCCTCTAAAAAGGAACGTCGAGCTGTTTTAACTTTAAGAACTTTTGAGACTTTCCTTAAATCTTGGGCGGTTGGAAATTTATCTTCTTTTATCGCTTTAACTAGAGTCTCTGGCAGTGCAGGCGCTTTTTTTATTTCAACAACCATCTCTTTACTTTTAAGCGCTTTTACTAATTCTAAAAAATGACTAAATTTTTTGAGCTCATAAACATTTTCTTTTACCATTATGTCATACGCCTGAATGTGATCCTTAACAAAAGTTTCACTTTCACAAGAATTAGCTCTCCTATTTTTTTATAATCATATTTATAATCCACGTGTAGCCTTTTAAAATAAGAGGCTTTTTCATAAGTGTCCCAGTTTCTTTGCCCTTAATATGCCATGTTCCTAAAATTGCAAAAACAAGTTGGTCATTGGTATCCGCAGGTATGACCTTAGCTTTTATTTTGGACCACTTTAATACTTCATCTGTTTTGTTTTCTTTTTTTGCTTTATTATACAACCACCTATAAGCACAGAGCCTAGAATTACCTTCCAACACTACATTATCTCTTACCAAAATTTCATCTAAAAGACCTCCGTCTCTAACGATCAGATCCTTTAGCTCTCTAACAGAATCGTGTTCCCACAAAATTTCATGAATTTGTTCGTTTGTAACATTTTGTATGTTTTCCTCACCGTGGTGTCTTTTTATAGTGGCATTTATGCGCGGGTTATGTGTCCAAAATTTTAAGTCCAGTATATCGATTTCTTTGGGCTCTGTTTCAACTCTTTCGTTTAAAACCATAATAAAGTTTTTGCCAGTAGTCATTTTCTCCCGCCTCCCAATAAATTTAATAGCTGTTCTTTGGTTATAGTCCCTTTATCTTCAATATTTTTAATATCACCCTGGATATATTTAGCTAGGTCATGTTTTCTAATAGTTATTGCTTCAATATATTCATCAATAGTATCCTTTGCTATTAATTTGTAGATGTAACATTCTTTGTTTTGAGATATTCTGTGTATTCTGTCCTGAGATTGCAAATAATCAACTAAATTGAAGTTTCTATCTAGGTATATTGCGTTATTTGCAGAGGTTAATGTTAACCCCTCTCTTGCTGCTGCCGGATTAGCTATCAGCACTTTGGATTCAGTATCATTCTTAAATTTTTTAACTATAGTATTTCTGTCTTCTATTGAGATTTCTCCATATAACATTAATGGACCATATTTTTTATATCGCTTATTTAAAATTCTTATGTTCTCAACAAAAGAAGTCCATATTATAACTTTTTGTTTCGCCTCAACAATCTTGTCTAGTAGTTTGTCTAGCTCATAATATTTGCATGGCGTTTCATTGTAGCCTTTATCTATTAAATAAGGGTTACTTGCTATTTGAGCTAGTCTCAACAATTTTTTTAACAAGTCACTAGACTCATCTATAACAATATCACCTTCTATATTTTTGATTTCTAGGTATAGCTCTTCTTTTAGCTTTTCATACATGGTGAGTTGTTTTCCCCTTAACTCGACAACTTGGTTTATATAGATTTTATCGGGTAGCTCTTGACATCATCTTTTTGCCTTCTTATTGATTTAGATAGCAGATATTTCTTAAGTCTTCATACCTGTACTGACTTTCACTTAGATTGTGTTCTTTTAAATTTATTGAATATTTCTTTTTAAATTCTTTGTAATCATCACCCAATAACTCACCGTTATCTAAAAAATAAAATTGAGACCATAAATCTTCTGGCTTATTTGCAACTGGAGTCCCAGAAATTACAATTTTTTTAGTTACTAGTTCTCTTAGTTCCATTATACTTGCTGTGGTTTGGGCACTTGGGTTTTTTATAGTATGTGATTCATCTAAAGCCATTGCCATTTTTCTGGTTTTTAAAAACATCTTCAGCCTTTTTACTTCAGTAATAACAGAATAGAGTAATTTATAATATAGAATTGGGCATGACCCATGAATTTTAGTCCTTTCTCATTTGTGTTTCCCCGCAGCGCTATAAAACTTACACTACTGTGCGTTTTAATCTCGTCTTCCCAGTTTTTTATTAAGCTTTTTTTACAAACAACTAATGCCCCATCTATTAGCCCTTCTCTCATGTTATTACATAGCGCCTCTATAACAATTTTAGTCTTGCCTAATCCTGGCTCATCAAATAAAGCTATTTGGTTGTTTGACTCAACGAATGCTATAGCCTCTATTTGGTGAGGGTAGGGTTTGGTTTTAGGCGCATAATTTATATTAATATTATATTTCATCTACTGGCAAAAGCTCCTCCGGTATATAAAGTATAATGAATCTGACCATTGTCTAACAGGCTGAGTTCTTTAAATAACAAGTTATTTAGTAATTCTTTGCTTTTTAAGGGCACCCCTATATAAAATTTATTTTTATTGTTATCTTTAACTAAGTCATAAAAATCTCTTAATTGATTTTTTGTTCTATCGCAAACTATGTCGCCATGAGTCTTTGCTTCACCTATACAAAAAAAGCCATGTTCGTTTTCTCCTAATACATCTGGTCTGTGATTCGCTATTTTAGGCGGTATCTTAAAACTTTGTGCTCCAACATCAGTAGATTTACCATCCAAATAAGTAACATAAAAAGCATCCTGCCTAATTTTTCTGACGAGCGCCGCGACAATAAAATCGTGTTGTATGCTAGCCATTTTTACTTGCCTTAATGTTATTGAGAGTTTTACGAGACCATGTTGCCAAGTCTTCTATTATATTTTCTGCTTCTTTGTTGTTGTTCGCTATTTGGTCAATGTCATAGGCGTTTAGGTCTTTTAGCTCTTGTGTTATAGCTTCCATGTTTTTATACATTTTAGAGATTAGTCCAGGCTTTTTTAAAATTAATGTTTCTCTGGCTTTTTGGAATCCATCAGATAAAAAATCCCGTTTAGAATCTTCATCCATAAAAAAGCTTTTAATTTCTCTAACTTCTTGCGCAGTAGGAACTTTGTCTGAATTGGAAACCCATTCACAAAAATCAGCCGTTTTAAGATTATTATTACTCATCAGTTCCTTTAGTTTGTTGTCTTTAACATATTCGACAAAGTAACTGAATTTCATAACTTCGCTTGGGTTCGTTAAACCATATTTAGGCATATACTGTTGTTCCATTATTTTGTATGCCTCTATGTTTTCTCTGATTAATTTTTTAGACATTTTAGTCTGATTTACTAATTTACTTTCTGGCCACCCCTCTTCTTCATAGAGTTTGTATAGATATTTTGCTTTTTCATAACTGTCCCATTCATTAGCTCCTCTTAAATGAGCAAGGCAATCTAATAAAGTTAATTTCTTCTTCTTTAACTTCTCCTGGTAATATGTACGCCAATATGCTTTTCCATAACGGCTCGTTAGTTTCTTCATCAGCAAGCTCTTTGTATATTACGACCCTTGTATTGCCCTCGATTACTCTGTATTTTTCTGATCCTCCGGTGGGTTCTAACCATATAGGAAAAGTAATTCCCCTATTGCTGTGTATAGATTTTTTTAGTTTTTCATAGGAGTCCGGCCGCCTACATTGTAGAGCAAAACTAATAACTGGATCCAATTGGTCATTGGGCTGATTATCTTTGTAGAAGGCTATTCTAGGATTTTGCTCATCAAGTTCAATCTTGGCCAGGTCCATGTGGGCAACCTTGACTTTCACCATTGTGCCTGAAAGAGGGATTTTCATAGGTTCGTATTCCATAAAGACTCCTTAATTCACACTTGGGATGATGTTTGTTTTCTCCGTTTGCCACTTGGTTTCCTAGCAGTGCCACATTATCTCAACCATACAGACGTTTGCTCCAATTCCTCACAAAATACATATCAATTAATATCATAATTATCGCCGCAACAATATAATTTATTTCTGGTTGAAATTAAGAATATCTACCGAGGTTGATGATGTCCGTAGTACAATGAAGTTATGCTGACCCCGCGTATAAAGCAAACCCATCGCCCGCTATGCTCCGTCATGCTGCGCGTTGCACCCGGCGCGCGGCAACTTTGCGCCTGGCGGTTTGCAGCAGATAAAATTTTCCCATATTCCACAGAGAGCTGGTGCTTCATGCGCAAATATCCACTTCTGGAGCATCATTTCACATATAAAATTGACATGTATGGTAATGATAAGGCATTTAAATAACTGGGAATGATTTAAATAAATACTGATATATGCTGCCCTATTGTTTAAATACAAAAATGCTGTGTTTGACGTAATGCAAAAAAAAATAAATAGACGGCTTTTTAGACGGCTTTTGACTCCCTTAAATGGCTTTTAACGACCATAAAAGCTTGTAAAATCAGGTGGAATACGCTCTTGGTCGCCCTCTCACGCCGGAAACCGGGGTTCAAACCCCCGTGGGACTACCAAAATCCGCCTGTTTGAATGAAATAAATTAAATTTTTCACAAAAAGCAACTACTTAACAGGGCTTCTGTTTTAGTTTCCTCTTTGATTGACACATGGTCGCGTTTTGTTTATAATCACTGAAAAATAACTATTTTTCGGCGATGGCCATGATTGACTTAAATGCGATTCAAACGCGGATTTCGTTTTTGTCGAAATCCCTGGCGGACAAAGCCGCGAAAAAATGGAAAGCGCAGCAGCTTGCACGGGAAGACAAAATTCTGCTGGAGCTATACCAGATTTACAAGTATCTGGTCTTTTTTCCTCTTGTGGCTGTCTCCACTACTGTGATGGGTACAGCAGCCACATTGCTAGCTATTCTTGTGGATAAGAAAATAGCTTCCGTTTGCGGTATTATTTGGGCGCGATTCAACAGCTACATTACGCCGATGCTGGTGACGGTGATCGGAAAAGAAAAAATTCAAACAAACAAGTCCTATGTGATTGTGGCCAATCATCAGAGCCAGTATGACATTTTTGTCATTTACGGCTGGATGCCCGTGGACTTCCGCTGGGTGATGAAGATACAGCTCAGAGACGTACCTTTTCTCGGGTATGCCTGTTACAAAATCGGACATATTTACATTGATCGTTCCAATCCCGAAGCCGCGAAGGCGTCAATCAACGCCGCCCGGGACAGGATAAAAGGCGGGACGTCCATTATGTTCTTCCCGGAGGGCACCAGAAGCGTGGATGGCGGGCTTCTGGATTTTAAAAAAGGAGCGTTTAAATTCGCTCTGGATATGAATCTACCTGTATTGCCGGTGACGATTGTCAACACCAGAAACGTGCTTCCGGCAAAGTCCCTGAAACTTTTTCCGGGCAGTGCAAAGCTGATTATCCATGACCCTATAGATATTTCTCAGCATAGTGAGGAGACAATAGGGGAAATCATGAATACAGCCCGCAAAAGAATTCAGCAGGGGCTTGATCAGCAGTCCTGAAAAATATTTTGACGTCAACCACCTGCCGGAAAATCGCGTCGTCAGCCGGAAAGCGGCAAATCCAGCAAAAATAAAATTTTAAAAATTAGCCACGGCTTTGATTTCCTGCGGCGGATATATTTGTCCGGGTTTCGGCGGCATCGGGTTGTACACCCAGTCGATGTCCACAATGCCCAGATTGACGCCAAGGTGTTTTGCAAAACCGCTGAATTTGCCCCGGATGAGAACATCCTCCATATCCAGCGTGAGGCCGAATACGGCTACGTGGGAATATTTCCGCAAGGCGCTCAATTCATCTCCATAAGCTAGGGGAGAAAAGACCAGCCGGGTGCTGTTCGCCGCCTGGCATTGGATAAGTGGAACAATGGCCGGAAAACCGTCGTGATCGACAAAGGAAATAAACTTGATGGCGCTGAGGCGGTTAAACAGACCTTCCGCCCAGGGTTTCAGAATTCTTTTCCCGCTGTCTTTTTGTTTTGTCGCCCCTTTGGCCAGCTTTGTAAACATCGAGCCCAGGCCGATGCGCAAAAGTGGCAGCGCTTCCCTGCCGTAAGTTTCCACCAGATCCATGTAGTGCACGGTATGAATACCGAAATAGGCGTTGTAGCGGAACATCGGTTTGTTGTTGAACATGTCATAATCCGCGCCGTGCGTGGCCACGCCGCGCCACAGGGCTTTGCCCCGCCACAGGCTCTTGTCCAGCGTCATAATCAAAAATCCGGTTTTGTTGTTTATCCGGACGTTTTGTTTGCTTAATCCTTCGGAAAATTGCCCCCAGATAAGTTCGCGGGGAGTTTTTGCCTGCAGCGCGGTAATCAAAGTGATATGCGGCAGTCCTCCCTGGTTAATGGTGGCAATCAGGCCGACCTTCGCTTCCGGTTCGAAAAATTTCAAGTCCTCTTCAGCAAATTTTGTTAATCTATCGCGCATTGTAAAACTCCTTATTTTCCGGCGGTGGCCGCCGCTGATTTTTTATGTTTATCTTCTTTGGATTCTTGTTTATCGGTAAGCTTTAACGGGCCGCTCAGATGAACGATGTCCGGGTTTACGCCCGAGTGCCGCGCCGCTTCAGCAAGAGCTTGCGCTTCGACCGAAGAAAGAAGCGGCGTGTTTTTTAATTTCCAGTCCAGCCCCAGGCCTTCATATTTATGCAGGCAAAGATTATTAAAAGTGCAAAGCTCCCACCTCGCTACGGCCGCGCCCATGTTTTTACCGATAAACGCGCCGATTTTTTTTATGTTCTCCGGCGTGGCCGTGCAGCCGGGTATCAGCGGCGTGCGTATCCAGAGCGTGAAAGACGACTTTTCTTTTCCCGCGTGGCGGACAAGTCGCAGAAGATTTTCCAGGATTAATTTATTGGCCGCACCGGTGAATTTTTTGTGCTTGGTCGTATCCATTTCTTTCAGGTCAAACATGACCAGATCGGCATAAGGCAGAAGCAATGCTCCATTGACTCCGACGAACCTTGCCCGCAGGTATCGAGCGCTGTGTGCACACCGGCTGCTTTCAAAAGTCTCAAGCAGTTGCCGGCAGAATTTTGCCTGCAGTGTGGGCTCGCCGCCGGACAAAGTGACGCCGCCGCCTGATTTTTCAAAATACACGCTGTCTTTGAGCAGTTCCGCCGCCAGGCTCTGCGCGTCGCGGTACTCTCCGTGTATATCCATAGCCGTGGAGGGGCAGTCGCTTACACACGCTTCGCAGATGTCGCATTTTGACCTGTCGACAGCTATTCCCGCGCCGGTCATTTGCAGCGCGCCTCGGGTACAGGCGTCAATACAGCTTAAACAGCTGATGCATTTGATTTTTGTCCAGTGCAGTTGCCTTTCTCGGGCGATGCTTTCCGGATTATGACACCACACGCAGGAAAGCGGACAGCCTTTGAAAAAAACCGTGCTGCGAAGGCCAGGGCCGTCTTCGGTGGACATGCGCTGAATGCGCAGAATGGTTCCTGGATGGTTATCTGCTATCTTGTGCATAAGGCAAAAGCTAAATTGAGGCATGGCTGATGCGCGCGATTACTTCATCCTGTAGTTCCCGTCCGATACTCGTAAAGTAAGCATTGTATCCCGTGATGCGCACGAGCAGCGAGCGATATTCTTCCGGCCGCTTCTGCGCGTCGCGCAGCATATCTGCATCCAGCATGTTAATCTGTAGCGCGCTGCCGCCGTTTTCCACATAACCGCATAGAAAGGCTTTGAATTTGGCGCGATGCTCCGGATTTTTCAAAAGTGACGGATTGATGGTAATAGTGTGGCTCGCGCCGTTGGGCAGGCAATTGAGGTACTCCTGAAAATCGCCTCGTCCCCGCGTATCTTTGCCGCCCAGTACTTTGCCGACGGAATTTACATTGGCGGTCGGTCCGTTGATATCCGCCCCGTTGGAAGGACAAATCGCGTTGGACAAAAATCTGCCCTTGGGCCGCCCGTCGGGACTTGCCGGCAGAATAAAACCGTCCCCCACCCAGTAATTCCAACTGAGCATACCCGGGCGGAATTGGCGGTTTGTGGAAAGAGTTTTATATTTCCAGGCTTCTTCGCACCACAAATCCATTACTTCTTTGGCCAGCGCGTCCGCTTCGTCATCATCCCGTCCGTATTTGGGCGCCTTGAAACGGGCTCTGGCCTGCAGTTTTTCGTGCCCTTCCCAGTTGTCTTTGAGCGCCCCGATCAGTTCAACCATGGAGGATTCCTTTTTATCGAACACCAGATACTTTACGGCGAGCAGGGAATCCACGGTTGTGGCGTAAGCTATCGATTCCAATGTGGTGAAAGAAAGTTCCGCGCCGCCTTCGGTAATGTCCAGGGCTTTTTCGGCGCAGCCCTTGACCAGGTTCGAAAGATAAGGCGTGGGGCAGAAACGCGCGCGGATGGATTCCGTAATCTCATATAAATCGACGCATTTTTTTACGATGTAGCGCGTCTGCTCTTTGTAGGCCGCCCAGAATTCATCCCATGTGCAAAAAAATTCCGGATTGCCGGTTTTGGGCCCGTCCTGTCGGATTTTTTCTTTCTTGCCCGTGATCGGATCGACAAAAACGTGAAAATCCCTGCCGTTGTTCAGGGCAAGTTCCACGGCTTTGAGCAGGTTGAGATTATTGTCCACCGTGCCGGAGCGGTCGTTCCCCTGCATCGTGTTTTCCAGGCAGCCGACCGGCGCGTAATCGTGCACATTGTCTTCATTTATCAGATGAGTCACGCCGGCTTTTTTGGCTTCACGCAGCATGCCGGCCATGGAGCGCTCGTCGAAGTTGAGCAAAAAAGGAGCGCCCTGGCTTACGGAAATCATTTCTACTATTTTATCCAGCAGTTCATCCGGAGAGTTCCGGTGCAGGCGTACGTTGGGTTTCGGTTCCAGAATGGGCGTCATTTCGTCGATAACTTCAAGCATGGCGCAGGTCAGATCATTGGTCATATCCCGGCCGTCTGGCCCAATGCCGGAGAGAGTGATAAGCTGGCCGTAGCCGGAAGTGATTCCCTGATTGCCGATGCGGATCATCGCGTCGTAGACGGTGTTGGTGTGAATCCAGAAACATTTCAGCAGTTCCTTGCCGAATTCTCTGTCCATGCCGTTTTTCAGTGAATATTCCCAGTAGGGTAGAAGATACTGGTCTATTCGGCCGAAGGACACGCCCGGCCCGGGATAATTCTCGTCACTCATCACGAGCATGTGCGTCAGCCAGAGCGCCTGCAGCGCTTCCCAGAATGTTTGCGCCGGTTCCCATGGAACTTTGCGCAGATTTTTTTCCATCTGTGCCAGCTCCGCCTGGCGTGTTTTATCCTTTTGGGCCGCGGTGAGTTTTGCGCAAAGCTCCGCGTATTTTTCCGACAGTTCCCGCGGCATCTGTGCGGCGCTCATCATGGCGCGCAGCTGAGAGCCTTTTTTGCCTTTTTTCTCTTTTTCGGCAAGAGCGGCGTATTTATCTTCCAGGTCTTTATAAATTCCTTTCCAGCCGAGACGAAGCGCTCTTTCATATCCGGGTATAAGATGTCCGCTGGTCGCGCCGGCGTTGCCGTAACCGTGATCGTGAAACCATTTCATTTTTGCGCGCGCGCCGGATTTTCCGTAAATCAGTTTGTCTCTTTCTTTTGCTTCTGATTTTGTCCAGCACATCGATGTCTGGATATTGAAACGCGCGCCGGCGATAAGATCCCCCGGCAAAATTTCCTGCGGGACGTAATTGACCATAACTTCTTTTACAAACCAGGCCTTGCGCTCAGGCAGGCTCCACGACCAGAAATCTGGGTGAAGCCGCACGGGTTGCGCGCTTTGCTGCATCGAAATGCGGAAGGGCTGCAAAAACGGATAAGTTTCCGGCACAATGTAGAAAGTCATTTCGTCGAATTGCACGTCCCAGGGAGTTCCTGTCGTCCAGGCGGTAAATTCATTATTCCAGACGCGCTTCACTCCCTGAAAATAGTAGTTTCTTAGCCAGGTTACCCGGGCGGAGAGGTTTTTTGGTTCTTTGATCTGTTGTCTGCTTTGTTCTGCTGTGGATATGCTCATATTTTTCTCCTTGGCGCCGTGCGGAAAAGGTTAGGTCGCCCGATATTGGTCTAAAATATACAACTAAAAACAGACCGGCACAAGAAGAAATGAAATTGCCGTTTTTGGCCGGTTAAAAAGCAAGGCGATCATTAATTCTTTGACGAAATTCAAAAGTCGTGGTAAAAGCTGCTTGCGACAAGCGATTAAAGATAATTATGTTTCATTTTTTACCGGACAAAATCAAAGGAATAATTTCCTCGTTACTTTTAGGGCTCAATGTAATTTTTTGGGTTACCATTTTATTAATTTTTTCCCTGTTAAAATTTTTACTGCCGATACCGCCGCTGCGCCGCTTCTTTGACCGGGTCTTGACGTGGATTGCCGAAAACTGGATATCCGGCAATAGCGGCTGGATGAAACTTACGCAAAAAACAAAATGGGATGTTCAGGGTTTGGAAGGGCTAAATTACAATAAATGGTATCTTGTTGTCAGCAACCATCAGTCCTGGGCGGATATTTTTGTATTGCAGCATTTACTGAACAGGCGCATCCGCCTGCTGAAATTTTTTCTCAAGCGCCAGCTTATCTGGGTGCCATTGATTGGTCTTGCCTGGTGGGCGTTGGATTTCCCCTTTTTGCGTCGTTATAGCGCCGAATATTTAAAAAAGCATCCCTGGAAAAAAGGGAAGGACATGGAAACAACGAAAAAAGCCTGCAAAGAATTTTCTCGTATCCCCACCAGCGTGATGAATTTTCTGGAAGGCACGCGTTTTTCCGTAGTCACACATCTCAAGCAAAATTCTCCTTATAAGTATCTGCTGCGGCCGAAATCCGGGGGAATCGCCCTGGCCATGAATGTGCTGGGTGAAAAGTTTCATTCCCTATTGGATATAACCATAGTTTATCCGGATGGCGCCCCTACTTTCTGGAAATTTCTCTGCGGAAAAGTTAAAAAAGTAGTTGTACGATTCCAGACGATAGAAATTCCCGATCATTTTCTTGATGGCGATTATACAGGCGATGATGTTTTCCGGGAAAGATTCAACAACTGGGTGCAGCAGCTCTGGCAGGAAAAAGACCGGCAGATACAATTGCTTCTTCAAGAAGCCACCGCATAATCAAAAACATCAAGCAAGCAATTTGTCAGTGCTGCGCGCGCGCTTCGGCCCGCAGCATTTTTTTATCAATTTTCCCACAGTGGTCAGGGGCAATTTCTGCCGAAGTTCGATAATTTCGGGAACTTCAATAAATATTGCAAAGATATTATGATATGATAAAACTTGTTTGCGGCAGAAAATTGATTTTCTAAAAAAATAACGGTGCGGAAAAATATGTTTGAAAACAATGTGTCGGTTTTTTATTTTGTGGTTCTCTTCGCCATATATTCCTTTGCGGGGTGGCTAATTGAGGTTGCCTACCGTTCGGCGACACAGCGCAAATTTATCAATGCCGGTTTTTTGTACGGGCCATTTATTCCCATTTACGCGGTAGGCGCGTTTTTTATTCTGCTGGGGGAATATTCTTTTAGCGAGTGGAATCCGGCGGCAAGAATTTTGATATATGGCTTTTTGCTTACCTTGCTTGAATATATCGTCGGTTATTTTGCCGAGAAAATATTTAAGTTAAAATTATGGGATTATTCCGATTCCCGGATAAATCTGCACGGCAGGGTTTCCTTTGTTTTCTCCCTTGCCTGGGTGGCTCTGGCGGTTATTTTTATCCTGGTTGTTCATCCCGCTGTTTCACAAAAAGTATCTGATATAAATATTTTATACGTAAAAATATTTGCCGTTGTCTTTGTTGCGTACTTTTTAGCAGACTTTTTATTTTCTGTCATTTCCATTACTCAGTTCAAAAAGAGGATCGCCTATCTTTACGCGGAATATTTTAGCCTCAGCAATATTGAAGTAGAAAAAATAGTTGATTCCCTGCGCAGGCTCAGTGGCGCCTTCCCGTATCTCAATAAATACATTAACGACAAAATCAACAGCAAGATTAAAGGTGGGGTAGGCGCGTTTTTAAAAACAGTCCAGAGCAAGATTATCATGGAAATCGACGGCCGCCGCCCGTACGAAAATGAATATTACGAGATTACAAAAGATATTTTCGAACATGAAGAATTTAACTGTCTTAAGGATTATTTTCATCACAATTCTTCTATTTACGAGCACGTGAAAGAAGTGGCTTACTTGTCCTACCGGATATGCAAATATCTAAAGCTTGATTACCGCTCCGCCGCGCGCGGCGCGCTTCTGCACGATTACTTTTTTTACGACTGGCGCGACCACGACGAGCCGCATCTGCACCGGAAGAAATTTCATGGTATCGAGCACCCGAAAATCGCCCTGAATAACGCGAAAAAAACTTTTTCTTTAAACAAAATAGAGGAAGATATTATCAAAAAACACATGTGGCCTTTAACGGCCATGCCGCCCAGATACAAGGAATCATTTATTGTTTCCTTTGCCGATAAATATCTTTCTTCTAAGGAATTTGTCGATGAATTCAAAAAAAGAATAAACCAGCGCTTAAATCGAAAAGTTCAGAACAAAAAACAAGGTATAAAATGAACCTGTTTGTCAGATGCCAAGCCAGCGGACAAAATGATAGGCGGCGATTCCGCCAATGTAAGATAAAATCAGCATCATCATAATAGCGGAGAAAAACCATTTATTGCTGTTCATTTCTTTGCGCAAAACGGCAACTGTCGCGGCGCAAGGGATGAAAAGCATCATAACCACCAGAAAAGCGGCGGCGGAAGCATGGCTCATCACGCTCGGCAAGATGGCGGCAAGTCCGTCTTCACCCACGGAATAAAGAACGCCCAGTGTTGCTATAACATTTTCTTTAGCCACAAATCCGGTAATCAGCGCGGTAATCATTTTCCAGTCCAGTCCCAGCGGCGCGCCCAAAGGCGCAATTGCTTGGCCCGCGCGCGACAGCCAGCTTTCTTCGACAATTCCTGTCGGTAGATAAGATAAAATCCAGATAATAATTGAGACGGCCAGAATGATTGTTCCCGCCTTGCGGATAAAGGCGATAAGCCTGGCCCAAATTACCATCAGGATAGTGCGGACATCCGGGCGATGATAAATCGGCAATTCCATGATAAAAGGCGCTTCCTGCCTCCAGAGAACTTTATTGACAAATATTCCGGCAATGCCCAACGCGGCGATGTTGAGTGCCAAAATGCTCCAGGCTACATAAACCGCGTTAGAGCCAAAAATGGCCGCGGAAATAAGCGTTAAAACAGCCAGCCTTGCCGTGCAGGGAACAAACGGAATCAGCAGGAGAGTAATCATCCTCGCTTTGCGCGTTTCAATTATTCGCGCGCCCAATACCGCCGGAACGTTGCAGCCGAAACCCAGGCACATGGGCAGAAAACTTTTTCCATGCAGACCGACCAGGTGCATAATTCTATCCATGACAAACGCCGCGCGCGCCATATAACCAACGTCTTCCAGAAAAGCCATGATGGCGAAAAAAATCAGCAAGATGGGCAAAAAGGTAATAACCGAGCCCACACCGCCGATGACGCCGTCAATAAATAATCCCTGTATCCAGGAAGGCCAGCCTGCTATGGATGGGGCAAGCCAGCGGCTGAAAGCGCCGATTCCGTCAGCCATCAAGTTTTGCAACGGAACGCCCACGCTGTAAGTAAGAAAAAACACCACGGCCATCACGGCCAGCAATATGGGAATACCGAAAATCGGGCGGGTGAGAACATGGTCAATGCGATCAGTAAGGATAACTTCTCCCATTTTAAAGCGCGAAACAGCGGCGCGCGTAACTTTTTCAATCCAGTCGTAGCGGCCGTTTACTACCGCGTGCAGCGCGTCTTCGTGTTTGATTAAAAGGTTTTGTATATTACCCCACGCTGATTTATCGATTTCTTTTTCGGCCATTGCCGATACTTCCTTATCACCTTCCATCAATTTTACCGTCACCCATTCAGGCGCGTACGGTTCCCGAATATAGGGGCTGATGTAAGAAAAGATTTCACTGTAAATCTGTTGGTGGTCGGTGGAAACCGCGGGCAAGCTCGGATCAATTTTTGTTTTGCCGGAGGAGAAAGAAGAAATTTGTTCCACCAGCTCTTTGATACCGCTGTTGCGGCGGGCAACCATGCTGACTACCGGCAGGCCTAAAGCCTCGCGCAGTGCCTGGGCGTTTATTTGTATTCCCTGATCGGATGCGACATCCATCATGTTGACAGCGATAACCACATTCTGGTTTAAAAGTAATGTTTCAGAAAGCAGGTAAAGGCTTCGCTCCAGCGCGGCCGCGTTTAAAACCAAAACAACCACGTCCGGTTTTTCTTTAATGATAAAATCACGGGTGATTTTTTCTTCTTCGGAAAACGATGTCAGGCTGTAGGTACCCGGCAGATCGACGATGCGCAGTAAAATATTGTCGGCGCGATGAATGCCTTCTTTCTTCTCCACAGTTTTTCCCGGCCAGTTTCCCACATGCTGGGAAAGGCCTGTGAGAATGTTGAAAACAGTTGACTTGCCGACATTCGGCTGGCCAACCAGCGCCACGGAGATTTCTTTTTCCACCGGCATGGAGCAGATATCTTCAGACGGATCTACTTTTAAAACCATAATTTTAGAGGCTTCGCCGCGGCCCAGGGCGATTCTGGTATCCGCCACAAGCACTACAATCAGACCGCCGCTTACCTGAGCGATGCGGAATCTGGCGCCCGCGGCCAAGCCCATACCAGCCAGGCGGCTGGTTAGGGCAGGACCTCCCGTAATAGAGTGAATTATGCCCTTATCGCTTTCGTGCAATTCGGTTATGCTAAGAGGTTTGCTCATAAATCTTTTTCTTGTTTCAATCTATGCCTTGCGGATGACATGATACTTTTTTAAAAGTGTTTCGGGAAAGTAAGACATTTTTGTTTTACGCAGATTTTTGTTACCCATGTCTTCTTCCAGGTTCAGATACTTATATTCAGCCATCAGTTTTTTTGCCGTGTCACTGAACATGAATTCGTAAATACCGTGATACTTTATCGATGCCTTGGCAAAATGAAGCACAAAGGTATCCGTGTTCAGCGGTTCGCCGATGATAAATCCGGCTGGTTGGTTTTCTATGTAATATATTGTTCCCCACAGCGCAAGCTCTATAAATTTATCCAGCGCTTCGGCGCATTGCGCGAAATCTGTTTTTTCCCGCGTTAATTGCGAATCCTCCTGCCATAGATTTAAAATTTTTGCCGCGTCCGGCAGATTGTTTTCAGATATAGCCTGTGCCTGCGCTTCATACATAGATAAAAACTGATTTAAATGATTTCGGTGTCGCGAGTATTTTCTTCCTTTCATCATCGCCATGTTTTCTGTAAGATAAATGTAGTCTGTTTCGCCATCGTCGTTTGTCGCCTCATATTTATCCTTAGGGAAAAAAGAAAGCCATTCTTCGGGAATGGGGAAGAAAAATCCGTATTTGTCCAGAAGCTCATTGAATATATCCATATCGCAGGAGCGAAGATCGTTAAGTGGCATGACGTAGGGCTGTCCTTTTTTGTTTTTGCCGCTGATAAACAAACCGCAGTCTGTCTTTAAAAAATGGTAATGGCTGACATCACGAAAGAGATATATATTGGCAAAGGTATAGTCAGATATAGGAAGATTCAAAAGCTTGAATCTCTCCATTAGCAGTTCCTGGTGATGAAAATCGATTACTTCCAGATGTTCCATAAATTTATAGTTTGAGCCTTTTATTTACTTATAAACATGTTTATCATTGCAAAAAAGTGCAAGCGACGAAGCAATCTAGTTGAAAAAAACTTGAGATTGCTTTGTATGCTCCCATAAACAATGTAATCATGGCGCAAAGCCCCAAGAGCATCTTAAAATACATGAGATTCACCAAGTTCTCTAAGCCGCCGCCGGTTAATCTTGTATTGAGGCATGGCCTCTTCCACCAGCTTCCAAAAACGCGTAGAGTGGCTTTTCTCTCTAATGTGCATCAGCTCATGCACGATTACATAATCGATTATTTCCGGCGGCATCATTATCAGGCGGAAGCTGAAAGCCAGTTTATTATCCGGTGAACATGAACCCCAGCGCTGCCTCGCGGATGATATTCTCAGGCCTCGCGCCCTGACGTTCAGAGTCGCGCAGAAAAAATTAACGCGGCCGGTTATGTGCTCAAACGCTTTTTGTTTATACCAGGAAATAAACAATTTATTTTTTAGTTCATTGTCATCCGGAGCATTAAGATGAAAGCGGCTGTTTGTAAAAGCAAGGCAGGGCTTTTCTTTTGGCTCAAAATATGTTTCGAGCTTAAAGCTTTCTCCCAGGTAAGAAAAATTTTCTCCGGTAATAAATTCCTTTTCTTTTATTAAAAGCGCCTGTCCAGCCTGCTTTTTAATTGTTTTATCAATCCAATTTTGCTTTTCCAGGATAAAGCTGTTGATTTCACTCGCGGGAGTGAAATATGGCGCGTGAACGACTATTTCATTATTATGGCTGATATTTAGCGATATTGTTTTTCTTCTTTTTCTGCTGCGTTTGAGAATATAATCAGTTTTCATAATTTTCTGTATAGTTATTTATCACATTGTTTTTTTGAAAGCGAGATAAGAAAAAACAAAAACCCGCAGGCTAAACCGCCAGATAACCTAAAAACTATTTGTAAAAGTGTGTCGAATTTTTTTGTCATTGCGAGTTCACGTGAGTGAACTTGGCAATCTTAATATATTAAAATGTTCATTAGATTGCTTCGCTCGTTACGCTCGCTCGCAAAGACATTTTAAAAAAGCTTTGCGTTACTCCCATAAAAAGTTATCTCAAAGACGATAAAGACACCTTTTCATTGCATAAAATATATGTTACTAAAAATTCGGTGAAAGCGATGAAAGAAGAAAACAAACGACCCTGGGGATATTTTGAAGTGCTGTCCGACGCTCCGGATCATAAAGTAAAAAGAATCGTCGTGGAGCCGGGTGGAGTATTAAGTCTGCAACGCCACAAAAAACGCGCGGAGCATTGGTTTATTGTTTCCGGCAGCGGCATGGTGACTTTGGAAGGCAAAAAATCTCCTGTTCAAGCAGGCTCCGCCGTCGATATCCCGCAGGGCGCGGCGCACCGCATGGAAAACATTTCTTCCGGTAACCTGGTGATAATAGAAGTGCAAACCGGCACGTATTTCGGCGAGGATGATATTGAGAGGCTGGAAGATAAATACGGTCGGGTTTAATGGACTTAAAATATTATTGTTAAATTAAATCGTAAATTGTAAGTGAATATTTTCAGTAATATCAGCTAATATTTCAGATCTAAACTGCTAATAGCAGTTACTGCTTTTCAGTTTGCTGTTCATCTTCTGTCTCTGGCGGCCAGGTTCCCAGCCGGTAGTCAAAATCTCCAACGGGTCTGATGAACGTGAACTCAACAGGATCCATCACCAGCTTTCGCCCCACTGTTTTTACGCTACCGCTGGGAATCGAGACAGGCAGGGCGACAACAAAAAGAGCCGTTCCCAGCACAATACTGACCAGGCCGAAAGGCCTTGAGATTAATACATCACCTATGACTTCCGCGTCCAGTGGCTCGGCTACGGCCGGCGCCGCGTTAGCGATCAGGAAAAATACCGCGATAAAAACGATTAATTTCTTTTTCATGAATTAACCCCCTCTTTCGTTAAAAAAGTATAGAAAATACGGCATGGTATGTCAAGGACGTAGTAATTAACGGTTAATATTCAAAGGATTGCGGCAGCTTCACGTTTATCTGAGAGTTTTTCTGCCAACAATCGCTCTTTGTTTTTGTTTTCCCCCTGAGTCTTTTTCCACAAATATTTTTTTCCCGGTAAACGGATCAATGTCTGTCCAGTACATCAGCGCTGAATAAGTGGAAGGAAGCGGCGTGAAAATCTGCACCTGTTCGGGATTGATTTTGAGCTCCCGCCCGGCAAATGATTTAAGTTCGCGCATATTTTCTTCCGTGCCGCCGGGATGCGCGGCGATGAAATAATAGGTTAAAAACTGTTTTTTGCCGGTTTCCGCGTTAATCTTGTCAAATAAATTTTTAAATTTTGTCAGTGCGGTTGTCTGCGGTTTGCCCATCAGCTTCAGCACATAGGGAGATACATGCTCCGGCGCGATTTTCAGCTGGCCGGAAATATGATGACGGCATAATTCGCCAAGATACGCGGAGCCGAATATTTTATCCGCTAAAACTAAATCATGGCGGATGCCGGAGGCGACAAACACTTTTTTGACACCGGGAATTTTCTGCAGATTTTTTAGCAGACGTATTTGTCTTGAATGGTCAATTTTAAGCGAAGCGCAAATCTGTGGCGTCAGGCAGCGCTTATCGGCGCAGGCGCCTTTGGTATCTTTCCGCGCGCAGTCGATGCCGTACATATTGGCTGTCGCGCCGCCGACATCAACGATGTACCCTTTAAAATCTTTTCGCGCCGCGATTCTTTTCGCTTCTTCCATGATGGACTCTTCAGAGCGGCTGATGATTTTTCTGCCTTCATGCAGACCGATGGAACAAAAATTACATTCACCATAGCAGCCCCGATGCGTGGTCAGTGAAAATTTAATTGTGTCCATCGCCCGCACTTTGCCCTGCGCCAGATAATAAGGATGAACTTCGCGAGCGTAATCTAATGAATAAATTTTATCCAATTCGGCAGGCGTCAGATGCGGCTGCGGCGGGTGGTGCACAAGATAACGGTTGCCGTGCTTTTGATATAAACCATTCGCGGTTAGCGGATCATTATTGGCGTAAAAAAGATTAAACATTCGCGCGAAGGTTTTTTTATTGCCGGAAACAGTTTCGAAGGAAGGCAATTCCAGATAACCAAGAGGCGGCGCGGCAGAAATAACACAGGTACCGCGGATGTCGTCAATGTTTTGTCCTGCTTTTAGCCTTCGTGCGATTTCCATAACTGCTTTTTCCGCCATGCCGTAGGCAAGAATGTCGGCGCGCGTGTCAAACAAAATCGCCCGGCGAACGGAATCCGACCAGTAATCATAATGAGCGGTGCGCCGGAGGCTCGCCTCCACACCGCCCAAAACCAGCGGCCTGGTGTTTTTAAAATATTGGCGTATGAGATTAGCATAGCTGATAACCGCGCGGTCGGGGCGGCGGTTGTTTTTCCCGCCGGGCGTCAGATCATCGCCGTGCCGTTTCTTCTTTGTGGCCGTGTAATTGGCTACCAGGGAATCCATGCAGCCGCCGGTGATTCCCCAAAAAAGTTTCGGTTCTCCCAGCCGCCGTATGTCTTTATCGGTTTTTAAATCAGGCTGGGCTATGATACCCACGTGGAAACCCGCGTCGGCAAGCACTTTGCCGATTACCGCCACTCCGATATGCGGGCTGTCAATATAAGCGTCGCCGGTGACTAAAATAATATCCGGCTGTTCCCAGCCGAGATTTTTTAATTCCTCGTAGGTTGTGGGCAAAAACATGCTAGATGATGCCGATCATAATCAGGCCGAGCGCCAGGGCGAACAAAATACACGCAAGCGATAATCTTCCCAGCCAGCGGTGCGCCGTCAGCATCGCCTTTTTGTTGCCGGCATAAAAAGAATAATACCCGAGAAAAACGGTAACACAAGAAAAAAGCAAAGCGGCCAGCCCGATTTGCTGATGCAGGCCGGCGAAGTGTTCACCCCCGCCGGTGATCACGGAAGCCACAGCCATGGCCGCGCCCAGGATTAGCAGAAAAAAACCGGTTGTATTGAAAGTTTTGTGGGCTTTTAACCAGTAATTTTTGGAACGCCAAAACATCGCCATAGCCACGCCGATAATCAGACAAAGCGCGGCTCCGATCATAAAAGAAAGGTGAAGGATAATCAGCATAAAATTGTCTCCGTTAAAAGTTTAAGGTTGGCGCGCCTTATGAAAAAACTACAAAGCAATTTCCATTGATTGCGCGACAGCAAAGCATTTAAGTCTGGCGCCCTGCGCGCTGATGATTTTTTTGCAATCATCGACCATGGCATCAATTTCGCCGTCGAATCTTTCCTGGTTGTGATGAAAAAGGCCGAATTTTTTCACGCCCGCATCCATAGCCAGCTTGAGCGCAGCGTTGTAAGTGGAATGCCCCCAGCCGCGCGTTTTTTTGTATTCGTCTTCTTTATATTCCGCATCATGTATCAGTAAATCGGCGCCTTTGCAGAAATCCAGATATTGCTGATAATCAAGGCCGCCTTCATGCGTGAAGCCCAGTTCGTTGTCGGTCAGAAAAACAAAACATTTGCCGTTTTCCGTAAATTTAAAACCGGTTCCCTGATTGGGATGGCTAAGCGCGATAGGCGCTATTTTCATGTTGCCCAACTCGTAGTGATGATTGCAGGTATCGGCGTAAGAAATATTGGCGCGGATGGCGGAGAAATCCATCGGAAAGTGCGGCGCGGCCATGATGCGGGAAAGCAGGTCTTTTGTCGATTCCTGCGCGAACACGCAGCCCCAGATGGACAATTTGGTTTTGGAAGAATAAATCGGTTTGAAGAAAGGAAAGCCCATGATGTGATCCCAGTGCGCGTGCGTCATCAGCAGGGTGTAATCATGTCGCTTTTGCGCCAGCAAAGAATTGCCCGCTTCGCGGATGCCCGAGCCCGCATCGACAATCAGAACTTTATCATCTTGTGTCCGGATCTCCAGGCAAGTGGTATTGCCGCCATATTTTAGATACTTGGCCCCCGAAACAGGGATGGAGCCTCTGGCTCCCCAGCAGCGAATGAGCATTCGTCACCTCGATAGTTAAATAATACAGGATATGGAAAAATTATCAAGCTTAAAGCTGAATATTTAAGGACAGATAAGGCTTGCTATTTTTTAAAAAAACCTTAACTTAAAACTAAATTTATTTAGGAGGTTTGCCGCATGCAAAGCGTGAAAATAAAAGGCATGAGCTGCCAGCACTGCGTGATGGCGGTGACCAAAGCCCTTGAGGCCATAGAGGGAATTAAAAATGTGTCGGTTGATTTGAACACGGGCAAGGCAACTTATGAAGAAATTAAGCCTCTGGACGCAGCTGTTATCGCGCTGGCGATTAAAAAGGCGGGCTACGATGTCGAATAAAGTTATTTTGGGCATTCGCGGCATGACGTGCGCGGCCTGCGTGCGGCGAGTGGAGGAAGGACTGCGCCAAATGCCCGGTGTGCAATCCGTCACGGTAAATTTTGCCACCGAAAAAGCCCATGTGGAATATGATCCAGGCCGCGTCAGCGTGGCTGATCTGCAAAAAAAGGTACGCGACATAGGTTATGAGGCTTTTGCCGATGCTGCGAGCGCGGGTGGGGAAAAAACAACAATTGCCATCGGCGGCATGACCTGCGCGGCCTGTGTGCGGCGCGTGGAAAACGCGCTCAAAAAGATTGAAGGCGTGCGCGAAGTCAGCGTCAATCTGGCCACCGGCCGCGCTACGGTAACGCACGACGCGCGCTGGACGGGGCTAAACGCGATTTCCCAGGTTGTTACGGATAACGGATATAAATTTTTGGGTGAGCTCAATGATTTGTCCGCGGATCCTGCCGAGGCGGCGCGAGCCGCGGATCTGCGCGAGATGAAAATCAAACTAATCTTTGGCGCGGTGCTGAGCGTAATAATTTTTTTCGGCTCGATGCAGCACTGGTTTTCCTTTCTTGGCCTTCGTTCCCCGGCACATTATGATGCTGGCGATGTTTGTGCTGACCGCGCCGGTTGTTTTTTGGGTGGGCAGCCGTTTTTTTGTCGGCGCGTATAAAGCCGGGCGGCAAAAAACTTCTGATATGAATACGCTGGTGGCTGTGGGCGCTTTTTCGGCCTACGCCTATTCGGCGGCGGCGACTTTTTTTCCGGGCTGGTTTGCCCAGGCGGGCTTGATGCCGCACGTTTATTATGACGGCGCGGCAATGATTGTTACGCTTATTCTTTTAGGCCGTTTTCTGGAGGCGCGCGCCAAAGGGAAAACTTCGAGCGCGATCAAAGCGCTCATCGGGCTCAAGCCAAAAACCGCGCGTCTTATCCGCGATGGCGAAGAGCTGGAAATTGCCGTGGAGGATCTGCAGGCAGGCGACGTGGTGCAGGTTCGCCCCGGCGAGAAAATTCCCGTGGACGGTGTTTTGCTGACCGGCCAATCCGCCGTTGACGAATCAATGCTCACCGGCGAGAGCATGCCCGTAAATAAGGAGCCCGGCCAGAAAGTCTTTGCCGCTACGCTCAACAAGACCGGATCTTTCACCATGCAAGCCACCGGTGTCGGCGCGGAAACAATGCTCGCGCAGATCATCAAAGTAGTAGAAGAGGCGCAGGGCTCCAAAGCACCTATCCAGCGGCTGGCCGACAAAATTGCTTCTGTTTTTGTGCCGGTGGTATTTGTCATCGCCATTATGACTTTTGTCATCTGGTATTTTGTGCCCGCGGATGCAACTTTCAGCCGCGCGTTGCTTAATTTTGTTTCCGTTTTGATCATTGCCTGCCCGTGCGCGCTGGGTCTGGCCACGCCCACGGCAATCATGGTGGGCACGGGTCTGGGCGCGCAAAGCGGCATTTTGATTAAAGGCGGCGAGGCTCTCGAAAGAGCGCACCAGCTTTCCTTCATTGTTTTTGATAAAACGGGAACACTGACTAAAGGAGAGCCTGCGGTAACCGATATTATTCCTGCCGCGGGTTTTGATGAGCGCGAGGTATTGGCGCTTGCCGGAGCTTTAGAAAAAACCTCTGAGCATCCTTTGGCGCAGGCGATTTTGCAGCGGGCAAAAGCGGATAATGTGGCCATTGCCGCGGCGGATAAATTTGAAGCGCTTTCCGGCTTAGGCGCGAAAGCGCAGGTCACAGGCAAGGACGCGCTCATCGGTAACCTTATGCTGATGCGCAGCGAAGGAATTAAAACAACTGCTTTGGCTGAGGCGGCAAACAAACTGGCTGATGATGGCAAAACCGCTGTTTTTGTCGCGCAGGAGAAAAAAATAATCGGCATCATCGCGTTGGCCGACGTGCCCAAAGATTCCGCCGCCAGTGCCGTGGCGAGTCTCCGCCGGCGCGGTTTGAAAATCGCGATGATTACCGGCGACAATCAGGGGACAGCGCGAGCGATTGCCGCGCAGTTAAAAATAGAAAAAATATTGGCGGAGGTTTTACCGGCAAATAAAGCCGAGGAAATCAGAAAACTGCAGGCCGAAGGCGAAGTTGTGGCCATGGTGGGCGACGGCATCAATGACGCTCCGGCGCTCGCGGCCGCTGATGTAGGAATTGCCATCGGTGCGGGCACGGACGTGGCAATCGAAGCTGGAGATATAACTTTAATCCGCGATGATTTAATGGGTGTGCCGCAGTCAATTAGTTTATCAAAAGCAACCATGCGCGTCATCAAGCAGAATCTTTTCTGGGCTTTCATTTACAACGTGATCGGCATTCCCATTGCGGCAGGCGCTTTGTATCCCGCTTTCGGAATTCTTCTCAATCCCGAATACGCCGCCGCCGCCATGGCTCTAAGTTCTGTTTCCGTGGTGAGCAATTCCCTGCGGCTGAAAAGAATCTGGAAAAGTAGAAAGGCTAAAGAATAAAGGTTGAAGCGAATAGTTGATATTTTTAGCATATTATCATCGCTGATATTACACGTATGAACAAACTACGCTTATCCGATGCGCCGCTTCTGGGGCTTTTGGCGCTGCTTTATTTTGCTCAGGGGTTGCCCTCCGGCCTCTTGGGCAAGGCGCTGCCGCCGCTTTTGCGCGATAGCGGCGTTTCCCTTTCCGCCATCGGTTTTACCGCATTGCTTTCCCTTCCCTGGACATTAAAATTTCTCTGGGCGCCGTTTATCGACCGCTTCTGGACACGCCGGCGCTGGCTTCTGACGCTCAACCTGATTATCTGCGGCCTGATGCTGGTCATTGCTTCGCGTGATTTCGGCGTCTGGGTTTCGCAGGCTTTCGCGCTGCTCATGGCCGTGCTTTTTTTGATGAACCTTGCCGCCGCCACGCAGGATATCGCCACGGACGGGCTGGCGGTAAGCAGGCTGACACCGCACCTGCGAGGCTTAGGCAACAGCGTGCAGGTGATCGGCTATAAAATAGGAATGATTTTCGGCGGCGGCCTTTTGCTGTGGCTGGTCGGGCATTTCGGCTGGCAATTATCTTACAGCGCGCTTGCTTTATTAATTGTGCCGGTTCTTCTGCCGGTTTGGTTCATGCGTGAGACACCTGTAGAAAACAAAAGTGCAGCGAAGAGTGCCGCATGGCAGGGTTGGCGAGGCTATGTGCGGCTCTTTACCGATTTTGTATCTCGGCCGCGCATGGGCTGGTGGCTGATCACGGTGGCCACGTTTAAAGCTGGCGATTCGCTGGCTTCGCGCATGATCGGGCCTATGCTTTCGGATCAGGGGTTATCGCTTGCGGATATCGGACTGATCACAGGCGTCATCGGCGTGATCGCAGGGCTTAGCGGCGCGTTATTGGGTGGCCTTTTTTTGCTTAGGTTGGGACATCGCAACGCGCTTTTGCTTTTTGGAACTTTGCAGGCAGCGGGGTTTATCGGTTATTTGTATATTGCCGGCGGGACGTTTGATAGATCACTACTTTATGCCGTGGTGTGCGCGGAGCAGTTCGCCGATGGCCTTTCGACGGTGGCGCTTTTCACTCTGATGATGGGCGTCTGCCGTAAAGAATCACCGGGCACCGACTATACGCTGCAGGCGGCGCTGCAGGTGTCCGTCTCCGGTGTTGCCGCTTCGCTAAGCGGCATGTTTACCCAGGCATTCGGCTATCCGGCAGTCTTTGTCGCCGGCGCGGCGCTGACGATGATCGCGCTTATTCCGGTAATAATCTTTTTCCGTTCAGCCGGACATTCTCCAATATCCGGCAATTATTAATTTTTAAATTGAAGAATTGCAAAAAGCGCTTGTACTGATATTCAGCTAAATTTTCTGGAATATAAAAATGAGTGAGCGGCCGAACAGAACCGCGGGGGAAAAAAGATGGCGTAAAATTTCCCGGTGTTCAGGATTTGCTTTATATTCGCGGGGCATTTCGATTCGAGACCACAGCCATCCTATGGCCACAAAAGGCAGCAGGAAAGGGATAAGAAATTTTTTCTTCCATCTTTGACACTTCACGTCCATAAGTTTCGCTCCGCGTAATTGGAAAAAATAACGAAGCTGAAGGTAGGTTAGCGGAGAAATATGTCCACGATCCTTTTTTTCGTCAGCGTTGTATTGGATGCTGCCCCAGGGGCTAAACAGAAAAAAATAACCCATGCATAAAAATTTTAAGCGCGAGTAGATATTTTGAATATTAGGAGTGGAGAGAATAATTTTGCCGCCGGATTTTGTGATGCGGCAAAGTTCCTTAATCAGCATCATAGGTTCAATAGTGTGTTCAATTCCCTCCATGCAACTGACCGCGTCAAATTCACCGTCGGCGAAAGGCAGTTTTTCATTCATATCAGCAAAAATAAAATCCGGTTTCTCGCGGTTGATATCGGCATTGACCACAACATGGCCAAGTTCACGCAGACGATTGCCCAGTAATCCGCCGCCGGCGGGAACATCGATAATTTTCTGAGGTTTATTTACGGCGGCAAGTATTTGCAAAACCACTTCCATGCCGCCGGTAAAATAAGATTTGTGGGTAAAATAAGCGCTCTTCATATAGTTTGCCTGGCTAAAATTTAATATTATTCGTTGCAGCGAACTTAATTATCAATCTATTTTTCTTTTTCAAATTTATCTTTTTGTGCGCCACAGATGGGGCATGTCCAGGAATCAGGGATATCTTCGAAGGCCGTGCCGGGCGCGATGCCGCCGTCCGGGTCGCCTAAATCCTCGTCATACACATAGCCGCAGACGGAACACACATAACGCGCAGATGTTTTTGGCGCGGCTTGGGCCTTTGGTTCGTCCTGTATATAAGTCGGCGCGTTTTTGGATGATTTGCCGCCCTTGACGCTCTGATAGTAAGCGTAAGTCAGTGGTTCTCCCTCACCGATTATATCCGCCTCAACAATCTTGCCGAAAAATATCGTGTGCGTGCCGCAGTTTAACTCCCCCTGCACTTCAGCTTCGATAAAACTTAGAGCATTATCAAGCACAATCGGAACGCCCGTCACGCCAATTTTTGTTTTCATCTCTTTTAACTTATCGACGTTACGGCCGCTTTTAAAACCGAAAAGGCCGATAAAAGTCATCGGAGCATCCTGCGACAAAACAGAAACAGTGAACTTGCCGCTCGCGCTAATCAGTTCATGCGTGTAATTTTCCTTACTGATACTCACGGCGATGGTCGCGGGATGAGAAGTTACCTGAAAAAGCGAATTGGCAATTTGCCCGTTGAATTTGCCATTTTGTCCGGCGGTAACGATATACAATCCGTAAGTTATTTTGTGCAGGGCTGCGCGATTCATTTTTTCTCCTTTTTCAAAGGATTAAATTTCTGCGTTTATAGCGTAAATCCGCGGACAATGCCATTTAATTTTGTTCACCTTGATTTGCGCTTAAAATAATGAAAGGCCAAAAATATTTCTTGAATTTTTTTACCTCATGAAGCTATTATTCCTAGATTTTGATAAAAAATTGTTCGTGGAGAAATAGTTGGAGATGATAAAGAAAATCGCCCGATATTTCGCGCGCAAGAAATATTGCCAGGCGGTAGTCATAACGCAGGCGGATTTAACAACATTTCAGGAAAAGCCGACATTTCCGGTGGTTATGGGAATTTTGATGATCGTTTTCAGTTATATAATCGGCCTGCCCGCCGTCTTTTTTCTAACCATGCTTGCCGTGTGGATGAAAAAACCTTTAATTGGCATTATCGGCGGACCTCTGATATATGCCATCTCCACGCTGGTTTTTGTAATCGGCATCAGAATGGCGGGTTTTAAACACATCAAGGCTTTGTTTGCCTGGGCAACGAGAGTTGCGCTGGAAAAAATTCTCGGAGATGAAATTAAAGATATCGCTTTTATCTCTCAGGAGGAAGCGGTAGCCAGCGAAGTAGAAAACTAAGGCGCGGTCAAGCGCCACGAAAGAACAGATGAGGTGTTAAATGGGTCAGGCTGAAGACTTAATAAGCGAACTTAAAGAAAAAATTATCAAGACACTCGGGCTGATGGATGTCACGCCTGAAGACATCAAAGATGACGATCCGCTGGTCGGCGGCGACACGGGAATCGATTCCATTGATGTGCTGGAATTGGTCATGATGATTGAAAAAGACTATGGCGTCAAAATAGAAAACAAGGAGCTCGGCGCCAAAGTTTTTGCGTCTATCCGCACTTTGGGCACGTATATTTTCGAAAACCAACGCAAAAAGTCTTAGCTAAAATAAAAATAAAATTTTTAGCGTGATGATTTTTTTATGAAAGTATTGCTAATTTCAGCAAACACTTTGAAAGTGCCCTATCCCGTATATCCGCTGGGGCTGGATTATGTCGCCGGCTCCCTCGGTTCCAGCTATCAAACAAAAATCGTGGATTTGAATGAATTTGAAGATTTAAGTAAGCTGGCGGCATTAGTCAGAGAATTCTCTCCGGACATTGTGGGCATATCCATAAGAAACGTCGACAACACCGATACAATAAACAGCCGGGACTATCTCGCGGATTACCAGAACCTGGCCAAACTAATCAGGGAAAATTCGAAAGCTCTGCTGATTTTGGGCGGAAGCGGCTTTACTGTTTTTCCGCTGGAATTTTTAAAAGCTATTGACGCTGATTATGGCATTGCCGGAGAAGGCGAAAGATTGCCTTTGCTTCTCGACGCGCTGAAAAACAAGCAGGATGTGAAATCAATACCGGGCGTCATTACCAAGGAAACAAGCGAAATTGAGTACCGGCCTTGGGATAGCGCGATTCAAAGGAAATTTGATCCGGAAAGCTCGCATGCGAAAATTTATCTTTCCTATGGCGGCATGCTTAATCTGCAGACTAAAAGAGGCTGTCCTTTCCGCTGCAGCTACTGCACCTATCCGCATATAGAAGGATCTAAAATGCGTTTTTTTCCGCCCAAAGAAATCGCGCGGCGCGCCCGCGCGCTGCAGGATGCCGGCGCTAAATATATTTTTATTACCGATTCCGCTTTCAACGCCAGCTTTGAACACAGCGCGCAAATCGCTCAGGCTTTTATCGACGCGGGGCTTTCCATTCCCTGGGGCGGATTTTTTGCTCCCACCAAAGCTTCCGCGGATTATTATCAGAAGCTTGCCGATGCCGGACTGACACACGTGGAATTCGGCACGGAATCTCTCTCCGACACGATACTTGTTAATTTACAGAAACCCTTTGCGGCGCGGGAAGTTTATGGCGCGCATGAACAGGCCTTGAATGCCGGGCTTTTTATCGCGCATTATTTTTTGCTGGGTGGCCCCGGCGAAAACGCACAGACGCTCCAGGAAACACTAAATGGCGCCGATAAACTGGAAAAAGCGGTATTTTTCTTTTTCTGCGGTATTCGAATTTACCCGCACACTGCTCTTTATAATGTCGCCCTGAAAGAAGGACAAATCAAAGCATCGCAAAATCTTTTACATCCTGTATTTTACCGTTCATCGCACATATCCGACGTCGAGATTATGAAGAAGGTGGAAGAGCACGCCAACGGCCGCTTTAACTGGCTGATCGGGGCCGGCGAAAGCAAGGCGACACGGGTTTTGCCTAAGCTCTATGAACGCGGATTCACGGGGCCATTATGGGAACATCTCATTCAGTAATCAAAGGACGAAAGAAATTAAGCCCCGCAGAGATATCAGGAATTATTTTTCTTGTTCTCGCGGCGGCGGTTTTTTTAATCAGTCCGTTAGCCGCGGCGCTCATTGCCTTTCTGTATATAAATTTGTGCATACTGGGCTGTTTTTTCCCGCAGACGAATTTTTTGTTTCCCGTCATCAGCCGCGGCAGTAGCGGCAAGAATTATGTAGCGCTTACTTTTGACGACGGGCCTTCGGAGCCGACAACAAAAAAAATTATCAATCTGCTTGATAAATACAGCGCTAAAGCAACTTTCTTTGTTTCCGGCGTGAACGCGAAGAGTTATCCCGAAATTATCAGAGAGATTATCGCCCGTGGACATTCCATCGGCAATCATTCTTACAGCCACAGCCCTTTTTTGATGCTTAAGAGCTACCGCGCAATTAAAAGAGAAATAGCCCAGGCAAAAGAAATATTAAAAGAGATGGGTGTTGAGGCGTTGGCTTTCCGGCCGCCGGTGGGCATAATTAATCCGGGGCTCGGCAAGATACTGGATGAATTGGACATGGTCTGTATTACGTTCAACCGCCGCGCCGGTGACGCGGGCAATTTTTTCGTGAAAAACATCAGCCGGAAAATACTCAATAATATTAAGCCTGATGACATAATTTTGCTGCATGATGTTCCCGCCGGAAATACGCATAATGACGAGATATTTTTGTCGGAAGCGGAAAAAATACTTGCCGGAATCAGCGCACGCGGGCTTACAATTGTGCCCCTCTCGGATTTGATAAAAAGGGAAATAATGGGGAGTTAACAACACGTAAATCTGCCAGCGAATACTCTCATAATTATCAGCCAAAAAATTTTGATTATGGTAATAATAAGTGATATATAACGAAACTCAAATATATTGGCAGTTTAAATGCACGAAAAGAGGTAGGCTTTTTGGAAGGCCAATGGAATTTATTAGGAGAGATTCACAGCGCCGGAGAAAACGAAATTGAAGCATCATGTTTTGTTCCCGTGGATTCGCCCTGGTTTGAAGGACACTTTCCCGGAGAGCCGATTCTTCCGGGAATAGCCATTGTTCATACAGTAGAGCAGGCCATTCTTAAAGATATTCAGAAAAACAATGAGCGCGTTGTGCTTGACGAACTCAGGAGGATCAGATTTGTTCAGCCGGTAAGGCCGGGGGAAGAACTGAAAATTACTGTTTTGCGGGAAAATACGGGTGACGAAATTTTATTTTCCTTTAAAGTCATCAACAAGGAAAATATTGTCTCTAGCGGATTAATAATTGGTAAAAAAATAAATAAAGATAATTGAGCAAAGTAAGGAGAGGAGGAAGAGATGCCGGAAAATCGCGACACAAAAGGCATTATACGGCACGTGGCCGAGGTCATCATTGATGAATTAAAGCTCGAAGATGTTACCGCGGACACTTTCAACCCGGATATGGATTTGGTGGATGAATTAGGCATTGATAGCATGGATCTGGCTACCATCGCCCTGGTGCTACAGGATGAATATAAGGTGACGATCGATGAAGACGATTATCCCAAAATGAAAACAATCCGCTTGATTGCCGGATATATTGAAGAAAAAATTTCTGCAAAAAAATAACCCAAGAGATTTTTCTATGGCCGGAAATATACTTGTAAAAAGCAAAGAAAACTTTGACGCTCCCAGGCCGAAATTTTCCGACCTGCTGGCCGATTCCAACATCAAACAAAGATGGGAAAAAGTCCGCAAATATTTTTTTCTTCGTGAATCCACATATGACATGACCAACCGCTGCAATATCCGCTGCGACGGCTGTTACTATTACGAAGGCGACAAGCAATTCGCGGTGGAGAACCTTAATCCCGAAGATTGGCGCCAATTAATGCGCGCGGAAAAGGCGCGCGGTATTACTTACGTTGTGCTGGCCGGCGCGGAACCTTCGCTGGTTCCCGAACTTCTCGAAGTTTGTTACAATGAAATGCCTCTGGGCAGCATCGCTACCAACGGTTTTAAAAAAATTCCGGTGTCTGTGAGATATAAAATTCATATCTCGGTTTGGGGCAACGAAGAAACAAGCTGGCGCGTCCGCGGGGCAAAAAATCTTTTAAAAAAGCAAATCGAAAATTACCAGGGTGATGACCGGGCGGTTTTTGTGTACACTTTCACCAGGGAAAACATCGATGAAGTTAAAGAAGTGGCATCCCAACTCGTTGACCATAATTGCAAGCTGACCTTTAACGTATTTTCCGCGCCCGTGGGATATCATGGCCCTCTGCGCCATGATGCTCAATCGCTTATGCGCACCCGTAAAATCATGATTGAGCTTTTAGGCCGCTACCCCAAGAATGTGCTTTTTTCGGTTTATAACGCCGTGGCTCATACGCACAAAAAAGGACTGCATGATTTGTACAGCTGTTCCTATCCACGCTGCAACCCGTCACAGGATATCGGGCTGGGGCGCTCTTTCCGCCAGTACCGCACCGACCTGAACTGGGACCGCTCGGTGGCCTGCTGCGTGCCGGACACGGATTGTCCCGATTGCCGTCATTACGCCGCGGGTTCGGCCGTGGTTACGGCGCGGCTGTATCGACATGTCGGCGACGCGGACACGTTCAAATCCTGGCTGGATTATGTGGATACGTACCTGGCTGTCTGGGTCATGGGATATGAAAAAGGAGAAAATCTCTGCCGGCGCGTCATTGAGCCGCCACAGGCTAAGTAAAATTTTTTTATGGGCTTTATAAGGCATTAATAAATGAAAATGATAAGTTCGCTTTTGGATCCCGATTGGCGTGAGCGCTACCGGCGGATTGCCAGTCTCAATATCCGCAGCTCCATATATGATGTAACCAACCGCTGTAATCTGCGCTGCAAGGGCTGTTTCTTTTTTTCGTCCGGCGAACATCATGTGACAGAAGAAGCGGATATTAAAAAGTGGGAAACATTCATTGATAAGGAAAAAGAACGCGGTGTAAATCTCGCGATTCTAATCGGCGGCGAGCCGACGCTGTGCATGGACCGCGTGGAAGCGTTTTACAAACGTATTCCTTCCTATTGCGCGACCAATGGTTTGATTAAAGTGCCGCGTGATAAATTTCCGGACATGATGGTGGGTATTTCCCTCTGGGGCGGCGGCGAAGACGAAAAAATACTGCGCGGCAAAGACACTTTTTCCATCTCCAGCAAAAATTACGAAGGCGATCCTTATACCTATTATCTTATACACCATTACGCCCAAGCAGGTGGGCAAGATTGAACCGGTAGTAAAAAGAATCGCGGACGTTGGGCTCAAGGTTCATCTGCAGCTTTTATCCAATGATGAAGGCGTAGATGGATTTTTCTGGAAACCAGAAGAGCTGCGTGATCTGCGTTTTGAAATGGACGAAACGCTCGATCGGTATCCGCGCACGGTTATTTCGAGCAAGTATTATCATGAAATTATTACCACGGGGAAAATGCTAGGAAGAACTTTTGGCTGGCGCGAATGCCCGTCGGTTACGGAATCTTTGGACAATCGTCAGCCGCCGGTGAAACGTCTGATTCATTTTTACCGTTGGGCGGCGGATTTGAAGTCGGTTCACCGCTGCTGCACCTCCGCCACGCGTGATTGTGCCACCTGCAAAGACGGCGCGGCGCATATGAGCTGGGTGATGGTGAATAAACGTGACCACATGAATTCCACCAAGGATTTGCAAAACTGGATTGAAGTGTACGAAATGTTCGCCAAGTTATACCGGCTGATTCCCTGGTAAGAAAGGCCAAATGTCGAGGGCTGAAGGCCAAAGACTAAAGGCTAAAGACAGGCGGCAGATAATATTTCCTTTTTTTGCAATAATCAAAAAATAATTGATATTTTCGGCAACCTCTTGCATGATTACACATTCCGGCAATTCGCGGGTTTTTACCGGAAAAAATATTGAGTGGATGTAATTTTTTGCGTAAAAAAACCGTGATATTAGGATATGACGCTGTTTCTCCCTTAGGAACTGATCTGGCCGGGCAATGGCAGCGCGCGTTAAAGGGAAATTGCGGCATTGGTCCGTTAACCAGATTTAAATTATCCTCGGATTTTCCCGTGCGGGTGGCGGGGCAGGTGGATGATATTGATGTCCAGTGCTATCCTTTTTTGCAGCCGCGGGAAATGGCGCACTGGACATCTCCGATTTTCAAACATGCCTTGCTGGTTGTGCACCGCGCCCTGAAAAACGCCGGTGTGGAAATTACTGCGGATATTGCGCCGCGCGTTGCCATAACTTTCAGCTCGGCGGTGGGAGGGCTGGACGCAGTCTTAAAAGCCGATCGTTTAATGGTGGCCGAAAATAAAATGCCGCATCCTTTTACCAATCCGAATTCCTGTATTAATATGGTAACCGGTAAAGTGTCTATATTAACCGGTGCTACCGGCCCGATTTGCTCCACAATAACTGCCTGCGCGACGGGAATAACATCGCTGATTATCGGCGAGATGCTCCTGCAAAGAAATATGGCTGATGTGGTGATCGGTGGCGCGGTGGATTTTCCGCTGGTCGAGCCCATTGTCGCGGGATTTGCCACAATGAACGGAGCGTACCGTCCCAAGGAAGGACAACCGCATGAACCGCCGGAAAAAACCAGCCGGCCGTTTTCGGCAAACCGCCGGGGCTTTGTCGTTTCCGAAGGAGCGGGCGCGATAATTATCGCTACTGATGAATTCGCGCGCACACACGGGCTAAAGCCAAAAATAGAAATGGCCGGCTGGGCGATGACTTCGGATGCGGGACATTTTGTCGCGCCCAAACTGGATACGGTGCAAAGATGTATTTCGGAAGCAATCATAAACGCCGGAATAAAACCCGCTGATATCGACGCAATCAACGCGCATGCCACATCCACAAAAATAGGCGACAAAGTGGAAGCTGACGCGCTAACCAATATTTTTGGAAAAGAAGCGCCGCCGGTTTCCGCCAATAAATCTCAGGTGGGGCACGCGATGGGCGCTTCTTCCGCTCTGGAGACAATTTTTGCCATGGAAGGAATGCTGGGCGGCGTTTTGCTGCCCACGATAAATTATCTGCCGGATCCGGAAATTAATATTGATTGTGTCGCCGAAGGGACGCGGAAGCTTGAGCAGGAATATTTGCTGAAAAACGCCTTCGGTTTCGGCGGTTGTAATTCCTGCTTGGTTTTGCGAAGAATCGCGTAAAGGATAAAAATTATTAATTATGAAAGCACCACTGAACAGAAAAGTATTTGTTGTCGGCTACGGCGCGGCCACGCCACTGGGCGCAACTTTCGAAAAAACCTGGAAGCGCGCGGTGAAAGGCGAGGCGGGTTTTCGCAAGGTTACGCGCTGTCAGGTGGAATCCGCCTGCGATATCGTTGGCGAAATCCCCGATTGGAATCCGCTGGATTTGGATTTTACCGACGCCAAAGAAGTTTATAACTGGAACGCGGCGTTTGTCATTTTAACCATGGCGGTCTGCAAGGAGGCGCTTGAAAACGCGGGTATTATCATGGACGATAAAATATCCCCGCGCATGGCTTGTCTGATCGGCTCAGCGATTAACGGCTCGGACGCTTTTCGCGTAGCGGCGCACGATCTGGAGCAGCGCGGTCCGCTGCGCGTGAGCCCTTATCTACTGCCGAACTTGTGCGCCAATCTTCCTTCCGGCAAAGCGGGAGTGCTTTTAAAATTTACCGGCCCGATATTTTCGCCGCAGGGCGCCTGCGCATCCGGCAATCACGCCATCGGTATCGGCGCGCGGATGATCCGCGACGGTGATTGCGATTTTGTTCTGGCCGGCGGCGCCGATACGCCGATTATGCCGGAAATTATCCATGGATTCGCGAACATGAACGCGACAATTAAAGTGCAGTCCGGCGATCGCGCTTATACAGAACACACAAAGGCGTCGCGCCCTTTCAGCATTGATCGGCGCGGCTTTGTGCTTTCTGAAGGCGCGGGAGTAGTCGTGCTCGCGGCGGAAGAAGTAATAAATACCTACGGACTCAAACCGAAGGCGGAAGTTTTGGGAATCGGCTGGACATCGGACGCCCACCATTACACCAGTCCGCACGCGCCGACAATTATCCGCGCGCTGCGGGAGACGATCGAAGACGCGGGTTTGAAACCGGAGGATATTCAATATGTGAATGCTCACGGTACATCCACACCCAAGGGCGACAGTATGGAAATTAAATGTTTGAAGGAAGTGTTCGGCAAAAAAATAGAAAAGATACCCGTTTCTTCCAACAAATCGCAATTGGGCCACACGCTGGGCGCGACTGCCGCCATTGAAGCCGCGCTCACTATTGAAGGAATGAACAAGGGGATTATTTTGCCCACGATCAATCATCTGCCCGACCCCGCCTTGTCCAATGTTGATGTCGTGCCGAATGTTGCCCGTAAGCAAAAATATGAAATCGCCCTTTCCAACGCTTTTGGTTTCGGCGGCACGAACTGCTGTGTAATATTTAGAGGAGTGTAGATTAAATGAAGCCCAAGCCTTTCAAGCCGGAAATTTATCAGGATAACGAAAAATACGTGCGTGATCAGATGACGGGCTTTGTCTGGCATCGCTGCCAGCACCGCACACTGTACGCGGATACTGATCGCTCGGAAGTAGTTTATCATTCCAATTATCTGCGCTATTTTGAACTCGGGCGCACCTCACTGATGCGGGATCTGGCTTACCCATATAAGGAAATAGAAGCCAGCGGTTACGTTTATCCGATTTTTGATTTAGGCGTGAGCTTCTACCAGCCGTTATATTACGATGATATGATGTATATTCACACGCGGCCCGTAAATCTGGAAAGGGTCAAGCTTCAGTTCGATTACGTTATCACGCACGCGGAAAACGGGCATTTAATCTGCACCGGTTTTACGAAACACTGCGCCATGAATCTGAAAGGAATTCCGGTTGCGGTTGATCCAGAAAACAGTTCAGCTATGGACATCATTTCCCAAGTAGATAAAAAAACACGCCGCAAAATGGAAATAGAAATATTTCCCTATCTGCGTGATCACTGCTTTGAAGGCAAAGCCATTCTGCCGGCGGTGGAAGCTTTGATTATTCTGGCCAAAGCAGTCAAGGGATTTTATCCTCAATCCGATATTTTCTGCTCATCACAAGCGCGTTTTCCGCGTTTTTTATCGATTGACGCCAACGCAAATAAGCAGGCTGTTGTTCTGGAAATCTCAGAAGATGAAACCGGCAATATTAACTCTGCTCTTTTGACGGCGGTTCGGGCAAAAACCAATAAAATAAAGCGTATGGCTGAGCATGCTTTTGTGAAATTCTCACAGAATACAGATTGTTCCCTGCCAGCCTCCCCGTTTCGCGATATCGAAAAACTCGGCGGCCGTTGCATCAGCGTTCCGTCGGATACCATCTATCGCGAGCTTGTTACTTTCGGAGAGGCTTATCAAAATATTATGGGAGATTTGTCTGTTTCGGATCAGGGCGCGCTGGGATATATTTCCGGAGGTTCAATACAAGCGGATGAGGACACTCTTGGATCGCCTTTTCCTTTTGACGCGGTAATGCATATGGCCTGCGTCTGGGGACAGCGTTTCACTCAAATAGTTGCGTTTCCCGTAGGTTTTGAAAAAAGAATAATCTGCCAGCAAACAAAAAAAGGTGAAAGCTATTTAGGCCGGGTTTTGCCGAAAGATATCGGAAAGCAAAAACTGATATTCGACGCTTGGATTTACGATAGTGATGGTGTATTGTGCGAAGCAATAAGTTCTCTGGAAATGCGCGATGTCACACAGGGGCGGCTGCGGCCGCCGCGATGGATAAAGGTATAAAATATGTTAAGAACAATTTTAGTATTTCTATTTGCCTATCTGGCCGGCTCAATTAATTTTGCCATCATTTTTTTTAAGCTGACCAAAAGAGAAGACCCCCGTTTAAGTTTTAGCGGCAACGCCGGCACGACAAATGTTTACCGTCAGGCGGGTATGGGTTGGGCGGCGGTTATCTTTTTGCTGGATATCGGCAGGGCGCTTGCCGTAGCAATTGTCGCCTGCTATTATCTTAAAATATCCTTAGTGCCCTGGGCCGCTTTTTTTCTTATTTTGGGAAATAGTTTTCCCTGCTTTCACGGATTCCGCGGCGGTAAAGGAGTGGCAAATTATCTGGGATATACGCTTTATATTTATCCTCTTATGGCTATTATTTCCGCGGTTGCCTGGCTCATTGCCTTCGGATTTTTTCGGATTACCTTTATCGCTTCTTTTTTCATGGTTTTTATTTTGGCTTTGGGGCAAGCTAATTACGGTTTATGGAAAATTGGAGCTTTGTCTGGAGCCGCGGCGTCACTTTTATTGATTATATTTAATCACAGAAAAAATATTCGCAATTATCGCCAGCCTCAAGAACCTTCAGAGCCCCAGCAGGAAGAATAAAATATTTGTGACATATTTTGTTCAGCAAAACATAAAACGGTTTTTTCATAATAAAATAGAATTTAACCGCCAGAATTATAAAACGATTGACGGATGTGAGCGTATCGGCTATATTGCCGCATCAGGCAAAGACGACGCGATATACGATAGCCATTTTCGCAGCAACCTTAATTAAACATTGCTTAATCAGCTAATAATATAGACACTTTTACAGGCAGCCATAATATTTTTACAAATGGTTAAGGATAGGTGTCTCCAGGTTAGATGAACGAACTGAAAAATTGTTTTTATGCCCGACAAGAAAAAGCGGATAAGGGAGATAATTTATGGAAAATAGCGATAATAAGTGGATAGAGAAGCTAAGCTCAATGGCCGCGTCCAGCAGCATTGTGGAGTCGTCTTTATATGCTAAATACGATGTCAAAAGAGGTTTGCGCGATATTAAAGGCAAGGGAGTGCTTGCCGGATTGACGCAAATCGGTGACGTGCAGTCCCACACGCAAATCGGCGATGACGAATTAGAATTAGGCCCCGGATGTTTAATATACCGCGGCATCGATATCAGAGAACTTGTCCAGGGGTTTATGGCGGACAAGCATAATGGTTTTGAAGAAACCTGTTACCTGCTGCTTTTCGGTGAGCTTCCGGATCAAAACGAAACGAAAAGGTTTCAGAAACTTTTAAGTTCATATAATACACTGCCGGATGATTTTGTCCATGACTCTATTCTGAAGCTTTCCAGCCGCGATATTATGAATGCCATCTCCCAAAGCATTTTATCGCTCTATGTTCTTGATGATCGCGCGGAGGATGTCAGCATTCCCAATGTGCTCAGGCAGTGCCTTCAGTTAATCGCCGCTTTTCCTTTACTGGTAGTTTACTGTTATCAGGCACACGCGTATCGTTTCAGCAATAAAAGCCTTGTTATTCACAGCCCGCAGCCGCATTTGTCCGCCGCGGGAAATTTTTTACACATGCTAAGACATGACAGCAAGTACACTCCTCTGGAAGAACAATTGCTTGATCTGGCGCTGGTTTTGCACGCGGAGCACGGCGGCGGCAACAATTCTTCGTTTACGGTTCACGTGGTTACGTCCAGCGGCACGGACACTTATTCGGCGATTGCCGCGGCCATGGGTTCGTTAAAAGGCCCACGTCACGGCGGCGCGAATATAAAAGTTGTCCAAATGTTCGAAGATCTGAAAAAAAATATATCCAACTGGGATGATGATCGCCAAATCGAAAATTATCTTATTAAACTTCTCAACAAAGAAGCCTTTGATCGCGCCGGATTGATTTATGGCGTGGGGCACGCGGTATATTCAGTTTCCGATCCGCGAACGTTGATATTGCGGGAACATGTGGCGAAACTGGCCGAGGAAAAAGGCCTTGCCGATGAAATGCGGCTCTACGAAAAAGTGGAAAAAATCGCACCGGAAATAATCGGCCATGAAAGAAAGATTTATAAGGGCGTCAGCGCCAATGTTGATTTTTATTCAGGACTGCTCTATCGCCTGCTTGATATTCCGCCCGAATTGTATACACCGCTTTTTGCCATGTCCAGAGTTGCCGGCTGGAGCGCGCATCGCATTGAGGAATTAGCCAACGGCGGGAAAATAATTCGTCCGGCGTATAAAAGTGTTGCGCCGCGCCGTCACTATATTTCCATAAAAGACAGGAAAAACAGCTAGTTTTCTCTGCCCCTAAACGAGATCTTTCCATTAACATCAAAAAAGCCCTGTAGTACTACAGGGCTTTTTTGTGCCTTATTTGACAAAACTCTAAGCATCATTAGAATTTAACTATAAGTATTTTACAGGTAGAAATTAATGAAAAAGATACCATTTTATCTGATTATATTAAGTTTATTGGTTTCGTGCGAAATTACAAGTTCACGTCAAGCGGAGGTTCAAAGAACTATGGAAAAAAATAATAATAAATATTCCGAGGCAGTGCTGGCCGGCGGGTGTTTCTGGTGTGTGGAAGCCGATTTTAAAAAACTGGCCGGGGTAAATAAAGTGATTTCCGGCTACGCCGGCGGCAAGGAAGATAACCCTACATACAAAAATTATTCGGGCAAGGGATACATAGAAGCAGTGCAGGTTTTTTATAACCCGCGAGAACTTGCTTATGAAACTATTCTGGATTATTTTCTTCGCCATATTGATCCCACGGACGCCGGAGGGCAGTTTGCCGACCGCGGCCCCGGATACCGGCCGGCAATTTTTTATCAGACGGAGGAAGAAAAAAATATCGCGCAAAAGTTGCTGCGTGAATTTGAGCAATCGGGCATGTTTTCCCGTCCTTTAGCGGTAGATGTTGTAAAGCATACAAGATTCTTTCCCGCGGAAGATTATCATCAGGATTACGCCGCGAAAGATCCCATGCACTATGGTGCTTACCGTATTGGTTCCGGCAGAGAAGGTTTCTTGCGCCAGACTTGGGGGGATAATATCTGCCCCCTGCCCCGCCGGCAGGATAAAGATTCCCCAAAAAAAAGAATGACACCTTGAAGGAAAAACTATCGCCCATGCAATATGAGGTAACGCAGCAAAGCGGCACCGAACCGCCTTTCCTCAATGAGCATGTGGACAACAAGCGCGAAGGTATTTACGTGGATGTTGTATCCGGTGAGCCGCTTTTCAGCTCGTCGGAAAAATATGATTCAGGGAGCGGCTGGCCTAGTTTTACCAGGCCTTTGGAACCAGCGAATATTTTAGAGCGACCGGATAAGTCTCAAGGAATGATCATAATCGAAGTGCGCAGCAGAAAGGCAAATTCTCATTTGGGGCATGTTTTCCCGGATGGGCCGAACCCGACGGGGTTGCGATATTGCATTAATTCCGCCGCTTTGCGCTTTATAGCCAGGGAAGACCTGGAAAAAGAAGGGTACGGGGAATATGCCAAATTATTCGAACAAAAAAGGAACTGATCTTTCTATATTCGGTAAAATTATCGGGCAGCAATCTGATCGGCGATTTGGTTTACCGCGTCCATTGTTTTTGGTAAATCAATGGTAAGCAGCTTTCTTTCTTTCATGACAATTTTGCCGTTGATAATGCTGGTTTTCACATCAGCGCCGCGCGCGGCATATACCAGGTGCGAGTAATAATTATAGACAGGCGTAAGATGCGGCTGATTCATATCGATTAAAATAATGTCCGCTTGTTTGCCTACTTCTATTGATCCGATAAGATTGCTTAATCCCAGAAGTTTAGCGCCGCCCATTGTCGCTGTTTGTAAAACAGTCTGCGCGCTCATGGCCGTGGGATTCAAAGACATTACTTTGTGAATTTTTGCCGTGCTGTCCATCTCCCGAAACATATCCAGATCATTATTGCTGGCAGAACCGTCTGTGCCTAATCCAACGTTTATTTTGCGCTCTAACATTTCCAGAGCCGGCGCGACTCCGGCGGCCAGCTTCATCGAACTTTCCGGATTGTGAGAGACACCGACACCCGTATCGGCCAGGATTTCCATATCTTCTTTGGTTAACCAGTTGCAGTGAACGGCAACGGTTTTTTCGTCAAGCACCCCAAGGTCATATAAATGCCGGACGGGATTTTTCCCGTAGCGTTTTTCTATTATTTCGATTTCATCTCGCTGTTCCAGTAGGTGCGTTAAATAAATAATGTCGGCTTCGCGCGCGGCCTGTTTTACGTTGACGAGTGTGGCGGGGGAACAGGTATAAGGCGAATGACAGAAGAAAGCCGGCGTAATCATCGGCGCGTAAGGCTTCCAGCGATTAACAAAGCGATCCGCCGCCGCCATCATTTTTTCATATTTAGGATTATCCGGCGTCGCAAAATCAGCGAAGCCCTGCGCGGCGACAGCGCGCATGGAGCAAGACTGCGCGGCCTCGGCGATGCTTGATTCGAAAAAATAAGCGTCGCAAAAAGTTGTGGTGCCGGAAAGGATCATTTCCGCCATGGCCAGCAGGGCGCACTCATAAACCATAGCTTTATTAACAAAGCGCGCCTCCAGCGGAAAAATATGATTGTTGAGCCAATCCATAAGCGGCAGATCATCGGCTTTGCCGCGGAAAGCCACCATTGGTAAATGCGTGTGTGTGTTTATCAGCCCGGGCATAACCACGCAGCCGGAAGCGTCAATTATTTCTTTGGCTGAATCATCTGAAGAAACTTCGTTGTTTTTTGTTTGTATGGAAACAATGAGACCGTCTTTTACGCCGATCAGGCAATTTTCGATAATGTTCATTTGTTCGGACATCGCAAGTAGCGTGCCACCGGAAATTAATATATCAAGATCAGTAGGTCGCATGATTTTTTGTTCGCCCGATTGGACCGCTGATTTTATTTGATTAAAATAATTTTGCCCCCGCGTGACCCGGAGGCAAAATTATTTTACCGTCGAAGATAAGATTTATTTTACATCAAGTGTCGCTGTTTTGCTTCCCGAGATATTACAGATAACCGTCGCTTCAATACTGTCGCCTTTGCCGGCGGTCACCTGATAGGTGTATGAAAAAGTAGCCGGATCGGGCTGCTTGTCATACTTGTTCGTGCTGACCACGAGGCCATTTTTCTTCACGGTTACTGAATTAATATAGTGGAACCCAAAACCTGATTTATGAGTGATGGTCACGGTAAGCGTCTGCGTGTTAATATCATAAGCAATCTGAACATCCTGGGGTGGGTGGGCGTAAGCTTCGCGTAAATCTATCTGCAAAATCATCATAAAAAACAACAACGTGGCTAATATCAATGGATATATGTTTTTACTTTTTTTCATTCTTTTATCCTCCTTTTTTAGTAAAAATTTTATGGAGCATTTATAGCTTAAAAATCCGGGGAAATCAACGGAATCAGGAAACGAATTATCCGGTTGAAATATTGGCGCGGATTGGATATTCTTACACAAGCAAAATTTGAGGAATGCGATGGATGCTCTGATTCTTGCCCGTCTTCAATTCGCCTTTACCGTGGGTTTTCATTTTCTTTTTCCCGCCATGACTTTGGGAACCTCCCTGGTCATACTATTTTCCGAAACACTGTATCTCGTCAAAAAAGAAGAAGTTTACAGAAAAATCACCGATTTTTTAGCCAGGCTTTTAGGCTTGATATTTGTTGTCGGCACCGCCACGGGAATTACCATGGAATTTTCCTTTGGTATGAACTGGTCAGGTTATTCCCGTGTCGTGGGGGATATCTTTGGGCCGATTCTTGCCGCGGAAGCTGTAATTGCGTTTTTTCTGGAAGCTGTTTTTATCGGCGTTCTGATTTTTGGCAGAAATAAAGTTTCTCCCAGGGTTTACTGGCTTTCCGCCCTGCTGGTTTTTGTGGGCGGGCATCTTTCCGCCTTCTGGATACTGGCGGCCAATTCCTGGATGCAAACACCCGCGGGCTATGAGATTACCGCGACGGGGAAGATTGTTTTATCCGACTTCGGTCAGGCGCTGATGAATCCGTCAACGGCAATAAGATTTTTTCATACGGTTATGGCTTCCTGGATGACCTGCGCGATTATGATCGCGGGCATTGCCGGATATTATGTCCGAAAAGAACTGCACGGTGATACCGCGAAAATGATGCTGAAAATCGGCATTATTCTTTTTGCCGTAACGCCGCTTGTCCAGCTTTCGCTAGGCCATCTGCACGCGATACAGGTAATCGAAACACAGCCGGAAAAAGCGGCGGCGATGGAAGGGCTTTTTGAAACAACAAAAGGAGCGCCGCTCTACCTCGCGGGATATGTGGATGAACAAAACGAAAAAACATACGGGATTTATATCCCGCGCATGCTCAGCTTTCTGTATAATTTTAATTTAAACTCCGAGATAAAAGGGCTCAGCGAATTCCCGAAAGATAACTGGCCGCCGGTGAATCTTGTTTTTCAGGCCTATCATGTGATGGTGGGTGTGGGAATGCTCGCGATACTTTTGGGACTCATAGGATTGTTTTTGCTGATAAAAAATAAGTTATTTGAAGCGAATAAATATCTTTTTATCCTGCCTTTTTTAATTCCCCTGCCTCATATCGCCCATGAAACCGGATGGATTGCCGCGGAGGTGGGCAGGCAGCCGTGGATAATTTATAAATTGATGAAAACCGCCGATGGCGCGTCGGTTGTCGTTTCCGCGAATCAACTTGTTTTCAGTTTAATCATGTTCTTTTTAATATACAGCCTGCTGTTTGCGATGTTTGTGTATTTATTTGTTAAAATCGTGAAAAATGGCCCGGAAGAATAACTTATGAATCGCTCTGTAATTTGAACAAGGAAAAGCAAAGTGGAAAATATTCAAAATTTTCAATTATTGTGGTTTTTTCTTATCGCGTTTCTTTTTTTAGGTTACACTCTTCTAGACGGTTTTGATTTGGGAATTGGGATTCTCCTGCCGTTTGTTGGTAAAAGCAAAGAAGAAAAAGATATTCTGATTAATTCCATAGGGCCGGTTTGGGATGGCAACGAAGTGTGGCTCGTTACCGGAATCGGCGCTCTTTTTGCCGCCTTCCCGCACGCTTATGCCACGGCTTTATCCGGGTTTTATCCGGCAATGCTTCTTGTTTTATTCGCGCTGATTTTCCGGGCGGTTTCGATGGAGTTTCGCGCTCATGATGAGCGCAGAGCCTGGCTTTGGGAAAAAGCTCTTTTTGCGGGAAGCGGCTTGGCCACGCTGCTTTTCGGCGTAGCCTTGGGTAATGTGATATATGGCGTGCCGCTTGATTATAAGATGGAGTTTACGGGAAGTATTCTCACGCTGCTTCGTCCTGTTCCTCTTTTGTTTGGCGTTGTTGCTTTAGCCGCCATTCTTATGCAGGGAGCTTCATACGCCGTTTTGAAAACGGAAGATTCTTTACAGCTTCGCTGCCGGAGGGCTCTGGGGATTATGTTGTGGGTGAACATGGCGACAGCGGCTGTCTATTTTGTGGTTATGGCGTTTATTTTTCCGTCGCTTTTATCAAATGCGCTGTTTTACGTGGCAATACTTTTTTCCATACTTGGTCTGGCCGAGATACTTTTTTCTTTAAGAAATAAAAATGACAAGGCTTTGTTTTGGAAATCTTCTTTGTTCTTTTTGGGATTATGGATCGCGGCAACGGCCGCTCATTTCCCCAATCTTATAAAATCGGTTGAAGCTCCCCACCTGAGCATTACAATTTATAATGGCTCAACAACTTTGTATACATTGCAGGTAATTAGCGTTATCGCGCTGATCGGCATGCCGATTGTTATCGCGTATACTATTTTTGTTTACAGAATATTTAAGGGCAAAGCCCAGGCGCGCCACTATTGATCATTTCTCAAAAGCAATTCTATAGGCGCGGCGGATACAAACCAGCATCAGCTTTGCTTATTTCCCCCGGTTTATAAATAAAATAAAAAAGAAATACCGAAATCAGACAAAGAAAGCCGAAAATTAAAAAAGCCGGAGCGTAAGAACCGGTGGTGTCAAATATTTTTCCGGCCAGTGTCGGTGAAACAAAACCGGCAATACCGTTACTTAAAAAAAGCGTTGAGTATACAGTTCCCATCTTCTCGGTTCCATACTGGTGGGCAACTTCGGCGGCGTAAAGAACGAGGCACGCGCTGTAATTAAACCCGGCTAAAATCGTAAACAGATAAAAAGTGGCGTTACTTCTTCACCAGAAAAGGCGCGGCGAGAATCACTATGGTGGTGCTGATAATTGATATAAAGATGACTTTTTTACCCTCTACCATGCTTCCCGCGAATCCCCAGGCTAGCCTTCCGATTGTATTAAAAAGAGCGAGAATGGTTACAGCGGCGCCGGCAACCGCGACATCAAGTCTCAGCGAAAGGCCAAAAGGCTTGATATTGCCGATGATCATCAGGCCCGCGCAAAAGCACGGGAAAATACCGCACAAAAGCCCCAGAAATTTACGGTCTTTAAAAAGCGCCGATATATTCGTGTTCGCAATGAATTCAGGCTCATTATCGGCCAGCGGCGGGTTTTTTAGAAACATAGTGGCGAAAGCCAGAACCGTTATAAAACCAAATCCCATATATTTAAAAATTGTCAGGACGTTTATTTGCTGCGAGAGAAGATATTCTCCAAACTGGGAAATAATCATCGCGCTGCCGCCGAATCCGGCCACAGCAAATCCCGTTACCATGCTTTTATGATTCGGGAACCATTTGACCGAGCAGGCGATAGGGCACAAATAGGCAAGCCCGACGCCGGCGGGAGCCAGAATACCGAGCAAAACCAAAAGCGCCGGATAAGAACCGCTAGAGTAACCGGCCAATATATAACTGCTGCCGAAAATTATTCCCCCGATAAAGGCGGGAATTTTTGGCCCCAGTCGATCCTGGATACGGCCTCCAAGAAAAATGAGAATAGTGGCCGCAAGCGAGCCCGTCCCAAAAATAGATTGGGTTTGCGCGGTTGTAAGGCCGTAAAATTCTTTTAAGGCGGGAACAAAGGTGCTCCAGGAGTAGCCGGCGCCCAAGCATAGCTGTACAAAAAAAGCGGCAATTAAAATGATGTATTTCTGCATAAACGTGTTCACCGATACACGCAATCAGCGTATTTGTAAATTAAAAATAAATAAATGAAAAAAAGATTCTAATCGGGAGTATAGACACCGGATATCTTATTTCTCAAAAAACACCCTCGCGTCCACGATAGACACACCCTGGCCCTGTGGATGCACAATTACGGGATTCAGATCTATTTGGCCGATACCGGGTTGAGCGGCCATCATAAAAGAAATCCTGCAGATAATATCCACAAGAGCGTTAATGTCCGCGCGTTTTTCTCCTCTGGCTCCCTGAAGCAAAGGATAGGCTTTCAGCTCCTGGAGCATTTCTTTGGCATCGCGTCTGGTTAGGGGAGACAGGCGAATGGCCGTATCCTTGAATATTTCGATGTAAATACCGCCCAGGCCCGCCATAACCATCGGCCCGAAAGTTGGGTCGCGGCGGCCGCCGACAAAAAATTCGACTCCTTCTTTGGCCATTACCTGAACAAGAAAACCGTCGATTGCCGGACGCGGTTTTAGCCTGGCGAGAGTCTTTCGCATTTGTGCGCGCGCGGTTAGCAAATCTTTTTTATTGTTAATGTTTAGCCGCACGCCACCAATGTCCGTTTTATGGGATGCGTCACGCGAAAGCAGTTTTAACGCGACCGGGTAATGTAGGGATATTTTTTCGGGGGAAGCCGTGTTTCGCAGAATCTGGCTTTTTACCGGTTCAATTCCGCAGGCGGCGCAAATTTCCAGCGCTTCGTTGGTCAACGCAATTCTTTTTTCCGCGCCGCATCTTTCCTTGATATTTTGAATGACATTTTTATCAATTTTATAAACCGGTTCTTTTCCTCTACTGTCGCGGGAAAGTCTTTTTTCATGGTAGGCAAGAGATATGTGCAGGGCTTTTGCCGCCTCCAGGGGCGAGGTAAAGATCGGGAAAGAATAATTTTTAGAAACGTCCATAATTTCTTCCCGCGTGGAAATCATGGCCAGCGCGACCGGTTTATTATATTTAGCCACCAGTTTTTCCACGCCCTGCAAAAAAGTGCGCGACATCTGCGCTTCGTACTGCGCGACATAGAGATGGTTAAAAAGAACACCGTCAAAAGTGTCCAGCTTTAAAGCTTCTTCCAGGATATCGGTAAATATCGTGTAATCGAATATTTCGCCCAAATCCAAGGGGTTTTGATGAGCGATGACCCGCGTGTGATAAATAGTTTTAATTTTTTCTAAAAAAGATCCGGGAAAGGGCGTCATTTCAAAGCCGAATTTAGCGCAGGCGTCCGCGGTCAAAACAGCGTGCCCCCCGGAGCGGGAAAGAACAGCTACGCGCCTGCCTCTCATTAGCGGGATCCCGGTGATTTTTACGGCATTGATTAAATTGATTTCATCTTCCACCCTGATGATCGCGGCTTGTTTAAAAGCCGCGTCCGCCACATCATCGCTGCCGGAGAGTGCCGTCGTGTGAGATTGGGCGATTTTTTCGCTTGCCTTACTGCGGTTGGATTTTAAAACAATAATCGGCTTGGGGGAGCGCATAGCCAGATTAAAAAACTCTCTGCCGCGTTTGAAACCCTCAAGATACGCCGTGATTATTTCGGTTTTCTCGTCTTGTAATAAATATTCCAGAAAATGTGTTTCATCGAGCTGTAGCTTGTTGCCTATCGCCACAAACTTTCCCGGCGTGATGCCGTATCCGTGAAACGAACGAAGAAAGGTTCCTCCCACGCCGCCGCTTTGAACGATGAGCGCCACTTTTCCTGCCTCTGCCGGAATATTGCTGAAGAAACTGAAGGGCATCATCATTTTGACATCAAAATTTATTGTGCCGACACAATTGGGGCCAATAACCTTCATTTTGTATTCATCGGCGATTTGCGATACTTCATCTTCCAGTGTTTTTTCCTGCCTGGAATATTCGCTGAAGCCGCCTGCTTCGATAACTACGTGAGTTATTCCTTTTTCCCCGCAAGCGCGCATCAGAGCGGGAATTGTTTTGGCCGGAGTAAGAAATATTGCCACGTCCGGCGTTTCGGGCAGCTCCAGAACATTTTTATAAATTTTAATGCCGGCAAGCTCTCCTTCCCGAGAACCGATACCGTAGAGTCTGCCCTGATACCCGTTTTGTAAATTATTAAGTAATACGATGTTCGCCAGACTTGTCTTGGCGGTGGACGCTCCAAAAACCACCAGAGAACGCGGATAAAAAAACTTTTTCATCTAAGAAACTGCCTTCTAAGCGAACCGGCCAGTAAAACAAGAAATTGAACCCACTTTGATGCAAACCCAGCCGGTTGATTATCGCTATATGCCATCGCGTAAATTGCTTACGCGTAATTGCTTTAGTCAGGATGCCCCATGCGGTAAAAAAAAGGCACCCTGACCCTGACCATGAATTAATTTCTGCGAAGATTAACGGCCTTTGAAATTAGGCGGTCTTTTCTCCAGGAAGGCCTTGGCGCCCTCTTTGAAATCTTCGGTAAACTGCAGCGCCTTGCTGGCGCCGGCTTCTATTTTCGTGATGCCGTCACGCAGGTTTGTTTCCAATCCCAGGCGAACCGCTTTCATGATTTCGCGCTGTGCGACAGGCGCGCCACCGGCAAGTTTTTTGGCCAGCTTTTTGGCGGTTTCCAAAACTTCAGCCTGCGGCACAACCTTGTTGAGGAGACCAAGCGCCAAAGCGTCTTTTGCCGGCATAAAATCTCCGGTAAGCATAAGTTCCAAGCGCTTTGGTTTTGCCGATGAAGCGCGGCAGGCGCTGCGTCCCACCCCAGCCGGGATTAAGGCCGAGTTTTACTTCGGGCAGACCTAAAGTCGCTTCTTCCGCCATAATTCTCAGATGGCAGCAGCAGGCCAGTTCCAAGCCGCCTCCGTAGGCGCCGCCCTGCATCGCGGCGATAACTACTTTGGGGTAATTTTCAATTTTGAAATAAATTTCGTTGCCGTTATATTTGGGAATATTTCCGGCCTGAAGGCTGGCGAATTCGGTAATGTCGGCGCCGGCGGAAAACAACTTATTGCCACTGCCGGTGATGATGATTACGCGCACTGAATCATCATTTTCACATTTTGTTAAAAGATCTTCAATATCTCTTAGCACGCCCTGTCCCATGGAATTTGCCGGGCGGATGATTGATAGCCGCGATGACCACCATTCCGTCTTGTTCCACATTTAACTTCTCGTAATTAAAAGCCATTTTTCTTTCTCCTTTAGGTTTATTTAAAAAAACGTTCATTTTTAGACGCGTGATTATAAGAAGGACGCCATCTTGTGTCAAGAAGAAATGGCTGCTAAAGATACCGGATAATAAACAGCACCGGAGATTTGACTTTGGGCCTTTTTTGCGGGGCATCATCTGTTTGAAGAAAAAGTGAAATATTTTGGCCAGCAAAAATAGCAGGTAGCCGGTGCCGATAATAATGTTGTTTTTCTAAAACAATTACAAGATAATATGCCTCGATTTGGGGCCCGGCAAATACAGACAAGATGAAAAAAATATCGAAAAAAGTATTGGTAGCGATGAGCGGCGGAGTTGATTCTTCGCTGGCAGCGTATCTGCTTAAACAGGCGGGTCATGATGTTACCGGCGTGACCATGTGTCTGGGAATCAAGCAGGAAGGCGACAGGGCCAGTTGCTGCGGCGGTGATGCGATTGATGATGCAAAACATGTTTGCGGGCAATTGGATATTCCCCATTTAGTATTAGACTTTGCTTCCTTGATGGAAGAGTTGGTCATCGGAAAATTTACTTCGGAATATTTAAAAGGAAGAACGCCAAATCCATGCGTCGATTGCAATCGTTATCTGAAATTCGGCGCTCTTCTTAATAAAGCCCGCAAACTAGGATTTGACAGCCTGGCGACCGGGCATTACGCGCGCATTGAACACGATGGCGCGCGTTGGCGCATGCTGCGCTCCGCTGATGCAATAAAGGATCAGACGTATTTTTTGTATCCGGTTTTAGCCGCTGATTTGTCCTCGATTCTGTTTCCCCTGGGAGAGCTCGCAAAAGATAAAGTCCGCAAACTGGCTAAGGATGCCGGACTGCATGTCGCCCATAAGCCTGAAAGTCAGGATATCTGTTTTACACCGGGCGGCGACTACGGGCGGGTATTTTCAGATAGACAACTCAATGCTCCCGCGGGCGATATTGTCGATCGTGAAGGAAAGATTCTCGGGCGACATCGCGGTATCATTCACTATACCGTTGGGCAAAGAGGCGGGCTGGGGGTGAGTGCGAAGCATCCACTTTATGTTTTAGAAATCGACGCGCGGAAAAATCAGGTTGTCGTCGGCCGAAAGGAAGATTTGTTGTCATCGGGATTGATCGCCGGCGAGCTCAACTTGCTTTCTGATAATTTTCCCGCGCGGCTTGAAGCGAAAATACGTTACCGGAAAAAACCCGCTGCCTGTCGTGTCGAAAAAACAGGTGAAAAAATAAAAGTTATATTTGAGGAATCGCAGGAAGCCATTACGCCGGGACAGTCGGTTGTGTTTTACAATGGTGAAGAAGTTATCGGCGGCGGCCTGATCGAAAATGTTGTTTTAGGAGAAAAAACATCTTAAAAGGTTATCAGCATAATAAAGGGGACAGTTGAAGAAAGGATTAACGAAAAATGAAAATAAAGGGATTTATTGAGTCCTTGGAAAAAGCAGATTAATAGGCGCTGTTAACTTATTAAATTATTTCCTGGCGAATGTTTGAAAGAAAGGGGCCGACTGCAATCACCGGCCCCTTCTTTATAAAACGTTACCAATCCTGATATCAGGCTTTCGCGGTCGTATTCGAAGGACAACAAAATTTTGATCCCGCCTTTTTTAAAAAGGCGGACGTCTTTTCCTTCATTGCCATTTTGTCATCTTCCGACATTTCCTTGCCGAAGCAGGGGCACTTTGCGGCAAACTTCGCAATCATCTTTTTTTTGTCCTCCTCTGATACGCCCTTCATGCATCCTTCCATCATCTTACTAAACTCTTTTTCCATTTTACTTCCTCCTTCTTTTTCTGTTAATTTTTACTGTTGTTTAATAACACGCAGACGCTTTAAACCCTTGTAGACCATCCAGCCGCCAATAAGCACAAACAGCGTGGGCCAGAAATAAATTGTGTGCACCCAGCCGAAATTCAGTAGCCCCGCTTTTGCACCCAGCCAAAGTATGCCGATTACGATAAGCAGAATGCCTATTCTGAATTTTGTCGCCGGATGACGGTGATGAACCCAGGTACCGCAACACATATTGCCGACACTACTATTACTTTCTTTACTTGCTGACATATTTTTCCTCCTTTGCTTTGTTTTATTTTTTCCATGCTTTCCTTTGGTCCAGTCATCTGCGATGTAATGTACCAGAACTATTATTCCTACATTCTTATATTTCTATGACTGTCGAAATTAAAATAGCAAGGATTTTATGTTTGTCAATAGATATTATTGAAAATATGATAATGATTAGATATTATTCAATAATTTGCAATGAATTGAAGAATAAACTGCTTCAGGCTGGTTTTATGTAAATAAATACTGCTTATTAATTAAAGAATTTATCGGCAATCAGGATTTCCTGTCGCCTGTCAGATATTTCACCATCATCCTGATGGTTTCTTCTACTGGCTGTCAAAGGATGGTTTGCCCCTGCCTTTCACAGTGGACAAGGCCGGCGTTGCGCAATTCCTTGATGTGATGTGATATCGTAGACAGGGAGATATCAAAGTTGCTAGCCACGTTACAGACGGAGGGGCGCATTTCCTCGTTGACGGATGCTTTTCCTAAGCCCTGGCAAATCTGTTCAAAAACCCCCAGGCGTGTTTCGTTGGAAAGAGCTTTAAAGGCGGCAACAACACGCTCTGTATCTTTTGATATTTTTATTTTTACCTTTTTTTCGGCCATAGCGCGCATCCTCCGCAAAACTTATTGTGAAGTTTTTATTAATATCGAAATATACTATTTTCTTTGCCTGCTGTCAACCGGGAAGTAAAAGGAATCATTCATGGCAATAACGTAAATGATTCACACTTTAGAAAAATACTAAGTGCTTAATGGGGTCAGATCTTGCAATATGAGATTTGGGGGAAAGGCGAAGAACTGTATTTCGGGAAGAAAGATTTAGAGCCGGTTCAGGACGAAGCAATCATCTTTTGAGCTTATTTTTGATTTCCGGGCGGTCGGCGAGATCCGTCGTGTAGTTGCCGCTTAAAAATTCGTCTTCCGCCAAAACCGCGTGATGAAAGGGGATGGTGGTTTTCGGCCCTTCCAGCACAAGTTCCGCCAGGGCGCGTTTCATGCGCGCGATGGCGTCGGCGCGGGTTTTCCCCATACTCATAATCTTCATCATCAGCGAATCATAATAAAACGGGAAATTGTAGCCTTCAAAAATTCCTTCATCAATGCGCAGATCCGGCCCCTGCGGCAGGCGCAATTTTTCGATAACGCCGGGTGACGGCATAAAATTACGCAGCGCGTCTTCGGCGTTGATGCGGCACTCGATTGCGTGACGGTTCATGCGGATATCGTCCTGGCTGAAACTTAGTTCCTCTCCTTCGGCGATGCGGATTTGCTCGCGGACAAGATCAATGCCGGTGACCAGTTCCGTGACGCAGTGCTCCACCTGCAGGCGGGAGTTGATTTCATTGAAATAAAATTTTCTTTCCTGCGGAAAATAAAAAAATTCTACGGTGAGCGCTCCGACATACTCCAGCGCCAAGGCCACATCGATTGCCGCCGCGCCCATTTTCATCCGCCAGAAGGGGCTGACAATCGGGCAGGGAGCCTCTTCCACCAGTTTCTGGAAACGGCGCTGCACGGAACAGTCGCGCTCACCCAGGTGCACAACATTGCCGTGGCTGTCGGCCAGCACCTGAAATTCGACATGCTTCATGCCCTGCAGATATTTTTCTATATAAAAAGAGGATGTGCCGAAAGCCTTGCGGCCACGCGCTTCGGCGGTATGAACCGCCTTTTCCAGTTCGGCTTCGTTTAGGGCGATGGTGATGCCAATGCCACCGCCGCCTCCCGACGGCTTAACAATAACCGGATATCCGACATCAGCGGCGATATCGCGGGCCTGTTGTAATCCTTCGGCGCTGCCGCTGGCAATCGCGTCGTCGCAGCCCGGAGTGACCGGGATGTTGAGCATTTTCATCAGCTGGCGGGCGCGGTTTTTTGGTTTTGCCTTGAACATACACTGGCTGGAAGGGCCGATAAAAGTAATCTTTTCCTCTTCACAGCGTTCGACGAAATCCGGATTTTCCGCCAAGAAACCGTAGCCGGGATGAATGGCATCAGCGCCGCTCTTTTTAGTCGCATCTATTATTTTGTCGAAGTTCAGATAACTCTCCAGCGCGTCGGGCGGCCCTATTTCGTATTTTTCATCGGCAAGCTTTACGTGCAGCGCGTCCGTGTCGGCCTGCGAATAAACGGCCGCCGATCTGATTCCCATGTCGCGGCAGGTGCGGATCACGCGGACGGCTATTTCCCCACGGTTGGCAATCAGTATTTTTTTGAATTTCTCCATAAATAATTTTCCTACAAGGTGATAATCATTTCCGGATATATCCGGATTGGATTTGTAAAATAGCATGAATCATACCAGGCACACAATGAAAATCGTAGGTTATTATTGCTGTAAAGATAAATATTTAGAAAAGGGAAACGGCATTATTTGCATGGCTGTATTAATCTGGCTGTTTAATTATTTTTACTGTGAGAAAATTATTACGCGCACAACCTGTCCATTGAAATCAAGATTGACAGCGGATAAAAGCGCTGATAATAAAGACTTGGGGTGGCTAGGATTAAGATTTTTGGCCTGAGATTATACCCGTTGAACCTGCTCTGGGTAATGCCAGCGAAGGGAGAAACAAGTTAATTTTTGCAGACCCTTTCTCCCGGTTATGGCGAAAAGGGTTTTTTGTTTTAATAAGCCAAAACAGGAGATAACAAAATGTCCATTGATGCAAAAGGAATATATCAGGCAATTGAAGAAATTCGCGCCAAAGCGCCGGTCGTGCACAACATCACCAATTATGTGGCGATGAACAATTCCGCCAACGCTTTGCTGGCCATCGGTGCCTCGCCGGTGATGGCGCACGCCGAGGAGGAAATGGAAGAGATGGTGGGCATTGCCGCGGCGCTGGTCATCAATATCGGGACGCTCAGCGAGGCCTGGATTTCCTCCATGTTTGAAGCCGCGCATCAGGCCAGAATCAGGGGAATTCCGATTGTTTTGGACCCGGTAGGCGCCGGCGCGACATCATACCGCACGCAGACGGCGAAGGAATTAATCAGCGCTGAGCCGCCGGCAATTATCCGCGGCAACGCTTCCGAAATCATGGCTCTTTTTGATGAGAAAACAAAAACAAAAGGGGTGGACAGCGCGGCCAGTTCCCACGATGCGGTTGCAATAGCAAAAAAAATCAGTGCCGATAATGATTGCGTGGTCTGCATTAGCGGCGAGACGGATTACGTTGTTCAAGGCGATAAAGTAATCAAAATTCATAACGGTCATCCTTTGATGACCAGGGTAACCGGTTTGGGCTGCACGGCATCAGCCTTGTGCGGAGCCTTCGCGGCGGTGGTAAAAGACGCGCATGTGGCGGTAGTCCAGGCCATGGCGGTTATGGGTATCGCGGGCGAAATGGCCGCTCAAAAAGCCGACGGGCCCGGCTCGCTGCAGATGCATTTTCTGGATATTCTTTATAGCTTAAGCCAGGATGATATTTCGCAACGTTTGAAAATTGAGGAATAATCAATGCGCGGAATTTATCTGGTCACAGATAGAAGCTTATGCCGCGGCAGGCCTTTGACGGAAATCGTTCGGCAGGCGGCAGAAGGCAACGTGGCATATGTTCAGCTGCGGGAAAAGGAATTATCCGCCCGCGACTTTATCGATGAAGCGCAAGAAATAAAAAAAATATTGGAACCATATCATATCCCGCTGATTATTAACGATCGTGTGGATGTAGCTATGGACTGCGGCGCGGCGGGAGTGCATCTGGGACAATCCGATACGCCTTATTCAGAGGCGCGCAAAACGCTGGGAGCAAAAGCGATTATCGGTTTGTCGGTGGAAACGTGGCGGGATGTGGAAGAAGCTGAAATACTCGATGTTTCCTATATCGCGGCCAGCCCTGTTTTTGTCACGCCGACCAAAACGGATACAAAAGAGCCCTGGGGCTTGGCGGGGCTGAAAAAAATAAAAACATTCAGCCGTCATCCTGTTGTGGCTATCGGCGGTATTAATGAAGATAATATTTCTGATGTGGCGGGTACGGGAGCTGATTGTATTGCCGTGGTTTCAGCAATCTGCTCGGCAAATGATCCGGAAATTGCCGCGCGCAAACTTAGTGACCTGATCAGGTCTTTTTAGATTCGATGTTGCCTTTAACTTCGTCCAGCGGGATATTTAATTCTATGGGCGTTTTTTCATCGTTAATCTGTTTTTCCGCTGCCGCATTTTTTTGCGTTTCTTCTAATTTATTATTTATCGAAATTACTGCAATGCCCGCGGCCAGTTTTGCCTTTTTAGAATAACGGCTCAAACCGAGACTGAATGTTGCCCCTGATATCTTTTTAAGAAGAGGAAGCGCCTCAGGTGAACAAATAGAACCTAACGCAGCGCATATTTTTTCTTCTAGCTCATCACGCAAAGAAGCATCGACCGCGTTCCTCTCTTCCAGCATTTTAATTAATTCGGGCACGGCCTCGACGCTTTTGGAGTTGCCCAGCGCTTCAATTATGTCTATCTTGAACCGATCATCCGCTTGAGGCAAGGCTTCTAGAAGCAAAGCGCCTCTTTTGGAGCCGCCTGTCTTGTAAATGCTTTTCAGTGCTTCATTGCGCAGCTGCAAATTTTCATTTGTCAATAAAGGCTTTAAGGCTTCGGCGCTTGATTCATTGCCGACATGGCCAAGAATATAAGCCATATTGCGCAAATAATACCAGGGAGATGGTTTCATCAGACGATCTCTCACCGCGGGGATAGCTCTGCTGCCTAACCCCATAAAAAGCTTCATAATCCGCACGCGCTCATCGCTGTCGGTTTTAGCCTGAAGTATATCAAGTAAGCGATTCATAGCGGTATCCCCGAGCCGCACAAGAACACTGCCCGCCTCATGCTGTGTTTCAGGATTGTCCGTATTTCTATTAAATATTTTTAGAAGAGCGCTTATATTGTTTTCCGATGCCAGTGATCGAATTATGTTCAACGATATTTCATGCGCCTTATCATTTTTTTCAATAAGCCCCGTGCTGATACTGCTAAAAACATCTAAAATCGGAAGAGCTTCCGCGAAGCGGTTGTCCTGAATAAAATTTTGTATAAGGTCTTTCAAGTTTTCGCATATCTTTTTGTAGGCCGCGCTGGAATGCGTTTCTGACTTTATCCAGCTGGTAAGACGCGCTGTAAGCCTTTCAATAAGTTTGGTTCTGCGTTCGGCGGCCAGAGAATCGAGAACATCGGCCAGGGCGGCCGCTGATAAAGAACGCCGTTGCTCATTTTTCGCAGAAAGGTTATTGGCCAGCTTACTGATGAGCAAGGCCATAGTCTCGTGTTCTTTTTCTGTATTTAATTGCTGGAATAATTTCGGCAATGACGACATCAGCGAAGCATCGGTAAAGACGCCCTCATCACCATCGAGAAACGGCTGTAAATTTTCTTTAAGCTGCGCGGCGGGCGATGGCGGCGCTGCTTTGGGCTTTTGAGCTTTTTTTTCTATTCTTTTTTCTTCTTCCTGATGAAAAACTACCTTCGCCGCCTCCTGCTTGATTTGTTCTTGCTCAATCACGGTAGTCTCGTCTTTAAAATGCTGCGTCAGATAGCCGCGGAAAAGGTTGGGCGCGATTTGTTTTTTTAGAATATTTTTTACGGAAGGCTCCAGCGAGGAGACGGATTTGCCAATTTCTTGCGATATTTTATTCTGCTCGTTTTTATCCAAAGAGTTGGTGACGTTGCTCATAAAAGAAAGCATGCCGGCAAGATTTTCAGAAATTTTTTCAGCGGGCAATACATTTTTCTGTTTCATTATATCAGTCAAGCGGGAGTTGAATATCTGCAACAAGTAATCTGTTTTTTCGGCTGACTCCTCAATTTTTTGGATATCGTCATCTGCTTTCCGGCTGGCTTGTATAAAAAACTTGATGATTTTATCGTCCGCGAGATCATCAGGGGAAAGAAGCTGATGGTTCGCCAGGCCTTCTTTTTTGTTAAACAAAATATGGGAAATATTTTTTTGTTTTAGTAATTTCTGCAGGCTGTCATCGCGTTGCAGATTATCAGGCTTTTTAGCCAAAATTTCCAAGAATTGAGAAAGTTCTTCTTTGCTTAATTCCTGCTCAAAAAACGCGTTTTCGATATTCAGCCCGGCAAGAATTTTTGCAAACGCGGAAACCTGCCATTTTTCTTCATCTTTATCAGCCAGCAGTTCTCCGCAGAACAAAACGCCATGTTCGGATCTTTCAAACGCGAGCGGCGCCCTTTCTTTGAGCATGTCCAAAAACGCTTTATGAAGTCTGTCAATAATATTGACAACTTTAGTGCTATTTGCTGGATAGAGGCGCATATTTTTGATGGCGGTATTTACAACGATGAGCGCGTCTAAAGCTTTTTGTTTGACGTCTGTATTTTCCATAAGCTTTATAATAATTAAGATTATTTCAATTTTTCTGAATGATAAGAGATGAGTGATTGCGTGTCAAGCAAAATTCTCAATCAAATTTACTGCTTATCTGGAATTTATTGCCGTGTTTAATTACAGCGGCTTAGATTGACATCGCGATTTTTTTCTCTTATAGTCAAAAAAATAATATTTTTATTTTGAACAGAATTTTTGGCCTAAACAAAAAAAACAGGAGGGGGTTATGTTTAAAAAAATAATGATAATAAGCGCTTCGCTGGTCGCAGCGATATTGCTGCTCGTGATTGTTGCCGGAATTATTATTATGCTTAAGGTGGATAAGGATTTCATCTCTGCTCAGATATCCAAAGCATTGAACCGTCAGGTATATATAGAAAAAATAGACGCGAGCGTTTTTTCTATTGTTTCCGGCATTGAAATAAAAAGCTTTACCGTTTCCAATTTTAAAACACCACAGCAGCTTGCCGCCGGGCAGGGAAAACCTGTCGCCGCTGGCGATGTTTTTGCGAGCATGGAGTCTCTTCGCTTCAAAATCAGGTTTTTACCGTTGCTCAAAAAGCAGTTTGATCTTAAAGAGTTTGTTTTATATAGCCCCATAATTAATCTCTCCCGCGACAAACAGGGTGTGTTAAATATTGACGATTTATTACGCCCGCCAGATAAGAAATCACCGGGAGAGAAGCCCCAGGATAAGTCTGCCTCCCGACAATTAAGCGCGGATGATTTGCCTATCGCTATTCAAGTAGGGCAGGTGGGCATGAAAAACGGCACAATCAATTACTACGATGGCAAGCTCGGACAGAATTTCCAGGTGTATAATCTCACTACCTTAGCTTATGATATAAATATTGATCCTAAAGATTTGGAAAAGAAAGATGAGATAAAGTTAAAATTCGGCATGGGGCTCAAAACGGTCGGGCCGATGAAGACAGGCAGCGTTCAGAATTTTGATATCACGATGGACGCCGCCGGAAAACTTATACCTTTTGATTTAAAAACCCGCCTGCTGGAGCCGGAAGCAATTCTTCATCTTGACTTTCCCGACGGAGAGATAACCGGTCTACAGATATTTAATTCTATCGCCGCGATTCCCATTTTGGGTGATTATCTTGGACAATATATTTCCTTTTTGAAAGGCAAGCAGCAATGGAGCAATTCCCGGGAAAATGGCGTTGATTTGCTTTACAAGGCCAACAATGCCAGGCTTTCCAACGGGAAGCTTGTGCTTAAGGAAGCCAAATTTCTTTTTGACGGCGCGATGAATACCAACTCTAAAGCGTTGGATATGAATTTAAACATGATTATGCAAAAAGAAATCAACGATAAAGTAAAAGATGCGTTGGCCAAGAAAATAGACGCGGTGATAAAAAGCCCGGAAGTAAAAAAATACACTGATGCCAATCAGCTGGCCGAAGCAGCGATGCAGCCTATGCTGAATAAAGACAACATGATTGATTTGAAATTTAAAGTCGGCGGAACGACATCAAAAACAAAGGTCAGTCTTGTGCATCCGCAGCTTAATTCTTTGGGAAATATTGTGGCGAAATCCGCGGGCGGTATTTTGACGGGGGCGGGTGTTAAAGCCGGTAAAGAACTATTGGGAGAAGAAAGAGGAAAGGCTCTCGACAGTGTTCACGATTTATTTAAAAAGAAAGATTAACCGTGAAGCCCCGGATTTTGAATAAATATTTTTCGTAATCAGGATTTGCTTTTTTTCGATTTTTCGGGAAGAAGGATTGCGCTTTCTTCCCGAAAAATTTTTATATCTGATTTGCCGTAACCCAATTCTTTCAAAATGGCTTGAGTATCATTACCCAAGGAAGGCGCGGGTATCCCCGGCTTTGCCGGTGTTCGGGAAAATTTAAGAGGCACGCCAAAGCCTTTGATTTTTCCGCAGACGGGATGTTTCTGTTCGATAATCATATCGCGCGCCTTCAGATGACGGTCTTTCTCAAGCTCGTCAATTCCTAAAACCGGCGTCAAACAGACATCGTGATTCCCGGAAAAGGCAATCCATTCTTCTCTTTTTTTTGTGAGAAAAAGAGAGGCAATTTCCTGTCTCAGCCCGTCCGCTTCCTCCCCGAGAACAAACTGCTTACCCTCCCACTCCTGGCGATCCAGCATTTTACAGAAGTTTTTCCAAAACTTCTCTTCCAGAATGCCCAGCGCGATGTATTTTCCGTCGGCGCAACGATAGGTTCCATAACAGACAAGTCCACCCGATAGAGCGGCCAGCCCCGACTCCGGTAAAATGCCAGCAGCCTGATAATGAGCCATTTGTAAAGTCATCAGCGGCAAAATAGCATCAAGCATGGAAACATCCACTTGTTGCCCGAGCCCCGTTTTTTCTTTTGCCCACAAAGCGCTCAGGCAGGCGATGATGGTCATATACGCGCCGCCGGCAACATCAGCGATTTGCGCCCCGGGGATAACGGGCCCCGTTTCCTTTTTGCCGGTTGAGGAGAGTATGCCGGAGTAGCCGATATAATTTATGTCATGCCCCGCCTGCATCGCATAAGGTCCGTATTGTCCATATCCCGTAATGGAAACATAAATAATATCTTTTTTAATTTTTCGTGCGTTTTTGTAACCGATGCCCATTTTGTCGATAACACCCGGCCTGAATTGTTCGACCACTATATCCGCCGTTTTGACCAGCGAGAAAAAAAGTTTCACGCCTTTTTTTGTGCCAAGATTTACAGCAAAGCTGCGCTTGGAACGGTTTACAGCGAGAAAACCCGCGGATTCACAACGCAAATACGGGGGATAGTAGCGCATATAATCCGGATTATTAATATCTTCGATTTTAATTACTTCCGCGCCCATGTCCGCCAGCATCATCGTGCCTAACGGCCCGGGATAAAGCCTGGTGAGATCCAGTATGCGGATTCTATCCAGAGGACCGCGGAAAGATTTTTTTGTTTTTTTTGCGCTCTTTGACTTGTTAATATTACTCATATGACAGAAAGATTAAAATTTTGCCGGAATGAATTTGATAATGTTTATGATAAAGTAAGAAATAAATCAAGCTCGCTTTAGCTGTTTATTTCTATATCAATTGAATTAATCTGATAACAATGATATATACACATAAATTTGTTGTCAGAATATCTTTCATTAAAACAATCAGTGACAACACAATATAAACGAAAGCTACCTGTCAGGTAGGTCAGATTTATAGAGTATTAAGGAAAATATTTAGAATAAGCAGGAAATAAAAAACAAAGCATGATGAAAATAAAAGTACCATTAAAATTTTTGCAGCCGTTATTAATCCTGACGATATTATTCGCGATAATATTTACGACTCAAACGGCTTTCGCTCTTTCTGTTTCCGACCCATCGAGCCCTGTTCCCGCCGCTGCGATAAAACTTATCGGTTTTTGTGAAGATCCGAAAGGGAAGCTTGATGAAGATGCCGTCAATGTCCTTGTGAATTATGTTCTTGAGAATAAATCTGTCAAAGAAGTTGATTTACCCAAAATTCGGGAAGCCACCGGTGCTTATTATGAATTTGACACCAGGGTTTCTTTTGTCAATTTCTTAAAATATTCCTATAATCAGCAGATCCCGTCGGCCCTGACCAGCCCGTCATCCATACGCTATTCCACATGGAACGGTTTGCCGGGAAAATCACAAAAAATGCCGGTAAACTGGGAAGCGTTATTCCCCATCAGCAAACCGGTTATAATCCGCGGTATTCAGCGTGACGCCATCACGCCAGATTTAACAACCGGTGTTTATTACGAATATGAACTGCAAAGAACATTTATCTTATTCAATCATAAAGGCAAAAAAGTGCTGATTACCATCTCCAAGCAGATAGACCGTTCAAATGTCGGCAAAAAGGGCGCAATTATCGGCAGCGATGACGACTGGAATTACTATTATTCGGACGAACCGGGATCACTAAAAAAAGGTTTGGGGTGGGTTAAGGCCTATATTTATGACCTTTTTTCCGTGAGCATTTATGTGGAGACGGGCGCTTCTTCATCCGTAGTGCGCAGCGGTGTATTTCAGTGGGTTCGGGCAGGGTGGTCCGGCGTAAATTTTGTGCAGAGCGGACATGTCATCAAGGGAATGAAAAGGTATGGCCGGAATTTTAAAGAAATACTCGAATCGCCTGCTTTGCCGCCTGCCGATCACATTGCCGCCGCCTATCAAAAGTTTTACGCGCTGCCGAATTCCGATATCAGGCTGCATTATACTGCGTTGCAGCAGGCGCAAAAGGCTTTAGCCGTTCAAAGCGGAAAGATTAATAAATCGTCGCAAATTAAAAAACTAAATATTTCTGATCATGTTTCGAAGGGACAGATGATCGAGGAACTGATGTTGGAATATTTTAAAATAGTCATGGGTAAGAATTCTTTGCTGGAGGAAAAACAAATTTTAGCGTTAATTAACCCTTAGCTATATTTTCGCATTTTTTGTTTTTTTGTAATTCCCGATTAAACCAACAGCGCTTCACGATATTTTAAATTTAATATTGCTAAAGCAGCTTAATCCGGTGGCGGATAGGAGCCATCATCCAGATGGACTTCTTTACCGGTAACAGCAGGATTAAATACGCATAACAGACGCATATCCTCTTCGGCTCGCAGGTAATGCTCGTCATGGTTGTTTAAGGCGTACATTGTGCCGGGAATTATTTTGTAAATATTTCCGTCAGCAAGTGTTTCCACTTCCCCTTTCCCCTCCACGCAATAAACCGCCTCGAGGTGATGTTTATACCAGATATGAGTTTGCGTGCCGGCAAAAATTATAGTTTCGTGAAAAGAAAAACCCATCCCGTCATTTTTTAATAAAAACCTCCGGCTAACCCAGTTTTTATTTTCGGCAAATACCTCTCTATCAGTGCCTTTTATATCTTCTGTTGAACGCAGGATCATGGCTGCTCCTTATTTAGATTCTTTTAAAACATTGCTTATGCTTTTTTCTAATATGTTCAAGCCTTCCGTTAAAACTTCGTCAGTTATGGTAAGCGGTGCCAGAAATTTAACAACTTGGTTGTTGGCACCAGCCAATTCCAAAATTAGTTTATTTTTGAAGCATTCTTGGGCGATTTTGCTTGCCTGCTGGGCCGGTGAAACGGCCAATCCGAAAATGAATCCGCGCCCACGCACATCCGCTTTTAGTTCCGGGTATTTTCCCTTCAACATTTTCAGATGAGCTTCAATAATTTTTCCCTTTCTGAAAATCTCATTACTGAAGGAATCATCTTTCCAGTAATCAAGTGCGGCCGTAGCTGAAACGAACGCAAGATTGTTGCCCCGAAAAGTCCCTGTATGCTGGCCGGGTTTCCATATATCAAGATCACGTTTAAAAAGAACAACAGAAAGTGGCAGCCCATATCCGCCGAAAGATTTAGAAAGAGTGACAATATCCGGTTTAATGCCCGCCTTTTCGAAGCTGAAAAAATATCCTGTTCGCCCGTTACCGACTTGAATGTCATCGATAATCAGCAAAATATCGAACTCATGGCACATCGCTTCAATTTCGCGCAGCCACTTATCGCTGGCCACGTGAATACCACCTTCTCCCTGAACCGTTTCCAGGATGATCGCGGAAGGAATATCCACCCCGCTGCTGTTGTCTGTGAGGAAACGCCTCATATACGCGGCAGTATTTACTTCTTTTCCAAGGTATCCGTCATACGGCAGAAATGACACGTCAGACCTGTCAATAAAAGCTTTGTCACGATAAAAAGCATTGGCTGTTACGGACATCGAGCCCATGGTTAAACCGTGATATCCATTTGTAAAAGAAATTATGTTGGAGCGCTTCTTGATCATTCGCGCGAGTTTAAGGGCCGCTTCCACCGCGTTTGTGCCGGTAGGGCCTGTAAATTGAACCTTATAATCAAGATTTCTAGGCTTGAATATAATGTTTTCCAATTTATTCAGAAGGTCAGTTTTGGCAACGGTTGCCATGTCCAGCCCGTGAATGATGCCATCATTTTTTAAGTAATCGATGATTTTATCTTTCATCATATCATTGTTGTGCCCGTAATTAAGCGTGCCCGCGCCGGCAAAAAAATCGATGTAACGGGTTCCCTTGCTATCAAACAAAAATGCATCCTTGGCTTTTTTAAACACTACGGGGAATGATCTTGAATAGCTTCGGACTTTCGATTCCATTCTCCTGATTGTTTCCATAAAAAAAATCTCCTTCTTTTACGAGATAGTGAATGGCCCAATTCGATATAGTATTTCGGCTTCGTGATCCTGGTCTCCGAAATCTTTTTCAGAAAACAAAATGCTTTCCTGGCATTGAGTATTTAGTGACTTGGCTGTTGAGCGGAAAAAATTACCGGATGCTTGATTAGACGGGTTAACCGTGGTTTCGAGATAATTTATGGGAAATTTGAATTTTCTCTTTAAAAGGGAATCGATCATTGCCTCGGCAATGCCCTGCCTTTTTTTTTCTTGTTTTACAGCCACTTGCCAGACAAATAATGTATTACTGCGATCCGGCACGATGTAGGCGGAAATGAAACCGCAAATACCACCCTCATCTTCCGCGACAATGGATGTTTCGGCAAAATGCGCGCAAATAATCAGATAACAATACAGTGAGTTCAGATCAAGCGGCGGCGATGTTTTGATTAGCTTCCAGATTGCGTGCGCGTCAGATATTTCGGGTTTTCGCAATTTAAGATTTTGGAAATTATTTTGCATGAATGTCCTTAATTATTATGGTCAGTATGTTGCCGATAATGGCAGCTATTAATAATTATGACAATCCGTTTAATATCAAAAAAGAAAGATAAGAAACGGATAAATAAAAAGATGCTCAATGTTTATCTGGCAACAAAACCGATATGGTAAATATGCGAGCTTATATGAATTCATAACACAATGAGTTTATATTTTCAAGTTTGCCTAAGGTTTGCAAGGCGATATGATTATTGTCAGAAAACAAAGCTGTATTAAATTCAATAATTTGGAAAAGAATTTCAATATTTAAATTAATTTTTGAGATAATAATAAATACTTTCATTTAATGAGCTAATATTCTTTCTGCATAGTTTTTTAACTGTTTGTTGACAGCTTGTAATCGTTCCCATATAATTCACAATTAACAAACAGCAGGACAAATGACAATTACACCACTTGATGCTTCAACAGTTGTTCTAATGCGAGCCAGCGCAAACGGAAATAAATCCGGCTTTGAAGTGCTGCTGGTGCGCAGGAGTTCAAAAAGCGCTTTTGTTCCCAGCGCCTATGTTTTTCCCGGCGGAAAAGTGGAACCAGATGATTGCCTGCCGGAAATGGCGAATTACTGCAGAAAAAAAGATTTAATAAAATCAATATCTTTTCTGGATGGAGTGCCTTCGGCTCAATCGGCTTTTGGTCTCTTGATTGCCGCGATAAGAGAAACTTTTGAAGAAGCGGGAATATTACTTGCCCGGTGGGAAAACGGTAACCCAGCTTCCTTTGATAAGAACATAGAAGGGCAACTGCTTTCATACAGAACTGATCTGAACAGCGGCAATCTGAAATTTTCGGATTTGCTTAAAAAGGAAAATTTGGTTTTGGCTGTCGAGCGGCTGCACTATTTTTCCCGCTGGATTACGCCGGAGCTTTCCCCGCTTCGTTTTGATGCTAGATTTTTTATTGCCGAAGTGCCGGAAGGACAAAAAGCCTTTCATGACGGAGACGAGGTCACAAAACATATTTGGATTACTCCCGCCCAGGCGCTGCAAAGATATAGCCAGCGGAAGATTTATATGGTCGCTCCCACGGTTGTGACGCTGGAGGAGTTATCCCGTTTTCAAACAATTAATGAGGCTATCGAATCAACCGCTAATAAAAATATAAAAGCCGTTCTCACCAGGCTGATTATTAAAAATAATGAGGCGCAGGAACATACTCCTGATGGCCGGATTTTCCGCAATTTTGAACCCGCGGATTAATTTACTGTATTTAAATAAAATCATAAATTTATTGTGCTAAATTTAAAGGAATATTATTCCATTGACAGGCAGAGGTCTTCTTTTTATACTTCATCCAACCAGTGATTAAGTAGCGTAAGCGCATCATATAAGGCCAGGGAATTTTGAAGATGAAAGAAACTATTTTAGCCATTGACAACGAAAGAATGAACAGGGAATTTTACTGCGGTCTCCTCAAAGATAAAGGCCATAATGTTTTACGGGCCGCAAATGGTGAAGGGCGCCGCCTATGATATTGATTTGTATTTTTATAATCCGATATATCATTTCCAACGCGGCAATATTGTTCGATTGGAACGAGTCCCAAGAGTTATTTAAATTAGAACAGTAAACCAACAATTAATTCAAGAAAAGGGGGTTTTATATGGCGCAGGATTCACGGGAAATGAAAAAGAAAAAAGTCATTGACGTACTGAACAAAGCTAGAGCAATGGAACTTTACGCCATTCATCAATACATGAACCAGCATTACAATCTGGACGATATGGATTACGGAGATCTGGCCGCAAAAGTTAAACTTATCGCCATTGATGAAATGCGTCACGCTGAGATGTTTGCCGAGCGGATTAAGGAACTGGGCGGTGAGCCGACGACGGATGTTGACGGCAAAGTAACAAAAGCGCAAAAAGTGGATGTTGTTTTTCCTTTTGACTCCAAATTGGAAGATGACACCATCGACGCTTATAATAAGTTTCTTCTGGTCTGCCGGGAAAACGGAGACAGCGTCAGCATGAAGCTTTTCGAGACAATCACCGAAGAGGAACAGGCGCATTTTAATTATTTTGATAATGTGACTGACCACCTCAAAAAACTTGGCGCCGCTTACCTGGCGCAGATTGCCGGTACGCCCGCGGATACGGGGCCTCCTTCAAAAGGTTTTGTTTCCGGCGGTGGCGCTCAATAAAATATATTTAAATCGTTTACTGGTTATTAAGAAACTGCCGCTACACTAGGCGGCAGTTTCTTTTATTTTTCAGGGGGGTATAAGATTATTGATTTTGGCCTCATATGCGTAAAGAGAAAATAAGCAATAAATATTAAGAGCTTATAGATACTCCCCTTTGGCAATATTTAATTGATTCACGTGAAACATTACGGGAAAATATTATTTCCAAGCATGTTTCTTTGAGCTGTATTTTTTATTAGATATTATTTATTACTTTCATCAGCGTGGGGATGCGTTTTGTGTCTTTTTTACAAACGTTTTTTGGTTGTAATTGCCGCGCGGTTCAATTATGAACTAAAGACAAATATTAGTCATGCTATCACATAAGGAGGGTAAAATGAGATTAAAAGACAAAGTGGCTGTGGTTACCGGTTCGGGACGAGGTATCGGTGAGGGTATTGTTATGCGGTTTGTTGCCGAAGGCGCCAAGATTGTCGTTAATGACGTCAACGAAGCGGACGCGAAAAACGTGGTGGAAAAGATTAGAGCGCAAAAAGGCCAGGCCACAGCTGTTATCGGTTCTGTGGCTTCTCGCGAAGTTGTCCAGAATATGGTGGATACGGCAGTTAAAGAATATGGCACATTGGATATCATGATAAACAACGCTGGCATTACACGAGACTCCATTCTTCATAAAATGACGGATGAACAATGGAATCAGGTTGTCGCCGTAAACCTCACCGGTGTTTTTTACGGAATACAATGCGCGGGAATTCTTATGCGCCAAAAAGGCTATGGTAAAATTATTAATATTTCTTCCACCAGCGCTTTGGGGAATGCCGGCCAGCTCAATTATTCCGCGACAAAAGCGGGTGTTATCGGCATGACCAAAACCGCCGCCAAGGAGCTGGGGCCTAAAGGGATAAACGTAAACGCCATCGCTCCGGGAATGATCTGGACAGACATGATGAAGAGCATGCCCCCGGAAACTATTAAGCAGATGGACGCGATGCTGCCTTTTCTTGTTCCCATGAACCGCAAGGGTTCCCCCGAGGATATCGCCAACCTGGCGCTGTTTCTCGCATCTGACGAAAGTTCCTTTATTACCGGTCAGCTGATTTTCTGCGACGGGGGTATGAAAATTTAATAGAGGCTGAAAAAAGCACGAAATATAAGGCGGTTTAACGATTATCGATAAGCCGCCTTTTTATTTGATCAATACTTGATTGACACCTTTATTTTTTATCTCTATAGTAATACAAGTTAAAAAAATAATAAGGAGGAAAAAATGCTGGTTGTTGTTGCGGTAATGAAGGCAAAAGCGGGAATGGAGCAGGAATTTGAACAGGCCCTGAAAGATATAATCCCTCAGGTGGAAGCGGAAAAAGGCACCCTTATGTATACTCTTCACCGTCACAAGAAAGAAGGCGGGAAATTTCTCTTTTATGAAAAATATACCGACAAGGAAGCTCTGAAGGAGCACAGTTCAACGCCTTATTTTGCCGCTCTTTTTGGCAAGATTGGCCCGATGCTTGACGGTTCTCCGGTAATCGAGATGTACGAGGAGCTCTCCGGGATTACGCCTAAAAAATAAGTTTGTGTAAAAAAGAGCGAGCTGTAAATTCATAATTTTTAGGAAACGCTTATGGAAGGCTGGAGCGAAGAAGAATTCAAAAATAAAGATTTAATGGCTCCCTGCGGTCTTTATTGCGGTGTGTGCGGAGTTTATATCGCCACGCGTGATAATAATGAAAAATTCCGCCGGATAATGGGCAATCTCTACGGTACAAAACCGGAGGAGACTGTGTGCCTGGGGTGTATGCAGCAGGAGCCGTCGGGAAAATTATACGGTTACTGTCAGTCATGTTCCATTAGAAATTGCGTGAAGGATAAAGGATTCTATTCCTGTCACCAGTGCGCGGATTGGCCCTGTGCGATGATAGAGAATTTTGGTCTGGCGACAGGAAGAAGGGTGATGAAGGAAACCATCCCCATCTGGCGCGAAAAGGTTGCCGAATACGGTGATGAAAAGGGGAGCGTGGAATGGGCACGCTCAGTTTGCGAGCGCTACCATTGTCCTTTCTGCGGCAAACCGCTTTTTCGCGGCGCGCAGCGCTGCCGCAGCTGCAAGGCTGAAGTTGCGCAACATTTGGACGGCAAGCTCTAATTAATTGATTTTATATAGTATTAATTGCTGAAATATTTCAGTGTGGCTAATATTGCCTTCACCCCCTTTTTTCATTGACAGATAAAATTAATGTTCCTATACTTTACCGAACACACAAAGTATGAGCGTTGTAAAGAGTTGTCTCGTTTTTAAATCCATTAACTTAAAAAAGGAGGAAAAGCATGAGCAGCATTTATAAGGTGATTGAAATTATCGGCAGCAGCGATAAGTCGTGGGAAGATGCCGCTAAAAAGGGCGTGGAAACAGCGGCAAAGAGTCTGGAAGATTTGAGAGTCGCCGAAGTTAAAGAACTCGATATGAGAATCGAAGACGGCAAAGTTGTCGAGTATCGGGCAAAAATGAGAGTATCTTTTAAATATAAGGCGTAATTCTTGCCGCTATTCGTGGATTTAAAGCTAATCATTACAAAAGATTCTGTTGAGTGGAAGGTCTATATTATCTAATATATACTTTCCACTCAACGCTATATCTGAAAAGCAATGGTTTGGGAGGTGTATTAAATGGCGAAAAAGAACATCAATGCAGTCGGGATTATTTTACTGGTTATCGGGGTTGCTCTCCTCATTTGGGGGCTTAATCTTTATGGTGCCTTCGGCAACAAGCTTTCGCAGGCCATAACCGGAACCTCCACGAATGAAACGATGTTATTTCTAATTTCCGGCGCTGTCTGCACTGTGTTGGGTGCTGTAATAGTCTTCAAAAAATAGCGCTTGAGTCGCTATGAAGATATTTCTTCTTCCCGGACAATATCGTTTTTTATAATTTCTAAAAGTTCTTTGAACGCGGGGAAAACATCTTTGCGAAAACGTCCGGCTACGCACACTTTCATTATATCGGCGCCGATTTGTAAAGCGCCTTCATTAATCCACGCTTTTATATCGACAATACCCTCCCTCTTTTTGAAAGCATCAATTGTTTGATTGAGGCGCGCGTGGTCGTAGCTTAGTTTCATCTTTGTTACCGGTTGCCCGTTTTTAGATGTTGCCCGGACAATGCCGTTATGAACAAGAATCATTCCCAGTTGATCCGGCGGACTTTCCCCTTTTATTTCTTTAATCCATTTTTCAATCATTAAAAATGTCTCCTTCGAAATAAAGTCACTGTATTATCGCATAATTTTACTTTTAACCTCAATAACTAATGCATGAAAATAAAGACAATGATTAAAATCCTTATTAGATCAATTACTTATTATTTAATTGACATACAAGGATGGTTTCCCTATACTTAACTCACCATTTCATATTTTTCTATCAACGCATTGATTTGAGAGCCGCGATCATGCAAAAAGAAGTCAAAAAAGAAGAGCTGCTTTCTCCCGAAATCCAGGAAGTTTTAAGAAGCGTCGTTCTGGCTATTCGCGCGGTAAAGCTTTATCCTATTAATAATCCATCCTATCTTAATTCTGTAAAAAACTCATTCGGCACGCTCAATAATTATCTGCAAAAAAACGACGAATATCGGCTCGGTGTGCATAAAAATTACATGCTGTTTCAAAATGTTCCTTTTGAAAAAAATCAAGATATCAATCAGCCTATCGCGCAGGATTTGTTTTTAAAGGGAATCCGCGAGATAATTTTTATTTACGGGCTGACCGAATCGGAGCTGCTGGAATTCTATCAGGGGCTTGCCCAGACGGCCGAAGAGCTTGAGATGAGAGGCGGAATTAATTCTATTTTATGGGAAAAAGATATTCTCAATATTAAGGTCACGGAGACAGGCTTGGATGAGGTTATCGCAACACAGTCCACTAGGCGATGGGAAGAAAAGGCTGCGCATAAAAGCAAAGACGCTCAAGCTGAGGATGACGTAAAAGAATTAGGCGCTCCTCAACGCACGCTGGTCCTTTTTGATCTTACCGAAGATCCCTTCAAATTCGGCGAGAAAATGCTTGAATTCGCAAAGCAGACAAAAACAGAAAATGAAACATTAGAAGACCGCCTCTTCGCTTTGTATAAAGAGGCGGGAAAGAAAATCGATCAGGAGCAACCGGCGCAAAGAGAAACCTTATATGAAGGTCTGGCTAAATCAGTTCTCGCGCTCGACCCTCGTTACCGCAACGGCTTTATCGCTGATAAGTTGTATGGCGCTCTAGACGCAGAGATAGCTAACGAGGAAGGACCCTTAGCAGAACAAATTGTGCCCGCTCTCAATCAGGAAGTCCAGTCCGGGCGCTTTTCGGACGCCTGGACGGTGCAGCAGATTGCCGCGCTGCTTAAAAAAGCAGTCGCGCAGGAGCCGGACGCGCAGGAAGCACAAAGCCATCTTGCTTATCTTCAGGCGCAGTCCATTAATGAGGAGATTATCGTTTTTGCTCAGGAGTTGACTAAATATAGCTCTGAAGAAATGGAGGAACTTAAAGCCGTTAACGAAGCGGGCACGGAATGGGATACCGTAAGGTCGGCAGCGCGTACCTTGATTGCTTTGATCCCTCACGCGAAAGATGAGAGCCAAGCAGATAAACAAGATAAAGACGCGACGCTTTTTTCAGCTATTATCACCCAACTGGAAAACATGCTCGAGTATCTTTTGAGAAAGCAAGATTATAATTACGCCACGCTTATTGTTCACGCGTTACAGATGCCCGTGGAGCCGGCATTCAGGCTGAAGGTAAGTGATACTTTAAGAAAAGCTTCCGCCCGGCTTATAATTTTAGACGCGATAAAAGAACTTCGCCGGCATGTTATGGGTTCTCCCGAATACCGCGCTATTTTTAGTTATTTGTCCACTTTCGAAGCGGAATCCACGGAGACTATTTTAAAACTTTTGGCTGAAGAAAAAGAAAGAAAAGCGCGCATGTTTTATCTTGCCCTCTCGAAAGAGCTTGGTAAAAATCAGACATCTTTGCTGGGCAGGCATTTATCCGATAATCGGTGGTATTTTGTCCGGAATATCGTCAATATTTTAGGAGAAAGCAAACCCGATCAGGCCATAGCGTATTTTCGTAAAGCGGCGGAGCATAAAGATATTCGTATCCGCCAGGAAGTTATCAACGGATTGCAGAGCATCGGCGGTAAAAAGGCCATGATTTATTTAGCCAGTTTTCTTTCGGATGAGGATCATGAAGTGCAGAGAAGCGCGATTAAAGCTTTTTCCCGTTTTCATGGTGTCAGCGCTGATGATGCCACATATCTGATTAGTTTTTTGGATAACCGTCCATTAAAGAAAAAAGAACAGGAGCTTACGTTAGTCGCCATCGGCGTGCTCGGGAATATCGGTGGCCGTAATACCAAAGAGTATTTAAATAAATTCACTAAAGTGCGCTGGTGGAAATCGAAAAAGCTGCAGGAAGAACGCCGTGCGGCAGCCCTGAAAGCTATAGAAGAGATTAGCTGGAGAATAGGCGATAATGGAAAACGAGCGTGACGAACAACTGGAAGCAAGGCAAACATTTTTTGAAAAGCAAAAGCTGATCGAGTCGGCGCGCATCTCCTTTCATCTGTTGGCCGCCGTGCTGCGGAACATATCTCTTTATCCCCATGATCATCCCATCCTCCTGGTCTCCGCGGAAAAATTTCGTGATCATTTGCAGAAAGTCTTAACAGATAGAAAAGAAGCGGCTTTTTATTTGGTCAGAGGCGAATTATTTTTTGAAACGTTAGCCATACCAATTGATAATAGTTTTTCAACGGCAATTGATTTATTTCAAGATAAGGATATCGGCGGAGTTGTTTTTAGGCCGAACATCGCGTCGGATGAAATTGTCCGTTTCGCGGACATGATGAGCAGTGACATAGTATTTTCTTCCGAACAAGAAAGCTTGAATGTTACTACTGCCAAGAGAGGCATCCTGCACATTGTAATCCATCACGCGTTGCTTGTTGATAGGCAAATAGGCAAAGTAATCAAGGCGCGGGAAAGAAAGGCCGCGGATATTTTCCGTGATACTATCGGCGCCCTGAAAGATGTTGTTGAGGCTGTTTATCTGGAAAAAGCTTCAAGCATGAGAAAAATGAACACTGTTATGCAGAATATGGTGGATTATGTTTTGGATAACAGAGACGCCTTGGTCGGTTTAACCAGCATTAAGATGTATGACGAATATACATTCGCCCATTCCGTGAATACGGCGATCCTGGCTGTTTCTTTAGGCACGTATTTGTCCTTTAAAAAAACTCAGCTCGCCGCCTTGGGTATTTCCGCTCTTCTTCATGATATCGGCAAAGTAGGAATTCCCAAAGAAATAATTAATAAGCCGGGCAAGCTGACAGAGGAAGAATGGGAACATGTCCGCAAGCATCCGGTAGCTGGAGCCATTTTTCTCTCTAAGGTACCGGGTATATCGAAGCTGGCGACGGTGGTCGCCTTTGAACACCATCAGCATGGTGAAAAAGCTTATCCAGTTATTAAAGGAGATCAAAAAAGGCATCCGTTTTCGCAGATAATTTCATTGGCCGACAGCTACGAAGCGATTACCGCGTCGCGCATATACTATTCATCCAGAATTCCCCCCGACGAAGCTATGCAAATCCTGATAAAGAATCGTGGAGTTACCAGTTCTTTGGTGTTGCTGAAAGCCTTTATAAACATGATGGGCATTTTTCCTATCGGCACGCTTCTTAAGCTGGATACCGGCGAGGTGGGATTGGTCATGCATCAGACCGCTGACCTGATGCGGCCACGGGTGCTTTTGCTGACTAAATTTGACGGTTCAGAAAAAGAGACAGGGAATATCGTCAGCCTGGTGGAAACAGTTGGCGGAAGATACAAGCGTTCTATTGCCGGAACCATTAATCCGAACGTTGCAAAAATAAACGTCAAAAAATATTTTGAATAATTTATTTCGCTGATTGAGGAAACAGCAATCAGATTAACGTCAGCCAATCCTTAGCTTTAACATCCGCGTTTGGGCCGTCAAACGCACTAATATTTTCTTTTCCCCTGCCGGAAATAACAAGCACGCTTTCCAATAGCATTTTTTTAAGGGTATCCAACCCTATCACGGCTGTTTTTTTTGTAAAAGTTTTTGTAAATTTAAAAAAATCGACAAAATATTTCACAATATTTTTATTAAATTTCATCTTTTCGACATTTGCCAAAAAAAGAACTGAAGCAGGCTCGTGCGCGGACAAGACTTTTTTTGCCTCTTCCATGAAGGCAGGTATGGTATCTTTTCCCATATTAGAAAAATTTAAATAAAAAACTTTTTTACCTCTATATTCGATAAATTCGGGCTTTACTGAAGACATATTTTACCTCCCTGCCTTTATTTTCTGTTAAGATGTTACAATTTTAACAAAAGGCATAGGTCTTGTCAACGCAATCGTTTGCGCAATTAAAAAACCTATTCTTATTATAACCTTTTGATATTTTGATAAGCGGTATGAATATTTTTTATGCTTTAAAATCTGTAGGGCGGGTGCAGATAACTATCTATCAAATAAAAAAGCCCGTTTATAAAATAAGCGGGCTTTTTAAAATTTTGGCTCCCCAGCGCGGACTCGAATCCCGCCACTGCGGGATTAAGAGCCGGATAGTGCGTCATTGAGAAATCGCGCGATGCCGCGATTCTTAATAGATTTTTCTCGGCTGATGGCTAAGCGGCGGGTTTCCAAAGTTGTTGACCAGACCAAACGCCAGGGTCCGGCAAACCGCTTTGTCGTCTTTGAGCTAGTGTATGATGGGGTATTGTGTTCCAGAATGCGGCGATCGAGATTATTGGTTTGTCCGCAATAATAACGTCCAGTTGATTCACTTTGCAGGATATCAACATAATACAACATGAACATACCCACAAAAATGCCCGCTTTCGCGGGCATTTTTATTATTGGCTCCCCAGCGCGGACTCGAACCACGGACCCGATGGTTAACAGCCATCTGCTCTACCGACTGAGCTACTGGGGAATAAAGTTATCGGCAATCCATGCAGATTGCCATTTCTTTGACGGGTACCCCCGTTTTCTTGCTTATATATTTCAATTGGTCAACCGGCGCGAAGTGTTTACCACATTTTTCGCAGGCTTGCATTTTAAAAGTTCGTCCCCATATTTTACGTTTATCGCCGGTCGAGGTCATTTCAATATGCCCGGTGGGGCATACATAAACGCAGGCGCCGCAGCCGATGCAGACATCCGATTGTTCCATGAAAGGAGTTCCGACGGTTTTATGCGAGCCGCGGGCAAAAAGGCCGATGGCGCTGACGCCGACGACTTCTTCGCAAACGCGCACACAAGAGCGGCACAAAATACACTTGCCTTTATCTGTATCAGCGACAAACCGTGGCTGGGATTCAATGCCCATTTCCGCTGCCATTTTTTTGAGCACGTCGGCTTCGGGGCAGCGGGCAAGCAGTAATTCCATGACCAGACGTCGGACATTCTGCACGCGCGCCGTATTTGTGTCCACGACCAGACCTTCTTCGACAGGATAGAGGCAGGAAGTGACGATTCTCGTTCTGTTGCCCTTTTTAATTTCCACCACGCAAAGGCGGCAGGCCCCGGAGCGGGATACCGATTCATGAGCGCACAGAGTCGGGATATCAAAACCAGCCATACGCGCCGCTTCCAGCACCATCATATCTTCACGGGCTTTTACGTCTTTACCGTTGATAATCAAATTTACCATGATTTAATCCACCTTTTATTCTACGGTTATCGCGTCAAATTTGCAACTTTCGATACACGCGCCGCATCTCGTGCATTTATCGATGTCAATCTTATGCGCCTTTTTCTTTTCGCCGCTTATTGCTTCCACCGGGCAAACCCTGCTGCAAAGCGTGCAGCCGGTGCATTTTTCCGGATCAATACTGTAGGTAATCAGCGCCTTGCATACACCCGCCGGGCAGCGTTTGTTTTTGATGTGCGCGTCATATTCCTCGCGGAAATATTTAATCGTGCTCAAAACCGGGTTCGGAGCGGAGCCACCCAATGCGCAAAGCGATCCGTCGGCAACGCCTGTGGAGATATGCTCCAGAAGCTCCACGTCGCCTTCCTTGCCTTTGCCCGCGCAAATATCTTCGAGAATATCCCGCATGCGGCGCACGCCTTCGCGGCAGGGAACGCATTTGCCGCAGGATTCTTCCTGTAAGAAGGCCAAAAAGTACTTGGCAACATCAACCATACAGGATTTATCATCCATGACGATCATGCCGCCGGAGCCCATCATGGAGCCGACTTCATAAAGTTTGTCAAAATCCACGGGCAGATCCAGGAGACTTTCCGGAATACAACCGCCGGAAGGGCCGCCGGTCTGCACGGCTTTGAATTTACGGCCGCCCGGAATGCCGCCGCCCATGCCATAGATGATTTCGCGCAGCGTCATTCCCATGGGAACTTCGATGAGGCCGGTATTGTTGATTTTGCCGACCAGCGAGAAAATTTTCGTTCCTTTGGAGCCTTCCGTGCCGATCGAGGCATACCAATCGGCTCCCTTGTTTATAATCACGGGCACGTTCGCCCATGTTTCCACATTGTTAAGCACCGTGGGTTTATCCCAGAGTCCCTTTTCCACGGCGTGAATATACTTGGCGCGCGGCTCTCCCGCGCGGCCTTCAATAGAGGCGAATAAGGCGGATGACTCACCGCAAACAAAAGCGCCGCCGCCTTTATTTATATGTATGTCAAAGGAAAAATCCGTGCCCAGTATCTTTTTTCCCAAAAGGCCCGCCTCCTTGGCGCTGTTGATGGCCAAAGAAAGGTTCATAACCGCCAGCGGATATTCGTTGCGCACGTAAATATAACCTTCGTTCGCGCCTATTGCATAGGCGCCGATAATCATGCCTTCGATAACGCTGTGCGGGTTGCCTTCCATGAGACTGCGGTCCATGTACGCGCCGGGGTCTCCTTCATCGCCGTTGCCGATAACGTATTTGTGTGAGCCGTGCGCTTTGCGGCATCCTTCCCATTTGACGCCGGCGTGAAAGCCGCCGCCACCCCGGCCGCGCAGCCCGGCCTTTTTCACTTCATTAATGACATCTTCCGGCGTCATTTCGGTGAGCGCTTTGGCCAGCGCGGAATATCCGTCGATAGCCAAATAATCATCTAGGCGGGAAGGATCAATCATGCCGTTTTGGCCGAAGACCAGGCGGTGTTGTTTCTTGTAGAAGGGGACATCCTCTTCCTTCAAGACAGTTTCCTTGGTGTCCGGATCGCGATAGAGAAGTTTTTCCAGGATTTCTCCATGGGCGACGGTTTTGGAAATTATTTCCGGCACGTCTTTTACTTTGACCTGCTGATAAAATATTTTTTCCGGATGAATGACCACCAGCGGGCCTTTTTCGCAAAAACCGAAACAGCCGGTGGCGCGCACTTCCACATTCATATTTTGCTTTTTGATTTCCGCTTCCAGCTCTTCTTTAACGGAAATGCAGCCATAACCGCGGCACCCCGTGCCGGCGCATATGGTCACAAGTTTTTTAGTCGGGTCGTAATTTTTCCGTAAACTATCCTGAATTTGGCGCAAGGCCAAAGCATCATCTAATCTTTTCATTATTGCTGCGCCCCCTCTTTGAGCTTGCCGATAACTTTGTCCACTTTAGCCATGGTCATCTGGCCGTGATATTCGGTGTTGATCACCACCACGGGCCCCAGGGCGCATGCGCCCACGCAATTGACCGTTTCCAGCGAGAATTTTTTATCCGAGGTTGTTTCGCCCGGTTTTATATTAAGCGTTCTTTCCATTTTATCCTGGATGGCGGAAGCGCCGCGGACATGGCAGGCGGTGCCCATACAGATTTTTACAATATGCTCGCCTCGCGGTTTCAGACTGAAAGCGTTGTAAAACGTGGCTACTTCGTAAACGCGGCTGAGCGGAATATTCATCGCTTTACCTGCCGCTTTTAGCCCTTCTTGGGGCAGGTAATTAAAAGCTTCCTGTATATCCTGCAGTACGGCAATCAGCGCGCCTTTATCGCCGCCGTGTTTTTTTACGATTTCTTTTGTTTTTGCTGCAACATTATCGGTTTTGCTCATTATTTATACACCTCGGTGTTATTGCTATTCATTGCCTGTTTTCAAATACTTGGCTTTTTCCGTAATCTTTTTATGCTCGATGTTTACTCTTTCTTGAATCATGTTGATTTCTTCATCCGTCAGGTGGCGGAAACGACCCTGTCCCTTGAAGTAATCACGAATCGGCCGCAGTTTTTTCGGCATATCCGGAGACAGACGATAATGTCCGTTTTCCACTTCAAAGAGCGGAAACACGCCCGTTTCCACCGCGAGGCGCCCCATGGAGATGGCCAAATGCGAGGGACAACGCCAGCCGGTGGGACAAACGGAAAAACAGTGGATATATGAAGGGCCTTTTATGCTTTTGGCCTTTTCGATTTTGCGGATGAAATCCAGCGGATAGCTCGGACATGCGGTAGCCACGTAGGGAACATTATGTGCGACCATGATTTCCGGCATGTTTTTCTTCCATGTTTTCTGACCGATGCTCACCTTTCCCGCCGGAGCGGTGGTTGTGGACGCGCCCATCGGCGTGCCGCTGGAGCGCTGAATGCCCGTGTTCATGTAAGCTTCGTTATCAAAGCAGACGTAAATCATGTCATGGCCTCTTTCCATCGCGCCGGAAAGCGCCTGGAAGCCGATATCCATCGTGCCGCCGTCACCTGCCATGCCAACTACCTTTACATAGCGGTCATCGATCTTACCCTTTCTGCGCAGCGCCTTGAGGCCCGCCTCAACACCGGAGGCCACGGCCGCCGTGTTTTCAAACGCCACGTGAATCCAGGGAACTTCCCAGGCCGTGGTCGGGAACATGCTGGAGACAATTTCCATGCACCCGGTGGCGGAAGCGATAACTGTGTTTTCGCCGAGCGCCTTGCACATGAGGCGCACCGCCAGAACTTCCGCGCAGCCCGAGCAGGCGCGGTGACCGGCGGAGAACAATTCCTTTTTATTAATCAGCCGCGGGGCATATAAATCAAAATTTTCTACAAGATTCATTATTCTCTCACTCCCCAAAATTCATATGTGTCTTTGGCCGTGTTGTCTGTATCCGCGATTACTTTTTCAAACATACCGGTAAAATCCTGTACCGGCACATCGCGTCCGCCCAGTCCGTAAATAAAATTATACATTGCGGGGTGATTGTTCCCGGCATACAAGGCGGATTTGATTTCCGAAAATACCGGTCCGCCGGGACCGCCAAAAGAGCAGGCGCGATCGGTGACGATCAGCTTTTTCGCGTTTTTCAGCGCCTCTCTTATCTCCTCAAAGGGAAACGGACGCCACAGCCTGAGCTTTACCAGTCCCGCTTTGATTCCCTTGCCGCGCAATTCATCGATGGCCACCTGTGCCGTTTCGCCCATCGAACCCATGGTCAGCATCAATATTTCCGCGTCTTCCGCCTGATAGGTTTCCACCGCTTTATAATTACGGCCGAACATCTTGCCCCATTCATCCCAAACTTCCAAAATAACTTTCTTGGAATTTTTGATGGCTTCGTCTTTGGCCTTCATGATTTCCGCAAAATAATCAGACATGGAAAACGCGCCCATGGTCACCGGCTTGGCCGGATGCAGAGTTGCATGCGGCGCAAAAGGCGGCAGGAACTTGTCCACTTCCTCCTGCGTCGGTAGCTCCACCGGCTCAACCATATGGGTTAACTGAAAACCGTCGATGTTCACGCACACCGGCAACATTACATCTTTATGCTCCGCAATTTTAAATGCCTGGATTGACAAATCTATCGCTTCCTGGCCGTTTTCTACAAACAACGTTATCCAGCCGGTATCGCGCTGTGGCATAATATCGGAATGATCGTTTAAAATGTTGAGCGGGCCGGATACGGCGCGGTTGGCAATGGCCATGCAAATCGGCAGGCGCATTGCCGAAGCGATGGGTAAAAGTTCATTCATCAGTAAAAGCCCCTGAGATGCCGTTGCCGTATAGGAGCGCGCGCCGGTCGCAGAGGCGCCGATCACCGCGCTCATCGCCGAATGTTCTGATTCCACTGTCACAAATTCCGCGTCCAGCACGCCATCCGCCACCAGGTCGGAGAGATGTTCCGCGATGTGCGACTGCGGCGTGATGGGATAAACACCCGCCATGTCAATGCGGCAAAGCGCTACAGCTTCCGCCACTGCTACTGTTACTTCCAAGCCAACGCGTTTACCCATGCCTAGCCCTCCTCCACCATTGTGATTGCGCGGGGCCAGCATTCATGCGCGCAGATGCCGCAGCCCTTGCAATAGTCCAGGTTGGCCTTGAACAATCCGTCTTCGGCCTGCTGTACGCATCCTTCCGGGCAAAACACGTAACAGATACCGCATTTGATGCATTTGGCGTCATTCCAGACAGGGACGCTGCGAGCGCCAACTGCCGGTGTGATATTCACTAGCGCTTCCCGGTTCGGAAACAACACAGCCGACCGGAAGCTCCTTCCATGTTTTTAATGCCATATGTTGATACCTCTTAGTTTTCGATTTGTATTTCGTCGTAGGCACGTTTCATCGCTGCCAGATTTTTTTGCGCGATGCGTCCAAAGCGATGTTCAACCGCATCTTTCATCGCGTTCAGATCCATAATTCCCGTTACCTTCAGCAAAGCGCCGATCATCGTCGTGTTGGCGATAGGAACGCCCATTTCTTTGCGGGCAATTCCCGTGCCGTCAACGGTAGCCACCGTGCCTTTAAAGTCCAATTGCTTGCGGATTTCATCGGGTGTTTTATGGGTATTGACGATTAATTTCCCTTCGGGTTTTAAACCTTCCGTTACATTTACCAGGCCGATAAGGCTGGCATCGAGCACCAGCACAACATCCGGCTTGTAAATGCCTGATCTTTTGTTGATTTTTTTATTATCAATCCTTGTGAACGCGGCTACAGGCGCGCCTCTTCTTTCCGGCCCAAAACTGGGAAATCCCTGAGCGTATTTTCCCGCGGCGATTGCCGAAACAGCCAGCAATTCCACTGATGTTACCGCTCCCTGGCCACCCCGACCGTGCCATCTAACTTCTATCATTACAATCTCCCTTACTGGATTAATTATCACGAAGTAAAGTGAGGCGTTTTTCTATTATATTTGGATTTTTATGTCAACTTTTTTTAAAAATAACAATTTTTCCAGTTTTAATTATTGAAGCGCCACCTGTTTTCCGCCTGAGCGTATAAATCATTGCCGGAGATATCATTGATAACAATCACCGGAAAATCAACCACGGTCAATTTTCTGATTGCTTCCGGGCCAAGATCTTCATAGGCGACAAGTTCGGCTTTTTTCACGCATTGTGAGCTCAGCGCCGCGATGCCGCCGATCGCGCCAAAATAAACCGCGCCGTGTTTTTTTATGGCGGCGATTACTTCAGGGGAACGATTACCTTTGCCGATCATTCCTTTGAGTCCGTTTTCAATTAGTTTCGGCGTGAAGAAATCCATCCGGTAACTGGTGGTCGGGCCGATGGAGCCGATAATTTTTCCGGGCGGAGTCGGCGCGGGCGCCGCGTAAAATATTACCGCTGTCTTTAAATCAATCGGCAGTTTCTCGCCTTTGTTCAACGCTTCATAAAGACGCCGATGCGCGACATCGCGCGCGGTATAAACCTCACCGGAGACAAGCACCATGTCTCCGGCCTGCAGAGAGGAAATAACATCTGCCTTTAATGGAATCTCAATGTGACGAGCGATGTTTTCTTTTTTGTTCAAACCGCTATCCTATATAATTTCTTCTTTATGCCGCGCTACGTGACACTGAATATTCACCGCCACGGGCAGTGAGGCAATGTGGCAGGGCAGCATCTCGATGTTCACTGCCAGCGCGGAAATTCTTCCGCCCAGACCGCCCGGGCCGATACCCAGTTTATTAATGCTGGTGAGCAGTTCTTTTTCCATTTGTGCCAGGCGCTCATCATTTTTATTAGCTTCGCCCACAGGGCGTAGCAACGCTTTTTTGGCTAAAACACACGCTTCTTCCAGTGAGCCGCCGATGCCGACTCCGACAATAATAGGAGGGCAGGGATTGGCGCCGGCTTGCTTCACTTTTTCAATAACAAATTTTTTAATGCCTTCTTCGCCCGATGCCGGTGTGAGCATTTGTGCCGCGCTCATGTTTTCACTGCCGCCGCCTTTGGGCATGGCAATTATTTTCAGCCTGTCGCCGGGTACAATATCAATATGGATTATGGCCGGCGTGTTATCCTGTGTATTTTTTCTGGTCAGCGGATCACAGACGGATTTGCGCAAAAAACCATCCTGGTAAGCCTGGCGCACTCCTTCTTCAATCGCGGCGCGCAAATCACCGCCGACAATATGAACATCCTGCCCGATTTCAATAAACAGCACCGCCAGGCCGGTGTCCTGACAGATGGGCATTTTTTCGCGGCGCGCAATATCAGCGTTATCAATTATTTTTTCGAGCACCTGTTTGCCCAGGGGAGATTCTTCCCGGGCAAGCGCGTCCTGTAGGGCGCAGACCACATCCTGGCCTAAGTTTGTGTTGGCTTCGATAAACAGTTTCTTTACTGTTTCGGTAATAAGCTTGCTGTCTATTTCCCTGGTCTTATCCATAAGATTACATGCCGCGCCTGAATTCGAGCGATTTGGAAATGGTCATTTTATCGATATATTTCAGGTCGCCGCCCAGCGGCACGCCGGTGGCAATCCGCGTTACCTTTATATTTCTTCCTTTGAGCATTCTAATAATCAGCAAGGCAGTTGCTTCTCCATGAACATCAGGATTTGTCGCTATTATTATTTCTTTGACTGTTTTGCTGTCGATGCGCTTCATTAATTCGTTAAGATGCAGGCTTTCCGGGCCGATGCCGTCCAGCGGCGCCAGCGCGCCGTGCAGGATATGATATGTTCCATGAAAGCAGCCGCTTTCTTCAATCGCCGCCATGGCGTCCGGTTCCTGCACCACGCAAATTATCGTATGATCCCGATTTTTATCATGACAAATATGGCAGGTTTCCGTTTCCGTGAGATTCAGGCAAACATTGCAAAATTTGATTTTTCTTTTTACTTCGATGATGCTTTCCGCCAGTTTTTTTACGTCGTCCGCGGTGGCGCGTAAAATATAATTGGCCAGCCTGGTGGCTGTTTTTTCACCGATGCCGGGAAGCTTGCCCAGTTCTTCAATAAGTTTTTTGATTGGTTGCGCGTACGCTTTCATAAAATTTGTCCTAGAAACTTAATCCGGGAATCCCCAGGCCTCCGGTAATTTTTGCCATTTCCTGTGATGCCATTTCCTGCGCTTTGCGCACGCCTTCATTGACCGCTGCAACGATCAGGTCTTCGAGCATTTCCACGTCTTCGGGATTTACTACTTCCTTTTCTATTTTGATGGATACGACATTAAATTTACCGTTTACGACTACTTGCACCATTCCTCCGCCGGCCTGCGCTTCAACGGTTTTCGTTTCCAGCTCTTCTTGTATCTTGCCCATTTGTTCCTGCATCTTTTTCGCTTGTTTCATTATATTGCCAAAATTCTGCACTTTTATCTTCCTCCAAGAATAATAATATTTATCGTAAGTTAATGTTTAGAGAACCTTTAATCCGCTTCATTTCGCGCTTTAATTTCTATTACTTCGGCGCTTGAAAATTCGTCCATAACTTTCTGCAAAAGAGGATGATTAATCGCCTCTCTTTTCATCACGTTTATGCTGTTTGCTTTGTCGCGCGCGTTATTGACGTTCGTGTTTGTTTTATCTGCTTCCATCGAAGCGATTTTGATTTCCACGTCTTTTTGAAAGAACTTACAGGTTATTTCTTTCAATTTGTCTTTTTGATCTTTGCTGTTTATATCTTCGAAGAAAATGAAGTTTTTGGAAAAGCCGAGAGTGAGGCAATTATTTTCATAGCTTAAAATTTCCGCGACATCCGTTTTTGCCCCCAATATATGATTTTCTTTTTTAATAAAACTTTTTAGCTGGCTGCCAAGCTCTTCCATGCTGCTGGTAGATGTATTGCTTCCGGAATTGCCGCCATTATCGTCTGAATCAAAACGAAAATTATTTTTATGATTCGAATTATTCTGTTCTCCTCCGCGGGAGGAATTACTGCCTGTTTCCGGATTGTTGCCGCCTTTTCCGGGAAATTTGTTTTGAATTTTTTGCTCAATCGCCTCAATGGTAGAAATAATATCGCCTAAAGGGATTATGGGATTTAAATAAGCCATCTGAACGATGATGGTTTCCATTTTTATACGCGGTTCTTGCGAACGGCGAAACGAATCTTCCTGCGCGATAAGAATTTCCACGTAGCGCTGTAATGTTTCACGCGTCACGTTTTCACTCTGATTTTTTAAAAGATCGATCTGTTCCGGCGCGATATCAAAAGAGGAGCTGTTGTCCCCGGCGATTTTGACCAAAAGCAAATCGCGAAAATGCTTAAGCAGCCGCTGATAAAACTGCTTCATGTCGATGCCCGCCAGATAAGCCTCTTCCAGAATAGTTAAGCAGGCTCCCGCGTCTTTTTTCATGACGGCGTCAGAAAGGACAAAAAGATATTTTCTGTCCGTGAGCCCCAGGTTTTCTTCCACGTCTTCGTCTTTGATTTCTTTTCCGGCATAAGAAATTACCTGGTCAAAAACGCTTTGCGCGTCGCGCATGCTTCCGTCTCCCGCTTCGGCAATCCAGCCCAGAGCCGTTTTGCTTATTTTTATATCTTCCGCGGACGCGACTCTTTCCAGATTGGCAATTATTTCCTTGAGTGAAATTCTCCGAAAATCGTAACATTGACAGCGCGAAAGTATCGTCGCCGGAACTTTGTGGTTTTCTGTTGTGGCAAAAATAAAAATAACATGTGACGGCGGCTCTTCCAGTGTTTTTAAAAGCGCGTTGAAGGCCTCGCGCGTCAGCATGTGCACTTCATCTATAATATAAATTTTATATCTGGCTGCCGCGGGCGCGAATTTGACATTTTCACGCAGTTCGCGGATTTCATCAATGCCGCGGTTGGAGGCTCCGTCAATTTCCCGCACGTCCAGAGAGCGGCCTTCGGTAATTTCTTTGCAGTTAGAGCAGATATTACAGGGAGTTGGCGAAGGCCCTTTTTCGCAGTTGAGAGATTTGGCCAGAATTCTTGCCACAGAAGTTTTGCCGACGCCGCGCGGCCCGGAAAACAAAAACGCGTGCGCCACGCGCCCCTGGCCGATAGCGTTTTTCAGTGTTTTTACGACGTGTTCCTGGCCAGAGACATCTTCAAAAGTTTGCGGCCGGAATTTACGGGCTAGTACTAGATATTCCAATTGGTCCTCTTGAAAAGTTTAACTTTACTAATGATAGCTGGTGGCCAGGTTTACCGCAACACACGTCGGACATTGCTGCCGCTGCTTCCTTCCGGACCTGACGGGGTTCACAAGCCTCCGTTGTACGGGACCCGGCCATGTTTTATTAAAATTAATGCACAAAAAGTCTTAATTGATAAATGAACAGGAATCAACACTAATTTTATTTTTTGACTTGTAACGGGTAATCAAGCTGTTATCATTTATGTTTTTAAATTTTCGAACAATAAAATGGCACAGAGAGCGGGATTTGTCCGGCATACGCCGGACTACCCGGCGCCTGCCGGGTGAACCCGCGGCACTTTTATAAGTGGCTCCCTGTAATTATTCTGGCGGAGAGAGCGGGATTTGAACCCGCGGTACACCTTTGGGGGCATACACACGATTTCCAGTCGTGCTCCTTCAGCCGCTCGGACATCTCTCCGCTTATATTATGTTATGTCATTTCGGCCCGGCGTATCCAACATTTGCTGGAGTGTTTGCCGGGGAGAAATCTTTGTCCCGAAACATAGTTAGGGATCTTTATAAGATTCCTAACTATGACACAAATAAATTTTCAAAAAACATTTATTTCTGGCGGAGAGAGGGGGATTCGAACCCCCGTGAGAGCTGTTGGCCCCCAAATCGATTTCGAGTCGATCCCGTTACGACCACTTCGGTATCTCTCCGTTATTTAAGCAAAACGTCTATATTTACTGCTTTACCGACGCGGGCGCGGATGTTACCCTCTTTTGGCGAAAAAATCTACTCAAAATTTCCCCGCATTGTTCACTTAGAATTCCTTCGGTTATTTCCACCTGATGATTCAGCCGTTCATCCTTCAGGATATTATACAGAGAAACAACAGCACCGCTTTTCGGGTCGCGCGCTCCGAAAATGAGCCGGGATAAACGGGACTGAATAATCGCTCCGGCACACATAACGCACGGTTCCAGCGTTACATAAAGCGACGCGCCGTTAAGGCGATAATTACCCAGCGCATCGGCCGCTTTTCGCAATGCCAGCATTTCCGCGTGCGCCGAAGGGTCATTATTTGCAATCGGGGAATTATAGGCGCTTGCCAAAACAATTCCTTCGCTTACCACAACCGCGCCCACGGGCACTTCATTCGCGTCGGAAGCTTTACGCGCTTCATCCAGCGCTATTTGCATATACTCTTCATCGGTTTTCATTTTTTTCTCGCCTGCCATCCGGGAATAAGTTGTAATTTTTTACGCGCGGCAAAATGTTTTACCAGATGACAAATTTATTTGTTATTGTTATCATATTGTTGATTTTGTGGCAAATGCCGTATATGATTCAGGTATCGGGCGGCCTTGATTTTTTAAAAGTCCGATATGAAGAGAGCGGATAATAATGGATTCAAAACAAGCCATATTATGGCCGGTAGTTATCTCATTCGTTGTTCATCTGACTTTAATCACGGCGACGGGCGCGATTGATTTGCGCCAGAATATTCCGGATATGGAAATATTAAGCGTAAGCATCGAAGAGCTTGCTCCGAATATTCCATATGAGGAAACTGATGAATACTTGAGCGAAAAAGCGTCACCGGAGAAAGATAGCGAAAAGAAAATTGTCGTTGACGATGGCTGGCGTGAAGATACGGTTGATCTGGGCAGTTTTGATGTCAAATACGCCGTTTATCTGAATCTGATTAAAAGAAAAATTTTGCGTGTCTGGGATTATCCAAAAAGGGCCTTCGAAAGAAACGAAGAAGGGAATGTTGTTGTAAGATTATCAATTGATGCCGACGGAAAACTGGCGCATGCGGTTCTTCTTACTTCATCCGGATTTCCGGAGCTGGATAACGGGGCGGTCAATGTGGTTAGGTCTGTCGCTCCGTTTGAGCCATTACCCCCATATTACAATTTATCCCGCCTGCATATCGTGGCGTCTTTTAACTATCGCATCAGAAATTAAACACTTCTTTAAATGACTAAACTCATCAATAAAATCTGCTTTGTGTTTTTGATTGCCGCTTTTGTTATTCTATCTTCTTCTCCATCATCCGCGCGTGAACTTTCCGACGAAATCGGCAGAAAAGTAAGCGTTAGCCAAAACCCCGTCCGCATTATTTCATTGGCGCCTGGAATTACAGAAACTCTTTACGCCCTGGGTCTCGCGGATAAAATTGTCGGTGTAACTACTTTTTGCGATTGGCCAGAGGATGCGCGCCGAAAAGAAAAAATCGGCGGGTTTATCAATCCTTCGATAGAAAAAATAGTTTCTTTAAAGCCGGATATAATTTTAGCCACCGCTGATGGCAACAGAAAAGAAACAGTTTTACAGCTAGAAAGGCTGGGCCTGACGGTTTATGTAATAAATCCGGTGGATACCGAAGGTATTCTGAAAAGCATTTTGCGCGTTGGTGAAGTTACCGATCAGATGCCCGCCGCTAAATCTCTGGTGGCCGCGTTGCGCAAACGTTTAAACAGCATAGCCGCGCAGATAAAATATAAAAATAAACCGCGCGTATTTTTTCAGATTGGATTGGAGCCGGTGATTAGCGCGGGCGCGGGAACGCTGATTAATGAAGCAATGGAAAGGGCGGGTGCTGTTAATGTCGCGGGGCAAAGCGTCGCGCGCTATCCCCGTTACAGCGCGGAAGGAATTGCCGCGTCACAACCGGATATAATTCTCATCGCGCCAATGAGCGGCGATAAGGGGTTTAAAGCGGGCAAAACATTTTGGAATAAGCTAAGCATGGTGCCGGCGGTGAAAAACGGCCGGATTTATTCCGTGGACACAGATTTAATCGGCCGCGCTTCGCCGCGAATCATAGATGCCATAGAACAGATGGCGCTGATTTTTCATCCGGGGATAAAAATAGGAAAATAGACTGAAGGCCGAAGCCTTAAAGGCTGAAGGTTGAGCTTAACCTTCAAAACTGAAGGCGCTCTCCGATGTCGCTTACAAATCCGTTTTTATTTCATCGATACTATTGTCCGCCTCTTTGAGCATATCCTGAATCTCCATCTGCCTGCTTAAAGAGAGCGAAGCGATATTTTTCTTGCGGCTTTTTAGCTCCGATATTTTTGCTTCCAGAGAGCCTATTAAGGCATCCAAGTCGATACGCGGTTCTTCTTCCGCGACCTGCACCTTAATTTCTCTGATTTCCGCGCCCGGCCCCAGTAGAATTTCTTCCTGATACTCGGGAATAGTCACGCTAAATCCCAGTTTTTCTTTGATTAGCGCGGCCAGAGTTTCCTGCGCGGAATATTCACCGTGGACTAAAAAAACCGGCATTTTTTTGTTGGTAAAATTCTTGAGCCAATCCAAAAGCTGGCTTTGACCGGCATGCGCGGAAAAACCGCCGATTGTAAAGATTTTGGCTTTTATGGCTATGTCGTCGTTGAAAATGCGAATACTTTTAGCTCCTTCCACGATACGCCTGCCGGGCGTGCCCTGCGCCTGATAGCCGACAAAGACCACGCTCGCGCCGGGACGCCACAGATTATGGCGTAAATGATGCTTGATTCTGCCGGCGTTAGCACATGCCGCTTGCCGAAATGACTATGGCTGAACCTTTCATTGCGTTAATCCGCATGGACTGCTCAGTGCTTGAAGAAAACTGAAGCTGCGGCAAATCCAAGGGGTCATCCCCGCTTTTTACGATGCTCTTGGTTTCTTTGTCCATATACGAATGATAGCGGCGGAATATTTCGGTTGCTTTTATTGCCAGCGGGCTATCCAAAAATACTGGTAAATCCTTCGGCAGTTTTCCCTGTTCGTTGAGCAGATATAATGAATAAAGCATTTCCTGGGTGCGCTCCACGGCAAACGCGGGAATAATTATTTTTTCATTGCGTGAATAGCTGTAATCAATTGCTTCGGCCAATTCGTTTAAGCTTTCTTCTTCGCCTTTGTGGTTGCGGTCTCCGTAAGTGGACTCCATGAAAACATAGTCCGCTTCTTTGACGATGGTGGGATCTTCCACCATCAGTTGATGCCTTCTTCCTATATCACCGGAGAAAACAAGTTTGGTCGAATTGCCGTTTTCTTCGATGAATATTTCCACGATAGCCGCGCCCAGAATGTGGCCGGCGTCGAGAAAATTTACTTTTATGCCGGGGGCGGGACTAAACATTTCATTATATTTTTTTGTTTTAACAAGGGGCGCCACAACTTCCGCGTCTTTTGTTGTATAAAGCGCCTCCACGTCCGCCGCTTTTCCCCAGCGCTGGAGCTTTTTTATTTTCCACCCGGCTTCTGTTTCCTGAATATGAGCGCTGTCCAGAAGCAGGATTTTCAACAAATCACCCGTGGGTTCCGTCGTATAAATGGGCTTGCGGAAACCATTTTTTGCCATGAGCGGAAGCAGGCCGGAATGATCGATATGCGCGTGCGTAATCAGGAAAAAATCCATTTTTGCCGCTTCGTAGACATCGGCGTTCCAATTGCGTTTTTCTATTTTATCGTTTCCCTGGTGCATGCCGCAATCCACGGCAAACCTGGCTTTATCAGTTTCGATAACGAAACAAGAGCCGGTGACGGCTCTTGCTGCGCCTAAGAATTTAATTTTCATTTAATTTAATCCTTCGAGGGAAGCGCTAAAAACCTTCTTTAGATAACTTTTTTAATTTTTTTGCTTCTTTTTTTTCTTTGAGTGATTTAACAGGTTTTTTCTTCGCGTCTTTTTTAATATCTCTTGATTTTGCCATGTTGCACCCCCTTATGTGGTAGTTTTATTTGTGCCGCTTTACCCTTATTTAATTTAATTAATTGCTTTTGTCAAAGCGTTAATTAGGGCATTTGATCATTTTTACCAGCCTTTTTTCCACATATCTTCATCGTCATAAATCTTTTCATCATCGCTTGCTTCCGCCGCGTCGAATTCATGATCGCGGGTCTGCGCCTTTGCTTTCTGCGCGAAATATTCCCGATACCATTCGTGCGCGGTAATCATCGACATGACTTCGCTGGTGCCGGTCCAGATAGAGGCAAGGCGCACGTCGCGGTAAATGCGCTCCACCGGGAAAACATTGGTATAGGCAATGCCGCCCATTACCTGCATGCAGTTATGCACCACTTTCTGGCAGGATTCAGTGATGAACTTTTTGCTTTGCGAGACCATTCGCCGCACACGGCCCATGTCAGTACCGGAATCTACCGCGCGCGCCGTCACATAAGCCATCGCGCGTGCGGCATCCAGCATCATCGCCGCTTCCGCCACTTGAAAACTTACTCCTTCAAACTGATTGATTACCTGGCCGAAGGCCTTGCGTCTGGAAGTGTATTGTGTGGCGATATCCAGCGCGGGGCGCGCCGCGCCGATGGTCATGGACGCCGTGCCCAGGCGCTCCGGTATCATCATGGTATTGAAAACAGCGTAAGCGCCCTGAACTTTTCCCACCACGTTTTTTTTAGGCACTTTCACGTCGCGAAAGATTAGCCTTCCTGTTCCGCCGCCGCGGCAGCCCATCAGGCCGTAGAGATATTTCACTTCCACGCCAGGGCCTCTATCCACGATAAAGCAAGTGATGGATTCCTGCGGTTTGGCTTCCGGGTTAGTGCGCGCGTAAACAAGGAAAAAATCCGCGCCTTCCGCGCCCACGATAAAGCGTTTCTGGCCGTTGAGCAGAAAATAATCGCCTTTATCTTCCGCTTTGGTTGTGGCGCCGAAGAAATCAGAGCCGCCGCGCGGCTCGGTGAGGCACTCCGCCGCGAATAACTCTCCTTTAAGCAGTGGCTTTACATATTTTTCTTTTTGTTCGTCCGTGCCGTGCAGAATTAAGGCGTCGCAGACCAGTTCCGCCCCCACGCCGAACACGCAGGCAAATTCGTAGCCGAGTGTGCCTATTTCTTCCATCAGCATGCAGGTGGTTACCCAATCCAAATCCCGGCCGCCCCATTTTTTGGGATAACGGCAGCCCATCAGGTTTCTGCGGCCTGCCTCCTGCAGAAATTCTTTGGGGAACTTGATTGTGTCCGTGTCCATATCCAGAATCATCTGGCGGGGCACCCATTTCACCAGCTCACGCGCCTCATCGCGGATTTTGAGCTGCTCTTTGGTCATCATGTAGTCAAACATAATTCATTCTCCTTGATGTTATATGCTTCATTTTACCAAATAACGCCCCTGAAACAACAGAAAACTGAAAGAATTCTTTATTGACTATTGGCGGCTAGTGTGAGCATGATACAATCCATTTAAATAGCGGAAAGCTTTGCAAAAAGCTTCAGAGGTAAGGCATGCAAGTCCCTCACTTTTCCTTCCTTCTTCAACGGGAGACGGATAGGGGTGATTTTGGTGCTTTGTGAAGCCCCATAAGGGGGAAGAAAAGTTTAAAGAGAAGAGAGGGATTAAAATGAACAAGAATTTGTATGTCGGCAACCTGTCTTACAAGATCACCGATGATGATCTGAAGACAAATTTTTCTGAGGCGGGTGAAGTTGCTTCCGCCTCTGTTATCAAGGACAAGTTTTCAGGGCAGTCCCGTGGTTTCGCTTTTGTGGAGATGCAGACCGAAGAAGGCGCGGCCGCGGCAATTGAAAAATTCAACGGCGGCACGCTGGACGGGAAAGCCATTACGGTGAATGAAGCGCGTCCCAAGAAAGAATTTGGCGGTGGCGGCTCCAGAGGCGGCGGTGGAAATCGCGGCGGCGGCGGTGGATTTAACCGTGGTGGCGGCGGTGGAAATCGCGGCGGCGGTGGCGGCTCCAGAGGCGGCGGCGGCAGATATTAGAATATTTTTAAAACACACAGTAGTTTCCAAAGGGGCGGAAGAATTTCAACAATCTTCCGCCCCTTTTATTTTTGGTAATTTCAAGGCAGCGCCCTTATTGATTAAGGTATCGCAGAAAGCGTTTGGCAAATTGCCCGTGGCTGTGTTATTTTACAAATAACTTGGTGGAAATTATTCTGATAAAGCAAATCGCTGATTTTTTCGATATACCAAGAGGGATACATAAATAATGGATCGCGCCGTTAATTTAGAAGAGCTAAATGACCCCGTATTGAAACATGCCAGCGGGGATTTTGTCGCCGTTTACGCGCGCAATACGGTCGCGGAAGCCCTGGATAATATACGCAGGTGCACGACGGAATCGACGATAATTTATTTTTATGTGCTTGATGCCGAAAACCGCCTGGTTGGCAATATTCAAACCAGAAAACTTCTCACCGCTGATCTTGATGCAAAAGTCGAAGACATAATGTCGGCAAACATTATCTCCATACCCGCGAGCGCGAACTTAATGGAAGCGCTGGAATTTTTTATCCTGCACCGCTATCTGGCTTTTCCCGTGGTTGATGAAAATGAAAAAATGCTGGGCGTAATTGATGTCGGCGTGTTTACGCAGGAGATGTTTGATATTGAAGAGCAGGAGCAGGTGCACAGCGTATTTGACACCCTGGGCGTGAAAATTTCCGAAATGCGCAGTAAATCACCGTGGAGCGTTTTCCGGCATCGCTTTCCCTGGCTTTTGGCGACGATCACCAGCGGCACTGTCTGCGCGCTTTTAGTCGGTTTTTTCGAGGCCACGCTGGCGCAGAGCCTGGTGCTGGCTTTTTTTATGACGCTGGTTTTGGGCCTGGGCGAAAGCGTTTCCATGCAGACGATGGCCATAACCGTTCATTTTATGCATCACAGTATTTCCCAGCCCGGCTGGTATTTCCGCGCTCTGAAAAGAGAGCTGACGCGTGTTTTTCTGATGGCGCTGGCCTGCGCGCTGATTGTGGGCTTGATTGTTATTGTCTGGAGAAACGATTTTACCGCGGGATTGATAATTTCCTCGGGTATTCTGGCATCATTGCTTTTGGCCTGTTTTTTGGGCTTAAGCGTTCCGGCTTTGCTTCATAAACTCAAGCTTGATATCCACTTTGCCTCCGGCCCCCTTACTTTGGCTCTCGCGGATATTTCTACAATTATAGTTTATTTTTCCCTGGCGGCTTTTATTTTGAGTAGATAATTAACGTTGAACTAGCCTGATTTTTTGCGCCAACAAAAAATCAGGCTAAGAGATTTGTTATAGACCTCAAGCTTCAATAGTGTTTTTAAGGTTTTGACCTTCTTCCCTTAAATGTAACTTCATTGATTCAATACCTTTGTCAATATATTTTTTTGCTAGAAGCTTGCCTAAACGTCCCACCCTATAACATCCTTTAGCTGTAAAAATACATCCATCCAACGTGGAATTAAAAACAAAAGAATTCATTGGAATAAACATCCTTAGAAATTTAGATTTTGGTTTATATTCAATTAATTGATTTTCTATGACTTTTGTTACTATGAATTTAAAAGTATGCTTGACGCCATGGACATATTCTTTTACGACCACTACTGAGTCTTTTTGCCATGGTTCTCCTTTTTTCCATTGAAGAGAAACATGATCTTTTGGATGCCATTTTTGATAACTTTCATTATCCACCAAAGAAGTAATAAAATTAAAGGCAGCGTTTGGCTTTGCTTTTATTTCTATTGAATCTTCTATTATTATATCTTCAAATATTTTCATATTACCTATAAAAATTAATTTACCAAATGGGAATTTTCTGTATTTTTGTGCAATGTTAATTTATTTAACCAAAAATGAAAAGCTAAAAAACAACATAAAATCAATACAATTTAACTTTTGCCGTTGGGTGTTTAGTTCATTATTATCATAAAATACCGGGTCGGTAAAATATCAGAAAATTGTTCGTTCAATCCAGCGAGATGCTGAAGCCCATGAACTGCGCGGCCAGAAACAGAATGTAGATGCCGATCATAACCAGCGCTTCAAGCCGCACAAAGCGCTTTCCCGTGGTAATGAACATCTGTAAAAGCACTCCCGCCACAATCAGCATCGGCAAATCCCGCTGGACGATTATTGGTTCAACAACCAAAGGCTTTATGACACAAAGCGCGCCCACTACGGCCAGGCCGGTGAAAATATTGGATGCGTATATTTCGCCTAGCGTAACATCGGCCTGATGCTTGAGTATCGCGCCCAGGGCAATCGCCAGTTCCGGCAGCGATGTTCCGAAGGAATAAAAAGTAACGCCGATCAGCAAATCGCTCATGCCGAACATGCGCGCCAGAGCAGTTCCGTTTTCCACCACCCAGCTTGAACCCAGCACAATTATGCCGAGCCCGCCCGCAAAGATAATCACTTCCAGCCAGGGTCTTTTGACGGATGTAGCTGAATTGTTTGTTTCGCGGTTGCGCTGCCGCCGCGCATCATCAAGCGTGCCCAAGAAATATGGAATATAAGCGGCCAGCAAGAGGATGCCATCGATTCTGCTGAGTACCCCGTCCATAGCAAATATAAGCAGCAATGCGGCTCCCAGAACCATCCAGCTGGATTCCCGCGTGCGCAGAGTGCGCCCAACCTCAATCGGCCGCCACAGCGCGCAGATGCCGGCTACGAAGGTAAGCGTGACAAAATTAGAGCCGACGATATTGCCCACCGCGGCAGACGGCTGCCCGCGCAGGGAGGCAAAAAGAGAAACGAAAAATTCGGGAAGGGATGTCATCACCGCCAGAAGCAAAACGGTAATAATCAAAGGAGAAACGCGCAGCCATCCGGCCAGAACAGGCACGCGGCGCAGCACGGTATTTGTGCCTATCCACAAAAAGGCGATGCCAAGAATAAAAAGAGTTATTTGCAAAACCATACAGCCTGCTTATTCTTGCCTTTAACGCTTAATAATAAGAAGGATTTTTCCGCAATATTCTACTTGCTCGAATTAATATACTCAGTAATTTTTTCGGCGATGGTTCTTACCGTCTGCTCAAATTCGCCCACATCTTTGTGCAGCAGCGTGATGCGGAAACCCAGAAGCGGCGTAAAGAACGAAGTCAAAGGCACAACGCAAATGCCGGTTGAGGCCAGCAGATAATAAACAAAGCGTTTATCGTGCTCAATGGTTTCTTTCGTCAAATTTTCTACAAATTCCCTGATTTCACGGTTCTTGATGGGCAGTTTTTGTCGGCTGTTGAGCGCGGCTTCATTCATGACAACTGTCATATAAAAAGCGCCGTTGCTTTTGTTGACCATCAGATAAGGAACATCCTTTAAAATATTATAGGCAATGTCTGACATCCTTGCGTAATGATTTCTGCGTTCATCCAGATAATTTGTGTATTCCGGATGCGTCATTATTTTGGGAATCGCCAGCTGCGGCAGAGTCGTCGAGCAGACCTCGGACATTTTCTGGTGCAGTATTGTGTTGATAAAGCGGTCAAAAGCCGGATCCTTGCCGCCGTTATAAATTTCCATCCAGCCGCAGCGCGCGCCTGGCCAGGGAAGTTCCTTGGAAATTCCTTTCATGCTGATGGCGGGCAAATCACCCACGATATCGGAAAGAGGGGCGGTCTTTTTGCCGTTAAAAACGATGTTTATATAGGTTTCATCAAAGACAACAAAAAGATCGTTTTCTTTGGCAATCCGGATGATTTGTCTGAGCGTTTCTTCGGGATACACAAAACCAGTGGGGTTATCCGGATTGATTACCAGAATGCCCACAATGGCTTTGTGGCTTTTAACTTTTTGCTCCAGCTCGCGCATATCCGGAAACCAGTTGTTATACGGATTCATGCGGTAGGTGTTGGGCGGAAACGAAGCGTGCAGAACTTCCGCCATAAAATGCGTGGAATAAGTAGGCTCCGGCATAATCATGCGGGCATCTACCTGGATAGAGCTGTAAGCGCGGGCAATGGCGTCGCCCAGGCCGTTGAAAAAAATTATATCCTCGGAGGTGATCTGCACGTTGCCGCGTTTGTTGAGGCGTTCGGCTAAAAATTCACGCGTCTCGTTGACGCCCTTTGTCGGCGAATAGGCAAAGGAAAGATCGTCTTTAATTATTTGCGTGAGGACTTCCTTCATCCATTCGGGAATTTTTTCTCCTTTTTGCACCGGGTCACCGATGTTTTCCCAAACGATCTCCATTCCCAATTCTTTTAGTTTATTGGCGATAAGTACGATATTGCGGATTTCATAAGTCAGCCCGCTGCCGCCGCGGGAAATTTCAAAACGCATAAATTGTGTAACTCCTTATAAATTCTTGGTTCTTTCATAGTACATTTTTTTTCAAATATCTATTATTTTTTAATTATTTGAAATAATTAACGATAATTGGCTGCGTAAATTTAGAGGCGACAAATTCTTTTTTTCGTGCTATCAGGCTCATTCGCTTTTACGAATATCGACAAATTTTGAGGAAAATACATGGAAAAAGAGAAGAGTTTTGCCGAGTTACTCGAAGAATCAGACCTTAAATCGCGGCTTTATTCCGTAGGGGAAAAGATCGAGGCGACCATCGTTAACATCACGCCGGAATGGATTTTTCTGGATTTGGGGGCGAAAAGCGAAGGTTACCTGGACAGAAAAGAGCTTCTTGACGAGGCGGGAAATTTGACCGTTAAGGAAGGCGATGTAATCAGCGCTTATTTTCTTCATTCGCGCCACGGCGAAAAACTTTTTACCACCAAATTGCTCTCGCGTAAAAGCGCGGATGATTATTTATACAGCGCTTATAAAAACCGTATGCCGCTGGAAGCGACGGTGGAAAAGGAAATCAAAGGCGGGTTTGTAATAAAAATCAGCGCCAGCTCCGAAGGTTTTTGCCCCTATTCGCAGATGGAATTGAAAAAGATCGATGACCCCGCAACCTATATCGGCAAGAAATTAGAATTTCTGGTTACTGAATACGCTCAAAGAGGGCGCAAGGTTGTTCTATCGCGGCGGCCTCTTTTGGAAAAAATCCAGAAGGAAAAAATCGAAGCTCTGAAAACATCACTGCAAAAAGGCATGAAAGTAAGGGGCACAGTCACCGCGGTGCAGAATTTCGGCGCTTTTGTGGATATCGGCGGCATGCAGGCTTTATTGCCTGTTTCCGAGATGGCCTGGGGAAGATCAGACGCCAAATCGCTTTATATGCCTGGCGATAACATCGAAGCTGTAATTCTTAATCTGGATTGGGAAAATAATCGTATCAGTTTATCGGTAAAAGACACTCTGCAGGATCCGTGGAATAACGCTGTTGCCAAATATCCTGAAGGCAGTGTGCACACAGGCAAGATTTCGCGTCTTACGGAATTCGGCGCGTTTGTGACGCTGGAAGAAGGTGTTGATGGACTTTTGCATATTTCTAAACTCGCGCGCGGCAAGAAAATAAAACACGCGCGCGATGTTCTGGCCGAAGGAGCGCCGGTGGAAGTGCGCGTGGAAAAAATTGATCTGGACAGCAAAAAGATTTCTTTGGATCTTGCCGCCAACGAAGAGGAAACAAAGGCCGCCGCTCAGGAAACAGAAGAAACAAAAAGCTTCATCGGCAAAGCCCCGCAGACAATGGGAACGCTAAGCGACGCGTTCAAAAAAGCCGGTAAGAAAAAGCAATAATCTATTTTGCGCTAATCTTTGAGCACAATCAAAGCGTCGGCAACAACCGGCCGCGCCTTTTGGATAATAATCGGGTTTAAATCTATTTCCGCTATTTCCGGGTGCAGCAAAGCGATGTTGCCCACGGCCTGAAGTATTTTTATCATTTTTTCTTTATCCACTTCCGGCATGCCCCGGAAATTATCGAGTAATTTTTTACCGCGGATATCGGTAAACATCTCCTGCGCGTCCGCATCGGTGAGAGGCGCCACGCGGATGGTTGTATCGCGGTAAACTTCGGTGAAAACCCCGCCCAGGCCGAAAACCACGCCGGGGCCAAATGCGGCAAAGCGCGTCATGCCCGCCAGAAATTCCCGTCCGCCGGAAAGCATCTGCTGCACCAAAACCGGCGTGAAAAATCCCGCGGCGCGGCGGATATCCAGAAACGCTTTTTTAAGAGAGGTGGCGTTTTCAATATTTAAAGCAATCAGGCCTTTACCGGATTTGTGCATGATTTCCCAGTGGCAGGCTTTAAGCGCTACCGGATAACCGAGTTTGTTTGCCGCGGCCAACGCCTCTTTGAGCGATTCCGTCAAAATTTCTTTCGTTACCGGCACGCCGTAGGCAGCCAGCAGTTTTTTCGCCGCGTGTTCATCCAGCGCCTTCTGTCCGTTTTGCTTAGCCTGTTTAATAATATTTATTGCGCGGGGACTGACTTTGGGCAGTGCCGCTTTTTTGCCGGTTTTGCGCTCTTGGATAAGTTTGTAGTGGTACAGAGCGCCCATGGCGCGGGCGGCTTTTTCCGGCGAATGAAAAACCGGCACGTTATGTTCCTGAAAACCTTTGGTGTATGAATCTTCCTGGCCGAAAAAGGTCGAGATAAGATACGGAAGATTATATTTGCGGGGAATTTCAAAAGTTTCCTCTAAAACCGGTTCGGCCATTTCTAAAAATTGCTCAAAGGAAACATCGCCTAAAAAATCCACGGCATGCGAATAAATTTCGCGCAGAAAGCCCGAATGCATTATTCCGTGGGAAATCAGCGCGTCCACTTCTCCGCTTTTGATGATTATTTCCGGTATGGTAATGGCCAGGTTTTTCATGACCGTGTCAAAAGTCAAATCCACGGGATTGGAAGAAGAAGCGTGCGGCTGCAGATAAGGCCGGATTTGTTCCTGCAGTTTTTTTGAATATCGCGGCACGGAAAGGCCGACCACGTCACAGGTATGAGAAATGGATGAGGAAGGGCCGCCGGAATTAGTCATTACGCCCACGCGGTTGCCCCGCAACAATGGCTGAGTGGCGAGAGTCCAGCCATAGTCATAGAGTTCTTCGATGGAACCCACACGGATAATGCCCGCCTGCTTGAACATTCCGTCGTAGAGAAAATCGGGGCCCGCCATGGCGCCGGTATGGCTCATCCCGGCGCGTGCGCCGGAAACTGTGCCGCCCACGTATTGCGCCAGCACCGGTTTGCGCCTGGTCACTTTGCGCGCGATTTCCAGAAATTTTTTACCGTTGCGGATTCCTTCAATGTAAAGAATCACCGCTTTGGTTTGTTCGTCCTCGCCTAGATACTCCAGAGCGTCGGCAATATCGATATTTGCTTCGTTGCCGAGACTGATGGCTTTGCTGAATTTTATCCCTCTTTTTCGGGAAAGCGGCAGTATCTGGGTGACGTAAGTACCGCTTTGTGAAGCCAGCCCAAGAAGCCCGTCGATGGGCGGGAAGGGATAAACGGTGGTGTTCAGGCAAATCTGGCTGTTGATGACACCCAGGCAGTTGGGTCCGACAAAGCGTATGCCGTAGCGGTCGGCAATCTCGTTTAATTGATTTTCCAGATTCGCGCCTTCCTCGCCTGTTTCTTTGAAACCGGCGGTAACCACAATTGCTCTTTTTGTGCCGATTTTACCGAATTCTTCCAACAGAGTTAACGCGGCTTTTATGGGGACAATCAAAAACGCCAGATCGGGAACTTCCGGCAAATCCTTCGGCGAAGGATAGGCAGGCATACCAAAAATTGTTTTGTCTTTGGGATGCAGAAAATAAACTTTTCCTTTGTAGCCGTCTTTCAAAAGAGAAAGGGTTTGGATTGAGCCCATTTTGGTAGGCGTGTTGCTTGCGCCCGCCACCGCGACAGATTTTGGATTCATCAGTAATTGCAAAGGATTTTCAGACATCGTAATACTCCCGGATATGAACTTTCAGCCAATAATGACCGGCAGTACAAAATAAATAACCGCGTCTGTCAAGGTAAAAAAATTATATGCTTCGTGAAAAGATTATATCATTGGAAAAAAATTGATAAAGTTTGTTTTGTCATTGCGGGTGTAATGGCAAAAAATGTGTGCGTTTTTCATTTTTTTAGATAAAAGAACCAGCTAAAAAATGCCTTGCGTTTTAAAGGTGAAAGCCCTCGATGATCACGGTAGCGGGTTTTCATGAAACTAAAATATCCCTCTGCAAGGTTTGTTGTTTTTGCAATCTTTGCGTCATGTAAATAATGAAACGCATTAGGCAGAGAATTTAGAAGCATGCTCCTTGCTCTTTTGAGATCGCTAAAAACTTTCCCTCTTTCCGGCCTGTCTTTTATCTTGCACCCGTAATGTTTCTCCCATTCTTTCACCGACAATAAGAAATTGTCCCTCTCTTCAACAGTGTTAATATTAATCATCGATAAAAATAATAACCGTAATTTCTTGGCCTCCGTAGTTTTAGGATAACTTCTACACCACTTTAAGCCCTGACGCTGAATATGAAATAAACACCTCTGAATGATGATATCCGGCCAAACATATGCCAAGGCCTTGATTACGGCCGGAAGCCCGTCTACAGTGCAACTTATGGGCGATAAACCCGCCACCTTTAACTCCTGGAACAGTTCAAGTAACGCCCTAAAAGAATTCTCCTTAAAATCATATGAGCTATAAACTAACTTGTTTGTTTCAGCGTCTAATAAAATTACGACACTCGTCCTTCTTTTCCAAATAAAAGAACCATCGAATACTAAATGCTTCTTGTCACCTAAATTACCATAAGAAAACGGAGGTAAATTTCTCAGCCAATAATCTATAATTAATCTTATTTTTCTTTCACTCTTTTTGCTAATCCTTGATAACTGATTAACTGTGTAACCTTCACAAATCCACTCTTTAAACCAAATAAATTCATTGCGCCTCTTAACTGCCTTGTTATGTATGGAAAAAGAATGTCTGCATTTCTTACAGTAAAATCTCTGCCGTCCGTTTGTATATAGACCATTTAACTTTGTCTTCTTTGACCGACATAACGGACAACTTTTTTTTCACTTTTGACTCCTTATTCAAACTGCTTTGAATGAATACCTCTTATGTGTATGATTTCACGCAACTTATAACCGTTTTTAGCACACATTTTTTGCCATTACACCCATTGCGGGGCGGCAACGGCCGCCGCGGCAATCCCATGTCCTAAAAAACGAGATTGCTTCACTTCGCTGACATGTCATTCGCAATGACACATGAGTCGTCATGGCGAGAAGCGAAGCGACGAAGCCATCTCGAGTTTAGTCCTTCAGTCTTTAGTCTTCAGTCTAATTTTTATATTTATTTCTGATCGAGTCAAACAAGAGGGAACCCACGGTGCGTTTATCCTGCCCTTTATATTTTTCACCTTTCAAATAAAGAGCTTCCACTTTTAATGTATTCAATTTTTGTACAGGCACCTGCAGGGGATTTTTATCCAGCACGACAAAGTCGGCAAGTTTGCCTTCTGTTAGTGTGCCGCGCGTGTTTTCGTCAAAAGATAATCTGGCGCAGTTTGCCGTGTGCAGGCGCAGGGCATCCAGTGCGGATATGGATTCAGCGGGATTGGGATGATTGCAGGCCGCATAAATTCCGGCGATGGGATCGGGCAGGGTGCAGGGCGCGTCTGACCCGCCGGCAAGCGTAAGCCCCGCGTTCAGCATGTTTTTTTAGCGGAATAAGATTTTTCAGGCGCGCGCCGAGAATGCTCTCCAGATATTCCACGGCTCCTGCCGCCAGTATAAAAAAGGTGTCTGCAGGGCGATACAAAGATTAAGGCGGGCGGCTCTTTCAATAGCTGCTTCGCTCATTAAATCCGCGTGAATGATAATGTGGCGGTGGTCGGCGCGGGGAAAATCTTTGAGCGCCGCGTCAAACGCGTTTAGCGCCTGCTCGATGGCCGCGTCCCCGATGGCGTGCAGGGCAACCTGCAGGTGGGCTCTGTTGGCCTCACGGACAAAATTATTTACTTCTTCCTGCGTGTAAAAAAGAGTGCCGCGGTTTTTGGGGTTGTTCGTGTATGGCTCTTTGAGCGCCGCGTCTTCCGAACCGAAACAACCGTCAAGCGCGTGGCAAAACATCCGCCGATGCGCGGCAGTTTTCGGCGCAGAACTTTTTTTACATCCATGGTCTGGAAAAAAATCCGGTAACGTCTGCGGCAGGCCGCGGTTCGCCAGGCGCATGAAATCGACATCGAGATCCAGCGGAAAGCCCACGCCTTCCACCGGTGCACAAGCGCAATTCCTTGCGCGCCAGATAATCGCTGCCTGCAAGCAGATTGCGGAAAAGAGCGGGCAGAGAGACGGATTGCGAAATGTAATTTACTGCTCGGTAAAAGGCGTTGAGATAAAACCAGCCGGTTTCTTTATCAAAGCCCGGGTCGTTCAGGATTGAGGCGGGCATTTTATTGATCAGCGCGGAATTGCCCACGGAAGCGTGTCCGTCGTATTTGACGATCATCAGCGGCCGGTCGGTGATTTTATCCAGATCGTATCTATTGGGGAGGTGCTTTTCCCTGACCGTGTGCGCCGAACAGCCGAAGGCCAGAATTACATTTTCTTTTTTATTTTGGGTGATGTAGGCACGGATGAGTTCACCCAATTCTTTAAAATCACTCACATCGCGGCAGTCGAGCCCCGAATTGAAATAGGCAAAGGAGCTGAAGTGGATATGTGTGTCGCCGAAGGCGGGCACGACGCATTTGTTTTTTAAATCAATTGCTTCACAGGCCTTATATTGCGGCGGCAGTTTATCCCCGGTAAAGACAATTTTCCCCTTGTTTTCCACTAGATATTTAAAGACGCGGTTTTTATCCTCGCAGGATATAAATTCGGCATTTTTAAATACGCGCATTTCGGACTCCTTTATGGCTATAATATATTACCTAAAAAACTTTTATTCAATGAAAATAAATTGGAATAAAATGGTTTTTACGAAGGGCAGGCTTTTCGTCATGCCCGACTTTTCTAATCGGGCATCCAATATTTTTCTGGATTCCCTTGTCAAGCAAGGGAATGACAGAATCCCCTTTATACCCATTGCGAGCTCACGCAGGGAGCGCGGCAATCTCTGAGATCGTTTCGCTTTGTTTGCGATGATCAAACAAAAAAACGCCCGGGATTTACTCTCGGGCGCCAGTTTTTTTAGACAATGATTTCTCGAATAATTTAGAGCAAGCTAATCATCGCATTCTTCTACGCAATTCTGTCGCCACAAGGAACATTTGCCGTCATTATAACCAGCACAATACCATATGCACTCGACAATTCTGCAAGTTCTTATAGCTACCTTCATCGCGCCTCCATAAGCTTTTCCTTCGTTCCCCACGCACGTTTGACAATCCTTGCCGGAACACACACATTCCATTTTCTTTTTGTCACATTTCCAGCTGCAATCCAGTTTGGATGCAGCTTTTTCTTTTGACAATACATCCGATGGAAGAATCATAAAAGTTGCGGCGGAAAACAAAAAGATAGAAACGCTAATGACCAAAATGTTTAATGCCTTCACAAGACACCTCCTAAAGATAATTATAATGTTTGAAATCTAAATAACCGAAAAAGCTATCTGCATGCGTCGGGTAATTTTGAAATTTAGTGGAGGCAACGTCCCGGTGGGATTTTAATAAAATTATCGGCGTCTCTGCGTGACAAACAGCACCTTCATTTTAGGCATGTCAAATCATTTTTTTGAATATTTTTGGCTTGAAAAAAATCCTGGATTACCCGGTCATGCCGGGTAAGGACATAGGGTGGGCGCGGCGTGGTAAAAATTTTGTCATGCCTGATTTGTCTTATCGGGCATCCAGCGTTTTTTTCTGGATTTCTCGACTTTGCCGGTGAGCGGTGGGATTCGCCGTGGATGGCAGAATCCCCTTTGTCATTGCGGGCTCCCGCAGGGAGCGTGGCAATCTCTGAGCTCCCCGGCAAGCGCCGGGCAAAGAGCCGGGTAATGACAGCGGAGAAAAATAAAAACAGCGCCCGGAAAAATTCTAGCGCTGTTTTTTTCTAATTTTCCTGCTTTTCCAGATAGCATAAAAAACCCCGCGCCAGCGGGGCTTTTTATGCTCATCGATTATGGAAGTCAGTGGTAAATATCAGTCTCGTTCATACGCGCCTATCGACCAGGGGGCTGTGCGCACGGTGCCCGCCTTGTCTATCGTGAACACGCTCGAAAGGTCAAGCCCGCCCTGTGTCACTGCAGTCGGGCTTGATGCCGTGAGATTGCGGTCGGGGCTGGCGGACAGAACCGGGTCATCGTCTATATTGCCGGAAATTCCGGCGCGCAGTGAGTTTAACCCGGCGATAGTGCCATAGGGGGTTCCATTGGAACTGATGATAGTTTCACACCCGAAAATGTCATTATTCATGATGTCTGAAGAGAGGGCATTGGCGTCCAATTCGATCAGGGCAAAATCTTTCGTTCCCTCACCGATGAAGATATTGTTTCGAACATCCGCCGTGGTGGGCTGGCTGGCGTTACCTCGAGAGTAGATGCCATAGGCCTGTTCGGTAACCGCTTTCACGACAATTGTGTTGTTGTACACAAGGGGAGTTCCGTCAACATCCTGGAAGTAAATGCCATAGGCCCATGTCGAATCTACTACCTCGATGACATTGTTACTGATCACCGGCTCAATAGCCCTCCCGTCTGCGCTGCCGTAACACCGAATGCCGAAAGCGTTATATCCGTCTCCAGCATTGATGTAATTGCCTTGTATGGAAACCCCGAGAGACGTTGCATCTGCGTAATGTTGTATGGAAATTCCGTAACTATTAGTGGCATTGGAACCGCCGTCAATACTGTTGCGGGCGATAATGGACGTGCTTTGCAGGGGGTAGGTAATGATAATGCCGCGGGAGGCGTTGGCTCCCGATCCGCCGTTAATGGTGTTGTCGGTAATGATCTGGTCGGCCGCTGTTTCGATATAGATACCACTGGAGCTGCTAACGGTTGACGCTCCACCGTTAATGGTATTGTGCTCGACAATCATCAATGCGGCGCCACCGCTGACAATTATACCGTTTGATTCGTTGCTTCCAGACCCGCCGAATATCGTGTTATAGCGAATGGTCGCCGTGCCATCATTACTCACGCTGACACCATGTGAATTTGTGGTACGTTGGGACGCGATGGTAAAACCTTCGAGCGTTGAGGTGCCTGCAAATGTAACGCCGTAAGTAATGGTGGGATTCCCCTGAATAAATGTCTTGTACGCAGCAGCATCGCGGTCTGTAGAGGTTTCGAAACTACGGTCGCTCCAGTCAGTAGCGAAAAAGCCGCCGTAGAGGGAAACGCCGTCCTTCACGGTCACGCTTTCAGCATAGTCGCCTGCGGACACGTAGACTTGGGTAATGCTTCCCACGGCTTTATTCATCCCCTCGGCAATGGTTTGTACCGGTGTCTCAATGCTGCCGTCATTTGTATCATTGCCGGTCTTCGAGACAAAAATAGTGTCTCGCGCCCCGGTTGAAACATCCCGTTCGGTCACGGCTGCCTGGAGAGACGCTGCCGTGTCTTCGGCAACGCAATAGGCATTGTAATCGGTTGAATAAACCAGTCCGGTGATCTTTAAGGTCGATATGCCGGAATCGTTTGCCGCCCCATTAGCTTTCAGGGTTGTCGGCGCGCCTGATCCATCCTGGCCAGCTTTGACCTGCGCCGGTGTCGGAGCAGTGGCTCCGTCAGGTACGACAACACAATAAACAGTGCCTTGCTCATTCAAGCTTACTTTTATGTACATATTAGTATCTATTGCTGTTGCAGTGGGATACCCCGCAATCCATTCCGGAGGTGTTGCCGCTCCGCCGCCTCCCCCCCGCCGCTGCAGGAAATCAGGTTAAAGGTTAAAAACAGAGTTAAAATTAAAAGATAAAACAAAGACTTTTTCTGCCGCATAAAGCACCTCCGTAAAATTATTAGAATGTTACAAATCTAAATAACTTGAAAAAGTATATTTATATGCGTCGGGTAATTTAAAAGCAGGTTGGAGGCAACGTACTGAAAGAATGTATGAAAAATTATTATCGGCGCTGTGTGATGAGTAGCACCTTCATTTTGGGCATGTCAAATGATTTTTTTAATATTTTTGGCGTGAAAAAATCCTGGATTACCCGGTCACGCAGGAACTCCGGCAGCAGCGCCAGCATATGCAGGGAATGCCGGTGCGCGGCACGAGCCGGGTAATGACCTGGGTTTGCCACGGCAGCATGCTTTACGTTAAGGTCTTTTTATTAATTGACAGGCGCTGCCGGGCTTGTCTATAATTTAAAAAAACGAAACAGAATTTTGAGAAAACGCGGTAGCTTAGCGGATCTTTAATCTCTGGGGAAAGGGGGCTGTTATGAAGTTGCTTGCCAATGCTATTAAAGGAAAATTCGGTTTTTGGATTTTTAGCTTTTTGTTTGTTAGGCACTGTTTCTTTTTTCAGTTTAAATAATTGTGGTGGAGGAAGCAGCAGGCGGAGGCACAACACCGCCGGTTACTTCCGGTGATTATATAATTGCTGATCATTTTGCGGCAATGGCTGATGTTCCGGAAGAGCGCTATCAATGCAGCCAAAGCTTCTTTGCATATTGCCTACGGCCATACTTCGCACGGTTCACAATTGGTGACGGGAATGAATGCTTTAGCCAGTTGGGACAGCACTCTGTATGCTTGGAACAATGGGGGAACAGATGGAGCTTTGGATTTAAAAGATACACCTTTTTCGGGAGCCGAAGCGACTGGGTAATCCTAATCGTACCGCATGGGCAACAGCCAAGTCGCAATTATCTTAATATCCACCCGCAGATAAATGTTGTCATCTGGTCTTGGTGCGGTCAGGTGTGACGGTACCGAGACGGAAATTGAGCACTTATCTTAATTTAATGAATCAATTGGAAAGCGAGTATCCTTCGGTTAGATTTATTTATATGACCGGTCATCTCGATGGCAGTGGCACAGGCGGGTAATGTCAACCAGCGCAATAATCAAATACGCGCTTATTGCCTGGCCAATAACAAGATTCTCTTTGATTTTGCCGATATTGAAAGTTACGATCCAAGCGGAAATGAATTTATGACACGGAACGCAAATGATAATTGTGATTATTCTGACGGCAGTGGCAGCGGTAACTGGGCAAGGCAGTGGATTACCGCTAATCCCGTAAATAATTAACCACTCTGGCAAATAATTATTGCGATAGCTGTGCTCACAGTCAAACATTAAATTGTGTTTTAAAAGGACGCGCCGCCTGGTGGCTCTGGGCGCGTCTCGCCGGCTGGAATCCGAATCCTTAAACCACCGTCAAAAGAATGTAGGCGACGGAAAAGCGGCCGCTTTCGGGAATGTAGCAGAGAATTTTCTGGCCTTCTTTAAGTTTATCCGAATGAAATAGTTCCTCCAGCATCACGTAAATGGAGGCGGCGCCGGTGTTGCCTTTGTAGGCAAGATTGGTAAACCATCGCTCGTATGGAATTTTAAAATTGACTTCGGCCATCGCGTCGTGAATTTTATCGCGGAAAAATTCCGAGGAATAATGCGGCAGATACCAGTCGATTTCTTCGGGCTTGATTTTTCTTCTCTGCGCGGTGCGGGTAAGCGCCTCGTTGACAGTCAGGCGCACCACGTGATCGCCCAGTATTTCCGTATCTTGCTTGAGCGCCAGAAAATTTTTATCTATCGCTTCCTTAAGAGAATCAAGTTCGCGCCAGCCGATGACTTTGCCCTCCGGTGTTTTCATGCCCCCGGCGTACATGCAGACATCCATCTGTCCGGCATAGGAGACATGCTCGATCCATTCCACGCGCAGGGATTTTCTTCCCGTGTTTTTTTTGCCGGAGAAGAAAATCGCGCCGCCGGCGTCCGATAACATCCAGCGCAGAAAATCCGATTCAAAAGCCACCACCGGATGATTTTTAAAATCCGGATCGCCCGGCAGGTGCTCGAAAAAGTCGGATCGTATTAAAGATGAGGCAAGTTCCGAGGCCGTCGCCACGGCGTTTTCGCTCAAACCCAGCGCCACATTGGCCCAGGCCGCTTTAAAAGAGGTGACGCCGGATAAGCAGATGCCGGAAGTGGAGATGACTTCGCACGGGCCTATACCCAGCTCGCCCGCCACCATCAGGCCGTGCCCGGGTGCGATCACGTCGGCAATCGTCGTGCCGCTGCAAAGGCACTGGATGTCGTTTATTTTAAAACCTTCGTAGGGCTTTAATTTTTTCACCGCTTCCGCGGCCAGGCCCGCGTTGGTGTAGTTGAGTTTTCCTGTTTTGCGGTCAATGGCGTAATAGCGTTTTTGTATGCCGTTGTTTTTGAGCACCATATTCTTGATGCGCGAGCGATTGCCCTGAACTTTTCCCAGCACATCTTCAATTTCAGTATTATCCACCGGTTCGTTGGGCAGGAAAGCGGCGATGTCGTTTATGTAAACTTCCACTAAATATTCTCCTTATGTTACTGCGGCCGGTGCGGCTTTTCATGCAGCCGTTTCATTAACTCGGCGTAGGTCTGATAAAACAATTTCTCCGGCATTTTGGTGGCTGTTACCGCGTTGGTAAAAGTGTAATAATCAAGATCGTCAATGATTATATCTTTTTTCATTATTTTGTAAAGAGGCGTTCCCGGCAGCGGTGTTAAAACGGAAATTACCGGTACTTCAATCTGATGTGCCAGCAATAAAATCCTCCAGCTTTTTAAAATCATCTTCATCATCGCGCGGCGAAGCGATAAAATCGCCGATAATGACAATCCCCAGCGCATGCAGTATCTCGATGGCCTGGCTGATGATCTGCCCCTGATACTTTTTGTTGTAAGAAGAAAGCCGCTCGTCGGATACATCTTCAAAACCCACAATCACCGCGTAAAGTCCGGCGTCTTTCCAGTTTTTCATCAGATCCGGATATTTGACGATGGTATCGGCGCGCACGTCGGCAAAATATTTTTTGGCGATGCCGGCGCTCTTGATTTTATCGCAAAGCTCCTGTGAATGGCGCGCGTTGCCGAAAGTGTTGGCATCCACCAGGCGGATGAAGGAAGTGTCGCCCAAAAGGCCGATATCGCGCACGACGGCATCGGCGTCATAATTAAGATATTTACCGCCGGCCATATTTGGTATCGCGCAGAAAGAACATTTATGCGTGCAGCCGTAGGCGCTCAGCACAAAGCCCATCCGCAGGCCGAGCTGCTCCAGAAAGTATTGGTCGCGGTATTTGGCCACGAGCTCATAGCGCGGCGGGATTTCGGACATTAAATCGGTTTCATCATAATCTCGCACCAGGTAGGTGAGCGGTTTTCCGGGGGTGGTTTTGGCTATGCCCGCGATGCCGTTAGATTTTTTGCCATCCGCCAGTTTTTCGATGAGTTCGGAAAAACTTTTTTTCCCCAAGCCGATGACAATGTAGTCAAAAGACGGGCGGTTGAAATATTCCGGGTCGTAGGTGGCGTGATTGCCGCCGATAACTACCGTGGCATCACTTTTTTCTTTTACGTTTTCGGCCAGACGGATAACGGTATTAGCCTCGCAGGTTACGGCGGTGAAGCCCACAACATCCGGTTTAAAATGGTGAAACTCCGCCCAGAAAGCGTCTTCGCTTTCGCATTTCATATCAAAAATCAGCACATCGTGATCACGCAGAGGTCCGGCCAGAACTTCCAGGCTGAAAGGCTCTCCCTTGAAAAGCTGTTTTAGCGATGTAATGCCGTATTCTTCCTCTGGTATGGAGCGCCCGCAGTTGGGAGGATTAACGAGCATGATTTTTAATTTAGGTATGGCCATGTGCTACCAAATAAATACAATTGTGACAAAAAAAGCCCTCTCTATCGGAATAATAAAGAGGGCCTGGAGTGTCATGGTGGGTCAGGGCAGAATTGAACTGCCGACACTCGGATTTTCAGTCCGATGCTCTACCGACTGAGCTACCGACCCGAGGCAGAATCGTCTATAAAATAAAGGATTCTTTGTCAAGGCATTTTTTCCCGTCGACCTTGAGTTTGCCTTAAATTAATTATTGTTTTGCGAAACTTGCGGCGTTTCGTCTTTCTGCACGTTGGCTGCGGAAGCAATTGCAGGGCTATCGGAAATAGAAATGCCGCCGGTTTGATTTTGCTCCTCGCGGATAATCACGACCGTGCCGGCGATTTTATCATGCCAGCCCTGCTTGCGCTTGTCAAAAGCCGCCCAGATAAATCCCAGGTAGAATATAGCGCCGGAAACCAAATAGCTCACTGAACGCAAAAACGCGATACCGAAGGTAACGGGTGTTCCATCTTCGTTTACCACCTGCAGCCCCAAAAGCATTTTGCCCGGCGTGCGTCCTGTTGTTCCGTGAAAATAAGTAAAATAACCAATGGTGATTACAAAGAGAAACAGCCAGATAAAAATCATGACCGAAGAAATTCTTGTCGGGTCTGCCAAATCGGCAATCCACGCGCTTTCTTCTCCGGTAGCCGCGCCGATAAAAAAAGCCATCATGGCTATCATTAGCAAAACGAAAAAAACAATACATATGATGGTGTTATCGATCAGATACGCGACAAACCGCCGCCAAAAACCGGCAAATTTATAAACAGGCATTTTTTACCTCCTATTACTTATGGCTGAAAAGTCCTTTTTCATATTGGATTATGGAAATTATCGCGGCCGCCGCGGTTTCCACTTTTAATATTTGTTTCCCCAGGCCGACCGACTGAAAACCGGCTTTTTTTGCCAGCGTGATCTCGTCTTTGGAAAAACCTCCTTCCGGACCCACAATAATAAAATAATTTTTAAGCTCGTCAAGGTTTTTATCCGTCAGCGCGCTTTTGATAGTCGTCTTTTCTTCTTCCTCCCAGAAAATCATTTTTGCCGATTTGCCGCCCGCAAGATTAATTACTGATTCAAGCGGCGCTATGTTTGCAACTTTTGTTATCGTGCCGGATCTGCTGGCGCGTGACGCTTCTATGGCGATTTTTTGCCAGCGCTTAATTTTTTGCGCCGCACGATCGGCATCCATCCGGCTGACGGACCTTTCCGCGGCAAGAGGAATAATTAAATCCACGCCCAGCTCCGCCGCGCTTTTAACGATTAAATCCATTTTGGCCGCTTTGGGCAGCGCCTGCGCCAAAGAGATATTGATTTCTTTATTTTTGCGCGGGACTTTTTTCCCCAGTTTCACGCCTACGCCGTTTACGGAAAAATCTTCAATAATTGCTTCGAACTCAGAGCCATACCCGTCAAAAACAATAATTTTATCACAGGGCTTCAAACGCATTACTGTTTTTAAATATCTTAAGTTATCTTCGGGCAGCTGTATGGATTTTTTGTTTTCCAGAGTTTCTGTGCTGTATATGCGTGGAACGGTCAACTTTTTTCCTTTTCCGGATAATCAAAAGTGTGCCTTGGCCGATCAAATATCTCTGTCACTTTTTTTCAGAACGTAACAGACCCATTCTTTTTCGGTGATTACCGCTTCCTGAACAAAGGGCGCGACACAAAAAGTTTCTTCCATTGCCTGCCGGTCCGGTTCGACAATGCCGGATATAATCATGTAGCCGTTAGGGACAAGAAGAGTCTTCAAGTGTTCGCGCAGTTCGAGAAGCAATTTAGCCGTCAGGTTGGCAATGATTAAATTACGCTGTTCGCTGATAGTTTTGACATCGCGATTGATAACCTTTATGCAGTCTTCCACCTGATTGATCGCGGCGTTTTCGCGGGCGATTTCCACGGCTTTCTTATCGATATCCACGCAGATCACATCACGCGCGCCCATCTTGGCGGCGGTAATGCCCAATATTCCCGTGCCGCAGCCGACATCCAAAACTTTCCAGTTTTTAATCGAGCGGTCTTTAAGGATAATGTCTTCCACTGCCTGCAGGCACATTCTAGTTGACGCGTGCTGGCCGGTGCCAAAAGCCATGCCCGGGTCTATTTCAATGACGATGTCGCGGCTGGAAGGAGAATAACGTTCCCAGGTTGGTTTGACGATGATATTGCCGCTGACCCGTATCGGCTTGAAATATTTTTTCCACTGTTCTCCCCAATCCGGATCGCTTATGGCCTCTGTTTTTAGCGAAGGTTTTTTGAATTCCGGGAATATTTGAGAGAGGCTGTCCAGATAATTTTGCACGGAGCTGATTCTTTTTTCGCCGCGCGCGTCATCAGGAAAATAAACCTGGATCTTTTCCGTTTCCGATTGCTCGGGAAAATCACCGGGTAATTGAGGCTCCAGCGTTTCTTGGAAAACCCCCTGGGCGCCTGTTTCGGTCAAAAAATTCCCCAAAGCGTCCATGAGCCGGGCGTCCGCTTCTATTTCCATTTTTAGCCATTTTTCCGGCTGCTTTTTTACCATGAAAATTATCCTTTGAATTTCGTTTTATATAACCTGTTTTTGGCAATAATTCAAGCAGCCTCGGTATTGAGAATAATTCGCGCGCGGCTGAATTTTGCCTGATTGTGCCGCGGGGCGGAGGATGTTTTAGTGAAAATAGCCTTGCTTGAATTTTACCCCCCTTCATGGTAGTTTTTAAAAAGATTTAAAGCGTATAATATGCAACGCAAAGGGAATGAAAATATTGAAATATTACCCTGTTTTCTGGAATATATCCGGCAAAAAATGTGTGGTTGTCGGCGGCGGTGAAGTCGCCCAGAGAAAAGTAGCAAGGCTCTTGGATTGCGGGGCAAAGGTTTTTGTGGTGAGCCCCGCGTTGACCAAAGAGCTTTTATTGCTGAAAGATAAAGAAAATATTATTCATCACGCGAAAGAATATTCGGCAGAAGATATAAATGGCGCCGCACTGGTAATCGGCGCGACGGATGATGATATAATCAATGCCGCTGTTTCGCGTGACGCTATTAAAAAAGGAATTCCTGTAAATATTGTGGATGACCCGCAAAAGTGCGATTTTATTTTGCCTTCTCTTGTGGAGCGAGGCGATTTGACGATAGCGATAGGAACAGGCGGAAATTCTCCGGCGCTCGCGCGTTATCTCCGTGAACGGCTCGAAGAAACATTCGGCGAAGATTACGCCATTCTGGCTGATATTTTAGGAAAGCTGCGGGACAAAATGGAAAAAAATTCCGGCCAGGGGAAAGTTTGGTTTGATAAATTAATGGATTCGGGATTACTAGGAGCTATCCGCAGCCGGGATAAAAAACTTGTGAAAAAGATAATCAGGGAAATTACCGGCGAGGAGGTGGAATTTGAATTTTGACAATGGCGAATTAATTTTCTTCGCGCTGGCTTTTTTTCTTGCCGCCTTAAGCGCGGCTGGTTATCTTTTTTCTCTGCTCGTTAAAAAAATAACTCTGGCCAAAATATCCACCTGGGTTCTGGCGGGCGCGTTTTTCCTGCTTACGTGCTATTTGATTGCGGCGGCGATCAATGCCGCGGGATTTACCAATCTCGGTTCGCGCGCGCTTTTTTCCTTTTACGCGTGGTCGGCTGCCGTTGTTTATCTTGTTCTGCAAGTCAAAACAAAAACAAGGCTTTTGGGCGCGTTTATCGGGCCTCTTGTTTTGCTGTTTGTAATTATTGCCGCCGGGCAGGAGACGGGCAAAACTATTTTGCCGCCGGGCCTGCAAAGCTGGCTTGCCACCATGCATTTGGCTTTATCCATTGTGGGTGAAATTTTGTTTGTGCTGGCATCGTGCGCGGGCGCTATGTTTATCATGCAAAACTCTCTGCTCAAAAGTAAAAAACTTACCTCTATGAGCCGGCTGCTTCCTTCACTGGGAGATCTGGATAGAATAAATCATCTGTGTCTGCTGTGGGGATTCCCGATATTGACCATTGGCATAATCGCCGGCGCGTTTTACGCGGCTTTTGTCTGGAAAGATCTCTGGACCTATGACCCGAAAGTCATCTGGTCTTTCATTGCCTGGGTTGTCTATGGCGTACTGCTTCATCAGCGCCTCGCTCTCGGCTGGAAGGGATTTCGTATGGCTGCTTTGTCGTGTGTGGCGTTTTTGCTACTCCTGCTTTCTTATGTTTTAGTGAGATTTTGTTCTACATCTTTACATAACTTTATTTGAAAATGATTATACTTATTGGATTGAATCATAAAACAGCTCCACTGGCTGTGCGGGAAAGACTTTTTGCCGGTTGTGAAGAAGAAAATAATTTACTGCCGGAATTTCTCGCTATCGGCGGTGTTGCGGAAGTTTTGTTTCTTTCCACCTGCAATCGCGTGGAGGTGGTTGCCGTAATTGACGATAACCCCGAAACTGCGGATAAACTGAAAAAAGCGCTGATGAAAAAAGGCGGCCTTGCGGATGACGAGGCGACTTGCCTTTACATTTACCGCGATGATGAGGCGATAAAACATTTGTTTCGTGTTACGGCAAGCCTTGATTCTCTGGTAATGGGAGAGACGCAGATTCTCGGCCAGGTAAAAGACGCTTACCGCGAGGCGCTGTCTCAAAATTCCTCCGGTGTTGCGCTCAACCGCCTGATGCACCGCTCTTTTCGCACCGCCAAGCGCGTGCGCACGGAAACAGAAATTGCGGCAAACCCGGTTTCTGTAAGCTTCGCGGCGGTGGAATTGGCCAAAAAAATATTAGGAACACTGACCGGTAAAAAGATTTTAGTGGTCGGAGCGGGGGAGATGGCCGAATTGACGGGAACGCATCTGATCGGAAACGGAGCGGAGGATATTACGGTGGTCAACCGGTCTCTTGTTCAGGCCGCGGCGCTGGCGGAAAAGTTTCACGGCAGGGCGGCAGGTCTTGATAATCTGGACGAGGCTCTTTCTCACGCGGATATTGTGATTAGTTCCACCGGCGCGCCTTCCTATATAATAACGGAGAGCATGATTCGGCGAGCGCTTAGCAAAAGAAAAAACAGACTGCTTTTTTTAATAGATATCGCCGTCCCGCGCGACATAGACCCTGCTGTGGATAAGATCGAAAATGTTTATCTTTACAATATCGATAATCTGCAGAATATTGTTGATGAAAACATAAAAAACCGCCGCCGTGAGGCGCTGAAAGCGGAAAAGATTGTTGAGGATGAAGTAACATTATATAGTAGCTGGCTAAAGGAACTGGAGGCTGTGCCGACGATTGTCTCTCTGCGCACCAAGGCGGAGAGTATTGTGCGCGCGGAGATGGAAAAGGCGCAAGGCTGGATGAACAGCATCGAAAACGGTGATAAAGAAAAAATCGAGGCGCTGGTCAAAGGCATTGTCAATAAAATTCTGCACGCACCGGTGGCGGTGATGAAAGAGGAAAGCGCCGAGTTTAATTCTCAGGATATTGTGGCCGCAGTTCGCCAGCTTTTCCGCCTGGATGAGTAAGAAAGGAATAGTGTGCGTATAAAAGTAGGAACGCGTGGCAGCAAACTCGCGCTGACGCAGACGAATTATGTTGTCGCGGCCTTGAAAAATGTCGCGCCGGAAATTGAAGCCGAGATCTGCGTGATTAAAACCAGCGGCGATATCATGCAGGATGTCTCTCTTTTGCAGATCGGCGGTCAGGGTGTTTTTGTCAAGGAAATCGAAGAGGCCTTGCTTTCTGGAAGTATCGATTTGGCCGTGCACAGCATGAAAGATGTGCCTGGGGAAACACCGGATGGGTTAACTTTTGCCGCGTTTAATGCAGCGCGAAGACGCGCGCGATATTCTGGTTTCACGCGGCAATGTGAAGATGGAATTTATGCCCAAGGGAGCGAAAATCGGCACGGGTTCGCTCAGGCGCGCCGCGCAGATTAAAGCGATGCTGCCGGATATTAATATTTCTCCGCTGCGCGGCAATATCGATACAAGGCTAAAAAAAATAGAAACAGAAAACCTTACTGGAGTTATCCTGGCGGCGGCAGGCATGAAGAGAATGGGATATCTTGAAAAAATAACGCAGTATCTGCCCATAGAATTGATGCTGCCGGCAGTAGGCCAGGGTGCGCTGGGGTTGCAGATCAGGAAAGAAGATACAGAATTGGCAAGGATTTGCTATAAAGTAAATCATCCGCAAACCGCCGCGGAAGTCGGCGCGGAACGCTCCTATCTGCGGGCCCTTGGTGGAGGCTGTCGCCTGCCCATTGCGGCTTACGGGTTATTGGAAGGAAAAAGATTGACACTGGAAGGACTGCTGGCCGCGCCCAACGGCTCTGAGGTTATCAGGGATAAAGTTTGGGGAGAGATTGGCGAGGCCGAAGATCTGGGGAAAATATTGGCAGATTTAATTTTGGAAAAAGGCGGAAAGAGATTGCTGGAATTGATGTGCTGAAATGACGGATCAAAAAACAAAAACAGGAAAAGTCTATATAATCGGCGCGGGGCCGGGAGACGCGGGTCTGATTACGCTCAAGGCAGTGGAAGCGCTATTTGCTGCGGATGTCGTCATTTATGATAATCTTGTCAACGAAGAGCTGCTCAAATTCGCGTCGACACAGGCAAGATTTACTTACGCGGGCAAAAAAGGCGGCGATCACACGCTGTCGCAGGAACAGATTAACGAATTGCTGGTAAAAGAAGCGCAGGCGGGCAATACCGTGGCGCGCCTCAAAGGAGGCGATCCCTTTATCTTCGGGCGCGGCGGAGAAGAAGCACAGAAGCTGGCGGAAAATAATATCTCCTTCGAAATCATTCCCGGTGTGACTTCAGCCATTGCCGTTCCGGCATACGCGGGCATACCGCTCACGCATCGGGGCTTAACTTCCACAGTGGCCTTTGTTACCGGGCATGAAGATCCGACCAAGGAAAAAAGTGATATCGACTGGCCGGCGCTCGCCAAAATCGGTACGCTTGTTTTTTTGATGGGCGTGAAAAATCTCGCGCAGATTACCAAAGAGCTCATTAAAAACGGCAAAGCGCCGGAGACGCCGGCAGCGCTGATTCGCAACGGTAGCCTGCCCATGCAGCAGGTTTTGGTGGGCACGCTTTCCAACATTGTCATCCTGGCGCACGCCAATGATTTCCGCCCGCCCGCTATTCTGGTGGTGGGTGACGTGGTTGACCTGCGTGAAAAACTCTGCTGGTTTGACAATAAGATTCTTTTCGGTCTGGGCGTGGTGATCACGCGTCCCGAACGTCAGGCCGACGATCTGGCGCGCCTGCTTCTGGAGCAAGGCGCAAACCCCATTGCTTTTCCCACCATCGCCATCGAGCCGCCTGACGACTGGAGTGAACTGGATAAAGCGCTCGATCAGCTGGAAAGTTATCACTGGCTGATTTTTACCAGCGCCAACGGTGTGCACTTCTTTTTTCAGCGCCTGCGGGAAAAAGGAAAAGACATCCGCGATTTAAAAGGAATAAAAATCTGCTGCATCGGCCCGGCGACAGCACGCCAGATTGAGGAAAAAGAGATCAAGGTTGATCTGGTGCCCGACGAGTTCATCGCCGAAGGCATTCTCAAATCATTCGCGTCGATGGACTTACGAGGCAAAAAAATTTTTCTTCCCCGCGCGGAGAAAGCCCGTAATATTCTGCCGGAAGGTCTCAGGGAAATGGGAGCGCAAGTCGATGTGGCGGCAGCATATCAGACTATAAATTCCGGCAGAAAAAGAGAGGAGTTCATGGCGCTCTTGGATGCGCAAGCAGTTGATGTGATTACCTTTACCAGCTCTTCCACCGTTACCAATTTTGTGGAAATAATGGGGAAGGATTTTGTTTTCCCGCCGCGGGTGCGCGTTGCCTGTATCGGCCCGGTGACGGCGGCTACGGCAAGAAAAGAGGGATTTCAGGTCGACATCGAGCAGAAAGAATACACCATGCAGGGCCTTGTGCAGTCTTTGATTAATTGTGATAAGAACAGATGCAATTCCAAGGATGCGAATTGATAAAATGATCGGCATTTCCAAATTATACTGCGGCGCGGTGGAACCATCCGACGTGCTACGCTACAAGCGCCACTCAAAGGAGCTTCCATCGCATCTGCTGCAATTTTCCACGGACAAGAAACCGGTGGTTGTCTGGAATATGACGCGCCGCTGCAATTTAAAATGTGTTCACTGCTATTCAGCTTCCACCGATTTTGATTACCCCGATGAATTGACTACAGAGGAAGGAAAAAAACTGATTGACGATCTGGCGACCTTCGGTGCGCCGGTGATTTTGTTTTCCGGCGGCGAACCGCTCATGCGGAAGGATTTGCTGGAGCTCGCGCAATACGCCACAGATAAAGGCATGCGCGCGGTTATCTCCACCAACGGCACGTTGATTACTAAAGAAATTGCCGCCAAACTTAAGAAAATCGGTCTTTCCTATGTGGGGGTTAGCCTCGACGGGCTGGAAAAAACACATGATCGTTTCCGCGGCACAAAAGGCGCGTTTGACAAAGCCATGGAAGGGATACGCAACTGCCGGGAAGCGGGAATCAAGGTGGGGATTCGCTTCACCGTGAATAAACGCAATCTCACCGATGTACCGGCGATTTTTGATTTGCTCAAAAAAGAAAATATTGAGCGGCTTTGTTTTTATCATCTGGTTTACACGGGCCGCGGCTCCAAACTGCGCGAGGAAGATTTAACACATCAAGAAACCCGCGCGCTTCTGGATTTGATTGCCGCCCGGACAAAGAAGATGTTTGATGAGGGACTGTCGCCCGAAATCCTCACCGTGGATAATCACGCCGACGGGCCGTATCTTTATCTGAAAATGAAAAAAGAAAACCCCGCCCGCGCCAAAGAAGTACTGGAACTTCTGGAGATGAACGAGGGTAACTCCACAGGCGTCGGCATCGGCTGTATAAGCTGGGACGGCGAAGTATATCCGGATCAGTTCTGGCGCAACCAGCCGCTGGGAAATATCCGGCAGCAGCCTTTCAGCAAAATCTGGACGGATGAGCAAAACGAATTTTTGATGAAATTAAAAAATAAAAAACAGCACTTGCATGGCCGCTGCGCGGCCTGCGTGTGGCTGAATGTCTGCGGCGGCAATTTTCGCGCGCGGGCGGAAGCGGCGGGCGATATCTGGGGAGACGACCCAGCCTGTTATTTAACGGACGAAGAAATAGCAAAAAAGGAGTAGGCCATGCAATTTCCTGACTACCGCCTGCGGCGGCTCAGAAAAAATGAAAATATTCGCCGGTTGGTGCGAGAGACAATCGTCAGTGTTGATAATCTTGTTTATCCGCTTTTCGTTGTTGGCGGCAAAGGTGTGAAAAAACCGATTGCGTCCATGCCCGGGCATTTTCAGCTGTCGGTGGATAACGTGGTTAAGGAAGCGCGCGAGGCAAAAGCTGTGGGCATTCCAGCTCTGCTGCTTTTTGGCATTCCCGATAAAAAAGATGAAAAAGCAACCGGCGCTTATGCCAAAGACGGAATAATCCAGCAGGCGGTGAAAAGCATTAAGGACACGGTGCCCGAAATACTGGTGATCACCGATGTCTGCCTTTGCGAATATACCAGCCACGGCCACTGTGGCATTGTGGAAGACGGACGCGTGCTCAATGACGCCACGCTGGAGCTTTTGGCAAAGACGGCGCTTTCGCAGGCGCTCTCCGGCGCGGATATGGTAGCGCCTTCGGCGATGATGGACGGGCAGGTGGCGGCTATTCGCGAGGCGTTGGATGAAAACGCGCTGGAGGATATTCCGATTATGGCTTATTGTGCCAAATACGCTTCTGTTTTTTACGGGCCTTTCCGCGAAGCGGCCGAAAGCGCGCCGCAGTTCGGCGACCGCAGGGCTTATCAGATGGATCCGGCCAATGCCGATGAAGCCATCAGGGAAATTTCTCTGGATGTGGCGGAAGGCGCGGACATCATCATGGTCAAACCAGCGCTTTCCTATCTGGATATCATTTATCGCGCGAAACAGGAATTCGACCTGCCGCTGGCGGCCTATAACGTGAGCGGTGAATATTCCATGATTAAAGCCGCCGCGCAGGCGGGTTGGCTCGATGAAGAAAAAACCATGTTCGAGACGCTTACCGCCATCAAAAGAGCCGGCGCGGATATTATCATCACCTACTGGGCCAAAGATGCAGCCCGCCTTCTTAATAAATAATGGAGAGAATGTTTTCATAAGCATTGAGTTGCTGATGTTTAAATAGAAATTTAATGACAACTGTTTTCGATCTGCACATTCACACGCAAAAATATTCCGATTGCTCTTTTATCCATCCGGAAGAACTCATCGCTCAGGCGCTTGATGCCAAGTTAAACGGCATCGCGCTTACCGAACACGGCATGCGCTGGCCGGATGAGGAATTTGCCAAACTTCAAAATCTGGCGCAGCCGCATGGCCTTGTCCTGATCAACGGCCAGGAAATTTCCGCCCGTAATGAAAAAAATGAAAAGGAAGGGGATTTTCTGGTGTTCGGTGTGAAGCATAGTTTAACCGGCAGGTATAGTGCTTCCGAATTGGCCGATCTTGTACATGATCAAAACGGCATTATTGTCGCCGCGCACCCCTATAAGCTGTCACGTCGGGGGAAGACCCATTACTACGGCGCGGGAGATAAAATTTATCATCTGTCTCTTGACGCAGTTGAGCTGTATCATCCGGATCATTCTTCCCTGGCGGTGACCAAAGTGCAAAAAGCGATGCAGAAATTGGGAATTCCCGGCGTGGGCGGCTCCGACGCGCACAAAATTTTCGATGTTGGTTCCTGCGTTACATTGTTTGAAAATGAAATTAAAAACGAAGCTGATTTTATAGATCAGATACGGAAGGGTAATGTCCAGGCACAAAAAAAACTTGATTTTTGGCAAACTCTTTCTTGCGCCTTTGTTTAAAATATCAGTTATTCTAATAATATACGTAATTTACTTTAAAAATAGCAGACAAAAAAACACAAAGAAGCTCTTTTGCAGAGCATTTTTTTGTTTTTTTAAAACAAGCCTAAGTTAACTAAAATACGTCCAAATAAAATAAAGCGCAAATAATTATAACAGCAATCAATATAGCCAGTAAAACAAAGTTAAACTTACGTTTTTCTTTAACCATTGCCATAGCCTTCCCTCCTGCTTTGTTATAGTTATTAAGACGACTGAAACTTTTATGAATTATAAGAAGAGTCGAATTATAAGTCAAGAGAAATACTAAATATTTAAATGCAGCGCTTATCTGATTCTTCCCGACGCTCGGATGCTTTAACTCGTGTTTAAAATGAGCCGCGGGTAATCAATATTTCTTAAATGCTTGTAATATTTCAGGCGGCGCACTCCATTTTTTTCTTGAACGCGGTAACTATTGTAGTCGCCGCGCCATCAAGCGTCATTGATCCGGTGTTAACAATAATGTCATAAAGCTTCGGGTCATCGACGTCGGCGTTGAAATATTTACGCACGAAAGCCTTGCGGTCTGATTCTTTTTTAATCACGTACTGCTCTGCCTCGCTTCTGGAGAATTCTCTGTCTTCGATAAAATGCTTTATCCTGAAGTCCAACGGGGCAATGATTCTTGCCTTGAATGCTTTTTCCGAAGGCAAAATATGATTCGCGCCCCTGCCCACGATAACAACATTGCCGAATACTCCGATAGTTCCGATCACGCGCGTCAAATGCTGTAGGTATTCACCGGGCCAGGGACGAAATTCACCAAATAAAGAAGAAAGCAGCGTTTCTCTGAATTTTACTTCTTTTTCATCGAGCGACTCAATAACTTTTCTGCTCATCCTCGCGCTGTCCGCTACGTGCTGAATGATTTGCCCGCCGATTAAATCCATATTAAGAGCTTTGGCGACTCTGCGGGCGATTTCGCTGCCGCCGCTGCCCGGTTCGCGCGAAATAGTGATAACCGGCCCGCCTTTAAAATTTTCAATGTCAATGCCCTGTTTAAGGGCTTTGTTCAACAGCTTGCGCCATTTATCCAGCTGTTCTTGCACCATTTTATCCATGACAGCTTTTTCATCTTCCAGCGCTTCCGGTGAGATGGATTTAATTGTTAAATCTCTGGTATAATCAGGGCAATGACTGCCAAGGAAGGCGTCTGATGATAATTTAAATCTTTTTTGACAATCTCTGCGCCAGGCGCATATGCCGCATACGTGTCTTTCTGCTGCCATGATGTTCACCTGCTTTCTTCTTGCTGCTTTTGTGACGGTTTACTTTCGCTTAAGGCCTCAAAACCGGCGACAATATCCAACAATTCCTCCGTAATCGTCATCTGGCGCGTACGGTGAAATTGTCCGTGCAAATCCTGCAATTGTTCCTCAATATTTTTTTCAGCATTCTGCATGGATGCCAGGCGGCTCGCGTTTTCACTGGCCAGAGATTCCGCGAATGCCCGATATAGAGAGATAAAAAGATATTCTCTTATTAGCGATGAAAAAATCATATCGCCGTTCATGCGATAAATCGGCAGGCTTTTTGAATCCCATTTTTTTGTGGCTATTTCTTTTAGCCATTCCTGGCTCACCGGCAGAAGCTGAATCATATGCGGATGATAAGTTGCGCCGCCCAAATATTTATTATAGAAAAGCAGGAAATGATCCACATGATTGCGGAAGTGCCACTCATCGATAATCATGATTATTTCCTGGACAAGCGGCGTAATTCCCGCCGTGGAACCGGGTGTCGGCAAGACATCATACAGAGATTGCCCGGCGTCTTCCAGGTAATCCGCTACCCTGGCGCCAACGGATAAAGTTACGCGGTTATCTTTTTTAATCCCGTTGGTTTTAAAGTGTTCCAGCGTAAAGACGGATATTTGTTCGTTGAGCTGTCCGCATAATCCCTGATCCGAGCCGAAAACTATCGCGCCCACCCGCTTCATGGCGGGCTTTTTGGCTTTTGCCGCCGATTCCATTCTCTCTTTGAGAACTATCTGCAGACCCATTTCGACTGTCCTGTTATAGTCCGTCAGCGATTCCACCGCGCGCTGATATTGTCTGATGCTTACGGCGGCCAGCGCCTTCATCGTCTTGACGACCGAAAGAAGGTCGCCCGCGCTTTTCATTTTCCTTTTCAGTGACTCAGTTGTCTGCATTTTCTTCCTCTTTAACTTCAAAAGGCGCAACGTCAGTTTTGACTTTATTCAGAATAATGTCACGGTCAGACAATTCCATCTTTTCTCCGGCGTCAATGCGCGCGCAAACATCAGAAATTTGATCCTTATCGTTACCGAGAACGCATTCCTCGGCTTCGCGCACTTTATCAATAGGTACGCAGTCCAGGCACGCGCCGGTGACGGAAAGAAGCGATACAATTTGTTCCGACGCGCGCAGAGGTTTATATTGTCCCTGCTTGAGTATTTCACGCACGCGCCAGCCGCGTTCCAGCGTTCTTCTTGTCGCGTCATCCAGCCTTGTGCCGAAGCGCGAAAATGATTCCAGCTCTTCAAACTGCGAGTAGGAGAGCCGTAAGTCCCCCGCTACGGAACGGTAAGCCGGCAATTGCGTTTTTCCGCCCACGCGGGAAACCGACTTACCGACATCAACCGCGGGTAATATTCCTTTATTGAAAAGAACCGGTGAAAGATAAATTTGCCCGTCGGTGATGGAAATGAGATTGGTCGGAATATAAGACGATAAATCCTGCGCTTCTGTTTCGGTAATCGGCAGGGAAGTCAAAGAACCGCCACCTAATTCGGGGCGTAAATGAGTGGATCTCTCCAGGAGGCGCGAATGAATATAAAAGATGTCTCCGGGGAAGGCTTCGCGTCCGGGGGGCCGTCTGAGCAATAGAGAAACTTCACGGTAAGCGCGAGCGTGCGAGGTAAGGTCGTCATAGATGACAAGCACGTCCATGCCCTTTTCCATAAAATATTCACCCATGGTCGTTGCCGCGTAAGGCGCGACAAACTGCAGGCCGGGCGTGTCTTCTCCGGTCGCCACAACAATAATGCAGTTGTTTATTACGCCGCGGTCGCGCAGGTCGGCGATAACCTTGGCCACATCCGCGCTCTTTTTTCCAATGGCGCAATAAATAGAAATGATGCCGGTTTCTTTCTGATTAATTATTGTATCGATGGCGATAGCTGTTTTTCCGGTTTGTCGATCGCCCAAAATTAATTCTCTTTGCCCGCGCCCGATGGGGATGAGGGCGTCAATAACTTTAATTCCTGTCTGCAGCGGTACGACTACCGGAGCTCTGTCCATAACCGCGGGCGCCGGCCTTTCCACGGGAAGACGCTTTACGGTGCTAATGTCGCCCAGGCCATCGAGTGGACGCCCCAGCGGGTCAACAACGCGTCCTAAAAGTCCTTCTCCTACAGGAACGTCTAAAACGCGCTTCGTGCGATGAACCTCTTCTCCGACCTGGAGATTTTCACTGGGATCCAGCAGAATTACACCTATTTCCTCAGGGTCTATATTGAAAACAAGTCCCATATAGTTTCCGGCAAAACGCACCAGTTCTTCCGCGCGGATGTTGGGCAATCCGCTGACTCTGGCGATATCGCGTCCGACAAACTGGATGGTGCCGATTTCGTGTTGACGCAGTTCCGGTTTCTGCTTTTCTAAAACCTCATCCATGGTGGAGAAGGTATCATCAAGAAATGATTTTAATTCTTGAGATTCGTTTACGCCGGCTTGCTCGTTCATTTAGCTTTCCCCCTTCAAATCAGTATTTCTCTCAGGCGCTGTGTGCCTCTCTTTGTATCGTTTCCGTAAGGTTTTCGACCAGGGTTTCCAGGTATTCATTGAGGCTCCAGGCAATTTTGTGGCCGTTAACTCTTAGCTCTATTCCCGATACCACATCGGGTTGTGTCATATAACGGATGGTAAAGCCGTTGGTAATCTGCTGTTTCAATGCTTGCTCTATTTTGGATTGAGTGTCGGTGGCTATATCAAAAGCGCTCTGCACCACTACTTTGTTTCCTCCGCCCGTGATCGCCTTGCGAATTTCCTTGCTTTTTGCGGTATCCAGCCCGCGCACGCGCCTGATGAATTCTTCGACTATCTGCGTCTCCAAATCAGCGTTACCCAGATCCATCAACGCTTTGCGCGCTGTGGCATAAATTTCCTTTGCCGCCCGCCCCCGCAAGTCTTGAAAGAAAGCGTCTTTTTCACGTGCCAGCATGGTCTGCCAGCGTGTTTTAACCGCGTCTACCTCTTCGCGGACTTTTTCCATTAGTTCCTTTCGCCTGGCTTCAGCCGCAAGGCTTGCTTCGTTGAGCATTTGCTCGGATTTTTCGGCAAGCAATTGATTCTTTTTGTCGTAAAGTTCGGCCGCCTGGTTCGCCTTTTCTTTAATATCCTGCGCTTCGCTGAAACGAGCGGCAATTTTTGCTTCGCGCTCATCCATCGCGTTAATTATTCGCCCGTAAAGAAAGCGCTTCAAAAGGTAGACGAGCAGAAGAAAATTGAAGATTTGGCAAAATAAAACAAACCAGTCGATGTGCATGGATTATCCTCCCGCTTTGATAAAATGGCTCCAGAAAGGATTCGCGAAAATCACGATCATCGAAATAACAAAGCAGTAAATCGCGATAGACTCGATCATGGCGAGACCGACAAATAAGGTTCTGGTCAAAGAGTTTCGCTCATCCGGCTGCTGAGCGATGGCGGCCAGAGCCTGCTGAATTGCCTGTCCCATTCCCAGAGCGGGACCAATAGAACCGATGGCCATGGTTAGGCCCGCGGCGATAATTGAAGCCACCGCAACTATACTTATATTTTCCATAAATAACCCTCCTCAAAAAAGTTTATTTTATTAGGATGCGACTCCTTCACTGACTTCAGCTTGCTTTAACTCCGCGTGTTTGTGTCCTTCTTCGTGGGTGCTTGTTGCCGACGCGATATACACCATGGAAAGAATAGCAAAAATATAGGCCTGAATAATTCCGATTAAAAGACCAAGGGCCTGCATAATTATGGGGAACAATAAAGGCGTAACCGCGAGCAATATTCCCACGACCTTTTCGTGGCTCATGATATTGCCGAAAAGACGTACGGTAAGCGCCAGGGTTCTGGATATTTCTCCCATAACGTGAAACGGGAAGAAAATGAAATTTGGCTGAAAATATTCCTTTAAATAATGAAGCAGACCGTTTTGGGATATGCCGTACATGGGGACGGCTACAAACACGCAGATAGCTAGAGCGGCGGTAGTTGTGATGGACGCTGTCGGAGCCACAAACCCGGGAACGACAACCAGGATATTAGAGAGTCCGATGAAAAGGAAAAGTGTGCCGATGAGAGGAACATAATCATCCGCCCCCTCTTTGGCCATTTCTCTGATTTCACCGCGAATAGTGGAGATAACTACTTCCAGAAAATGCTGCCAGCGCGACACGTTGATATCGGTGGAAAGCTTGCGCGTGATCAGCCAGGAACCTACGACCAAAATAGCCATGACCAGCCATGTATAAAGAATGGTCGCGTTGATTATTATGAACCCCCAGCTCCAGATAATTACCTGATCAGGACTGATTTGATTTATTTGAACAATTTCCATTACGCCCTCTTACGAGACCATTTTGAGCTTATAGGCTAAGCCACTTTATTAATTCCCAGTTTCTTTGTAAGAATAATTTTCATCAAGATGAATCCTGTCATCGCCGCTGCCAGCCTTTCCCATTGGCTGCCCATAATGAAATAAAACGCTGTTAAAACGATAACCATCCGAAGCGCGAAACTTCCTATGATCAGGCGCAGCGGGTGTTCGCTTGACGGCAATTTTTTGACTGTTTGCCATAGGCCGGTAAAATAAAAAACGCCCAAAGCAATGCCCGCCACAAATGCCAGGGAAAGAATCGTAACTGTTATGGAATACGTTTCATTCATTATTATCGTCTTCTTCAATAATGCTGTTGCGAATTTTTCGTACCCAGTAAGCGGCATTGATGCTGCCGATCACCACGCCGATTATCAGAAACATCAACGCCCATGAATATTGGCTGGGCCAGGTACGGTCGATCCATAATCCCAGAGCGATGCCGATAAGCGTGGGAATAGCCACCGCCCAGCCGACAATACCGAACATCCCCAGGCCGAACCATACGGTTTCGTCTTTATGTTTGAGCCCTCTGATGCGCAGAGTCTCTTTTTCAGCTACTTTATTCGCAAACCGATCGGCGATTTGCCTGCGTCTTTGACTGGGTGTGCGTTTTATTTCGGGCATATTATTTTAACTCCACAAAACGTCTGATTAAACTTGCTTCCAGTTTTGCCGCCGCGGAACGGACAACCTTTTCACGCTCATCAATTTTATCGTATTGTTCCATGACCACCTGCTTGAGCTTGCCTAAGTCCGGGGCGCGCACAGCGTTGCGCGTGGAAACGAGAACTTCCGATCCTTTTTTAACCAAAGTTCCGACATCCATCGCCAGTAATTCCTGCCCTCCGGTTAAAGGTTCAAAGGTAAAAAGACCGGGGGCGAGCGTTGCCACAAAGTCAATATGATTGGGCATCAGGCAAAAAGATCCGTTTTCCGCTTCGGCGACAATCTTTTTGACCTCTTGTCTGAGCAAGACTTCATCAGGCAGTAGAATTTTAAGCATCATCTTTTGCTTTTACCTCGTCGATTGAACCGATCATATAAAGAGCGCGTTCGGGGTAATCGGCAAATTCATCGTTGAGAATGCGCTCGCAGCCGGTGAGTGTATCTTCGCGGGAAACCATCTTGCCCGCTGTTCCCGTAAACTGTTCAGTGACAAAAAACGGCTGGGTGAAAAAACGCTCTAATCTTCTGGCGCGGAAAACCGTTCTCTGGTCTTCACGCGAAAGCTCGGAAATACCCAGCATGGCGATAATGTCTTTTAAATCTTCATAAACCGCTAATGTTTTACGGATTTCCTGTGCGATTTTATAATGGCGCTCTCCCGCGATATTCGGCATGAGCATCTTAGAATTTGATTGAAGCAGGTCAATGGCCGGATACAATCCTTCGCTGGCCCTTTTGCGCGAAAGAGCGATAGTTGCCGAAAGGTGTCCGAACGTATGAACCGCCGAGGGATCCGTAAAATCGTCCGCGGGAACATAAACTGCCTGAATGGAAGTGATCGCCCCAGTTTTGGTGTTGCAGATACGTTCTTCAAGTTCAGCCAGTTCCGTGGCCAGGGTAGGTTGATAACCAAGACGAGAAGGCAGCTGTCCCAAAAGGCCGGAAACTTCCATGCCTGCCTGGATGAAACGGAAGATATTGTCGATCATCAGCAAAACGTCCTGTTTGGCGTCATCGCGGAAATATTCCGCCATAGTCAGAGCTGAATGGCCGACACGAAATCTGGCGCCTGGCGGCTCGTTCATCTGGCCGAAAACCATGACGGTGTTACCCAAAACACCGCTTTCTTCCATTTCCCGATAAAGTTCTTCGCCTTCACGGCAGCGCTCACCAATGCCGCAAAAAATACTCATGCCTTCATAGCCGCTGACGGTATTGTGGATCATTTCCGTAATCAGAACTGTTTTTCCGACGCCCGCTCCGCCGAAAAGCCCCGCTTTGCCGCCGCGCTCCAGTGGCGCCAAAACATCGATAGCCTTAATTCCTGTTTCAAAAATTTCCGACACGGTGGATTGATCCTGCAGGGGAATCGGCTCGCGGTGGATGGAGCGCAAAGCGCATCCCTCAACCGGCCCTTTTTTGTCGATGGTTTGACCAAAGACGTTAAACACTCTTCCCATAAGCTCTTTCCCTACGGGAACATCAAATGGTTTGCCGGTATCCGTAACCGCTGAACCTCGCGCCAGCCCCTGCGTAGGCGTCAGAGAAACGCCGCGAACAGTATTGCTATCTAGCTGGGTAAAGACTTCAATGATCACCTCTCCCTTATCGCCAGCCGTCAAAACATTCCTGATGGAAGGCGCCTTTTTGGGAAAACGGACATCAATAACGCTGCTGCGCACGGATAAAACCTTTCCTTGATTGAGTTGTTCGCGTTCCACTTTTATCTCCCCTTTATGATTTTTTATGCCAATGATTCATATAGCTCTTTCAATTTCTTTACGCTGTCCATCAGCCATCCAACCACACCGCCGATGATGATAAACATTGCCGCCCGAACAGCATCATCTGTAAAAGGAACATCTTTCAGGTAAAAGGCGTGACTCAACAGGATCAAGGCCGCGAGAAACACGGAAACCAGAATACCTTTGTTGCCCCACCAAATGGCGGCAAGAATTATGGGTATGTAAAACAGATGAGTGAAAACTATGGCTGTTCCGGCGGTATGATTATAATATGTTATGATACAGGCGGCGATGAGGAGTATAGCCATCACTCCTATTTTATAGATATTTTTGGTGCCACCGAGTAGCTTCCCCATTAAAAAAGATTTTACGCCGCCAAGTTTTTTATTTACGCTCTCAATTGCAAGTTCCTGATATTTCTCGGTGACCTGGTAGGACACGTAGTCGAACATGAGGATTGTCCGGTTCAGGCTTTCCACCGCCTGCTGTTTTTCCAAAGCCGTCACAAAAGTTCCCTGAAATTCTGCATACAGCCAGAGGTGCCGCCGCATTAAAATCAGCGCGTACAAGGCTTCGTGCAGGGGTATTTTCTGCTGGTAAAATTCTTCGGCATATTTCCATGAAAAGTTTTTTGCTTCCTCATAGGGGATTTCCGCCAGCGACATTTGGCGGAATAGCCGGTAAAAATTAACGCCCTGCTCAATTACCAGATCTTTTCTGAGAGAATGATAAGAAGGAGTACGGTTGTGTTTCATCACGTCCGCCGCCCACTGTTTCGCGATATTTTCGGCTTTGCTTTCGATAAGATCGATAAGCTTGGTCGCGTAAGAAGATTGCATTTTTTACTCCTCCTTTCCCAAGGACAAACCGAGAATTCTCTTCCCGGTAAAATTAAATAAATTTCTTCGCTTATTAATTATATTAATTTTTTGTCACCCCCGGTTTCATTAATATCCAATATTCTCTGGCGATGACATACATTATATAATCAAACATCAGGATTGTTCGGCTGAGGCTTTCTACGGCTTTGCGATGTTCCGCTTCGGAGCTAAATATTGTTTGGAATTCCGCGTAGAGCCAGATATGCCGGCGCATTAAAATCAGCGCGTACACCGCTTCATGCAGAGGAACGCCTTCCGCGTATCGTTGGCGGGCATACTTTTGGAAAACTTCTTCCGCTCGTTCGAAAGGCGTTTCATGGGAAAACATTTCTTGAAAGTACTGGTAAAATTCGGACGCCTGGCCAATTATTTTTTCTTCAGGCGCGTCGTGATAGGAGTTCGTTTTAAGATTGGTTTTTACGTCTTTTGCCCACTGCCACGCGATCTTTTCCGCGTTCTTTTGAGTTAAATCTACCAACTTTGAGGCAAAAGCTTTCATCGCGGTAAAACTCCTTTGATTTATTGTATAGAGCAACGGGCATGCCAAAAAGTTTAATGGCCGTTGTTCATAAACTCTGATCTCAAGCGTATTTTAAAATGTTGTTAATCTGAGGGAGGTTGGCTTAATCAGTAGCGTTAAAATTATTATCTGCTGTAATCGACTTATGATTTAAGATGCAGCTAGGCGAAGAAAAAAACTTCTTATAAATATCCCTGTTTGTAAATCTATCGCAGCTATAAAGGGGATAATCGCTTTTAAAACAGGCCCTTAAATAAGGCGACCTTTTTGTCGCGGCAAGCGACTTAAATGTCGCGCAGTATAGCTTCCCAGCGGAGATTTTTTTTCATTGCGGCTATTTTTCTTTGCAGTTGCCTTACGGTGATGCCCAGGGTTTGTGCCGCGCGGTTTTTGTCCCCGTTTGTGTTGATTAAAACAAAGGCCAAATGCGCCTCATCATTTTCCTTTGATGTGCATAGTTGACGGGCAAAAGGTGATAATGCGGATTGAGTCATTCCGAGATGTTGAGGAGAGATAAAATTCGTATCGGCGACAAGAACCGCATTTTCCACAATTTGAGCCAGTTCGCGGACATTACCCGGATAATTTTTGCTATTCAGCAGTTCCATCGCTTCCGGGGTGAATCCCTGCACGTCTTTTTTGTATTGCTGGCAGGCCTTTTTAAGAAAATGTTTTGCCAGAAGAGGAATGTCTCCGGATCTTTCCGCCAAAGGTGGAAGATGAATATGAGCTGATTTTAGTCTGTAGTATAAATCAAGCCGAAAAGTTCCTTCCTGGCAGGCTTTGTTTAAATTTCTGTTGGAGGCGGAAACAACGCGGACATCCACCCAAATAGGTTTGGCCGCTCCCAGCGGGTAAAATGATTTTTCTTCCAGCACGCGCAGAAGTTTTGCCTGAAGCGCTATGGGTAATTCACCTATTTCATCGAGAAAAAGAGTGCCGCCGTCCGCTTGTTCAAAATAACCCTGATGCGGCGCGTCAGCTCCGGTAAACGCGCCTTTGGTGTGACCGAAAAACTGACTTTCAAACATTGTCGCGGGAATGGCGCTCACGTTTACCGCGATAAAAGGGCCTTTGGGCGTGGGGCCGGCTTGATGAATTCCCCGCGCTACCAGTTCTTTGCCCGTTCCCGATTCCCCCGTGATCATAATTGGATTACCGCTGGCCGCCATAACCTGCGCGTAAGAAAGCAGCGAAAGCATTTGGGGAGATTTTGTGATTATCTCGCTAAAAGCTTCCGGCACTTCATTTTTGTTTTCCTGCGCCGCTACCGATAACCCGATGAGCAGTCCGCGATGTTCATAAGCCCTTTTTATGGAAAGAAAAAGCAGGTCGTTATCCACCGGTTTGACCAGGTAATCATAAGCTCCTAAACGGACGGCTTTTACTGTCGTGGGAATATCATCGATCGCGGTAAAAATTATGAACTCGGTATGCGGGCGGTAAGGTTTTGTCGCTTCTAAAACCTGTAAGCCGTCCACTTCCGGCATGAGCAAATCTAAAAGCACGATATCAAAATCCGTTTCCCTGATGCGGGTAATCGCCTCTTTTCCGCTACCGCATATTTCGACACTCCTGATCCCCCGCCATTTAAGCAATCTTTTTACTGAGTTAAGAGCCACTTCTTCATCATCAACGATTAGGATTCTCATATTTTTTGTCTGCCTATCTCTCGAATAATGTTTTTCAGTTGAAATATCTTAAATGGTTTCTTAAGCAAAAAATCCGGCCCAATGGCGGTTTTGGCTTCCTGTTTTAGCGCCGATGCCGCGGAAGAATAAAGAATAACCGGCAGCAGGGGAAACCTCTCTCTTATTCTTTTTAAAAGTTCCCATCCGTTCATGGCCGGGAGTTTAATTTCGGAAATGAATATATCAACTTCCGGATGTTCCTCGAGAAAAGCGATAACATCTTCAGCGGTGTCTTTATGGTCGCAGTGCCAGTCGATAACCCCGGTTAGGCTCATCTTTATTTCATTTAGGAATTTGGAGTCATTATCCAGACAAAGAACGGCAGGCCGTACTTCTATTTTCTTTTTGTCTTCCAGTGGCAGATATATGGAAAAACGGCTGCCCAAACCGGGGCGCGAAAGCACGCCGATAGCGCCGTTGTGTTCTTTGATCAGGCCGTAAGAGATGGAAAGCCCCAGGCCTGTTCCTTCCATATCCCGGCGCGTGGTGAAAAAAGGTTCAAAAATATGATCGAGTAAATCCTGGTTCATGCCCGCGCCGTTGTCCTCTATTTCAATGACAATGGCCTTGAGCCTGTCCAGTTTCCTCGCGGTTATGATGATTCTGCCTTTTCTTTCCGGCGGAATGGATTGATGAGCGTTGATTAATAAATTGGCGATGACCTGCTCGATTTTTTGGAAGTGTCCCTGAATCGGCGGTAAATTGCTGTCGACGTAAAGATCGATGCGCGATACGGTTTTGCGCACCTGAGCGCCTACAATAATCAGAACACCGTTAATTACTTCTTCAATTTGCACGGGCTTTTTCTCTACAATTTCATCGGTGCGGGCGAATTCTTTTAGTCCCGCGATGACCCGCTTGATGCGCAGCGAGGCAATTTTAAATTCTTCGATAATTTCTTTCATGTTTGTGGAAACTTCGACATAGCTTAGCCCTTTATCGCTCCAGTCGGTGTGCGAAGCTCCGTTGCTGGCAAGTATCGGCTCAATAGCATTCCACATTTCTTCTAAAAGCGGAATATTGTTGGCGATAAAGCTTACCGGGTTGTTTATTTCATGTGCCACACCGGCCACAACTTCACCCAGAGCTTTCAGTTTGTGCGACTGCATCATTTGTTGCACGCGAAGCCGTCCTTCCTGGCGTATTCGCTTTTCTTCAGTTATATCCTGCCAGGCGCCGATGATGTAATTTCGGCCGCGCCTGCCTGGACTAATAAGACGACGGTGATCGGAAAACCAGCGATAAGAGCCGTCGGCCGCGAGAAAACGATATTCAAACGTGTGCGTGCCCTTAAGCGAAGTTGATTTTATTTCAGTAAGAATTCTTTTCAGGTCATCCGGATGAATATGTTCCTGCCAGAAGAAAGGATCTGAAGTAAACTGTATGGGCATGTATCCGGTTATTTCTTTAATACTTTTGCTTACAAAAGAAAAACTCTGGTTTTTATTGCCGTTAGTACAGGTATAAGAAACAATCGGCAAAGATTCTAGAATAATCGAAAGGCGGTCAGAAGCCTCCTGCAGGGCCTTGTTTGCTTTCGCCAGATCGACGGTGCGCTCTTTTACTTTTATTTCCAAATCTTCATGAGCTTTGATTAGCGCTTCTTCCGCTCTTTTTGCCTGGGTGATATCTTCCAGTGTTTCAATGGCGCCGATAACAGCTCCTTTCGCGTTGCGGATGCTGGCGGCGGTAAAACGCAGCCAGCGGCCTCTTTTTCCGAGTTCCGGAAAAAAGTCAGTTGCTTCGTAAGCGCCTTCAATCAGATTTGATTTTAAATATTTTCCCGCGTACCACTGGGGGACATCTTTCTGAAATTCGTCGACAAGCAAATCAGCCATGCAGGGGCGTTTTGTTTTGTAAAAGGCGCGCCATTGCTGTCCCGTGCCGACGACATCCTTTGCCTTTATTTTGCTTAATTCTTCCAGCGCCTTGTTCCAGTATATGACCAGATGATCCTTGCCGATGATAAATGTGGGGATAGGGGAGCTTCCGACAATGCTTTGCAGGGTCTGCTGTCCACTGAGAAAAACCTCACGCGCCCAGATGCTTTCACTTTTTTCCGCTTTTTTGGTCTTCGGTTTTTTTTGGCGATGCTTATCCGGCATATTGTTTAAATATAGCCCCCGCTTTAATGGTCAAAACCTTTATGCGCTTTTTTACCGTGAAAAAAGCAATTTATCAAAGAATTCTTATATTTGACTATAAAAAGAAGACCTCCGCGTGTCAAGATAATTAAAGCGGGTTTTATACGGGAATCCATGAAAGTGAGAATTCAGGCAAAGAAGAAAAAGGCTTGTGCGCCATGCAATTATGCCTGATAATACTTGGGCTGAAAAGTGATATTTTTTGAGCTGCAGAATGCTTGTTAAAAAAGCAATTAATCAAGGAGAATATGTACCATGTCTATTCCCGAAAAATATCTGGCGATTAAAAATAAATTTGCCGAAGCGTTTAGAACAGGAAATTTTTCTCCAATAGCCACGATTCCGTTGGATGATTTGAAGCTGGCAAAAATACATTTAAGCGCGGAAAGTTCCCTGCCGTATTATTCACTTTTGCTGCAGACGCTCGCGGAAAGAGAAAAATCTAGCGCGGAAACGCCGGAAGGAATAAAAGTTGCCGGGGTTGAAACAAATTACGCGAAGAATCAGCATATCTTTTTAGCGCATCGCCTTGTGGAAGAAATATTAGTGGAAAAACTTAAAAAAATGATTGAGCGGAACAAGTATTTCTGGGTAGAGGCAAAAAACACTGATGTGGGCAAAATTTCCTCGGAAGTTCTGGGCAAAATCAAAAAAAGCGGTTTTTTCATCGCAATTATGACCGGCCAGCATGAACTTAAGGACGGTAATTTTACCGCTAATAGCTGGTTACTGGAACAAAAGGCGGCCGCGTTAGCCTTCGGCCAGCGACCGTTTGTTCTGATTGAGGAAAGGGTCGAGCGGCATTACGCCGGCTTTGTTCAAACGGACGAGCAAATCGTTTCCTTCAACAGAATAACTTTTGACTCGAAAGCGGAAGCCATCATCAAAAAAATCGATGAAATATACAAAAAATCTTTAAAACAGGGATTGATTTAACAATTGAAAATATTAAGGGCCCAATCGCTTATGTCTAATGCTTTGAGCCCCTTTTTTTAACATCATCAAATAAATTGTGAGCGCGCGCTTTGGCTAGTGTTCAATTTAATGTGTTTATAGTTTATTTTTTTAATAAATAGTGAGGAAGCGAGAGAAGTTTTAATTGCCAGATGGGCTGGAATTCAAATAAAACAAAGCCGCGTATTACTTATCCGCGTATCAGTAGGCTCTAAAAGTTACTATATCTTGTCGCGCGTTTCTTGTGACGCGATCTTCGCTTTCCAAATAGTGCAAATGAGCGATTGCTTCTCCGGTAGCGAACCACTTTTGAGCCACGGGAAAATCATTCCAGCTTTCACAGTCAATATCCCAAGTCATCCCCGCAGCAATGTCGTAGGCGTTTTTTTCTTCTTTGCCCAAAACCCCCAATACTTCTGCGGCACGGATTAAATGATGCTCTTTTAGTTCATCTATCCTCGCCTTAAGATCCGTAAAAAAATTGCGATGACCGGGCAGAACTATTTCCACCTGCAGGTTATAAACTTTATCCAGGCTTTCCATATAATATTTAAGCGAGTTTATCTTATACGCCCAAGATTCAATATGCGGGGTAATGTCGTATAAAATATGATCTCCGGAAAAAAATATTTTTTTATCTTCATCATAAAGACAAATATGTCCTTGGGTATGTCCGGGAGTGGAGATGCATTTTAAGCGGTAATCGCCTATTTCAATTATGTCGCCGTCGTCAATAAGATGAAATTCGGGAATGGTTTCGGGGCTGTACTTGAATCCGGGGTGATTATGCAACGCCTTCATCAGTTCATCGGCGGGAAAGCCGTTGATCTGAGCGTAATCAATCATGTCTTTCCAGTTGTTGTCTTTGTCGAATACTTTCGCGTCGATCCTGCTGAAGTAAATCTTGCTTGTTTCTGTTGCCAAGCGCGCAACCAAACCGGAATGATCCGCGTGCATATGCGTGATCATAAAATCTGTTTTGGAAAGATCAATGTCCAGCGCGGCAATTCCTTTTTGCATCGCTTCCCAGCAGACATCGCGGTTAAAACCGGTATCAATAATTAAATTACGGCCATCCGCTTTAAATACATATGAATTTAGTTCTTTGAGGGGGCTGTTGGGCAGGGGCACTTCAATCCGATAGAGCCGATCCCTTACTTCTTCAATCATCAACAGATATCCTTGTGCATTTTCAATTAGGCGAATACCTAGCACGCATATTGGGAAAAAGCAAACTCTGGAATAAGAAGCGGTTAGGCTAATATTGTTGCCGATACCAAAAAACTCAGAAATTGATTTTGCCATAATATTTATGTTAACCTCCCCATTATTGATATTGCTGGTGAAACAAAAAATAATTTCGAAAGAAAGACAGAAGTCATGAAAATAAAATGGTACGGACACGCGGCATTTAAGATAACTACGGATAAAGGCATCCGAATCATCATAGACCCGTATGAGTCAGGTGCATATGACGGGGCATTGGCCTACGGTAAAATTGATGAAGAAGCGGATATCGTTTTGACCAGCCATGATCACGCCGATCACAATTATGTAAAAACCATCCCCGGCAAATATGCTCTGGTTAATAAGGCCGGTGAATATGACATGCGGGGGGTGAAGATAAAAGCTTTTCCTTCTTTCCATGACAATTCAGCGGGAAAAGAAAGAGGCAACAATTTAATCTTTGTTATTGCCGCTGATGATTTGATTTTGGTGCATACGGGCGATATCGGCCACGCGCTTGACCCCGATCTGCTCAAAAAAATAGGTAAAACGGATATTCTCTTGCTTCCCGTGGGAGGTTTTTTCACGATTGACGCAGCGGAGGCGTCAAAAATGACAGATGCGCTTGCTTCCCGCGTAACCATCCCCATGCATTATAAAACAAAAAAATGCGCTTTCCCCATAGCGCCGGTGGATGAATTTATCAAAGGCAAGGGCAATGTGCGCTTACTGGATAAGGCCGAAGTAGAGGTAAGGAAAGAGGAATTGCCGGCAAAACCGGAAGTGCTTGTCCTGCAGCACGCCTTGTAAAACACAAACTCAATATTATTGGTGAAAAAAATGATAAGTATTGAAAATAAATATTAGCGGAGGAAGCATAAATGGAGGTTAAAGACAAAATTATTATTGTGACAGGCGGTGCCTTGGGGATAGGCCGTGCTCTATGCCGCCGTTTTGCCATTGAGGGCGCGCGCGCCATTATAGTGGCCGATATTAATGAAGGCGGAGCAAAATCTGTGGCTGAAGAGATTAAAGGAAAAGCCGTAGTTTGCGACGTGCGGAGAGAAAAAGATATACAACGGCTTGTCGCCGTTACCGAAGAAGCTTTCGGTTCTGTCGATATTTTCTGCTCCAATGCAGGCATATTGGCAATAGGTGGCGTGGAAGTGGATAATGATACGTGGCAGCGGATATGGGAAATCAATGTAATGTCGCATGTCTATGCGGCAAGAGCAGTTATTCCATGTATGGTCAAGAAAGGCGGCGGTGTCTTTATGATTACCGCTTCTGCTGCCGGTTTGCTCAGCCAGATTGGTTCAGCGCCCTATTCCGTTACCAAGCACGCGGCTGTAGGGCTGGCGGAGAGCATTTCTATTGCGTATCACGAGCAAGGAATACAGGTGTTTGCACTTTGTCCGCAGGCTGTTGAAACAGAAATGACGAAGCACGGCGGAGGAGTAGCCGCAGTTGATGGGTTGATGACGGCTGAGGAGCTTGCAGCCGCCGTGATCGATGGTTTTAAACAGGAGAGATTCCTGATTTTGCCTCATGCTGAAGTCAAAGACTATATGCAACGTAAAACCGCCGATTATGACCGTTGGCTGAATGGCATGCGCCGGCTTCAGGCCCGTTTTATGCAGGGAGAGCCGCTTAAAAAGTAAAATTATATTTTTGAAAAATAAACGGGAAACGATTGGAAATTTATTAAAGCAGGTTATAAAAATATTAAGGACTGTATTTATGAGAGTTGGTGATGAAAGTTTTTTTGTCAGCAGTGAAGAAGAGTTAAAAAAAATATTGAAAACCGGAGATAAAGTTATTGCTCTTGTTTACGCCTCCTGGTGCCCTTTTTGCCGCAATTTTTTACCTGTTTTTGAGAAGTATGTTTCGGGCGAAGGTTTTGATTTTGTTCGTATCCAGGATGATCGAGAAAGCATAGGTGAAAAGTATTTTGTCGATATTTTTCCCACGGTTCTTTATTTTGAAAAAGGTAAGGTTGCCAAACGCCTTGACGGGGAACCGGGCTTGGGATTAAGCGAAAAGCAGCTTGCTGATTTTGTCACTTCCTGCCGCCTTTAGTAAGTGGCCGCTTGGCTCTTTCCGGCAGATGATTTGACAATTTTTTCTTTCGTGTCTAGTTTAATTTCAATAAGCGATTGGCCGCTTGCGCCAAAGGTATGCGCGGGCTTTGTTTTTTCAGTGAAAAACCTGATAATACATATATTTGAGGAGGCGACAAATAATGGCGTTAATGACTGGTAAGCAATACGAAGATAGTTTAAGAAAGATGAAATTTAAGGTCTATTTGATGGGGGAGAAGGTGGATAATCCTGTCGATCACCTCATTATCAGGCCCTCTATGAATTCTGTAAAAATGACTTATGAGCTCGCTCATGATCCGCAGCACGAAGATTTAATGACGACCAAATCCAGCCTGGATGGTAAAAAAATAAATCGTTTCTGCCACCTGCATCAAAATACTGATGATCTGGTTAAAAAAGTTAAAATGCAGCGTTTGTTGGGACAAAAAACAGCGGCATGTTTTCAGCGCTGCGTGGGCATGGACGCGATGAACGCCGTGGACAGTGTAACGTGCGAAATGGATCAAAAGCTCGGGACTAAATACCATGAACGATTCAGAAAATTCATGAACATGGTGCAGGAAAACGATTTTACCGTGGACGGAGCGATGACTGATCCTAAAGGTGACCGAGGAGTTTCGCCCAGCAAGCAGGCTGATCCTGATTTATTTACGCATGTGGTGGAAAAAAGAAAAGACGGTATCATCGTGCGCGGTGCCAAAGCTCACCAGACCGGCGCGCTAAATTCACACTGGATTTTAGTCATGCCTACTATATCCATGACAAAAGATGACACTGATTACGCACTTTCTTTCGTTTGCCCCGCCGACGCGGAAGGAATTTCTTATATTTATGGCCGTCAATCTTGTGACACGCGAAAGCTCGAAGGCGGCGAAATAGACGTGGGAAACTGCCGATTCGGCGGTCATGAAGCCCTGATGGTTTTCGATAATGTATTTGTTCCCTGGGAAAACGTGCTTATGTGCGGCGAGTATGAATTCAGCGGAATGCTGGTAGAGCGTTTTGCCGGTTATCACCGCCAGAGTTACGGCGGCTGCAAAGTCGGCGTGGGAGACGTTCTGATCGGCGCGGCGGCGCTGGCGGCGGATTACAATGGCGCTGCCAAGGCCTCACATGTAAAAGATAAATTAATTGAGATGATTCATCTGAATGAAACGCTTTTCTCATGCGGCATCGCGTGCTCCGCGCAGGGCCATAAGACGGCTTCGGGAACTTATCTTATTGACCTGCTTTTGGCTAATGTCTGCAAACAAAACGTCACGCGTTTTCCGTATGAAATTGCGCGGTTGGCGGAAGACATTGCCGGCGGATTGATGGTGACCATGCCTTCAGAAAGAGATTTGCGCCATCCGGAAATCGGCAAAATTGTCGATAAGTATTTTAAAGCTGCAAATGGTGTGCCGACAGAAAACCGCTGTCGGGTCATGCGGCTGGTGGAAAATATAACGCTGGGCACGGCGGCGGTCGGGTACCGCACGGAATCCATGCATGGGGCCGGCTCTCCGCAGGCGCAGCGCATTATGATATCGCGTCAGGGAAATCTGGAACAGAAGAAGAAATTGGCCAAGGAAATCGCCGGAATCAAGGATTAAATTTACTGACCGATTGACTGCACATGAAAGCAAAACTAATCGGGGTGAAATATTGCGGCGGCTGCAATCCGACCATCGATAGGGTTCGTGTTGTGAGCGAAATACAAGAAATGCTTCCTCCATGGTTCACGCTCACCAGCGACACGGATATCGCACCTTGGGAAACAGGGATTATGATGTGTGGGTGTATTTCCACTTGCATTGATAAACCTGAGATACGAAAGCTCGCGCGCCACTGGATTATTGTCGCCGGGAATAATGTTGATATGCTGGGCGTTCCCGAAAAGGAAATAGCGCGGACTATTTTGGAAAAAATCAAGAGTTTCTCATAATATATGAATAATAAAAATAAAGGAGAAATGACTTTGAAATATTTATTACTTGATGTGCAAGAAAAAGTCGCCACAGTTACCATCAATCGGCCGGACAAGGGAAACGCTTTGGCGCCGGATGTGTTGGAAGAAATCGAAAAATTATTTACCGAACTGGGCGAAAGAGGTGATGTGCACGTGATTTTGTTCACAGGCGGAGAAAAATATTTTTCCGCGGGATTTGATCTTAACGAAATAAGGAAACTGGAAAAAGTTTCCAACGAAGCGTATACGGCTCTTTTTCACCGCGCTTACCGCGCCATTTTATTTTGCCCGCAGCCGGTTATCTGCGCCGTGGGCGGACCAGCCATCGCCGGCGGATTTGACCTTACGATGATGTGCGATATCCGCTACGCCTCCGAGCGCGCGAAATTCGGCCAGCGCGAAATTGTTTTATCCCTCACTCCGATTATGGATCCGCTTTGGCGCATTATCGGTTTGGGGCGCGCCAAGGAAGTGGCCCTTACCGGCAGAATCTACGACGCGCATGAGGCGGAAAAGATGGGTTATGTAAGCCGTGTTTTCCCGGAGGGGAAATTATTGGAATCGGTTACGGCGATTGCCCGTGAAATGGCCGCATACGACAGAGGATGCCTCAAAGAAACCAAGCAGCTGGCCAATAAACTTCTCAATGAAGATCTGGATGGAGCGATGCGCCTGCAGGAATGGCTCTTCAGAAGTTATATCGGTTCTGAAGATAATCACCAGCGCATTGATGCCCTGCAGGAAAAGCTCAAAACCATGAAAAAGAAATAGCATATTGTTGATATTACTATGTTTATCATTATGAAAAGGGGGTTCTCCTGAAAAATATGACTATGATTATGGGAATATAATCATAGTCATACTATGAAATAAAATAATACTTGACAGTCCCACTATAATTACTTAAGTTATTAAAGACACAAAGGGGTGTCTTTTATGACTGATTCCGTAAGGGCAAAAACCAGAAAAGATCGCATCATGGATGCCGCGTTGCATATCTTCGCGGAGAAGGGTTTTCAAAATGCCACGATTACGGAAATCAGCAAAGAAGCCGGAGTTTCCGAGGCAACAATTTACGAGTATTTTGGCACCAAGGAAGACCTGCTGTTTGCCATCCCCGAAAAAATTTCCAATCAGACCTACGACGAATCATCAAAAATTCTCCCCTACATTAAAGGTGTGGAAGGAAAAATGCGGGCAATCCTTCTTTCCTATTTTAAACTATACCAGTCCAATCCTCATTATTCCGCGCTGGTTTTACTGCAGTTGATGTCCAACAAAAGATTTCGCGAGACGCCCGCGCACGCGGCTATACGCCGTTCCGCGCACCGGCTTTTGGATTGCATCAGGGAAGGAATCGCTGACGGCACTTTTAAAAAAGACGCGGATGCTTATCTGATTCGTTCCATGCTGATGGGCACAATTGAACATTTATTCATCCAGTGGCATATGCAGGGAAGGCCTAAAACAGAAAAAAGCATTATAGATATGCTCGACCCGTTCATCGAAATTGTTCTGGACGGGATTCGGGCGAAAAAAGAAGAACCTCGTTTCACCCTCTATTTGAAAAATGAAGACGCGCGGGCGATGGCGCGATTTTTAGAGGGAAAAGAGGATGCACAAAGAAAAATGTCGAAGGGAGCATTAAAGCTTCCTCAGACCAAAAAACCCCATTAATTAAAAGGTATAAAGAAAGGAGTACCAAGTTATGAGGACAAAACAGGATTACATTAAGGGGCTGTCCAAAATGAAGCGCAATATTTATTTTGACGGGCAGCTGATTGACCGAGACGATGAGTTACAGATGGACTGTCTCAACGTTATCGGGACAACTTATGACGAAGCGGCCAAGCCGGAAAATCAGGAGCTGATGACGGCGATATCCCATCTTACCGGGGAGAGGATCAATCGTTTTACCCACATCCACCAGAGCACCGACGATTTACACAAAAAACAGGACATGACCAGAATGCTTTGTCAGAAAGTCGGCGGTTGTATTCAACGCTGCATGGGCATCGACGGGACGAACGCTATTTACAATGTTTCGTACGAGGCAGACAAGCTCAACAAAGGAGCCACGCAATATCATGAAAACTTCAAAAAGTGGCTTACCCGTTTCCAGAAAGAAGATCTCATCGGTTGCTGTGCCCAGACGGATACGAAAGGAGACCGGCTGTTGCGTCCCGCTGAGCAGCCTAACCCAGGTTCCTATGTGCGCATTAAAGAAAGACTCAAAGACGGTATAGTTGTCGACGGGTGCAAAGTGCACATCTCCGAAGCTTCTGTCGCCGATGAGGTTCTCGTTGTCCCTACCAGAGCTTTACGTGAAAAGGATAAGGATTATGCTGTTTCTTTTGCCGTTCCCGGAGATTGGGACGGATTAAAACAGGTTGTAACCATTCACAATTTGCGCCCCCGTGAGAATTATAAACGCGGCTTGATGCCTGGCGCAACCGATTCGTATATGATTTTTGACAACTGTTTCGTGCCCTGGGAAAGGGTTTTCTTGGCCGGTGAACATCAGCACGGCGGTGTGCTGGCGTTGCTTTTCGCTTTATTCCACCGTCATTCTTATTCTGGCTGCAAGCCGGCCATCGGGGACGTGATTTTGGGAATGGCTGCTCTGGCTGCTGAAGTGAATAACATACACAAGGAATCGCACGTTCGGGAAAAACTGGCCGAAATAATAATGACCATTGAACTTGGTTACGCGGCCGGCTACACGGCATCGGATCTTGGCAAGCCCGAAGTTTACATACCTGGCGTAGGTTTCGTTCCATACGGCCCCGGTTCCTACATTCCTCATTCCATTTATTGCAATGTCGGACGTTGTCTGTCCGGCGAGGCAGTTTTTCGTGAGGCGGAAATTCTTTGTGATATTTCCGGCGGTGTTGCGGCGACTTTCCCGCACGAAAAAGACTTCACAAATCCGGCAACAGGTGAACTTCTTCTGAAGTACACTAAACGGAATCCAAATATGTCGGCAGAGGACCAGGCTCAGTTCTGGAGATTGCTCGGTGACGCACTTTGCTCGGCCACCGGTGGCATAATGAACGTGGGTAATTACCACGGCGGCGGTTCACCGATTATGGAGCAAATCGCTATAACGACTCAGTACGATATTGAATCCCGCAAGAAGCTGGTAAAATACATTGCGGGCATGAGTGGTGGCGACCGTGAAGCTCTGTCTAAAAATAATTTTGTTTATGCCAACAAGGCCAAAAAAGCGAAATAGACGGTTTTTGGCAAAAAGCAAATCCGCAAAATAAAAAATCCCGTGTCCGCCAATTTTTCAGGCAGGGGCGGACACGGGAAATAAACTTAATAATAATCAATTTACTCAAGGAGTTTAAGCCATGTTCGATTTAAGTCATTTTTCATTAAAGGGAAAGGTAGCCATTGTTACTGGCGGCGGGCGCGGTATCGGCCAGGCTATTGCCTTTGGTCTTGCCAAAGCCGGCGCTAAAGTGGTTGTCACCAGCCGTAAAATGGAAGATTTGGAAGCAACAGCCAAAGAAATTAAAGCCGCCGGCGGTGAAGCAATGCCACTACAGTCGCATTTGGGCAAGTACGAAGAGATTCAGAAGATGGTCAACGCTGTTTTAGATAAATACAAAAAAATTGACATTCTGGTAAATAATGCCGGCGCCAGCCCCGCGATGGCTTCCGTTTTAGATTCGGACGAGCGCCTTTGGGACACCATCATGAATCTCAACCTGAAAGGTGTTTATTTTGTAAGCCAGGCCGTGGCTAAAATCATGAAAAAGCAGGGTGGAGGAAAAATCATCAACGTCGCGTCTATCGACGGATTTAAACCGGAGCCGGGCGTGAGCGTTTATTCCATTTCCAAGGCCGGCTGCCGGCAGATAACCAAGGCTTTCGCTATGGAATTGGCCGGTGCTAACATTCAGGTCAACACCATTGCCCCGGGGCCGATCGATACCAAGATGATGAATTCACACTGGTTCCATCTTTCTCCGGAAGAAGCAAAAAAAGCCAGAGAAGCCATGGAAAAAGCTCTGCCGACCGGGCGCATCGGTAAACCAGATGAAATTGCGGGCGCGGCCGTATATCTGGCATCGGATGCTTCCAATTACACCACAGGAACAGAAATCATTATTGACGGCGGCATTTTGCTGAGCAATATTTTGGTTGCAGAATAGTGATAAATTGTTTTCATTAATTATAGTAAATCATCTTTATAATGCGCTGAAAAAGCTGGCTGATTTAACAGGGGGCATTCATCATCAAAGACCGAAATGCTGCGAGCCGTTATTAAGAAAAGGAGAATAATCATGGGGAAGTTAGACAATTTATTAAAACCGATTAAAATAAAATCGATGGAGCTCAAAAACCGCGTGGTTATGCCGCCGATGGGAACGGCTCTTGGTAATGACGACAGTACGGTCAGTGAAGCAAATCTGGCTTATATCAAACGCCGGGCACAAAGCGGCGCGGGGCTCATTATCACCGAGATTACGGAAGTGCACCCTTTGGGCTGTGCTGCACCACGCTGTCTTGGCGTTTGGGATGATAAATTCATTCCGGGTTTAAGTAAGCTGGCCGATGTTGTACATGCCCAGGGCAGTAAAATAGCTATGCAGCTTCACCATACCGGTCGTGAGAATTACCTGCTTCTGCGTAAGAAAAAAGCTATCGGACCTTCCGCTATTCCCAGCTTTATTTTCGGTTTTCTGGGACCCCCGCTGGAAATGACTCTCGACGATATTCAGGAAACAATCGCCGCTTTTGGCGACGCGGCCATCCGGGCGAAAACCGCGGGATTTGATGCCGTTGAACTTCACGGAGCCCACGGTTATCTTCTTATGCAGTTTCTTTCCGCCCACTCTAATCAGCGAACGGATAAATACGGCGGAGACTTCAAGGCACGTGCAAGATTTATGATCGAGTGTCTCCAGGATGTCCGCAAGAAAGTAGGAAAAGATTTCCCCTTATCCATCAGAGTTTCAGGCGAAGAGTGTATTAAGGACGGTTATACTATTTCTGACATACAGACTATTATTCCAGATTTAGTTAAAGCTGGCGCGGATATGATCAACGTATCTTTCGGAACGCACGGTAGTCCTGAGGTGAACATCGACACTCCTAATCCGAGCGCCCCCGTTGAGTTTGAACAAGGGTTTAAGGCGTTTCTTGCCCGCAAGGTTAAAGAAGTAACTAGTGTTCCGGTTATCAGTGTCGGCCGCTATACAGATCCATACGTTATGGACGATATTATTTCCCGGGGAGATGCCGATCTCATTGCCGTTGCCCGCCAGCATCTTGCCGATCCTGATTTTCTAAAAAATGCTATAGCAGGGCATCCTGAAGATACTTTGGAATGTCTGGCTTGTAATCAGGGATGCATCGAGCGTCTTTCGTTAGAACAGCTACCGATTCGCTGTGCCATTAATCCGCAAACCGGACAGGAACTTATCTACCCGGAAAATCCTGCGAAAACCAGTCGCAATGTTTGGGTTGTAGGTGCTGGTCCGGGCGGTTTGACTGCCGCTTCTGAAGCGGCGCGCCTGGGGCATAAGGTCACGCTGTATGAAAAGGAAGAGCAAACAGGCGGTAACGTGCTTTATGCCGCCAAAGCGCCACATAAAGAAGTATATGCCCGGTATATCAAAACCCTCACGGCAAATTGTAAAAAGAAAGGCGTAGATATTAAAACGAACACTGAAGTCACTGAGGCCATAATTGAAGCGGGCAAACCTGATGTAGTTATCCTGGCAACCGGCGCGGAAAAATCAACTTGCCCCGCTGAAGGTATAAACAGTTCAGTTGTCTGCAACGCCTGGCAGATTCTGGATGGAGAAATCGCCCCCAAGGATCACGTTGTCGTCATCGGCGGCGGCCTTGTGGGTATGGAAACTGCGGATTTTCTCCGTGAAAAGGGCGTTAAAGATATTACGCTGGTTGAGATGCTGGCTACATCACCTGTTCTGGCTTTAGCTGCACATGGTTACATGCTGCATAAACGTCTTCGCGCAGGCGGAATCAAACTGATGTTCGGTACAACAGTAAAACTCATTACTGAAGGAGCGGTTGTTGTTACCAAAAACGGAGAAGATCGCAAGCTCGAACCGGTCAATCAGGTGATTGTCGCCATTGGCGTGACGCCCAGAAATGAACTCAAAGACATGCTGGCCTCAAAGGGCATTCAACATTTTATTGTGGGTGACGCTTCGGCTCCCCGCAGAATAATTGAAGCCACCACCGACGGCGCCAAAGCCGCCTGGTCGATTTAAAGCGAGGTGCGGTTATGAAAAACCTGCGTGAACGCTTTATTCAAACCAACGGCGTAAAATTGCACGTGATGGAAGCAGGGCCCGCGGACGGCCCGATGATTCTGTTTCTGCACGGCTTCCCGGAATTCTGGTATGCCTGGCGCAAGCAAATCGATTATTTCGCCGATAAGGGCTATTTGGTTGTCGTGCCCGATCAGCGCGGCTATAATTTGAGTGACAAGCCCGAAGGCATCGCTTCCTACAAAATAGACGAACTGGCCAAAGACATCGTCGGCCTTATTGACGCTTACGGGCGCGATAAAATATTTCTTGGTCGGCCACGATTGGGGCGCATCTGTTTCCTGGTGGGTGGCACTCAAATATCCGCAGCGTCTGCAAAAGCTGATCATTCTTAACGTGCCGCATCCCAAAGTCATGGCCAAAACCGTATTTACCAATGTCGAGCAGATGAAAAAAAGCTGGTATATTTTTTATTTTCAGCTTCCCGGCGCGGTGGATAAGCTTGCCGCTGCCACCAACTATCAATGGGTGCTGGACATGATTACCACGTCGGCCAATCCCGGCGCTTTTACACCTGTCGAGCTTGAAGAATACAGAAAGGCTTTTTCCCAGCCCGGTGCTTTTACGGCGATGGTTAACTGGTATCGCGCGATGATACAAACCAAGCAGGAGCCGCCGCAGAGCTTTGACGTCACCGTGCCCATGATTTTAATGTGGGGAGAAGAAGACGTAGCGATGCTCACGGAGCTGGCCGATCAGAGCATGGCCTACTGTAAGCAAGGAAAACTGATTAAATTTCCCAAGGTGAGCCACTGGATTCAACATGAAGCGGCGGACAGAATCAACCCCCTGATCGCCGATTTTTTTGCCGACGCGAAATAATTCTTGACGTTTCAGCATTTTTGCAGAAAATAATCTAGAAAGTTATAGCGCTTTGCAAAATTGATTCACGGTCATTGCGAGGGCGAAGCCGAGCGAATAGCTGGCGAAGCCCGCGGCAATCTCAAAAGTTTGCGGACTTTGCTCATAGCTTCGGCTAACCGCAAAGACAATGTGGGATTATTGCAAAGGCGTTTAACCGATTGAATTTGTGAAGGTGTTTTTATGCTCAGCCGCGCCGCCGCCGTTTTGGTTATCATTGATATTCAGGGCAACCTTGCTCAGGCGATGTTCGATAAAGACAATCTTTTTGCCAATAACATCAAGCTAATTAAGGGATTCAAAACGCTGGGACTGCCAATTATCATTACCGAGCAAACGCCGGAAAAACTGGGCAATACTTTTGATGCAATCGCCGCGGAGCTAGCGGGAATAAAACCCATTGCCAAAGAAAGTTTCAGCTGTTGGCCGAATGCCGATTTTCGTGAGCATCTTGAAGCTTTAAGCCGCAGGCATGTCGTTTTAACCGGAATTGAAACCCATGTTTGCGTTTATCAGACCGCGCTGGAACTGCTTGCCAACGGCTACAGCGTGCATCTGGTTGCCGACGCTGTATCTTCGCGCACTCCGGAAAATCGTAAAATAGGAATCAACGCCATGAAAAGCGCCGGCGCGCAAATAGCCAGCACGGAGATGGTTTTGTTTGAACTCCTGCGCACTGCCGCCGATCCGAAAGCCAAAGAGATTTTCAAGATTGTAAAGTAATATTTATATTATTTTGCAATTCAAGGTTAGGCAACAAGCCATGCATGAACTTCGTTGCCGATTTTTGCCCCGACATTTTTTTCCGTGATTTTCAGATCATAGCTCGTTTGCAGATTGAGCCAGAACTGTGCTGTTGTCCCAAAATAGCGGGCAAGCCTCAGCGCGGTATCGGGCGTAATGGCGCGGCGTTCACGCACGACATCGTTAATACGCGGGGCAGGAACTTTAAGCTCCATTGCTAGTGCGTTAGCGCTCATCTTCAGGGGAACAAGAAATTCCTCCTTTAATATTTCGCCGGGATGAATCGGCCGCATTTTATTTTTTATAGTCATAAAATTTTCTCCTTAATGATAATCAACAATTTCTACATCAAAAGCATCGCCGCTGGAAAAACGAAAACATAATCGCCATTGATCGTTGATACGTATACTCCATAGACCTTTTAGCTTGCCACGCAGGGCTTCAAGCCGATTACCCGGCGGCACACGTAAATCTTCCAGTACACAAGCACTGTCCAGCATTTGTAGCTTTCGTTCCGCTACTTTGGCAATGGCCTTGAATTTAAGCGGGCATTTGCCTTCGAATAAAGCTTGTGTATCCTTACATCTGGCTAATTCTAATTCTGGCTAATTCTGGGGACAGTATACTTAATTATTCAAAACTCGACAGCTTTTTGTTGTTTTTTTTCACTTTTCTTTTTTTGGCCCCGGTTTCTTTTTACGTAAAACGCGATCTGCCGCATTTTCTATTTTATTTATAAAACTTTCATTACCAAGTGGTCGTCCTGTCTTTTCATGGCGTCTTATAAGCTGACTTTCTTTCTCCTCGATTCCTTCTTGTAAGAAACGCTGCCAGTCAGGAACCAAGTCCAATAATGGCTTAACACGAACGAGTTCATCATCTTGACCAAGTGTATGGCATTTAGCACTGCTCCAAGAATAAGATATGGGGTCATTTGCTACACGCGCGCGGACAGGATTTAGTTCAATATATCGTACCGCCGATAAAAGATAATTCTCATCCATGGGAAATGAAGCAAAACGCTCCTGCCATAAATGCCCACGCCACTTTTGCCTAAAATTGATTGATCGCGTATATCGCCGGTGAGCTTCGCCGATTGCCTGCCTGAGGCTTTCTGTTTTTTCCGGGACTGCGATGAGATGAATATGGTTGCTCATCAAACAATATGCCCATATCTCTAGACCATGAAGATTACAGGCTTCTGCCATCAGAGAAATATATTCCCGATAGTCTCCCGTATTAAAAAATGTTTCCTGACGCCTATTGCCTCGTTGAGTAATATGATGAGGTATTCCCGGAACGACAATTCTTGCTATTCTTGCCATGCTTGAACATTACAAAAAATGACTTATGAATGTCAATAATTAAGTATACTGTCCCCGGAATTACCCCGAATTATTCCTGTCCCCGGAATTCAAGTATTCCGTATACTTTCTGAAGTGTCCGTTAAACTGTGGGAGGTTCACTCTGACCTTTTATGCTTCGCCAGAGAAAATAAAATAAAATACAAAGAACAAATAGTCTTATGAAGAAAGCAGGCCAATCTGCTCCGTTGATCATTGTTAAATCAACATACATTAAGTAAATGTTATTTATAGTTCCCAAAATTATTAACAGCATTGTTAGCACTCGAATTAAAATGTATTTTAATAGCTTTCTTGGTATAAGTGGCACAACAATTAGTGCTAAGCTAGTGGATAGATTAAATAAAATAAAGTGAATTGGCTCGGTTAAATAATGCGAACTGTACCAAATGTACCCTAATAAATACACAAAGCCGATAAATATGGATATAATATTGATCATAATATTGCATTATCCTTACAGGTTATTCTAATTCTATTCATTCTTTTTATCAATTAATGTGTATATTATTTTTATGATTTAGTATCCCTATTGGCAATTACATTTTTTTTGCGCCTTTTTATAAGACCCATATCCGCCAACTGTCACTGCTGCATAATAAATTAATGCAACGGCTGTACAATGTATAACTGCCTGGCTTTCTCCGCATACATCCATCATGTTATTTAAAAAATCCAAATCACAGAAAGCTTTAACGCTTCCGCATGTTGCGTAGCAGGCATCATGTATTTTGCAGGGTCCTGTAAAGTCCCAATACCAACTCCATTCCTCAGGCACATATGGTTCATTCCAGCCAGATCCGCATGCTAGACCAAGCGGATCAACGTACTTAATGGGATTGTTTCTAGCGTACGCATAAGGATTCAGGTTTTGCGGATTTTTTAGAAGCCTTTCGAATGCCGGAAAGAAACTTTGATGTATTGATGAAATCCCTTTGCAACTTCTATTATTAGTCGCAGGATGTAGAATCGGGTCTCTCTGCAAGAATCTTCCGACCTGGCTGGTTGCGATAATTGACCCCAGTCCATCCGCATGATAATAAACCAAATCTCGTCGTATTTCCGCGCGAAAGCGGTTCGTCAATGTTCGGGCCGTGAACGTAACTGGCAATTAATTTGCCGTTTTCATCATACTCGGCGATGATGTTCTGATCGTCATAAACGTAATAAGTGGTTCGGGTCCTTTATTTTATGGCCTTTCTGTATCTTTACCTCAATTAACCTGTTTTCATCATCATAGGCGTAGGTGGTAATTAACTTCCATTTGTTTTTGATTGTTTGCGTGTAATCGGTCATCTCTTACGCATTGATAACCGTCTAGTTTCACCACAGCCTAGGATATCTATGAAGTTATTACCTCTATTAATATCCTTAACTTGCCACGCTACAAGCACATTTTTATATAGTGGCGTTCCATCAAGCATATAGAGCGCAACAAAATAACGTCCTGTTGAAGCCCTAGACTTATTGACCACCATGATTACAGGTATGCCAGCTAATTTATCGATTCCCAGACGTATAGGATGCATGTTAAATACTGACGGCAAATGCTCTTTGATAAGCATCTTTTCCTTGTTCTGAACTAAAAACTCATGATTCTGAAAAGAAACTGTAAGTCCGAATTCTGTTAACTCTACTGGATGTTTATCAATCCTTTCTACACGAAGCGAAAAAAAACGAAAAGGATCCAATCCTCCATAGTCAACAATATACCAATTATCTGTTACAAAAATCCAGTAGTCATAAGCTGTATATTTATTATCTTAGCATAGAATAATTTATCAATATTTCAGCTATATCATCATTGAAAATTATGGATTTAATCTTGTAATAGATCGAACATCCCCTTTATTGATTTCTGATAAACTGGAAAGGTCTTTTTTGTATTCATGCTCCGGTTTGTTTTGCCATGTAGGAATGCAATATTTTCTAGTTCGCTTAAAGTTACCTCCTTCTAATAGGTTGCAAAATTCCTCCGCCCGCGTTTTTAATAATATTTTTTTATCTGTCATATTAGTATTATTTCCATTGCACGCAATGAAAATAATTATCATAAATAGTATCAGAAAATATTTTTTATTAAGATTCACTTTTTCTTCATCATTTTATTGGAAATATAAAATATTAAAATTGTATTTACGATTACCCATAGTCACAAAGCTTATGTACCAAACCAAATCATTTAATGTGTAATTAAATATTGAAGCTGTTATTACATAAAGCAGTCCCTGCAATAAAATCCATGGCATCGTTAACATAGCAATAAACATGCTTGAAAATTGATCTGTTTCAGGCCTGGCGTGATAAAATGTAAACGCTATTATACACGCGAAAATATATAGAAAACTCGATATTACGGGAATGATAATTTTGTTTTTCCGCATATTAACCTCATGGCAATTTATTTTATTTAGTCATTGCAACACTTTCTAGCATCATCAAATGCTTTTCCCCCTTTGGTTAATACCGCAATGAAATAAGCTGAAGCCAACTGTAGGCATACATTATTAAAAACAGGACGTGTTAATAAACATACCTTTGTCATGTTACCCAAAAATTCTAAGTCACATCTTACTTTTGATTTACCAGCGCTTGCTCCTTGGCAACCATAGCAGTTGTCATGATCTCTGCATGGTCCAGAGAAATCCACATTTAACGGGTCATCTGGTACCCAAGGTGCATCTTTATTCCCACACTCTGGCAAGAGACCTTGTGGGTCAGTGTAATTCACTGGATTATTTTTGACATAAGCATAGAAATTTAATCCTCCCCTAAACCCAATCGGGTCTCTGGTAATAAACCGCCCCACCTTGGGATCATAATATCTTGCCCGATAATAATATAATCCTGTTTCCGGGTCAAACTCTCTGGCGGTGTAGGTATAGGGCTGTTTTATCCAATGGGGAGTTAAGCTCATGTTGCCGAAAGAGTCGTATTCGTATTTTTGAACGACATTTCCCATGTGACTGGTGAGTGTGGTAATTGAGCCGAGGCCATCCGCATGGTAGTAAATCCAGTCGTGTCTGATTTCAGCGGAAAGTGGCTCGTCAATGTTCGGGCCGTGGATATAGCTGGCAATCAATTTATTGTTTTCATCATATTCCGCAATGATGTTCTGATCGTCATAAACATAATAAGTGGTTCGGGGCTGGAAGGGCTTGCCGCGTTTGCCTTTGTCTTTATTATCTTCTTTCCATTTCCCCTTGTCTTTGTCGTCTTCTTCCACATCTTCCTCGTCTTCGTCTTCAAAGTCCGCTCGTCCTACGGTTTTGGAGATTCTTCGGCCTAACGGGTCATACGTAAAAGAAACCTCTTTTATTTTGTGTCCTTTTTGTATTTTCACCTCGATTAACCTGTTTTCATCATCATGGGCGTAGGTGGTAATTATTTTCCATTTGTTTTTAATTGTTTGCGTCTTTTTGATGATATTGCCGTTTAAATCATATTCATATTGATTGTCTCTTTCAAAGATAATCCGCCCGGTGGAGGTGATAAGTTCGTTTCCGGCATTATAGCTGTAGTTGTCTTTGCTGTGAGGGCCGCGCTGACGATTGCCCACGGCGTCATAGGTGTAGTTCTCCGTATGATATTTATTCAATGCCTCGGAAAGCTTCCCTTTGCCTCTCTTTTCGGGCTCCGCGGCCTGCAGGCGGTAAATCGCGTCGTAAGTATAATTTATGGCCTTATCCGGGGCATGCGGGGTAATGCCTTCCTCTGTCTTTGTTAAACGGTTGCCGACATTATCGTGAGTGTAGCTGAAAGCATCGATAATCTTATTATGATTATTCTTATGCGTGATATTGGTCAATCTGCTGTTTTGATCGTAACTATAGCTGGTGTAAGTGCCGTTGGGCAGGGTTCTCTTGATCCGGCGGTTTAAGTTGTCATAGGCAAAGGTAAAGTTTTTGCCGTTGGCGACAATCTTTGTTAACTGGTTATTGGCGTTATATTCATAGCCGATGGTTTTGCCCTCCGGCGTTTTCATGGAGATTCTGTTGCCCGCCGCGTCGTAGAGATACTCGATATTGCGCAGATTGGAATCAGTAACGCCGGTTAATCTGCCCGCCGCGTCATATGCATAATAGTAGGCGATGTTCTGATTGGTCGTGGCAATAATCAGATTGCCGGTGGGGTCATACTGGAAGATATCGGCGGTATTGTTGGGATAGCGCCGCTCCAGCAATCTGCCTGCTTCATCATAGATGTAGTTGATGGTGCGGCCGTCGGGCTTGGTTTTGGAAATGGTGTTGCCTTTGGCATCATATTGATAAGAGGTAACATTGCCCAGCGGATCTGTTTCTCTTGTCAGTCGTCCGGCCTGGTCGTATTCGTAAGTGGTGCTCTGGTTTTTGGCATCGGTGACGGCGGTGAGTTTATCTGTCCCGCCGCAGCCGGAGCCGCAACTGGCCGCGCCGTAGGTAAATCTGGTGACCTGGCCCAAAGCGTCAGTGGTCTGAATAAGCTGGTTTTTGTAGTTATAAGTGTTGGTCGTGGTGTTGCCGTTGGCGTCGGTGGTGGTGAGGATATTGCCCTGGGCGTCATACGTGTAGCGCGTGATATTGCCCTGCACGTCAATCACGGCAATCATCTGGTTTAAATTATTGTACTGGAAAATTGTTTTGTTTCCCGCCGCGTCCGTCTGGCTGGTCATGTTGCCTACGATTGTCATAGGTCATCGTGATTTTACCGCCCGCGGGATCAGTGACGGAAATAAGATTATTGTGCTGGTCATAGGCCATGGTCGTAGTTTTGCCCAACGGGTTGGTGATGGAAGTGATATTGCCTTTGGCGTCATAGCTGTATTCGAGTTCTCGCACCCGCGGGATCGGTGACGGAAATCATATTGCCCTGCGCGTCATAGCTGTATTGGGTTTGTTTGCCCGCGGCATCCGTGATGGAAGTTACCAGATTCTGCTCGTTGTAAGTGTAGGTGGTGGTATGGCCTAAAGCATCAGTAGAGGAGGTGAGATTGCCGTTTTCGTCATAAGTGCTGGTCGTAGTGGTGCCGTCGGGGTAGGTGGTGGCAATCAGATTGCGCTTTTCATCATAAGTATAGGTAGTGGCATTTCCCAGCGGATCGGTTTTTTCAATAATAGCCACTAATATCGGATCATATTTATATGTCCAGACGCCGCCGTCTTTTTCCGTAAAGGTGGTGATATTGTCCGCTCCGTAGGACATGGCTCTGGTTTTGCCTTCCGGATCGGTGGAAGTTAAAATCCTTCCTTGAGCATCGTAGGTGTAAGTAACAGTGTTGTTGGCCGGGTCTTTTTTGGTGAGCATCCGGCCATTGCTATCGTAGGTAAATTGCCAGGCATTGCCCGACGGGATCAGTAATAGAGGCAAGCAGGCCGTTGGTGTAGGCAAGCGTATAGGTCTGACCCGCCGAATTAGTAATAGCGGTAATTTTGCCGGAGGAGTTTGTTAAGTTAGTTATTCTGCCCGCGGCATCGGTGATGCTAATGAGGTCGTTGCCGCTGTAAGTTAGCGTGGTGGTTCTACCGCTTCTTTCCGTGACGGAAGTTAATTTACCGGCGGAATTGTATGTCTCCACCGTGCCGTTTTTGAGCGTGCGTGTAAAAGTGCCGTCGGCGTTTTTAGTAATCTGAGATTTTTCACTGCTGCTTTCTCTTGCATAGTAAATGCCGCCGGCAAGCGTGAATAAAAAAACATTGCCGTCATCGGCATCAAAGATCAGCGTGTTGTCGCCGCTTTGCTCTGTGATGCGACGATTGAAGTTGTGCGTCCACTTTTTACCCAGTGAGCCGTCGTTGGCATCGATACTGTTGTAGGAAAAGTTGAGGATGCCCACGTCCTGATCATGATAAAGATTGCCGCTTTTGACGTTGACTTTGGAATTAGACGGCACGGAGCCTTTTGAACAATTATCGCCTTTTTCATCTTCTTTGTTTGGTATACAATTTCCCCACGCGCCGCCATCGCAGGTTTTAGTGCCGGTATATACAGTGCCATCTGGTCCTGTTCCCGTGCAGGTAGTCTTTTCGCCGTCGATGCATTCCACGTAAGGCTCATCATCCGGTACTTCATCCGGCGGCAAGATAGCTGCGGGGCAACAGCCCTGGGCTTTCATCCACTCTGTACGTCTGTCTATAGGAGTATCTCTGGGCCGCCCCACCAAGTATCGCTCTCCCAAATTTCCCAAATTTCAGCGGGGCAGCTTGGCGGTTTTGGATAGCCATTAACCCCGATATGATATGTTTTAACTGAACCTAGCTGATTGCCGCTGCAGTCATAATTACGAACTTGTACGTAAGATGTAACAAACCAGCCTATGTATGTTTCCTTATGCCAAAAACAACCATCTCCATAGCACCTATAGTAATATGAACCATAAATATCCCTTAGCCTTTCGCATCTGTCATCGTTTTCCGGCGTCCATATTCTATAAGCCACACCGCCAACGTTTGTATTAATCGCAATGTACTTGCAGTATCTTTTGTTACGGTAATCGATGACGCAAATTTTCGTGTTGGTACAGTTGGGATTGGTGGCTGGCGCCGTATAAGTAACGGAAGCGCCGGTAGTGCCGGAGAGAGTCCCGTTTCCTTCCAAAGACCATGTATAGCCGCCGTAACCGCCGGATGCGGTAAAAGTTTGCGATTGATTGACGGACATCTGGTTTGAACCGCTCATGGTCAGAGGTTCAGCGTTCGCGGCGTCAATAAAGAATAAACTAATAAAAAAGCTGAAAATTACAAAGAAAAATAAACTTTTTTTAGCAAACATGAGTACACGTCTCCTTAAAAGGTATAATTTACAACAAAACTGCTTTTTGATTTTTAATGCTGCTAATTATTAAACAGGGCCATGTTTACGGTTCCGTGTTTACAATTAATTTGTGCGGCTAAATTATTTTAGTGAAGCTGATGTGTTGCATAAGTAATTTAAAAACAAAATGCAAGTGTTTTTTTGAGGGGCTAATATAGATTGCCCACGACATACCCGAGCATGCCCAGCATACGCCGGGGTATCCCCGCATTCGCGGGTGCAGGCGATAATAATGTTAAATACGTTAAAGGGCAAAAGAAAAGTTCTCTGGCTCGCAGATACCGAGCAATTCGCCGGTATGACAGCAATTGAGCAGTTGTAAGTATCATATTAATGGCAATAAAAAAGGGCGTCTCGGAAGTAGACGCCCTTTTTGGTTAATATTAAATTTGTTGGCAGTTAAGCTTTTTTCTTATCCTCGCCTTTGTAAACAACCAGCGTTCCTTCATGCTCCATTTCTTTGAGCCATTTGGGATGCAGCATCTTTAAAACAGGTTTTTCCATATAGCCGCTAATCATCGCCTGAACAGAACCGGGGTTGCCAATCGTGCCCAGATACAGGTGAATGAAGAAGAAAGCGAAGATCACCACAAAGCCGAAGACGTGCAGCGGATACATCCAGCGCAGCGCTTCCATCGGAAGAAAAGCGGGCTGTAACCACATGAAGAAACCGGTTACCACCATCATGGCGCCGAATAACGCCACAACGAGGAAAAACGCTTTCTGACCGGGATTGTATTTGCCGGTTTCCGGTACTTTGTCCACGTGCCAGAGGTAACCGCCCGCCGCCAAAATCCAGTCGATATCTTCCGGGAAAACAAAAATACCCGCTTCTCTCCACCACATCTTAATGGCTAAAATAAGAGAAACAGTGAAGATTATCGCGGTGAAATCATGGACAATCTTTAATCCCTTCAAGCCACCCATGATTATGCCCAGAAAGTTGAGGGATTCAAACATCATACCCAATCCCGTGTAGCAAAGAAGCAGGCAGGAAACAGCCAATACCCAGTGAACCACCCGTTCATACAAGCTTGTTACTTTTACCATTCCTTTTTTCGGTTTCATTGTTATTCCCTCCCTTCCTTCTTTACATCATTACCGGGCTCCGGATCAGGCCGTTTCGGCCCATGCAGGACGTAATGCAAGCAGGGATCCGCCGATAACACCGCCCGCGCCCAGCAAACTCAAGGGCTTGAGCCACTTCTTCCACAAGAATTACGGAGAGAGGTACTTTCGGGTTTTTATGAATGTCCGCGTAAACATCCTTGCCTTCTTTGAGGACATACATAAAATGCGTTCCGCCGACATATTGATCGCCGTAAATAGCGGCGTTGCCGCCTAATTGCCCAACGCGCTTTTGCGCCAGCTCCAGCATCTTATCTTTTTCGCCCCACTTTAACGCGCCGGTCGGACAGGCCTTAACGCAGGCGGGTTCCAGTTTATTGGATATTCTGCTTTCGCACATGTCGCATTTGTAAACTTTAGATGTTTTAGAATCATATTTGGGAACTTCAAACGGACATGCCGCGACGCATTCCTTACAGCCGATGCATTTGTCATGGTCCAATCCCACGGTTCCCAACTCTTTATTGTAGTAAAGAGCGCCGCTGGGGCAAACGGTTACGCAGGCCGCCTCGGTGCAGTGCATGCAGGCTTCTTTGCGGAAAAGCCATTTTACATCTCCTTCGGAAGTCGCGTAATCCTGAAAGTGAATAATCATATAGGTATTGGGCTGCAAAGTAGGAGGATTCTGATAAGTTCCCTGTTGCTCAGTCTGTCCGGCTTTCAGGTCGTTCCACTGTTTGCAGGCGAGCTGACAGCCGCGGCAGGCGGTGCACTTGGAATCATCGTATAATTTAATTATCTGAGTCATGTTATCTTCCTCCCTTCTTCACAACATTGGCCATGAAGGCTTTGCTCTCCGGTATCATCGTATTAGGATCACCGATGGTCGGCGTTAAAAGATTTGCCGCGTCGCCGAAAGTAAATACCTCCGCTTTTTTATCGCCTTTATTGTATTTGCGGTCTTTGGTGGTAATCCAGCCGTAATGCCAGGGAAGACCAATTTGATGTATTTCGTTACCGTCAATTACCAGCGGCTTGAAGCGTGGCGTGACGATAGCCATTGCCTCCACCTCACCGCGGGGAGTGCGCACGACGCACTTGTCACCGTTTTTAATGCCTCTTTCTTCGGCCAATTCTTCACTCATTTCTACGAACATGCCGGGCTGCATTTCCGCCAGCCACGGACACCAGCGGGTTAAAACACGCCTGTCTGCCAGTGTTCGCTGACACGATAGGTTGTAGCGACAAACGGATATCGCGGATCGCATGTATCCACACCGGAGTAAACATCCAGATCGGAGCCGACGCCGGGTTTATCGAAACGCTTTGATCGTCGGGTTGTTCTTTTGCGGCGACATGAGGTTTTTCTCCACCGGGCACTCCAGAGGTTCGTAGTGCTCGGGGAAAGGACCATCCGCCAGACCCGGACCGTAGATACTCGCCACGCCGTCCGGTTTCATAATGAAAGGCGGCCTGCCGGAATTGGGATTACCGACTCCATCAGGAACATCGCCTGTCCATTTCGTGCCGTCCCACTTAATGACGGCTCTTCGGGGATCCCACGGTTTGCCGTTCGGGTCGACGGAGGCGCCGTTGTAAAGAATACGGCGGTTTACCGGCCAGCTCCACGCCCAGTCGGGGAAGAGACCCAAACCTGTCGGATCCGCTTTGCCGCGGCGCATGGGCAAAATACCTTTGTCGCCCACGGAACCGCAATAAATCCAGCATCCGGAAGATGTAGATCCGTCATCCTGAAGCCAGGCAAATGTCGGAACCAGATCGCCTTTTTTGAAGGTTTTGAATTCACCTTTCTTAGTCGGGTTTTCCATTGTTTTATCCTGCAGGAAGCGGCCGTTAATTTCGGCGGCGACAACACGCGGATTATAATGGAAATGCTTGCCTTCGAATTTTCCATACGGCCAGGTAAGCTTGGTGATTGCCTGACTGTTGGGGCCGCCCTTCTGCTGATAAAGTTTTTTCACTTTAAAGAAAAGCTCGCTCATGATGTCGCCATCGGGCAGAGCCTCTCCCGGAGGATTAACCGATTTATATCGCCATTGCTGTAGCCGGCCGCTGTTAGCGATGCTTCCTTCTTTTTCAATGGAAGCCGCGCAGGGCAGCATGAATACTTCTGTTTTAATGCTTGTCGGATCCATGCCCGGGCCGCGCCAGAAAGAACCGGTTTCATTATCAAATAGATTGACGTTGACCATCCAGTCGAGCTTGGCCAGCGCCTGGCGCACTTTATTGGAATGTGCTCCGGAGCACGCGGGATTCATTCCCCAGGCAAAGAACCCGGTGAATTTGCCTTTGTACATTTCATCAAAGATGGTCAACCAGGAATAGTTCGCGCCATCATCGAGCTTGGGTAAAAGCTGGTAGGCTTCTTCCGGTGCTGGCATTTGTTCCGTACATTGAGCGCAGGAAACTAGCCGAATACTTCGGGAAATTTTTCCACCAGTTAAGAGAATTTTTCTCTTTGGTTTTCGGCGTTCTTTTGTCATTGAATTCCGTCAGTGTTTTTAACGAAGCTGTAGGAGTTCCCAGATAACCGGGCCAGATGTGGAATAGAAAGGCCGTGATCGGTGGAACCCTGAACGTTGGATTCACCGCGCATCGCCGCGACACCGCCGCCGGCAATACCCATATTGCCCAAAAGCAGCTGAATGATGGCCATGGTGCGGATGTTCTGCACGCCGACGGTGTGCTGCGTCCAGCCCATCGCGTATAGCTCAACGCCGGCTCTGTTCGGTCTGCCTGTTGAACCGTAGAGTTTATAGATTTCTATAAGCTTATCTTTGGGTGTTCCGGTGATGCGGGATACAAGATCCGGCGTGTAACGCGCGTAGTGTTTTCTTCAAAAGCTGGAAGACACAATTGGGATCACGCAGAGGTCATATCTTTTTTAACAACGCCTTCCGCGTCGGTCTGATACGACCAGGTGTCTTTTTCGTATTTGCCGTCTTTCAGGCCGGAAAATACGCCGCGGTTTTCTCCCGGCATTTTAAAAGCCGGATTTACCAGGAAAGTCGCGTTGGTGTAATTTTTAATATATTCTGCAAAATAAAGTCTGTTGTCGATGATGTATTTAATCATCCCGCCCAGAAAAGCGATATCTGTGCCGGAGCGCAAAGGAGCGTAAAGATGCGCTTTGGCCGCAGATTGCGTGAAGCGGGGATCGACGCAAATAATTTTCGCGCCGCGATTTTCCACCGCGTGCTGAATCCACTTAAATGAAATGGGATGATTGGAAGCGGGGTTGCTTCCCATGATTAAAAACACATCACTGTTTTTGAAATCAATCCAGTGATTGGTCATTGCGCCGCGTCCGAACGACTCTGCCAGAGCCGGTACAGTCGGGCTGTGTCAGATACGGGCCTGATGTTCAATGTAGACCAGGCCCAACCCCCTCAGGAATTTTTGGTACGTGAAGCATTCTTCCAGATCAAGCGCCGCGGAACCTACGGAAGCAATTCCTTCGGTTCGGTTGACCAGCTCGCCCTTGGCGTTGGTTCTTTTGAAGCTCGCATCGCGGCTTTTTTTGACGTTTTCGGCAATTTTATCAAGCGCCCACTCCCAGTCCACCTCTTTCCATTCCGTCGCGTTCGGCGCGCGGTAAAGCGGTTTGCCCAGACGGTTTTCATTAACCGCCATCTGGTAGATCGAGCCGCCTTTGCTGCACAGCGAGCCGCGGTTGATGGGGCTGTCCGGATCACCTTCCGTGTTGATCACTTTACCGTCACGCTGGGACACGATAATGCTGCATCCGACGGAACAGTAAGGACAAATGGTGGTGGTTTCTTTAGCGTACTTGATTTTCAGTTCCTTCGCGTGGGCGGCGGTTGCCTTGAGGCTGAGCCCCAGACCGCTTACTGCCGCGACAGCGCCGGAAAGTTTCAAGAAACCTCTTCTGCTGACATTCATCGACTAACTCTCCTTTCGTAAAAAGTATAAATAATTTTTATGTGCCCGTCCTTTCCAAATACGGGAGGCGCTGCCGTTTCCAGCGGCACCCATCGTCCACTCTTCATGGAAAAATTCTTTAGAAGAAGTGGATCGGAGAGCATGACTTTCAATAAAACTTATTATAACCTGAAGAAAACCGCTGATATCGGCATAAACCCAGCGTTTTCTTCTTAAGCTCCAGTGCTTTTTAAACCCTTAATGAAAATAGTTAAACTCTCTTTTACCAATGCGTGAATTCTTTCCGCTCTTTTTGCCGGGTTGCCCATAAAAAGGAACAGAGAAATAACGCCGTTGAGCAGGCCCCAAATCGCGTTTTGCGTCTGCCGGATGTCAATTGTAGGCAAAAAATCTCCCGAGTCAATACCTTTTTGCAGGATACCGGAGATGAATTTGATGTTTTCGTTTGTTGTCCGAATTAACTCGGCATTTTGCTGCGGAGTTAAATTCATCTGCTCCGTTTGCAGCATGAAGGTCATAAGGATTCTGAAAAGTTCTTTATTGTTAAAAAAATCATCAACATAATGTTGCGCGTATTCGAATAAAAGATCTTCCGCCGGCGCTTCTTTGGTGTTAAATTCGACTAATTCTTTATGGCGTTCAATATTATCCGCGACCAGCACTTGAGCGTAGATTTCTTCTTTGCTGTCAAAATACAGATATATCGAGCCTTTGCTGACGGCCGCTTTTGCCGCGATGCAATCGACTGTTACCGCTTTGAAGCCTTTGTCAAAAAATAATTTTCGCGCGGCCTTTAATATGTTGTTTCTCTTGCTTTCTTTTTCTTTCTTTCTTTTTTCCTGGGGGGGCAAAGCAAACTCTCCTTGAACAGTAAGTAAGAAATTTTTGGCAATAATTTTTCTGACTAATGGTCAATTACATTAATATAAAGGACGTGTCAAGAAATAAATCCCTCCTGTTGGATGTCGCAATTTACTCTTGTAATTTAATTACTTAAGCTTTTCGAGTTCGCGGACAATGCTCTCTAATGGAGGCCTCTCGTTGATATCGTGAACGTCGATATAACGGATTATTCCCTTTTTATCGATGATGATAATCGCTCTTTCCGCGGTGCCGTCCGAGCGCAATATGCCGAATTTTTCCGCTACCTGTCCGTGCGGCCAGAAATCGGAAAGAACTTCAAACCACAACTCCCCCATCTGATTTATCCAGGAATGCAGTGTGGGAATGTTATCCACGGATATGCCCAGCAGAGTGGCCTTGTTTTCATCAAAGATGTCTTTAATGATATTATAACCTGGCCACTGATCGGAACAAACAGGTGTCCATGCCGCGGGTACAAAAGAAAGCACAACATTTTTTTTGCCGCGGTAACTTTTGAGAGATATTTTTTTACCGCTGATGGAAGGCAAAGTAAAATCCGGCGCTTTCTCGCCGATTTTAACTTTGAGCACGCTGTCGGTCGGTTTTTGTTTACCGGTTTGATAAACATTGTTTTTATAGGCGTCCGACAAAGCAAAAGCGCTGGCCGCGAAAAAACAAAGGATTAACAAAGATAAGACTAAGTGCTTTTTCATTTCTCTCCTCCCGCTATTTTATATCGGCAAGCTTAATTACTTGCGCGAGAAACTTTTCAATATTATCATGCGCGCCCAGTTTGGAATACACAACTTTCGGTTTCGTGGAATCATTGAGCTTAACGACGAAAAAATAAGGAGTTCTTACTTCGCCGATGGCTTTGTGAATTTTGAAATCACCGTCGGGAATCAGGGGAAACTCTACGCTGTATTTCTTTTTGTAAGTGTTGACTTCAAATTGCGTGTTGCCCGCGCCGATGCCGACAATTTTGATTTTGTCTTTTATTTTAGAATCGCCACTAATCAATTTGTAAAGGCGATTAACGTTTGGTGCGTCGGCCTGGCAGTATGGACAGTACATGCTGAAAATCTGAATAATCACAGCCTGTGCTTTTATCTGGTTAATGGTGAATGTCCCGCTGCCGGATAAACCAAGATATTTGAGATGAGTTTTATCCGCGGGCTTGAGCAATTCCATTTCAGGAAAATTATCTCCGGCCTGCGGTATTTTTTGCGCGAAGGCAAAAAGAGCAAAAGCACAAATTGAAAAAACAATAGCGAGCGCGATTGATAATTTTTTTAGCATAAAACCCCCTTATTTTTAATTGCGTGATGTTAAATGCCGGACTGCTTTTTCCAGCCCGTCAAGCGTTAGCTCAAACATGGGAAATATTTTCCCGATATTTTGTATCGTCCAGGTATAACTCCAGTCTGCCCGGGGCACCGGATTGAGCCATACGGAATGCCGAAAGGTCTTTGCCAGCAAAGCAAGGTAATCCGCGGATGGTTTTGATCCGTGTTGTCCCGAATAAATCGCGCCTCGCGCGTCACCCAGCTCATAGGGAGCCATCGACGCGTCGCCAACAAAAATAAGCCTGGTTTCCGGATCAAAACGAGTAAACTCATCCACGGAAACAGGTTTTTTGTAGCGCTGCGGGTCCAACCACACATTTTTATAAATAGTGTTATGAAAAAAATAAATATCCAATTCTTTAAACTGAAATCTGGCATAATTGAAAAGAATTTGTACTATTTCCACATAACGGTCCATAGACCAGCCGCCGTTATCAATTATCAATTTTACTTTCAGCCGGTCGGCAAGTCTGCGATCAAACACAATTTCAATGTCACCCGCGTTGCGCATGGTCTGGTAAATTGTTTTATCAATATTGACCACATCCTGCGGCCCGCTCGGCGTCAGATTTTTTAGTCTTTTGAGCGCTTCGCCGATTTGTGAGGCGGTAATCGGCCCTTCTTGTGAATAGTCTCGGTAGCGACGCTCCATGGCCACCTTGACTGCTGACTGATGTCGAGAAACACCTCCCACGCGCAGGCCACCTGGATGTTTGCCTGAATGACCCACAGGCGACGTGCCATGTGTGCCGATCCAGTAATTTCCACCGTGATGCGCTTCTGTTTGTTCTTTGAGTCGATCCATAAAATACTGCATTAGTTCTTCCGGCGTCATTTTTTTCAGTTCTTCTTCGGAAACACCAAGCGCCTCCGCCATCGCGCCCGGATCTTTAAGCCATTCAGTAAGCAGCGCTTTGGCCAGCTCGCCCAGCTCTTCCTGAGTTGGTTCGATTTCTGTTGCGCCGCGAAAGGCCACGGAAAAAGCCTGATCGTAAATATCAAAATATCTTTCACTTTTTACCAGCAGAGAACGCGCGGCGATATAGAAATCTTCCAGTGAACGAACCAGTCCCATCATCAATGCTTTTTGCAGGCGCAAAAAAGAAGTTGGAGAAATCGGGATTCCTTTATCGCGCAGTAAATAGAAAAAATCGACAAACATGCTTTCTTAATCCTTGCCAGTCAATAAGCCTGTTGCCATTTGCAAATCGGAACTTTTCTTGAACAAAACGCCCATATAAGGAATGGCGCCGTCCTTGAGATCCTTCCATTGGAAATCCGGATCAGCCTGGAGCGCGCGTACCCAGTTAATCAGCTCGCGCGTGGCCGGTTTTTTCTCCACACCGCGAATTTGGCGCAAATTGTAGAATGTTTCCATGCACGCCGTGGCCAGATCGTTTTTCAGCGTAGGAAAATGAACGCTGATTATTTTGCGCATTATTGTTTGATCCGGGAACGCGATGTGATGAAAATTGCATCTGCCCAAAAAAGGATCAGACAAATCTTTTTTCGCGTTGGAGGTGATAACGATAACCGGGCGGTTTTTGGCTTTTATCGTGCGGTCGATTTCGATAATATCGAACTGCATCTGGTCAAGAATGTCGAGCATGTCATCCTGAAAATCTGTATCGGCCTTGTCGATTTCATCGATTAGCAAAACAACTTTCTTATCCGAGGTAAAAGCCTGGCCGATTTTTCCCATTTTGATATATTCTTCAATTTTGCTTACATCGCGGCCGGAATCGGCAAAACGACTGTCATTTAGACGCGTGAGCGTGTCATACTGGTAAAGCGCTTCAATAAGCTTCATGCTGGATTTGACGTTAAGAATAATCAGCGGCATCTGCAGGCTTTCCGCTATCGCGTGCGCCAGCATGGTTTTTCCGGTGCCCGGCTCTCCTTTAAGCAATAGAGGCATTTCCAGGGCGATGGAGATGTTCACGATCTTGGCTAGTTCATCATCAAGTACATAGTGCGTTGCCCCGCTGAATTTTGCGGGGCGTTTTTCTGAAGGTGTCATTAAATTACTGCTCCTTTTCTTTTCTAGTCAACATACTAAACATAACACGTTTTTCATTAAAACTTAATCAGAATATAAGCATTTAACTCCTCAAAAACAAAAAATAAAAATTAAAACAAGAAAATCAGTCATTTTGACAGCCTTTTAAATATTTAAAAATATCTTGACTTTGATTAATATTATAAGTAAAAAAATGCCTAATTTCGTAAGATATGCTTTGCATACGCAAAGCAATACGGAAGGGTAAGTTGAATTTAGACATATTGATATACAAAGATAAGCCGCCGTTTTTTTTATTATCCAGGCGGTTTTTGGTTTTGTCATTGTGTTGGTTCGACTTGGAAATTTAAGAAAGGAGGATTCAATACAATGTCAGAAGGCAAAGTAAAATGGTTCAATGAGCGCAAAGGTTTCGGCTTTATTGAGCAGGAAGGCGGCGCGGATGTATTTGTTCATTTCAGCGCTATTCAGTCCGAAGGTTTCAAAACCTTAGCTGAAGGCCAGGCCGTAAGCTTTGATATCAAGCAAGGTAAAAAAGGCCCGGAAGCGGAAAACGTCAAAATCATTTAGTGTTTGTAAACATAAAACTAAGGCCCCGGAATATGCAGATACCTCCGGGGCTTTTTTTTGCCAGAGAATTTGATCCCAATCCTATTAATATAACTTGACAAAATCTGATTATTTAAGTTTATTTCACTTTTAATTTTTATTGCGTTTATTCTTAATTATTTCAAGAAGTAAGGTTAGGGGGACTTATCGTGTATTTCTCCAAAGAGATGCTTGAAGCATCTTCAAGGCTCACCAAAAAATGGGAAGAAGAAGTTAAAAAAGCGCTGACGAATAATCATGACCAGAAAGAGCGCTTTACCACGGTTTCCGACATGGAAATCAAGCGGCTCTACGCTCCGGAAGACATTAAAGACGTTGATTTCGAAAAAGATATTGGTGTTCCGGGAGAATATCCTTATTTACGCGGCAATCAGGTAACCGGTTACCGCGGACGTTACTGGACATTCCGCATGTTTTCCGGCATGGGCTCGGCCCAGGATACCAACCACCGCTGGCACATGCTTTTGCGCGAAGGACAGACAGGATTATCCACTGCTTTTGATTTTCCCACGCTCATGGGCTACGACAGCGATTCGCCCAAAGCGCTGGGCGAAGTCGGAAAATGCGGCGTGGCGATAGATACCCTGGAGGATTTTCTGGCGCTGCTGGAAGGCATTCCGCTGGATAAAGTAACCACCTCAATGACGATAAATCCTCCCGCGACTGTTTTATGGGCGATGTATTGCGCGGCCGCTCAAATCAAAGGAGCCCCGCTTGCCAAAATCGGCGGCACCATCCAGAATGACATGCTCAAGGAATTTATCGCGCAGAAGACTTTTATGTGCCCGCCGGAACCATCGGTAAAGCTCATCAGCGACACGGTGGAATTCGGGGCGAAGCATGTTCCCAACTGGAACACCATCAGTATCAGCGGCTATCATATCCGCGAGGCAGGTTCGACCGCCGTGCAGGAATTGGCTTTTACTCTGCGTGACGGTATTGAATACGTTGAAGACATCATCCGCCGTAAAAAATTGCCGGTGGATGAATTTGCGCCGCGCCTTTCCTTCTTTTTTAATTCACATATCGATTTTTTTGAGGAGATCTGTAAAATGCGCGCGGCGCGACGCATGTGGGCAAAAATCATGCGTGAACGTTTTAAGGCGAAAGATCCCCGCTCTTTGTGGCTGCGTTTTCACACACAAACGGCCGGATGTTCGCTGACGGCACAGCAACCGTACAACAATGTTATCCGCACGACGGTGCAAGCCCTGGCGGCGGTACTCGGCGGCACACAATCGTTGCACACTAATTCTCTTGATGAAGTTCTCTGTCTGCCTTCCGAGCATGCCGTAGAAATCGCTCTGCGCACGCAGCAGATATTAGCCGAAGAAACGGGAGTGGCCAATACCATTGATCCTCTGGCCGGTTCCTATTTTATCGAGTCTCTCACCAATGAAATGGAAGAAAAAGCATGGGAATATATTCATAAGATTGATGAGATGGGTGGCATGATTGCCGCTATTGAAAAAGGTTTCCCGCAGATGGAAATATCCGAAGCTGCTTATAGGTTTCAAAGACAGTTGGATGCGGGCGAGAAGATCATGATCGGGGTGAACAAATATTCAACCGACGCCACACATCCAATTCCGCTTGTTGATATTGATGAAAAGGTGGGCGAAGAGCAAATTAAAAGGCTCAAGGATGTGCGCCGCAAACGTGATAGCCGCTCCGCTAAAAAGTCGCTGGATAATATAAAAAACGCCTGTAAAAAAGGTGAAAACGTAATGCCGCACTGCATCGAAGCGGTAAAAAATCTGGTTACCCTTCAGGAAATATGCGACGTTTACCGCGAAGTTTACGGGGAATACAAAGACCCGGGACTATACTAATATTTTTATTTGTCATTGCGAATGTGTCCGCTCAATTAGGAGCGGACACGTGAAGCAATCTTAAAAGCATAGGGATTGTTTTCACTGCCTGCGGTGGTTTCGCAATGAAAAACATTGTATTTTTTTAGGAGAAATTTATGCCGGAAAGAAAAATTCGTGTGATGGTAGCAAAGCCAGGCCTTGACGGCCATGACCGCGGCGCGCGTGTTTTGGCGCGCTGTTTTCGTGACGCGGGATTTGAAGTTGTTTATACGGGCTGCCATCAAACGCCGGAACAAATAGCCGCCGCCGCCATTCAGGAAGATGTTGATCTGGTTGGTTTAAGCTGTCTTTCCGGCGCGCACCGCGCGCTTTTTCCGAAAGTTGTGGAACTGCTGCGCGGGAAAGGTGCTGACGATATAACAGTTATCGGCGGCGGGATTATACCGGAGCAGGATTTTCAGCTCCTCTATGACGCGGGCATTAAAGCCATTTTTACCCCCGGCGCTTCACTTGATTCCATTGTGGAATGGATTAAGACAAACATCAAATCGCGCTAAAACTGATTTAATATGGATTCTTTAATTAAAAAAATATGCGCGGGCGATGTACGGCTGGCTTCGCGACTTATCCGGGATATTGAAGATAAAATTCCCGAAGCGAAAGCGAAAATCAAAAAGCTTTACGCGCATACCGGCAAATCATTCATTATCGGCATCACTGGAGCGCCGGGCGCGGGCAAGAGCACGCTGATTGACGCTTTGATTACCGAGCTGCGCAAAAAAAATAAAACCGTCGGTGTTCTGGCCGTTGACCCGACCAGTCCTTTTACCGGCGGGGCGATTCTGGGTGACCGAATCCGCATGCAGAAACACGCCGAAGACGAAGGCGTCTTTGTGCGGTCACTCGCCACGCGCGGCGCACTGGGCGGACTTTCCCAGGCCGCGGGTGATGCCATCCACGTTATGGAGGCGATGGGGAAAGACGTTATTATCGTGGAAACCGTCGGTATCGGCCAGCAGGAATTAGATATTATCAATCACGCGCACAGTGTTGTTGTAGTTCTTGTTCCCGGCATGGGCGATGAAATCCAGACAATGAAAGCGGGCTTGATGGAAATAGCCGATGTTTTTGTCGTCAACAAAGCCAATCGTCCCGGCGCCAATCAATTGCAGACAGAAATCGCGTCTATGCTGAAGCTCTCTTCTAAAAACGGCACGAACTGGCAGACGCCGATTGTCATGGTGGGAGACGCTTTTGAACCGGCCACTTTCACGGAAAAAGCCGCCGAGCTAGCCCAAAAAATCGAAGAGCATCATCAGCATCTTATAGAAAGCGGCAAACTTACCGAACGCATGCATCGAAAAGCTCTGGCAGAAATTAACGACGCTTTAAGTTTTTGTCTTCTGGAGCCGATTATTGAAGAGCTGACTTCCACAGGGAAACTGAAGCATTTTGCGGAGAAGATAAAAAACAGAAAGGCCGATCCTTATTCCGTCGCGGAAGAAATCGCCAAAAATTATTTTATCAAGCAGGATAAGAAATGAAAGCCGTAAAAAGCAAAAAAAAGTCCTCACCAAAACCTATAAAGAAAAAGAAAACCCCTGTAACTAAAAAACCAAAAAAGATTCTTCCCAAAACTGACCGGGGACTGGTGATGGTAATTACCGGAAATGGCAAGGGGAAAACAACCGCCGCTTTCGGCCAGGCACTGCGTTCCATCGGGCAGGGATATAATGTTTTCATTGTGCAATTCATGAAGGGCAGAAAATACGGAGAATTCATCGCCGCGCAAAAATATCTGCCAAATTTAACCATCCGCCGTTCGGGACTGGATAGTTTTGTAATGCGCGATAATCCCGCCGCCATTGATATTGAAATGGCGCGAAAAGGGCTTGTCGCCGCTCAAAAAGCAATCAAAAGCGGCAAATACGACATGGTCATTCTCGATGAAGCTAACGTCGCGCTTGATTTTAAATTGATCAGCCTGCCCGATGTTATTGAGCTTATCAAAAACAAGCCCGCGCACCTCGACCTGATACTTACCGGCCGCTACGCCCCACCGGAAATAATTGATCTTGCCGATACCGTAAGCGATATTCAGGAAATCAAGCACCACTACAATAAAGGCATTAAAGACCGCGCGGGAATAGAATACTGATTAGCGAAAACAACCTTCTTGATTCTGCGCCTATAAATTCTAAGTCATTTAAATCAATTTATTAATCACCGCTATAGGTAAATTTTTTTCAAAATGCGTCATTTTTTCTTGACAGATTAGTATAAGGCATATAATTACTACCACAACGATAGTATTACTAGTATTTAATCAGGGTGGTGGATATGAAGCTTTCTACACGTACACGCTACGGCGTAAGATTAATGGTCGCGCTTGCTCAGAATTATGGGAAAGATCCCGTATTTCTTAAAGATATTGCCAAGGGTGAAAATATTTCCGAAAAGTACCTGAGTTTGATCATTATCCCTTTGCGCGGGGTGAATTTAGTAAATTCCGTACGCGGGGCACATGGCGGATACAATTTATCAAAAGAGCCTTCACAAATCACTTTAAAGGAAATCGTGGATGTCCTAGAGGGAGAATGTACGCTTGTAGACTGCGTGAAGAATCCCTCCTCTTGCGAGAGGACGCCCATCTGCGCCACCCATGATGTCTGGACGATGATCGGCGAGAAAATTTCAGAAACATTAAGTTCGATTACCCTCGATAGGCTGGCAAAAAGGAACCAGGAAAAAGCAGTCAATACAATTATGCAGGGTATTTGAAAAAGGAGATAGGCCATGAGCAAAATTGACAACCAGTTGAAAATAGAAACGCTCGCACTGCATGGAGGGCAGGAGCCGGACCCGACCACCGGGTCGCGCGCCGTGCCGATTTATCAGACCACATCGTATCAATTTCGCGACACCGACCATGCGGCGGCGCTCTTCGGCCTGACCGAATTCGGAAATATCTACACGCGACTGATGAACCCGACCAACGATGTTTTGGAAAAAAGACTCGCGCTCTTGGACGGCGGAGTCGGCGCCCTGGCGCTTGCAAGCGGGCAGTCAGCCATTACGCTCGCGCTTCTCAACATCGCGCAGGCGGGCGACGAAATTGTCTCGGCCGACAATCTCTACGGCGGCACCTACACGCTGTTTCACTACACTTTCCCCCGTCTGGGCATCAAGGTGAAGTTTGTGAAGTCCAACGACCTGGCCGCGATCGATGCCGCCATCACGTCCGAAAACCAAAGCCGTGTATGCCGAATCCATCGGAAATCCAAAACTCGATGTTGCAGATCTCGAAGGCATTGCCGCAATCGCCCACAAGCACGGCATTCCGTTTGTCCTGGACAATACCGTCTCCCCCTATCTGCTGCGGCCGTTTGATTTCGGTGTCGATATTCTGGTATATTCCGCGACGAAATTCATCGGCGGACACGGCACGTCGCTGGGCGGCCTGATTGTGGATTCCGGAAAATTCGACTGGACGAACGGTAAATTCCCGCTCATTGCCGATCTGATCCGGCCTATCACGGGCTTAACTTTGTCGAGGCGCTCAAACCCTGGGCAATATCGCCTACATCACCAAAGCGCGGGTTGTACTGCTGCGCGATCTCGGGCCGGCCATGTCGCCGTTCAACGCGTTTTTATTTTTGCAGGGCGTGGAGACCCTGCATCTGAGAATGGAGCGCCATTCCCGAAAACGCGCTGGCCGTGGCCGAGCATCTCAACAACCATCCCAAGGTCGCGTGGGTCAATTATCCGGGGCTTGATTGCTCTCCGGAAAAAGCCCGAGCGGATAAATATCTGAAGCGCGGCGCGGGCGCTATTTTAGGGTTCGGCATTGAAGGCGGCATCAAGGCGGGAAAGAAATTTATCAATTCTCTGCAACTGATTTCGCATCTGGCCAATATCGGCGACGCCAAGAGCGCTCGCGATTCATCCGGCATCGACCACGCACTCGCAGTTGACGCCTGAAGAACAGCAGGCCACCGGCGTCACGCCGGATTTCATCCGCCTGTCCATCGGCATTGAACACATCGACGACATTCTGGCGGACATTGATCAGGCGCTAGAAAAGATTTAATAAGCAGGAAGGAGGATGTTATGTCCAAAATATTAGCGGATATTACCAAGACGGTGGGGAAAACGCCTCTTGTCCGTCTCAATAGAATATCGAAAGGATTGCACGCTGATGTGATTGTAAAAATTGAATCCTTCAATCCCCTGTCCAGCGTGAAGGACAGAATCGGTGTGGCCATGATTGAGGCGGCGGAAAAAGAAGGCATTCTAAAAAAAGACTCTGTTATTATTGAGCCCACAAGCGGCAACACGGGCATCGCGCTGGCTTTTGTCTGCGCGGCAAAGGGATACCATCTTATCCTGGCAATGCCGGATACGATGAGCATGGAGCGAAGGCAACTTTTGAGCATTCTGGGAGCCGAAGCTTGTTCTCACTGAAGGCGCTAAAGGGATGAAGGGAGCCATCGAAAAAGCGGAAGAACTGGCAGCAAGCTATAAAACAAGTTTCATGCCCCAGCAGTTTCAAAACCCGGCGAATCCCGAAATACACCGTCTGACAACGGCGGAAGAAATCTGGCAGGATACGGACGGGAAAGTGGATTATTTTATTGCCGGCGTCGGCACGGGAGGAACAATTACCGGTACCGGTGAGATATTAAAAAAACGGAAACCTTCCGTAAAAATCATTGCCGTGGAGCCGGAGGATTCTCCGGTGCTGTCCGGCGGAAAACCCGGCCCTCATAAAATTCAGGGAATCGGCGCTGGATTTGTCCCTGAAGTTTTAAATAAAAAAGTCATTGACGAAATTATCCGGGTAGATCACGAAAACGCCGGCGCAACGGCAAGAAGTCTCGCTAAAGAAGAAGGCATCCTTGCCGGGATATCAAGCGGAGCCGCGCTTTGGGTCGCCCTGGAAGTGGCTAAGCGCGAAGAGGCCAAAGGTAAAATGATTGTCGCCCTTTTGCCGGATAGCGGAGAGCGATATTTATCAACGTGGTTATTTCATAAATGAAGCAAACGAGTAACGAAAAAAATAATTCAAGTTCTGTAGGTTTTGTGGAAACGAAGTATTTCACCTTTGCCGATACGGGCGGTGAATTTAAATTTGAAAACGGGAAAACGTTGGGGCCCATTACCCTTGCCTATGAAACATACGGCTCGGTGAATACGGAAAAATCAAACGCGATTCTGATTTTACACGCTCTTTCCGGCGACGCGCACGCGGCCGGCGTTCACGAAAACCTGAATGATACCGGCTGGTGGGACGAGATGATCGGGCCCGGCAAGGCATTCGACACGAACAAATATTTTATTATCTGCTCGAATGTGATCGGCGGCTGCAAGGGGTCAACAGGGCCGTCTTCCATCAATCCGAAAACAGGAAAGCCTTACGCGTTGGAATTTCCTTTTATCACCGTGGCCGACATGGTTAACGCGCAGCGCCACCTGATCGATCACTTGGGCATTGAAAAACTTTTATGCGTGGCGGGCGGTTCCATGGGCGGGATGCAGGCGCTCCAGTGGATTTCCGCTTATCCCGAGCGGATAAAATCAGCCATTCCCATTGCCACGGCGCTTAAGCATTCACCGCAGCAGATTGCCTTTAACGAGGTAATCCGGCAGTCCATCATGGCGGACCCTGCCTGGCGCGATGGAAATTATTACGAGCACGGTCAGCCCGAAAGGGGGTTGTCCGTTGCCCGGATGATCGGCCACATCACATTCATGAGTGATCAGTCGATGGAAGAAAAGTTTTCCCGGCGGCTTAAAAATGACAAATTCAGTTTCGGCTTTGATGCCGATTTTGAAGTTGAAGGCTATTTGCGTTATCGCGGCGCCAATTTTGTCAAACGTTTCGATGCTAATTCCTATCTTTATATCACAAAAGCGATAGATTATTTTGATCTGTCGGGTGATAAGCTGATTCCGAACACAAAAGACATCCATGCGCGAGTTATGGTAATATCTTTCAAGACGGATTGGCTCTACCCTTCATATCAGTCGCAGGAGATTGTGAGGCTTCTAAAAAGAAGGCATGTTGACACGACCTATTGCGAATTGACGTCAACTTACGGCCATGACGCTTTTTTAATTGAGGTGCCGGAGCAGACCGCGCTGATCAAACATTTTTTGGATAAAACTTTCAACGGATATCTGGTGGCGGGATATGGTAGAAGCAAGTGAAATGAAGCTTGATCATCAAGTTATTTATTCGATCATCGAAAAAGGGTCACGTGTTTTGGATTTGGGATGCGGTAAAGGTGAACTTTTATATCCGCTTGTTCGGGATAAACTTATCCGCGCTCAGGGAATTGAGTTGGACGATAAGGCTATTCAGGAATGCGTGAAAAAGGGTTTGAGTGTGTTTCACGACGACATCGAAAGCAGCCTGAATGAATTTCCGGATAATTCGTTCGATTATGTTATTTTGAATCAGAGTATGCAGCAAGTGAGAAAAGTCGGCGATGTCATTCATGAATCCCTGCGCATCGGCAGGAAGGTCATTGTCGGATTTCCCAACTTTGCTTATTTCAGATCCCGGTCTATGCTGTTTTTTAGGGGAAAATCTCCCGTTACGCGTTCATTGCCCCATCTGTGGTTTGATACGCCCAACGTCCGCTTTTTAAGCGTTACGGATTTTACACATTTTTGTAAGGAAAAAAACATTCGGATCGTGAAAGCTTATTATCTGGGAGAAAAAAAAGAGATTCGTTTTTGCCCGAATCTGTTGGCGTTAAATGCTATTTTTGTTTTAACGACTCATTGATGTTGACGTGATAATATAAATCATTAAGGCCAGAAAAACATGGAAGACACATTACACGGCACTTATTTAGTTAAACAAATCAAGGGTGATGAAAACAACATTACTATAAATGATGTTGAGATACCTGTAATCGGTGAAATATCTTTAAAGATATATATCAACGGTATCGAATACGCGTCGCTTCTGTGCCTCAATCAACTAACTGAAGAACTGGCGCTGGGCTTTCTTTACAGCGAAGGGGTTATCGACACAATTGACGACGTTGCTTCCATCTCTTATAACGAGCGCCTCTTTGCCGTAATGATAAATCTAGTCGCCGGAAAATCCGTCGAGAAATGTGAAAGCTTGCGCAGCGTGACCTCCGGGTGCGGCAAATGCTTCACTTACATAAATCCGCTTAAGCAGGATAAGTTTATTGCTTTGTCGGGTGATGAAAAATATTCACTTTCCGACATCATGCGGCTCATGAAAGATTTTGAACGGCGCTCAGAGATCTACAAGACTGTCGGAGGGGTTCACAGCGTTTTATTTCGGCATAATGATTTTTCTGTTTTTAACGAGGATATCGGCAGGCACAACTGCTTTGATAAAATAGCAGGCGTTGTGCTTAAAAAAAGGAAGATGAATCTTATCGGGGGCGGTATATTATTTGTCAGCGGAAGGGTATCCTCTGAAATTATTACCAAGGTTATCAGGATGGGCGCACCGGTTCTTGTTTCGCGGTCAACGCCGACATCCGCGGCAGTGAATCTTGCCAGACAATATAATGTGACGCTTCTGGGTTACGTAAGAAAAAATTCCGGATATATCTATTCGGGAGAAGATCGTTTAGTTTAAAGAAAGGCGAAAAATAAAATGAGGGCAGCCTGCGGAAAAGTTCTGGCGGTTAATATTTCTCAGAACAAGGGAGAAAAGAAGAATAATATCGCGTGTGGCCTTTTTTTGGAAAACCTGGGGCTGGAAAACGACGCCCACGCGGAGGCCGGCATCCGGCAGGTCAGTCTTCTTTCCAAAGAAAGTATTGATAAAATCAGAGAAAAGGGTCTTGATGTAAATCATGGAGATTTCGCGGAAAATCTTACGATAGAAGGCATTGACCTGCCCTCATTGCCTCTGGGCACGCGGCTGAAAGTTGGAAGCGAAGTATTGCTGGAGGTTTCTCAGATTGGCAAAGTTTGTCATAACCGCTGCAACATCTTTTATACCGTGGGAGATTGTGTTATGCCCAAAGAAGGAATCTTCGCGAAAGTACTGGTTGGCGGAACAATAAAAGTTGATGATCTTATAGATGTTACCGGGTGAAACTGGCCTGAATTGTCTCGGGTAAATTTTAAACGGTTGTAGCAAAACGGGAGAAGATAATCATGAAGCGTTTAAAAAGCGTCGATAAATGCAGGAAAGAAATTAAATTGGCGAAAAGCTACCGGGACGAAGTGCCGGGTATTGTTGATGAGCTTGTCTCTTCATGCAGCCGTGGTGGGTGTTTTGATCATGTCAGCGCTGAACCCATTCCGCATCGGGAGGCGATCATTGATATTCTGCACCGCCTGGCTTTAATTTTATATCCTGGCTATTTTGTCCGTACCCGTCTGGATTCAATTAATCTTGAATACTATCTTGGTCAGCAGATTGTCGGGCTTTACGAAGCGCTCTCTGAACAAATCATATTGGCCATTCGTCATGACTGTATTCGTCAGAATCAGTCCTGCGTGAATTGTGAACCCCTCGGACAAAGGATTACCGTGGAATTTCTGCGCAAACTTCCTGAAGTGAGAACGATGCTGGCTAAAGATATCCGCGCCGCTCTCGATGGAGATCCCGCGGCCAAGGGGTATGATGAAATCATATTCAGTTATCCGGGCATCCGGGCGATCACAATTTATAGAATCGCGCATGAACTCTATCATCTTAATGTTCCGTTGATACCAAGGATCATGACGGAATATGCGCACAGCCGCACCGGCATTGATATTCATCCGGGGGCGCATATCGGCGAAAGCTTTTTTATTGATCACGGAACGGGCGTTGTCATTGGAGAAACATGCACGATCGGCAACAGCGTTCGCGTCTATCAGGGAGTCACGCTCGGCGCTTTGTCGCTGTCCAAGGCGGAATGTAAAAGATTGCGATCAAAAAAGCGTCACCCGTCTATTGAAGATGATGTGATTATCTATGCCAATGCCACCATTCTGGGCGGAGATACCGTTGTTGGCGCTCGTTCCGTCATTGGCGGTAACGTTTGGTTGACGCATTCCGTGCCGCCGGATACGCAGGCCTTCATTAAGAAACAGGATTTAATTTTTGGCGCAAAGCAATATAAAAAACATGCTTCCAAGCAAAAACTGCGCTGAGTTTTTGTAATATTGGTACATCCTTCGTTAGGCAGCCATTCCATGCCTTAAAGGCCATCTTGAAAACAAAATAGAACTGGGCTATGTTTGACAAAACGCAATTATCAGGAGAATAATTATGTTTAGTTGGCTGGCCAGTCCGGAAGCATGGGTCGCGCTGGGAACCTTGACGGCGCTCGAAATTGTTTTGGGAATAGACAACATTATTTTTATATCAGTGCTGGTAGGAAGGCTGCCCGCGCAGAAAAGGAACTTAGCGCGCAATGCTGGCCTTATTCTGGCTATGCTCTCGCGCCTGGTTCTGCTTTTTTTCATTGTCTGGGTGGTAGGTTTAACCGCGCCCTGGTTCAGTATTTTTGGTCAGGAAATATCAGGCAGAGACATCATTCTGATTGGCGGCGGAATGTTTCTTTTGGCAAAAGCCACGCATGAAATCCACGCGAGCCTCGAAGGGGCTGTAGAAAAGAAAACCGCTGTGATGGCGGCAGGCATGGCTAGGGTGCTTTTTCAGATTGCGATTTTGGATATAGTGTTTTCCCTGGATTCGGTTATCACCGCCGTTGGGTTGGCGCAGCATATTTCCATTATGGCCATTGCTATTGTCATTGCCGTAGGCGTCATGTTATTTGCCGCGAAATCCATCAGCATTTTTGTGGACAATCATCCGACTATAAAAATGCTGGCACTTTCTTTTCTGATCCTTGTCGGCGTAACGCTGATAGCCGAGGGCTTCGAAGCGCACATACCGAGGGGTTACATATATTTTGCCATGGCGTTTTCGGTTTCGGTGGAAATGCTCAATTTGCGCCTGCGCGCCAGAGAAATTAAGCCGGTTAAACTTCGCAAAAAAGTTTATGGCTAATAATTTCCCTGATGACGGAAATCCGGGCGCAGACTAAAAATATTATTTTACCCGCGGCACAAAATATTAGAGATTAAAGTTTTTTCGCGAACGCTTTTCCGAATTCCAGCGCCTGCGCAAACTCCGCGTCGCCCGGCTGCCACATGGTTTTCAGGCCGTCGCTGATAATTTCAAAACCCGCTTCCGACAGGCGGTCGGTTAAAACCTTCACGCTCTCGCCGCTCCAACCGTAGCAGCCAAAAGCCGCGGCTTTTTTGTTTTTGAATTTAAGGCCTTTTATCATTTCCAGAAGCGCCGCTGCCGCGTTGAGAATGCCTTTGTTGATGGTCGGCGAACCCAGTAGAATCGCCTTGGCTTTGAAAACCTCTGTCACGACGTCGTTGATGTCGCTGCGGGAAATATTGTAGAGCTTTACCGTCACTTTATCATCGGCCTGCTTGATGCCCTTGGCGATCTGCTCGGCCAGTGTTCTTGTTCCGTCCCACATTGTGTCGTAAATAATTGTAATCTGATTTTCCTGGTAATCCGCCGCCCACTCCAGATACTTTTCTGCAATCTGCAGCGGATTTTTGCGCCAGATAACGCCGTGGCTGGGGCAGATAAAATTCACGGGTAGATTGAGCGCGATCACCTCGTTGATTTTTTTCGTCACCAGCGGCGAAAACGGCGTGAGGATATTGGCGTAATATTTCGTCGCCTCCTCAAAGAGCTCGGATTGAACAACGAGGTCGTTATATATGTGCTCGCTCGCGATATGCTGGCCGAAAGCGTCGTTGGAAAACAAAATTGCATCGCCGGTGAGATATTCCATCATCGAATCCGGCCAGTGCAGCATCATCGCTTCCACAAAAACCAGCTCCTTTTTTCCTAAAGAGAGCTTATCGCCCGTTTTTACAACCTGGAAATTCCAATCCTTGTGATAATGGCCCCGAAGCGACTTGACGCCATTGGCTGTGCAGTAAATAGGTTTGTCGGGAATATGGCGCATCAACTCCGGCAGCGCCCCGGAATGATCCATCTCCGCGTGATTGGCAATCACGTAATCAATTTTATTGAGGTCAATTTCCTTGGCCAGATTTTCCACAAACTCTTTGGCAAATGGCATCCAGACCGTGTCGATTAGCGCGGTCTTTTCATCTTTCACCAGATAGGAATTATAAGATGTTCCGCGGTGCGTGGAATATTCTTCGCCGTGAAACTTGCGCAGCTCCCAGTCGATTTTCCCTACCCAATCGACATTTTCTGTAATTTTAAATTTCATGTTTTTCTCCTCCCCTATGCCTAATAATTATATACTGTAAAAACAAGTAGTTAAAAATTTGTGAACTTTTGAATTCTCTAATTCAATATTGATAGCGATAAGGCAATATAATAAATTGGCGGCAATATGTCGACACTTTTCGGAATGCCTGAAATTTGCTATTTATTTCATTGATTTTCTGTTTTGATTGATACATATTGCCGCTGCTATTTACAGAGATTGGGATAATAATTTTCATTTTCCGGTTAAAAGGTTTCAGATGAAGGCATTTTTGAAAAGCGGGAGGAGCCTTGAAAAATATTTTAATTAAAATTGATGCCGAATTCAGACAACACTGGAAAAGCTATGTATTGCAGAGCATGCTGGCAACAGTTGCCGTATTTATTGCTCTTTATTTTTTAAGCATGCAGCACGCCGTCATTATCGCCTCTCTCGGCGCTACGGCGTTCATCGTTTTTACCATGCCTGAGAACATCACCGCCCAGACCAGAAATGTGATCGGCGGGCATATTGTCGGTTTGTTTTGCGGATTTTTGTTTTCTCTGATTCCGCATCCATCATTATTATCGTCTCTTTTGGTCTATTCGCTGGCGGTGGGGGCATCTATCTTTATCATGGTTGTGACGGACACGGAACATCCGCCCGCCAGCGGCACGGCGCTGGGCGTGGTAATGACCGGCATCACGCTCAACGTTTTGATTGCCGTTGTGTTGAGCATAATTATTCTTTCTGTGATTCACCGGTTGTGCAAGCCGTATCTGAAAGATTTAACCTGAGCAATCAGCGCGAGAGGAAGAAAAATGCGATTCTGGGAAGCAAAAAAAGAAAAATTACATGCGCGAAATATTGAAATAAGCACATACGAGTATGAAGAACAAAAAATAATTGTGGAAGGTTTTCTCAAAGACGATCGTTTTCACGCATCCCGCATTATCACCGGCGAGGGTTTTCCCGCAGGTGTTATTCATCATATGGCCATACGTCTGCTGATCAATTGCTCCAATATGATGATTGAAGATATCGAGGCGGAGCTTCTTTCAGTGCCGCGCGAAATTTGCCGCGAAACGTTGGATTGCCTTGCTCCCATCAAGGGGTTGGTCATTACCAAAGGATTTACGGCGAAAGTTAAAAAACTTGTCGGCGGTAATAAGGGTTGCTCGCATCTGGTGGAGCTTTTACTGGCGATGGCGCCGGCCGCTATTCAGGGATACGCGTCATATCAATCAAAGAAGCTGGTAGCTTACAGTCCTGACCGCTCCAAGATGATTTTGCAGTTTCTTGTAAATACCTGCCGTGCCTGGCGCGAAGACGGCCCACTTGTGGAAAAATTGAAAAATACCCTCAATATTTAACAGCTTATAATGAGATATAATTGAGAATAGCTGTTGACATGCCGACAGATTACAAGGGATAATACTGCTAATATTCAGGCATCACTAAAAGAACCTGTCTGTTGGGTTAAGGAGAAAAAGTTGCAAATATGACAAGATATTTCATGCTCGTGTTCCTGTGCGCTGTAGTTTTCTTTGCCTCTTCATGTTCGTCTTTGTTGACATCGACGCGCCAAACAGATTCTTCGCCTCTGGTTAAACTGGCAAAAGAGGCTGAATCACAAATTCAACCACAAGCTGAGCCGCAGGATAAACCAGAAAACAAACAAAAAACCCTTACGCCCATGGTTGGCGGTGCCCGCATTGATGAGCTTAGCAACCACAGCCATAAAGTTTATTTTTTAGAGGGGGCGGAAGAATTAAGTTTAGAAAACTATTATTACGATATTCCCGTTGTATACAATGATGCTGTCAAAAAGTGGATCAGTTATTTCTTAAACAGAGGACGGGATTATTTTGAGATTTACAGCGAACGCGGCGGACGTTACGTGCCGCTTTTGGGAAAGATTCTCGAAGAGAATGGCATGCCCCACGATCTTATTTATCTGGCCATGGCCGAATCGGGATTTCAGGCCAAGGCTAAATCGCACGCCCGCGCGGTAGGGCTTTGGCAATTTATTCCGTCAACCGGCCGAAATTACGGATTGAAGATTGATTGGTATGTCGATGAACGTCGCGATCCGGTCAAATCCACAATTGCCGCAAGCAGATACCTAAAAAAACTCTACGATGAATTTGGCGATTGGGAAATAGCCGCGGCGGCTTATAATGCCGGCGAAGGGAAGCTCAACCGCGCTATCAGGCATTCTAAAACCGACGATTTCTGGAAACTGACAAAAAGACGTTACCTGAAAGCAGAAACCAGAAATTATGTTCCCAAAATTATGGCTTTGGCTATTCTGGGGAAAAATCTAAGTGCCTTTGGCTTTGAAGATGTTGAATTCCACGGGCCGTTGGATTTTGCCGAAATTGAAGTGCCGGGCAAAACTGATCTTGTGCTTTTAGCCGAAGATTTGAAAGTAGATGTGGAAGAAATTTATTATCTCAATCCTGAGCTTTTGCGCTGGTATATTCCTCCGTATATGGAAACATACAGGCTGAAAGTTCCCGTGGGCGCGGAAGTTGTTTATGCGGAATGCTGTGCGGATAAAGATTTTACCGCCACTAGTTTTCAGAAGTACAAACCGAATGCAGCGACAACTATTGCCCAGGTGGCCAAAAAATTCCGAATACAGCCCTCTGTGCTGGAAGCGCTCAATGGTGTTTCCGCCGGCAAGCGTGTCGCTAAAAACCAGGAAGTGATTTTGCCTTTTAGACAGGGGCAGAACATCAAAGAGGCCATGTATGCGGATTTGTATGAACGGCCACGCCGACATGTCCGCGCGCGCACGAGTTACAAAAAGCAAATAAGAACGGCCAAAGCAAGCGGCCAGAAAATTGCCAATCCTAAAGAGTACTATACTGTGAAAAAGGGTGACACGCTCTGGACGGTATCGAAGAAAACCGGAACTTCAATCAATGCTTTAATCAATTCAAACATAGGTATTGTCGGGAACCGGATGATTAGACAAGGCGACAGGATTGCTGTCCGGTAGCGTTAAATGGTCTGAAATAAACAATTCCTCCGTTTCCTGTAGAGCCTTCCGCGGTTATGCTAGAGTTCTACCGTTTTTCGGGGTCGTAATATTGGTATTGGCACGGCACTAGTGCTCCACAGCATATATTGTGGACAAAATATGCTGGGCACACAAATCCGACCATCCATTTCTGCAGTCCACTGAAATAAATTTTTTATCAATATCAATCGCATTATCATTAATGCTTTGATGAAAAAGTTCACTATTTTGGGGAGAAATTCCCACAAACTGCGGAAGATGAGCCAGACAAAAGGCATTTATATGGATATTCAGCACCCAAGACCGCTAATTCTATCAATATCTTTATATAAATAATATATTGACTTGCGGTCAATATATGGTTAAAATTCCTGCGCTCAAAAGTTACTATCACACCAAATATAGGAGAACCAAAGTTATGGCATCAAATTTTTTGTATTCCACCCGCGACCACAAGTTTATTTTAAAAGAATGGCTCGACATGTCCAAGGTCTTTGAGACAGGACGCTTCAAAGGAGGTTATTCTATCGACGACATTGATTCCATCCTGGAAAACGCGATGAAAATCGCCAAAGAAGCTATCGCGCCCACCAATGAAGACGGCGATAATATACACGCTAATTATAAAAGCGGAAAAGTCACCGTTCCCGAATCCTTTAAAAAAGGCTACTGGACGATTCAGGAAAACGGCCTGGGTTCCAGCAATGCCGATCACGAAGACCCCAGTTCCATGCCCTTGTGCGTGATGGGCGCTACCAACGAGTTTCTTGCTGCCGCCAATGCCGCACTGGGCCCTTATGCCATGGCGACAACCGGCTCATCCGGCCTAATCCGTGACTTTGGCAGCGATAAGGTAAAAAATATTTTTCTGCCCAAAATGTACACCGGCCAATGGGCCGGCACAATGGACTTGACAGAACCCAACAGCGGTTCGGATGTAGGGGACATCGCCACTAAAGCCTTTCCGACCGATGAACCAGGTGTTTATAAAATTGTCGGCACCAAATGCTTCATTACCGGCGGCGATCAGGACATTACCGAAAATATCATCCACCTGACGCTGGCCCGCGTCGAAGGCAGCGTGCCCGGTACCAAAGGAATCTCCCTGTTTGTCGTACCCAAGTACTGGCCCAACGAAGCCGGCGAAGTCGGTGAATTCAACGATGTCAACTGCGGCGGGATTGAACACAAAATGGGCATCCGCGGTTCCGCCACCAGCATCGTTAATTTCGGAGAGGAAAACAAGTGCCGCGGCTACCTGCTGGGGAATCCCCCGGTTGAGGGTAAAGGCGAGGGCATGGCCCAGATGTTCCAGATGATGAATGAGGAACGCGCCGTTACCGGACTTGCGGCGAATGCGGCAGCCACCGTCTCTTACAACAACGCGGCCATGTACGCCGCCGGGCGCATCCAGGGGCGCCAGATCACCAATCCCAAAGCTGGCAGAGTCCCCATCATTAATCACGAAGACGTGCGCCGCATGCTGATGTTTCAGAAGTCCATCACCGAGGCCAGCCGGGCCATGATCTGCATGTCCTACTACGCGATGGATATCGCTGAAAACACCGACGATGAAAACGAACGCAATCGCGCCAAGGCATTTGTGGAAGTCAACACACCAATCATCAAGGCCTGGTGCTCGGACCTGGCGTTTTTGAGTGTCTCGGAAGCCATGCAGTGTTACGGAGGCTACGGCTTCTCGGAAGAGTATCCTATCGCGCAGCAGCTTCGCGACTGCCGGATTTACCCCATCTGGGAAGGCACCAATTATATCCAGTCGATGGATCTTATCGGCCGTAAATGGATGATGGCCGGAGGAAAGGTCTTTGCCACCTGGTTTGGAGAGATCGAAAAATTCGTAGCTGATCACAAGGATCACGCTCTTTTTGCCCCTCAGGTCGCCCTCCTCGCCGAGGCAATAGGCCAGTACAAGGAAATTCAGACAACCATGGCCGGTTACCTTGGACAGGGCAAGTTCGGGATGATCGGTTTCTTTGCAACGCGGATTCTTCACGCAACCGGTTATCTTTACGGCGCCAAGCTGCTTTTGGAACATGCCGTCATCGCCCAGAAAAAAATCGACGAAATCGGCAAAGAGCACTTTGAGTATCCCTACTACGCAGGCAAAGTGGCTTCGGCCAAGTTCTTCGCTCATAACCTGTTGCCCAACGTAGGCCTGACTTTGCGGGTCATCAAGGAAGGCGACACTTCCGTGATGGAAATCCCTGAAGCATCCTACCTGATGGAATAGCAACTTAATTATCGGAGCGGAAGAAAATCCTCTTCCGCTCCGATCGCATTATTCATTCTTATAAACCCTCCATCAATCAGTGCCCGGGCATCCTCCGGCTGATCCGACAGATTTGAAAAAAATAAAATTTACGAATTCCATAAATTCCGGGAAACCATACTAGTTATTTCTTGACACGTGTTTTTTAATAAGTGCCCCATATCATATGCTATCACTATGGAATGCCGCCTTCCTATCAGAGTGCTGTTTTATTCGAAAATGTTTCCTTGGTACTGATCAGCCTGATGATGCTGAAAAAAGATATGAATAATCCCTTTGAATACGGCAAAAAAAGCGCGGCGGATGTGGATCTAAAAATTCTCTTTACGCTCAAGAGTTGTCTGGAAGAAAAATAGGAGTTTTTTCCTTTATAAAATTTGTGTCTTTTAAGGCAGAATCGCCTTAAATTTTACCGGATCTGTCGCGTAAAGCACGGCTCTTTCCAGGGCTTTTTCCCGGTATTCATGAACCTTTATATAGTCAGGGTTGTTGGCCATTTTTAAGAAAGCCTTGCGCGACGGATACTGGACAAGCATCAGGATATCCCAATCTTCCGTTCCCTGAAGTAGTTCATTTGCTTTACCGAAATACAGCACCTTGGCGCCTACGCTTTCCACAAAAGGCGCTGATTCCTTGATGTAACTAAAATATGCTTCCCTGCCGCCTTCTTTCTTAAACTTCAGCAGGTTGAGCATGACAAACGGTTCATCATTGGAGTTTTTGGCCAACGCCTTAAATTGATCCTCATTGCTTTCGATGTTAGACATATTTTTAGTCCTTAAAATAATTCTCGTCCCTCGCATTATTTATTGCAGAAAAAATTGTTCAATAAAGCTGCCACTTCCCGCGGTTTTTCTTCCTGGATAAAGTGCCCCGCCTGGAGTCTTGCGATTTTGATTGTATCAAAACAATCTTCCAGATGATTCAAGTTTTCCTTAACGATCACAATTTCTTCTTCGCCGTAGATATAGAGTGCGGGCATCATGAACTTTTTCCCAGCAAGCTCCGCCCAGTGCGGCGCGTCCAGGCGCATCGCGCGATAATAGGACGCGCCCGTAGCAGGTGTGTTCTCAATGCGGTAACAGCGCACGTATTCCGCGATGGCCTCGCCAGGGATTGTGCCATCTTTACCTTTTTTGCCGAAGAAATAGCGGACCCAGACATCTTCGTTGCCTTTGATCATGGCCTCAGCCAGCCCCGGCTGCTGCTGGAAATACTGATACCACATCGGCATAAATCTCATGGCGATAAGGGCCTTTTGCGCGTCTTTTTCTCCTTTTGTGTTGGTAATAACGGGGATATTAATCAGGGCTAGTTTTTTTACCCGCTCGGGGATAATGAGCGTCAATTCCTGTGCCACAATGCCGCCCCAGTCATGTCCGACCAGAAAAAAATTATCAATGCCCAAAGAATCTATGATTTCAATCATATCTTTGGCCAGTTCCAGTTTCTGATAAGCCTTAACATCCAAAGTGCGTTCGCTATCGCCAAGGCCTCTTAGATCCGGCGCGATGATGCGCAAAGATTTATCAATATATGGTTCAATTGCCTCCCAGCAATAGGAGCTTTCCGGCCAGCCGTGGAGCATAACCACGGGAAAACCTTCTTTGTTACCCCTGTCGCGGACGTTAAAAAGTCCTCTGGGTACGGTTATTTTGCCTGCTTTCATGGGCATAATGATTATTGCGCTCTTAGCGCTTTAACTTTTCGGATAACCGACATTCTTTAGAGCGTCCTGAATTTCACCCAGCACTGCCGGGTCTTCAATGGTGGAAGGCACGGTGTATTCTTTGCCGTCCGCGATTTTGCGCATGGTCGAGCGCAGAATCTTGCCGCTGCGCGTTTTGGGTAGCCGCCCGACAATAGTCACATCCTTGAGGCAGGCCAGCGCGCCGATCTGATCACGAATCATGCCGACAATTTCTTTTTGAATATCCGCATTGTTTCTGGAAACGCCTGCCTTTAATACGGCAAAACCCACAGGAACCTGACCTTTGAGCTGGTCATCAACGCCGATGACCGCGCATTCGGCAACATCCTGATGCTTGGCGACAACTTCCTCCATGCCGCCGGTGGAAAGCCTGTGACCCGCCACGTTGATGATATCATCGACACGCCCCATGATATAAATATATCCGTCTTTGTCTTTAAAGCCGCCGTCACCAGTGGAATAATATCCCGCGAATGTTTCCAGATATGAGGAAACGTAGGCGTCGTCTTTTTCCCAGAGCGTGGTCAGGCAGCAGGGAGGCAAAGGCAGCTTGATGGCGATTGTGCCTTCTGTCCCATCGGGCAGTTCCTCGCCATTTTCATCAAGTACTTTGATATTGTAGCCTGGCACCGGCTTGGTAGGTGAGCCGGCTTTTATCGGCAGATGTTCAACACCCATGCAGTTGGCGGCAATCGGCCAGCCGGTTTCCGTTTGCCACCAGTGATCGATAACCGGGATTTTCAGAGAATCAGATGCCCAGTAATACGTGTCCGGGTCTAGCCTTTCTCCGGCCAGAAAAAGATATTTGAGGCAGGAGATATCGTATTTTTTGATGAAAGAGCCGGAAGGATCTTCTTTTTTGATAGCGCGAAACGCCGTAGGCGCGGTGAAAAGAACTTTCACCTTGTGTTCGTTAATTACGCGCCAGAAAGCGCCGGGATCGGGAGTGCCGACAGGTTTGCCTTCATACATAATGGTTGTGGCGCCGTAGAGCAGCGGCGCGTAAACGATATAAGAATGGCCGACAACCCAACCGACATCGGAGGCCGCCCAGTAGACATCGCCCGGCTCAATGCCGTATATGTTTTTCATGCTCCATAGAAGCGCCACGGCGTGCCCGCCGTTATCCCGCACCACTCCTTTGGGAATGCCGGTTGTTCCGGAAGTATAAAGAATGTAGAGCGGATCTGTTGCCTGCACCGTAACACATTGGGCGGGCTTTGCATCTTTGAGCGCTTCTTCCCAATCGAAATCTCTGCCGGGGATGAGCGCTGCCTTAACCTGCGGGCGCTGAAAGATAAAACATTTTTCCGGTTTATGTTTGGATAGTTCGATTGCTTTGTCCAGAAGCGGCTTGTAGGGAATTGCGCCTTTGGGCTCAATGCCGCACGTCGCCGAAAGAATAACTTTGGGCTTGGCATCATCTATTCTTATTGCCAGCTCGTTGGGCGCGAATCCGCCGAACACAACCGAATGAACAGCGCCGATGCGCGCGCAGGCAAGCATCGCATAGAGCGTTTCCGGAATCATCGGCATGTAAATAATTACGCGCTCACCCTTTGCGACTCCGGCTTTTTTCAGCATTCCGGCAAGAAGTGAAACAGAGGCAAGAAGTTCGCCATATGTTATTTTTTTCACGACGCCTGTTACGGGGCTGTCATAAATTATCGCCGGTTGATCTTTTCTGCCGCGCTCTATATGCCGGTCAATCGCGTTGTAGCAGGTATTCATCTGCGCGCCTTCAAACCATTTGTAAAATTGCGGTTTGGGGCTGGAAACAACACTGTCCCATTTTTTAACCCACGAAACTGCTTCGGCGGCCTGCGCCCAGAAACCATCCGGATCAGTTATGGAACGGTTGTACGCTTCTTCATAAGAGTGGTACTGCTTCATCATTAATCCTCCATTTGTTTTATATTAACTAAAATTTTTTTATGCGCCTAATACAATTTTGCTGACATCGTAGATTTTACCGCCTTTGATAACCATCCGTGGCTTTCGGCAGGCCTCGATTTTTTTCAGGGGATTTTCCCGTAAAACAATCAGATCGGCCAGTTTGCCGGTATCAACCGTGCCGATTTTATCGATCATGCCGATGATTTTGGCGTTGTTGAACGTGGCCGAGCGCAGAACTTCCGCGTTGGTAAAACCGATGCGCTTTAGCATTTCCATCTCTCTCCATAATGTTCCGTGATAAGTGAGCGGCACTCCCGCGTCCGTGCCGCAGCCGATGACGATCCCCGCGCTCTTTCATGGCCAGCAGATTTGCGGGGCCGGTCAGCATAATATCAAAATAAATCTCGGGATTAGCCATGTATTTTTTGTTTTTATACAGATTTGCACAGCCGTATTTTTTGTAGTTTGCCAGATGAGCAATGTTGCTTTTATGAATCGCCGGGTGTGTGTAATCATCTAGTTTGGAATTGATATAATTGCGGCGCGTGGCAATTTCCTGCTCGATAAAATCCGTGCGGAATATTTTGGGAAGTTCATCGTAGGCCTCCGGCGCCGCAATCATCTGCACAACACTCATCGTCGGGACGGTGGTGATTTTCTTTTTCGCCATTGTTTCTATTTCTTCCGGCGACAATAATTCGTTGATGGAATGTTCAATAGAATCAAGGCCGAACTGCAAAGCGCGGTCAAAACCGAATTTGGTATGAATATGCCCTGCCGTGGCCAGATTATTTTTTTGCGCGAAATCAAAAATTATTTTCAAATGCTCATCAGTGTAGGCGGGAATTTGCGGCCTTGCCGCATAAAACAGATATTTTATCCATCGTCAGTTTTATAAACGATGCGCCGCCTGCAGAGTTTTGCCGCATTTTTTCTTTTAGCTCTTCCGTGTCTTTGAACCACATATTGGAATGGCCGGTATAAGCCATGACCAATCCGGCCAGAATACTCATTTCACCGGGGTCGAGGTCCGGATGGCCACCGTTAATATTGGTAAAAGAATTGCAGTAAATAACGCGTGGCCCGATAAGTTCTCCTTTCTGAATCTGCGCCAGATTATCGTGCAAGGTTTTCGGTAGCGCACCCATATCGCGGATGGTGGTAACTCCTTGTCTTATCTGCTGGATGTAATTTCTTTTCAGTTGATTGATCACCGCCCAAAGGACGCCGGCATTGAGCGCCGACGCGCCGGGCATGGTGATGTGGCAGTGCGCGTCAATCAGGCCGGGCAGAACATACTGATTTTTTAAATCAAGTACCACATCTCCTTCGCGCGTGGCAGGAGGCCGGGAAGAAACAGATCGTATAATGCCGTCGCGCACAGAGATGGTCTCACTGCTCAAAGTTAGACCCCGGACAACGTCGATAACTTCGGCATTGGTCAGATAAAGTGTTTTTCCCGCCGGCGCGCCGGTTGGCTGGTATTGGGGAATTGAGGTAAAGCCGGTTAGATTAGGTAAAGACAAAAGCGCGGCGGACAAAGCGGCATTTCGCAATAATTCTCTGCGGGTAAGATTAAAAGTATTTTTATTCATAAACGTGCTGCCGATATTAGATTTATCTTAAATTTCTTGCTGATGCAATATTTATATATTGAGGCGGCGCCGAAATAATGATAGGGAGCGGACAAATTTGTTAGAAGGATACAAAATGCCCAAAACCCTTCGTGAAGTTTATAACGGTTTTGCCGCGACTTATGAACAAAACCGCGGGCTTTTTGATATGACCGGGGTGCTGGGTCATTTTTATGAGACGCTTTCTATTAAAAAAGGCGCTTTGCTTGATTTGGGCTGCGGAGCGGGTGAGCCTTTCGCGCGTTTTTTTACGGATAAGGGCTGGCAGGTAACCGGCGTGGATTTTTCCGAAAAGATGCTCACGATGGCGGCGAAATATGTTCCCGAGATGCAAACCGTTTGCAAGGATATGCGCGATGTCGATTTTGCACCCCAGAGTTTTGACGCGATCACAGCTGTTTACAGTCTGTTTCACGTGCCGAAGATTGATCACCAGAGTTTATTTGAAAAAATGCATCGCTGGCTGAAACCGCGCGGCTGCCTGCTTTTCACCTACGCGACAAAAGAATACACTGGCGCTGATGAGTTTGAAGGCTATAAGGAATTTTTGGGAGAGCAGTTGTATTACAGCCACAAAAACACGGCGGACTTGTACAAGGATTTGATAAATACGGGTTTCAAAATCGTCTCCGCCGATTACCGCGCCATCGGCGGCGAAACATTTCTCTGGGTGACGGCAAAGCCGGATTAGTTCAATAAACGACAAAATCAGCCGGAGCGCTGCGATCGGCTTCAACGACTAGTCGGATTTATGATTCAAATTCACTTTTTGAAATGCCGGATTGTCGAATAATTGATTGTAGTGTTCCAATTCGCAGCTCAGAATGATTAGGAACCGGTACGGTGATTGTTGTGTTGGAAAGCTTTTTTTGCATCACAACATGGCTGCCTCGTTGACGTACTTCCACAAATCCATGACGGGAAAGAATTTCGCAAACCTGCTTCCCGGAAAGAATGCGAAGTTTACCCAACGGCAATCTCCACCTGGGTTACATATACTTCGTTGTGTAAACGTGTTTGAATTTCCGCGGGTGAGGCTGTTTCAAAGAAAAGCTCCAGCGCTTCCTGAAGGTTTATACGGGCTTCCTCAATAGTATTGCCCTGGCTGGCGATATCGAGTTCCGGACAAAACGAAACATAGCCATCGCCTTCACGCTCGATAATCGCGGTAAGTTGTTTTTGCATAGTATTTTTCCAAAGGTTCGATTTTATATTCAGGTCTCTCAAAGGCTTTATTGCTTTTGCCTTTTTATCACCACTCGTATTGATAATCTTTTAACTCAGCTTGATTATGATGTCAATCTCTCATATTTTCACATTTCAGCTATCGGCTAGCGGTTGGTTGAACAATAAATAAAAGGGATCGCCTTTATTGACTTGCGGGCAGCGATGAATTTGACGGCTATAAAGAATTTTTGGGCGAGCAGTTGTACTACAGCCACAAAAACACGGCGGACTTGTATAAGGATTTGATAAATACGGGTTTCAAAATCGTCTCCGCCGATTACCGCGCCATCGGCGGCGAAACATTCCTCTGGGTGACGATGAAGCCTGATTAACTTAATTTGAAATACCTTGTTGGTTTACAAATGAACAGGAGATGAATAACCGGCAAAAAATGAATGTTTGTTTCACCTACAAACAAGCATAGTGAACAATTATTCTGATAATTTGCGTTTGAAGTGTTTAACGAAAAGCTAAGCCGGAGCCGCGAAGCGGCGATCGACTTGAGCGATCTTGTTGTGTGTTTTCTTGAGGCGCGCTCATAGTAAAACTATTGACTCCGGTGCATGGCGATGAAACAATTCTGCGCAGTCACACCTACCTTTGCTTGGATAAATAACTGACCTTCCAATTGACCTTTCGCCAATAGACTTAACCCAGTTAGTTACTTTCTCGGTCTCCCCTTTGTAGCTGGGTGATGAAAATCCATCTTTTAACTCAGCATATTTTCGCAAGAAAAAAGACATAAAGTCAGCTACCTGGATCAGTGGTACTTCTTTTGAATCACCGAAGTAGGGTACATCAATCATTTGATCAAGTGGCACTTTCTTTTTATCTTTACGGTAAAATGATTCGCTCCAAGCAGGTGGATTATTTATGAGATCATTAAATCTCATTTGTTCTCTTTCCTCATTGTCGAAGACAAAAATGGTATTACCTTTATTCTTGTCTTCGCCTTGATATTTTTTTTGCATTGAAAGAACGAGGTGAAAACCTAGAAACCTCCACACCGTGTTTAGTTCATCTGGAATGATTCCTTCTTCAAGGCTTTTATAATAAGCGTGTTTAACAACACTTGAATACACAAAATGGTGCTTTCGATCTTTTATCCACTCAAATATAAGACTAATTACTTCTGATCTCTTACGACCGTCCATTCCATACCAGACGCCATTACCTGCATAAAAATTTTTAGTATGAAGTTCACTGAGTTTCTTTCCAATAGCCGCAGACAAGTTATCTAGCAAATTACCCCAATGTTCTTTAGTAACATGCATTCTTTGCGAATCCACAACAACGCCAACTAAGACTGCAATTGGCTCATTACCTGTTCCGCTTTCGTCACAGTAACAGACTTTCATAATTTCCCTAATTCATTGATCACACAACAATTAATATACGAACTTGGTTTTTTCCGATGTTTTGAATATCTTACTTTATCTCAGGAAAAAAGCAAATTGGAAAATATCCATAAAAAACAGCTATCAACAAAAAGATGCCACTTGGTATTTTGTGGTAATAAAGACCAAAAACCAAGTTGGTTATTTATGGCAAATTTGTCCAACTGCTTAATAATTACCGATTGAAAGATTGCAAAATATTAGTGATCTGATTTCCATTGATAACAGGAAGTAATAAGTAAATACGGTGCCGCTACATCATTTCTGCGTCACCACCCAGACGCCCTGCCAGTTTGCGGGCGGTTGGTCGATAAGCTCCGCGCATTTTTGGATGTAGGCTTTTGCTGCCGCGTCTTTTGCGGCAATTTCGGCAAAAAGAGTTTTTGCCTGTTCGAAAATCGCCCTGGTAAAATAATTTCAGGGCTTCGGCAAATTTATCTATAATATTTTGTTTTTCCGCGGTGATTTCTTCCGGCAACATTGGCTCATAAATAACGACAGGCTCTTTTCTTCCCACAACCTCAACACGCGAAATTTCCCGCGTAGGGAAAGCGCCCGCAATTTGCTCTTTGGTGGCCTGCGAGATCAAAGTATAAGTGCCGAACTGTTTGTTGATTCCTTCCAGGCGCGCGGCCAGATTTACCGCGTCGCCGATCATTGTGTAATCAAATCGCGACTTTGAACCCATATTGCCTACGACGGCCTGGCCGGTATTGATGCCGATGCGCATGTTCAGATTTTTGTTTAGCCTCTTATAAAATTCCGGCCGCATCTGCGCCAGTTTTGCCTGGCATTTGAGCGCGGCGCGCACACAGCGCGTGGCGTGATCCGGCTGTTCCAAAGGCGCGTTCCAGAAGGCGATAATCGCGTCGCCTTCGTATTTATCCACCGTGCCGCCTTCTTCATGGATAATATCCGTCATGGCGGAAAGATAAGTATTGAGCAGATTCGTGAGTTCTTCTGGATCGAGTCCTTCGGAAATACCGGTGAATCCTTCCAGATCCGAGAAAAAAACAGAAAGCGGCTTTCTTTCACCGCCGAGCTTTAATCGCTCCGGATGCGCGATAAGTTCTTCGATAACGTCCGGGCTTAAGTATTGTTTAAAAGCATTTTTGATATAAGTTTTCTGCCGCCCTTCGGTTGTGTAATAAATCAGCCCCGCGCTCACCAGCGTTACCGCCACGGCTGTTTCCTGCACGAGCATCGGCAGCCAAAATCCCAGCCGGTAAGCGGCAAAACAAAGCGCCACCGGCAAAAGCAGAAAAACAACATAAACAAAAGCGCTGCGGGCAATACCTGCTGCCCAGGAAGAAAAAATTCCCGCCAAAAGCGCCAAAAGAAGAGTTAAGGCGATAGTGATGCCCAGGGGCGTAGATTTAATAAAATCTCCGGCCAGCAAATTATCGAGCATGGTGGCAAAAACTTCCACGCCCGGATAAACGCCGGAAACAGGCGTAGGGCGCAGATCATACAAGCCGGGAGCGGAAAAACCGAAGAACACAAACGCGTCTTTGAATTCCTCCGCATTGATAACGGGAGTTTCTCCTTCAGCCAGTAAAAGCGCGCTTTGGATGACGGCAGCGGCGGAATAGGACTTATGAGTGCCTGTCAAGCCGCGGAAATTTAAAATGGCCTGACCTTTATCATCGATGGGAATTGTTTTATCGCCGATGGTTAATTTACCCGGCGCAATGGACATTTTTGTTTGAGGATGAGAGGCAAGATAATTGGCCAGCCCCAGCGCGGGCATAACTTTACCGTCAAAAACTTCCAGAAGCGTTACACGGCGATAGACGCTATCGGCATCGGGGCGCATCTGCACGTTAGCCAGAATTTTTGCTGCCGCCGCTATTTTGGGAACAGGAAAAGAGGCGTGAGAGTAGCTTTGATAACCGGTTTTTGCTATCCATTCGTCCAGGCCGTTTATCTGAAAGGCGGGCGCGGGCGCGAAATCCGGCCAGCTTATTTGGCTGCCGGTATTTCTGCTTAAAAATACTGCGCTGACAACGGGCATCGCGCGCATGGCATCGGCCATTGCCTGATCATCTGATACGCCGTATTTGGAATGTTCTGTGTAGAGCACATCAAGAGCAATGGAGCGCGCGCCCGCGCGTTTGCAAAAATCAATCACCGCGCCGTAGACTTCGCGCGGCCAGGGCCAGGATAAGGCGTTTTCATCTTTACCCCAATCCAGCGAGCTTTGATCGAGCATGATGACACGGATTTTGTCTGTGGCATCCGATGGCTGGGCCATGGTGCTTACGCGCCAATCCCACGTTTTGGCTTCCCAGCGCGCGAGCCAGCCCGGCAGGAAAAAGGCCAGCGCGACGGCGGTACCGACTAGACCCGCCGCCATTCCCTGGAATAATTTATTTTCTTTTATTATTTTAAGAACCATTATCTGATCCCGGCGCGTATAAAAATTTACAGCAAATGACCAGCGGCCCTGATAAATCTATCTTTGCGGACGTTCGGTATCTGCGCTGTCTGCGCGCTTATGCCCAGTTCGGCAATCCGCGCCTGCGGAGATGGATGTGTTTTTGCGAAATCTGATCCCCCGGGTTTTATCTGCCTGCTCATTACCTGCAGCATATTCACCAGCGCGCCCGGCTGATAACCGGCGCGCCTTAAGATGGTGACTGCCGCGGCGTCGGCCTGATACTCATAGGTTCGGGAGTAACCGTTGTTAATCATCGTGGTGGTGATATCGGAAACCACATCGCCAAGGCTGTTCGACAATTTGATTAATTCCTCGTCACCGTATGTTCTGACTCCTTCCCTGGCCAAAACAGTTAATGCCTCCGCCATGCGCGCTTTTTGAATGGCTTTCATGCCGTGGCGCATCTGGATATGGCCGATTTCATGCGCCAGCACGGCGGCCAATTCGTCTTCCGTCCGGCAGCAGCGGATGAGGCCGCGGGTGATAAAAATATGCCCGCCGGGGGTGGCAAAGGCGTTGATATCATTGGAATCCAGCACCAGAAAATGATAACCGGCAAATAACTCCGGCGTGTCCGAGGCCAGCGCCAGCGTTTGTCCCAACAGGTTCACGTAGGAATTTATTTTTGAATCATTGAGCGATTTGTATTTGGTCAGAACCACCGCGCCGACGGAACGGCCGATGTAATATTCCTGCTCCGGCGTAAATTCTTCCAGGCTCCTGGTTACAGCTGTTGTGCCGGTGCGTATAGAGGTGGCCTGCTCTTTGGTAATGGTGCCTTTCTGAACGGCTATATCTGTGGCTACGGTTGTCGCTGTTTCCACCGCCGCGCAGCCGCAGAAAATTAACAAGGAGAGCAATGATATTATTTGAAAAGTAAGTTTTTTCATATTCAGCCTCCCTCGTTACCCAGCGAAAGCCTTCCTTCGCTGACAAAATTTTCTATCTGTTCCGAGGTTACGTCGAAGGTTTCCATGCGGTTAATCCAGGTGTAATCAAGATTTTTGTTGTTTGTGCGGTAGCGGTTTTCCACCTCCTTATTAAATCCTTTTCCCGCCAGAGCTATTTCATCCTGCCCGACGGTGCCGGTTTGTGAAGTCTTCCCGGCCGTTAAAACGATTCTCTTTGTGGTCAAAGAAGAAGCATGCACCCAGCCGCGGTAACTTCCGTAAGCTGCCCTTTTCCAGCCGCCGCGTTCCTCGAGAATGGTGACGCGCGCGCCGTAGGGAGCTCTGACCACAATCTTTCCCAGATGCGAGGGCGTAGCTCTCAGCTGCGTTTGCTTTACCTGCACGCTCATGGTTTTTTGTGTTTGCGCGGTCGCGCTCAAGCAAAGAAAACTCAGCGCCGCAAGGAAAACGACCAGTGATATGTAGCGAGCCATTTTTACCTCCTTTATTACGATCAAAGTTAGGCGAGTATTTTCGCCTGATTAAGAAACAAGATATGAATATATTTTGTGGCTTAAAGCTAGCATATTTGCGCCTTTATTTAAAGATTAATGGTTGAAAATTTAGGCCAATAACATTAGATATATTGAAATTGCGGCCCAAGGGTGAAAGATTATCATGATTTCCAAACGCGCGGATAAATTTACTTCTTTTATCGTCATGGATGTAATGGCCAAGGCCGAGGAGCTGGAGCGCCGCGGAGAAAATGTCATTCATCTGGAGGTGGGCGAGCCGGATTTTCCCACGCCAAAGATCATCACGCAGGCGGCCATTGACGCGCTGCAAAATAACAAGACCCGCTACACGCACGCTTTGGGGCTTCTGGAGCTGCGGCAGGCGATTTGCGATTTTTATTTATAACGAATATGGCGTGAAAATTACGCCGGAGCAGGTGCTGGTTTCCACCGGAACTTCCCCGGCGCTTTTGTTCGCGATGCTGGCGATTCTGGATAAAGGCGATGAAGTGATCGTCTCCAACCCGCGCTATCCCTGCTATCAGAATTTTATCCTGGCGGCGGGCGGCAAGCTCAAGGAAATAAAAACCCGCCCGGAAGAAGGATTTCAGTATCGACCAAACGAAATTAAAAAGAAAATTTCGCCGCGCACGAAGGCGATTTTTATCAATTCGCCCTCGAATCCCACGGGCATTGTCATGAGTAGCCAGCAGCTGCAAAATATCGCGCAATTTAAAAAACAATACATTGTTTCCGACGAAATTTATCACGGCCTGGTTTACAAAGATCGCGCGCATTCCATCCTGGAATTCACCGACCGCGCTTTTGTGATTAACGGCTTTTCCAAGTTATACGCGATGACCGGCTGGCGGCTGGGCTACTGCATTTTTCCCAAGGAGTTTTCCAAAGTGATGCAGCGGATTCATCAGAACTTTATGATTTCCGCCAGCGGCTTTATCCAGTGGGCGGGGATTGCCGCGCTCACACAGGCGCAAAAGGACGTGGCGGAAATGGTGAAAATTTATGATGAGCGCCGCCGCTATATGCTGAAACGCCTGCGGGAAATGGGGTTTGTCATTCATGTGGAGCCCACCGGCGCGTTTTATGTTTTTGCCGACGCGCGCCGGTTCTGCAAAGATTCCTATAAAGAAGCTTTCCGGATTACCGAAGAGGCGAAAGTGGGCGTTACCCCGGGCATCGATTTCGGCAGTGGCGGTGAAGGATTCCTGCGCTTTTCCTACGCCAATTCTCTGGAAAACATCAAAGAAGGGTTGGATCGTCTGGAGAGGTATTTGGGCAGATAGTTTTAATGGTTTTATTTGTTAATCGCCAATAGTTACCGAAAACACACCAATTAAAATAGCTTATAAATACAAACAGTTAAGGCTATGCAAGACAAAAAAACGGCATTTTTTGGTTGACGACACAGGCTTAATCCGCTATAAAGTCAATATTAATAAAAAGGATGCATTTTAAAAAGATTTATTTACGGAGAAAGCCATAGGTTAACACCAACAATTAAATAGCAGCTGAAGCACCGCAGCTTTAAACGAGCGGCATTTGTTTTCGGTTTCAGCTCACTTTGCAAAACAATCAACACTCACCTGTAAATTTCCTTCAAATTACCCTCGATCTTAAAGTCAGTTGTAAATTTATGTTCAACGGCAAAAGCTGGTGTGTGTATCAATGTAAATGAAAGAGAGTTGAGAAGTGGAATTAAAATCAATTAAAAGAAAAAAGAAAATAACGAGCAGTGCCTCGGTATTGATCGCGCAAAAGCTCAAAGAAATCGAACGCGAAGAAAAAAAGCGCGCAAAAACAATTACCGGTGGTAATCTTTTCAACAGAATTATCGCGTGTGCGGTTATTGCGGGCACAATAATGGGCACATATATTTATGTCGAAAGGCAGGCTCAGGCCGCGCTTAACGGACAAAGCCTGTCGCGCGTAACGATGATTTACGAACTTTACAACAGCGCGATTTTTGTTGATAAGAAGAAAGTAATTGCCGATGTACTTTTAAATAGGGGCGTCGAAGAAAATCTGTCGCTGCAAATTGCCCAAACAGTGGTCGAAGAGTCAAGAAAAACAAATATCCCCATGCAGATGTATCTGGCAATTATGAAGACGGAAAGCACGTTTCGCCCCACTGTTGTGTCCAGTGCTTACGCCAGGGGAATTATGCAGATTCAGCCGGGCACTTGGGATGCCTATGTCGAAAAGCATAATCTTTCGGTTACCAGAGAACACATGTTTGAGCCGCAGTCCAATATCATGGTCGCGTCGGTTATCCTAAAAGAGCTGTATGATAATTACACTGCCTTGGGTTATGAGGAGCCGGATGTGTGGCATTATGTGCTGGCGGCATATTTCGCGGGGCCGGCATCGCTTAAAAACGGTATCAAGAGCTATCACTGGCGCTACATTGATAAGGTAAAAAAGCACTACAATGATTTTGAAGCGCAGATAACAGCTTAACCAGGAATCAATGCGCCATTTCCCTTTTCTTCATCATAATCAGCACGGCTGATATCGCGCCTTCGGTAATGCCGGGGATGCGCTCCATCTGGCCGATGGTGGCTGGCGCTATTCTGGCAAGTTTTGTTTTCAGTTCGTTGGAAAGACCGGGAATGGAACTATAATCAAAATCCGGCGGGATTTTCTTTTTTTCCTGCTCCTTCAGTTTTTTGACCGATTCGATCTGGCGCTTGATGTATCCTTCGTATTTGGTTTCTATTTCAATCTGCTTTTTGACAAAGGGATCAACTTGCTGCTGCCAGCCGGCAAATACGGCGAGATTGTCATAAGATAATTCATGTCTTTTCAAAAGGCCATAAAGCGTGGTGGCGTTATTTAAAGGCGGCGAATTTAGTTTTGCCAATTGCTCGTTTATTTCCGGCAAAGGTTTTACGCTGACTGTTTTCAGTTGCGAGATGCCTTTTTCTATTTTTTTTATTTTTTCCTGCATTTCTGCATAATGCTCGCGCGCGACAAGCCCCAACTCGCAACCTTTGCCCAACAAACGAATAACAGCATTATCTTCCCGCAGAATCAACCGGTATTCGGCGCGCGAGGTGAACATTCGATAAGGTTCATCCACGCCGCGCGTGACTAGATCATCAATCATCACGGCCATGTAGGCCTCGGAGCGATCCAGAATAAAAGGCGGGGCTTTTTGCACGGCGCGCGCGGCATTTATTCCCGCCCATAGGCCTTGCGCGGCGGCTTCTTCGTAGCCGGATGTTCCGTTAATCTGCCCGGCCAGATACAAACCGGCGATGAGTTTTGTCTCCAGAGTAAGAGTTAACTGATTAGGCTGAACGAAATCATATTCAATCGCGTAAGCGGGTCGCATAATTTCCGCCTGCTCCAAACCTTTGACGCTGTGGACAATCTGATACTGCAATTCCAGCGGCAGGCAGTTGCCTAGGCCTTTGGCGTAAACTTCCTGCGTATCGAGCCCTTCGTGCTCCAATACAACCGGATGGCTTTCGCGCTCGCCGAAACGCATGACTTTGTCTTCCAGCGAAGGACAGTAACGCGCGCCCACGCCTTGAATCACGCCGGAATAAAGAGGAGAGTGATGAATATTTTCCTGAATCAAGCGATGCGTCTGGACTGATGTGCTAGCAAAATAAGAAGGCAATCTTTCAGTGCGCAGCTGCTTGGTGGTAAAGGAAAAAGGCTGGGGATGCGGATCGCTGTCCTGGCGCTCCAAAACGGAAAAGTCAATGGACGAGGCCTTGAGCCGGGGCGGCGTTCCGGTTTTCATTCTGCCCATTTCAAAGCCAAGTTCTTTTAAATGATTGGCTAGCCCTACCGAAGCCAGCTCGCCGGCGCGGCCCGAAGGAGTCTGCGCTGTGCCGATGTGCACCAGTCCGTTTAAAAAAGTGCCGGTGGTGATGATAACTTTTTGTGCGCTATAGAAATAACCGCTCTGGTCAAGCACGCCTATGGCCGTGCCTTCCTCAATGACCAGTTTTTCCACCATCGCCTGGCGGATAAAAAGATTTTTCTGATTTTCCACAACGGATTTCATGGCCAGGCGGTAAAGCTGCTTATCACACTGCATTCGGGAGGACTGCACCGCCGGACCTTTGGAGGCGTTAAGCAGGCGGAAATGAGTTGCGGTTTTATCAGTGATTTTGCCCATCTCACCGCCCAGCGCGTCGATTTCCTTGACCAGCTGCCCCTTGGCCAAACCCCCGATTGCCGGATTGCAGGACATGAGCGCAATGGAATCCAGATTGATGTTGAAAAGGAGTGTTTTGCACCCCATGCGCGCGGCCGCCAGCGCCGCCTCGCATCCCGCGTGCCCGCCGCCAACAACGATTATGTCGTAGTTATCCGCCAATTTATACTCCTTAAACCGGCTGCTTGCACTTGAATGAAATCAATAGTAGAAGCCGATAATATCTCAACTATTCTGTCATGCCGGACTAGATCCGGCATCCAGTAACTTGCAAATATTTTCTGGATTCCGTGTCGCGCTACGCTTGCACGGAATGACGAAAGGTGTAATAAACTTTTTACGGCAAGAGTCGTAAAAAAACAACAGAAAAGAAGGCGGGTATGCCCAAGCCGGAATTTTGGAAAAATAATAAAAGATATTACGACCTCAAAAGTTACTGGCGCAATCTGTTCGGCTGCAACGTGCACAAACTGCAGATTGACGCGGGTTTTACCTGCCCCAACCGCGACGGCCATATAGCCACGGGCGGCTGTATCTATTGCGACGGGCGCGGCTCAAAACTGCGCCAGAAGGGTGAACTGCCTTCGGTTGCCCAGCAGATTCAAAGCGGCAAAAAATTCTATAAGCCGCATGCCTCGAAATATGTCGCTTATTTTCAGACTTTCACCAACACCTACGCGCCGGTGGAAAAATTAAAAACCCTTTATGATGAAGCATTGGCGCAGGAAGATATTATTGGTCTTTCCATCGGCACGCGTCCCGATTGCGTTAGGCCCTGATGTAATTAATTTACTCAGCAATTACGCCAAAAAATATCATGTCTGGCTGGAGCTGGGTCTGCAAAGCATGCATGATAAAATACTGCAATTTATCAATCGTGGGCATAACTTTCAGCAGTTTCTTGACGCGGTGCATACCTGTTCCGGACACAACATAAATCTTTGCGCGCATATTATTGTCGGTTTGCCGGGCGAGACGGACGAAGAAATATTGCAGACGGCAAAGGTCCTTGCCACGTTGCCGATCAACGGCATTAAAATTCATTCCCTACTGGCGCTGGAAGGCACTGACCTGGGCGAAATGTACAAAAATGGATCAATTGAAATCATGTCTAAGGACAAATATGTTTCACTGGTGGCGGATATTCTGGAAATTTTACCTGCGGAGATGGTAATACAGCGCCTCACCGCAGATGGTTACCGTGACATATTTCTCGCTCCTGACTGGGCGATGAATAAATTGGACGTATTAAATTCGATTAGTACAGAACTGGAACGGCGCCATAGTTATCAGGGCAAACATTTTGTAAAATAAATATTGCCAGCCGCGCATAAAAATTGCTACATACCGGGCGGGTTTGGCGGAAAATTTTAAGATATGTTTATTGGCACAAAAAAGAATCAGGAAAAAATTGAGGAAATCCGCACGGCGTCGGAGGTGCTGCGGATAAATGCTCAACACGTAAGAGGAGAAGGGGCGCTCAAGCTCTTCCTGCTTTTATTTGTCGCGCTTTTGTTTGTTTATCACGAGGACTTAATCGGCATGCTCAAAGGGAAAACAACACAGCAGCAAATTGTTCTGGGCGGAATGATTTTATTTTTTCTGGCGGCGCTGGTTTTTACGCTTTACATGATGAAACGGAGGAAGGGAAAAACACTTGTCGTGACGGAGAAGGGCCTGTTTGTGGAGTCGTCCCTTGCCCAGCTATGGCAGGATATTGATGAATACAGATGGCATGTCTCTCCAGATTTAAATAATTTTTTATTTTCCGGACAGAAACAAGGCGCCACCCTGCTTTTAGTGAAGAATAAAGGCGTGTGGCCCAAAATTTATGATCTCGCGCCGCTCGGGATTTTCTTTTTGCCGCAGCAGATAAAGCAGGTGGATGATTTATGCCGGCGCCTGGGAATTAAAATAGCGGAAAGATAAGGGTATTTTGATTATATGATTGCGATCATCGACTATAACGCCGGAAACATCACCAGTGTCGCGCGGGCGCTGGAAAATATCGGCCAGAAGTATGTCATCACGGATGACGAAGAAAAGCTCGCGGCGGCTACGCATGTTATTTTTCCCGGTGTCGGCGCGGCAGGTGAGGCCATGGCTTATTTGCGCCAGAAAAAACTTGGATAACGCGCTTACCAGTTGCTTTGCTTCCGGCAAACCGGTTATGGGAATCTGCTTGGGCACACAGATAATTTTAGAGCATAGCGAGGAAGATGATTCAGACTGCATCGGGTTGGTGGAAGGTTTTACCCGGCGTTTTCCGGAAAAATTATCTTCCGGTGGCCAAACCTTAAAAATTCCGCACATGGGATGGAACAGCGTTAGCTTTAAACGGGAACATCCTGTTTTTGCCAAAATCACCCCGGAGGCGGAATTTTATTTCGTGCATTCCTATTACCCCGCGCCTGCCGATGAGGCGGTTGTGCTCGGCACAACGGACTACGGAATTGATTTTTGTTCCGTTTTGGCCAAAGACAATCTGGTGGCTACGCAGTTTCATCCGGAAAAAAGCGGCGGGCCTGGCCTGCAAATTCTGAAAAATTTCTGCGCGTGGAGGGGAAAATGATCTCCAAGAGAATAATCCCCTGCCTGGATGTGCGCGCGGGAAAATTGACAAAAGGAATAAAATTTAAAGGCAACGTGGACATCGGCGATCCGGTGGAAGCGGCGCGCCAGTATTACGAACAGGGCGCGGACGAAATAGTTTTCTATGACATCACCGCTTCTTCCGACAAACGCGAGATCATGATTGATGTGGTTAAGCGTGTGTCGGAAACTATTTTCATTCCCTTTTCCGTCGGCGGCGGTGTGCGCAATCTGGAAGACATGCGCAAGGTCATCGGAGCGGGCGCGGAAAAGGTGAGTGTCAATTCCGCGGCGGTGGAAAATCCGAAAATCATCACGCAGGGCGCGAAAGCTTTCGGCAGCCAGTGCATTGTTCTGGGCATGGATGTGAAAAAAGTGGAGGAAAACAAAAAAACTCCTTCCGGCTATGAAATCGTGGTGGAAGGCGGCCGTGTTTATACCGGCATCGATGCTCTCTGGTGGGCAAAAGAGGCGGAGAATCTGGGCGTGGGGGAAATTTGCCTTAATTCCATTGACGCGGACGGCACGCAGGACGGCTATGAAATTAATTTAACCAGGCTTATTTCAGAAAACGTGAAAATTCCGGTGATTGCCTCCGGCGGCGCGGGCAAGCCCGAGCATCTGGCGGAAGTCCTGACAGCGGGCAAGGCCGACGCGGCGCTTATAGCCTCGATGGTGCATTATAAAACTTATACCATCGCGGGAATTAAGCAGTTTTTGACTGAACGGAAAATCAAAGTAAGAAACATCTGGTAATTTCTCAGCAAATGTCCTTGACGAATGACGGCTAGTTTTCTAGATTATCCGGCGCGAAATATTTCCCTATACAAAATGGGTATTAAGTATTAATATTTACAAGGTTTAGTTAGGAGGCGATTTAAGTGGATACAAAAAGACATGAATTAAATATCCAGCTGGCGCAAATGCTCAAAGGCGGCGTCATTATGGATGTAACCAATGTGGAACAGGCAAAAATTGCCGAGGAAGCGGGGGCGGTGGCGGTAATGGCTCTCGAGCGCGTGCCTGCCGATATACGAAAAGACGGCGGCGTGGCGCGGATGTCCGATCCGGCGATGATTGCCGATATCAAAAAAGCCGTATCGATTCCGGTGATGGCCAAAGCGCGCATCGGCCATTTTGTCGAGGCGCAGATACTTGAAGCTCTGAAGATTGATTATATCGATGAAAGCGAAGTTCTTACTCCGGCGGATGAAGAATGCCATATTGATAAAACAAAGTTCAAAATTCCTTTTGTGTGCGGCGCGCGAAACCTGGGCGAGGCGCTCAGGCGCATTGCCGAAGGCGCGGCGATGATCCGTACCAAAGGCGAGGCGGGAACGGGAAACGTTGTGGAAGCGGTACGCCACATGAGAACGATGAACCGCGAAATCCGTCAGCTGGTGGAAATGCCCACAGAGGAAGTAACCGGTTTTGCCAAAACCAACGGCCTGCCTTATGAACTGGCGCTTAAAGTAAAAGAGCTCGGGCGCTTGCAGGTGGTGAATTTCGCCGCGGGCGGCATTGCCACTCCCGCGGACGCGGCGCTGATGATGCAGCTGGGCTGCGACGGAATTTTTGTGGGCTCCGGTGTTTTCAAATCCGCGGATCCGGCGCTGCGCGCCAAGGCAATTGTCAAGGCCACAGCTTATTTCAACGATCCGAAAAAAGTGCTGGAGGCTTCCATGGGTTTAGGCGAGGCGATGCCCGGCCTGGAAATAGGACAAATTCCTCCTGATCAGCTTCTGGCGGGACGCGGCTGGTAAAACTCAAAAATATGTCATTGCATCTGGTAAAAGATACCTCCGCGGCAATTGGTGTTTTGGATCTGCAGGGCGGGGTTTATGAGCACCTGGATCATCTGGAGCGGCTGGGCATCACGGGCCGCAGGGTGAAAGAAGAAGATGATTTTAATGATTTGGCCGGCCTGATCATTCCCGGTGGCGAAAGCACTTGCCTGAAGCGTCTGCTGGATATTTTTGAATTAAAAGAGGTAATCAGGCGGCATTATCAGCGCGGCATGAAAATCTGGGGCACATGCGCCGGCGCGATTTTATTAGCTGGAAAAATTGTAAATGATGAGCCGTGCCTGGGGCTGATTGATATCGAAATTGAGCGCAACAGTTTTGGGTCGCAGTTGGACAGCTTTACCGCGGAGGCGATAATACCGGAAGTCGCGGTGGAGCCTATTCCCTTGACTTTTATCCGCGCGCCTAAAATTTTGCGCGCGGGCAAAAATGTTAAAATATTGCTGAAAATGGATGATTATATCGCCGCGGCGGAAAACGAGAATATTTTAGTGACTGTGTTTCATCCGGAACTGACCGGGTGCCTTGCGCTGCATCGTTACTTCGCGCAGAAATGCGGCATAAAGTCCACCGTAAGTGTTTCCGGCAGCGTTGATTCGCGCTGGCAAAGTCATAGCTGGACACGTCTGGCGCGGATTGTTTGATTTTTATTTAAACAAAAAGGAGGGGACGATATGGAAAAGAAAGACGCGTATGTAGCGAAACTGAAAACAAAGATTGATAAATGGAGCGCGGATATTGATAAGCTGGAAGCCAAGGCGAAAAAAACCAAGGATGAATATGACGCGCAGATTAAAACATTGCGTGAAAAATATGAAGTGGCCAAAGTAAAAGTGGCGGAAATCCAGGACGCGAGCGGATCATCCTGGCAGGATCTCAAAGAAGGGGTGGAAGGCGCCTGGGCTATTTTCAAAAAATCTTTGGACAAGGCCAAAGCCCGTTTTAAAAAATAGATTTGAATATCTTCTGAAAATCTTTTTTATCTGCCCGCCGGCAAAGCGTATTGTCTGTGGATATTTCTATGCGTAATCTTGAAAGTGTTGAAAAGAATTTTTTTTCCGTCGGGCGCTATTGGGGCAGTCTGAATTCATCCTTCCGCCAAGAGGGGGCTCTCTGCTCGATGCACACCGGTGTGGCAATCTCCGATTTTAACTGGGCTTGGAATGAAAAACCGCTCGATGACAGCGATATAAAATCCGTTGAAGGTATAAAAGAATTTTACCGGCAGCAGAATCTGCGTTTCTGGTGGTGGGTTTATCCCCGCGGAAATTCGGCGCAAACCATAGATGTTCTTGAAAACGCGGGAATGAGGCTGATTCAACAGATTCCCTGCATGGCGGCGGATTTTAATATTAAAACGCTAAACGACAAAGCGCCTGATGATGCAACAGTTTCTGAGGTTAAAGACACAAACGATTTACTTGTCTGGGCGGATATTTCATTTGGCGGTTTTCAGATGCCCGAGCGCACCCGGGAACAATACGATAATTTTGTTTTATCGTTTCAAAGAGGGAATAAAGAAGCGCAAAAATTATTTTTGGCTTATATCGATAAAAAACCTGTGGCCACATCTTTGCTTTTTATGGATAAAGATACGGCGGGAATTTATTATGTTTCGACGCTTCCGGCGTATCGCAACAAAGGATTAGGTTTTTATGTAACGCTGGCCGCGATGCAGGCCGCTAAAGTTGCGGGCTTTAAAAATGTTATTTTGCAGGCAACACCCGCAGGCGCGAAAGTCTACCGCCGGATCGGTTTTAATGAATATTGCCAGGCTCAAATATACAAGCTCTAAAACTTCATAATCGTGAGGGGCGGTTGTTTGGTCTTGCCGAAAACCTTCTATATCGTTGTGGAAATGTTAAGAGTGTTCTGTTATAAATACGCCATAATGATTCGCAACTTATCGCTTTGAAAAATAAAGAGAGCGCATTATGCCTATAGAAGATCTGAAGAAACTAAAGATTGAAAAAGCGGATAAAGTTATCATTACCGCCGGCCGAAAGAAGAAACCATTCATCATCGCCGCCATTATCCTTATGTTTTTGATATCCGTCATTCTTTACAGGGCGGGAATCATCGCCCCGGCAACAACCGTGGATGTAACAACCGTCTCTCAGGTTTATCCTTCCCAGTCCCTTTCTATATTGAATGCCAGTGGTTATATCGTTGCCCAGCGCAAAGCAGCGGTAGCCTCCAAAATGACAGGGCGCCTGGTGGCGCTGAATGTAGAAGAAGGAAGTAAAATTAAAAAAGGACAGATAATCGCGCGAATGGAGAGTGCGGATGTAAGTGCGGCCAGAGATCAGGCCGCCGCTAACCTCAATACTGTCCGCGCTAATCTGGAACAGGTAAGGGCGGATAGAGACAATCTCGAGAAGGACCACGCGCGTTATCAAAGGTTGGCCGAAGGCGGTTATGTTGCCCAGTCTGAATACGACGCGATCAAAACCCGCTACAGGCGCGCCGTCGAAGGAGTCAAGGCGGCAGAGGCTAATGTAACGGGAGCATCTGCTGCTCTTGCAGGTGCCAGAGCTAACCTTGATTACACTTTGATCCGCGCTCCGTTTGATGGAGTGGTGCTGACTAAAAATGCTGATGTCGGCGATATAGTTTCTCCTCTGGGAGCCGCCGCCACAGCGAAAGCCGCCGTGGTAACAATTGCCGATATGAGCTCTCTGCAAGTCGAGGTAGATGTTTCGGAAACCAGCATTGTATCAATCCGGACAGGCCAGCCTTGCGACATCCAACTTGATGCTTTGGCGGATATGAGATTCCGCGGCGAGGTTCACGCCATTGTGCCGACAGTTGACCGCAGCAAGGCAACTGTTTTGGTAAAAGTGCGATTTCTTGATAAAGATCCCCGCATGCTGCCGGATATGAGCGCGAAAGTATCTTTTCTTTCCCGCAAACTCAATCCCGAAGAACTGAAACCGCGTGTCGCGGTAAATCAAGCAGCATTGATCAACCGTGATAATCAAAACGTTGTTTTACTTCTACGGGGTACCAATGTTCAGCAAATATCACCAAAACTGGGGAAAAATCTGGGCGACATGGTGGAAGTAACGGAAGGACTTAAGCCTGGTGACCGCGTTGTCATCAATCCGCCCAAAGGTTTGAAAGACGGATCTAAAATAAAAATTGCGGAAAGATAGGAAGCGCCCTCCCGATAATTCCGGGAACAAACTATCAGATAAGGAGGAAGGTATGAATACCACAGGCAAGAAAGAATTATTTTTTGCTGTTGCTATCGTTACTTTATTTGTGTTTTTAGTTATTAGCGCCATCGCCGCCGACAAGATCGTCGGTCAATGGAACTATTCGACTTCCAATCATTGGGCAAAAGGACCTGTTCCTTCGGGATCATCAAGTAAAGGAATTATAGTTATCACGCAAACAGGCTCTCAGTATAAAATGGAGATTAAATCGGGCATGGTTTTTAGTCCGCCTTCGTTAAAGTATTTTACAGGGATAAAAAAAGATCAGGAGTACATTTTTACCAATAGCGCAAAAGTTGACAATGAAGGCGGTTTGGCCAAAAACACCTGTACATTAAAAATGACTAGCGGCAACACCTCCAAGGGCAAATCATTTTCCTCATATACCAACAGTGGCATCACGTTTTCCTGGGGCTTTGACATGGCATTAAAGAAATGACATTGCAAACTACGCAAGCTTGTATAAAAACCTGCACCCAACCATGACAATATTATATGATTGTTACTGAAAAGAATAACACGATTGTCGAAATAAAAAATGTTTACAAATGCTATCATCGGGAAAGCCTGATTGTGCCCGTGCTGCATGACATTACGTTTGATATTGCCGAAGGAGAATTCCTGGCGCTCATGGGACCATCCGGTTCCGGAAAAACCACCCTTTTAAATCTTCTTGCCGGAATAGACAAGGTGGATGAGGGCACAATTCGTATCGGCGATGTCGATATTACCACTCTTTCGGAAACTGAGCTTGCCCATTGGCGCGCCAATCACGTCGGCTTTATTTTTCAATTCTACAATCTGATTCCCGTGCTAAAGGCCATTGAAAACGTGGAGCTGCCTCTCCATCTGACATCATTGCCGAAGAAAGAGAGACGCGAACACGCGGAAATGGCGCTGAAGATGGTTGGACTGGCCCACAGGATGGATCATTACCCCGGTGAGATGTCCGGCGGTGAGCAGCAGCGGGTAGCCATCGCCCGCGCCATTGTGACTGATCCTACTATTCTTGTTGCCGACGAACCCACGGGGGATCTCGATCGCGTCTCTGCTGAAGAAATTCTTTCGATGCTTGAGAGACTCAACGCGGAGATGGGCAAGACCATCATCATGGTAACCCATGACCCGCGCGCGGCACAGCGGGCGAAAGTCCTGCGGCATCTGGATAAAGGGTATCTGAACGATGATGATTCTCAAAATCCTCTTTAGAAATGCCTTTCATAATAAGCTTCGCAGCAGCCTCACCATCCTTGGTATCGCCGTAGCGATTCTGGCTTTTGGTCTTTTGCGGACAGTAATCAGTTCTTGGTATTCCGGTGTGGAAGCCGCTTCAACTACACGCCTGGTCACCCGTAATGCCATCTCGATTATTTTTCCACTGCCCATTTCTTATCAGGAAAAAATCCGCCAGATCGCGGGAGTTAAAACCGTTTCCTATGGCAACTGGTTTGGCGGTGTTTATATCGAGGAGAAAAACTTTTTCCCTAATTTTTGCGTGGAACCCAAAACATATTTTCAGCTCTACCCGGAATTTGTTTTGGATCCGCTGCAGGAAAAGGCGTTTCTTGCCGACCGCAAAGGATTTGTTGCCGGCAGAAAACTTGCGTCAAGATTCGGCTGGAAGATTGGAGATTCGGTAACCCTTAAAGGAACAATATACCTTGGTAACTGGGATTTTGTGCTCCGCGCCATTTATCATGGCCGTGACGAAACAGTCGACGAAACCCAGTTTTTTTTCCACTGGAACTACCTCAATGAAGTTATAAAAAAAAGGTCTCCTGACTGGGCCGATAAAGTCGGTTTTTATATGGTTGGAATCAGCAGGCCCGATATTGCGCCGGATGTGGCTTTAGCTATTGACAGCTCCTTTAAAAATTCTCTGGCCGAAACATTGACAGAAACGGAAAAAGCGTTCAATCAGGGCTTCATCGCCATGAGCGGAGCAATCGTCACCGCCATCCAGATGATTTCTTTCGTCGTCATCTTCATTATCATGGCGGTAGTTGCCAACACGATGGCGATGACGACACGGGAGCGCACAGGCGATTACTCCATTATGAAGACTCTGGGTTTCGGCGCCAAAGATATAACTATTCTTATTTTTGGCGAATCACTGGTCATTACCGCGACCGGATGCATCATCGGAATAATCCTAACTTTTCCCGCGGCAAAGGCTTTCGGCCATAGTCTGGCCAATTATTTTCCGGTTTTTCTCGTCTCGGCGAAAACGATTTATTATGATATCGTCGCTGCTTTTCTCATCGCGGTTCTGGCAGCGATTATCCCGACGCGTCACGCCATTCGTATTCGCATTGCCGATGGCTTAAGGAGGATTGGCTGATGGCTGTTCCCATTTCCTACAGCATCCGCAATCTCTGGAAACGCAGATTGACAACAGTGTTAACCGTATCCGGCATGGCGCTGGTTGTCTTTGTTTTTGCCGCCGTGTTGATGATGGCCGCGGGACTACAAAAAACACTTGTGGAGACAGGGTCAAGTAACAACGTTGTGGTCGTGCGTAAAGGCTCGTCATCGGAAGTCATGAGCTTTATCGAACGTAATCCGGCATCCATTGTGGAAATGCTGCCGCAGATCGCGATGAGCGCAGATGGGAAACGGCTAGTCGCCAAAGAATCCGTTGTTCTTATCGCCTTGCAAAAACGCGGTTCCGAAAAAACATCAAGCCATTCCAATGTTGTAGTGCGCGGCGTGCAGGAACAATCACTTCCTCTGCGGCCGCAGGTGAAGCTTGTTGCCGGACGCATGTTCAGAATGGGATCATCAGAAGTTATTGTCGGAAACAGCATTGCCAAAGGATTTCAGAGTGTCGGGCTGCAGGGAACGCTTAACTGGGGTATGCGGACATGGACGGTTGTCGGCATTTTTGACGCGGGCAATACGGGTTTCAGTTCAGAAATCTGGGGTGACGTGGATCAGATCATGCAGGCTTTTCGGCGGCCTGTTTATTCATCGCTGATTTTCCAATTGCAAAACTCTGCGGATTTTCCGCAGGCAAAATCTGCCATTGAAACAGATCCACGGTTGAAACTGGAAGCCAAAAGAGAGACAAGGTATTATCTTGATCAATCGGAAATGATGGCAAAGTTTCTGCGGATTCTTGGCATGTCGCTTACCATAATCTTTTCTATAGGCGCGATTATCGGGGCAATGATTACAATGTATTCAGCCGTGGCCACCCGCACTGCGGAGATCGGCACACTAAGGGCGCTTGGTTTCCGCAGACGAAATATTTTGCTGGCGTTTCTGGCCGAGTCGCTTTTGCTGGGTTTTATCGGGGGCTTTGTAGGATTATTCTTTGCATCATTTATGCAGTTCATCACCGTTTCCACCGTAAATTTTCAGACCTTTTCCGAACTGGCTTTTAAATTTACTCTCAGTCCTCACATTATTATTGAGGCGATGTTCTTTGCGCTGATTATGGGACTCATCGGCGGCGTATTGCCCGCTTTGCGTGCCTCACGCATGAACATAGTTGATGCTTTAAGAGCAACGTAAATAAAATATTTGAAAATATGTTTGTTTGATTTTTGTAGTGCTTTTGTTGCGTCTCTCGGCTATTTCATCTTTGATCTCAGCTTAATCTTCTTGCCGGCGACTATGAAATTTCCGCTTCCCAGATGATGAATTGTTTTCGGGTTTTTCACCGTTGGGTCAATCCATGCTTTGACGACTTCCAGAACAAAAAAACAGTAATCGGCAAGCATTCGCGTATCCACAACCCGGCATTCCAAATTCGCGTAACATTCTTTGATAAGCGGTGCGCCGACTTTGGCGGCGGGCTGCGGCGTCAGGCCGAATTTTTTGAATTTATCTGTTTTGGCGCCGGAAACATTGCCGCAATTTACTGTTTGCTGGGCAATTTTTTGTGTTGGTATATTTATGACGCATTCTTTGGTAGCTTTTAAGAAACGATATGAATAGTTGCAGTTGCTGATAACGCAGCCTACCAGCGGCGGTTCGAATTCCATCATGGTATGCCAGGACATGGCCATAATGTTAGTTTTTTCTTTTTTTGCCGTGGTAACCAATACAACCGGACCCGGTTCCAAAAGAGCGTAAACTTTAGATAAAGGGAATAATTTTTTCGTCATATTGCGTTAAATATTTTTCATAAAGTAGGAAATAAGCGAAAAGGCCAGAAGTATTCCTGATATCCATTTCAGCAAACTAAGTATCGGCATAATTTCACCAACACGACGATCTGGTTTTAATATTAATTTTTGAAGCGTTTCTGATTTTGGAACTATAAAAGTTGCCGCAAAAGTGAGGGCAATGGCGATCACACTATAGATGCCGTCTTGTTGCTTTTCTCCAAAAAGCAGTAAAGTGCTCCAACACAAAATTGCAACGATCAAAAAGAACCAGCGCACGGGGATTCCTTTTCTTAAACGCGATGGATCGGCAATTCCTGAAGGAATAAAGCCATGCTGATTTAATTTGATAGTTAATTCGTTGGCCCCGCCTTTATAATTTAATGAAATTTTTTCCGGATAATCCGCCACATTATGCTTAATAAAGATATTGCCGCCGTAAAGTCCCTTGTTGGACTCGAAACCGATAATATCGTTGGGCACGAATTTATAAGTTCCCAATAAAGTAACCTTGAAAGCCAATTCGCTTGGAGTAACAGAAAGTTTGCTGCCCGGGAAGTTTGAGCGGACTCCGCCTATCCGTGCGGAAGAAATACTGATATCCATTTTTACCTCTAAACCAGCTGCAATTACTTTTTATATTTATACTATATCAGGCAAGGAACTGCAAACTTGCCATATTGCTATTTGCGGTTTTAGCTTTTACTAGCAACAATTAATAATTTACTTAAGTGAGCATATAGTGTATAGACGCGCATATGAAAAAAATAATTATCCTGAGCATTGCGCTGATTGTTTTGGCCTCTCTTTGCTTTGCCAATGAGGCAAAGCAGGTAAAACCAATGACGGTGAGAATCGGCGATAGTTTTACCATCACTTTGCGCGCGAATATGTCTACGGGTTACCAGTGGCAAGTAACAACGCTAGATGAAACGATGCTCCAGCTGGTTAATTCAGAATACATACCATACAAAAACAAGCGCCTGGGCGCGGATGGAAAGCAGCTGTGGACTTTTAAAGCGCTTAAAGCGGGAGAGACCAGTATTGCGTTTAAGTATGTCCGGCCCCACGAAAAAGAAAAACCGCCGGAAAGACAACAGACAATTCCAATTCTGATTAAGTAATAATTAAGAACACATTTTGAGCAAGAAGCTATTGATTTTTGGAAGGGACAGATTGCTCTTTTGAGATGAACATTTTATTGTTCGTCAATAGCCAGATTTGCCAGCGTATCAGCCTGCGCGTTATGGCAACGGGCCACATGTGCAACCTTGACTGATTCAAAAGCCGAGAGCAGTGAGCGGATTTCGCGCATCAAATCTTTTAAGTTTTCATTTTTTACTTTATAAGCGCCATTTATTTGGCGGGCCAAGAGTTCCGAATCCAGGTGCACTTCCAGATTTTTATATCCTTTTTGCATCGCGCCCTTTAAGCCCAGAATAAGTGCCTTGTATTCAGCGATGTTATTAGTGCAATGCCCCAGATATTGCTTGCCTTCCCAAAGAATGTTTTCATTCGCGTCGGTAATGACGGCGCCGGCGCCCCCGATTCCCGGATTGCCGCGGCACGCCCCGTCACTGTAAAGTTTGTATGTTTTCTTTTCCATCTTTATGAAGCCGCGCTATCTTTGTTCTGGTAATAAATCATTCTATTGCAGTTGGGGCAGATCATAAGCTCCGATGTTTTCTGTAATTCGATATAGAGCTGTGGCGGAATATTCATGTGGCATCCATTGCACACAGCCTTCCAGACAGAAACAACACCGATGCCGCAATTCCTGTTTTTAATTCTTTCATATTTTTCCAAAAGTCCGCCGTTCATTTTATTTTTTATTTCGTTTCTTTTTTGTTCCCATTTAGAAAAATCCGTGTCTAATGAATTTATATCCGCCTCCATTATTTTTCTTTCATCTTCATGCTTTTGCTTCTGCTGAGATAAAATTTCACCGTCTTTTTTTGCCAATGAAGAAATATTGTCCATTTCGTCCAGCAGGGAAATAATTTGTGTTTCTATGTCGCCGCAGGAAGCTTCGGCAACTTCGATTTCCTTAAGAATTGCCTGATATTCTTTGTTATTTTTAACTTCCAGAAGCCTTCCCTTGGCTTTGACAATATTCTCATTAATTTTCTTAATCTCTTTTTCCTTGTCGGCATGTGCGTTTTTTAGTTCCTCATGCTTTTTCTTGTTTTGTTCCATGCTTTCTTTATAAGCTGCGAAATCTTTATCCAGTTTATCTATTTTTTCCGGCAGCGTTTTTTTGCGTGTCGAAAACGCCATTAATTTTGAATCACACTCCTGAAGCTCGATTAACAATAATAAATCCTCGTTCAATTTATTTTTCCTTTCTTTTGCGGAATAAAAAAAATGCACCTTTTTGGGGTGCATTAAAAAATTGGCTTATTTGCCTTTCTGTCCGTGCCGTGAATTGATGCGATTGTTTGTTGCTTCACGGCATTAGAATCAATGTATGGTAATCTTTTCTCTCCTTTATTCATAAGAAATGCTTGTGCGGTCATTGTGCACTCTTTCCGGATATGCTTGGTGGGCCCACCTGGGATCGAACCAGGGACCTACCGGTTATGAGCCGGTGGCTCTACCAATTGAGCTATGGGCCCTTTTGCATACCAGCCGTTTCTCAAGGCTTGCCTTGATATACATAAATATTTATATTGTCAATACTATTTTCCGCGCCGCTTACGCGCCTTATTCTTGGCTTTTTTTGGCGCGAGTGTTTCTTTAGTCTCAGTGTCTTCAGCTAAGCCTTCTATGATATTGGTAAGAGCCGATGAATTTTCCGACAAAGAGCTCAATCTGTCGCTGATGCCAAAACGCATCCGCAGGACTTTCTCCTCGCGCGGCGTCAGCGTGGATAATATTTTTTTTGTCTGGTCCGCCAGATCCATGCTGATTGTCGCTTCCGAAGGGGACATGATTTTTTTGTCCTCGATAAAATCTCCTAAATGGCTGTCTTCCTCTTCACCAATAGGGGTTTCCAGGGAAATCGGTTCCTTGGCTATTTTCAGAACTTTTCTTACTTTTTCCAAGGGGTATTCCATTTTATTGGCGATTTCTTCAGGAGTCGGTTCGCGTCCGAGTTCCTGGACAAGATAACGGGAAGTCCGAATCAGCTTATTAATGGTTTCAATCATATGCACGGGAATTCTGATTGTCCGCGCCTGATCGGCGATCGCGCGGGTTATTGCCTGCCTGATCCACCATGTAGCGTAAGTGGAAAATTTATAACCGCGCTGATACTCGAACTTATCCACCGCTTTCATTAGGCCAATATTTCCTTCCTGAATTAAATCCAGAAATTGCAGCCCGCGGTTTGTGTATTTTTTGGCAATGCTTACAACCAGGCGCAAATTAGCTTCGACAAGTTTTCTTTGAGCGATCTCCGCTTTGCGCTCGCCGTCTTCAATTGATCTGACGACGGTTTTTAATGTTGCCGCGGGTATGCTTGATTCCTTGACAACATGTTTTATTCTCTTATGCGCTTCGTCTATCGCCACTTTGCTTCTTTTGAGTAAATCAACGGAAACCCGATTTTCCCTTGCCACTTTTTTCTCATTAGCCTGGGATTTTTTCATTTTTGCCCAGGCCTTTTCCAGTTGGGCTTGGTTTAATTTGGTTTCCTTTTTGTACTGGGAAATGACTTTTTCCGCTCTCTCAATTTCTTCATTGTAATAGCGCAGGCGGGCGATAAAACGGTTAATCTGTTTTTTACTGAATCTGATTTTACGGCAGAGAGTAATAATAAACCTGGTATTTTTTTCCAGTTCGGCGCTTAAGGTTTCGCGCTGTTTAACGCGTATGGCTTTAGACTTCAGCTTATTGCGCAGCACGTTATTTCTGTCGTTGAATAATTTGATTCTGGAAAGAAGTTTTAAAACTCTTTCTCTGTGTTCATCCTCTTCGACAAAACCTTCTTCATCCTCAACGTTATCGACAACATTTTTAATTCTGATTTCGCCGCTTTCCAGTTTTGCCGCAAGGCCCAATACCTCGTTTATGGAAACAGGCAGCCGGAATATTGCTGACATTGCTTCCCGCGCCCCTTCTTCTATTTTTTTGGCAATTTCCACCTCTCCTTCGCGACTGAGCAGTGACACCAGGCCCATTTCCCGCAAATACATTTTAACCGGATCGCCCGTCTTGCCGGCCATGGGCAACATGGCCAAGGTTTCGGGCAATTTAGCGGGTGCGGTCTCCTCGGCGGGTTTTTTTACCATCAGCTTTTCGCCCTGCTCGGTATCGATGATATCGATGTTTTTTTCGCCGAAAAGCATAATGATATCATCTATTTGGTCTGAAGAAGTTAAATCAGCCGGCAGCATGTCATTTACATCATCGTAAGTTAAAAATCCTTTTTCTTCACCCAGAAGGAGCAATTTTTTAAATTCATCAGATTGCAGTTCTTTGGCCATTTGGTGTCTCCCCGAAATTATTTTGATATTTGCCTAATTTAATTCTTTTTCTTCCATTAGCAAGTTTTCTTTTTCGCGAATAAGCTCATTTACCAAGTCATTATTGCCGCTTTCCTGAGCTTTACCCAGCTTTAATTTTATCTGGCGATGCTGATCTTTGTACCACTTTTTCTTAATCTGTCTGATATTATCGGAGAATATCTTTTCCAGCTTTGTATCGTCAGCTGGCAGGGCTTTGATCATCATCTGGAACATTCTTTCGCGCAGAGGCGCGTCCTCATCCTCCGATAAAATTTCGCCGATATCCACAAAGCCCAGCCGCTTGTAAGCGTCAATAATTTTTTCACCTAAAGATTTAAGCTGGGGCTGTAAAAAATAATGCAATATATCGTCTTCTTCCACCTGATTGATTTTTTTGGGATATTCCAGCAAAAGCTGAATTAAATGCAGCTCAACAGCGTCGTTGCTGATATTGGTCTGCGGTTTTGCCCCGGCCCTTTTTGGTTCCTGCTGCCGCCGCTCTTTTATAAGCAATTCCTCATTTATGCCAGTTTTTTCCGCAATGCGCTTTATAAACAGGGCTTTTTCTTTTTTGTCGCTTATTTTTTCAATAAATTCCATGGCGGTTTTAACCATTTCCCTTTTATCTTCAAAGGTTTTTCCCCCGCCGATGACATTTTCTATGTAGTAATCGCTAAGCGGCTGAGCGTGGGATATCAAAACTTCCAGGTTATCCTTGCCGAATTTTTTTACATAGTCGTCCGGATCGAGGTCATCCGGTAAAATCAAAACCCGCGCTTTCATGCGTGTTTCCAGAAAAAGTTCCAGGCTGCGGTCAACAGCTTTTTTACCCGCCGCGTCAGGATCAAAAAGGGCGACAATGTTTGTGGTATAGCGGCGCAGCAATTCGAGATGTTCTCTGGTGAGCGCGGTGCCCAAAGTTGCCACAACATTGCTGATACCGGCGTTAACCAGAGATATAAGGTCAAAATAACCTTCCACAATGAGAGCAAAATCTCTGCCGCGAATTGCGTCTTTTGTTTTGTTCAGGCCGTATAAATTTTTCCCCTTTATATAAACGGGTGATTCCGGAGAATTCAGATATTTTGGCTCTCCTTTATCCAGAATTCTGCCGCCGAAGGCAATGACTTCTCCGAAAACGTTTTCGATGGGAAAAATCATCCGTCCGCGAAACCGGTCATAAAATTTTCCTTCTTTACCGATGATTACCAGGCCCGCCTGCTCGGCTAGTTTCAGCGTTATGCCGCTGCCCTCGATGTGATTGGTCAGAGAATTCCAACTGTCCGGCGCGTAACCAAGACGAAATTGTTTTATTGTGTCTTCTGAAATCCCTCTGCCTTGCAGATACTGGCGGGCATCTTTCCCGGCGGGTGAATATAGATTACGGGCAAATTGCTGCGCGGCCCGCAGATTCAATTCTGTAATCTTTTCTCTTAGCGAATCCTTTTCACGGCTTTCTTTGCTGGCTGTCCGCGGCGGCAAAACAATGCCCGCTTTTTGCGCCAGGTCCTTAATAGCTTCAGGAAAAGATTTGCCCGCGATTTTCATCAGGAAGGTGATGACATTTCCCCCCTGTCCGCAACCGAAGCAGTAAAATATCTGTTTTTCTCTGTTGAGAGTGAATGAAGGTGTTTTTTCCTGATGAAAGGGGCACAGGCCGACAAAGTTCCGCCCCGCTTTTTTCAGGGTCAAATATTCGGAAGCCAGTTCAACAATATCCACCCTGCTTTTGATTTCATCAATTTTATTATCATCAAAACGCACTGAATATTTTTCCTAGCTTGGTTTAAATGTTTTAAAGGTTATGATGATAAAAGAGCCTTAACCTTTTCGCCAGCCGCTTTTCCGTCGGCTTTGCCGGTTATCTGCGGCATCAGGATTTTCATTACTTTACCCATGTCTTTTGCGGAAACAGCGCCGGCTTCGGCTATCGCTTTTTTTATCAGATTTTCCACTTCTTCATCGGACATCTGCGCGGGTAAAAATTCCTGTACCACTTTCAGTTCCGCTTCTTCTTTTTCCACTAAATCGGTTCTGCCTCCTTTGGCAAACTGCTCGATGGAATCTTTTCTTTGTTTTACCATCACGGAGAGAAGCTGCATGGTTTCTGTTTCGTTGAGCGGACGGATGAGCTCGATCTCTTTGTTATGCAACGCTGTTTTAATCATGCGCACGGCGGAGAGGCGAATTTTGTCTTTGGCTTTAGCCGCCGACACCATTTCTTCATTTATTTTTTTATTAATATCCATATGGCTGCTCCTTAATTACCCTAGCTGGTCTTCCAGTTTTTTTCCGCCGAGAAGATGCATATGCAGATGAAAAACCACCTGGCCTCCTTCGGCGTTGCAATTAATAACGGTGCGGAAGCCGCGTTCGGCAATATTTTTTATTTTTGCCACTTTCTGCGCGGCCGCGATTAAGCAATTGGCAATGTTATTTTGTGAAACATCAATGTCCAGCATGGTGGAGATATGCTCTTTGGGAATAATAATAACATGTACGGGAGCCATGGGCTGAATATCATCGAAGGCAAGCACTTTTTCGTCTTCATAAACCTTGGTGCAGGGTATTTTACCCTCGACTATTTTGCAAAATACGCAATCCGGCATATACATTCCCTCCCAAATATTTAGTTGTGGGGTTTTTCTGCTTTTTTTATCGCGTCTTCCAGCTGGATAGCTCCCGTGTAAAGAGCGCGTCCGATAATCACGCCATAAAATTCGCACTTATCCACTGCTTTAAGTTTTTCTATGTCTTTAATTGAAGCGACGCCACCGGAAGCGATAACCGGTATATTGACGGACATAGCGAGGTCGCGGGTTGCTTCTATATTTACTCCCGTTTCCATCCCGTCGCGTTTGATATCAGTGTAAACGATAGCCTTTATTCCGCGGTTTTCAAAACGTCGGGCAAGGTCAACCGCTTTTTTTTGTGTTTTTTGCGTCCAGCCTTGCACTGCCACATTGCCGTCAAGCGCGTCTATCCCCAATATAATCCTGCCGGGATATTTTTCACCGGCCTGAAAAATAATTTCTTCGTTTTGCAGGGCCGCCGTGCCCAGGATAACCGCGCCGACGCCATTTTGCAGGTAGAAATCAATTGTTTTTATGTCACGGATGCCCCCGCCTACCTGAATGGGAACATTGACTTCTTTGGCTATCTGCAAAATTATTTGCGCGTTTTTTGGCAGGCCGGCAACTGAACCGTCGAGATCAACCACGTGAATCAGCTCGGCGCCTTTTCGCGCCCATGCCGCCGCTGTTTGGACGGGATTGTCAGCATAAATGGTAACGCGGTCAAAATCACCCTGAGCCAGCCTCACACATTTTCCATCTTTAATATCGATTGCCGGAATAATAATCAATTAAATACTCCATAAATAAACAAAGCGAAACCACAATGAGATGATTCCGCAAGGGGAAAATTGTTTCCTAAACGGTAATTTTCTAACGCGCAAAACCGGGAAATTTTTTAAAAATCTCATCCATGCCTTGCTTGGAAAGCTGTTCGGCAGTAAGCCATTTGCCCCCGCCTCTGAAAAACGAAGATATCTGGAATAAATCTTCCATCAGGGATTTTTGTGTTTTATCAAAAATCCCTCTCCATATTATGCTTTTGTCAGAAGGATTTACCATGTAAATTTCATAAGCGACGGAAGCGGGCTGCTTTACAGAGTAGTCATATCCTACCCTTTCCGTATAGCGATAAATATAACCCACGGCCAGAATATCCGCCCCTGTCTCCTGACCGACCTTGTTTAAAACATCCAGCAGGGGTTTGCGTAGGGATTCAGCAGCAACTCTTTTATAAACAGCCTGCAGCCTTTCTGAAGGCAATACGCGCACTTCTTTAAATTCGCCAAGCTTGTTTACAAAAATATTTTCGACTATCTTTTCCGCGCCTTCCTGAATTTTTCCCGCAACGGAAGCGCTGGTGCAAAGCGGGCAAACAACGGCACTTTCCAAACCCTCGCCGGGTATCAGCGCCTCAAAAGATATAACGCCTAATGATACAGTTGATTTTACGTTCAGTGCCTCTGATTCTGTTGAGTAGGAGTTAAAAGAAAAAGATAGCAAAAGAGCAAGAACAAACGCGCCGGCCAGGATAAATTTTTTCCGATTATAGTTTAACAATTTTCTACCTCGCTTTCTCGAGACTTCCTTTGGTGGAAAGAACTCCAACAACTTTTTTGTTGACTTCAACAGCTCCTCTGAGCGCTTTGGCAAAAGCTTTAAAAACCGCTTCGATTATGTGGTGGCTGTTGCTCCCGTACAATAGATTTATATGCAGCGTTATGCCGCTGTGATCCGTAAAGGCCTTGAAAAATTCTTTAACCAAAGCGGGATCGAATCCTCCAATTTTTCGGCGCGCGTATTTAACATTGTAAATCAAATACGGGCGGCCGGAAATATCCAAATCCACGCGGCATAAACATTCATCCATCGGAACGCATGCCGAGCCATAACGGTTAATGCTAACTTTTTTGCCTAGCGCCTTTTCCACGGCTTGGCCTAGACAAATACCCAAATCCTCTACCAAGTGGTGATCGTCAATCTGCGTGTCTCCCTTGCTCTTGATAATCATCTGGAAAAAACCGTGCCTGGCCAAAAGCTCCAGCATGTGATCAAAAAAAGGTATTGTTGTGACAATTTTACTGCCGGCAGCTTTGTCCAGGTCAATTGCGAGCTGTATATTCGTTTCTTTTGTCTTGCGGATAATTTTTGCTTTTCTTGCCATATGTGCGCCTTTATCCTTAAACAACTTTGTTCAAAGGGTATTCAATTATGCCTTCGGCACCCGCTTCCAGAAGAAGAGGTATTAATTCTCTCATGCCTTTCGCGTTTACAATTGATTCCACGGCATACCATTCCTGCGAAGAGAGGCTCGCTACCGTGGGCGATCTCAACGAAGGAATCAAAGACATCACCTTTTCCAAATTTTCTTTGGAAACATTCAGCTTCAGCCCGACTTTTCCCATAGCCTGCAGAGAGCCGACCAGCATCGTTTTAATCTGCTCTATTTTCTTACGTTTCCAGGGGTCATCCCAGGCGGCGCAATTGGCAATAAGCTGCGTGTTGGTTTTCATCAGCTCGTGGATAATCCTTAGCTTATTCGCTTTTATTGTGGAGCCGGTTTCCGTTACTTCCACCACCGCGTCCACCAGGCCTTCCACGACTTTTGCTTCTGTTGCGCCCCAGGAAAATTCTACCTGCACATTTATTTTCTTTTCGGCGAAATATTTTTTTGTAAAATTAACCAGTTCTGTGGATATTTTTTTCCCTTCCATGTCTTCAATTTTTTGATAAGGCGAATCGCCTCGCACGACAAGCACCCAGCGCGCCTGCCGCATAGAAACTTTGGAGTAAATAAGATCCTGCACAACAACGACATCAGAAGCATTTTCCATAATCCAGTCTATTCCGGTAAGCCCCAAATCCAGCGTGCCGTCTTCGACGTAACGCGACATTTCCTGCGCGCGCACAAGCGAACAGGTCATTTCCGAATCATCAATATCGGGAAAGTAACTGCGGCTGTCATAAGTTATACGCCAACCGGCCTTTTTAAAAATATCTACAGTATTTTCTTCCAGGGAACCCTTGGGAATTCCCAGTTTTAAAACCTTCATTTATATACTTCCTTGGGATCAAAAATTTTTTCTCCTACGACAACGAAATCCTTGCCTTCCAGTTTGCGGTAAAAGCAGGACTTGTAACCTGTATGACACGCCGCCTTTCCGATTTGTTCAACCTGGAGCAAGATGGTGTCGTTATCGCAATCGATAAAAATATTCTTAACCAGCTGAAAATTGCCGGAAGATTCGCCTTTTATCCAGAGGGTCTGGCGTGATCGGCTCCAATAAGTCGCTTTGCCGGTCAGCAAAGTCTTTTCCCAGGATGGCCTGTTCATATAGGCTAGCATAAGGACTTCGCCGGATTCAGCATCCTGGGCAATAGCGGGGATTAAGCCATCCCCTTTGGCAAAATTAGGTTCAGTCATTTTATCCACTTGTCTTCATTAAATAAATCATATTTAATTGATGAATTGCTTTAAATCAAGAAATATTTTTATCCTGAATTATCGCGTATTTCTGTCTTGCTTCCTATTTCTTTTCATGCTACTAAAAATGCAAAACAATACGAGTTAATTGATCAGTTTTCAGGAGGTCTGCTTATGTCTTTGCTAATCGGAGGCGTTATTTCCGCCATCATCGGATTGATCAGCCTTATTTTCTGGTGGGGCGATTTTATGACTATAGTAAAAGGAGCTTTTCCCATTTGCCTTCTTCTAGGGGGTGCGTTGGCTGTTTATGTGGGCATTGATGAAATGCAGGAAAAAATTAACGAAGATAAGCTGAGTCAGGAAGAAAAATTGGAAAAAGTCAGGCAAGAAGCTGAAATTGCGAAAGCCGAAGCGGAAAAATACAAAGAAGAACTTAGTAAATTAAAAGAAAAGAAATAATCATACCTTTAATTAGCTGATTGGTTTAAAATTTATTTAGTCTGATTTTTATCAGCCGGCATGGAAAATCCTATTAAGCGCACACATATGTGTGCGCTTATTATTTGATTCTTTGCTGCCCTCGCCATACCCAAGTATTTAATTTAACATGCAATTATTTAATATAAGTTTTTATGGACAAGAAATTGTTTGTGATATTTTAAGTAAATATATAATAAAATATTACAAATTATTACTTATATATCTAAATTATTCTTTACAAGTTACCGATAAAATGATAACTGAACGCGATTTTGTGAGTACTTCATGCGCTTGCATATAGGGCAAATTTGGCTGTCTGGTTTTTTATAAGGCATTTATTTTCCGGATTTTAATGGGGATGTAATAATGCTGTAATGAATCTTCTCTATATTCCTTGCGCACTGAAAATTGAAAAATGCAATAAAGCCAAAAAAAATTTAAGTTTAGGAGGAAAAAATGAAGAGATTTTGGTTAATTATGCTCACGCTGGGGCTGATTACAGCTTTCAGCACAACAGTATTTGCCGCGGATGTAAAGTTCAGCGGCCAGTTTTACGTGGCGGGAATGTATGTGGATCAGACGTCATTGAAGAAAGACGCCACGGGGTATCCTTCCACCGCTTTTTATTTTCAGCGCCTGCGAGTGCAGACGGAATTCATTGTTTCGCCCGCTTTGAAACTGGTCACCCGCTTTGACGCGATGGAGAGAGCCTGGGGCGCACCAAGAGGAAGCGCAACAACCACGGATGTAGATTCTTACGGAACCATAGCCGAAAATGAAAACATCGCTTTCGACTGGGCCTACATTAATTACAAAGCCCCCATTGGTGTTTTTAACGTAGGTATCATGAACAAGGGCACAACCGGAACCGCTTTCGGCAATAATATTCAGCCGGCGGCCAGAATCAAATACGCCTACACTTACGGGCCGGTCTTTGTCGAAGTTCAAACCAGCAAGCTTACAGAAAATAGCCGGACGGCTAAAAATCCAACTGCTGACTGGACAGACGCTGATCGTGATGAATACGGTGTTGAAGCTGCCTATTCCTGGAAGGGCGGCAAAGCAGGCGTGAATGTCTCCTATAACCGCCGCGCCGAATTTAAGCCGGCATCAAGTTACAAAAGGGTTTACTGGCAGGTTGTGCCTTACGCGATGGCCAAAATTGGCCCCGTTGCCCTGGAGGCGGAACTGGGTTATGTCACCGGTAAGGACAGGGATTATGACAACGCCACTCCCGATGTTAAAATGACCGGTTTGTCCGGATACGTTGATGCCCTTGCTGATTTCGGTATGTTCTACGCCGGCGGCACTTTCGCCTATGTTTCCGGCGATAAACCCGATACGGCAAAAAAAGAAGGTGGAACGCTTAGCGGCGGGCGTGACTGGAACCCCTGTCTGATTCTATTTAGTTATTACGATACCTATCGTTGGGTAGGCGCAATAAGAGGCTGGGATCCTGCTACCACCGGTGTGAGTGATGTAAACAATGCTATGGCAAATGCGTTTTTCTATCAGGGACGCGTGGGAGTTCGCCCCATTGCTGATTTGAACATTATGGCTTCTCTGGCTTACGCCTATGCGGACAAAAAACCGTCTGGTTACCTGGAAAAAGATTACGGTATAGAATTTGACTTAACCGCAACCTATAAGATAACCAACAATCTCTCCTATATGCTGGGCGCGGGTTATCTCTGGACGGGCGATTACTTCAAATACAATAATGATGCCAATAAAGTAGACGATAACTTCATGGTCATCAATAAGCTGACGTTGACTTTCTAGTTTAGAAGACTCTTTCTCTGAAAGAAATTAATCCCCGGAAGGGCAGGCAACTTCCGGGGATCTTTTTATCACAAATGCAAATAATATTTATTTGGCGTTCTTTTTCCTGATTGATTGATAGACGGGAAGTAGAATCATGATAAAACAAAGTATCAGCGCCTTGCACGCACCGTAAAAAACAGCCTGCATCGCTTCATTGTTTCCTCCTTGGTGGTTATCGCCGCGCCGTTATTGTCTCAAAAAACTAATTTTAATCTAATTATGAATCTTTTGTCTTACTTCGCCTGGTTATGATCTCCCAAAGCATCAGGAAGGCGCCGACAGTAATGGCGGAATCAGCAACGTTGAATGCCGGCCAGTGCCAGCTGCCGATATAGAAATCCAGAAAGTCCACCACCGCGCCGAATCTGATGCGGTCAATCAGGTTGCCCACGGCGCCGCCGAAAATAAGAGATAGAGACAAAATGATCAAAAATGGCTCATTTTCGCTTTTTACGATGTAGTAAATAATCAGCGCCATGGCCAAAAGCGTGATACCGATGAAAAAAGCGTAGCGGAAAAGTTCGGGCATGTCCGCCAAAAATCCGAATGCCGCGCCGGGGTTCATTACATATACAAGATTGAAAAATCCGTCGATAATCTTGTGTGTCCCATACATGAAAAGTTTTTCGGTGATGACTGATTTGGTGATTTGATCCAGGATAATAATGACCGACGCGCAGACGATAAAAAAAGCCAGATTTTTCTTCATCAGAATACCCTCACGCAAGGTTATAGATTTACGAGGCAGCGTTCACACGCTTTTGGATGATTTTTATCTTTTCCTAAAGACTCAGAGTACACCCAGCAACGTTCGCATTTTTCACCGCGCGCCTTTTCCACGCCGACAACCAGTCCTTTTATTTCTTCGCTTTTATAAGGATTGGCGATTTGATTTTCCGGAACAATTTGCAATTGCGAGATAATCAGCAACGCCCGTAAGTCTTCCATGTGGCTTTCAAAAAGGTTTTTCATCTTTTCCGGCGCGGCGATGCTGACGCGCGCGTCCAGCGAATGACCGATTGCTTTATCTTTTCTGGCCTGCTCAAGCGCCTTGGCAATTTCCGCGCGGGCGTCAATCATTGTTTTCCACGTATCACCCAAAGAGGGATTTGAATAACGCTCATCTGCCTGCGGCAGGCGCGCCAGATGAACACTTGCTTCTTTTTCTTTCCAGGCGGGCATTGCCTTCCAGATTTCTTCCGCGGTAAAGGTGAAAATAGGCGCCAAAAGCCGCGTCATTGCTTTTAAAATAATGAACATGGCGCTCTGGCCGGAACGCCGCGCCACAGAGCCTGCTTTTGTTGTGTAGAGCCGGTCTTTTAAAACATCAAGATAAAGAGCGCTCAAATCCACGGTGCAGTAATTATACAGAGTGTAGAAAACAACATGGAACTGATAACGATCGTAGGCGTCACCCACTCTTTTGATGATTTCCTGAAGGCGATGCAGCGCCCACATATCCATTTCTTCCATTTTTTCGTAAGCGATTAAATCTTTATCGGGATCAAAATCATAAAGATTGCCCAGGATAAATCTTCCGGTATTGCGGATGCGGCGGTAGGCTTCCACGAGGCGTTTGAGAATTTCTTCGGAGATGCGGATATCGTCGGTATAATCTTCGGCGGCAACCCAAAGCCTGAGAATTTCCGCGCCGTATTTTTCAATAACTTCCTGGGGTTCGATCGTGTTGCCGATGGACTTGGACATCTTTTTTCCTTCGCCGTCCACGACAAAGCCATGCGTCAAAACGCTAAGGTACGGCGCGCGGTTTCTTGTGCCCACTGATTCCAGAAGCGACGAATGAAACCAGCCGCGATGCTGATCGGAACCTTCAAGATACATGTCCGCGGGCGAGCGCAGATCCGGTCTTTTTTCCAGAACTGCCGCGTGCGTGACGCCGGAATCAAACCACACATCGAGAATGTTTGTTTCTTTGGTAAATTCGGAAGACTGGCAATGCGGGCAGACACTGCCTTTGGGCATCAGGTCTGTGGCTTCTTTTTCAAACCAGATATCCGCGCCGCCTTTTTCCACCAGCGCAACCAGGTAATCGAGCATTTCTTTGGTGAGCACCTCGGCCTTGCACTTGGCGCAGTAATAAACGGTGATCGGTACGCCCCACAGTCGCTGGCGCGAGATGCACCAGTCGGGGCGATTTTCCACCATGCCGTAGATGCGGTCGCGTCCCCAGGCGGGAATCCACTGAACTTCATTGATGGCGGCGAGCGCCTTTTTGCGCAGGTCGTTTTTCTCCATCGAGATAAACCACTGTTCGGTGGAGCGGAAAATAATAGGCTGTTTGCAGCGCCAGCAGTGCGGATAGGAATGCTGCATGGGAAAATGCCCCAGGAGCGCGCCCGCTTCTTTCAGTTTTTTGATGACGTTGTCATTGGCGTCGAAGACAAACTGGCCGGCGAAATGCTCGACATCTTCGGTAAACTTTCCCGCGTCATCCACGGGCGCGTAATTTTCCAGGCCGTATTTCAGGCCGATTTCATAGTCTTCCTGGCCGTGGCCGGGAGCGATGTGCACGCAGCCGGTGCCCGCTTCCAGCGTGACAAACGGCGCCAGAATCAAAACGCTGTCTCTTTTCACCAGCGGGTGGACACATTTTTGACTCTTCCACGACGGCACCTTTGAATTCGTCCAGAATTTCATATTTTTTGTTTTTGTAACCGAAAGCATCCAGGCAGTAATCAAGCATGTCTTTGGCGACAATCAGCACTTCGCCGTCAATTTTCACCGCGGCGTAAATGAAATCATCTTTCAGCGCGATGGCCAGATTGGCGGGAATCGTCCAGGGAGTTGTTGTCCAGATGACGAAGTTAACTTTCTGCCCGGCCAGTTTCGGCAGAACTTTGGCGATATCGGAGGTAACGGAGAATTTTACATAGATGGACGGAGTTTGATGATCCGCGTATTCAACTTCCGCTTCCGCCAGCGCTGTTTTGCACGACGCGCACCAATAAACAGGCTTCTTGCCCTTATAAACACTGCCGTTGAGATAGAGTTTGCCGAATTCGGCGATTGTTGCTGCTTCGTAAGGATAGGCCATGGTCAGATAAGGATTTTCCCATTCGCCGAAAACACCGAGTCTTTTAAATTGATCGCGCTGAATGCCGACGTATTTTTCGGCATAGACACGACAGGCGCGGCGTTTGTCCGTCTGCGACATGGTCAGTTTTTTGGCGCCCAGTTCTTTATCCACCTGATGTTCGATAGGCAGGCCGTGGCAATCCCAGCCCGGCACGTAAACACCGTCCAGCCCGTTCATGTTCTTGGCTTTGATCACGATGTCTTTTAAAATTTTATTAAGCGCCGTTCCCAGATGAATGCTGCCGTTGGCATACGGCGGGCCATCGTGCAGAATAAAAGGTTTGGCGCCACTAAGATTTTTGCGAATCATTTTATAAATTCCTGTTTCTTCCCAGGTTTTAAGCATTTCCGGCTCGCGCTGCGCCAGATTCGCTTTCATCGGAAAATCCGTTTGGGGAAGATTCAGGCTTTTCTTGTAATCCATTTATTGCTCCTTGTGCTGCAAAAAAATAGCGGTCAGACCGCGAAAATTATACGTTTTTTTCGTGGCAGTGCACTATCACACAATTATTGCACTTTCAAGTAAACTCTATAACACTTAACCTCAATAATTTCTTGACAAATTTGTTGCTGTTGTCTTCCGTATGAAGGCGGCTCACCCAGACTTGACTTTCCGGGGCGCGATATATATAAATAAAAAATTGGTTTTTTCAAAAAAATTAAAAATGTTAATTAACTTGGGAGGGTTTGTATAAAAATGAAAAGAATTATGCTGTTTCTTTTAACTAATATTGCTGTGATTTTTATTCTCAGCATCGTTTTACGCCTTTTGGGGGTAGACCGCATTCTCGATGAAAGTGGCACTAACTTGAACATGTATAATCTGCTGATTTTTGCCGCGGTTTTCGGCTATGGGCGGCGCGCTGATTTCCCTGATGATATCCAAATGGATGGCCAAGCGACTGACGGGAGCGAAAGTAATCACCAGCCCCAGAAGTTCCACGGAAATCTGGCTGGTGGATACGGTAAAAAAGCAGGCGTCAATGGCGGGAATCGGCATGCCGGAAGTGGCGATTTTTGATTCGGCCGCGCCCAATGCCTTTGCCACCGGCATGAACAAAAATAAAGCCCTGGTTGCCGTAAGTTCCGGGTCTGCTGCGCGCGATGAATAAGGAAGAAGCGGAAGCAGTTTTAGGCCACGAAATCAGCCATGTCGCTAACGGGGATATGATTACGCTCACGCTGATTCAGGGCGTGTTAAATACGTTTGTCATTTTCTTTTCCCGCGTGGCGGGTCATTTTGTGGACAGAGTTATTCTAAAAAACGAAAGAGGGCATGGCCTGGGATTTTTTCTGACGACAATCATCGCGCAGATTGTTTTCGGCATCTTGGCCAGCATCATTGTTTTGTGGTTCAGCAGGCAGAGAGAATATCAAGGCGGATGCGGGAGGCGCGAAGCTTGCCGGAACGCCTAGTATGATTGCCGCGCTGGAAAAGTTAAAAGCGGGTGTTGCTGCAGCCCCTGCCGGATCAGATGTCCGCTTTTGGTATTAGCGGCAAGCCCTCCAAGCACGGTCTGAAGCTTTTGTTTATGAGCCATCCGCCTCTGGATGACCGCATCGAGGCGCTGAAAAAGTTGACTTACCGATAAAGGCAAACTAATATTACATTGATCTCAGCCGGTTTCGCACAAGGCCTTGTGCGAAACCGGCTTCTTTTTTTAAAAAAAGATTGTTTCCAAAAGCAGTTGAATATGCGGATAAATTACAATATAGAAGCAAAGCGCTATATGGTAATGCGCAACATGCAACAAACAGAGCTTCTGAAATTTGATTTTATAATATATTTTTGATTGAGGATTTATGATTGCAGAAATATTTTCTTCCATCACTTCCTGGTATCTGGAGCATATCAATTACGGCACCGTTGTATTGTTGATGAGTATCGAGAGTTCGTTCATTCCTTTTCCCTCCGAAATAGTTGTGCCACCCGCCGCGTATAAAGCCGCGCAGGGATCGCTCAATATTTTCGGTGTGTTTTTTGCCGCCACGGCCGGCGCGCTTATCGGCGCCACTTTTAATTATTTTTTCGCGTATTTTTTGGGAAGAAAAGTTCTTTATCGTCTGGCGGACACCCGCATCGCCCATTTTCTGCTAATTACCGAAAATACTCTGGAAAAGGCGGAAGATTATTTTATTAAATACGGCCGCAGCTCCACTTTTATCGGGCGGTTGATCCCGGCGATAAGACAATTGATTTCGCTGCCGGCAGGATTTGCCAAAATGGATTTCAAACAGTTTTTGCTTTTCACCGCGCTGGGCTCAGGCCTTTGGAATATTATCCTTGTTTTACTAGGTTATTTTCTTTACACGCAGAAGGAACTGCTTGAAGAATATTACACGGACATTTCGATATTCTTTCTTGTCTGTGGTGTTATCTTTTTCGGATATATGCTTTACAGGGGATTGAAAAAAGAAAAAAATGGGAAAAATATTTTTTCATGAAACTAGACGTTGATTAGCGGCACAGATTCAACGCATTTAATTAACCATTATTTAAGCAATGAATTCATACCCAAAGCATAAAATCATCGACGATGTGGGACGGATGGATTTGCCCGTGTGACCGAAATGCTCAAGGATTTATGGTAATCTCCAGATAAACTTTACGGGATAATTTTTACTTAAATGTGAGATTAATTTATTAATAAAAAGCCCCTTGTCCGAACGGACAAGGGGCTTTAAAATTTGAGATTGCTTCGTCGCGATGCTTCTCGCAATGACAAGGTGGTACTGCTACTTAATTACATTCCCATTCCGGGATATCCGCCGCCCGGAGGCATACCGGGCATTCCGCCTGCGCCTTTTTCCTCGGGTTTGTCAGCTACCATGCACTGTGTCGTTAACAATAACGAAGCCACGCTGGCCGCGTTCTGCAGGGCAAAACGTGTGACTTTGGTCGGGTCAATAACACCGGCCTTGATCATGTCTTCATACGTGTCCGTGCGGGCGTTGAATCCAAAAGACGCCCCTTTTTCCTTATTCGCTTTTACCTTTTCCGCGACAATGCTGCCTTCAAATCCGGCGTTGGCGGCAATCATTTTAATCGGTTCTTCAATCGCCTTTTTAACAATATTCACGCCGATCTGTTCATCGCCGTCAAGGGAAAGTTTGCCCAGAGCAGGCAGGGCGCGCAGGTAAGCAACTCCGCCGCCGGGAACAATTCCTTCTTCCACCGCGGCGCGGGTGGCATGCAGAGCGTCTTCTACGCGGGCTTTCTTTTCTTTCATTTCGGATTCGGTTGCCGCGCCGACTTTAATTACGGCGACACCGCCGACCAGCTTGGCCAGTCGTTCCTGAAGTTTTTCTTTATCGTAATCAGAAGTAGTTTCTTCAATCTGAGCGCGGATCTGTTTCACGCGACCTTCCAGCTCGGATCTCTTGCCGGCGCCGTCCACGATAGTGGTATTATCTTTGTCGATGATGATTTTCTTGGCGCGGCCGAGGTCTTCCATTTTAACGTTTTCCAGTTTGTAGCCCATGTCTTCGGAAATCATCTTGCCGCCGGTGAGGATGGCAATGTCTTCCAGCATGGCTTTACGGCGGTCACCGAAACCGGGCGCTTTAACAGCGGCCACATGCAGTGTGCCGCGGATTTTGTTGACAACCAATGTTGCCAGCGCTTCACCTTCCACGTCTTCAGAAATAATGAGGAGGGGCTTGCCCATCTTGGCGATCTGTTCCAGAATCGGAAGCAGGTCTTTCATGCCGCTGATTTTCTTTTCATAGATTAAAATTAACACGTCTTCAAGGTTAACCAGCATTTTGTCCGCGTTGGTTACAAAGTAAGGAGAAAGATAACCGCGGTCAAACTGCATACCTTCGACGATTTCCAGTTCCGTCTCCAGGCCTTTGGCTTCTTCCACGGTGATGACGCCTTCTTTGCCGACTTTGCCCATGGCTTCGGCAATGATGCTTCCTATTGTTTCATCGTTGTTGGCGGAGATTGTTCCGACCTGGGCGATTTCTTTCTGGTCTTTGGTGGGTTTGCTCATTTTGCTGAGTTCTTTGACTACCGTTTCCACGGACTTGTCGATGCCTCTTTTGATATCCATCGGGTTAGAGCCCGCGGCTACGGCTTTGACACCTTCGCGGTAAATCGCCTGCGCGAGCAAAGTGGCTGTGGTTGTTCCGTCGCCGGCGACATCGCTGGTTTTGCTGGCGACTTCTTTCACCATCTGCGCGCCCATATTTTCAAATTTGTCTTCCAGTTCGATTTCTTTGGCCACGGTTACGCCGTCTTTGGTCACGGTGGGTGAACCGAAGCTTTTATCGATAATTACATTGCGGCCTTTGGGGCCGAGAGTTACCTTTACAGCGTCGGCCAGGGTGTTTACCCCTTTGAGGATCGCTTTCCTCGCCTCTTCATCGTAAAGAAGTATTTTTGCTCCCATTTTATATATTCCTCCTTAATTATTCTTATTTTTCAATGATTCCTAAAATGTCGTCTTCCCGCATGATCAAATACTCGTCACCGTCGATTTTAACTTCGGTGCCGCCGTATTTGCTGAAAAGAATTTTGTCGCCGACTTTTACTTCCGGTTTAATAAGCTTACCGTCATCGGCCACTTTGCCTTTGCCCACGGCTACTACTTTTCCTTCAATGGGTTTTTCCTTGGCGGTGTCCGGGATAATGATGCCTCCCTTGGTTTTTTGCTCTTCTGCCAAACGTTTTACAATAATTCTATCTTGTAAAGGTCTGATATTCATGCTTTTTTCTCCTTTCCTGCTTTTTTTATGTTTTTATTCATAATTGCTGAATAGCGCCGCTAACTTAAACATTTTTTTGATAATGTCAATACTTAGGTGGATTTTCTAAAAAAATATTTTCCGATGCGCCCTGTGAAATTAAAATAAATTTTCCAGCATCTGTTGAAGCGAGCTGACTGTCATCACTTTCATTTTTGCCACTTTAATTGTCTGCGCGGAGGAGGTTTTGGGTGCTATGCAATACTCAAATCCCAGGCGCGCCGCTTCTTTTACCCTTGTTTCCATTTGAGAAACTGCGCGTATTTCGCCGGTTAGCCCCACTTCTCCTAAAACAACGGTGCGCGCGTCAATTGGCTTATCCAAAAAGCTTGAGGCCATCGCGGCAACGACGCCTAAATCCACCGCCGGTTCCGAAAGCTTTATGCCGCCGGCGACGTTGATGAAAATATCAGACGCGCCGAGATGCAGGCCGCAGATTTTATCGAGAACTGCCACCAAAAGTGACACGCGATTATGATCCACGCCGATGGCTGTTCGTCGCGGCATTCCCAGATTAGTGGGGGAAACCAGCGCCTGAATTTCCACTAAGATAGGCCGGGTGCCTTCCAGGCTGGGAACGACAACTGAACCGGAAACATTTTGCGGCCTTTCCGCCAAAAAGAAAGACGAAGGGTTGGGAACTTCTTTTAACCCCTTTTCCTGCATTTCAAAAACGCCAATTTCATTGGCCGGCCCGAAACGGTTTTTAATCCCGCGCACAATTCTATAGGCGTGACCTGAATCTCCTTCGAAATAAAGAACCGTGTCCACCATGTGCTCCAAAACTTTTGGTCCGGCAATGGAGCCGTCTTTGGTGACATGGCCGACCAGAAAAACCGGAATGCCGAATTTTTTGGCAAACAAAATAAGCCTGGAAGACGCTTCACGCACCTGGCCTACGCTGCCCGGCGCGGACATCAGATCCGAAGAATAAAGAGTTTGAATGGAATCAATCACGACAATCGCGGGAGAAATATTTTTTATCTGCTCCAGAATTTTCTCCAGCGATACTTCCACAAGCACCAGCAGGTTTTTAGACGCCGCGCCGACCCGCTGGCCGCGCATTTTAATCTGGCTGGCTGATTCTTCGCCGGAAACATAAAGTACTTTTGTGCCGTTTTGCGCCAGGTTATGCATCATCTGCAGCATCAACGTGGATTTGCCGATGCCCGGCTCTCCGCCGATTAAAACCGCAGAGCCGCCGACAACGCCTCCGCCTAAAACACGGTCGATCTCTGCTAGTCCCGTAGTCAGGCGCTTGCCTTCTTCTGCGGGTATTTCTTCAATAGGCAGGGGCTTGCCGCCGAAGTTCATCTCGGCGCGGCTGCCGGAAGTCTCTTGGGTAACCAGCTCTTCGGCAAAACAGTTCCATCCCTCGCAGGAAGGGCACTTGCCCAGCCATTTTGGCGACATATAGCCGCAGTGCTGACAGAAAAAACTGGTTTTGGATTTTTTTACCACTTATATCTCTCCTTCGCCGAAAATGGAGAAAAACATATTTTTTCCATATATGTCAACATTAATAAAAGCGGAAAACATTATAAACAATATAAAAATCGTTATTTTATCATCTCTTTACAAAGGTCGGGTAAATGCCCATATTTTATGATAAACAATTTAAAAAGAGAGGAAAAGACAATGAAACTTAGTGAATATTTTGAAGAGGCCAAGGGCGCGGGGATTCTGGCCACCGCGGATAAAAATGGTAAGGTTAACGCCGCTATTTACGGCCGGCCGCATTTTTTTGACGAAGAAACCGTGGCTTTTATCATGGCAGAAAAACTGACCCACGCCAATTTGCAGGTAAGCCCCCATGCTGTTTATCTTTTTAAAGAAGCGGATAAATATGAGGGCAAGCGCTTATATCTGACAAAAATCCGCGAAGAGAAGGACAGTCCGCTGATTGAAGAAATTCGCCGCAGAAAATATAAAGAGGTGGAAGGTAAATACAAAACCGGCCCCAAATATCTGGTTTATTTTAAGCTGGACAAAGTGCTTCCGTTAATCGGGGATGCACAATAAAAAATTGTAATTTATCCAGAGGAGATAAAGATGAAAGTTTTTATAACAGGCGGCACGGGGTTTGTTGGCACTTATCTGGCCGGAAGATTGATTAAAGAAGGCCATGATGTTTCTATTCTTACTCCTAATCCGGATAGCTCCGAAACAAGATTGCCGAAAGTTTCCTATATCGCCGGCAATCCGACGATAAAAGGGCAATGGCAGGAATCCGTCGGGAAACATAATGTGATTATAAATCTGGCCGGCGCGTCCATCTTCAGCCGCTGGACACCCGCGCAAAAAAAGATTTTGCGGGATAGCCGCATGGATACCACGCGCAACGTGGTAGAAGCCCTGCCTGACGATGCGAGTGACATTACATTTTTCAGCACGTCTGCCGTGGGTTATTACGGCTTTCATGAAGATGAAGAGTTAGTTGAATCGTCTGCGGCCGGTGATGATTTTCTGGCACGGCTCGCCTTTGATTGGGAGCAGGAAGCCCTGCGCGCCGCCAAGAAAAAAGCGCGCGTCGTAATCACGCGCTTCGGTATCGTGCTGGGTAAAAACGGCGGAGCGCTGGGCCAGATGATTCCGCTTTTTAAATATTTTCTAGGCGGGCCGCTGGGCAGCGGCAGGCAGTGGTTTTCCTGGGTGCATATGGAGGATCTTGCCGAAGCGTTTATTTTTCTTCTGGCGCACAAAGAAATATCCGGGGCGGTTAATGTCTGTTCCCCTAATCCGGTGCCCAATAAAGATTTAGGCAAGGCTTTGGGCAAAGTATTAAGCCGGCCGTCTTTTCTGCCCGCTCCCGGATTTATGATGCGGCTTATTCTGGGTGAATTCGGATCTGTTTTGCTTAAAGGGCAGCGCGTCCTTCCGCAAAAGCTTGTTAATGCCGGTTTTAAATTCCGGTATCCGGAAATTGAAGAAGCGCTGAGAAGTATCATATAGTCTTGATAATTTTTCGGGGCTTTAATTTTATTTGCCAATTCATGATTTTTGCCGGCGGCTCAATAGCTAAGCGTGGCAAATCGTTAATTTCATGATTTTATTTAAAAAAACCAATAAACACCTGGGTTTTTGAATTTCCTTGAGTAAAAATTTCATTGCTGATATGTATAATTGTTTTTAAATTTATTTAAAGGATGTTGAGTATGCAAAACCCAAATTTTAGTTCAGGCCCCTGTAGCAAAAGGCCAGCGTGGAATATTGATGTGTTGAAGGGCGCGCCGGTTGGCCGTTCGCACCGTTCCGCACTGGGAAAAGAAAGACTTATCAAAGCCATTAACGAAACAAGAAATATCTTAAAAATTCCGTCAGATTACCTTGTGGGAATTCTGCCGGCTTCCGATACCGGCGCTTTTGAATGCGCCATGTGGTCACTTTTGGGTCCCAAGCCGGTCACCGTTTTGGTCTGGGAAAGCTTTTCCGAAGGCTGGGCGACGGACGTTAACAAACAACTAAAACTCAACCCAGCAATTATTAAAGCCGATTACGGGAAAATTCCTGATCTGGCTAAAGTGGACTGGAAAACGGATGTGGTTTTTGTGGCCAACGGCACCACCAGTGGCGTGCGCATTCCCGACTGGAACTGGATTCCCGCCAACCGCGAAGGCCTGTCTTTGTGTGACGCGACCAGTTACGCGTTTGCCAATGAAATTGATTGGAGCAAAATTGATGTTTTGACATTCTCATGGCAGAAATGTCTGGGTGGCGAAGCCGCGCACGGCATGATGATTTTGAGCCCGAAAGCCGTAGCGCGTCTGGAATCTTACACGCCGCCCTGGCCGATGCCGAAGATTTTCCGTTTGAAAAAGGGCGACAAAATCAACAAAGCCATTTTCGACGGCGATGTCATCAACACGCCTTCCATGATCTGCGTGGAAGATTATTTAGACGCGCTTAGCTGGGCGGGGAAAATCGGCCTTGATGGGCTGTTCAAAAGAAGCCGCGCCAATTTAAAAGTTGTGGAAGACTGGGTGGCCAAAACCGATTGGATTGAATTTTTGGCGGATGACCCCAAAGTCCGTTCCAACACCTCCGTTTGTCTTTCGGTTACGCATCCGAAAGTCGCGGCGCTGGACGCGGACGCGAAAAGTAAATTCTTAAAGAGCATCGCGTCGGATTTAAGCAAAAAGAATGTCGCGCATGACATTAATTCTTATAAGGACGCTCCCGCCGGCTATCGTTTCTGGTGCGGGCCGACAATTGAAGAAGCGGATATTAAAAACGCGCTGACGGAGCTGGAAAAAGTTTTTAACGAAAAGGTCAAAGCCCTTTAATTCCGGTTCGGATATTTTAGATAAATTAGGGAAATTACCAAACGTAATTTTCAGCACCTATTAAAATGCGGGAAAGTATATACTAATGGCTAATGTTGCGGTTATAGGCACTCAATGGGGTGATGAGGGCAAGGGTAAAGTCGTCGATATTTACGCTGAACAGGCGGATGTAATTGCCCGTTTTCAGGGCGGAAATAATGCCGGGCACACGCTGGTTGTGGGCGGAAGAAAAACCATCTTGCATTTAATTCCTTCGGGAATTTTACATGAAAACAAAATATGTATTATCGGGAACGGAGTTGTTGTCGATCCGTCTGTGTTGCTGGAGGAAATAGAGCAGCTGCGCAAAGGCGATCTTTTTCCGCAAAACACAAAGCTAATGGTGAGTGAAAGAGCTCATTTAATTATGCCCTACCATCGCGGCATCGACCAGGCGAGGGAAGCCCATAATTCCGGAAAAAAAATCGGCACAACAGGCAGAGGAATAGGCCCGGCTTATGAAGACAAAGCCGCGCGCACGGGAATCCGCCTGATCGATCTTTATGATGAACAGTCATTCCGGGAAAAACTTCACCACGCGCTGGAAGAAAAAAACTTTTTGCTCAAAGGATTATTCGGGCAAAAGCCTTTGGATGAAAATGAAATTGCCGCCGAGTATCTGGGGCTTGCCGAAAAACTAAAACCTTATGTCGCCGATACGTCATTTGTTCTCGATAGAGAAAACAAAAACGGAAAGAAAATACTTTTTGAAGGCGCGCAGGGTTCGCAGCTGGATATCGATTACGGAACATATCCCTATGTCACTTCTTCCAACACCGCGGCGGGCAACGCCTCCTGCGGCAGCGGCATCGGCGCCAACGCCATAAATAAAGTTGTGGGTATCTGCAAAGCATACACCACCAGAGTGGGTGAAGGGCCTTTTCCTACCGAACTGCAAGATGAAATTGGGGAACACATGCAGAAAGTCGGTCAGGAATTCGGCGCCACCACCGGAAGAAAACGTCGCTGCGGCTGGCTGGATATCGTGCTGGTGCGGCAGGCAATAAGAATATCCGGTGTTACCGATCTGGCGATTACCAAACTCGATGTCATGACAGGACTGGATAAAATAAAAATCTGTGTCGGCTATAAAACACCGGCGGGCGATTACACGCATACTGTACCGGCGGATATCCGGGTTCTCTCTGGGTGCCAGCCTGTGTATGAAGAATTTTCAGGCTGGAAAGAAGATATTAGTCCCGCGCGCAAAATGGACGAGCTTCCCTCCAACGCGCGCAAATATTTAAACCGGCTTGAAGAATTGGCTCAAGCGAGGATTTCTCTTGTTTCCGTAGGCTCCGGCCGCGAGGAGACAATATTGCTGAAAGACCCTTTCTGCGATTAGAGTTGCCTCATTTTTTTTGAACGCTTGCCCAAGCTAACTAAACATTACCAAAATACAGGGGTTGCTTTTTTTAGAGGCAATCCCTGCCGTGCAGCAGCCTCCCGCCTGTAAACATGCTTGATAACAGGTAAAAATCGGCAGCGCGCGGCCATGTTTTATGGCCAAGATTTCCTTGACACGCGTAGGCGCTCACCTTATACTTCACGGCGCGAAACTAAAAGTTTTTATAAAACCCATAAGGACAATTTGTTTTAACCGCAAGCTTAAGCAAAGTAAGTATTCGATTTATCGCAATACTCTCTAATAAAAAATTAGCGGAAAGAAACAGGAGGCTTTTTTATGTATCGGATTGATTTGTTGAACAAAATTTCGGAAAAAGGTTTAAGCGTTTTTACCGATAAATATGAGTATCGCGCTGACATGCCGGATCCCGACGGAGTCATGGTAAGAAGCAAGGAAATGAAAGACCTGACCCTGCCCACAAGCGTGAAAGCTATCGCCCGCGCCGGCGCCGGCGTCAACAATATACCCATCGACAAATGTTCCGAAAAAGGAATTGTTGTTTTTAATACTCCGGGAGCGAACGCGAACGGCGTAAAAGAACTGGTTGTATTAGGAATGATCATGGCGGCGCGCAATGCCGCCGATGGTATTTTCTGGGCCAAGGGTCTTGTGGGCGAAGGCGATAAGGTTCCCGACCTGATCGAAAAAGGAAAATCAAAATTTGTCGGCACCGAGATCCAGGGAAAGACTCTGGGTGTTGTGGGCTTAGGCGCTATCGGCACCATGGTGGCCAACGCAGCTGATTCCCTGGGTATGGAAGTCTGGGGATTTGATCCGTTCTTATCAATCGAGGCGGCATGGAAGCTTTCCCGCACCATCAAGAAGGCTCCGAACCTGGACCGACTTTTGGCGGAATCCGACTATATTTCTCTGCATGTTCCTCAAAACAAAGACACGAAGGGTTTTATTAACTCCGGCAAGTTCGCGATTATGAAAAAAGGCGTGGTGCTTCTAAACTTCGCCCGTGGCGGCCTTGTGGATACCGCGTCTCTGAAGAAGGCAATTGCTGACGGCATTGTGAGCTGCTATGTGACCGATTTTCCGGATGAAGAAGTTATTAAGACGGACAAGGTCGTCGCCATTCCGCACCTCGGAGCCTCCACAGAAGAATCCGAGGAAAACTGCGCCATCATGGCCGCTTTGCAGTTAATGGATTTTTTGGAAAACGGGAATATCAAAAACTCGGTTAACTTCCCTGAATGCAATCTTGACAGAAACGGCAAAAAAAGAATCACGATTACCAACCAGAATATGCCGGGGATGATTGAGAAGATCACGGGCATGCTGGCGGAAAATAAGCTCAACGTCGCGAATATGATCAACAAGAGCAAAGGCAATCTGGCCTACAATATCATCGATCTGGAAGGTGATGTCGGCGAAGGCCTCGTTAAGAAAATCCAGTCAATCGATGGCGTTGTGGCGGTAAGGGTGCTTTAGTTTATAAAAAGCAGCGCGCGTGGCAGGCAGGACAGAGTTTTTCCGCAGACCCTTTTCCTGATTGAAATCGTGTCAGTTTCTCCTTGACACTCACCGGAGTTGCTGTTAATAGGGCACGTCCAAAAATAATGAATCAAGTGGGCCGTTAGCTCAGCGGTAGAGCAGCGGACTTTTAATCCGTTGGCCGCGGGTTCAATCCCCGCACGGCCCACCATCCGTAAAAGGCTTCCGTAAGGGAAGCCTTTTTTATTAGTATTTTATTTCGGGTAATTGCCCCTTTTAAAATCTTTTCAAATAACGTATTATTGAAAAAACCAAAGGTACTTTGTATTATTTTGGCAAACCAAGAAAAGGAAGGTGATTATGGACATTTTAACACTGCGTGATTTTTTTATGTGGTGCACGATTATCAACGGGGGATTATTGATTGTCTCGTTTTTAATCTGCGGCTATGCGGGCGACTGGGTCTATAAAATGCACACCCGGTGGTTTAAAATTCCACGGAAATCATTTGATACAATACTCTATTGTTTCATCGCCGCCATGAAAATACTTGTGCTCATGCTGAATCTTGTTCCTTATATCGCGCTGGTGATTATAAGTTAAAGCAGGCGATTTAAATGGATAAAAAAATCAAGCAAGCCATATTTAAGAAAATTGAAAATGAACCTTTTGCGCGTAAATTAGGTCTGAAACTCATCGCACTTGAAGATGGTTACGCTAAAGTGGAAATGGTTTTTTCTGCTGATTTGGAAAACATGTTTGGCATGGCGCATGGTGGCGCGATTTTTTCGCTGATCGACGCGGCTTTCGAAGTGGCCTCCAATTCGCACGGCACGATGGCGGTGGCGCTCAATATGAATATAAATTATCTGGCTTCGCCGACAAAAGGCGCAACGCTAAGCGCCGAGGCAAAAGAAATCAACAAAACGAAGAAAACTGCCGCCTATGATATTCGTGCGGTTGATAATTCGGGCAAGCTGTTAGCCTCCTGTCAGGCGTTGGTTTATCGTCTGGAAAAGCCGCTGCCTTTTTTGGAAAGATAAAGAGCTCAAGACTGAGGGCTGAAGACTGAGTGGCAAAAAATAAAAAGCCTCTGAAGCTGTAAACTTCAGAGGCTTTTTATCTAAATGTTCTGAAAATTATTTTACTGAGGCAGCGCTCCGGTAAATATTTCGTCAAAAGCTTCGATGACCGCCTGCTCGCCGGATGTTATGTAGTTGAGATATCCTTCAAAATGTTTGAATTCGGAACCCAGGTAGAAACGGGCTGAAAGAATTCTTCCATAGTAGAAGGCGGCTTCCATGTTGTCTTTGACCAGATTCACTACTTTTTCTCCGGCGATATCACCGGCGATTGCTTTTAGCTTTGGTATCGTGATGGTCATTGACCACAAATGCATCCAGGCATGCGCCAGCATGCGCATGGCATTTTGCAGCGGCGTGGCAATGGCCAGAATGTCGAGCATCTTCTTTTGATCTCTCAGCTCGGCAAGTTTCTTTACCGTGGCATCCATTTTGGTAACACCATCACGAACAGCGGCAACGTATTTTTCGTCAACAATGCCTTTAGCTTTTTCTATCGTTTCGGCAATTCTCTTTTTGAAGACGCCGTAGTTATACATTTCCGGATTCATCAGCAGCTTGCGCATGGTCAGATCCATGGACTGAATGCCGTTTGTTCCTTCATAGATAGCAAGAATTTTAGAATCGCGTGCCAACTGCTCGACCGGATATTCCGAGCAATACCCATAGCCGCCATAAACCTGCATAGCATCCGAAGTAACTAGCCAGGCCAGATCGGAATTGCCCGCTTTGCAAAGAGGAATAAGAAAATCTAGCAGGCCTTTGGCCTCTTTGGCTTTATCTCCCTTTTCCACATGGCTTAAATCACCGCAGATAGCGGCTAAAAGTGTCAGCATTCTCATCGCTTCGACCTGCGATTTCATCCAAAGAAGCATTCTTTTTACATCGGGGTGTTTGCTGATCGGCGCGGAACTGAAATCGCCCTTCTTGGCCGGATCTGAACCCTGTAGGCGGTTTTTCGCGTAAGTTATCGAGTGCATATAGGCGGAACTTGCCGCTCCCAGTGCCTGATCTGCCACGTCAAGCCTTGCCTCGTTCATCATCTGAAACATGATTTTCATACCCTGACGCTCTTCTCCCAAAAGATAACCGATGCATTTGCCGTTATCGCCTAAGCTCAATGAACAGGTTGCCGAGCCTTTTATGCCCATTTTGTGTTCAATGCCCGTGGTGATAAAGTCATTTTGCCCGCCGATGCTTCCGTCAGGATTGACGTGATATTTCGGCACTATAAAAATCGATATTCCAGGTGTCCCGGGAGGATCGCCTTCGATACGAGCCAAAACCGGATGAATGATGTTTTCATACAGGTCGTTGTCGCCGGCCGTAATGAATATTTTCTGCCCGGTGAGAAGATAAGTGCCGTCTTTTTGTTTTACGGCCTTTGTTTTTAAGGCGCCGACATCGGAACCCGCGCCCGGTTCAGTCAGGCACATCGTGCCCCCCCACTGGCCGGTTGACATTTTTTCCAGGTAGGTTTTTTTCAGTTCGTCTGTTCCAAAATTTTCAATTAACCTGGAAGCGCCGCCCCTTAAAGTATCATAAACAATGAAAGCAACGCCGGCAGCGGAAAAATAGTCCGCCACTGCCCGGCATATAACCTCAGGCATTCCGGTGCCGCCCCACTGGGGGTCGTTTCCCAAACCGGGAAAACCGGATTCTTTGTAAAGGTTCATTGCTGTTTTATATCCCTCAGGAACAGTAACCGTTTTTGCCTGGGGATCATATTTTGCGCCAGTCTTGTCGGCCTCAGCGTTTGCCGGGTAAACCTGCTCCACGGCAAGCTGTTCTGCCAGTTCAAGCGTGGCCTCATACGTGTCCTTATCGAAACCGGCATATTTTTCATACTTGCTTAACTTGTCTGCTTCCAGCGCTTCAAAAAGAACAAACCTAACATCTCTTGAATCAATTAACGGATTTAATGCCATAACACACTCCTCAAATTATTTTTTTTGCGGAATTATTGTCCTGTCACTCAACACTGCCTGAATTTAAATTTTATATCAGGAAGCAAAAGGTTACAAATATCCGACAATTTGCAAATTACAGAACTACCGGTCACAAACAATACAGCATTGTCTGTAAAAAAATCAAGAAAATCTTGTTATTTCTTGAATCCGGAACTTATCTATTTAATATTATAACGGTTTATCGCACGCTTTATTTATTCGGTAGCTGCTATTTGGTAGCTTTTGCGGTAATTATATTCATGCCATGGAGACTGCAATTCGCAGATAGATATTTAGTCACCTTGCAGTTATGCTTGTTAAGATGAGTTAGGATATTGAATCGAAAAAATTGAAGATAATGGAGTGAGAAATGGACATCAGCAGATTGGCGCAGGATAATATTCAAAGATTCTGAGAATATAAATGCGTTAATTACGATGGACACTGGCATAGTAACGTGCAGCTGGGCAGCGCGGCAGGAAAAATTTTGTGGCGGGAACTAAGAAAAATATCTTCAGATTAAATTATTATCCTGGATTTATAAAGTCTATTAACTTCCTTTGGTAAATAGCCTAGCCAACTCTCCAGAATAAATCTGCTGTGTTCTCCCAGCGCGGGCGCGGGCAGGCGGATGCTTCCCTCGGCTTCGGAAAATTTGTAAGGGAATCCGGGAATATCGATATCGCCGAATTCCTGGTGATGGATCTTTTGAAACATGCCGCGCGCTTTTAAGTTATCATCGCGATTTACCTGCGCGTTGGTATAGGCAATGCCGCAGGGGATTTTTTTACTCTCTAAAATTTTTATTATTTCCTGCGATTTATGGCGCGATGTCCACTCTTCGATAAGCGCCACAGCCTCTTTGTGATTTTGGATTTGAGAAATAATATTATTGAATTTCGGATCGGTGGCCATTTCCGTTCGCCCGATGACTTCCGCGAGTGTTTTCCACTGACGCGTGGTAATGGAAACAATGGCTACTTTTCCGTCTTTCGATTTAAAGAAACCGTAGAAAGGCATTCTGTCGGAAGAGTTCATAACCTCCTCGGGTTTTCTGCCCAGTGTTTTTTCGATGTCCTTTGCCACTTCTCCCAGCGCTTTGTCCATCAGGGCGCGGTAATTGTTGAAATACATAACGTCCTGCATGGACAAATCAATATATTGACCATGCCCGGTTTTCATCTTGTGAATTAGGGCAAGTAAAGTTGCGTTAGCGGCGTAGGCGCCGGCCATTAAATCACCCCAGTAGTTGGCGGGCATCAGATAAGTATCCTGGTCATTCCAAAATTGGCCACCGGTTGCCTGCGCGATTATATCAAAGGCGGCCCTTTCGGGATTAACGCCTGTGGCGCCGAAGCCGGAAATTTGCGTATAAATAATGTCTTCTTTTATTTTTTTTAAATCATCATAGCCCAGGCCGTTGCGCTCCAGCGCGCCCGGGATGAGGTTTTGCACAAAAATATCCGCCTGCGCGGCGAGCCGCCGCATTACTTCTTGCCCTTCTTTTTCCTGCCAGTTGACGGCGATGCCGTATTTATTGCGGTTTAAAACAGAATAACAGCGTTCCGCGCCGGGCATCAGCTGAAAATTAATTCTTAGAGTATCGCCTTCCGGTGGTTCAACTTTTACCACATCCGCGCCCATATCGGCCAGAAGCTGCGTGCAGCGGGAACCGGAGATAAACTGGGTGACGTCGATTACTTTGATGCCATCGAGAATTTGCACAAAATATCCTTTAATAAAAATTTATTTTACTGCGAACTTTTTAGCATATTTGACAATGGAGTGCTTCTTTTTTTTAAATGAATAAGTATTCAAAATTAAAACCAGATTATCTACCCGGAAAATATTTTCGCGGTAATTACGCTTTTGATCAGGCGTAAGCACCTGATATGCTGTAATTTTATCGCATTGACAGAAGCAGGCAATTCTTTATATACTTACATTATTAGAATCACTCCGAAACATGTTTGCTCTTATAAGAGCAGTGCGTTGTGTCAGTTGCGGCGTTTTATTTTAAACGTTAACTAAATAACCAACCCTAATTTGATTATTCATGAAAGGAGAAAAAATGCTGAATCAGGGAATTATGATGTCGCATGTGTTTTTCGGCGTTTTGGGCATCCTTTGCGCTGTTGCCTTGTTCATGGATGTCTTGAATGCCGGAGTGGAAAAAATTATCAGAGAATTAAAATACTGAGTCTGGCTGTTGCTGTGCTGATTGTAATTTCTTTTCTTATCGGCGGTTACTGGTATGTTACCTATTATGGGGCCGAAAGAGATATAATAAAAGCAGGCGCCTGGCCCTGGGCTCATAATTTTTTCATGGAGGTAAAAGAGCATATCTTTTTCGCGATGTTGTTGTTGGGCATTTATCTGCCGATAGCGGTTTATAAAAATACTCCCCTGACCAACAGGAAGAATAAAAATCTGGTTCTGGCAATTTGTGCGCTGATTATATTACTGGGACTGTTTATGGAAGGGGCCGGCGGCATCATCAGCAAAGGCGTCACGATAGGATTGAGGGGGTGAGGGCCATGAAAAAAACAAATATAAAGAAAAATACAGAATAAAAACGGCAGTCATAAAAAACAAAACGAATATGAACAAATACTCATTGGGATTTGGCCTATCGCTGGTGGTGACCAATTTACTAAACGCGGTTATTTTAGTTGTTAAAGAAGTCAGCGCTCCGGTGATGAATGTTATGAAAGCGGCGTTGGGGCACCACTGGACAACGCACGCCGTGCTTCTTCTTCTTGTGTTTGTTATTCTTGGGGTGGTTTTTTCAATTTATGAAATTGGCGCAAAATGGGATTCCCGAAAATTGATGTATTATATCATCGGTTCGGTGATTATCAGCGTGGTTATTATCACGGTGTTTTTTCTTCCCTATCTAATTGCTTAAAGCTGGATTGAAAAAGGTTATTTGGTAACTAGGGGGATGGCATAATGATTATTTTGCCATCCCCCTTTAGTTATTGTGTTCGTCACCGGAAGTTTTATCCGCGTATGATTCGTTGTCCCAGGCGTGATCGTTAAGAGTGGGGTTTGCCTCGCGGTCAGCGGTCAGGAGCTGCTCCTGAATCTCAATTTGCTCGCGGGTGTTAAAAATATAAGCTTCCTGGTCGTGACGATGGGCCGCTAATTTTTTCAGCGCCGCCTCGTCGTATTTGATGAAGTTTTGCCCCGCGCGGACGGCGCTGTATTTGCGGAAACCCAGCGCGATAAGCGCGTCAACACCGAGGCGCACGGATGTATCTAGCGATTCGCGGTAAATATCATTTATGCCCGCGTCAATCAATTCGTAGGCGTCAAGCCTGCTTTTGGCGCGCACCATGACTCGCAGATGGGGGAATTCTTTTTTGATCGTATCCACGAGCGAAAGATTTATTTCCGGCGAGTCGATGGCCGCAATAAGTATTTTAGCCTCATCAGCTCCCGCGTATTTTAAGATATCCAAACGAGTGGTATCACCGTAATAGACTTTAAATCCCATTTTTCTTAAAACGTCCACCCGGTCTGAATCATTATCCAGGATAACCGCCTTGACGCCGTTGGCGCGCAGAAAACGGCCGATGGTACTGCCAAAGTGACCAAACCCCGCGATAATTACCGTGCGGCGCGTGTCGACAATGTCGGCTTCTTTTTCTTCCGCGGTTTCTTTTGTTCCGAACCTGGGCAGTATAAGGCGCTCATTGGCTAGCAAAAGAAGTGGTGTCATGGTCATGCTGATGGCAGTCGCGCCCATCATCATGTCCGTCCAGTGCGCGGAAAGAATATTTACTTGTGAGATAAAGGCGAACAGAACAAAAGCAAATTCTCCCACCTGCGAAAGGCCAAGTGTAAAAATCATATTCTGGTCAAAGCTCAGGCGTGAGAATTTGCCGGTGGCAAAAAGAACAATTGCCTTAATTGCCATGAGACTAAAAACCAAAATGGCGACAGTCAGCGGATTCGTGACAATTAACTTGAAATTTATGGAGGCGCCGACGGCAATGAAAAATAAACCAAGCAAAACTCCCTTGAATGGTTCGATATCACTTTCCAGTTCGTGGCGGAACTCACTGTTGGCCAAAACTACTCCCGCCAGGAATGTTCCCAACGCCGGGCTTAAACCCACTACGGTCATCAGATCAGCTGTGGCGATTACGATTAACAGCGCCGCTGCCGTGAATAATTCCCGCAGGCGTATGCGGGCGATGAAGCGCAGGAAAGGAACAAACAGGAATCTGCCCGCCAGCACGACCGCGTTTGCGGCAGCCAGCAAAACAAGCGTCTGCGCCCATCCATGAAGTCCTTCCATTAAAGAAGCGTGTCCGGACGAAGAGGTTTGGACTCCGGATGCAGCCAAAAGCGGCAGGAGCGCCAAAATTGGGATAACGGCGATATCCTGAAATAAGAGCACGGCAAAAGAGCTTCGCCCTGATTGAGTTTTGGTAAGCCCTTTTTCGCGCAGCGTCTGCATGACAATGGCCGTGGAAGACATGGAAAGCGCCAGCCCGCAGGCGAGCGCCGCCTGCCAGGAAAAACCTATCAATAATAAGGCCACGCAGCATAAAAGCGTTGTCGCGCCCATCTGTATGATGCCTGTGCCTAAAATAAGCTTGCGCATCCGCCAGAAAGCAGAAGGTTCCAATTCCAGGCCGATTAAAAAAAGCATCATCACCACGCCGAATTCAGCAAAGTGCATAATGTCTTTTCCCTCCTCGCCGATAAAGCCCAGAAAAAATGGCCCGATGATAATGCCGCCGATGAGGTAGCCTAAAACCGAACCCATTCCCAGCTTTTTGGCGAGCGGGACAAAGATTACGGTGGCAGCCAGATAAATTAATGCGTCATGTAAGAATATGGCGCTCATAAATTCGCCCCCGTTTCTTTAGCCAGCCAGTCATTGAGATAATCGTATTTTTGTATCGTCTTAATATGGAATTCGCCATGGACAAGTTTTTCTAAAAGTGTCTGATAAAGGCGGGCGTAAGCGGCAAGATGTTTTTCGGTTAAAAGATGCGTGCCGTGGACGGCAAAAGGCGGCAGATAAATCATTTTGCAGAGGTTAGCCGTTTGCTCAAAAGGTATAAGAAATTCACGGATGGTGAATTTATTATGGCCGCCCGCCGTGTAGGCTTCTTTTGTGCCGCCGATTGTCAGCGCGTTGAAGATAATTTTATCTTTCAGATTATTTCCGCGGCTTCCGTGCGCCCACCCGTGTTCCAGCACCATATCCATCCATTGTTTGAGCAGGGCCGGTGCGCCGTATGTGTAAAAAGGGTGATGCCAGACGATAATTTCGTGCGCCAGCAGCAAATTATTTTCGTGTTTGATATCGATATTAAAGTCGGGATATTCTTCGTACAAATCATGCAGTGTAACGCTCTCTGCTTGCTCTATGTTTTTGAGCAGGGCGCGGCTGGTTTTTGATTGTTCAAATCGCGGATGGGCGAACAGGATTAATATTTTGTTCATGAGCGTTACCGATTAATAATGTAAATAAATATGATAAGTGATGTTAAGTTTTAGCATATTTAAAAGTATACTTCTTTACTTTTTTTAAGAAAAGCTTATGGGCAATGTAGGGCGAATTTTAAATATAGAAAAAATGCCGTTATATCTTCTTGCCAGTATTTTTTATTACGCACTCCATCGAGGATGTTACCATGAATTTTACTCAATAAATTTCATATATTATAGTTTTGCGATAATATAGGTATTGCTATTTTAGATTAATTGATTAAATGTTTTTAAGTAATGACGTTGTTCTTTTTCTTGAGCGTTTCTTCTCTGTGGTAAGGATGTAGTCATCTTGAAGCTTGTATGGCGGTGTGTGGTAATAAAAAATAAATATGAAGAGAAAGGAGCAGAGGGTCATGAAAAAATCATTATTTATCGTTTTGATGGTGATGGGATTATTGGCCGTTTATTCTATTATTGCATACAGCCAGCCGGGCTATGGTTATGGCATGGGACGGGGAATGATGGGCGGTTATGGAATGGGACCGGGTGGATGGGTGGATGTTCCGGATAAATTGCCGGCGCCGAAAAACACTCAATGGGTGCAGAAACTGCGGGAAATATTGGTTATGGAAAAAGATTCGCTGGCTCAATACGAGGCCGATCAGGAAAAATTCAATGCTCACATGCCGTACATGATGGTTATTCCGCAGGAGGAACTGCATGTTCAATGGATTCAGCAAATGTTTGCGGCTTATGGTTTGGCGGCAAACGGGAAAACAAACCCCATCGTGCAAACAAAAACTTTGACGGAAGCCTATGAGCTCAGCGTCAAAATGGAGAAAGATTTGCTGCCACGTTATGAGTGGCTGATCAAAAACGCGGAAGATCGCGAGAGTGCTGAAATACTGGATGTCATTCTCATCCAAAGCCGGTATCATTTAACGATGTTTGAACATGCGTTGAAGGTGGGACATAATTATAGCTTTGGCATGAGAAGAGGATTTGGTGCGCGTTATGCCATGTGGCCCGGCATGATGGGCGGATATGGTTATGGCTACGGATACAGAGGAATAATTATGTGGATTATATTCTTGGTTGTTCTTTTATTGGCCGTTTATTTCAGCGTGCGTGCAGTTAAGGCAAAAAAAGTTACGACACAGACGCAGGATACCCCGCTGGATATTATTAAAAAGCGATACTGCACAGGTGAAATTACTAAAGAAGAATTTGACCAGATGAAAAAAGATTTACAGTAATAGTGCCGATTGAAAAGGGGTTTAAATATGAAAGTATTGGGAATTATGGGAAGCCCTCGCGTGGGTGGCAACAGCGATATTCTTTTGGATGAGGCGCTGGCCGGGGCAAAAAACACCGGCGCGGATATAGAAAAAATAATTCTAAATAAACTAAAGATTTCCGGCTGTCATGATTGCAAAAAATGCAACGAAACCGGCATCTGCGTCATTAAAGACGACATGCCCGGAATTCATAAAAAAATACTGGAATCCGATGCCATAATTCACAGCTGCCCGGTTTATTTCTGGGCGATGACCGCGCAGATGAAGGCGTATCTCGACAGGTGGTGCGCCTTATTTGATGCCGAATGGCGCTGGCAAAAAAATTACTATCCCCAGATGAAGGGTAAGCGGATTGGGTTGATTACTGTTTGTGGAGATCCGGATGTGCATACGGCTGATCCGATTGTCCATAGTTTTAAGTCAACAGCGGATATGACAAAGTTAAACTGGCTCGGAGCTGTCATGGCTTCAGCCGCCGAAAAAACGGATATTGTCAGCGACAAAGCCGCGCTTGGGCAGGCTTTTGAGTTGGGCAAAAACGCCTCTCAGATGCAAAAAAAATAACTGTCGAAGAAAAGGCCGCCGGAATCTTTTTGAGAATTTTATATCAGAGGTTAGACAAATTTAGAAATATCGGGATATTGAATTTTCAAGAGTCGGGTTATAAACTGATGCTTTTATGTTAACAAGGATTTGACCCCTGTTTCAAACTTCAGGGGTCAAATCCTTGTATGGTTAATTATTTCTTCTTCTTTTTCCACGTGGCCAGATCGTTGGGCGTCCAATCCTGCAGCATTATGTGCGTGCCGTTGGGCCCGCATTTCGCAACCTGGATGGAATCTACCCCCTGTCGTTGATCTTTAGTCCAGGTAATAGGAGCGCCGAGGCCCTTCCATTCTCTGAAGTTTTCCAGTTCCTTGATAACGGCTTCCGTGCTCAAGTTTCTTCCGGTTCTTTTTAGGGCTTCGATTAACGGCTCAACATATATAATTCCCACGCTCATATACACTCCCCAGCGGTCTTGTGGGGCAAAGCGCTTTGCCGCGTTTCTGTATCTGGTCACCAGACGATCCTTGGACTCGGGCTCGGGAGCGGCGGCGGATGTAATAACGCCTTCATAGAGGCCGTCCGAAATATAATACATAACCTGATAATCGGAAAGCCCGGTATGAGAAATCCACTGCGGTTTATAGCCTAGACTGGCGCTGCCTTTGAGCATCATTATCGCCACGGATGGGTTGACCCACATAAAAACGGCCTCGGCTCCGGCGTTTCTCAGCCGGAGTATCTGCGAGGAAACATCGGTGGTCGTGGGCTCTACGGGAATTTCCAAAACCAGTTTCATTCCCAGGGCATCAAGGCGCTGCTTGGCCCCTGCCAGGCCAACTTTGCCGAAAACATCATTCTGATACAGAAAACCGATTTTCCTTAATCCTCTTTTTTCCACGATATACTTGGTCAGGATGCTCGTTTCATCCTGGAAAAGAGGATAAGCGTGGAACCGGTAACGGCTGGGCGGATCATCAATGGGATTAAGCGAAGCGGTGCCGGGAACAACCCACAATATTTTCTTGCTATCCAGGTAATTCTTAACGGCATGACTACCGGCGCCGGAGACACCTCCCGTAAAGGCAAATATCCCTTGTCTATCCACCAGCTCTCGTACCACGGCCATTGCCTGTGACGGATTATACTGGTCGTCACGGATAAAATATCTGATTTTTCTTCCGTGAATGCCGCCTTCTTCGTTAACTAAATCAACTGCTACGCTGGTTCCTCTCGCCACGGCGCCCCAGAGTGCCGCCGGGCCTGTCTGGGGGCTGAACTGCGCAATGCGAATTTCTTTGTCGTCAAAACCAGGCCTTTGGGCGAAAGAATCACTCACCGCCACAAAAAAACCCAGAGTTGCAATAACTGCCGAAATACAAAAAAATTTTTTCAAACTCACTATATTATCTCCTTTTCATTGAATTGATATGCTGAATTCCTTTTTACGAACACGAATAAAACTATAGCAAACAGTATTTTCTGTCAAGTTATATCGGCGCCAAAGAGCAGGGTTCTTTGGCGAATTAATTCTGCTTTCAACATATTTATCCAATAATAATAAACATTTAAACGATTTGTTTTCAGCACGTACTGGTGGCTGCCAGCGACACCTCTGTGTTCTGTTGGAAGGTATTGAAAATATATCCTGAACCAAACGCGTGATGCTCTTTAAGTTTTGCATCCTGGAAGGTTTTCGATATTTTAATGCGCGTTGGCCTGATTACTCTATGCGGCGACCCAAACCCGCATACGGCCGAGCCTATTGTGCATAGCTTTAAATCAACTGAGCAAAATCCAAAAGTTGAAAGGCGTCTATTGCTTCTTGGGCATTTTTGTTTTCCAGCGCTGGTGGAACCAAAACCACTGCTCCGGGTATTCGCGCACAATATCTTCGATGATTTTTGTAAAGCGCTGAGTGTTGAAAACCAGATCAGCTTCGTAATTGCCCGTGCGGACGGCTTCAATAGGAGGTTTTACGATAACCTTGTATCTTCCCGATTTTTGCCGGGCGGGGAAGATGGCGATAACCGGAGCGCCGGAGCGCATGGCCATTACGGCAAGCCCCGCTCCCGTGCAGGCCGGTCGGCCGAAGAAATCAACAAAAACTCCTTCATAAGTATCAACATTCTGGTCGCTGAGAATGCCGATAATTTGATTCTGTTTTAACAACTCCATAATTATTTTCCCCGAGCCGCCTTTAGGGATCAAGCTGTTGCCGCGCATGGTGCGCACATATTCCACGATATTATCGATAATTTTGTTATCCAGCGGCCGGTAAACAATATGGATCGGCCTGGCATAAATCGGGATGGCCACCGGTAATAATTCCCAGTTCCCGAAATGCGCGACAATGGAAAGGATGCCTTTACCCTTGGCGTTGGCTGTCAGGTAATTTTCATAACCATCCACGTCCAGCCATTTGTGCGCGTTTTCTTTGGTAATTGAGGGCATTTCCGGAAATTCCGCGGCGACAATAGCAAAATGACGATACGTCCCTTTCGCAATTCTGATAATTTCCCTGTAATTTTTTTCCGGGAAGGAGCGTTGCAGATTGTGCAGCGTTATTAAGCGGTGCCGCGAGTCGAGGTGATAGAATATAATAAATAAACTTATGAATATTGCTTTGCGCACAAATCTCGGGATTAATGGAAAAACAAATAAGATTACTGATGTGGTTTTTGTTTTTTCAACAGCCATTAATGCGCCTCATCCCAGTTATGGCCTGCGGCAATTTCCACTTTCAGCGGCACCTTAAGATTAATTACTTCTTCCATTTCTTTTTTAACCATCGCCATGACTTCTTCTTTTTCCTTTACGGGCGTTTCCAGCACCAATTCGTCATGCACCTGCATGATCAGACGCGCCTCGAAATTTTTCTCTTGTAACAGATGCTCGATGTTTACCATCGCCACTTTAATCAAATCCGCTGCTGTTCCCTGGATAGGCGTGTTTATCGCCATGCGTTCGGCGAATTGCCGCACCGAAGGAATCTTGCTTTTGAGCTCCGGCAAATAGCGGCGGCGGTTTAAAAGAGTGCAGATATAACCGTCGCTTTTTGCTGTTTCCAAAACAGCATCGAGATACGCGCGCACCTTATTGTAGCGATCGAAGTATCCGTCAATGTAAGCCTGCGCCGTTTTCTGCGTAACGCCAAGCTCTTTGGCGAGGCCGAACGCGCTCATGCCGTAAAGGATGCCAAAGTTGATTACTTTGGCCTGACGGCGCATATCGGCGTTGACCATTTCCGGAAAAACGCCGAAGACATCGGCTGCCGTGCGCGCGTGAATATCTTCATCCGCTTTAAAAGCTTCAATGAGAGTTTTATCCTCGGATAAATGCGCCAGTACGCGAAGCTCAATTTGCGAATAATCCGCGGAAATAAGTTCGCAGCCGGGCGCAGCGATGAAAGCCTGGCGGATTCTTTTTCCCTCCAGCGTGCGGATGGGAATATTTTGCAAGTTGGGATTGGAGCTCGATAGTCTTCCGGTCGCCGTTGCCGTCTGGTTATAAGAAGTGTGAATACGGCCGGTCTGCAAGTCAACCAGCGCGGGAAGCGCGTCCACGTAAGTTGATTTTAATTTGGCCATGGAGCGGTATGCCAGAATTTCGGCGGGCAGCTCGTGGCTTTGCGCCAGATAAGTGAGAACTTCCACGTCCGTGGAATAACCTTCTTTTGTTTTTCTGCCGGTGGGAAGTTTTAGCTTTTCAAAAAGAATCACCTGCAGTTGTTTGGGTGAATTAATATTGAACTTTTCTCCGGACAGTTTGTAAATCTTTTCTTCCGAAAGCGCTAATAATTGTCCCAGCTCTTCCGACATTTGTTTTAAAATATTTGTGTCGATGAGCACGCCCTTTTTTTCCATAGAGGCCAGAACTTGTAAAAGCGGCATTTCCACTTTCGTGTAAAGTTCGTCCGCCTGGATTTCCTTTAGTTTGCCCGCGAGAATATTTTCCAATTTGAATATGGAAGCGGCGCGTCCGGCCCCGTGCGCGGCTGTTTTATCAATATCCGCCTCGGCTAAACGATTATTTTTGCCTCCGGCGATTTCCTGCGCTGATGGTAACTGTTCATGCAGATATTCCCAGGCGACTTCCACAAGCTCGTAAGAATGCTTGGCGGGGTTAAGCAGATAGGCCATCAAGGCGGTATCATCGGCGTTTTGGACATTTAAATCTGCCTGCGCGACAAGCGCTGTTTTTAAATCATGAAAATATTTTTTAATCTTGCCATCTGTAAAAAGAGGAGCCAGCGCGCTTAGAACCTGTTTTTTATTAAGCTTCTCCTTAAGGTTGTTGTGTTCCACAGGCAGATAAAAGGATTCGCCCTCCACGGCTAAGGCTATACCCAGCAAAGTTGCGGGCTGATTTGTTTCCCGGATGAATTCACAGGCAAAGATTTTATTTTGCCACACTTTTTTAATGAGCAAAGCGAGCTTTTGTTCATTGAAGATAATTGTGCATTCTTCAGCCGCCGCGGGGCTTCCCTTTTTGATTTCAGCGAGAAGTGTGGAAAATTCAAATTCACTGAAAAGTTTGGCTAATAATTCTTTATCCGGCTCTTTGCGTGCCGCGTCTTTAAAGTCAAAGTCAATTTCCACATCTTTGCGGATAAGCGCAAGCTGGCGGCTGAGCCTGGCCTGCTCGGCGTATTTTTTAAAGCTTTCGCGTAGTTTTACGTTGCGTAGATTATCCGCGTTTTCAATAACCGCTTCCAGCGAGCCGTATTCTTCAATCAATCTCTGCGCTGTCTTGGGGCCGATGCCGGGAACGCCGGGAATATTATCCGACGTGTCGCCCATGAGTCCTAAAATTTCCACCACTTTATCCGGCCCCACTCCAAAGCGCTCTTTTACCGCCGCTATGTCATACGTTTTGTCCTTCATGGTATCGACCATGGTGACGTTTTCATTAACCAGCTGCATCAAATCTTTGTCGCCGGAAACAATAACCGTGCGCCAGCCTTTTTTGCTGGCCTGTTCGGAAAGGACGCCGATGATGTCGTCCGCTTCCGTGCCCTGTTTTTCAATTACGGGGATGGAAAAGCCGCGGATGATATCTTTGATAAATGGTATCTGCGGGCTCAAATCGTCTGGCATGGGTTTGCGCGTGGCTTTGTAATCAGTGAATTCTTCGTGACGGGTCGTGGGGCCCTTTACGTCAAAAGCGATAACGATATAATCAGGCTTGATATCGCGCAAAAGCTTCAGCAGCATATTAGTGAATCCGTAAATGGCGTTGGTGGGGAAACCTTTGGAGTTGGTCAGCGCGGGAATCGCGTAAAATGCGCGGTAAAGATAGTTGCTGCCGTCAACCAGGGCAACCAGGGGAATTTGATTTTTTTCGGTCATTATTTACAATTCAAGAAGAAAGTAAGCTCACCCTGCCGCGTAAATGCTCATCAGGGTGAGCCTGCTTTCAAAGTAATTCGATTTTTTTATCTGTAACGTTCAGCCTGTTTTCTTGCTTCTTCGAGCTGCTGCTGATATTGCTTGTTCAGGTCCTCCATTTTTTTTCTTACTTCATCCGCGGAAGAGGAGAAGTTGCGAACTTTATACTCACCTCTTATCTGAATTAAGACCAGAAGCGCGAAAATGATTCCGAAAACCAGCCACGCTTTTTTTGCTTGGATGTTATGCACGTAAATACTCGCCATGACGATAAAGAAAAGTCCAATGAGCGCGTTTAAAATTATGCCCGCGTAAGGGACAACTCCCAATATGGCGGCAATCGGCGCTAAAACCATCAGGTAAGCAACGCATCTATATGATGTTTCATAATTTTCCTGCGAGCCCATCAGTTTCCAGATCAGATACATTATGGCGGCACCGATGAAACTGCCGATAATGACGGCAACAGGAATGAAGATAATGAGCCCCAGGCTGTCTAGAATCCCCCTGCTTACATAGCTTAGCCCGAGGATATTTATAACGGCCTGTATGATTCCGGCGACAATACCCATAATTATTGCGAAAATAACGGGTTCCAGAAATCCGCCGGATTTGTGCATAGTTTTAAAAAACTCCGCGGGTTTTGTTAAGATATTTAAGGCTTTCTGGGGAATTTCTGCAAAATCAAATTCTTTTACTTCCATATTTCCCTACCTCCTTAAAAATGATTTTTTAAACGTAAGCAAAAAAAAGATGGTGAATATTTCTCATGAAAAGCCCTTGGCGTCAATAGGATGTTTTTTGTGTCAAGAAAACCAGTAAGTTGTCATTCCGCCCGAAGTGACAGTGCTTTTTATAATTCAAATGATGCGTTGATTTTGAAAGTTCTTACCGCGCGCATATCGAGGATATCAGTCACGCCGGTTTTTTCTTTTAAATTATTTAGGAAAGATTCCAGTTCTTCCGCGCTGGCCGCGCTGACGGTAAACCAGATATTGTATTCATCATCGCGCCGATAATTATGGGTAACATTTTTGTTGGCGTTTACTGTTTTAACAAATAATTCGATTTTATCCTCCGGCACGCGCGCGGCGCATAAAGTGCTGACGCGCCCCAGCGTGGCGCCGTCAAAAACAGCGCCGATGCGGCGGATGATTCCTTCTTCTTTCATTTTTTGTACGCGCGCCAGTGTCTCTTCTTCGCTGATGCCGCAAAGTTCTGCGACAATTGCAAAAGGCTGCTCTGCCAGCGGAAATTCTTTTTGCAGAATATTGAGTATCTTTTTGTCTATTTCGTCCATTTGGTTATCAATATTCCGTCATTACACCCGCAATGTCAAATTAAGTGTCATCGCGAGGAGTCTTTAGGCGACGAAGCGATCGCTGAGATTGCTTCGGCACTCATGTTCCAAAGACATTATAAAACAATCTGGCATACCGGAATGACATAAAAATTAATGATCGCCTTTCGGCTCATACAAACACAGCGGTTCCTCGGCCAGATAATCGCCGGTGGCTTCATAGGCGCGGGCGCGACAGCCGCCGCATACTTTGATAAACTCACAGTGCCCGCATTTGCCTTTATATCTGCTGTAATCACGCAAGTCGCGAAAAACTTCTGAATTTTCCCAAATATCGGCAAAACTTTTCTTCAGCACATTGCCGCAATCCAACTCTAGATAACCACAGGGCTGCACCTGCCCGACATGAGAAATAAAACAAAAAGTGATGCCGCCCAGACAGCCGCGCGTTGATTCATGAAAATGGCCGCCGGCTTTTTTGACCGGTTGCGCGCCTTTAATTTTTTGCTGCCGCATCACGCGGAAATAATGCGGCGCGCAGGTTGCTTTTAGCTGAATAGGGCAGGTCATGCTTTGCCGGTGAAACCACATCAGCGTTTCTTCATAGTCGGTGGCCGTAATGGCTTGTTCGGCTAATTCTTTGCCCCTGCCCGTGGGCACTAGCAAAAAAATGTGATGCGCGGCCGCTCCCAACTTTATGGCTAAATTTTGTATCTCTTCAATTTGCCGCAGATTTGCTGTGGTGATGGTTGTATTTATCTGAAATTCCATCCCCGCGGACTTCATCGCTTCAATGCCGCGCATCGCTCCGACAAAAGCGCCCTGCTCGGCGCGAAAAGCGTCATGGCTTGAGGCGTCCTTGCCGTCAATACTGATGCTGACACGCTGAATGCCGCTTTCCATCATTTTACGGGCAACTTGTTCGTCAACCAGTGTGCCGTTGGTCGCCATAACCATGCGCAGTCCTTTTTTTGTGCCATATGCTGCGATTTCAAAAATGTCCGGCCGCATCAGCGGCTCGCCGCCGGTAAGAATAATCACGGGTTTGGCAAAAGCGGCAATTTCATCAATGAGACTTAAACATTGTTCTGTAGTAAGTTCACCCGGATACGGTCCGCAATTGGCCGCGGCGCGGCAGTGCACGCAATTTAAGTTGCAGCTGCGCGTTACTTCCCAGGCGATCATGCCCGGTTTGCTTGCCCTGCTTTTTGCCAAAATATTTTTGCCGCCTTTTTCCGGATATTTCCCGACATTTTGCCAGATGAATCCAAAGAGTCAATAAAAATTTACTTGTGCAAGCGTAAACGTCAATGCTGAAGGCATGGTAAGCCGCAGTCATCTGTTAATGAAAAAGCCCTTATTTATTTCTTGACCTGTAAACGTAACCCTAATATGTAGGCAAATAAAAAAATAAGGAAGGTAAAATATATGGCAATTATGAAGTGGGAAAAAGACGAAACAGTGGCAATTTTAACCATGACCAATGGAGCAAACAAGCAGAATCTCGATTTTGCCAATACTCTGAACGCGATGCTCGATGAAATAATCGCCGATAAGACTGTTACCGCCCTGATTATCACCTCCAATGATGAAAAGAACTTTTCGCAGGGGATAGACGTGGAGTGGATTCTGGATAAAGCGCAGAAAAAGGAATACCAGCCGGTGATTGATTTCATCCGCGGGATGGACATTGTTTTTAAAAAACTTGTTTCCTATCCAGTGCCGGTGATCGCGGCGATAAACGGCCATGCTTTCGGCAATGGCTCGATAATGTCCTGCGCCTGCGACTTTCGCTTTATGCGTTCCGACAAGGGCTTTTTCTGTTTTCCCGAGGTGAATCTGGGAATTCCCTTTCGTCCCGGCATGAACGCGTTTATCAAAAAAGCCGTTCCCATGTATAAACTTGTGGAAATGCAGCTTACCGGCAACCGCTATACAGCGAAGGAAATGGAAGCGCACCATGTAATTTTAAAGGCCTGCGAGGACCAGGCGGACCTGATGGCTCAGGCGCTGGCCTTTGCCAAAACTTTTAAAAAGAAACGCGGCATATTTGGCGAGTTAAAGAAACGTCTGAATAAAGAGATTATTGAAACTCTGGAGGCGCCTGATGATCTTGCCTCCGGCGGCTCTTTTTCTCTTACGATAGACGACTAAAAAAATTGAATAATTATCAGGAGTGAAAAAATGAAAACTGCAATTACGGAAATGTTCGGCATCAAATATCCCATAATCTGCGGCGCGATGATGTGGCTTTGCAAACCGAAATTCTGCGCCACTGTTTCCAACGCGGGTGGTATGGGAAATCTGACTGCCGGCAATTATGAAACGGAAGATGATTTTCGCGCGGCGATCCGCGAAACGCGTAAGCTGACGGATAAACCTTTTATGATAGCAATTACGCTTTTACCTTCAGTGCGGATCACACCGGAACATCACAAAATGTATGTCAGGGTGTGTGCGGAGGAAAAAGTAGATGGTATCGAATTTTCCGGTACACCGCTGGATAAAGTTGCCGGGATGGAAGCTGTAGAAATGCTGAAAAAAGCCGGTGTAAAGATGTTTCATAAAGTAGGTGCGTTACGCCACGCAATGCACGCGGTAAAGATCGGGTTTGACGGTATTTACGCGGCAGGGATTGAAGAAGGCGGGCATCCGCTCAATGATGATGTCACCTCGATGGTGTTGACACCGAAGATTGCCTCAGCGGTGAAAATTCCCGTTGTGACAGTAGGCGGTATTGCCGATGGACGGACCATGGCGGGAGCACTGGCTCTGGGCGCGGAAGGGGTAATGATGGCCAGCCGTTTTATTGCCACCAAAGAATGCGAAGTGCATGATAATATCAAGCAGGAGCTTATTCGCAGGCAGGAATTCGATACGGTTATTTACGGCAAATCAATTGGTCTGCAGGGACGCGGGCTGAAATCAAAAGTGCTGGAGGAAGTTCTAGCAATTGAAGCAAGGCACGGCGGTTTTGAGGAACTTATTCCATTACTATCAGGGCAGAAGGTCAAACAAGCATGGGAGAATGGTGATGTGAATTACGCGCCGCTGATGGTCGGCCAGTCCATCGGTCTGATTAATGATATCCCTACCTGCAAGGAACTTATCGAGCGGATGGCAAAGGAAGCCGAAGCGGAAATCGGGCGGGTTTCGGGATTGTTCAAAGCGTAGTCAATGGAAGGCCTTTAGGTCAAATGGTCAGTTAAAATAATTATCCCTGGAAGGGTGGTCAACTTCTGGGGATTTTTTGTACCTTTTGTCATCGTGAAATGCAATCCGAAGCCGAAGCCCGGCAGCCACGACCGGCGTATGCTCGGGCAGTCGCCGCGAGCATCTCAGGCTTTTGTGGTTAGCGTATGAGATCGCTTTGTCACATAAATGTTCCTCGCGATGACCAATTAGTATAGGGGGCCTATATATAAATCAGTAGATGATGTTTACAACCACGGGGCGGTACAAAAAAAGATTTCGGCGAAGGAAACTCGTGTCTGTATCCTCTTCCAGCGAATTGCACACGTAAGTGGCCACAATATTTTTTTTGCGGGAAAATTGAATATGCTCCTTGCCCGCGTAGCAAAAAGTATTTTTGTCGTAAAGCGGACTTTGTTCATCAACTTCCGGTATTTTTCCGGCAAGTATTCGCGGCTCATCCCACGGGCCTTCAAGACCTGGGGCTTCCTGATAAAGAAGTTTGCCCCCCTTATCTTTTGTGGAAGTGTAAACGGCTATCCATTTGTTTTCATCAGGCCGGTAGCGCACGGAAAGTTCCGATAAAGCGTCGGCAAACATGATTTTTACCTGCCGTGCGTCGAGTTTCTTGCTCCAGTTGCCGTCTTGGTTATAATATTCAACTTCCCACAGTTGGCGATTTAACTTATCGACGCTCACCCGCGCAAGAACATTTCCCGGAAAAACAGCGGCTCCTTCGGAAAATTTGCACAGAGGATAAAAATACACATAGTTTTGGTAAACAATCGCGGTCGTGGCCAACGCGGTAACTTCCGGCGGGATAGACTTTGTTATGTCCAGATAATCAACTCTCCACGTGTGGGGATCAGCGGCCGAAAAATCTTTTATCACGGCGATTTTGTGACCGGCTACCCTAAAGTTAAAAGGCGCGTTTTCTTTGGGCAGCGCTTCAATAACCAGCAGCGGAATATAGAGCGTATCATTTACGATGAAAGGATCCTGCGGCCAGAGCCACTCGGCATCGCCAAAAGAAGATACAAACTTTCCGTTTTTCTTTTTTATATAATATTTAATATCGAACTGGCCACTTGCTGAACATGTTGAAATAGCAAGCGTTGTTCCCAAGACCACATCCATGCCGTAGCGGTCTTTGCGGCCTTTTTCTTCTGATACAAAGCTATCGCCGAAAAGCCAAAGAGTTCGTTTATCATCCAGCCCAATGGAGTACGCCCCGTCGCCGCCATACCAGCCGTCTTTATCCGGAAAACCGGGCAGGCATTGGGCCGTCGGTTCACCGGTATGATAAATTACCTGCCAAACGCTTGAGCAGGAAAAAAGAAATGCAATCAATAATAACAGTATAATCCGCGATAAATTCTTCAACATGGCCTGTTTATTACCATACAATGGATTTGATGGCGAGCTGATTAAGGCCAAGATTGAGCAAGCCAACTGGCATGTAGGTGGCGGTTTGTCGGTGAGGTTCTAACGTTAATTAGAAGATAAGTTGGAAAAATTGATAAAAGGGCGGGCTTATTACCCGCCCTTTTATTTGATCATTTGCCCTTAAAATCCGGCGGCCGTTTTTCGATGAACGCGGTGATTGCCTCTTTGATGTCATCGGAAGTCATGAGCACCATGTTCTTCTGCTGTGCCAGCACCATGCCATCGTGCACGTTGGCGTAGCGGCTGTAGTTGAGCACTTCTTTGGAGCAGCGCACGCCCAGCGGCGCGTTTTGCGCAATTTCGGAAGCAAGCTTCTTTGCCCCGGCAATTAACGCGTCCTTGTCTTTGTAAACGGCGTTGACCATCCCCATTTTTTCGGCGACTGGCGCGGGATATTCCGCGGCGGTATAGGCCATCTGCCGGGCAAAACCCTGACCGACAATTAAAGGCAATCTCTGCAGCACGCCCATGTCGGCAACCAAACCAATTGCCGCTTCCTTGAGGCAAAAGGTGGCATCTTCGGTGCACAAACGGATGTCACAGGCGGAGATAATATCCAGACCGCCGCCGATGCACCGGCCGTGAACGGCCGCGATAACCGGTTTAGGGCATTCCTCGATAGCGTTGCAACTGTCGAACAGCGCCTGAGAGTTTTCCAGGGATTCAATCACGCCTCTGGCCGTCGCTTTAAAATGGCCGGCGGCTTCCTTCAGATCGAGGCCGGCACAAAAAATTCTGGCCTTGCTGGTCAGGATTGCCGCTCTTACTTCGTCCATTTTTCCCAGTTTTCGGAAAACATCGGCAATTTCCGCGGCGAATTCAAGGCTGAGCGCGTTTAAAGCGTCCAGACGGGCCAATCTTACTTCGGCCACATAATCTTTGATTTCCAGTTCAATAAATTTATATTTCATACATCCTCCTTGATGGTTTTAATCATAAAGCCAGAGAGCCAATGCAATATTCTAAATTTATCATTTTGTCCAATTATTATCTTTTGAAAACCGGCGCAGGACTTTAATAAACACTAATAATATCAGTTCATTATATTAATATGGAATGATAAGTAAAAAGTGACGTCAAAAAAATAACCGCCGGTCAAAAAAGTTTGAATTCAGGTGGCATCTTTGATAGGCTAAAAACCCGGTTAGGAAGAATGATTTAAAGTAAAAAATTTAAGCCGAGTGTTTTTTACCTGCCGCCCGTTTTTTATACACCTTTCGCAGGAAATCGTTTTTCCTTTGATGCCCGATGAATTCGCGGTTAACTGCTCTTAAATATTATTGTCTTTATGGTTTTTTAGGTTTGTTTTTGTGCCGAATGGGCCAGTTTATCAGGCAGTATTTTATGGTGCATGATTATATAAATTAAATTAAAGAAAGGATGGGAAAAAATGAAAGTTGAAGATGTAAAAAATGTATGTGTTGTTGGTGCCGGAAACATGGGGCACCAGATATCGCTGCTCTGCGCGATTTACGGTTATAAAGTTAAGTGTTCGGATGTCGTGCCGGAGATGCTCAAGAAGGCGGATAATTTTGTCAATACCTATCTTCCCGGCAGAGTGGAAAAAGGCAAGCTCACAAAAGAAGTGGCCGAAGCGGCGCGCAAAAATATTTCTTTCACCGGCGACATGAAAGAAGCGGCCAAAGACGCGGATTTTGTTATTGAAGCGGCAACGGAAGTTCTGGATCTCAAGAGAAAGATATTTGCTGATCTGGATAAGTTTGCTCCCGCGCACGCGATTCTCGCCACGAACAGCTCCTACATCGTCAGCTCCCGCATCGCGGACGCTACAAAAAGACCGGACAAAGTTTTGAATATGCACTTCTTCAATCCGGCGCTGGTTATGAAACTGGTGGAAGTCGTAAAAGGCCCCCATGTTTCCGAAGAGAGCGCGAACGTCACCATGGATTTGTGCAAGAAAATAGAAAAAGTCCCGGTTTTCATTAAAAAAGAAGTGGACGGATTTTTACTTAACAGAATTTTCCGCGTAATCGGCAAAGAAGCGCAGTGGATGCTGGAAATGGGTGTTGCTTCTATGGAAGATATCGACAAGGCTTGCGTTTACGGCGCCGGGCACCCGATGGGCCCGTTCCGCCTGATGGATTTGACCGGTATCGATCTGACCTACATCGCTTCAATGGAGGCCTTCAAAAAATCCGGCGACCCGGCTGATTTACCCACTCCCAGTGTTGTGGCGCATTATACCAAGGGTGAATACGGAGAGAAAGCCGGCAAAGGCTGGTACGATTACGCGAAAAAAGACAAAAAATAGCTCCGGAAAAAACTTAGCACAACCAGGAATAAGGACAGGACAAAATCCGTCCTTGTTCCTTTCCTGACTTTATTATTTTAATTTTCAGGAGTGCTCAGGCAAGAAAAAGAAATAAAATAAAAATAAAGAGGTGATCTATGAGTAACAGAGAAGTTGTATTTGTAGACGGAATGCGGACAGCGTTCGGCAGAATGGGCGGCACATTGCGCGATTTTTCCGCCGAGCAGTTGGCCGGTATCGGTATCAAAGGATTGGTGGAAAAAACGAAGATTAAGGAAAAAGGCAAAGTAGATTGTGTTTTCCTCGGTTCCGCGGCGCACTGCTCACGCGCGATGAATCCCGCGCGTTGGGCCCTGCTTTATGGCGGACTGCCTTATGAAACATCGGCAAGTTATATTGAAATGCAGTGCGGTTCCGCTATTGACTGTATTAATCACGCCGCGTGGAAAATACTTGCGGGCCAGGCCGATGTGGTTATTGCCGGCGGTATGGAAGCTTACAGCCAGATTCCCGCCAAGTTTTCCATGAGCAATCCTCCCTATCGTTTGATTCCGCCGATGCCGATGGTGCCGGAACTTTCTCCGGTTCCCGAAGAATGCATCGGTATGGGCATAACCGCGGAGAATCTGCAGAAGATGTATAACATATCGCGCCAGGCGCAGGATGAATTTAGCCTCCGCTCTCAGGTGCTGGCGAAAAAAGCCATGGATGCCGGATATTTTGCTGACGAAATTATTCCCGTTATGGTGCCGCAGGGCAAAAAACAGCCACCGCTGGAATTCAAAGTTGACGAACATCCGCGCATGACTTCCATGGAAGCGCTCTCTGCTTTGCCGCCGGCGTTTGCCAAAGACGGAACGGTTACCGCCGGAAACGCTTCCGGGCGCAATGACGGTTCCGCCTTTGTTTTGATGATGACCGCCGAAAAAGCCAAAGAGTTGGGTTATAAACCAATGGCTAAATGGCTGGCCGGCGGTGACTATGGCGTTGACCCGAAGATTATGGGTATTGCCCCGGCCTACGCCGTTCCCATAGCTTTGAAATACGCTGGTTTAAAACTTTCCCAGATGGATGTCATGGAATGCAATGAGGCATTCGCCGTGCAGAATCTGGCGGTTGCCAAAGAACTGGAAAAACAGACCGGTGAAAAAGTGGACATGGATAAATGGAATCCCAACGGCGGCGCCATCGCCTTTGGTCATCCCAACGGAGCTTCAGGATCTCGTATCTGCATGTTTACCATGAGAGAGCTTATCCGCAAGGGAGGCAAATACGGATTCTTCAGCTCCTGCTGCGGCGGCGGCCTGGGTGTGGCGACAGTTATTGAAAACCTGCAGAAATAACTGATAAGTTACTTAACATTATTTTATTGCGCTTGCCGTAAACGGCAAGCGCAATATTTTAAATTAAAATTTCCTCTAACTAATCACACAAAATGGTAATGGCATGGATATCCTAACAAGTAAAAAAGATGGAATTCTTACGATTGAATTCAACCGTCCCGATAAGAAAAACTCAATTACCGCGGCTATGTATCAGATAATGGCCGACGCGCTCAAAGACGCTGATCAGGACAAAGATGTGCGTGTTGTTTTGTTTTGCGGCAAACCGGATATTTTCACCGCGGGAAATGACCTGGAAGATTTCATGAACATGCCCTCCGAAGGCGATCTTGCGGATCGTCCTGTGGCTCAGTTTATGCTGCATCTGATTGGAGTGACAAAACCGGTTATTACTGCCGTGGCCGGCGCGGCGGTCGGCATCGGCACGACCATGCTTCTGCACTGTGACATGGTTTATGCGGCCGACAATGCCCGCTTCTCCATGCCTTTTCCCCGGCTTGGCCTTTGTCCGGAATTTGCCTCCAGCATGCTGCTGCAGCAGGTTGTTGGTTATCCGCGGGCGGCGGAAAAACTTCTTTTAGGCGAACCATTTTCCGCGCAAGAAGCTTACGAGATGGGATTGATCAATAGAATATTACCCGTCGGCGAACTTCTTCCTTATGCGCGCGCGCAGGCCGAAAAACTTACCAGATTGCCCGCATCTTCTTTGCGCACAACCAAAATATTTAATGAAAGTCGCGCAGGCGGACAAAATCAAAGAAAAAATGATGGAAGAAAATAAATACTTCGGCGCGATGCTGCTTTCACCGGAAGCCAAGGAAGCGTTCGGCGCGTTTTTTGAAAAACGTAAACCGGATTTCACTAAATTTAAATAATCTTAATTTTTACAAATCGCGGGCAGTTTAGAATAACTCACTTACGTCTGGTAGAGTGAATTTTTAAAGATGTACTGGCGCACGGCGTCGGGCATTAAATATCTTATGGATTTATTTGTTTTTACCATTTCCCGGATGCGCGAAGACGATATATCCAAAAAACTTACGTGGCGAAAATAAATAGCGTAACCGGTCGGGCCTTTAAATCCGCCAATCGTCTCATCGTATTTGAATTGTGAGGCGATATCTTGTGGCATTATTTCTTCCAGTTTCATATCTTTATAACCGGGGCGCGTCATCACGGCAAAATTACACATAAACAGAAGTTTCTCCCAGTTTTTCCACGTGGTGATTGCCTGAAAAGCGTCCTGGCCGACGATAAAATATAATTCCAGATCTTTTATGTATTTACTTAAAAAATATTCCACCGTTTCCACGGAATAGGATTTGCCCGCGCGTAAATTTTCCACTTCTGAATAGGAAAAATTAACATTGCCTTCGATAGCCAGCTTAATCATTTGTTCGCGATGATGAAAAGAAGTGATTTGAGCTTCCAGTTTATGCGGTGGTCGTGACGAGGGAACAAAGATAATACGGTTGAGGTTTAAAATATCCATCATTTCTTCCGCGCCGCGCAGATGGCCGAAATGAATGGGATCAAATGTCCCTCCTAATAGCCCCCATCTCATGTGCGTACCTGGCCGTTACCGTAAATTATAAATTTTGTTGTTGTTAGTTCTTCCAGCCCCATCGGCCCGAAGGCGTGCAGTTTGGTCGTGGAAATGCCGATTTCCGCGCCCAGCCCCAGTTCGAATCCGTCGCTGAAGCGGGTGGAGGCGTTAACCACGACAGTCGAAGAATTAACTTCATTTAAAAATCTCTGCGCGTTGGCGTAATCTTTGGTGATAATTGATTCCGTGTGTAGCGAGCCGTATTTTTCAATGTGCGCGATGGCCGCGTCAATATCATCCACAACTTTTACGGCAAGAATCAAATCAAGATATTCCGCGTACCAGTCCTGCTCTGTCGCCGTCTCAATCTTTTTTATTATTTTTTTCGTCCGCTCGCAGCCTTTAATTATCACGCCGGCTTTCCGCAGTTTTTTCGCTGCCAGGGGTAAAAATTTTTCGGCGATATCCTTATGCACCAACATTGTTTCCAGCGCGTTACAGACACCCGGCCTTTGCGCCTTGGCGTTTAAACAAATATCGGCGGCCATTTCCATATCCGCGTCTTTATCCACAAAGAGATGGCAGACTCCCTTGTAGTGTTTGATTACGGGAATTTTGGATTGCGCGACGACGGCACGGATAAGTTCTTCACCGCCGCGGGGAATAATCAAATCAACGTATTCATCCATCTGCAGCAGGGCGGAAACTCCCTCGCGATCGGTAAAGGGAATAACCTGAATCGCTTCCGCGGGGATGGAGCTTTTACTCAATACTTCCTGCAGAATGGAAGCAATAGCTATATTGGAGTTGATTGCTTCGGAGCCGCCGCGCAGAATAACGGCGTTGCCCGCCTTAAGGCATAAAGCGGAGGCGTCAACAGTGACATTAGGGCGCGATTCATAGATAATGCCGATAACTCCCAGCGGAATGCGCATACGCCCGACCAGAAGGCCGTTGGGGCGCCGCCACATGGAAGTTACCTTGCCTACCGGATCAGGCAGGGCGGCGACTTCACGCAATCCCCGCGCCATGGAATCAATTGTCTCTTTTTTCATAGTCAGGCGGTCAATCATTGCCGATGTCAAGCCTGCTTTTTTTGCCGCCGCGACATCTTTGGCGTTTTCTTTTACCAGATAGGCGCTTTTTGCCAGAAGTTCATCGGCCATTTTTAAAAGGACATCGTTTTTGGCGGTAGTGGATACGCGTGAAAGTCGGCGTGATGCCTGCTGCGCTTTTTTCGCGATTTGTTTTATTGTATTTTTTATGTCCATGAAGTATATCCTTGCAGCTGATTAAATTAATGTATTTGCATTTTTCTCAATTATTGGTAAAAGTCGCTTCACTTAAAGCGGCACGGGTATTGTAAAATAATGACATTAAAAGTGCCGATGGGCACTTTTGTTTTTATTTACAGGACAAAAAAATAAGTGTCAAGGACTTTGCCAGGAAAGAAACACAAAAATGAGCATGATAAAAATCAAAGCCGGCGAGAACGTTTATAAGGCGATAAAGGACGGCAGTTTTAATTTAAATTCTATTTCCACATACTACGGGCCGGCGGTGGGGCCGCGATGGCTTCTGGCCAGTGGGTTTGATTTAACATTGTTAAAAGGCGGTTTTTTAGGCGGTTCACGCGCCGTGAATTTGATTGGTTCTTCCGCCGGTGCCTGGCGATTTGCCGCCTGGCTGCAGCCGCAGGCAGTGCAAGCATACAACAGGCTTTTAGACGGTTATATAAATATCAGGTATTATAAAAAAGATAATCCCCAAAGCGTGTTGGAAAAATTCAACGACCTGATAAACGATTACCTGGAAGATGACGCGCTGCCTTTTGCCATGAATAATAAAAGATTCCGCCTGGCGATTATCGCCGCCCGCGCGCGCAACCTTGTTGCTTTTGATGCAAAAGTCATACAGAAAATCGGCCTGGCGGCGTGTTTCTTATTGAATTGTCTCAGCCGTAACAACATTTATCTTTTTGCCGAACGTGTCGTTTTTTATGACGGTTCCAAGCCACCTCATTTTTGTCTGCAGCCGGATTTTCGCGGCTCATATGTGCGTCTGACGCAGACAAATTTTAAATACGCGGTCATGGCATCCGGCGCGATTCCGCTGGTGGTGGCCGGAGTGAAAAATATTTACGGGGCGCGCCGCGGCACTTATCGTGACGGCGGCATGATTGATTATCATCTCACGCATCAGTTTGCCGCACAGGAAAAAGACGCGGTTTTATTCTTTCATCATCAGGAAAGAATAATTCCCGGCTGGCTGGATAAATGCCTGAAAAAGCGCACGCCGGACGCCAAAACGCTGAGTAATGTGCTGATGGTTTATCCCTCGAAAAAATTTATAGACCAGCTGCCGGAGAGAAAAATTCCGGAACGGGAAGATTTTATTACCTACATTGATGATCAGGATACGAGAATCAGAAACTGGAAAAAAGCGGTGGAGCTCGCCGCGCCGCTGGGTGAAGAATTTTTGGAATTGATTGAAAGCGGTAAAATAAAAAAAGCGGTGGAAAAATTTTAAGCCGTCAATTCTCTGGACTCAAAAACTCCCCTATGTCCATGGAAGATAAAATCAGTAAACTAAAGGAATTATTAAGTAATTGCGTGCTTTGCCCGCGCACCTGCAAGGTTAACCGCACGCGGGGAGAATTGGGCTATTGTAAACTTCCCGCAAAAATAATTATGGATTGCGCGCTGGCTCATCACGGAGAAGAGCCGCCCCTGTCCGGAAGCCGCGGCGCGGGAACAATATTTTTGTCTTCCTGCAATCTTGGTTGCATTTATTGCCAGAATTATCAGATATCGCAGACTACAGAAGGTGAGGAACTTACAAGCGAGCAAATGGCGCAGGTGATGCTGGATTTGCAAAACCGCGGCTGTCATAATGTTGAGCCGGTTACGCCCACGCCGCAGACACCGCTGATTATGGAGGCGCTTATTCTGGCGCGCGAACGTGGTTTAAAAGTTCCGTTTGTCTATAATTGCGGCGGTTATGAAAATCCGGAAGTAATAAAAATGCTTGACGGCATGGTAGAAATTTATTTGCCGGATTTCAAATACGGCCTGGAAGATGTGGCTGTCGAATATTCCGCGGCGCCCGGATATGCTGTTTTCGCGCTTGATTCGTTAAAGGAAATGGCGCGTCAGGTCGGCGATGAACTGGAAACGGAAAAAGGTGTGGCAAAAAAAGGAGTAATTGTGCGGCATCTGGTATTGCCGGGCAATATTGAAAATTCCAAAGAAGTATTCAAACTGATTAAAAAAAATATCTCGGTTAATGTTCCCGTCAGCCTGATGGCGCAGTATTCGCCAATGCCTAACGTTCGCCGCCACCCGCTTTTGTCCCGAAGGATAACCAGGGATGAATACAGTCAGGTTTTGGATTACGCGTTGAAATTGGGTTTTAAAAATTTATTTATTCAGGAAGTAAACGAGTATAAGCTCGCGCCCGATTTTAAGCGGGAAAATCCTTTTGATTAGCTAGTAACAATTTTTATATCTTAATTTATATCGCGCTGCTTTAAAATATTTCTATGAGTTATTCTTAGGCTGAACGTTCCTGCTTTTTCGCGTTTTCTTCCGACGCATAAGCTGCTCTCTCAAAAATATTGTCACGGTAGGATCGGCGCCCGCACGCGATTTGCCAGAGGCTCGAAATTACGTAAGCGGGGAGAAAAAACGGGCCCCAGCGTTCATACTGACGGACGTGTGCTTGTTCATGTTCACGTCCGGATTCCAGCTGCGCCTCGTTGATGCCGATTACCACATGCCCCAGAGTAACGGCTTCAAACCTGAAAACTGCAGGCGCTTTTTTGATAAGACGTTCAAACAGGCCGCCGTAGAACTCAAGCGCGCCGGACAAGAACTGGGCGTGTCCGCCAAGGCACAATATGATTAATCCTAAAATGATGCCCAAAATTGAGTTGGGCAAAGCCCAAATGTATTTGGCCAGGCGAAGCATAAAAAATTTCATAAAATATGTGTATTCAGAAGCGTGGCGATTGGTTGTATTGGTCTTGTTGGAACCAAGTCCATCCTCCTTTATTAATTAATGCTTCCACCTGGCTTCGCCTTGCCCTCTATGCGTTGGAGAAAGACGCGAATTTCCCCCTCGCATAGACCATTTTCATGCATGAGACACCCTTCGATCCTTGGGCGCATCGAATATCTGACCCCTAAGGCTTCAAGCCAGCATTCAATTCTGTACATCACTCCACAACGGTATCCATCGATGACCCCCATCTGCTGCATTCCCTTATAAGCGAAACATTGGAAATTATCCCATTTCCAGCGTATCAAATTTTCGGCAGGCGCGGTTAGGTAAAAGTTTTTAAAAACCGATTCAGGCAAAGTCAATTCTAAAGCCGCAAGCATAAACTTAAAAAGTTTATCAAAATTTTCGAAATCTAACTGGACCATTCCCAGAATACGTTTCATTCTATCCATCTCAAAGGGCGCCATGGATTTTATAGACGCTTTGTTTAATTCATTGGCTTTTTCTATTCCAGATTCACGGTAAGTGTTGTAAAACCACATACCATCATGGGTGAGCCACCCCTTTCCCAGTAAGTCTCTGATCTCTGTTTTTTCGATTTTATCCAGCACGTCCATTTAGTTTCTCCTCTCGCAAGAATCCGTTCCGCATTTGCCGCAGCGTGCTGATCACCGGCAGCTTTAGCCGTTGGGTGGATTTGCGGGTTAGCTTTTGCTTTATTCCGTATCCCGATTGACGAAGGATCGTTGTTGAAAGCCTTCTTATTTCACTTTTGTCTTTGATAAAGACTCAAACTCCATTGTATCATGGCTGCATATCACAATGATTTCTTCTTTGTGCTGCAGAGCCAATTTTCTTACTCTATCTTTTGTCTGCATAGCTTTTTCGTAGTCGATATGGGCAAAGTGTTGAAATAAATTAACCATTAGAGTTGTTTTAGGGTTTTCGTACATCTGCTTATAAAAATAATAGGAATCCCCTGCGTGCAACAGCCACCCGTTTGAAGTAAGTATCGCCACGCCGCAATGCCCTCTTGAGTGTCCCGGCAGGCGGACCAAAACGATTTCAGACGGAAGTCCCTTCAAATTACGAATAGAATCGAATCCAAACCACGGCTCTCCGTACTTCTCTTCGTATGCTTCCCATTTGGGCGAATGAGCCCAATGATCCTTTCGGTATCGCTCTTTTTCTCTGAAACTCTCCGGCTTCATTACGGCTTCAAGTTCTTGTTTCAATACATGTATTGTGGCGTTCGGAAAATCGGGAAGCCCGCCGGTGTGGTCAAGGTCCAAATGGGTCATAATGATATGATGCACATCGCTCGCCCGAAATCCAAGCTTCTCAATCTGTTTCAAGGCCGTTTCATTCACATCCAGGCGTGGCCTGTTGAAAACATGCATAAACCCCAATCGCTCCGGGGATTTCATGTCATCCATCCCTATCCCGGTATCTACTAGAATTAGTCCGCCATCCGTTTCCAAAAGAAGAACGTGGGAGATAACTCTGCACGGAACTTGTTCGTTAAACAATCTCCCGACCAGGGGCCGGTTTGTGCAGCAGTTGAGGTGGTGAATTGCTATAATCTTAACAGTTTTCAAATGTCCCTCCATTACTCTTTGCATTTAGTCTATCTATCATTTGCTTAACCTGCAGCGCGCCAGTAGCGTTGTCAGGTTGGAGCGATTGTTAGCTGAAATTTTTCAAGTAAGCTCTAATCTGCATTTTAAATAATTCTTGACTGTATTGTACCCTTTTTTCTTTTTCTTTGAACTTTTTATCAAACTCTTCTACATTACTATGATCAAAACTAAAAACATCACTTTGCATAATATTCCATTTACTATTTCCGAAAAAACCTGCTTTCGTTTCTAGCACTAATAATCCCAATGGAAATTCTCCATCCATATTACTGACATTATAGTCAATTCCGTTTTTAAAACCATGCTTACAATAATTGTGAGGATCACCATATATTATTATTGCTGGAATATTCTTATCCTGTACTATTTGTTTTGTTTTTTCAATTAGTGCTGTTCCAATTCCCCTTCTCTGATATTCCGGGTGAACACATAACGGACCAAAAGAAACAATTTCTACCTCTTCTTGCTTTTCTCCAATTAGCATAGATTTTGAATACATTATTGAACCAACAATTTTTCTATCGATTTCTGCGATATAATGAAGTTCTTTAATAAAATCATTATGCTTACGTAATATATGGCATAAATAATGTTCATCACAACCAGGAACATATAAATTCCAAAAAGCTTCTCTAGTAAGTTCTTCAACTTTAAAGTAATCTTGCTCTGTTTCAAGACGAAGTGTGATTTCCATACTAACCTCAATTCCGCGCGAAGCGTCCAGCTAACGTAAGGATCACCGGCGGATGAAATCTGTCCGGTGGATGACTTTGTTATATGTTGCCAATGTTATTGGGCTTTTTTTTCAAATTTGAATTCAAATACAACGTTACCTAAACCGCCACATTTTACGCCAACATCAATGCAGCATACTTTGTTTAAACGCATTTGATTTGGATCAACTCCTGCATATACAAGCTCCTGAGCAGTCCAAATCAACTGAGACATGCTACTTACTGCAAAAGCGCATATTCTTTTTGGACTTAGTTCGGGAATTAGACAGCCTAAACCATCAAAATATATTTTATCACCAACCTTATGTTGAGAGCCGCATCCATGCGATTGAACAACCTCAAAAACAAAGTCCATATTCATCAGCTTTGGTATCTTAGAAACAATCCCTTCGGTTTTCGGATTCTTTTTAAATAATTCCATCTCATCATCGTTGTAACCTAAATGGGCTTGTACAATTTCCCACATCTCATTACTTATTTCCATAAACATGCCTCCACTATTATGAGTTATTAAACAGCATTGCTACCTAAATATTGGACATATAACGACGGGCATCAGCGGCGCGGGCGGTAGACCGCGTCCGCCTGCATGCTCTTGTTAGCCTCTCTCACTTCTTCTGGGCTTGATCCAGTCGTTTGGTTCGCCCCTTCTCATGAATCACCCGCGCATGTGCAATTGATGAATCATTACGTGCTTTCCATACATTATAGGCAACGAATGGGGAGAATAGAGGCCAACTTACTGGTGAGAGGATTGCTTTGGTCGGGCATTTCATCTCGCAGTAAAGGCACAACAGGCAGTTTCGTCCCCATACAGGATGGCCCTTTTTATTTTCAGTGATATTCCTGACAGGGCATACCTTCATGCAAATCCCGCAAGAAGTACATTTTTTTGATTTCACAAAAAACAACCAACTGTAAAAGCATTTCACAAGCCATTTGTTCGTCAGAAAACGTTCAAGACGGTACACGAAAGATGGCGGACTGTCATATTCTTGTTTAATGTACTTTTTTCCCATCATTAGATCGGCAATATTTTTTCCAAATGCCTGAGCAGAATCCAGCTCCGAGGCAGTCGGATTATCTGGTGAAAAAAGATATCCTCTTTGGAGATATCCCAAGAAATAGTCAGCTCCCCTGGCCTTGAAATAACCTACTTCATGTCCGCCCTTATGGGTAAGGGCATCACGTACTATATTGCCGGTTTCACCAGGATGGGTGCCGTGTAGCAAGAACACAAATACCGGTAATCCTTTAAGCTCAGGGAGGCTCTGTAAATATTCCATCACCTTGAATGGCGGGCGGAAGATATATACCGGTAATCCGATCCCGAGTAAGCTATATCCATCAAGTCTTGGAGGATCTCCGTAATTCATATTATGCAGATCGACCTGGTGTTCTTTACCGCGCAAGCCGGTAGCAATAGCTTCAGCTACTTGCCCTGTCGTCCCGCCCTGGGTAAAGTAAACAATCAAGCTTTTTGCCATAGGATCTCTACCTTCTTTTCATTTCAATCTATATTCCCATATTCTGTCTGGCTAACGAAAAAATCAGCCGGAGCAAGCCAGAGGATTGCGATCCGGTGTAGTGACTGGTTGGGCTAATATTATGTCATACTCTCAATAATTTCTACTGCGCTCTCAATACATGGGGCGCACACCTTATTCATAAAATCATTCTCTTTGAAGTATTTCCGACCTTCGCCAGTCATCAAATCACAGCCATTCAACAATTTACGGCAAATAAAAGTGCCATGTTTTTTGGCAAAGGCCTCCATAAATTCCCTTGTTTTCAGATAGGTCAAGTCCGTGGCTGCGCGTGCGTCTTTGCTGCCTCTGCCATGCCGCATTCCCAAAACAAGGATTCCTCCTGTTACGGCACCGCAAACTTCCTCTTTTCCTCCCATGCCTGCACCCAAACCGCAGGCGATCTTCAGGGCCGCTTCCTCTGCCAAGTCGCTTTCTTCCCGGAAAGCGTAAAGTACCGACTGAGCTCAGTTGTAACCACTAAAAAACTTTTCTGTAGCGATATTAGTTTTGTCTGACATCGTTCATTCTCCTCTCTTTTTGCCCAACGAAAAAATCAGCCGGAGCGCAGCGATCGGCTGTATTGACCTTGTTATGCTTTCATATAAAAGTGTTACCCATGTACCCCGAAACAATCTGTTACCTATTTTCCCGTTCACTCAGGATCTATTTATTTAAATGTTAAATGTCGGTTTACGTTTTTCAACAAATGCATTAAGGCCTTCTTGCCCATCGGAGTGATTTGCACAGTCAGCCAGTCCTTCTCTTTCCATTTCTATATGTGATTCAAAAGAATTATTAAAGGAATCAGTAAGTAATTTTTTAGACCAGCCGAAAGAATAAAGTGATCCTTTTGCCAGGATGTTCAGCATGTTGATTGCTTCTTTCAATGCTGTTCCGTCATCAACGACTTTGGTTACCAATCCCCACTCTAATGCCTGATGTGAAGAAATTGGATTATCGAAGGCAGCAATTTCTAAAGAACGGGCAAAGCCCACAATTCTGGGTAGGGTAAATGTACCACCCCCGTCAATACATAATCCGTTTGAAGTATACGCCTGTCTTAAAATTGATGATTTTTCCATTATGCGGAAATCACAGGCTAAAGCTAATGAGAAACCCGCTCCGGCTGCTATCCCGTTAATTGCAGCCACAACCGGTTTCTTCATTCGTCTTATCTCTACAATAGCCACATGTAGTTGTGAAGCTAGTGTATGGAAAGATGCCCCTTTTTTTTCAGAAAACTCAACAGCCCATTTGAGATCGCCCCCAGCACAGAATGCTTTCCCCTTACCGGTAATTATAATACCCCTTACGCCATCATCTGTAGCTAATTTTGTAAGCTGAATTGCAAGCTCTGTAATCATGTCGAGATTAAACGCATTAAATGCTTCCTCCCGGTTCAAGGCTACCTCAGCAACAAATTGATATTTTTTTATTTCAATTAATTTGTTCACAATTCTCTCCTTTCAGCAATGTGGATTCGATTGAAGGCGCATAACGACGAGCTGAGCCGGAGCAGCCCAGCTGGCTGCGATCGGCTCTAGCGACATGTTGAAATACATTAAAATTCTTTTGCTTTTACGCATTCATTTCTAAAGACATACGAAACAAATTAAGCTTTCTCTCTAAACACTCTGTTTCAGGTACATTATCGTATAAGTAATGATAAAGCATTGGTACTTGTGATCCAGTAAATTTAAAATAATAGCTTTTATTCGCGTGGTTGTTACTATGTATTGTTCTTTCGGGGAAACCTGCAGTAACTAAATTTTTAACCATTGCATCTACAAATTGCAGAGACCCACTTACAAAACTTGCACAGACTTTTTTGATTTTATTTTCAATATAAACCGAACCATCACCATCCCAACAACCTCTTATGAAATGGCGCGTATATGCATTTGGTATGTTCGGGAATTGCATGGTAAGACTTTTATTTGGTGTTAATCCTAATTTCACAATGTCATCATACAATTTTTCATTTGGAATCTGAAAATGATAAAGTTCGCCGGCTTTTGTATCGCCATAAACCCTTTCTTTATGAAAGTAAAGTTTTGCATCGCAATCCATTAGCTGAAGTGTTTTTACCAACAGTTCAGGTTCTTTTTGAGCAACAGTTATAATTGGAACAGTTGATGTTGATTTAGCTCTCCATGGTTCTCTAATCCTGCCGGGGTTTAAATTCCCGTCTGTATAAATAATGCCTAGAACGTAGGCCATTTGAGGCGACCATGATTTAAAAAATTCTTCATTAACTTTTACCCTCTTTAAAGTTACGATATTATTCGTGCCATCAATGGAAGATCTTTCAAATTTCAACTTTTCTCTAGTTAATGCTAAATCTCTTGCCTCGCTTTTATTTCGTAAAGGGATTCCAGATGCTTTCAATTTCTTATGTACATATTGGCGTGAGCAATTTGTTGCTTTCGCTATATCTGCTAGCGATTTTTCCTGTTTAATGTAATGTTCTAGTAAATATTCCGTATTTAATAATTTACTTGAGCCACCATACTTTTGTGTTCTCTCGTTGTCTTTATGTCTTTTTTCAATATCCTTGTCATAACAATTTCTGCATAGACCTCGAGCTATATGCCGCACATCTGATCTACCACATTTTATACATTGCGCATATTGAATTGCCCACTCACATTTTTTCTGTCTAGGTTTCTTATTTTCAGAACCATTGGCACTTGTTAATGGGGCAATGTCGTTATTCTCAATGTTATGTTTTTTCTCTATGACTGTAAATTGCTTTAAATAATTGTCAATATCTAGTTTATTGGTAGCTTTGATTACGGTAGAATTTATCTGTTTGATGTAGTCTTCCCAGTACCCAATGCCTTTCTCCATTCTGACTATAGCACTATGTGGAACTTTAGACTTTTCAGCTAGGTCTTTTGTTGACCATCCCAGCTTTTTTCTTTTTTCAACTATTGATTTTATGACTGGTTCCACTTTTACACTCTATTCGACGGCAAAATGTAACCTAGAGAAGCATCGTTCAATTTCAACAGTGTAATAGACGGAAAAAAGTCCACCATAATAAGGCATATAGATGGATATATTTTCCACTTATTATTATATTAAACTACAAAAAACGGAATAATGGCTAGATTATTTTCCACTTATTACCAAATCGCTTGCCAAATTCCACTTATTACGATAATTAGCTTCTAAGCATGGAAAATATGGATAATAAACCGAAGTTCCGTCCCAACCAAAATCTCAAGTTAATGGACCAAGTTCGAGAGATCCTTCGTTATCACCATTACGCGTATCGCACGGAACAGACCTATTGTCAATGGATACTACGTTATATCCGCTACTTCGGAGGAAAAACCCATCCTAAACTTCTTGGGGCTAAAAACATTGAGGAGTTTCTTTCCCATTTGGCCACCGAAGACAAAGTAACCTCGTCAACGCAAAGGCAAGCGCTAAACGCGATAGTTTTTCTCTATAAGCATGTTCTGGATATTGACCTGCAGGATAAGATTGCCCCGGCACGCGGCAGACAATATGTCGCACGCGCCGAAAAGCCCGCTGGATACACTGCCCAATAACCGTAAAACAATTTTTTCAAACACGGAATAGAGCAAATATGAATAAAACAGCAAAAACTGTTGAAATAGATTTTAATCCCGAGTTCCAGCGCGCGCTGGATATGATGGAAAAGACGGACAAAAATATCTTCATCACCGGCCGGGCGGGCACCGGCAAATCAACGCTGCTCAATTATTTTCATAACAACACGAAAAAAAACGCCGTTATTCTGGCGCCGACGGGTGTTGCCGCCGTTAATATCGGCGGGCAGACAATTCATTCCTTTTTCCATTTCAAGCCGAATGTGACTCCCGCGTCGATTAAGAAGAAAAAGAGCGCCCAAAAAGAAAAAACGACCATCTACAAAAAGCTTACAACGATTATCATTGATGAAGTTTCCATGGTGCGGGCTGATCTGCTGGATTGTGTGGATAAATTTCTGCGCCTCAACGGCCCCAATTCCAAACGACCTTTCGGCGGCGTGCAGATGATTTTCATCGGCGATCTATATCAACTGCCGCCTGTGGTCACAAGCCGGGAGCGCGAAATTTTCCGGTCGCACTATAGCCAGCCCTTATTTTTTCAGCGCCAAAGTCATGGAACAACTGGATATGGAATTTGTCGAACTGGAAAAAGTTTATCGTCAGAAGGATGACGAATTTATTCGCCTGCTCAACGCTATCCGCAACCGCACAGTAACCGATGATGATTTGGCGCTGTTCAACAAGCGCCATGATTCTCAGTTTGCCGCTCCTGCCGGCGCTTTTTATCTTTCTTTGACCAGCACAAATGACCTGGCCGATAGCATTAACGAGGAACAATTGGCTAAACTTCCCGGCAAAATATGGAAAGCGCAAGGCATGATCGATGGCGAATTCGGCAATGAATATTTGCCGACAGCCGCTGGAATTAAATCTTAAAAAAGGCGCGCAGATAATGCTTTTGAATAATGATGCCTATGGGCGCTGGATTAACGGTACGATAGGCAAAATAATTGGATTTAAAAAAGATGACGAAGGCGAAGAGATAATTACCGCCAAACTGGATAACGGCGAATCAGTGGAAATCAGCCCCTATACCTGGAAAATCTACCGTTTCTATTTAAAAAATGATGAGCTTCGTTCCGAAGATGTCGGCTCGTTCACCCAATATCCGGTGCGCTTGGCCTTTGCGGTCACGATTCACAAAAGCCAGGGCAAAACCTTCGAAAATGTGATCATTGATGTCGGACGCGGCACTTTCGCCCACGGCCAGATGTATGTGGCGCTTTCCCGCTGCACGTCGCTTGCGGGAATAGTTCTGAAGCAGCCGCTGAAAAAAAGCCATATTTTGATGGATTGGCATATTGTAAAATTTCTTACACGCACGCAATACGATAAAGCTCAACAAAAATGGTCGCACGACGATAAATTGCAAATCATTCACGCGGCGATTAAAGAAAAGAAAAATCTGGATATTCTCTATTTAAAAGCAAAAGATGAAAAATCGCGCCGCACAATCCGCCCGCTGTTTGTCGGAGAGATGGAATACAGCGGACATCCTTTTGTGGGAATGGATGCCTATTGCCTGACGCGAAAGGAAAATCGCCGCTTTAACGTGGATCGGATATTGGAAATCTGCGTATCGTCAAATAAATGAAAAATACTCTTGCTGTTTATTTTACGGCATGTCGAAAATATTTGTTCCTGCGGGCGGCTGGAACTTAAAAAGATTATCGGAAAGATCCGCGTTCATCACGATATTGGAAAATTTCAGCGTGGTTATATTGCCCATCAAATCTTCAAAGCTTATCTTAATAATAAAATAAGTATCTTTATCCAAAGTGATGCCGAGAGCCTGCAAAGAAGAATTTTTCTCTTTAGGCGTCAGTTTAAGCAGATAATTGCCGTGTTTATCAAGAGCTTCCGGATGGGCGTAATTTATTTGAAAATCATCCCTGAGCTTTCCTAAACCGGATAAAAACCTGAGTAATGTTGCCGATTGGACCAGATTATCCGCTTTCTGGACGTATGCCGTCTTTTCGCGCGGCAGATAAAGCCAAGCTTTTTGAGGGTTAATAATCATTTTTTTGACTTCCGGTTTTAAGTAATCCCAGCGCATATTGCGCGGTTTCTTAAAGAAAACGTTGCCTTCTTCTGTCATCGTTCTTTTTAGGGATTTATTGAATGTTTCCTGCGTAAAAGCAGCGCGGAAATCGCCGGTTTTTTCATATACAAGCTGTAATTTTTGAACTGTATCATCGATAGGCGCAATTTCCTGCGGCGTTGCCCGCGGAGAATGAAAAAAATACAAGAAATATTGTCGCGGCCACACATTTGCTGAAGTTCATCGTTAAAAAAAATTCAGTTAACAGCGATTTATTTGACGAATTTTTAATCATTTTAACACCAAAAAATTCTTGCGCCATGGCACACTTTTTATTTGTAGTTTATATCTGTTTTATCAGGCTGCTTATAAGTATCAATGATAACACGATATATTTACAAAGCATTGATTATATTATATATTTATCTTGCCTGAATCTTGTGCAATCCGGTGCAAAATCACGTCAAATGGGCTTTCGCCGAGGTTGCCAACAGAGTTATCAACAGCTTTTTCCACAAGTTTGTGGAATGTATTTGCAAGTGCTTGTATCAAAGAAGAAAATTGAATTGTAATTTTTTCCCCTTCACTCTATCCGTGAATTTTGACCCGCCAGCCGAACTCGTCTTCCTTCAATCCGTATTGAATTTGCAGTATCTCATTGTATAATTTTTCCGAAACAGCGCCTGTTTTGCCGCCATTTATCATATATTCTTTGCCCCGGTAATAAACCTGACCCACCGGCGAGATAATTGCCGCTGTTCCGGAAGCGAAAACCTCCTTGAGTGTGCCATTTTGCGCGCCCTGGGTGATTTCATCGATGGAAATATGTCTTTCCGTGACCTTCATACCAAGATGACGCGCCAGATGAATAACGGATTTACGCGTAATGCCCGGTAAAATAGTGCCGGTAAGCTCCGGCGTAATCAGTTCATCACCGATTAAGAAGAAAATGTTGCTTGTGCCGACTTCTTCGACATATTTCTTCTCGCACGCGTCAAGCCATAAAACCTGCGTGTAGCCCATATTTGTGGCAATGCGGCTGGCATAGAGACTGGCCGCGTAATTTCCGGCGGCTTTAGTCGAGCCTGTTCCGCCGGCCGCCGCGCGCACATACTCTTCAGAAACATAAATTTTTGTCGGCGCGAATCCCTGCGGATAATAAGCTCCCACAGGGCCGACAACAATGAAAAACAGATATTCGTCCGCGGGATGAACTCCCAGCGCCGGCTCTGTGGCAATCATTGTCGGCCTGATATACAAAGATGTTCCCTCGCCGTGCGGAACCCAATCTTTTTCCAGCAAAACCAGTTTTTTTAAAGCGTCCAGAAAAACATTTTCATCCAGCGCGGGCATGCACATTCTTTCCGCGGAGATGTTCATTCTTTTGATATTTTCCGTGGGGCGGAAAAGATAAATTTCTCCGTTTTTGCCGCGGTAGGCCTTCAAACCCTCAAATATTTCCTGCGCGTAATGCAGGCACATTGCCGTGGGATCCAGCTGCAGCGGCCGGTATGGTTCAACCATCGCGTCATGCCAGCCTTCACCTTCTTTGAATTTCATGGTGAAAATGTGGTCGGTAAAAATTTTGCCAAAGCCCAGCTTGGATTCATCTTTGGGCTTCGATTTCATTTTTTCCGGCGCCGCTTTAATAATCTTGATATCCATATATTCCTCTTTAAAAATTATAAAATTACTGAAAGATCAGTATAATACGATATGCATAGCATCAAATTAAACTGCGATCAAGGCTGCGATATTGAATGGCTTCAGCAACATGAGATGATTCGATTTTTTCCTTGTTTTCCAGATCGGCGATGGTGCGCGAGACTTTTAATATTCGGTTTATCGCCCGGGCGCTCAAGCCCAGTTTTTCAATCGCCATTTCAATAAGTTTGTGTGAATCTTCATCTATGGCGCAAAAAGCCTTGATTTGTTTTTCGCTCATTCTGGCGTTGCAGGCCAGGCCGTCCTGGTTAAAACGGTTTTTCTGAATCTCGCGGGCGGCGGTCACTCTGCTTTTTATGGATTGAGAAGATTCGCCCGCTTCTTTGCCGGACAGCGCACGGTATTTAACCGCGGGGACTTCAATGTGTAAATCAATGCGGTCCATTAGCGGGCCGGAAATTTTTCCCTGATACTGGCGGATTTGCTGCGGAGAGCAGCGGCAGGTTCGGACACGGTCGCCGAAATAACCGCACGGGCAGGGGTTCATCGCGGCAACAAGCATGAACTTGGCCGGAAATGACGCCGTAATCGAAGAACGTGTGATGGTTATGTTTCCTTCTTCCAAGGGCTGGCGCAGGGCTTCCAGCGCGTTTCTTTTGAATTCCGGCAGTTCGTCCAGAAAAAGAACGCCTAAATGGGCGAGACTGATTTCACCGGGGCGCGGTATCTGTCCCCCGCCAACAAGCCCGGCATCGGATATCGTGTGATGCGGAGAGCGAAACGGCCTGGTGGAAATCATCATTTCTTCTTTACTTAAAGAGCCGGCCACGGAAAAAACTTTGGTTGCTTCAATAGCTTCTTCAAAGGAAAGATCCGGCAAAATTGTCGGCAGTCTCTTTGCCAGCATGCTTTTGCCCGAGCCGGGCGGGCCGATCATCAAAACGTTGTGGCCGCCGGCCGCCGCGATTTCGAGCGCCCGCATTGCCTGTTTCTGTCCCTTGATTTCGCTGAAATCGATTTCATATTGTCGCGTCCGCTGAAAAATGCTGTTCATGTCAATATTAATCGGTTCGATATTTTTGCGTCCGCCCAAAAATTCCACAACATCAGGCAGGCTTTTCACCGCGTAAACATTTATGCCTTCCACCATGGCGGCTTCCGCGGCATTTTCCTCCGGAACAAAAGCGGACTTAATGCCCATTTCCTTGGCTTTGAAGGTCGCGGTTAAAACGCCGCTGACTCTTTTGATGCTGCCGTCGAGCGAAAGCTCCCCCATAAAAAAACAATCCCGCACGGAGGCTTCCTTGATTAATTCTTCCGCGGCGAGAATTCCGACGGCAATGGGTAAATCAAACGCCGTGCCTTCTTTTTTTATGTCGGCTGGTGCAAGGTTGACTGTCACGTGAGAACGCGGAAAACGGTAACCGGAATTTTTTATCGCGGCTTTGATTCTGTCGCGGCTTTCTTTAACGGAGGCGTCCGGTAAACCGACGGTATTGAATTGCGGCAATCCCTGCGATATGTCCACTTCAACAAAAACAGGATAGGATTCCATGCCGATAATGCTCATGCTGGATATTTTAACAAACACTGCGTGGCTCTCCGCGTAAAATAATGTCAAAAATACTAGCTAATAAGTATATTTATATCAAGAAATTTTAGTCAAATTAAAATATTTTGCTGTTCTTGACTCATTAATAACCCTATGCTACAGTCCGCCCAAACAAAAGAATAATAAAATACGATTAAGTAACTGCCATGCGAAAGCTGTCTCATATCAACAACAATCAACAAGTGGAAATGGTTGATGTCACGGCAAAAGCCATAACTAATCGCCAAGCAAAAGCCCGCGGCTCGGTAACGATGGAAAAGGCCACGCTGAATTTAATTGAAAAAGGGCAAATGACTAAGGGCAATGTTTTGGGTGCGGCAAAAATAGCGGGCATCATGGCGGCAAAAAAAACCGGAGAGCTTATTCCTCTTTGTCATCCGCTCGAGATTACATCCGTAAGCCTGGATTTGGAGATTGACCGGAAAAAATCGCGCGTTATTATTGAGTCGGAAGTAAAAACCACGGGAAAAACAGGCGTGGAAATGGAAGCGCTCACCGCGGTCAGCGTGGCGGCATTGACCATATATGATATGTGCAAGGCGGCGGACAAAAAAATGGTAATCGGAGAAATAATGCTTTTGGAAAAAACCGGCGGCAAAAGCGGCGCTTTCAAAAGAACTCAATAGCTAAATTAATAACAATTAATCAGGACAAATAAAAAATGCAGGAAAATATTTTTAAAATCCGCCGGGCGTTTTTGATTCCGCTTTGGGCGATCATCGTTCTTTTTTTCGCGCTTTTTGCGCAGAGTCTTTTTATCGGGCAGTTATGGGAAATAATAGTATCGGTTATTTTCTTCGCGGTGCTTTTGGCAATAGCTATTGAAGCTTCAGAAAGAGCGATTATCTTGAGCGAAAATAAACTTAAAATCAAAAAGTTCTTTCGCCAAAAAGAATTTGACTGGGAAAGAGTGACCAGCCTGGGCATCGTCGAATTGGGGAAAAAAGTTTATTTTTTAATTAACGCGTCCCGGGGTCTTTATTTCTTTTCCAACATGACGGAAAGGCACGCCCATCTGGTTGACCTGCTTGTAAAAAAAATAGATGAAGAAAGAGTAGAGCCGCAGGTAAGGGAATATCTGGAGCGTCCCGTGGAAAGGCTTTCTTTGATTGTCATGAGTTACGTTGCAGTTCTGATTATTGCCGCCATTATCATCATAAAATTTTTACAGGCCTAGTTAATAAAATAATGTTTTCGCGCCTACGCGCGTCAGAATATTTTTGGTTATTTATAGAGGGAAATTTATGCAGGCAAAGGCTAAGAAACAGAAAAAATCGAAAGTCGTTCTCAAGGTAAAAGAAACCTCTTTCGCGGCTGTCGAAGAAATCATGGAAAAGAAGCTTGAAGACGTTGTCACGATCGTTTCCGCGTCCGGCGGGCGCAAGAGTAAAGTTTATGAAGACGTGATGTCGATAGTGGAAAAAGGTTTGTTTAAAATCGCCCTGCGCCGGTGCGATTATGTAAAAAGTTCAGCGGCGGAGTTTTTGGGAATCAACCGCAATACTTTTACTGATAAGATGGCCAAGCTTGGTATCAAATGTGAGAAGAAAAAAGAAACACGGCAATAAAGCTCGCGTTTAAAAAGTGGAAAAGAAAAAACATCTACAAAAAATCAAATCTAAAAGGGGTGGGGATGACGACCCCTTTTTTTATGGCGTTTCTGCGAAAAATAAACATAATAGCAGGCTAGCCGCCGCGCAATAAAACCGCAGGAAAAAAGGTTTAAAATAAACTAGGGATTACGGCGTAACTTTTGATAAATTAAGTATTTGCGATACCAGCGGTAAAATTTTATATTTGACAAAAAAATGATTTAAAAGTAGTAGAACGGCAACCTTTTGCCGTATGGCTGCTTAAAATAAACTTCAGGCAGTTTTAGGGAGAAATTATGGATTATCAACCGAAATCCCATGAAAAAATCCGCCAACTGATTACTAGAGGCGTGAATATTCCTAACCCTATGACGCTCGATATAGGCGAAGATGTCAATATAGAGCAGATTGCGGCAAAGGATCTTACCATTTATCCGGGTTGCCGGATCTACGGCAAGAAAACGGTTATTTCGTCGGGGTGCAAACTGGGCTACGAAGCGCCGGTGACAATTAATGATTGCCAGCTTGGGGAGGCGGTGGAACTCAAGGGAGGTTTTTTCAGCAAATCTGTTTTTCTTGAAAAAGCTAATATGGGCATGGGCGCGCATGTCCGTGAAGGATGTATCCTGGAAGAAGAAGCGGGCGGCGCGCATTGTGTCGGACTAAAACAGACAATTCTTTTTCCTTTTGTCACACTTGGAAGCCTGATTAATTTTTGTGATTGTTTTATGGCCGGCGGCACCAGCCGTTCTAATCATTCTGAAGTAGGCAGCTCTTATATACATTTTAATTTTACGCCGGACGCGGATAAGACAACGCCATCATTGATTGGCGATGTTCCGCGCGGGGTAATGCTTAATCAGCCGCCGATTTTTCTGGGGGGACAGGGAGGAATTATCGGGCCGACACGCCTGGGATACGGAAATGTCGTGGCGGCCGGGTCCATCCTGCGGCATGATTATCCGCAGGACAATCAGCTTATTTTTGAAAAATTTTCGGCAAGCAGTGTGCGGGATTACATTCCCTCTGATTACCCGAATCTCACCAGAATTGTTGAAAATAATATTTTTTATCTGGCAAATCTCGTTGCTCTGGAAGCCTGGTATGCGCATGTCCGAAAACCATTTTTGGAAGCTCGGCAATTTGGAAACCTGCTTTATACCGGAGCGCTGGAGCAGCTTTCTTCGGCGAAAAAGGAACGTCTGAAAAGGCTCAAAGCGATGGCGCAAAAGGCGGCTGCTTGTTCCGGCAAAGAACAAAAAGAGCCGTCCGCGAGCGCGGGGAAGGAACTTAATGACCAGATGGATTATGTGACAGAAATTTTCACCGGGAAAATACCGGATACACCAGGCGTCAAAAAACTACGCGAAAATTTTCTTGATGATTTTGAGAAAGTAGCGGAAAAAAACCGGGCAAAATACATAGAGGTTATTCAGAGTCTTTCCGCGCAAATTTCCTCAAAGGGCGTTTCCTGGCTTAATTCTTTAGCGGAAGATTTGTGCGCAAAGGTAGCGAAAGCGACGCCTTCGCTTAACCTTTTTGCTAAATAAAAGACGAACGGTATTTTAATAAATATCTTAAGAGGATAGAGCTCATAAAAGGAGAAAATTAATGGGTAAATTATTTGGAACGGACGGAATTCGCGGTGAAGCAAACCGCTATCCCATGACGCCGGAAATTGCCTTTGGTGTCGGGCGGGCAATAGCTTATCTGTTTAAGAAAGAAGGGCACCGCTCCGTAATCATTATCGGAAAAGATACCAGGCTTTCCGGATACATGCTGGAAAGCTCGCTGCAAGCAGGCATTACCTCTATGGGAGGATATTCTTATCTGGTCGGCGTAATGCCCACGCCGGGAATCGCCTTTGTTACGCAGAGCATGCGGGCGGACGCGGGTGTGGTGATTTCCGCTTCTCATAATCCATTCCAGGACAACGGACTGAAAATTTTCGGAGGCGACGGTTACAAACTGACGGATGAAAAAGAAGAAGTCATAGAAGATTTGATTCTAAACAATAAATTGGCTGACCTGATGTCCACCGGGGAAGGCATAGGAAAAGCTTTTCGTCTTGAAGGCGTGAATGGGCGATATATTGTTTTCGCGAAAAACACTTTCCCCCGAAATCTGTCCATGGAAGGAATGAAAGTTGTTTTGGATACCGCTAACGGCGCGACTTATCGGGTGGCGCCGGATACTTTTCATGAACTGGGCGCCGATGTTGATGTAATCCACAAAACACCTAATGGAATAAATATCAACGATCAATGCGGTTCGCAGCACACGGAACGTTTAAAAGCCAGGGTTTTGCAAACAGGCGCCGCTATCGGACTGGCGTTTGACGGAGACGGCGATCGCCTGATCGCTGTTGATGAAAAAGGCAAAGAAATAACGGGTGATCAAATTCTTATTATTTGCGCCAATATACTCAAAAAAGAAGGCAAGCTGAAAAATGATTTACTGGTCAGCACGGTGATGAGCAATCTCGGCCTGAAAGTCGCGTGCAAAAAATACGGTTTCAGGCATCACGCTTCCAAAGTGGGGGACCGTTACGTTCTGGAAGATATGCTGAGCATGGGTTCCATAATCGGCGGGGAAGAAGCCGGGCACATGATCTTTCTCAGGCATCATACGACAGGTGACGGGATTATCGCCGCCCTGCAGCTGGTCGCGGCCATGCTCAAAGAAGGCAAGCCTCTTTCGGAACTGGCGCGCATGATGGATATTTATCCGCAGAAGCTGATTAATGTGGACGTGAAAAGCAAACCGGATATTGATAAAGTGCCGAAGCTCGCGGCCGCGATCAAACAGGTAGAAAAAGAACTTGGCGAAGAAGGGCGTGTCCTGGTGCGTTATTCCGGAACGCAGAATATGTGCCGCGTTATGGTGGAAGGGCCGTCTGATGCCGTGACGGAAAAATATTGTCGCGAACTCGCGGATATTGTGAAAAGCGAAATCGGATAAACTAAGGAAGAAATTCTATATGAGTATTACGGTATTCGTTGCCAGAGATTTCGCGCACATGAGTGAAGTCGCGGCGCAAATTGTTATTAATAAGACCATTGATATTCTTAAAACTAAAAACAAAGTCGTTTTGGGGCTCGCCACGGGTAATTCCCCCACGGGACTCTATAAACATCTCGCCCGCGCGGCAAATGAGGGAAGATTTGATGCCGGATGCATCCGCAGCTTTAATCTTGACGAGTATGTTGGTTTACCGGGCGATAATATTCAGCAGCGAGTTCTTCATCCGGAAAGTTACGCTTATTTCATGATTCAAGAACTCTTCGGTCATCTGGATAAAAAATTTCTGGAAACCCGTGTTCCCTATGGTTCGTTGATCGACCAGAAAATACTGATTGAAGAATTAAAAAAATATAAAAAAGACTGGGAATTCAAAGGCGTGGACGCGGGAAAATCCATTGTCATTAAAGCCCAGCCAAAATCAAAATACCTGGCCTGGATCCGCAAAGAAATTCTGGAAGGATACGCGCGGAAAATCAAAGCGGCCGGAGGAATTGATTTGCAGATTATCGGCGTGGGCGGGCGCGGTCACGTGGCTTTTCATGAATCGGGCATTCCATTTAAAGGCAGCAAGGTTCTGCTGGTAAAGCTCGACGACAATACGATTGCCAACGCTGTGGCCGACGGGCATTTCCGCACCAGAAAAGATTCGCCGCAATACGCTATCAGTATGGGGGCGGAGCTGGTTTATAAAGCAAGAACTGTCGTTTTGCTCGCCAGCGGCGCTCGCAAAAAAGAATCTGTCACGCGTTCACTTTTGGGAGACGTAACGCCTCAAATTCCCATATCCTATGGTCAGCAATATGCTAAGCAGGGAGGCGAATTAATTTATGTTCTTGATCATGTGGCCGCCCAAGGCCTTTTGGCCAAGCCCGAAGAATTAGAGAACCGGGGAATTTTTTTAAAAAACCTGACTTAATCAGTGCCTTAGGCGCGCGCGAAAAGTAAGAGGAGGGTTAGTTTGAAAAATACAAAGTTTATTTTTATTACCGGCGGCGTTCTTTCTTCTCTGGGTAAGGGTTTGGCCGCGGCTTCCATCGGAGCTCTGCTTGAATGCTCTGGCCTTAAAGTTACCAATCAGAAACTTGATCCTTATATCAATGTTGATCCCGGAACAATGAGTCCTTTTCAGCATGGCGAGGTATTTGTGACCGATGACGGCGCGGAAACCGACTTGGATTTGGGCCACTATGAAAGATTCACTTCCACCTCTATGGGAAAGTGCAATAATCTTACTACCGGACAGGTTTATTATTCCGTGATAACCAAGGAAAGGCGCGGTGATTATCTGGGCAAAACCGTGCAGGTCATTCCTCATATTACCAATGAAATCAAGGACTTTATTTCTAAAACTGCTGAAGGATACGATGTTTCGATTGTGGAAATTGGCGGCACTGTCGGTGATATTGAAAGCCTCCCTTTTCTGGAGGCAATCCGCCAGTTTCGCAATGAAGCCGGAAAGCAAAACGCGATATTCATTCATTTAACCTGGGTTCCTTTCATTAAAACAGCCGGAGAGGTAAAAACAAAACCTACTCAGCATAGCGTAAAAGCCCTGCGCGAAATCGGTATCCAGCCAGATATTCTGCTTTGCCGGACGGAAAATTTTCTATCCGAAGATATCAAAGCCAAAATAGCTTTGTTCTGCAATGTGGAAGTGTCTTCTGTTTTCACGGCAAAGGATGTCAGCTGTATTTATGAAGTGCCGCTGGTTTTTCATCGCGAGGGATTGGACGCAAAAATTATTGAATTGCTTAACATGTGGACAGGCAGGCCGCGCCTGGAGGAGTGGGAAGATGTTGTTAATAAATTTCATAATCCTTCTCGGCAAGTTTGCGTTGCTGTTGTCGGTAAGTATATTAATCTCACTGATTCATATAAAAGCCTTAACGAAGCGCTGGTTCACGGAGGCATTGCCAATAATTGCCGCGTAAATTTAAAATTTGTTGATTCCGAAAAAATAGAAACAGAAGGAACGGATAAATATATTGCCGATGTTGACGCCATACTGGTGCCGGGCGGATTTGGCGATCGCGGTATTGAAGGCATGATTATGGCCGCCCGTTACGCGCGGGAAAATAAAATCCCCTATTTCGGTATTTGTTTAGGCATGCAGATGGCCGTGGTGGATTACGCGAGGAATGTGTGCGGATTCAAAGATGCCAACAGCTCGGAGTTTAACGCGAAAACTCCCTATCCGGTAATTGATTTGCTTCCTGAACAACGGAATGTAAAAGAAAAAGGCGCTTCCATGAGATTAGGCGCGTGGCCTTGCGCTGTTGAGTCGAACTCTTTTGCTCACGAAGCTTATGGGCAGAAAGAAATTTCGGAAAGACACCGCCATCGCTACGAATTCAATAATGAGTATAAGAAAAAATTAACGGATAAAGGATTACGCATAACAGGAATTTCGCCGGATGGCAGCCTGGCGGAAATTGTGGAAATAAAAGATCATCCGTGGTTTTTAGGATGTCAATTCCATCCGGAATTCAAATCCAAACCGACAAAACCCCATCCACTGTTTAAAAAATTTATTGAAGCAGCGTCAAAGAATACTCGCGGGAAATCAGGCTGTTAACTTTTACGCGTATTCAATAAACATTTTCTTGCAAAACAGCGATTAATTTGCGTAGAAATATAAATCTTAATTATGAGCGCAAAAGAACAGCAAACAACAACAGATTTCGAAAGAATATTTCATCCGCGAAGGATGGCGATTGTCGGCGTTTCCGCTGAAGGTGGTGCGCACGGTTTTGGCATCGGCATGTTCACTAGTTTAAAAGCAATGAATTTTTCAGGAGAAATATTTCCGGTTAATCCCAAGGGCGGTGAATTTGCCGGTGTGACTTTTTACAAAAAAATTGAAGATATTCCGGGCAAAATCGATTTTGCCATTATTGCCGTGTCCGCCAAAGACGTGCCGGAAGCGCTGGAGGCGTGCAGGAAAAAAGGCGCGGCGGGCGCGGAAATTCTTTCCGCCGGCTTCAGCGAACTGGGCACGGAAGATGGCAAAATTCTGGAAAATAAAATAAGTGAAGTCGCGGCAAAAGGCATCCGTGTTGTAGGGCCGAATTGTTTTGGCATTTACTGTCCCCGCAGCGGACTGACGCTGCTTCCGGGGCCTGATCTTTCGCGTCAGAGCGGCCCCGTGGCTTTTCTTTCGCAAAGCGGCGGCATGGCCATCGATTTGGCGCATAAAGGAAAATGGATGGGTCTGAAATTCAGCAAAGTTGTAAGTTTTGGAAACGGTGCTGATCTTCGGGAAGTGGACCTCCTTAACTACCTTGCCGATGATGTGGAAACTGGCGTTGTTGGCATGTATGCGGAGGGCATTAAAGACGGTGACGCTTTTTTTAAGGCGATTAAAAAAACAACAGATAAAAAACCTGTTGTTGTCTGCAAGGGAGGGCTTTCCGCCGCGGGGCAAAGAATGGTGGTGAGCCACACAGCTTCGATGGGCGGCAGCCGCCTTATCTGGCGGTCGGTGTTAAGGCAGGTTAACGCGATTCAGGTTCAGGATCTGGAAGAATTGGCCGAAGCGTGCCTGGCTTTTTGTTTTCTGCCTAAAAAAGTTTTTAAGCGTTTATCCATTGTTGGCGGCGGCGGCGCGCTTGGTGTTACCGCTTGCGATGCGGCGGAAAATTTCGGAATGGAAGTTCCGCCGCTTACAAAAAATATAAGAGAGAGAGTCGAAAATTTATTGCCGAAACCCGGCTCCAGTGGAACAAACCCAATAGACGTGGCCAATCCTTTTGTCAAGCCGAAAATATTAAAGGAAGTGCTGCAAGCGGCCGCTCTCGATGAGCAAATAGATCTGCAAATAATAATTTCCCTTTTGTATCATTATAAAACAATGGCGCGCATGATGGGTAAACCAGTGGCGCAGGTCGCGCCTTATCGGGAACTGGCCGAGGCCATTAGCGATGTGGTGAAAGAAACTAAAAAACCGGTTGTTGTTGTTTTGGCTAATCCCAAAAGGGGAGTGGATGATCTGGATATTGTCGAGATGCTGGCTTTGGCACGGCAGGAATTTATTTCCCGCGGCCTTCCGGTTTTTGATGAACTGCATGATGCGATTCGCGCTGTTGGGCATGTGAATACTTATTGGACAAAAAGGAACAGGCATGAATAGAACTTCGGCGGCAAAAATTATTGAAAATGCCTTGCGCGAAAATCGACGCTCATTATCTGAATATGAGGCCAAGCTGGTTTTATCTTCTTATAATTTTCCCGTGGTTCGCGAAATTCTCGTTGAACACAGAGATGAAGTGCAAGAAGCGGCAAAGCAGATAGGATATCCTCTGGTTGTCAAGGGATGCTCTCATGAGATAGCCCATAAAACAGAGAAAGGGCTGATTCGCATTGATATTCGTAACAATATCGAAGCCATGGAAGCTTTTGATGAAATCAGTAAAAAACTTGAGGGCTATCAAGGAGCTGTTTTGCTGCAGGAAATGGTTCAAGGTCGACGCGAACTTGTCATGGGTTTAACGCGCGATGATCAATTTGGTCCCTGTGTGATGTTTGGACTGGGAGGAATTTTCACTGAAGTCCTAAAAGATGTTTCTTTTCGTAAAGCGCCGCTTGCCGAAAGCGACGCGATGGAAATGATGCGTGATATTAAGGGAAATAAAATCATTGACGCGTTTCGCGGTACGGAAGCCGCGGATATAAAAACACTGGCCGGAATGCTCATAGAAATCGGTCGTATCGGTTTGGAATATGACCGAGTGCAGGAAATTGATATAAATCCGGTGATAGTTCGCCAAAGGAAACCAGTTGTTGTCGATGCTTTGATTGTTTTAGGATGAGCCCTGCAAATTACTGAACGCTTTGCCCGGCATGATCATTGTTGTTATTGGTAAGGGCAAAAAGGTGATAGCTGTTTTTTCCGTGAGCCTTGACGTAATACATCGCGGCATCGGCATTTTTCAATAGCACTTCCATGTCCTGAGCGTCATCAGGGTAAATCGCGATGCCGATGCTTATCGTGCACGATATCAAATGCTCGTTGCAGACAAAAGGCTGTTCGAAAGATTCCAAGACTATTTTTGCCACTTCTGCCGCGTCTTCGGCCTGATCTATTGCCGGGAGAAGGATAATAAATTCGTCACCGCCTAGGCGGGAAATAGTATCATTCTGGCGCAGGCGCCCACTTAGGCGAAGCGCGATTTCCTTGAGCAATTCATCGCCGACCATATGCCCCAGAGAATCATTGACGGCTTTAAAATTATCAAGATCGAGCATCATCATCGCCAGTTTCTGTTCGGTTCTTTTGGCCTGAGCCGTGGCCATTTTTAAACGGTCCATCATGAGCATCCGGTTAGGCAGTCCGGTGAGCAAATCATGCGTGGCTATATAATTTAATTTTTCTTCTGAGCGTTTACGTTCCGTTATATCATGGCCGACGCCGCGGAAACCAATGATTCTGTCATCGTGATCCTTTTTGGGAAAAATAGAAAGCTCGAAAAAATTTACTGTTCCGTTTGGGAGGACAAATTCATATGGAAAGTTTTTTATGGGTTCTCCCGTTTCGTAAACATCGCGAAATACTTTGATGATATCATTTGGCTGATCTTTATTGATAAGTGATTTATAGTTGAGACCGATTAATCTTTCTTTTGGGTCGCCGACGCTGCGCACAACTGCATCGTTGATAAAAACCAGATTGCCTTCAAGATCAAATTCAAAGTACCATTCATCAACTTCATTAACGATAGCCCGATACTTTTCTTCCGATTGACGGATTGCCTCGTCCATTTTCCGGCGTTCAGTGATCTCATGCCCGACTGCCCGAAATCCGAAGACATTGTTTTCGCTGTCGAGTTTGGGGAAGATAGAAATTTCCGTGTAAGCTATTTCTCCATCCGGCCAAACGAATTTATAAGGATGATTTTTAATCGGCGTCAACGTCTGATGAACCTGATGGAACAGCCTGAAGATATCGTCTGCTTGCTCCTTTCTCATGAAAGCTTTATAGTTCGTGCCGTCCAGTATTTTTTCAGAATATCTCATGGCGCGCACAATAGAGTCATTGAAAAAAAGAAGATTTCCGGCCAGATCAGTTTCCAGGTACCATTCATCCATCTCTTCGATAATTGTCCGATACCTTTCTTCGGACTGTCGTATCGTTTCTTCCATCTGCCTGCGTTTAGTTACGTCCCGGCTGATTCCTCTGAATCCGGCAGGTTTTCCCGCTGAATCTCTTATGAGAGATACAGAAATTTCACTAAATAATTTCGCCCCGTCTTTTCTGAATATTTCCGTATTCAGTAACTGAACGGAAATGCCCATTTTGTACATTTTGATGAATTCTTGGCGCATTTTATCGGCTACTTTTTCATCCTGGATATGGCGGTAATTTAGTTTGAGAAATTCTTCCTTGGAATACCCGATTTTTTCGCATTCCGCCCTGTTAACGAACGTGAAATTGCCATCTAGGTCTGTTTCAAAATATCCGTCCTGAATTTCTTCCAGAATGTTTATGTATTTTTCTTCCGAGTGAGTGAGCCTCTCTTCTATTTGCTTTTGCTCTGTTATGTCACGGGCAATTCCTTTAAAGCCGATAATTTTCCCCAACTTGTCATAAAGAGGAGCTATTGAATTTACGACATCAATGCGGGTTCCATCTTTGCAAATGTTAGTTAACAAATGGTATTTGACTATCTGGCCTTTTTGATAAACATCGCCCCATATTTTATAAGCATCCTCTACTTGCTCTTCGGCCAAAGTAGCTTTAAAATTCATGCCGATTATATCATCCGGTGAATATCCCAAGACCTTACAAATCGCATCATTGACGAAAGTATAATTGCCTTTTAGGTCCAGCTCGTAATAACCTTCTTCAATTTCTTCTAAAACCGTTCGATATCTTTTCTCGGATATGCCTAATTCCTCTTCCGTTTTTTTGTGCTCGGTGATATCCATGAAGCTGCCTAGCGCGGCACGCTTTTTGTTGTGTGTAATAGGGCTAATTGTTTCCAGAATCCACATTAAAGAACCATCGCTGCGGATATACCTGTATTCATAGTTTTCCTGTGATTCCCCTTTAAGATTTTTAATGGCCTTTTCTCTGACCATTGCTCTATCATCAGGATGAACCCGCTCCAGGGAATCTTTGCCGATGAGGTCGGGATCTGAATAACCGGTGAGTTTTTTATACAGAGGGCTGATGTAAACAAATTTAGAGTTTTGAACGATATAAATGCCGACACCTATATTGGAGGTGATATTTTCAGTAAGTTCAAATGAAAAAACCTGCTGTGAAGATTTTTTTTTGGCCTTTTGTTCTGGCATTCCACAAATTCCTAAACTGTTTAATATTTAAACTGGTACAAAATATTAAATTTGTCCAAATCAACTATTTGATTGCGCGCTAAATCGCCTTCATAAGAATCGGACAAAATATACGAAAAATGCAAATTAGTTTAATTATTTACATGAAGAAGAAAACAGTGTCAAGAAAATTGCTTATTTATGACAGTGATGAAATGAGGCCTGATTTTTAATAATTTGGCTTAAAGTTACCAGCTTGAATTATTTAACGACTTATTATTATTAATATTTTACAGGGGAAAACGGGATTTTATCAAACCGACAATAGCCTCGATTGGTTCGCTAAAAAGTGATTCCAGTGGGATATCTTCCAGGTAGCGGTCATTCCACTGGAGGTTGTATTCATCAATAAGATTACGGATATCATTGTAGCGATACCCCAGAGACGCTATTTTATCAGGGAGTTTTAAGCTTTCATTAAACTGAACATGAATTAACAGCAAATTACTTACAGTAGTTTTTTCTCCGCGCAGAGGAATGATTATGATAGAGGCGTTGTCTGTTTTGCCGCGTCCCAGATAAACATGGCCGGTGCTGACGATAGTTCTTTTTACGCCCATCAGCGCCGTAGGATTATCGGCGCGCGATTTCATTTTGGTGGCCATACCGCCTTTGGCACAAACAGCAATAGTGGAATTATCCGCCGGATTACCCTGCTCATCAAGATGATTGACTTCGTAAAGGGTGTGTCCCTTTATTTTTTCGATAGCGGGCTGAATGCGGCTGATGGTCATGATTTCTCGATAGGGTAAATTCTTCATCGTGAATTTGATGTTTTTCAGCAGATCGAAAATAATTCCTTCAATTTCTTTTTCCTTTCTGCTGGTGCCCACAGTAACCGTTTTAGCCTGATGGCGTATCGCGTCGATCGGGCGGGTAAGCTCATCGATGGCCGCCCCCAGCGTTGCGTCCAGCAGTTCATAGGGGGAAAATATTTCTTTTTCGCCTGGAAAGTCCTGATTAATTTCCTGAAGCGGAAGTTTTCCCGCCGCGTATTTCAAAAGAAGAGTCAGATCAGCAATAGTTTTGCTCATTAGCCCCCCAAACGCGCCGTTTTGACGGCGAGAATTGAAAAGAAAATAGAAATCGTTGATGACACCGCGCAGCGAAATATCGGAGAGCGTTTCAAAAAGAGATAATTTATTTTGCGCCCTTTGCGCTAATTCCCGCGTCAGACGGCCGCGGAATTCACGAAGAGCCTGCGCTTCTTCATCAATGGCGCGCGCCGCGTAATAGCCCCACAAATGACCGGCCATGGTGTTCAGAATAACCGGGAGCGGTGAAGGAGCTGCAGGTATATAAATAACGGAGTCGGCAATTTTATCAAAATGATGATCGCTTTCATCGGCAAAAACAATGACGGACGCTTTATGCGCTTTAAAAATCGCCACATCTTTGGCGATATCTTCTATGACATTCTGGCGGGTTTCCGGAAACGCAGGCCAGAATGAGGGGTTCCGCCGATAAATCGATATGTTTTTTATTTTCCACAATATCGGAAGAAATCGTTTTGTAGCAAAGCTCGCTTAATTTAATACGGATTTCGTCAGCGGCGATTTTGTTCGGGCCGCTGCCCACCACCGCCCAGTATTTTTTACTGATGGCTTTTTTTACCGACTTGGCAATAGCGTCGCGGGTGGTAAAAAGTTGGTCCATCAGACGCGGCGCGGATTCAAGATTACGCAGTTCGGTGACAATATTGTCATCGGCTCTTGTTTTCAGAAGCTGGGCGAAAAAAAGCGCCAAAACCTGCCCCGCGACAATCTGGGCATAAAAAGCTTTGGTTGAAGCGACGGACATTTCGATATCGCGTCCGTCACTGGTATAAAATACGCCGTGTGCTTTGGCGGTAATGTCCGATTGCCGGCGGTTGACGATGGCAATGATGCGCGCGCCGCGTTCTCTGGCCATGGCTACTGTTCGGTTGGTGTCGGTAGTGGTTCCTGATTGCGTTATCGGGATAACAAGCGTGTCGGACAGATCGTCCTTCAGCCCGAATCCGCTTAGTTCCGAAGCAACGCAGGCAGAGATGTTTAAGGACGCGCCTTCAAGATAATGCTTAAGGGCGTCAGCCACGGACTTTCCCGCCACGGCGGCAGTTCCATGGCCGATAATAACAATGTTTTTAATCGCGCCGTTTTTTAATCCCAAACGAACATCCGCGGGTATTATGTCTGTGCCCAGGTTAAAAGTGACTTTTGCGCTATTTTTGCCGCCTTGAGAAATACGGTATTTGCCCCGCAGCGTCCTTTTAATGGACAGGGAGGATTCGGAAATTTCTTTTAAGAAATAATGCGGATAGCTGCCGCGATCTATATCCCGCGTGGTAATCTCCGCTTCCTGCAGGGCCTCGTTTTTCAACCCAATAGGTGTTCCATCATAGAAACTGGCGCTGACGCCTTCGATGCCGCCGCTGTTTTGATCCAGTATAAATATTTGGCCGCCGCCTCTTTCGCCGTTCATATTGAGGAAGCGGGGCGTTACTTCCACCAGGCCGTAAAGTTCAGAAGAAAATATGTATTGGTCTGCAGAAATCCCCACGTAAATAGACTGGCCGCTCCCTTTAAGCGCTAAAAACATTTTTTCTGGTTCCAGATTGCTGGTCATGGCGATAGCATGTGATCCTTGAAAATCATTAACGGCCAGTAAAAACGCGTCTGCCAGATTTTTCCCTGTTTTCAGGTATTTTTCTATCTGCAGAGGTATTATTTTCGTATCGGTTGTGACCTGTGGGGCGATTAGTCCTCCTTGCTCTTCCAGAGATTGTTTTAGCACCGTATAGTTATCGATATCTCCGTTCAGCACCACGTTGATTTGCGCCTGAGCGCCAGGATATAACGGATAAGCGCAAGGCGAGGAATAGCCCGGATAATAATTGTTTAGCGGGTGACAGTTTTCTTCGGTTATTGCGCCGACGGAGGCCCAGCGGGTGTGCGTCAGAGCAGTTTCGCAATATGTTTCGGCACCGGCATAAATTTGCATAATTTTATCATGCCCAATAAAGTTTCTCAGCGTGGCGACATTGCGCCCCAGTTCGCCAACAATAGAGAAGGTTTTATAAGTAAATGTGATGCTGAAATTATTTGACGAAAAGCCCTGATCCGGTGAAACGGAAATGGAAGAATTAATAAGATCGTTTTTTTGTGTCCGCCTCTGATAATCTTCAAATAAATTATTTTCTTTGATTTTTTCGATTATATCAAGCGCTTGCTTTTTATCTTTTATGGAAAAAGTAAGTTGAATCCCCGCCGAATCACGTCCCCGTACTTCCAGACGGTCCAAAGCGTTTAACAGCAAGTTTAGCTTGCGGTATTTTTTAAAGGCGGCCGGATTGATGTCGGCATTGTTTTTAGCGCCGGCGAGAATCATCACTTTTTGCAGATTGGAGAGAATATCTTTTTCCAGCGCCCAGCAGATGTCTTTTAACTGAAGAATACAGCTGTTGACTATTTCCAACTGAGCGGAGTCAATGAGAAGCGGCTGTCCTTCCAGCTGTTTTTCTTCGTCTGCGATAAATTGTTTTATTTCGTCAACGATACCATGCAAATTATCAACACGGGCTGCATGATAAAAAAGAAACTCTTGCACATCTTCGCGTTTAAGTTCCGTTACTGCCCTATTCAGAGCGGAAACACTTTCTGTGTCATTTAAATAATAATCTTCCTTTTTTTTCGCTGTTTTGATTTTGTTCCACAGCGCCGCCATGTCAAGATCGGCATTGGCTTTGGCATCTTTTTGCGGGCGGCAGGTCATTAAGCCGGCAAAACCGCAATTCATCTGATTGGAAAGAATCGGAAAAAAAACAATGGCCGGCGCGCTGACATTTTCCGGCCGAACGCCTATATAGACACGGCAACGCAAAACGAAAGACAAATATTTGTTCAAATTATGAAATAGTTTTTTATGAGTCATAAATTCATTTTTTATTGATGATTTACGGGTTATCGCAATACACGTTATTTCCCAAAAAAACAAATCATTTTCTGTGTAACGATATCTGACATTAGTCGTAAATCCTTCGCGCGCACGTCATAAACATGCACGACATTTCCGAAGCGCGCGTCATCCGGCATCAAATCCTCCAGGATATTGGGCTGTTTTTTCATCCATGCGGTATTGAAAATAACGTCATCTTTTTCGGGATAGATGGCCATATAAAAAATATCCATTTCCACCATATCCTGAAAAAAATGCGTGCCGAAAGATAAATCAGGTATCAGGGAGCCGTCAGAATAAGCTATTTCGCCGATGGCCGTGATATTGTTGATTTCGGAAAAGGTAACGGGAACGCCCATCGCCGGAGTGGTGGTTCCCCATCGACCCGGCCCCAGCAGAATCGTCGGCATTTTATCGCGCTTTCCGATCTGTCTGTTCAATTTGCCCGTAAGCCTGGCTACTTCGTGTTTTTCAGAAATATTTAATTTCGCGTATGCCTGAGGATCGATATAGATAATGCGGGATATGGCCTGGTAGACGCTGCCGCCCATGAAGTTGGCTTCCTGTTGCAATAAAATTTTAGACTTATTAATTTTTTCCGGAAGCTCTACGCGGCTGTAATGTCCTTTGGTTTGGAAAGGACGGCACTGCAGAAGATTAATTTGAGGTTTTCCGTTGAGGCTGAAATTGACCGTGAATTCAATGTCCACCGGATAGCGATACACCTGTTCCAGTTTTTTGAGCATATTTGCCATTGTCTTGGCAAAGGCGGTATTCTCGAGCAGCTGGTCAAAATTGACTATCCATGAATCTTTTGCCTTTCTTCCCAGTGACTGCATGTATTCAGCGGCGGCGATGTCTCGCGTGGCGATCAGATCCAGATATGTTTCGATGGAATCGGTGAGTAATTCGTCTGCCGGAACTGTTTGGAATACATTGTCCTTAAGATTCAGAATATCCACTTCATTTTGAGAGAACCTCTTAATGTCCTCCTGCTTGGAGTAAGGTTTGGTCAGCGGCGCGTCCAGCGCGACGATGCGTGGGTAATCATTCTCCACGCGGTTGACCGCTCTTGTGCCCAGGCCGAAGACAATGCGCAGCATTCCCGCTTTTGGATCCATATCTTTCTGCCAGACAAAGGTGTTGTAAGATAATCCGACACCCGCCAAACTGGGAAAAAAATAGGCGCCGCGATGTGAACCGGAAACACGCTGCACCAGAAGGGCCATTTGCTCATCGAGCTTGGCCATGCCGCGCTGCATCCGGTAAGTCAGCGCGTCTTCATTCATCGTGGAAGCAAAAATTTTGCGCACGGCTTCTTCAAAGTTGAGATAGCGTTCTTCGGGGGTTCCCTGATTAGGGCAGAAGTAACTTTCATACTTTCCGGCAAAGGCATTACCAAAAGCGTCTTCCAAAAGAGAACTGGAGCGGACAATAATCGGCGATTGCCCGAAGTACTCCAGCATGAGCTGAAACTGTTCCTTGACTTCGTCGGGGAAAACGCCGTGGAGCATTTTGTTTTTAAGTTCTTTGGCTACTTCAAAATAGCCTTCATCGGTTTTTTGCGCCATGAGCAGTTTCCACCAGCCGTTTTGCACCATATAGGAATAGAAAATATCCGAGCCGATATAAAATGAATCATGCAATTCCAGATCAGAATTCCAATCATAGCTTGGATCTTTCAGCAGAATATTACGCGCCAACAGCATTCCCACGGATTTTCCGCCGATGAAACCAGTGCCGATAAGCCTTTTTTTGATTTCCACCAGATCTTTCAGGGAAAAATATTCTTTAACCAAAGACAGCATTCTTTTTTCGCGTCCGATTAATACGCGAGAAAGGGTTTCCACCATTTCCTGTTTTTCCTTATCAGTATCCGGCTTTTCCAGTATGTCGTTAGCCTGAAGAAAAATGCGGTCCCAGTAATCGAGGTTGCGCACGCTGCTCGTGGTGTTTTTATCCACCATGTAGGATAAAACGCTTGCCGTATCGGCGCTGCTTAAAATAGGAACGAATTTATCGCCTTCCATAATGTGCGGTAAAAACATTGTCGATGTGTAGCGCTTCCAAGCCTTGAGCGGATGAACACAGATTTGTTCATTGTGGCTGTAGACGTCCAGCAGTACCTGGGTTGTTTCGCGGATACGCGCCACGGTTTTGAATGAATGGCTGCTGCGCAGAATGGCAAAATAGGCGACTGTGTTCAATTCAAAAAGATAGGGACAGGTGATTACAAAAAAATTGCCGATCATTAAATCCGTGGCCCAGGCCATAAGCAGATCAGACAGACAATCAAAAACATAAAATACGTCACGTCCTTCCTCGCTTATAATATTGTGAACTTCTGTGGAAAAAGACTCAAAACCATTATTGGCGTTGAGATTATAAACTTGAATTTGGTTATTCGGCTCCAACACCGGGGGATGATTGGCAAAGCGCATATAAACAAGCCGGTGATTATTTTTTAGGGCGGTGTCGACGTAGGGAGCCACAAATTTTTTGTAGTCTTCAATATCATCAACCTGCAGGACAACATTGTCACCCATCTGCAGGAAGTTGATGATTTCATCAAGGCCGTTCATGCCGGTGCTGACGCGCGCGAACTGTGTCATAATAATTTAATCCTCATCAAAAGTTTATGGAACAAATTTGTACTTTTAAAAACTAAACGATCAATTGACTGCTGTGATTTTTTAAAAGTATTTTATAATAAAATTAAATATTATCAATATATTACAAAAATAAATTCTATATGATCATATCAGGACATCATATTTCTGAAAAATATAAAGACCATTATTCATAGTTTAATCAATTTTTGTGCCATAAATGTTTCTTTGTGCTTACCGAAATTCTAGCCAATTAATTTTAGTTTGTACATTTGTATTTGAGCACATTTTAGGGCGCCATATTTCATATTGATACAATATTGTCGCAGTTCAAGCAAAACAGTTTATTGCTATTATCGAAATAAAATCAACCACTTATCTAGCTTAAATGAAGATGGCATTGTCCTTGCTCGTATCTAAAACGATACAAAAAAATATCTTGGAGGTAATTGTCATGAATTCAGGAGATACAGCGTGGGTTTTAACGGCCACCGCGTTGGTTTTGTTGATGACCATACCGGGACTGGCATTTTTTTACGGGGGATTGGTAAGGCGAAAAAACGTCCTATCTATTTTGATGCAATGCTTTGTCATCGTCTGCGTCATAAGTTTGCAGTGGGTATTGTTTGGATATTCACTGGCGTTCGGTCCTTCTTTCCACGGGATTATCGGCAATCTGGATTGGATGGGGCTTTCTGGAGTCGGCGCCGCTCCCAGCGCTGATTACGGCACAACCATTCCTCATTACGCCTTTATGAGCTTCCAGGCGATGTTTGCCATTATCACACCGGCGCTTATGATCGGCGCTTTCGCGGAACGAATGAAATTTTCCGCTTTTTTGGTGTTCATCATTTTGTGGTCAACATTTGTTTATGATCCGCTCGCGCACTGGGTCTGGAATAAAGCCGGTTGGCTGGAAGCGATGGGCGCTTTGGATTTTGCCGGAGGCATTGTTGTGCATGTTAGTTCAGGAATATCCGCTTTGGTCCTGGCAATACTTTTAGGCAAACGAATTGGTTATAATCATAAGCCGATTCGGCCGCATAACCTTCCCTTTACCGTTTTGGGTGGAGCGCTTTTGTGGTTCGGCTGGTTCGGATTTAACGCCGGCAGCTCGCTTGCGGCGGACGGACTGGCGGCTCAGGCTATGGTGGCCACTCAAGTCGCGACTGCGGCAGCGGCGCTCACCTGGATGCTTGTGGAATGGTGGCACAACGGGTCGCCCACGGTTTTGGGCGCGGTGACCGGCGCGATTGGCGGTTTGGTCGCAATCACTCCGGCTTGCGGATTTGTGAGCCCTATCAGCGCTATTGTAATCGGCGCCATGGCCGGCGGTTTGTGCTATCTCGCGGTGGCGGTCATTAAGGGAAAATTGGGATACGACGATTCTCTGGACGCTTTCGGCGTGCATGGAATTGGCGGTATTTTCGGTACCATAGCGGTCGGAATCTTCGCGCAAGAAGCTTTCGGCGGTAAAACCGGTCTTTTATTCGGCAATTTTCAGCAGTTTTTCGTTCAGGGTTTGCTGGTGCTCGTGGCCATGGTTTTCGCCGCCGCGATGACCTTTATTCTCTACAAAATCGTTGACGCCGTTATCGGCATGAGAGTTGAAGAGGAAAATGAACTCGTCGGGCTGGATTTAACTCAACAAAGCGAAGCAGCTTACACTGTGATTGAATAGGAGGATATCATGAAATTAATAATCGCTATTATTCAGCCTCATAAGCTTGAGGCGGTGAAAAGAGAACTTGAAGCTGTTGAGGTAAATTTGATGACCGTCACGAATGTGTTGGGTCAGGGGCGTCAAAAAGGCATCACCGAAATTTACCGCGGAGCCAAAGAAATAGGCAATCTGCTAAATAAAGTAAGATTGGATATTGCCGTCAATGAAAGTTTTGTTGAACCGGCGATCACGGCCATCAACAAAGGCGCGCGCACGGGAAGCCTTGGTGACGGAAAAATATTTGTTATTGATTTACAGGAATGCATCCGTATCAGCAGCGGGGAAAGAGGCGGAACAGCCATCGGCTGAAGGTACTAGTTAGTATCTGATGAATTAATTGAAAATTCAATATTTGGCTAAGCGCTTTTTAGTATCGCGCTTTTAACAGGCAAGAAGTGTCCAAAGTTTATTAATTAGAAAAATAAGGAGAAAAAAATGAAAAAACTAGTAATAACTGCTCTATTTGTAGTCTTGAGCGTATCTATATCGATGTTTTCTTTCGCGGCCGATGAGCCCCAAGCAATTGAAGCAGCGCAAGATGAAAAAATCAGCGGAGAAATCGCCGCGAGTATTCTTTCCGCGTATATTTGGAGAGGCCAGGAGTTAACGCGCCATGGTGTTGTGCTCCAGCCTTCAATAATGGTGAGCTACCGGGGCTTTGCCGCCAGTCTTTGGGGCAATCTGGATACAGAGCCTTACGCGGTTGGCGGTCAGGGAAACTCTTCAACTTTTACGGAAACGGACGTTACCATTTCTTATTTCCGCAAATTTGGTATCCTGCAGGCGGGAGCCGGTTATATCTATTATGGTCTGTCTGGTTCGGCCGCGGGCGGTGCAGATCTGCTCGATTCTCAGGAATTGTTTTTCAGTTTGGGGCTCGATACGCTTTTGGCTCCGACTCTCACCGTTTACAAGGAAATAGACCATTACCGTCAATGGTACGCGACGCTGGGCATATCTCATACATTTTCTTTGCATGAAAAGATTGGTCTGAAATTGGCAGCAAGCGTAAGTTATTTAAAAAGTGAAGACGCGGCAACTTATCCGGAGTTTGACAAAAACTCGGTAGCTACTGATAAAAAGTTTAATAATTTTCACGATGGCGTGTTTTCTGTGTCTTTGCCAGTCGCTGTTATTAAAACGCTGACCGTTGCGCCGACATTGTCTTATGTCTTTCCTCTATCTGATGACGCGAAATACGAAATGAGAGGGCGCGGCCTAAAAGGTACGGCAAATCCTTCGGACAGAGATAGCTCATATCTTTATGGCGGGATTGTTTTGAGCTACACATTTTAAAAAATACTTTATGAATATTTTGGGCGGTGGCAATCTTTAAAAATTGCCACTGCTTTTTATGCAACGGCTCTGTTAAATTTTTAATAAATATTGTTTGAGTAAGCCCTTAAAAACATAAAATATCAAACAAAGGAAAAAATAATATGCGCGCCCATTACTTACAACATGTTCCTTTTGAAGGTATCGGCAGCATTGAGCCGTGGCTGAAGATAAACGGATATGAAATAACAAATACCAAGTTGTTTGAAGCGGCAGAGTTTCCTTCTCTAAAAGATATTGATCTGCTTGTCATTATGGGCGGCCCGATGAGCGTAAATGACGAAGACAAGTATCCTTGGCTTATTCGTGAAAAAAAATTTATTTACGAGGCAATCAAATCCGATAAAGCTGTTTTGGGTATTTGTCTCGGCGCTCAATTGATTGCCGCTGCATTGGGGGCGATAGTTTACCAAAATCCCATGAAAGAAATCGGCTGGTTTCCCGTTTGCGGAATTCCGACAAGCGATAAATCTGTTTTTTGTTTTCCTGAATCACTGAAAGTATTTCACTGGCATGGCGAAACATTTGACTTGCCGGCGGGCGCAAAACACCTGGCGGCAAGCGCCGCCTGTAAGAATCAGGGGTTTCAGCTGGGCAAAAAGGTAATCGCGCTCCAGTTTCATCTGGAGACGACACCGGAATCAGCGCGGTTGCTTGTTCATAACTGCCGAGAAGAATTAGTTCCGGGAGCATTTATCCAAACGCAGGATGAGATTCTGTCAGCTGGACCGGAGACATACCAATTAATAAATCATTTTATGGATAATATTCTTATTTCTCTGTCAGGATTGAAATAATAAAAACTTGAAAAAATTTGAAGTTATTCGTCAAATTGTAATAAGCCCCCTATATCTTTATCAAAAATATCTTTTAACCCTAAATAATCTTTTTATAAAACTTCATTATTTATTGATTTTTACGACAAGTATGTTTGTTTTTAAGATAAGTTTGTCTAATTAATAAATATTTCAAATACTTAACTAACAAAAGATTGTTTTACATCTTTAAAATATTTACAAAATTGTTTATATTTTGGTTTGTTCTTTGCTATATCTTATTCAAAATGATAAATATTAGTTGCTATTAGAACAAATTTGTAACAAAATATTTACATATAAAGGCCTTGGCTTTTTATGGCAAAAATTTCAAAAAATACTTCAATCGAAACGGAAAGCAACTTGAGCGCGCATAGTTATGAAGAGCTTGCCGCGCTGCATTCTATTTCTCTGATTTTAGCGAGCCCGGCGGATTTACGCGACCAGCTTGAGCAGGTACTCAGAGAAATGAATCTGCGATTAGGCATGCAACGCGGAATGATATCTCTTGTGGATCGTGAAAAAAAAGAAGTCTGGCTGGATGTTGCTCACGATGTAAATATTAACGGACTGGAAGTAATTTATAAATCCGGAGAAGGCATTACCGGAAAGGTGGCGGAAACAGGCCGTCCGATGGCGGTGGCTAATCTAGGGCAGGAAACACATTTTTTAGACCGTACCGGCGCGCGCCGTCATCTGAATCGTACAGAGTTGGCTTTTCTGTGTGTTCCGATCATATATGATTCCAATGTTGTTGGCGTATTATCCGCTGATAAGGTTGCCCTGCAAGTGGAAAATCTGGATAAGGAACTGGCGTTGCTGTCTTCTGTTGCCGAACTGATGGCTAAGCCTGTTCATGTGCGCGTACTGGAGGAGGAAAACAGACGCCTGCGTAAAATTGTCGGTCAGAACCGCACACCATCCATGGATATAATCGGTCATTCCAAGGTTATGCAGGAGGTATACGGTTTGGTTGCCCAGGTAGCTGATTCCAACACGACAGTTCTGATAACCGGCGAGACGGGAACAGGAAAAGAACTGATTGCCCGGGCGATACACAATAACTCGTCACGCCGCGACGCTCCTTTAATACAAGTAAATTGCGCGGCTATCCCGGATACTCTGATAGAAAGCGAATTATTCGGCCACGAAAAAGGAGCGTTTACCGGCGCCCTGCATCAAAGAAGAGGCCGCTTTGAAGAAGCGAACGGCGGCACTATTTTTCTGGATGAAGTAGGCGAGCTTTCCGCGGCCGCCCAGGTAAAGCTTTTGCGTATTTTACAGGAAAAGCATTTTCAACCGCTTGGTTCGTCGCGTGTGGTCAGCGTTAATGTGCGTGTTATCGCGGCCACTAACCGTAATCTGGAACAAGATATTCTCAGCGGTCGTTTCCGCGCCGATTTATTTTACAGATTAAATGTTTTCCCCATTTATCTGCCTCCATTGCGCGATAGAGGCAGTGACATAATTTTGTTGGCTGATCATTTTGTTTTGAAATACGGCAAAGAGATGAAAAAAGAAGTAAAGAGAATTTCCACTCCAGCTGTTGAGTCTTTTCTTTCTTACACCTGGCCGGGCAATGTGCGGGAATTGGAAAACTGCATTGAGCGGGCAGTTTTGCTGACCAAGACGGACACAATAGATTGCGCGCATTTACCCCCATCATTGCAAATACGGGAAGGGGAGTTGGCTAAAAAGGAACGAAGTAAGCTCTCTTCCGTGGTTGAAGCTCAGGAAAGAGCGTTGATCATTGACGCTTTAGAAGAAACAGGAGGCAACCAGACCAAAGCGGCAAAGCTTTTGGGTACGACCAAGAGGGTTATTCAATATAAAATATCGAAAATGGGTATCAACGTAAAATTATTCCGGAAAAAGAAACAGGCATCATCGTGATTGTTTTAAGAACATAAAAAGCCCTGAAAATAGCACAAAAATGTTACAAAAAACGTGAATAGTACAAAATTGTTCTATCAAATATAGCGACAAATATTTTAGGAACGCTTAAGGACTTAAAAACATAATAGAAACAAAAATGTATCATCAAAATGAACACTGGCACGGCTTTAGCAATTGAATCAGTGCATTTTGTGGAGCAACGCTTTAGGAGAAAAAATTAATGTGCCGATTGTTTGCGATAACATCCAATGAACCGCTTTCACCGATGATGGCTATCCGCGCTATCGATGTTATGAAAGAGGGGCATGATGGCTCAGGCGTAGGCCTTTTTCTCACCGATCTGGGCGGGGAGTTTGAAAAGTTTAAAAACGAGCCGATTCTTTCCGGAATATTTTCCAACGAAGGAATTAAGGCGCTCGACCGCTTCATGATTGATCAGGATTTTATGGTTAAATACAAGCTTTCTTTTAAGCCGGCGAAAAATCCTCCCCCGGGAACTCCTAAAAGAGACAACTACGTCATCCGCGTTTACGAATATCCGGCGGATTGGGAAGGGTTAGCTCAAGAAGAAATTAACTTTCGTTTGATGATGATTCAAATGCGACTGCGCCAGATGGGAGAAAAAGACGAATCGATGTTGATCTTCAGCTTCTGGCCGGACGTAATTATGATTAAAGAAGTTGGTGATCCATTGGCGGTGGCCGAGTATCTCGGTTTAGACCGCAAAGAAATAATGGCACGCACCATTCTAAGCCAGGGCAGGCAGAACACAAATTACGCGATTAATATTTACGCCTGTCATCCTTTCTTTATTCAGGGTATCTCCACGATGACCAACGGCGAGAATACCGCATTTGTTCCCATTCGCGAATTTCTTTCTTCGCGTAATTTTCCCGGTTACGTCGGATACCAATCAGATTCTGAGGTGTTCACGCACATCCTGCATTATATGCGCAATCAGCTGGGGCTGGGAACGGAAATGTATAAACATATTATCACGCCGCTTAAGGATGACGAACTGGAACGCCATCCGAACGGCCTGTGGCTGAAAAAATTAAAACAAAGCTGCCGTCCTCTGATTATCGATGGCCCTAACTGTGTCATCGGATGCCTGCCGGATAAATCCATGTTCATGGTGCAGGATTCCAAGAAACTGCGCCCCGGCATTGTGGGTGGGCGCCCCGGTATTTTCGCTTTTTCTTCGGAAATGTGCGGTTTGGACGCGGCTATTCCCGAGCGGGATATTAATCTGGATTTTCAACCAATGAAGTATGAAACAATTTTAGTTCGTCAAGAGCGTCAGGAGATAGAAAAATGGAATCAATGGGATGCGCTAACCCATCAACATTGAGCATAAAGGATTTGCCCTGGCAGGTTCACTGGAGCAAGGATAAGTGCACCCTTTGCGGCAACTGCACCTCTGTGTGTCCCGTGCGCGCGATTGAGCTGGGCGTGCATCGCAAACGCGTTTTGCAGGTCCCCATTGGACTGGAAGAAAAAGCACAAAATTTGTTTTCCGTGTATCACGGCATCGTTCAGCGGACGGATGTCGCGCATGCCTGCGTGGGTTGCGGCATGTGCACAATGGTTTGCCCTAACGGCGCTATCATTCCGGTGCGCGGTGATGAAATTGACAAATTACGTTTTCATGTAAATCAGGGCGGTGAACCCAGACGCAGGGGCGGCCGCCGCAATTCCGCTGACAGCGTTTTGGATAAAATCAAGTTTGTCCGTATTTCCATGCTGACCGACCCGGCGCTCGACGCGGGTCGGCATGAGTTCGAGCTGCGCACTCTTTTGGGCAGAGTGCTTCCTCCGGAAGAAATGCTCAAAGTGAGCAGGGAGGAAGGCTGGATGCCGCCGGTTCGCGAAATCTATCCGCTGATAATCGGCTCGATGTCTTTCGGCGCTCTATCCCCCAATATGTGGGAAGGCCTGCAGATGGGCGTTGCTTATCTCAATGAAGAATTGGGAATGCCGGTGCGCATCTGCACGGGCGAAGGCGGTTGTCCACCGCGCCTTTTAAAATCGCGTTTTCTAAAATACGTGATTTTACAGATCGCCAGCGGCTATTTCGGCTGGGATGAAATTATTCACAACCTGCCGCAGATGAAGGAAGATCCCTGCGCGATTGAAATCAAATACGGCCAGGGCGCCAAACCCGGTGACGGTGGACTGCTGATGTGGTATAAAGTAAATAAGCTAATCGCGGCAATCCGCGGTGTGCCGCAGGGCGTTAATTTGCCCAGTCCGCCGACGCATCAAACCAAATACTCTATTGAGGAAGCTGTGGCTAAAATGGTTCAGTCCATGTCGATGGCTTGGGGTTTCCGTGTGCCGGTGTACCCGAAAATATCCGCCACAAGCACAACATTGGCTGTTCTCAATAATTTAACGAGGAATCCTTTTGCCGCCGGTTTGGCTATTGACGGTGAAGACGGCGGCACGGGCGCCGCTTATAACGTTTCCATGGATCATATGGGGCATCCGATTGCCAGCAATCTGCGCGACGCTTATTTGAATTTGGTCAAACTGGGAAAACAAAACGAAATTCCGTTGTTTGCCGGCGGCGGCGCCGGTAAAAACGGTAACTTGGCCGCTAACGCCGCGGCGCTGATTATGCTGGGAGCCAGCGGTGTGCAGATTGGCAAATACATTATGCAGGCGGCAGCGGGCTGTCTTGGCTCGGAAGCGTGATCGCTGCAATATCTGCAATATCGGTCTTTGTCCCAAGGGCATTACCTCGCAGGATGCGCGATTGGATCGCCGTCTCGATCCGGAAAAAGTAGCCCAGCGCGTTGTTGATGTTTATTTAGGATTTGATACGGAATTAAAAAAGATATTCGCGCCGCTGGGGCGTTCCACTTCTTTGCCGATTGGCATGTCCGACGCGCTGGGAATAGCTGATGCCGCCGCCGCGGAAAGATTAAAAATTAAATACGTCCTGTAAAACGGGAAGCAGATAAAACTTATGACGAAAAAAGAGTCGATAAAAATAACAGGTTTTGAAAACAATGTTCGCGTTGAATCGCGGATTCTGGAGGAGCGCATACAAAAAGCGGTTTCTGAAGGTTTCCGTCATATCGAAGTTACCGCTTACGGCCAGCACGGTATTGGTGGACGTCTCTGGCGCGCGGGTGATGAAGAAATTACCGTTAACGTATTAGGCACGTCCGGGCAACGCTTGGGGTCGATGGGTTTTGCCAACACATTGATAGAAACTTTCGGGCCGGCATCGGATGATGTGGGCTGGCTGAACGCCGGAGCGAAAATAATCGTTCACGGCAATGCCTCTAACGGCGTTGCCAACGCCATGGCTCAGGGGAAAATTTATATAGACGGTGATATCGGCGCGCGCGGCATGACGATGACTAAGCATAACCCCCGTTTCGAACCGCCCGAGCTGTGGGTGATGGGCAAGGCCGGTGATTCTTTCGCCGAATTCATGGCCGGCGGTATTGCCGTTGTGTGCGGCGTCGGCGCGGAAGAGGAAAAAGACGTTTTGGGCTATCGTCCCTGCGTGGGAATGGTTGGCGGAAAAATATTCTTTCGCGGAAAACAAAGCTCTTACAGCTTATCCGACGCTAAACTGGTTACTGAATTGCCTGCCGATGAATGGAATTGGCTTAAAGCAAACCTGAAAATATTTTTACAGTCGATTGGTAAACAATATTTGTTTGGTGAGCTTTCCGCCAAGCGCGCGGACTGGCAGATTTTGATTGCTTTGAAGCCTTATGAAAAAACCGGTAGAAAACTGCGCCCGATGCAGTCTTTTAAACTTGATGTTTGGGAAGGTGAACTCGGTGGCGGAGGATTGATCGGAGATTTGACCGCTGAAGACCGCTCACCCATCGGTGTTATCACCACTGGTGAACTGCGGCGTATTGTTCCCATCTGGGAAAACGAAAAATATCTGCCTCCCTGTCAGGCTCATTGTCCGACAGGAATTCCCGTGCAGAAAAGATGGGCGCTCATCCGTAAAGATAAAGTACAAGAAGCAGTTGACCTGGCTTTGCGGTATAGCCCTTTTCCCGCCACAGTTTGCGGGTATCTCTGCCCCAATTTGTGCATGCAAAATTGTTCGCGCCAGATAGTCAATCTGCCTGCGGTGGATATTCGGGTTTTGGGTAAGGCTTCGCTGGAGGCGAAAGAACCAAAACGCGAACCGGCGACAGGAAGAAGAATTGCTGTAATTGGTGGAGGCGCCGCCGGTTTGTCGGTAGCCTGGCAGTTATGGTTGGCCGGTCATGAACCGGTTGTGTACGAAGGGAAAAAGGAGCTGGGAGGGAAAATTGCCGAAACTATCCCCAAAAGCAGAATTCCTGAAGATATTTTCGGGCATGAGATTGCCAGACTGACAAACAACATCGGCCATATCCGTTTGGGCGAGCATTTAACTAAAGATAAGTTCAAAAAACTTAAAAATGATTTTGATTTTGTTGTTATTGCTACCGGCGCCGCAAATCCTCGTAAGCTTCCGATTGAAGGAGCGGAAAAAGCGTTGACCGCGAGTCGATTTTTTAAGAGAGAGCAAACGAGACAGCGCGAAAGTGGGAGAAAAAGTGGTTATTATCGGCGCGGGTAATGTCGGCTGCGATGCCGCCGCGGAGGCATCGCGTCTGGGCGCAAAAAGCATTACGCTGATTGATGTTCAAAAGCCCGCTTCTTTCGGCCCGGAAAGGCGCAGCGCCGAGGCGGCCGGGGCTAAATTCATCTGGCCTCGTGTTGTTAAAGTAATAAAAAAAGCAGGTGTGCAATTGGCGGACGGTGAATTAATTCCTGCGGATACAGTGATTATCGCGGTAGGTGATATGCCCGATTTGTCCTATTTGCCTGAAAGCATAACCACGAAAAAAGGATTCATTGCCGTTGATGAAAAATTTCAGACCAGCGATGAGCAGGTATACGCAATTGGCGATACGGTTAAACCGGGTTTGCTTACCGAAGCCATCGGAGCCGGGCGGGTTGCCTCTTCAGCTATTGATGGTATTTTAAAAGGCAAGATGGATACATACGATAACCTTCCGGTAATTGATTTCGCACGAATAAAAACTCAATATTTTGACGCGCGTGAAACCGGGGTTGACGATGTTAAATCCTGCGCCGCTCAATGCGCGTCATGCGGCGCTTGCCGCGACTGCGGAGTTATGTGAAACTATTTGCCCGCAGCGAGCTATTTCGCGAAGAGCACTTGGCGATGACGCCTACGAATATGTTGTTGACGATGAATTATGTATCGGCTGCGGATTTTGTGCCGGGGCCTGCCCCACCGGTGTCTGGTATATGGTAGAAAATAAACCTTTAGAATAAAAAAATATAAGGATGGTAACTATGAAAAAGACAAAATTAACAATTGCTGCAGAAAGACAATACTCGATAGAAAAAGAAAAATTTGTCCCGGTTTCGCAGTATTTCGGCGAAGACACTTTCAGCCATAAGGTAATGAAAGAAAAGCTTCCCAAGGATGTTTTTAAGAAAATTATTGCAGCGATAAATGAGGATGCGCCGCTGGATGCGGAAACGGCCAATGTTGTAGCGCATGCGATGAAGGAATGGGCGCTGGAAAAAGGCGCCACTCATTTCGCGCACTGGTTCCAACCGATGACGGGAATTACGGCGGAAAAGCATGATGCTTTTGTTGATCCGATCGCGCCGGGCGAAGTAATTGAGAGATTCTCCGGAAAGCAGCTGGTTCAGGGTGAACCCGACGCTTCATCCTTTCCTTCCGGCGGCATTCGCGCGACGTTTGAAGCGCGCGGCTATACCGCCTGGGATATGTCTTCTCCCGCTTTCATTAAGCGGCATGGCATTTCCACAACATTATGCATTCCCACCGCCTTTATTTCCTATACCGGACAGGCCCTCGATAAAAAGACGCCTCTGCTGCGCTCGATTCGCGCGTTAAGCAAAAGCGCCGTGGCCATGCTAAAAATCCTTGGCGTGAAAGACGTAAAAAAAGTTTTTTCCAATCTCGGTCCGGAGCAGGAATATTTCCTGATCGATATGGATTATTATTATAAACGTCAGGATCTCGTCCTGGGTGGCAGAACGGTAGTCGGCGCGCCGCCGGCGAAAGGGCAGGAGTTGGAAGATCAATATTTCGGCAGCATCAAAGAGCGCGTTTCATCATTTATGCATGATGTCGAAGAAGAGCTTTTCAAGCTCGGCATTCCCGCAAAAACGCGCCATAATGAAGTTGCGCCCAGTCAGTATGAATTAGCGCCTGTTTATGAAGAAGCGAATCTGGCCATCGATCACAACCAGCTGGTTATGGAAACGCTGCATTCCGTTGCCAAGAAACATCATATGGCGGCGCTTTTACATGAAAAACCGTTTGCCAAAATCAACGGGTCAGGGAAACACGTCAACTGGTCGATGTCGGACAACAACGGCAATAATCTTCTTAATCCAGGATCCACGCCGCAGGACAACATTCATTTTCTCGTATTTCTGATCGCGACAGTGCGCGCTGTTTATAAACACGCCGATGTTCTTCGCGCCTCTGTCGCCTCATACGGCAACGATCATCGCCTCGGCGCCAACGAAGCGCCCCCGGCAATTATTTCCGTATTTTTAGGTGAACAATTAACACAAATCCTGGAATGTATCGAAAAGGGTACCGTTACCAAAGCCACTAACGCGGAAATAATCGATCTGGGAATTTCTTCCCTCTATCAGGTGAGCAAAGACAATACCGACCGCAACCGCACTTCGCCGTTCGCCTTTACCGGCAACAAGTTTGAGTTCCGCGCGGTTGGTTCTTCCCAGTCTATTTCCACGCAGATCATCGCGCTTAACACCATAGTCGCGGAAAGCATCGATGATCTGGCCCAAAAAATAAAGGCGAAAGGCGGCAACATAAATAAAGCTGTTTTTGAAGTTCTGAGCGAAGAAATCAAGGAAATAGAACCGGTTCTTTTCAATGGTGATAACTACAGCAAAGCATGGGAGGAGGAAGCGGCAAAAAGAGGCCTGCCCAATGAAAAAACAACACCGAGCGCGCTGAGAGCGCTGGTCACGGAAAAAGCGCTGAGCCTTTTTGAAAAGTATGAGGTGCTTTCCCGTGTGGAGTTGAAATCCCGACAGCTGATTCATCTGGAGCGCTACATGAAGGACATGGAAATTGAAATTAAATGCCTTCATAATATCTGCATGAATCAGATTATTCCGGCGGCGGTGAGTTATCAGAAGAGACTGGCCGGCGCGATTAACGCCACAAAAGAGGCGCTCGGCAGCGCGGCAGTTGTTTCCTCCCAGATAGAACTTTTGAAGAAGGTCATGGATCTGATCAACAGCGTTTATGCCACGGATAAGGAAATCCAGGCCAGAGTGGAGGCGGCTTGCGCCATCCATGACGAGCAGAAGAAAGCAGAGATGCTCGGCGCAAAAGTCAAACCAAAAATGGATGAGATGCGTGAATACGTGGACGCGCTGGAAGGCCTGGTGGATGACGAAATCTGGCCTCTGCCGAAATTCTGGGAGATCCTGTTCATTAATTAAGAAATTTTTCTGATGGAGGAGGCAAAAAAATGTCTCCTCCATCAGAGATGTTGACTCTGTAAGTGAAAAAAGATAGAAGCGCCTGCCTGTTAAAGGCAACATGAAAAACCTTCTTTTCAGTTGGAGATAAATTTTCACATGCCCCTCTTAAATAAGCAACGCCGGGCGATTCTGGTTCTGGAGGACAAAAACGTCTTCGAGGGTTTTGCTTTCGCGGGAGAGGGAGAAACCTTGGGCGAGGTCGTCTTCAATACCGGCATGACCGGTTATCAGGAAGTAATTACTGATCCGTCTTATAAAGGCCAGATTGTCGCGATGACCTATCCGCTGGTGGGCAATTACGGCATCAACAATGAGGATATGGAATCGGTGGGCATTCACCTGGAAGGTTTCATCGTACGGGAGTATCAACCCCATCCCAGCAACTGGCGGATGACCAAAAGCCTTAAATCATTTCTCGAAGAAAACGGTAAAATAGGCATGGAAGGCATCGACACGCGCGCGCTCACGCGACGCCTGCGTCTTGCCGGTTCCATGAAAGGCATTATCTCCACCGCGAATTTTAATGTGGATGAACTCTGGGAAAAAGTTAAGGCGTATCCAGGCCTGGTCGGGCGCGATCTGGTGCGCGAAGTGTCCTGCCAAAAACCCTATCTTTGGGAAAGCGGCGCGTCGCGGGCAGATAAAATTCCCGTGAAAAAATCAGCGAAGAAGCCGCGCGTGGTCGTTATCGACTGCGGCGTGAAATACAATATTTTGAGACTGTTGGAAAAAAACGGCTGCGAAGTAATTGTTGTGCCCGCGGCGACGAGCGCCGAAAACATTCTTTCTTACAATCCGGAAGGCGTATTGTTTTCCAACGGCCCCGGCGATCCGTCAGCGCTTCCTTATATTGTAGATACGGCGCGTGAGGTACTCGGCAAAAAACCAGTCTTTGGCATTTGCCTGGGGCATCAGGTTATCGGCCAGGCTATCGGTGGCTACACGGCCAAGTTAAAATTTGGCCATCATGGAATCAATCAGCCGGTAAAAAATCTGGAAACAGGCCGGGTGGAAATAACTTCACAGAATCATGGCTTTGTTGTCGTGCCGGAATCGGTGGAAGGAAAAGCAAAAAAAACATTTACCAATCTCAACGACGCGACATCAGAAGGTATAAAATTCGACAGGGCCATGAGCGTGCAGTATCATCCGGAGGCCGCGCCCGGGCCGCGCGATACGGAATATCTCTTCGGGGAATTTGTCGCCATGATAAATAAACACAAGAGGGAAGCGTTGTGATTCTGATTATTGATTTCGGTTCGCAGTACAATCAGCTTATCGCCAGGCGCGTGCGCGAGCATCAGGTTTATTGTGAAATCGAGCCGCCCGGTATCAGCATCGATGCCATAAAAGAGCTGGCGCCCGAAGGCATTATTTTATCCGGTGGTCCGGCGAGCATCTACTCCAAAGGCGCGCCGCGCGTGGATCGCGCTATCTTCAATCTGGGCGTTCCGATTCTGGGTATCTGCTACGGCATGCAGTTTATGATGGAAACCTTGGGCGGTAAAGTAATTGGATCCAAGAAGCGCGAATACGGCTTTGCCGAACTGAACATAAAAGAACAAGACGGAATTTTTACGGGCGTGGAAGCAAAAACCACCTGCTGGATGAGCCACGGTGATTCCGTAGGCGGGCTGCCTGAGGGATTTATTGCCACCGCCGTCACTGATAATACGCCGGTGGCGGCAGCCGAAGATCCCTTCCGTCGTTTTTACGGCCTGCAGTTTCATCCGGAAGTGGCGCATACCAAAGAAGGCAGAAAAATACTCGCCAACTTTCTTTTTGACATCTGCCGCTGCGAAAAATCATGGTCGATGAAATCGTTTATCGAGCATGCCATCGATGATCTTCGCGCGCAGGTGGGAAAAGAAAAAGTCATTCTGGGGCTTTCCGGCGGTGTTGATTCATCCGTGGCGGCGGTGCTTTTAAACAAAGCCATCGGAAAAAAACTTACCTGTGTTTTTGTGGATAACGGCGTGCTGCGGGCGGGTGAGGCTACGCGCGTGATCGAGATGTTCAAAAAGCATCTGGGGATAAACTTACGTTTCGCGCGCGCCGGAAAAATTTTTCTAAAAAAGTTAAAAGGCGTGACCGATCCGGAAAGAAAGCGCAAAATCATCGGTCGCACGTTTATCGATATCTTCGACAAAGAAGCGCGTAAAATCAAAGGGGTTAAATTTCTGGCGCAGGGGACGCTGTATCCGGATCTAATAGAATCGCGCTCCGCCTTCGGCGGCCCTTCCGCGGTAATTAAATCGCATCATAATGTCGGGGGCTTGCCCAAAACGATGAAGCTCAAACTCATCGAACCGCTTAAACATTTATTTAAAGATGAAGTGCGTCTTCTGGGCAAAGAACTGGGCCTGCCCGATGACGTGATCTGGCGACAGCCCTTTCCGGGGCCGGGTTTGGCTATACGCATCATCGGCGAAGTCAACACTCAACGCCTGAATGTCCTGCGTAAAGCCGACACAATTTTGCTAGAGGAAATACGCGCCGCCAATCTTTACTATGAACTGTGGCAGTCCTTCACTATTTTGCTGCCGCTCAAAAGCGTGGGCATTATGGGCGATCAGCGCACGTATGAAAATATTGTGGCGATCCGCGCCGTGACCAGTGATGACGCGATGACCGCCGACTGGGCCAGGTTGCCGCAGGAGCTTCTGGCGCGCGTATCCAACCGCATCATTAATGAAGTGCGCGGCATTAACCGCGTGGTTTATGACATCAGCTCCAAGCCGCCCAGCACAATTGAATGGGAGTAAATGAAGAATAATTTGATATCTTTTGTGTCATTCCGGGCAAGCGAAGCGCGATAAGCCTGCCCCGTACTTGATACGGGGGAATCCAGAAACGATAAACTGGATACCGGCGGTTTACCGGCGCATGCGGGCCGGTATGACGGGGAAAAAGATTTTTTTGGGTAAAAAAATTGCCGAAACGAACGGACATAAAAAAAATTCTGCTGATCGGTTCCGGGCCGATTATTATCAGCCAAGCCTGCGAGTTTGATTATTCCGGCACGCAGGCCTGCAAGTCTCTGCGCGAAGAGGGCTATGAGGTTGTGCTGATTAATTCCAATCCCGCGACCATCATGACCGACCCGGAAATGGCTGACCGCACCTATGTGGAGCCGATCACGCCGGAGGCGGTGGAAAAAATCATCGCGAAAGAGCGCCCGGACGCGCTGTTGCCGACGCTGGGCGGCCAGACAGGGCTCAACACCGCCGTGGCTGTTGCCGAAAACGGCGTGCTGGAAAAATACAATGTGGAAATGATCGGCGCGTCGCTGGAAGTGATTCATAAAGCGGAAGACCGCGAGAAATTCCGCGCGGCCATGGAAAAAATCGGCCTCACCATGCCTAAAAGCGGTTTTGCGCGAAATATGAATGAAGTGCTCGCCATCGCCGAAGGCATTGGTTTTCCCCTGATTATCCGCGCTTCGTTTACATTAGGCGGCACCGGCAGCGGCGTGGCCTACAACCGTGAAGAACTTGTCGAAATCGCCAAAGCAGGGCTCGATGCCAGCATGATTTCCGAGGTCATGATTGAACAGTCCGCTCTGGGCTGGAAAGAATATGAACTGGAAGTGATGCGCGACAAAGCCGACAATGTTGTCATCATCTGTTCGATAGAAAACTTTGACGCGATGGGCGTGCATACGGGTGAATCGATCACCGTTGCTCCCGCGCAAACTCTAACTGATAAAGAGTATCAAACAATGCGCGATGCCGCTATTGCCATCATGCGTGAAATCGGCGTGGAAACAGGCGGCTCCAACGTGCAGTTTGCCGTTCATCCGCAAACCGGCGAGATGATCGTGGTGGAAATGAATCCGCGTGTCTCGCGCTCTTCGGCACTGGCCTCCAAGGCCACGGGCTTTCCTATTGCCAAAATAGCAGCGAAGCTCGCCGTGGGTTATACGCTCGATGAAATTCCCAACGACATCACGCGCGAAACAATGGCTTCCTTCGAGCCGACCATTGATTACTGCGTGGTGAAAATCCCGCGCTGGACGTTTGAAAAATTTCCGGAGACGGAAGATTTTCTGACCACTTCCATGAAATCGGTGGGTGAAACAATGTCCATCGGCCGGACTTTTAAGGAAGCGCTGCAAAAAGCCATCCGCTCGCTGGAAATCGGCCGGTTCGGTTTCGGCCAGAAACTGCCGGAAGACATGATGCAGCGCCGGGCGCTCATCAAGGCAAAGCTCATCCGGCCCAACTCCCTACGGCTTTTTTACACTGCCGAAGCGCTGCGCGAAGGCATATCCGTGACAGAAGTTTATGAAATGACAAAAATCGATCCCTGGTTTCTGCATCAGATCGCTGATATTATTGCCGCCGAAGAGGAAATTAAAAAAGCCGCGCCGGACGCCGGGCTTTTGCGCGCCGCCAAACAGATGGGTTTTTCCGACCGCGCTCTGGGCGCTCTGTGGAATAAAACCGAAACAGGAGATTCGGGACTGGCGCAAGCAAGAAAAGATTTTTCCGGTTTACAAACTGGTCGATACCTGCGCGGCGGAATTTGAGGCCTACACTCCTTATTACTATTCCACCTACGAGCAGGAAAACGAAACGAGGCCGTCGAACAAAAAGAAAGTGGCGATTATCGGCGGCGGCCCCAACCGCATCGGGCAGGGCATCGAATTTGATTACTGCTGCGTGCACGCCTCTTTTGCCCTGCGCGAAGAAGGCGTGGAAAGCATTATGATCAATTCCAACCCGGAAACGGTCAGCACCGATTACGACACATCGGACAAATTATTTTTCGAGCCGGTGACGCTCGAAGACGTTTTGCACATCATCCAGACGGAAAAGCCGGATGGTGTTATCGTCCAGTTCGGCGGCCAGACGCCGCTTAACCTCGCCCGCGGCCTGGAAGCGGCAGGCGTGCCGATTATCGGCACGTCTCCTGATGCCATTGACCGCGCGGAAAACCGCGACCGCTTTCAGGAAATTGTGCACAAACTGAAGCTCAATCAGCCGGACAACGACACGGCTATGGATGTGGAAAAGGCGCTGCAGGCGGCGGCGAGGATCGGCTACCCGGTTTTGGTGCGTCCCTCGTATGTGCTGGGTGGCCGTTCCATGGAGATTGTTTATGACGAGCAGACATTGCGGAGTTTTATGGACAAAGCGCTGGAAGTTTCACCGGGGCATCCCATTCTTATCGATAAATTTTTGGAAGACGCCATTGAAGTGGATGTGGACGCGCTTTCCGACGGAACAACAACCGTTGTAGCCGGCATCATGGAACATATCGAAGAGGCGGGTATTCATTCGGGTGATTCAGCCTGTATTCTGCCGCCGGTAACGATTCCGGAAAACATTATCACGCTCATTGAAGAACAAACCAAAATGCTGGCTCGCGAGCTGGGCGTTGTGGGTCTTATGAATATTCAGTATGCGATTAAAGACGGCAAACTCTATGTGCTGGAAGTGAACCCGCGCGCCTCGCGCACCGTGCCGTTTGTCAGCAAAGCCATCGGCGTGCCGCTGGCGAAACTAGCCACCAAAATAATGCTGGGCAAAACCCTGCCGGAGCTGGGCTTTACCAAAAGAATTATCCCCAAGCATATGTCCGTCAAAGAAGCGGTTTTTCCCTTCAACCGTTTTCCCGAAGTCGATATTCTTTTGGGGCCCGAGATGAAATCCACCGGCGAGGTGATGGGTATTGATCAATCGTTTGGCCTGGCTTTTGCCAAATCGCAGATGGCCGCCGGTTTCAAAGTGCCCACGTCCGGCTCTGTGTTTATCAGCGTCCATGATTATCATAAAGAAAAAATTGTGGATGTCGCCCGAACGTTTGCCGAACTTGGTTTTAAAATTCTGGCGACAGGCGGCACGGCGAGGCATCTGCAAAATTCCGGCGTGAAGGCGCAGGCTATTGCCAAGGTAAGTGAAGGCCGCCCGCATGTTGTGGATTACATCAAAAACGGCGAGATTCAGATGGTGATTAACACCAGCGTCGGGCGTAAATCATCGCGCGATGCCTATCACATCCGCCACGGCGCGCTTACGTATAATATTCTCTATACGACAACCATTGCGGGCGCGCGCGCCCTGTGCGAGGCGGTCAAGGAATTGAAAAAAGAAGATTGGCAGGTTTGCCCCCTGCAGGAGTATTATAAAAGATGACTTACACCTTGTAACCCCTCCCTTGACGGGAGGGGCTAGGGGTGTGGAACATAGCTGGAAGAGGTATATGTTATAGCTCATATGATTTTAAGGAGAATTCTTTTAGGGCGTTACTTGAACTGTTCCAGGAGTTAAAGGTGGCGGGTTTATCGCCCATAAGTTGCACTGTAGACGGGCTTCCGGCCGTAATCAAGGCCTTGGCATATGTTTGGCCGGATATCATCATTCAGAGGTGTTTATTCCACATTCAGCGTCAGGGCTTAAAGTGGTGTAGAAGTTATCCTAAAACTACGGAGGCTAATAAATTACGGTTATTATTTTTATCGATGATTAATATTAACACAGTTGAAGAGAGGGACAATTTCTTATTGTCGGTAAAAGAATGGGAGGAACATTACGGGTGTAAGATAAAAGACAGGCCGGAAAGAGGGAAAGTTTTTAGCGATCTCAAAAGAGCAAGGAGCATGCTTCTAAATTCTCTGCCTAATGCGTTCCATTATTTGCATGATTCAAAGATTGCAAAAACAACAAATCTTGCAGAGGGATATTTTAGTTTCATGAAAACACGCTACATCGCGAGGCGCGCAGCGCCGTGGCGATCTAAAGCATGAGATTGCTTCGCAATGCTCGCAATGACACGGTTGAGCTGTTTTTAATAAGCAAGAGATTATTTATGGAATCATTATTTGAAGAGAAAGTAGACGAATCCGCTTATCCCCGCGAGGAATGCGGCGTGTTCGCCATCTACGGACATGAAGACGCCTCACGCGTGACTTTCTTTGGGCTTTTCGCCCTGCAGCACCGCGGTCAGGAATCGGCAGGCATTGTCAGCTCCGACGGTTGTCAGGTTTACGAGCACAAGGGCATGGGGTTGGCCTCGGAAGTATTCCGTGAGCCGACACTGCAGAAACTTCCCGGGTCGCTCGCCATCGGGCATGTGCGCTATTCCACCACCGGTTCATCCAACATATCCAACGCCCAGCCGTTTTTGGTGCATTTCGGCGAGGAATATTACGCGCTGGCGCACAACGGCAACATCCTCAACGCCCAGAAACTGCGTCAGGAACTCGAAGACAGCGGTTCGATTTTTCAATCCACGATGGACAGCGAAGTCATCATTCATCTGATGGCGCATCATCTAAAAAAAGGACTGGAAGAAGCTCTCACTGCCTCTCTGGCGCGCGTGGAAGGCGCTTACTGCCTGGTGATGATTACCCGCGACAAAATAATCGCCGCGCGCGACCCGCGCGGTTTTAGGCCGCTGGCGCTGGGCAAGCTAAACGGTTCCTGGGTGATTGCGTCCGAGACCTGCGCCTTTGATCTGGTGGGCGCAAGTTACGTCCGTGATGTTGAGCCGGGGGAAATTATCATCATTGACGCGAAAGGGTTAAAAAGTCTAAAACCTTTCCCCAAAATTAAAACTTGCCACTGCATCTTTGAGCTCATCTATTTTGCCCGCCCCGACAGCCAGATTTTCGGCCAGAACGTGTATCTGTGCCGCAAGCGTCTGGGGCATGAACTGGCGCGCGAATATAAGCCCGATGTGGAAATTGTCATGCCTTTCCCCGATTCCGGCAATTACGCCGCCCTGGGCTACGCGGAAGAAAGCGGTATTACCTTTGAAATGGGAATGATTCGGAATCACTACGTGGGCAGAACATTTATTCAGCCCACCCAGCCCATGCGCGATTTCGCCGTGCGCGTAAAACTCAATCCGGTAAAGCCCCTACTGGAAAATAAAAAAGTTCTGATTGTGGAAGATTCGATTATCCGCGGCACGACCAGCCGCAACCGCGTGCAGAGCCTGCGCAAAATCGGCATCAAAGAAATCCACATGGCGGTAAGTTGCCCGCCCACGCTGTATCCCTGCGCCTACGGAATTGATTTTTCCTCCAAGGGAGAATTGATTGCTTCCGTCAAGGAAAACGAAAAAGCCATCGCTGAATTCATTGGCCTGGATTCGCTCCATTACCTGACGCTCGATGGCATGATCCGCGCCACCGGCCTGGGCAGGGATAATTTCTGCCTTGCCTGTTATACCGGCAAATACCCCATCGTACCGCCGGAAAGAATAGACAAATTCTGCATGGAACTGAAATGACGTACCGCTAATAAATACTATATGCGTCATTCCGGTCCCGCATACGCTGGGTAAACATCCGGCCGGAATCCAGTGATATCGACTATTTTCGTAGTTTCCTTTAATTTTCCCGCTTTACAAAGAAATAAGATGTGCTACGCTTTTGTTAAAATCAATAAATGGCGAAGCCTAGAAGGGAAAAAAGAGTACAAGTACAACTAAATTCTTTTTTAAAAATGAAACAAACACTAACAATAACTTTATTAATATTTTTTATTTCGGTCATTTTCGGAGGCTGTAATATGCAAAATAAATTTCTTTATTTCCCCAGCTCGGAAGTTCCCTCGGTGCGGATGCTGGCGTCAGTTAATATGAAGCTCTGGGCGAAATCTGACAAAGATTACCGGGGGCTTATCTCTGCGCAGGACGCGCCCGCGCACAGCGGAACCATTGTTTTATTTCATGGCAACGGCGGCACGGCGCTCGACCGGGAATTTTATCTGGAGCCGCTGATGAAGCTGGGGTTTCGGATAATTTTGGCCGAATATCCGAAATACGGCGGCCGTCCAGGCAAGGTGGGGGAAAAGCCTTTTGTTGCCGATGGTCTGGAAACGGTAAGCCTTGCTTATAAACAATACTCGGAGCCTATTTATCTTCTGGGAGAATCATTAGGCTGCGGCGTGGCCGCGGCGATTGCCAAACAAACGGATGTTCCCATTGCCGGAATAATTTTGATTACCCCTTGGGATTCGTTGGCGTCTGTTGCCAAGTCATTATTCCCGTTTCTGCCGGTAAAGCTGGTTTTGACCGATAAATATGACAGCATCGATAATCTTAAATATTTCCCCAAAAATATTTCCGTGGTTGCAGCTGAGCGCGATGAAATTCTGCCGATCAAACACGCTTATAATTTATATGAAAAACTTCCCGAGGGCAGAAAAAAGATGTGGGTAATTAAAGGCGCAGGACACAACGATTGGCCGTTTTACACCGACGCGTCTTTGTTTAAAGAAATCACTGATTTTGTCAAAAAAGCGGACTGAGTTTTTTATTGGAGCAAACTATGAAAAGAGTATTAATCATGGTATCTGTAATCATAGCTGTATTTTGCGCGATGGTCAGTGCTCAAGATTATATCGAAAAAAAGAAAATCGAATTTTTAATATCTTCAATGGAAAATTTAAAAGGAGCAAAATTTATCCGGAACAGTTCCGAACATGAAGGCATAGAAGCCGCAAAACATTTACGGCTTAAACTTCAAAAAGCCGGTAATCGTGTTCAAACGGCTAATGATTTTATCAAGTTATGCGCTTCAAAATCTTTTACCACAGGCAAGCCGTATATGATAAGATTATCTAACGGAAAAACTATTACCTCAGAAAAATATTTGCGTGAAAAACTGAAAGAATATAACCCAAACATTAAATAAAAATCAAAAAACAGAGGCATAATATGAGCCGACAAAATAAATCAGGAATAAGCCGCAGGTCTTTTTTGCAGATGACGGCAGGCGCTGCCTTGCTTTCCAGCTTCAGCCTTCCCCAAAGCGCTAATGCCGCCGCCGGGGAACGTTTATCAACAATCATCGATTTGAGCCTCTGCGACGGCTGCGCCGACCGGAAAATTCCCGCCTGCGTAAGCATCTGCAAAGAAATCAACAAAAATAAAATTCCTCCTCCAATTGATCCAATTCCGGAGCCGTGGCCGCGGAAAACCATCGAGGACTGGTCAAAAAAACAGGACGTTTTCGACCGTTTAACCCCTTACAACTTTATTTATGTGCACAAGGCGGAAGTTAATTTTGCGGGCAGGAAAAAGACAATTTATGTGCCGCGCCGTTGTATGCATTGCGATAATCCGGCCTGCGCGACGATTTGTCCTTTTTCCGCCAATCATAAATTTAAAAACGGCGCCGTGGTTATTAATCAGAATCAGTGTTTCGGCGGCGCAAAATGCCGGGATGTCTGCCCCTGGGAAATACCACAGCGGCAGTCCGGTGTGGGAATCTATCTGCACGTTCTGCCCGGCTTTATGGGCAATGGCGTGATGTATAAATGCGATTTATGTTTTGAAAGACTGAAAGAAGGAAAACTGCCCGGCTGCGTGGAGGCCTGCCCGCGGGAAGCATTACTTATCGGATCGAGAAAAGCGATTGAAAAAGTGGCAATTGAGCGAGCGCGCCGCATGAATGGCTACATTTATGGCGATGTGCAGAACGGTAGCACGTCGACCTTATATATTTCCCCTGTGCCCTTTGAAGAAATCAATAAAACAATGGCCAGAAAGCCGGGGCAGCCGGACATGAAAAATGATGTCCCGCGCCGGATGGCCGGCACAGATTTTCTGGGTAAAACGGTTTTGGCCGCGCCGGTTTTGGGACTGGCTGCGGCAGGCGTGGCAGGCGCGTGGAACTGGTTTTCCCGCCGCAAGGAAGAAGTGAAAAATAAGGAGGGGAAAAATGGCTGAGAAAATCCTGACTGAAAAAAATCTTGTTGTTCGCCACGGCACTTTGGAGTTGATCGAGCACTGGGCCATTGCCATCTCCGGTCTTGTTTTGCTTTTGACGGGAATATTCGAACTACCCGTGGCCAAGCGCTACTATATTATAACAATTCCTGGTTTGGGCTGGACGGCGGATTTTATAACTTCGCTGTACCTGCATTATTCAGCGGCACTGGTATTTACCGCCGCGGCTATTTTCCACATGGTTTATCATAGCGGACGTGGTGAATTTGGTTTGCTGCCGCGCAAGGGAGATTTTTCCGCTTCGATTACTGTTATTAAAAGCATGTTCGGTTTCGGCAAAGAACCGCCCATGCATAAATATCTGCCCGAGCAGCGCCTTGCTTACGCGGGCATGGCTTTTGTCATTTTGATGCTGATTATTTCCGGCCTGGTAAAAACATATAAAAATATTTACGCTCCGGATATATCCCATGCGGTTGTTTTATGGGCGACGTGGATTCACAATATTTTCTTTGTTTTGTTTTTTCTTGCTTTTTTGGCGCACATGGCGGCGATAGCGCTGCCGCCCAACTGGCCTATGGTGCGCGGCATATTTACCGGCAAAGTACGTCTGGATTACGCCCGGCATCGCCATTCTTTGTGGCTTGCTGACATCAAAAAAGTAAAAACTCCGGCAAAGAAAAAATCTGCTGTCAGCGCTAAGCGAAAAGCCGGAAGTCAAAACAGCAAAAAGCCGCGCAAAGTCAGGGTTAAAAGGGGAGGATAAAAACTATTTACCAGCGGGTAACCTCATCGCGGGTGCTGAAAATCAGCGCCTTCATGTTTTTAATATTTATTTTGTTGTGCCTGTTTTCAATTTCGCTGGGCAGTGTCCATATCGAATTAAGTGTTCTTTTCCGTTCGTTAGGCAAGGCTCTTTGCGGTAATCTGTCTTTTGATTCACAACAAGAATTAATTATATTTTCCGTGCGCCTGCCGCGGATTTTATTTGCCGGGATTGTCGGCGCGGTTTTGTCCATCGGCGGAGTTGTCTTTCAGGCGCTTTTGCGAAATCCCTTAGCTGATCCTTATATTTTAGGGATATCCGGAGGTTCCGCGCTGGGTGCGATTATCGGCATTGTTATCGGCGCCGCATCTTTTTATCTGGGCGTTCCTCTTCTGGCTTTTTGCGGAGCTCTCTTTACAGTCTTTCTGTTGTTTATTGTGGCCGGAGGGTCCAGGGGTGTGCTTATGGATAACACCTTGTTGTTATCCGGCGTTGTCATCAATGCTTTTTTTGCCGCGGCTATTCTTTTTTTCCTTTCCATAGTGGATAGCCTCGAACTGCATTCCATCACATTCTGGCTGATGGGCGATTTATCCCGCGCTTCTTTGCCGGAAATTGGTGTGGCGGCGTTTTGTCTGATAGTTGTTTTCATTCTCCTGTACGGGCAGGCACGGAAACTTAATTTGATGGTACAGGGTGACGAAACGGCTCGTCATTTGGGTGTCAATGTCGAAAAGACAAAGATATGGCTGCTTGTCGTTACTTCACTTGTTATTGCCGTAATTGTTTCCATGGCCGGTATTATCGGCTTTGTCGGTATTATGGTGCCGCACATGATGCGCCTTATATTTGGCTCAGACCATCGCCTTCTTTTACCCGCCTCCGCTCTTTTCGGCGCGTCTTTTCTGGTTCTTGCCGATACTATAGCCAGAGTGATATTGGCTCCGGCGGAACTGCCGGTAGGTGTTATTACCGCACTTTGCGGCGCTCCGTACTTTGTTTTTCTTTTAAAAAGGAAAGGCATATAAACATGCCGGTAATTCGTGCCCAAAAAATAAATTTTAGCTATGCTGAAAAAAAGGTTATTGAAGATATATCTTTTGCCGTGGATAAAGGGAAAATGACGGCGATTATCGGTCCGAACGGGTCAGGTAAAACAACGCTTCTGAGATTAATCAACGGATCGCTCTTGCCGGATAGTGGAGAAATATATGTCGGGGAAAAAAACACTTCGCAATACAAACGCAAAGAAATCGCGCAAAAGGTAGCGATCGTGCCGCAGGAGACATCTGCCGTTTTCCCTTTTTTTGTCGAGGAAATCGTTCTTATGGGCAGGTTTCCGCATCTGGGAAATTACCGTTTTGAAAACAAGGAAGATTACAAAATTGTTCACGAAGCGATGGAGAAAACCGATACCCTTGACTTTGCGCGTCGCCGATTCAATGAGTTAAGCGCGGGAGAACGCCAGCGCGTATTGATTGCCCGGGCGCTGGCGCAGAAGCCGGAAGTATTGCTTTTGGATGAAAGCACGGCGTTTTTGGATTTGAAACATCAACTGCGTTTTTTAAAATTGCTTAAGCAGCTAAACCGTGATGACGGCCTGACAATTGTTTTTGTGACTCACGATATAAATCTCGCCGCGCAGCACGCGAATAAAATAATTTTGCTTTACAGCGGAAAAATTTATGCTATAGGAAATCCCGCGGAGGTTATTTCCGCGCGAAATATGAAGGAGGTTTACGAAGTCGATGTTTTGGTTGATGCGAATCCGCAAAACGCGTCTCCCAGAATGACATTGCTAACCTGAATCAGAGTGTCCAGACAAGGAAGCCGGTTAAAATCCGGCGCTGCCCCGCAACTGTAAGCGGAACGAAATTCACATTTATCCACTGATGCTTCGGCATTGGGAAGGAGTGAAAAGTAGGTAGCCGCGAGCCAGGAGACTTTATGGAATCTCTTCCTTACTTTAATCCCGAGGGGGAAAGGAGAAGTTTCGTGAAAAAGTTATTTGTTCCCATCCTGTTTATTTTACTTGTTTTTTCCGCAATATCCTCAGCTGAAGAAAAAAAAGATGAAGAGCCTGCCGTAAAGCTTCAGGAAATTGTGGTTACGGCGACGCGCGACGCGCAGGAAATCCGCAAGTCTCCGGCCAATGTCACCGTTATTACCGCCGAAGAAATTGAAAAATCCGGCGCGACCACAGTGGTGGAAGCGCTGGAAAAACTGGAAAGCATTCAGTTCCGAACATACAGCGGTAATGCCTCTCAGTCGCTTATCGATATGCGTGGTTTCGGCGGTGAAAATCCGTATGGCAAAACACTGATTATGCTGGACGGCCGCCGATTAAACCGGACAGACATGTCTTCGATAAATTGGCTGCAAATGTCTGTAAACAGCATCGAGAGAATTGAAGTTGTGCGCGGGCCGGGCAGCGTGCTTTACGGCGACGCGGCTATCGGTGGTGTTATCAATGTCATTACAAAAAAAGGCGAGGGCAAACCCGTTATTAGCGCGTCCGTTATGGCCGGAAGTTACGGTCTGCACAACGAACGTGTCGGCATAACCGGCGCGACAGGTAAATGGACGTATGCCGTAACCGGTGAAAATAATGCTATTGATGGTTATAGGGATCGTTCCGAATATAAGGCGTTGGGCGGCGGCTTTGATGTGGGCTACGCGGCGCATGATCTGTTCAATGTCTCGCTTGGCGCGTCTTTTAACCGCGTGGATTATCAGCTGCCGGGACCTCTGACCAAAGAGCAGATGAAACAGGATCGCCGTCAATATCAGCCGGGTTTGGGTTGGTGGGCAAGTCCCGGTAATGATGATGACGGACGCGACAAATACGCCAATGTTAATCTTGGCGTGAAATCATTCTGGGGATCATTCGGCCAGATGGAAATAAACTTTCTCTACGGAAGAAAAGATTTACAAATCAATATGCCCGCCTGGTTTACATTCGCGGACACAAAAGCTGATACGTACGGTATTTCTCCAAAATATGTACTTGATAAAGAGATATTCGGATTTGGAAATAAATTAATAGTCGGTGTGGATTATTATAAAGAACCGTACAAAAAAATATTTTTCACTGATCGTTCACGAAATTCAAAAAACAGCGAAGCCGATTTGGAAAAAGAAAGTATCGGCTACTATATCCGCGATGAATTCAGTATTTTAAAAAATCTCATTTTCAGCGCCGGTTACCGGTATGAGCGCACCAAGATTGAAGGGACATTAAATGATATCTTTGTGCCCGGTAATAATTTCGATAATGAAAAAACATACACCTCACAATCCTATGAAGCCGGACTCACCTGGCTGTGGGGGCAATAAATCAAAATCGTTTGTTCAAATACGCGACAGTTTACCGAATTCCTTTTCTTGATGAAATTGCGGGCTTCAACGGGGCAGGCGGAGGCTTTCTCGCAACGCTGGAACAGGAAAAAGGAGCCAGTGTAGAATTGGGCACGGAATATTATCCGCTGGAAAATCTGAAGTTGGGACTGAGTCTTTACCGGATCGATATGAAAGACGAAATCGAGTATGTTGGTTTTTTCCCGACAGGATACAATCAAAATGTCGGCAAAACCCGCCATGACGGCGTGGAAGCTTCGATTTCTTACCTGTGGCCAAAATATTTCTTGGTTTATGGAAACTTTACTTATCACAAAGCGACATATGAAAATGGGCCGAATAAGGATAAAGAGATACCGATGGTGCCCAATTATCTGGTCAACGCGGGCATGGAAATTTATTTGCCTTATAATATAACTTTGAAGCCCGAAATCCGCCATGTAAGCAAGGCGTATTTATCCGGCGATTCTGACAATAACGCCGAGAAGCTTAGTTCCTACACGCTTTTCGATGTTTACGCGCAATACAAACCGACTTTCGGCAGGCTGAATATGGCATTGTTCGCGAGCGCCGAGAATATTACGGATAAGAAATATTCATCATTCGGGATAGATTATGAACAATGGGGAGGCCCAAATTTTTATTACCCCATGCCCGGCAGGACATTTAAAGCAGGTGTTAAATTTGAATTTTAAAATTTGAGCCACCCGGTTTTTGCGGCTTGGTGCCTTGCGGCAGCAAGCCGCTTTTTATTTACATCATTTTTATGGCATTAAAATATTATTTAAGTTAGATAAGCTTATATGAATGCAAAAATTATTTTGGTGAATACGGCGCAAAAATTGGCTCGCGCCGTTGATGATATCACCCGGGCAGATGTTCTGAGTATTGACACGGAATATGATTCCTTCCGCTATTTCAAGGAAAAGCTGTGCCTTATCCAGATTCACGCGTCAAAAACAACATACGTTTTTGATCCGCTGGACGATATCGATTTATCATTTTTCGGCAAGGTTTTTCGCGACCGGAAAACACTAAAGATTCTGCATGCCGCGGATAATGATATCCGCCTGCTCAAGAGAGATTATTCTTTTGATTTTGAAAATATATTTGACACGCACCGCGCGGCGCTCATTTTAGGATTTAAGCAGTTATCGCTGGAGAAAATGATTGCGCAATTTGTGGGCGTGGAGCTTGAGAAAAACAAAAAAATGCAGCGGTCGCGCTGGGATAACCGCCCGTTGACGGATGAGCAGCTTATTTATGCCGCGCAGGATGTCACCTATCTGCCCGCGCTTTACAAGGCGCAATTAGCAAAATTAAGAGAAGCAAACCTGAAAGAGGCGGCGCTTGAGGCCTTTTCTAGAATAGCCTCCTGTAATTGGCAGGAAAAAAGAATTGATCACCGCGGGCACATGAAAATAAATGGTTATTACAGACTTAATCAAGAACAAAAAGAACTTTTAAAAAAACTTTATGGCTGGCGGTTTCGCCGGGCAAAAGAAGAAAACCGTGCCATCTTTATGTTTATGCCGGATAAAACAATGCTTGATCTTGTTCAGGATCCGCAAAATATCAGGGAATATCTTAAGCCGGAAAAAGCCGAAAAATACGGGCTTGAGTTAGAGCATATTATCAAAAATGATTAAAGCAATCTTGTAATAGTTCCCGTGCTTCGCGAAAACGGAAATGTCATTTGCATCTTTATTTGATTGGATTTATAATTTTTAGTATGTTTCAGACGGGCAGAAAAAACGTTTCTGAATATTTTTAACTGGCGACAGGGGTAGGGGGTAAGCAAGATGCCGGGGAAAAATGAACCAATCGATTTTTTTTCGAGCGAGTGGGAAGAAAAATGCCGCGCCGCTTTAGAAAAGTGTTCCGAACTTGACGGGCAGAAAATTCCGGAAAACGAAAAATGGTGGAGGGTGAAACAGCTCTTAAATGAGCTCGCCAGGCCGGAAAGGCGCCAAGAAACCGCGACCGCAAAAGGCAAACGACGAGCCTATTGTGGAAATAAGCCCGCTGAGAGAAAGGCGCAAGCTGGATTTTTCTTCACCGGAATGGATAGATAAATGCAGGGCAGTAAGCGAAAAATGCGCGGAAATTGAAGCGCTGAAAATATCTCCAGCAGAAAAAATGTGGCGCACCAGGCAGCTGCTCAAAGAACTCGCCCTTGTTGATAAAAAGCGCCAACGAATCAATCGCTCGCCAGAGAAGTGAAGATCTCGCTCAGCGCCGGATGAGGAATTACCCATTGGCGCAATTGGTCTTTTGTCATTTCATTGGATACCGCCAGCGCCAGAGGCGCGATGAATTCGGCGGCATTATGGCCTGCAACCGTCGCACCGATAATTTTATTATCCTGAAAAAACGCCTTCACGAAACCATGATTTATTAATTCCATGCGCGCGATGATATTGGCGCTGTATTCGGATTTGATAACCTGGATGTCCGCGCCTCCCTGGATATTGCCGACACGCGCGATTTGGGGGTGGCTGTAAACAACTGACGGAATATGATTTTCGTTATATGTAAAGGTTTCTATATTAGCAGATGTGCCCTGCGGCGAACTTTACCCTGCAGTGACGCCCGATGCGCGAGCATCAATGCCGCCGGTGACATCACCCACGGCGTAAATGCCGGCAATGTTTGTCATCATGTTTTTGTCGACTTTTATTCCCGCTTTTGTATATTCGATTTTCAGCTTGTTCAATTCTTCTTCATGAAGCAGAGGCTGCCTTCCGGTGCACAAAAGCGCGCATTCAGCGGTTATTTCAAACTGTTCTTTTGCGCTGTCGCGCTTTAGCGGCCACAGCTGTTTCCGGTGTCTATCAAATTATCAAGTTTTGTCGAGGTATGGATACGAACGCCCAGGCGAGTCAATTCCTGATGTAACAATTGAGCCGCTTCCTGATCTTCGTAAGGCAAAATTCTGTCCAGAAGTTCAATTATTGTTACCGCTGAGCCGAGTTCGGCAAAAAATGTCGCGAATTCAACACCGATTACACTGCCTCCGACGATAATAATGTTTTTGGGAAGATTTTCAGCATTGAGCAAGCCATCGGAAGTTAAAATTCTCTCCGTAAGATTTATTCCCGGTAACAGCTGCGCCTGCGAACCCCAGGCGATGATGATATTTTTTGCGGATAATGTTTTTCTGCCGCCTTCGGTATCCGTGTATTGCACTTCCCGCTCAGAAATAATTTTACCGGTTCCTAATTTCGTTTCCACCTGCGCGTCCGCGAGAGATTTATGGGCGCCCAGCGCCGCTATTTTCACCGTCTGCTGCTGATGTTTTTTAATCGAGGGAAAATCGATTGATGAGCCGGAAATATTTATTCCCAGTCTTTTTGATTTTTTCAGCTCAGCATAAAACCTGCTGCAGGTGAGCAGTGCCTTAGTTGGAATACAGCCGCGATTGGCGCAGGTGCCGCCCCAGCCTTCTTTTTCGATAATCAGGACTTTTTTATTATGCGCTGCCGCTGTTTGTGCCGCGGCCGTACCGCCTGGGCCGCCTCCTATTATTATCAAATCGTATGAATCAGGCATGTTTATCCCTCTGTCCCGCGCGCGCCGCGTGATATGAGCTGCGCACCAACGGCCCTGATTCTACATGTGTAAAGCCTTTTTGATAAGCGATTTCTTTAAGCTCGGCAAATTCATCCGGATGATAATATTTAGTCACCGGCCAGTGTTTCCGTGACGGCTGCTGGTATTGTCCAATGGTAAGGCGCGAGCAGGAGACAGATGCCAAATCATCGATGAGGCGCAGAATGTCGTCACGTGTTTCGCCGAAACCAACCATGAAGCCGCTTTTGGTAATAACAGATGTTTCCGCGCCGCGTCTCAGGAGATTAAGCGATCTCTGATAATCACCCTGCGGCCTTATTTGAGAAAAAAGTGATTTTGCAACCTCAATGTTATGATTGATGACATCTGGCTTTGCTCCAATTACTTTTTCCAGCGATGCCGCATTCCCCTGAAAGTCGGGAATCAGAACTTCTATTTTAATCTTTGGTATTTTTTTACGTAATTCAGAGATGCAGTCGGCAAACACCCGCGCGCCGCCGTCAGGCAGGTCATCGCGTGTGACGGATGTAATAACTGTATAGTTGAGCTTCATTTCACGCACGGCTTCAGTCAGGCGGGAGATTTCTTGTTCGTCAATAGGTTTTGGTAATCCATGAGTGACATTGCAATAGAGGCAGTTGCGCGTGCAGATATTTCCCATAATCAAAAAAGTTGCCGTGCCGCAGGCAAAACATTCCGCGATATTAGGGCAGGCAGCTTCCTGACAAACGGTATGCAACTGAAGATCGGCCAGAGTTGTTCTGATTTTGTGGCTATTGCCGATATAAGGCGGAGGCACCCTGAGCCATGAAGGCTTTCGAAGATATTGCCTGTTTATAGTCGTGCTCATTTTTTCCAACAGACATCCGGTTTGCGCGCGGCCAACACTTCATCCAGACGCTTCACCGGTGTGGTTAAAGGAGCGTCCTTTACGTGTTGCGGATTTTCCTTTGCTTCCCGGGCAATGGCGATCATCGCGGCGCAGAAATTGTCCAGAGTTTCTTTGCTTTCCGTTTCCGTGGGTTCAATCATTATTGCTTCCGGAACAATGAGCGGAAAATAAATTGTCGGCGGATGATAATGGTAATCAATCAGTCTTTTGGCTATATCCGTGGTATGCACGCCGGATTCAGCAACTTGTTTTTTCCCTGAAAAAACGCATTCATGCATGCAGACGCGGTCATAAGGCAGGTCGTAATATGGTTTTAATATTTCTTTTACGTAGTTCGCGTTTAATACCGCCATTTCCGCGGCGCGCTTAAGTCCCGTAGCGCCAAGAGAGCGAATATAGGCATAGGCTTTGACCACTACGTTAAAGTTACCGTAAAAGGCCCGAACGCGGCCGATTGTTTGCGGAAAGTTTTCCGACCAGTGAAATTCCTGTCCCTTGCGCACGATTCGGGGCACGGGCAGAAAATCGATAAGTTTGGCGCTTACCCCCACCGGGCCGCTTCCCGGTCCGCCGCCGCCGTGCGGCGTGGAAAAAGTTTTATGGAGATTCAGCTGAATAACATCAAAGCCCAAATCCCCGGGGCGTGTTTTTCCTAAAAACGCGTTGGCATTCGCGCCGTCGCCGTAGAGCAGGCCGCCCTTGCCGTGCACGATCTCAGCGACTTTTTCAATGTTGCGTTCAAAAAGGCCGAGCGTGTTGGGGTTGGTCAGCATCAACGCCGCGACATCTTCGTTCATCAGCTCTTCGAGATGGCCAATGTCCACGTTGCCATCGGCATTCGAGCGCAGTGTTACGGTCTCAAATCCGCAAAGCGCGCCGGACGCGGGATTTGTGCCGTGCGCTGTGTCCGGGATAAGCACAACGCGGCGTTTTTCGCCTTTTTGTTCGAAATATTTTTTAATCATCATCACGCCGGTCAGTTCTCCATGCGCGCCTGCCGCCGGCTGCAGTGTAAATTCCGCCATACCGAAGATATTGCTCAAAAGCCGCTGCATCATAAAAAGCAGATGCAGATTTCCCTGCGCGAATTCGTGCGGGGCGTAAGGGTGCAGGCTGGTGAATTCCGGAAGAGCAGCCACGGTTTCATTAATCTTGGGATTATATTTCATGGTGCAGGAACCAAGAGGGTAAAAACCCAGATCAACGCCGAAGTTGCGCCGTGACAGTTTTGTATAATGCCTGACAAGATCAATTTCAGAAACTTCCGGCAGATCAAGCTCATCGCGCAGATATTTTTTATCAATGAATGATTCCGGAGCGATTTGAGGAACGTCGCTTGAAGGAACGTCCGCCGCTCGCCGCCCCGCTTTGCTTAATTCAAAAATTAGTTCCATAAAAGCATTCCCTGATTATTTTAAAATCCGAACAATGTGATCGATATTTTCTTTTAAAAGCATTTCTGTGGCGCAGAAAAGCAGCGCGTTTTTCAGCTCCGGGTAATCTTTGCTTAAATCATAACCGCCGATAATGCCTTCGTTTGCCAGTCTGTCGTTGACTTCACGCGCGTCGGGGCAGGTGACGACAAACTCGTTATATTCCGGAGCGGGAAAATTAATTTTCCAGCCGGGCAATTGTGAAAGCTTAGATTTAAGATATTGAGTTTTATAAACATTCAAAAGCGCGAGCTTGCGCAGATTTTTACCCAGCGCGGCCAGATAAATTCCCGCCGCCAGCGCGCAAAGCGCTTCATTGGAGCAAATATTGGATGTGGCTTTTTCCCGGCGGATATGCTGCTCACGTGTCTGCAGTGTCAGCACAAATCCACGCCGGCCGTCCTTGTCGACGGTCTGTCCGGCAAGCCTTCCCGGGATACGGCGCAAAAATTTTTCCCGCGCCGCCAGTATTCCCAGATAAGGCCCTCCATAGTTTAGGGGATTGCCGAAACTTTGCCCTTCTCCGACGACAAAATCCGCGCCGCATTCGCCCGCCGGTTTTATAAGCCCCAGAGAAGTGCCATCGGTGAAAGCGGAAATAAGAAAGGCGCCTTTTTCATGCGCGGCATCCGCTATAGGTGCGACATCTTCCAGGCAGCCAAAAAAATTAGGGCTTTGAATAATAACGGCGGCCGTGTTTTCATCAAGGTTGCCGGAAAGCTTTTCCAAATCAATTTGGCCGTTTTCGGCATAAGGTATCACCTGAATTTCGTATCCGTTAGCCCACGCGTAGGTTTGCGCTACGCGCAGGTATTCGGGATGAACCGAGCGGGCGATAAGGATTTTGCCGCGCCCCGAAATTTTAGAGCAAAGCACAGCCGCCTCCGCCATGGCTGAAGCACCGTCATACATAGAGGCGTTGGCGATTTCCATTCCGGTTAAACGGGCGATCATGGTTTGATATTCATAAATAGCCTGCAAAAGGCCCTGACTGATTTCCGCCTGGTAAGGGGTGTAGGCTGTGTAAAATTCCGCGCGCCCGACAAGGTGACTGACCACGGCCGGAATATAGTGGGCGTAGGCGCCCGCGCCGGTCAAGGTCAGATTGGGAAGTTTGTTTCTTGCCCCGATGGTTTTCATCAGCGCCATTGTTTCCTGCTCGGAAAGAGCGGGCGGCATATCGGGGATCTGTTTTAAACGGAACTTTTCCGGAATGTCGGCAAATAATTCTTCGATATCGTTGATGCCGATGACCGCCTGCATTTGGGCGATATCTTCTTTAGTATGCGGACAATAATCCATATTCAGTGTTTTTCCTCTTTAGACAGCTTTTCGTATTCATCCGCGCTCATCAGCGATTTTAATTCTTCCTTATCAGAAAGCTTGATTTTCGCAATCCATCCCTCGCCGAAAGCGTCTTTATTGATAAGTTCGGGAGTTTCTTCCAGAACTTTATTCGTTTCGACAATTTCGCCGCTTGCCGGCGCGTAAACATCTGATACGGATTTCACTGATTCGACCACCGCCATTGCTTCGCCCCGCGCGATTTTTTTTCCTGTTTCCGGCAGTTCCACAAAAACGATATCCGTGAGCATTTCCTGCGCGTAATCGGTAATGCCAACCAGTGCGGTGCCATCGCCATTGTCTTTGAGCCATTCATGGTCTTTGGAATAGATTCTGTCGGTGGGGTTAGGTTTGGACATAATGCGTCTCCTTGTAATTATTTTTGCCGTTTATCTTTTTCCCGTTTGTAAAAAAACCCCCGGCATACGCCGGGTTTGCAGTCACTTGGTTATTATTTTATAAATATTTTATTTGCGCCTCATAATTTTTCCCGTTTATAAAAAGGTAATTTGACGATTTTTGCGCCGGCGACAGTTTCGCGGATAACGATATCGATGGCCGTTTCCGGCGCGCTGTAGGAAACGTCAACAAAAGCCAGGCCGATAGCCTTATTCAAAGTTGGCGAAAAAGTACCGGAAGTGACAATGCCTATTTCTTTGCCTTTGCCCAATACTTTATAATTGTGGCGCGCGATTCCGCGTCCGGTCATTTCGAAGCCGGCCAGCTTTTTTGCCGGCCCGTTTTTTTTCAATTTCTGCAGCGCGGGCTTGCCGATAAAATCTTTATTCCAATCAATCAGCCATCCGTAAGGAGCTTCGAGCGGGCTCGTATCCTGAGTCATGTCCTGGCCGTTGAGCATCATGCCTGCTTCTAAACGCAGTGTGTCACGCGCGCCGAGGCCTGCGGGCTTCAGACCAAAGGATAACCCCGCATCAAAAACCTTATCCCAGATATAGCCGATATTATCCGCCGGCGCGTAAATTTCAAATCCGTCTTCGCCGGTGTAACCGCTGCGGGAAGCTATAGAGGGTATGCCGGCCACATGCGTTTCGGTAAAATGGTAGTACTTAATTTTTTGTAAATCATCTTTTACCAGCCCCTGCAGGATTTCTTCGGAGCGGGGCCCCTGCAAGTCCACCTTGCCGGTTTTATCGCTGATATCTTCGATGCGGCAATCAAACTTATTATTTTTGAGGGCGAAGGAAATGACTGCAAAATCAAATTCTCTTGTTGTCGCGTTGGTTACCAGCATAAAGGAATCTTCGGCGGTTTTATAAACGGTTAGGTCATCAATTATCCCTCCCCGCTCGTTGAGCAGGGCGCTTAATTTCACCTGTCCGATTTCTTGCTCCGCCAGGTTTCTGGTAAGGCAAAACTGTAAAAGATCAAGCGCCTGCGGCCCCTTGATTTCTATTTCACCCATGTGGCAGATATCAAAAAGTGTCGCGTCTTTTCTTGTCGCCTTATGCTCATCAATTACATTGGTGTATTGAACGGGCATGGCCCAGCCGCCAAAATCGATAATTTTGGCGTTAAGCGACACATGTTTTTCGTAAAGAGGCGTCTTTTTCAAATCCATTTTAATCAGAATATTTCAAGATAAGAGATAAAATAATTAGAATCAAACAAACGTATAAAAATGCCCAGCTTTTTTTAAAATGTCTTTTACCCATCACAAGATGACTGCAATTAGAGCAAATGGTAATTCTCGAAGTGATTTGTTCCCCGCAGAAAGGGCAAAGTAGAGGCTTTACTTTTTTTTCCTCAGTGACGGGTGGGCTCAGGTTTTTTTTCAGTTCGGAGCGGACATTATAATGCCAGCCGCAATCAGGATTTACGCATTTACCCTGTGTCGGCATGTCGTCGGTCCAGAAAAATGATTTTTTGCATTGCGGGCAGTGAATTTTCAGCATAGGTCGATTTCTCCGCTTGGAAAATAGAGTAAAAGTGAAAATATTATTTTTTCGTTTGTGCCTGTGGACTACTACAACTGCGGGGAGATTTCAAGAGTTATAAAATAAAAATATCACCCGCCTAGCCTTTAAATATTTGTTCAAAGAAACCTTGTTTTTCCGAGGGGTAATATAAATTCCCCTCGTAATCCACAATCAGTTTTCCGTCGAGATGGTCAATTTCATGCTGCACCACGCGGGCGATAAAATCCAGGTATCTTTTAGAAATTTTTTCGCCTTCGGGGGTAAAGGCGCGTATTTTTATTTCGGGCGACCTGCTTACCTCGACTTGTATTTCCGGGCATGACAGGCAGCCTTCAGCCATGGTCACTTTTTCGCCGCGCGCCTGGGTAATGCGGGGGTTGATAAGAACTTCGTAATCGCTCGCCGTAATTTTTGCGCCTTCTTCGCGCTCTTTATTGCGGAAAATAATTATTCTCTTGCTGATGCCGATCTGCGGTGCCGCAAGCCCCACGGCATCACCGCGGTTAATGAAAGAATCAATAAGGGTGTTGATTTCTTCGCGCTCTTTCTTACCAAATGGCACGGCTAATTCTTTTGATTTTTTCCGCAAAACAGAAGTGTCATCTTCGTCTACTCCTGTATTATTCCAAAGGGTTAAAACTCTTTTTTCCATCGCGTCTGCTGCCCAATAAATATTTTTTGAATACTAGCACCGATTAATAGTTATTTCAAGTAATTGCAGCTTGCCAAATACCTGTATATTTTGCTAAATAGTTAAAAAGTTCGAATAACTGAGCATAAATTATGATCAGCAAGATTGTGACCAAAATGGCGCGGAAAGAATTTTCCCGCGCCCTGCGCTTTGAAGACAAAGCCGTGCCCAAACTGCCGGAATGCGCCGATGAAAAGTCTCGACTGCTTTATCTGCACATACCTTTTTGCGAAGAGCTTTGTCCTTATTGTTCCTTTCACCGTGTGCGTTTTTCCCAGGGCATCGCAAAAAAATACTTTGCGGCGCTGCGGCGCGAAATTAGTCTTTACCGCGATAAAGGATACAAATTCAGCGGCATTTATGTGGGCGGCGGCACGCCGACCGTGATGATTCAGGAGCTTGCCGAAACGCTTGATCTGGCCAAAAATAGTTTTGCGATCAGGGAGATATCCGTCGAAACAAACCCCGATCATTTAACCGCGAAAAATATCGAAATATTGCAGCGCTGCCATGTCAACAGGCTCTCTGTGGGTGTTCAGACATTTAATGATGAACTGCTCAAAAAAATGGGGCGTATGGAAAAATACGGCTCCGGCGCGGTCATTGCCGAAAAGCTGAGAGAGACGCAAGGCGCGTTTGGTACGCTCAACGCCGATATGATTTTCAATCTTCCCGAGCAGACCAGTAAGGAGCTAAACGCCGATTTGGATGTTTTGCTTGATTTAAAAGTAGATCAGGTAACTTTTTACCCGCTGATGGTTTCACACCTGACGAGCGAGCTTATGTCGCAGACGATGGGCGTGGTCGATTTTAAAAGTGAATACAGTTTATATAAATTGATCGCGCGGCGTCTGGAAACGAATTACAATTATTCCTCCGCCTGGTGCTTTTCGCGCAGGGAATCACCGATTGACGAATATGTTGTTGATTATGATGAATACGCGGGGCTGGGCAGCGGCGCCATCGGCTATCTAAACGGCGTTTGTTATGCCAATACCTTCGATATCCCCAAATACATTAAACTGCTGGAAGAGGGAAACCTGCCCTTGATGGCCGCGCGCAGCTTTGCCTTGCCTGACCAGATGCGTTATGATTTCATGATGAAATTTTTCAGCACGAAACTGAACCTTACACAGTTGGAAGATAAATACGAAGGGAAGTTTGCCAAAACCCTGTGGAAAGAAATGGGCGCGTTTCAGATTGTCCGTGCCTTCCGTTATTTTTCACCTTATTTATATCTAACGCCGTGGGGGCGCTATCTATGGGTGATTATGATGAGAGAGTTTTTTATCGCGGTGAATAATTTCCGCGATTACTGCCGCAAGGAAGCGGGCATTGAATAACTGCTGATAAAAAGAGGATTTGCATGGATAAAAAAACACAGGAAATGCTAAAAAAACTGCCGAAAATCGATGAATTGCTTTTGTTTCTGGAGGGGCAGGATGTTTACGCGCTGGCGCCGCGCGCGCTGGTAAAAGATACCTGCCGTAAAGCCGTGCAGGAGTTAAGAGAAAAAATCACCGGCGGCAGGAAAGACGCGCGTGAAGCAATATCCCTGGAAACAAAAGATGTGGCAGGGGAAATTTACCAGAAGATAAAAAGTTTGCATGCCTATAATCTGCGCCGGGTGGTAAACGCCACGGGCGTTATACTGCACACCAATTTAGGCCGCGCGCCATTATGCCCGGAAGCCCTGCAAAGACTCGTGGAAGTGGGCCGGGGCTATTCCAATCTGGAATTTGATTTAGCCAAAGGCGAGCGCGGTCAACGCTACGATCATGTGAGCCGCCTTTTATGCGCTTTGACCGGCGCGGAAGACGCGCTAATTGTGAACAACAACGCCGCGGCGGTTCTGCTGGTTATCAACACTTTGGCCGAAGGCAAGGAAGCGATAGTTTCGCGCGGTGAGCTCATCGAGATTGGCGGAGAATTTCGCATACCGGAAGTGATGAACAAAAGCGCCGCCCGTCTGCGTGAAGTGGGCACGACCAACCGCACACGCCTAAAAGATTATGAAAAGGCGATAAACAAAGAAACCGGCCTGATTATGAAGGTGCATACCAGTAATTATCGTATTGTCGGCTTTACCGAGGAAGCGGAAATTGAAGCGCTGGTGGCGCTGGGCAAAAAGAAGCGCGTTCCGGTGATGAATGATCTGGGCAGCGGCTGTTTGGTCAATTTGGAAGACTATGGTCTCGAGCATGAACCCACGGTGCGCGAAGTTTTGAAAGCCGGCGTAGATGTCGTGACCTTCAGCGGCGACAAACTTCTGGGCGGGCCGCAGGCGGGAATCATTGTCGGCAAAAAAAATATTCTGGCAAAAATTAAAAAAAATCCGCTCAACCGTGCCTTAAGGATAGACAAATTCACGCTGGCCGCGCTGGAGGCAACATTGATGCATTATCTCGATGCCGCGCAGGCGGTCAAAAAACTGCGCCCGCTGAAAGCCTTGACCGAACCTGTTGCCGATGTTAAAAAACGCGCGCGCAAACTGTTTAACAAATTGCAGAAAGAAAATTATGAGGGGCTGGAATTGCGCCTGCGCGATGGGTTTTCCACGGCGGGAGGCGGCTCTCTTCCCACGCAGAAAATCCCCACGGTTTTAATCTGTATCAAAAGCAAAAAGATGTCCGCCGGGCGCATGGAAGAAAAACTGCGCGCGCTTGCAGTGCCGGTAATCGTGCGCGTGGATAAAGACGAAGTTCTGATTGACCCACGCACAGTGGCTGAAGATGAATTTGGTATTATTATTGAAGGTCTAAAGAATATTATTTCCGGTTAATTTTTAAATAATGGCTGGAGTAATTTTGACAATTTTATCGCAGCAAATAAAAAAAAATAATTTTGTAATTGATAGCGCAGACAGTGGCCAGCGCCTGGATGTGTTTCTGGCGCAAAAAGACACAGGTCTGTCGCGTTCACAGGTAAAACATGTGGTGGAAGAAGGCGATGTTCTGGTCAACGGCCTTGTGCCCAAAGTCAGCCAAAAGTTAAAAGAAGGAGATCTTGTTGAGCTTACGCTGAAGCCGGCCAAAGAAGCGGCTGCCGTGGCGCAGAATATCCCGCTGGATATTGTTTATGAAGACGAGGCGATTATCGTCGTCAATAAACCGGCGGGGATGGTGGTTCATCCGGCAGTAGGCAATCTCGATCAAACGTTGGTCAACGCGCTTCTTTTTCATTGCCACGATCTATCGGGAATTGGCGGCGTGGTGCGTCCGGGCATTGTTCATCGTTTGGATAAAGGAACTTCGGGGCTGATGGTGGCGGCAAAAACCGACGCAGCGCACCGTAATCTATCTACGCAGTTTGAAAAACACGAAGTGCACAAAACTTACCAGGTGCTGGTCTGGGGCGATGTCAAAGGAAATACCGGAGAAATATTCTTGCCGGTGGGCCGTCATACAACCGACCGCAAAAAAATGTCCACCAAAAGCAGGCACGGCAAAGATGCGCTCACCTTATGGAAAGTGCGTGAAAGATATGGCATAGCCACATTACTTGATGTAGAAATAAAGACAGGCCGGACGCACCAGATCCGCGTGCATCTTTCCTCCCGCGGTTATGGCGTAATCGGCGATAGTGTTTACGGCGGATCAGGGAAAATGCAGGATATTAAGGATGCCGAGTTGAAAAACGCATTGAAAAAATTAAACCGCCAGGCGCTGCACGCCGCCAAGCTTTCTTTTCTGCATCCCGTGACCGGTGAGAGTGCCATATTTGCCGCTGAAGTGCCTGATGATCTGCATGAGCTTTGTCAGGCGCTGCGCAAATATGCCGGTGTTAATCCGGCAGAGGGTGTCCGAAAAAACTGGAAAGATGCCTTAAGGGAGCTTTGATGTTTTCCTTTTTTAAAGCAGGGCAGATAGAATATCTGCAATCATCACTTTTGGCTGATTGCGATTTTTTGACGCACGCCTTTTGCACCCGGCGCGGCGGGGTTTCGCAGGATGATTATGAAAGCCTCAACATGAGCTTTAAGGAAGGAGACGAGGACAATCACGTTTTGCAAAACTGGGGGCGCCTGGCCGCGGCTTTTAATATTCCCCTGGAGCAGTTTTTAGTCGTCAACCAAGTGCACAAAGATGATATATTTATCGTCAAACCATACGGGGGATATTTTTCCTCGCGTGCGGAATTGGATTATGATGCCATCATGACCGACCGCGTCGATCTGGCGATTTGCGTCAAAACTGCGGATTGCGTTCCGGTCTTTATCGTTGACCGGGTGAAAAAAGTAATTGCCGCGGTGCATGCCGGATGGCGCGGCAGCGCTTTGGGCATCAGCGCCAGGGCAGTGCGCCTGCTTCAGGATAATTACGGTTCTGCTCCTCAAGATATTTTAGCGGCAATCGGCCCGTCTATCGGCCAGTGCTGTTACCAGGTGGACGCGTCTGTCGCGGACAATTTTTTACAGCAGAAAGATAATGAAGAATTTTTATTTGCGGCAAAAAAGGCGGGCAAGTGGATGCTGAATTTAGCCTGCGCCAACCGCCGGCAAATAATAAATTGCGGCATTCCGGAAGAAAACATCGATGTATCCGATTTATGCACCGTTTGTAACCAGGATAAGTTTTTCTCGCACCGCGCCTCCGGCGGCATCACCGGTCGGCAGATTAATTTTATGATGATAAGGGCATCAGCGCCATGCCGCGCGCAAACAGCTGATGATATTATTCGGATACATTAAATTGAGCCCGGCAAAATATAATCGGAGGTTTTAATGAATCTTAAACCTTTATTTGAGCCCAGAACAATGGCGGTGATTGGTATTTCATCGACTAACGAGCGTCACCCCGCCAACGTTATTTTCGAAAAAAATAATCACCGATATCCGGTGGATGTTTTCGGCGTCAACCCGAAAGCCGGCCGGCTGCATGATGAAGAATTATACAAGAGCATAGCGGATGTGCCTAAAAAAGTCGACCTGGCGGTAATTGCCGCCCGCGCGGAATTTGTACCCCAGATAATGAAAGACTGCATCGACGCGGGCGTGAAATCGGCCGCGGTCATTTCCGGAGGTTTTGCTGAACTGGGCCGAGTTGATCTGCAGAAACGAATGGTTGATATGGCACGCGAAGCGAAATTTCCCTTCATCGGACCGAATTGTCTCGGCCTGATTGTCCCGTCTCGCGTGGACACTTTTTTTCTGCCTGCTGAACGCATGATCAAACCCGTCGCCGGATCAGTGGCCGTGGTGAGCCAAAGTGGCGGAATTCTGGTAGATCAGATGATAAAGTTCACGCAGCAGAGCGTGGGTATTTCCAAGGCCGTCAGTATCGGTAACAAAGCACTCATTCGCGAGATAGATTTGCTCAAGTATCTGTTGAATGATTCGGCAACGAAGGTTATCGCGTTTTACGTTGAGGGTTTTGCCGAGGGTGAGGGGCGCGAGTTTGTCCTGGCAGCGGACTGCTCCTGCAAACCGGTAATAATAATGAAGGCGGGAAAAAGTGAGGCGGGTCATCGCGCCGTTTCCAGCCACACCGCCTCTCTGGCCGGTGATTACGCAAGTTTTTCCGCCGCTGTTGCCCAGCACAATATAGTGGAGGCGGCAAATGAACATGAAATGGTTTCTTTTTGCGAAGTGTTGAGTTCTTATACTCAGCCGATTGATGGAAAGATCGGAATTATTACCGGCAGCGGCGGGCATGGGGCAACGGCCGTCGATGCCTGCATCATAGAAAAAATGCTAGTGCCTGAGTTTTCTGAAAATCTTCGTACGTTATTGCGTAAAAGACTATCGAAAAACATCCGCTCCATTGCCGGGGTTAATAATCCGGTGGACCTGACCGGCAGCGCGGTAGACGACGATTTTGTTGCCTGCGCAAAAGCAATGGGCGAATCAGATGAAATTGACTGCATTGTCGTTTTGCTCTTGCCTTATTTGCCCGGAATAACAATGGATGTCGGCGCAAGGCTCAGCCAGGCCGGGAAAAGGTTTAAAAAACCGCTCATTGCTTATGTGCCCCACGTGGAAAAATACAATATACTGATTGATGGTTTTGAATTAAACGGGACACCAGTGTCCTCGTCAATAGAAGGAGCCGTACTCATGGCCAAAGCTCTAATGAGGAAAAAACCATGCTGAAAAAAGAAATTGCTCAAATTATAAAGAAATCAAAAAAATGGGGCTGGGTGCTTGAGCCGGATGCCAAAGCGATTTTTTCCTTAAGTGGTTTTGAGACGCCTAAATATGCTGTGGTCACCGAACCGGCGCAGGCGATTCGCGCAGCCCATGCCATCGGTTATCCGGTTGTTATAAAAATAGTTTCACCTAAGGTAATTCACAAAACAGAAGTTAAGGGTGTTGTTGTCGGTGTGGACAATGATGATCTGCTCACGGCGACCTTGCAGCGGTTTAGCAAAATCGAGGGATTTGCGGGGATGCTGATCGACAAGATGGTTAAAGGAGTGGAGTTGATTATCGGCGCAAAGAATGATCTGCAGTTTGGCCCGATGATTATGTTGGGCATGGGCGGCATAGGGGTGGAAATTTACAAGGATGTTGCTTTGCGTATGGCGCCGCTCAAACCGAAAGACGTCGAAAATATGGTGAGCGAACTTACGGGGCATCGCCTGCTTACCGGTTATCGCGGAGCCGAACCGGTGAATGTCGAGGCGCTGAAGAAAACAATACTTGGCTTTTCAAAATTGACAATGGAACTGCGGGGAACCGTAGAATCTATTGATCTTAATCCTGTCATGTGCGGCGCTAAGGCCTGTATTATTGCCGATGCCAGAATTATGCTCAAAAAATAAGCCTTATAGTATCTTGTTTTTCCATTCAGTTTTTCACATTTTATGCAACTCGTTTAAACGTTCCTTTCAGATAATCCCACCATAAAATGTTTTCCCAGCTGTTATCATGACCATTAGTCACATTAAATATTAAGTATTATCAATGTATTGCTATATATTTTGATAATTTTTTATTAGCTGGCACGTATTTTTCATTACATACATGCAAATAAATAAAGAGGAGGTAACAGATCATGAAAAAGACATTAGGAACAATCATCACAGCGGCGGCAGCGGTTCTCTTAACAGGAACATTTGCCTTTGCCGAATACGCGGCGGCGGGCGCGGCAGAGTTTCCCTACTTCCAGCTAGGCATGCTGATTGTCGGGGGCCTTGTACTGGTTCAGTTGAAGAGAAAACATAATAAAATGTACACGACAGAAGCTGTTGGCGCATTCGCTCTCTACGCGGTGCTCATGGCGCTTTTCACTAACCCGGTTATCGAATTGGTGAAAACGATCGTCACCTAGCCATTTCTCCAACGTCGACATGGTCTGTATAGCATAAACCCCTCAGGGCTTGCGCCCCGAGGGGTTTTTTATGAATAATTTTCAAAATAATCTATATTGACTTCATGGGCTTTCAGTATTACTAAATCTATTAAATATCTTAATATTTAGGGAGTAAATTTAATGATAATTGTAACGGGTGGCGCGGGATTTATCGGCAGTGCTTTTGTCTGGAAGCTTAACCAGGAAGGAATCGAGGATATTGTCATTGTCGATCAGCTGGGCAGTGATGATAAATGGAAAAACCTGGTCAACCTGCGTTTTGCTGATTATATTCACAAAGACGAATTTATGAACCTGGTTTTGGCGGATGAAGTGCCTTTTGAAACCAGCGCCGTTATTCATATGGGCGCCTGCTCATCAACCACGGAGCGCGACGCCGATTACTTATGGGAAAATAATTATCTTTACAGCCGGGAACTTGCCGAATGGGCGCTTAGACATGACGCGCGTTTCATTTATGCCAGCTCCGCCGCGACATACGGTGACGGCTCTTCAGGTTTTTCCGACGACCACGAAAAAATCAGTCAGCTTAAACCGATAAACATGTACGGATACTCAAAGCAGATTTTTGATTTATGGATTTTGAAAAACAAACTGGAAAGTAAAGTGGCGGGAATAAAATTTTTCAATGTCTTCGGCCCCAATGAATACCACAAGGGAGATATGACCAGCGTCATCTACAAGGCATTTAACCAGATTAAAGAAACAGGAAAGATGCGCTTGTTTAAATCCTACAGAAAAGAATATCCTGACGGTGGCCAGATGCGCGATTTTGTTTACGTGAAGGATTGCCTGGATGTTATGTGGTGGTTTTTGAATAATCCCGAAGTCAACGGCATATATAATTTGGGAACTGGCAAGGCGCGTACATGGAAAGATTTAATAAAGGCCGTGTTTGCCGCGATGGAACGCAAAGCCAATATTCAGTATATCGAAATGCCCGTAGCGCTGCGCAATCAATATCAGTATTTTACTGAAGCGCAGATGAATAAACTCAAATCAGCCGGATACCCAGTTACCTTCGCGCCGCTGGAAGAAACGGTGCGGGATTATGTTGTTAATTATTTGCAGAATATAGATCCTCATTTAGAAAAATAAGTAACAATAAAACATAAACAAATAATATGGTTTTTATTCAACTATACTGTCAGAAACGACTTCGTAAAAAGCTCCAGAGACAAGGCGCGCAAAGCCTGAGGAGTGAGGCCTGCTTTTGCTTAGGTCGCAATGACGAAGGATGCAGCGTAACGCAGTATATGGGCTTTCTACGGAGACGTTAAGTGAAAAGAGAAATCGTTTGCATTATCCCCGCGCGCTATGAGTCAAGTCGCTTTCCGGGCAAGCCCCTGGCTGATTTGTGTGGCAAACCGATGATCCAGCATGTTTACGAGCGCGCTTCCAAAGCTAAAGCTCTTCCTTATATGGCCGTGGCCACGGACGATGATAGAATTTATGACGCGGTAATAAAATTCGGTGGCAATGCCATTATGACGTCAGCCGCGCATAGTTCCGGGACGGATAGAATCGCCGAAGCCGTGAAATCTCTGAATCTTTCCGCCGATGCTATTGTTGTAAATATTCAGGGCGACCAGCCGGTTTTTGAACCGGCACAAGTGGATGAAGTGATCACACCGCTGATTGCTGAGCCGGCTTTAGTCATGTCCACATTAATTTACAAAATAGTTCTGGAAGAAGAAATAACCCACCCGCACGCCGTAAAGGTCGCTTTTGACAAAGATTATTTTGCTCTTTATTTTTCCCGCGCGACCATTCCTTGTGTGCGCGACAAGAAAATCAAGGCGGATTACTACAAACATCACGGAATCTATGCTTACCGCCGTGATTTTATCGATACTTTCACCGGGCTGCCTGAGGGCAATCTCGAAAAGCTCGAAGCGCTTGAGCAGCTGCGGGCTTTGGAGCACGGCTACAAAATAAAAGTTGTTATTACGCCTTATGATTCCGTTGAAGTGGATAACCAGCAGGAATTGGAAAAAGTGCGCCAGATTATTAAGGCAAAATAATCCTAGCATAACCCAGATGTTTGCTGCTGAATAAATTTAATCCCACTCCAGTTTGTTAATAGCCAGATTATTTTCCGTCTCTTGCTTTTTTCCTGTGGTTAGTCTTTTTAAGCCGGCATTCAGAATATTTTCGATGCCGTTTGCCCTGGCCACTTCTCTAAGCCAGCCAAGCTCAGCCTCGTGAATCTTCTTATCGGCCAGGGAAATGATAATTGCGTCATGGATAAAATATCCGGCTATTTTAGAATTGGAAAAAATAGGCGGCAAATCTCTGATATTTTTGTTGTGAATTATTTCATCAATCGCTGTTTTTGCAGAATTTCTTTTCGAAACCCATTATCGCTCCGACGCGCATCATTAATTGTTTTTCTTCATTCCGGATTTCGCGGTCCTTGCGAATCAAAAGCATTAACCCCCTAAAATAAAGGCTTCTGTCAATAATAGATATTTTCATAATTTCCGATAGGTTATTGTTTTACGGCAAAAAATTCTGCAAGAAAGTTAATTATTTAAACAGCTCAAAATGAACGTGTGCTGTTGGATGTTTTAAAAAATCTTTATAAATCCAACCCTCTTTTCTTTGCTTCTGTATAAAGTTTCCAGATGCAGATGCCCACAGCGATAAAAAAAGATAAAAGCATTATATTGGGGGTTGTTCCCAGGATTTCATCGATAAGGTAGCCGACATAGAGAAACAAAAAAGACGATACAACCATCGCGATCCCCCAGGCCGATAACATCAGGATGCCGCCCAGCTTGGCATATTGTTTTTGTTTTTCTGTCTGTAAAGGTTCCTGGGTCATTCTTTGTTCCTGATTCAACAGCCCTAAAGGGAGAACATTGTCGTGGCAGGTTGTGGCGCGCCAATAGTTATTAAGACACCTGGATGAAATTAACGAATCTCTTGGCAAGATCGAATGCCGGTTCGGTAAAAAGCGCTATCAGCAGGCACAAAAGGATGAATATAATAATTAAGTCAGAAGTTCGGACGTTTCGATATTTTTTTTTGACAATTATAAGAATAATGCCTCCAATAATTAGCACAGCCAAATGCAGGAACGGGAAAAGTTTTAGAAAAAAATCCATTTAACCCTCCTTGGTGGTAAGAGTATAAGGCATAATTATGAAAAACAACATAGATGTCAAGGCAATTAAAAAAGGCCGGCCTTGCGTAACGTAAAACATTGGCCGGCCTTTTTGGTCTCTAGTTTGAATTAATTTTACTTATTCGTCATCATCATCATCGTCGAAAGATGATAAGACGTCTCCTTCTGAACCTTCAGGAATTTCAGCCTGTAAGGAGCGGCCAACACCGCGAACCAAAAGGAACATGATAAAGAACAGAATGATCATGGCCAGGCCGAGAATAATAATAATCGTTACTGTCCAAGCTCTCGATTCTTTTTCAATGCTTGCTGAAACTTTTTTGATTGCTTCATTATACTTTTCAATTTCCACGCCCAGGGCTACAGCTCCGAAACCGGCAGGAGCGGGAAGGTTAGACGCGTAAAATGGGATTGGCGCGTAGGCGACAAACTTGTTGATTGCACGAAAGTTATACGCCTTGACGCCTGATTTTCCGGCTACTGCGTCTTTGGCCACATCAAAGATATGGGGATCCATGAAACCCAAGTTGAACATGTTTAGCGCCTCTTCTCCCCTTTCCAAAAGCCTCTTATAGTTTTGTTCGTTGACGATCGGAACAACTGATCCGTTATAATTGAGCCCCACTATATGATAATCATTGGGATGAGAAATGAGAAACCCGCGGGAATCGAACATATAGGCGTAATTGCCAGTAGAAGCGTCAGATTCAAAGACTCTTTCTGCCTGCGTGGGAATCAGCTGATCGGTAAACTGAGCCAGATGCCGATAGTCCAAAGACAGCACAATCATACCCGCGAAACCTTTTTGATCGAATACCGGCGTGGCAAAACGGACAACACCGGAGAATCTCTTTCCTTTACTAAAATCATCCTTGTTTATATACCAGCCGGTAACCGGGGACACATAAGCTTCACCCTTGTTGAGTGTTTTTGTCCTGGCAAAATAAACTTCAGACTTATATGTCGTGTTGGCGGTAATGCTGACATTCGTCAGTTTTGCTGCCGGCAGGGCTTTGCCGTCAACGATTTTTATTTTTTCGTTGCCGTTTTGGTCAATTAGCGCGAATTCTTTGTATAGCGGAACCAATACCTGCTGGACTTTGCCGTCTCTTTTTACCCAGAGCGGTTTTTTGTTTTCAGAAACAAACTGTTTATACACGGTTTCTGTCGAGGGAATGATGGTTGCAATCTGCAAATCTTTTTTACATTCCATCAGAAAACTGGCAATTTCATTTGCTGTGTTGACGGCTCTCGCTTTTATATCTTCCTGAGCTTTGGTGTCGAGAACGTTCACGGCTCTTTCTTTTATTGTATCACCCAACTTAAACATTCCGTTAGCAATTAAAAACGCCATCAGCGATAAGGGGATTACAATAAGCAGGAAGAATACGCCTCCTATATTGAAAAACTGCCTATCTTTTTTGCTTTTTGACATTATAAATTCCCCCTAACCTTTGTTAATTTTTAGTTAACTTGTTAAATAATTAACCCAAAAAATAACGCGTGTAAGGGTTAGCAAACAAAAGCACCAAAGAAACAACCAGGGCGTAAATGGCGATAGATTCGGCCATAGCCATACCGACTAACATGGTCATCATAATTTTGCCCTGCACGCCGGGATTTCTGCCCACTGCCTGACAAGCTCCGCTGGCGGCTGTTCCAATACCCATTCCCGCGCCAACAGCGCCGATGCCAATGGCCAAACCAGCGGCGATCATTGCTCCGACGGCAAAATTAGCTTTTGCGGAATCCGCAGCCGGAATAACCTCCGCTGCCAGACCTAGCGAACTTGACGCTGCCAAAATTACTATGGTGATAGTGGTAGCCCAAAATTTTTTACCGAGTTTTTTTAACATTATTTTTCTCCTTTCCGATTAATGTTTGATAATAATTCATAGGCAAGCTAACATAAATTATATTTACTGAAAAGTGAAAATAATCTTGTTTTTTATGCCACGTATTTAATTTGCACGATATGTGCCATGATCAGATATAAAGGTTGAGGAATTAACAGTTTAAATGAATAGTAAGGCTTTTAACCGCTTGCCGCCAGAGCGTCTAATTGCTTGAGATTGTTTTGAATCGCCTGACTTTGAGTTAATTATGTCCGGGAATGTAAATGTCTTAATTTTTTATTTGATAGGTTCTACCATCGGAATCAATTCTTGTGCTTGGTTGAAAGTTTTGTTAAATTATCATGTCTAAAACTTTAAAAACATGTAGAAACAACAAGGCGAGCTCTTTTTATTTACGGTTAATCGAAGAATGTTTTGTCGGCCATATTTTATATTGAAATTTTACGGTTAGACCGTTAATATCAGCGCAAATCGCTTTTGAGGGTTCTCTGGTTTTCGGTAAAGGATTTTTATGCAGGAAATTTTGACCGCGGTTACATATCCGATAGTTTGGCTTATTTGTTCTTACTTTTTAGGAATCGAAAGCGGTCTGGGAAAACTTCTTATTTCTCTGACGGCGGCAATTCTGGTCTATGTGTTAATGGGAATGGCTAAATCTCAGAAAGCGGACGATAAAAACGGAGATGATGCCCGAAAATAATATTCTCAAGTCAATCTGTATGTTCAGATCATTTTATAAATCTCATACAGTTAATAATAAGACGGCAAATATCATCATTTTGGGGATAATATAAATGCGTATCTGGCTTGCCACCTCAACCGTAATTCTCCTGATTATACTGCTTGCCCTTACGGTAAATAACGCCAAAGAAAAAGAAATGGTTGAGATCTTTAGCCGTCAGCAGCTCGCTTACGCGCAGAGTACCGCCGCGAGAATGTTGGATGTACTAAACCGGGTAGAAAAAAATGTAAGAGTCCTTGACCGCGTTGCTTCACCGGATAAATTATCAAAAAAGCTGGATGATGATTACAGCGCTATTTTTTTGGGCTGGGAGAAAATAGTTGAAGCGGCTTTCCTTTTTAACAGGGATGGGAAAGTAACGCGGGTTTTGCCCGCTAACGCCGCCGTCCACATTAATATGACAGATCATTTTGTAAATCTTAAAAAGCTACAAAAAAACTATATAAATTTAGTTGTAGATGAAAAATCCGCGCAATTTGATGCGGCGCATAAACAGGATTGGCGCTTTGTTTTTGGTTATCCTATTTTGCGCAACGATGATGTTTTTTCCGGCGCGTGGATGATTTCGCTTTCGCTGGCCGCGATAATTGAAGATTATGAAAAACAGATACATGATAACGCGATGGGTTTTTTGTGGCTGGTTGATGAAAGAGGCCGCGTCATTATTCATCCTGACCCGTTTTTTATCGGAAAAAGCATAAATCAGCTGGTTAAAACCGTAAATCAAAAGGACATCGACCTTTCTTTCGAAAAAGGAAATTATTTTGACGCCTTAGTTTTCCGAAACGGACAGAAAGACCAAAGAAGTATTGTCGCCCATTACCCCATTGAGTTTAGCGGCAAGCGATGGTTTGTGCTTATTGCCTCTCCTTACAGCAAGGTTGTTTTGCCTGTGCGCAAAACTTTCGCCTACACTCTCTTCAGCGTGATTATGCTTATTCTGGTTGTTGTTATCGCCAGTATTTCTTTCGCCTTTTGGGAGGGCAAAAGACTGCGGCTCGCGGAGGAGGAAAAACGATTAAAAGAGAGCCATGATTGGGAGGAAAAACTTCTGCGGGAAAAGAAGACCATCGACGGTATTATCGAGGGCTCTCCCATACCCACGTTTGTTATTAATCACGAGCACAAAGTAATATTGTGGAACCGCGCCTGTGAGGAGCTTACCGGTTACTCGGCAAAAGATATGGTGGGCACGGATAACCATTACAAACCTTTTTATTCTGTCAAAAGACCGGTAATCGCTGATTTGTTAATAGATGAAGATGTGGGAAAATTAAGCGAATATTATGATACGAAAAAAGTAAAAAAATCAGAAAAGGTTTTTGGCGCTTACGAAGCAAATGATTATTTTGAGAATCTGGGAGGGCATAGTCGATATTTGTATTTTCTGGCCGCCCCTATTCACGATGAAAAAGGCAAGGTTATCGCCGCTATTGAAACACTGCAGGATATTTCCCGCGACGAAGAATTGAGCAGAAGCTTGCGCGAATACGCGGAGACGCTGCAGAACGAACTGACGGAAAATATAGAGCTCAGAAGAGAAGTTGAAGAACTCTACAATTATCTGCAATCCATTATAAAAAGCCTGCCGGATAAAATTTATGAAATGGATGAGAGCGGCATGATCAATTACATGAGCCGCGGCAGGCTGAAAAACGACAAAGCGTCTTCCCGCGAATTACAAGGCGTTCATTTTATGGAATTTGTCGCTCCGGATAACCGGGATTTTGTCCTGTCCATGTGGAAGCTGGCCAAGCAGGGTATCTATAAACCTTACGAGATAGAGGCCACGACAAAAGACGGAAAAAAAATAAATTTATTGATGACCACTTCTCCCGTGGTTGGCAGTAATCGATACATAGTCGTCCAGCGCGACATTACGGAATTTAAAAATCTGGAAAAGAAACTATACGAAAGCGAAAAACTGTCGGCGCTTGGGCAATTATCCGCGGGCATCGCGCATGAAGTGCGCAATCCCCTTTCTTCGATTAAAATGAGCCTGCAAATTTTATTAAAAAGGATGAGTCCTGCAGGCAACGATCTGAAAAGATTTAAAATAGCAGAAAAAGAAGTGGAGCATCTGGAGACGCTGGTTAATAACATCCTGATTTTTGCCAAGCCGATGGAGCCGCAGAAGGCACCCGCCGATTTGTCCAAGGTGCTCGATCACGCCATCGCGATGGCGGAAAAAGGCATTGATGATAAAAAGGTTGAATTGCAGACAGAATTTTCCGAAGTCGCGCCGGTTAAAGTTGACGCGGCAATGTTGGGTGAAGCATTTTTAAATCTTATTCGTAACGCCGTGGAAGCTGTCGATGAACATGGGAGTGTTTTTGTCTCGCTGCAATCCGCTGATGAAAATAGGCAGACGGTTGTTGTGGAAATCAGAGATAACGGCTGCGGTATCGACGAGGCGGATATGCCGCATATATTTAACCCTTTCTTTACGATGAAAAAATATGGTACAGGTTTAGGACTTTCACAGGTGAAAAAAATTATTGACCTTCATCAGGGTACTATCGATATTATAAGTAAACCAAATGAGGGAACAACGGTGCGCGTTACTTTGCCTGTGGGAAAAGATGATTCACGGGCAACTGATACGATCAAAGATTAAGGTTGTAAAATATGTCCAAAATTCTGGTTATTGATGATGACGCTTCGATTCGTGAAACACTGGATTTGTATCTGACTGAAGAGGGGTACAAAGTGGAAACCGCCGAAACCGGCACGGATGGTCTGAACAAATACGTGAAAAACCCCTCCGATGTCGTGATTCTGGATATCAGGCTGCCGGATGTGGATGGATTTTCCGTTCTGGAAGATCTCAAAGAAGAAAATGAAAATGTTAAGGTTATCATGATTACCGCGTTTCATGACATGGAAACAACAATTAATGCCATGAAAGGCGGAGCGTTTGATTATATTCACAAGCCGGTGAATGTGGATGAACTGGATATCGCCATAAAGAAAGCTGTCAAATCACTGGAGATGGAAAAAAAGATCGACGGGCTTTTAATGGAGCCTTCGCGCAGTTTCCGTGTGGGCGACATTATCGGCACGGGCAATAAAATGCGCGAAATTTTCAAGACCATCGGCATTGTTTCGCAAAGCCGTACCACGGTTTTGATTCAGGGTGAAAGCGGCACGGGAAAAGAATTAATCGCCAAAGTTATTCATCATAATACTTCGCCTGATGAGCCGTTTATTGCCGTCAATTGTTCGGCGATTGTCGAAACGCTGTTGGAGTCGGAATTGTTTGGCCACGAGAAAGGTTCTTTTACCGGCGCCATTGCCCGCAAATTGGGCAAGTTCGAACTGGCCCGCTTAGGCACGGTCTTTTTGGATGAAATAAGCGAAATGTCGGTTAATTTACAGGCAAAGCTCCTGCGCGTTTTGCAGGAAATGGAATTCGACAGGGTCGGGGGCAAAGACAAGGTAAAAGTCAACGCGAGAATAATGGCTGCCACCAACAAAGATTTAAAGGCGATGGTGAAAGAAGGAAAATTTCGCGACGATTTGTATTACCGGCTCAATATCGTGTCTATTACTATTCCGCCTTTGCGGGAACGCCGACAGGATATAGCTCCTTTGATTGATTATCTGCTGGCGAAGATTAATCTGGATTTGCACAAAAAAGTAATCGGTGTTTCCGACGAGATGATGGAAGTATTCATGAATTATCATTGGCCGGGCAATATTCGCGAGCTGGAAAATTTACTCGTGCGCGCCTGCGTGGTCGCGCAGGGTCAGGTTTTGGGGAAAAATGATTTTCCCGAACTGGGCAAAGATGAAGCTGGCAGAGATAAGCAAGACGAAAATGCGGATGTATTTACGCCAGAGTGAACCGGGCAAACTGCTTACACTGGACGATGTCGAAGAGCGTTATATCAGAAAAGTAATCAAGGAAAACGACAAGAAAAACAAAGGCGAAATCTGTGAAATATTAGGCGTTTCTCGCCCGACATTGGAACGCAAACTGGAAAAATACGGCATCTCCTTCGAGCGGGAGTGAGGAGTTGTTGAAAGCAGATTGCTGTATATGTGATTTTTTATTTAAAATTAGGTAACATTGTAATGGTCAAAATTTCGGGGAACGCAAGTTGTTACCTTCGTGGTAGCAAGGATAATTTACATCGTCATCACATCGATTGGTTTCATTCAAACAACAAACCGTCTAATATTATAATTGTTTGCAAGCGCTGTCACACAGAATTACATAAGTTAGAGCTACTAGATGCCAAAGAGTTAGAATCTCTACGAAAACGGGTTATGGATCGAGATCCTAGGCGCTTTGAGGAAAAAGAAACGGATCAACCGGGAGCGCAGCAATTTTTATTTAAATGAAGTTACGGGTATATTGATAAAATGTTTTTTATTCTCTGTTGGGTTTAATACCCCGACGCTTGCGTCGTCATCCCGGCGAAAGCCGGAATCCAGAAACTGGGTGCCAGCGTGCGCTGGGATTACAAAAGGATACCCCGCTGCTTGCAGCGGGGAGCTTCATTAAAATTTGCCGTTGTCAAAAATAGGTAAGATGGATTTTTTTATCTAGACTTAATGCTCTATTATAGCTTGATTCTTTTGTTGCGATTCCACCTGGGCGGGATAGGTTTCAGTTAAGTGCTTTTGGGAATGTCGAATTGCGACTTATTGCTTTAAACGAGAAAATTTAAATGAAAATCACTAAAGCAGAATTTATAAAAAGCGCGGTATTGCCCTCTCAATATCCACCGGCGGAATTGCCGGAAGTGGCTTTTGCCGGGCGTTCGAATGTCGGCAAATCATCGCTGATTAACGCGCTGGTCGAAAGAAGAAATCTGGCCAAAACCAGCAACACGCCCGGGCGCACGCAGCTGATTAATTTTTTCACGATAAACGAAAAAATATCGTTTGTTGATTTACCCGGATACGGTTTTGCCAAAGTGGCGCGTTCTGTTAAAAAAAATTGGGGAGAAATGGTTGATGCGTATCTGCACCAGCGCCCCAATCTTGCTATGGTCGTTCTAATTCTCGATATCCGGCGCGTTCCCAATGAAGACGATTTGTCGCTCAGAGATTGGCTGGAGAGTTATCGCATACCATGCCTGTATGTTTTGACCAAGAATGATAAGCTGTCGAATAATCAGGCGCTGAAACAAAGACAAATTATCGAAAAAACCCTTAATATTTCCGGGCAGGAAAAAGTCATTCTTTTTTCCGCGAAAACCAAAAAAGGCAGAGATCTTCTGTGGCAGGAGCTGGAAGCGCATTTGAGCAGTTTAAACAATGCCTTGCAATGATTACTAATCGTTAATAGCTCTTATTTATTGACGTTTTTCACAAATTTATTTTTAATCGCCAAAAAAGGAAGATTTTTCTTGACCAAGAGTCAAAAATTTTTTATACGAATACAGTTCTAATTGAAGATGCTAATGTAAGCTTTCTTGATAGGTTAATTAGTTATGTTTGCCCCACAATTATTTTCTTTTACCTCGCAACAAAACACATTTAAAATATTTTCCCATATAGAGTATTTAAGGAGTTCCCAGTGCTGAAAGATGATCAGAAAATTGGCGCAGTAATGGTTGTTGGTTCGGGGATCGCCGGCATTCAGGCGTCTCTCGATTTAGCCAATTCCGGAATGAAAGTATATCTCGTCGAAAACAATATCAGTATCGGCGGGGTCATGGCGCAATTGGATAAAACCTTTCCCACCAATGACTGTTCCGCCTGTATTTTATCGCCGAAACTAGTTGAAGTCGGTCGTCACCCAAACGTGGAAATCTTAACGCGCAGAACTGTCGAATCGGTTGAAGGCGAACCGGGCAAGTTCAAAGTTAAGATGACATCCGCTCCCCGCTATGTGAATCTTGATAAATGTACCGGCTGCGGCGATTGCGCCAAGGTCTGTCCTGTGAATGTCAAAGCCGAATTCAACGGCAACCTGAGCGAAAGGCAGGCAATCTACCGTCACTTCCCGCAGGCGATTCCCAGCGGTTTCGCGATTGACAAATTAGGAACCTCTCCTTGTAAAGCAAATTGCCCCACGCACATCAGCGTGCAGGGTTATGTGGCGCTGATCGGCCAGGGAAAATTCAAAGAAGCCCTTAAATTAATAAAACAGGACAATCCATTCCCGATTGTTTGCGGACGTGTTTGTAACCATCCGTGTGAAACCGCCTGTATGCGCGGCAAGGTCGAAGATCCGATCGATATCATGCATCTGAAACGCTTTGTGGCGGATCTGGATTTGGCGAGCGATACGCGTTATTTGCCCGAGAAGAAAGAAAGTAAAGGGAAAAAAGTCGCGGTAGTTGGCGCCGGGCCATCCGGACTTACCTGCGCTTATTATCTGGCCATTGAAGGTTATGATGTGGAAGTGTTTGAAGCGTTGCCAATGGCCGGCGGCTGGATGGCGGTGGGCATTCCTGAATATCGCCTGCCTAAAGATGTTCTGCGGGCGGAAATAAAAGTTATTGAAGATTTGGGCGTAAAAATTCATCTTAATACCCGCATCGGCAAAGACATTCCCTACGATAAACTGAAAAAAGATTATGAAGCGATTTTTATCGGCTGCGGCACAATGAGAAGCAGCCGTCTTAATATTCCCGGCCAGGATATGCGCGGTGTTATCCAGGGCGTGGATTATCTCACACAGATCAATCTGGGCAAACAAGTTCCTCTGGGGGACAAAGTAGCTGTTATCGGCGGCGGTAACGTGGCGATGGACGCTGTCCGCACCGCGGTGCGCACCGGCTCGAAAGATGTTTTTATTCTCTATCGCCGGACCCGCGCTGAAATGCCCGCAGCGAGCGAAGAAATAGAAGAAGCGCTCGAAGAAGGAATTAAAATGGAATTCCTGGTCGCGCCCAAAAGAGTTATCGGCAAGGATGGAAAGGCTGGCGCTATTGAATGCGTGCGCATGGAATTGGGCGAGCCGGATAAAAGCGGCCGCCGCCGTCCCGTCGAAATCAAGGGCTCGGAATTTACCATTGAATGCGACTCCATTATTCCCGCCATTGGCCAGGAAGCGGATTTATCCTTCCTGCCCAAAGAAAGCGGTGTTTCTGTTAACGACTGGAATAATATCAATTACGACCCGATTACTTTTGCGACCAATGTTCCCGGTGTTTTCGCCGGCGGTGATGTGGTCACCGGCCCGCAGACTGTAGTCAAAGCCGTTTATTCCGGTAAAGAAGCGGCTAAATCCATAGACCGCTTCCTGCAGGGCATGGATATTAAAGCCGGCCGTGAGAAAGACTGGACAAAAGATCTGGCGGACAAAGCGGACGTATCCAATGTTCCTAAAGTTCCCCGTGAAAAATATCCGCACATGAAGCCCGAAGACCGCGTTACGAATTTCAAGGAAGTTGGTATCGGTTTTAGCGAGGCGCAGGCCATCGCGGAAGCGATGCGTTGCCTTAATTGCGGTATTTGTTCGGAATGTTATCAGTGCGTGGAGGCCTGTATCGCCAAAGCCATTGATCACGATATGAAAATACAGGAAGAAATAATTGAAGTCGGCGCAGTGATTGCCTCGCCCGGCTTTGAAATTTTTGACGCGCGCCTGCGCGGCGAATATGGCTATGGTATTTATAAAAACGTTATTTCGGCGATTCAGTTTGAAAGAATTCTCTCCGCGTCTGGTCCTTTTTTCGGTCATGTGCAGAGAATTTCCGACGGCAAGGAGCCGAAGAAAATAGCTTTCATTCAGTGTGTCGGTTCGCGCGATGTTTCCTGCGACAACAGCTGGTGTTCATCTGTTTGTTGTATGTATGCCACCAAAGAAGCGATTATCGGCAAAGAGCACGCCAAAGGACTGGAGCCGACAATTTTTTATATGGATATACGGGCGCACGGCAAAGACTTCGACCGTTTCGTTAACCGCGCCAAAGAAGAATACGGTATCCGTTACATCCGTTCAATGCCTTCGACAATCAAGGAATTACAGCAGACCAACAATCTGCTCATTAAATATGTAAATCAGGATGGAACTCTAACTGAAGAAGAATTCGATATGGTTGTTCTTTCCGTCGGCCTGATGCCGCCTAAAGAAGCGAAAAAATTAGCGGCGAACCTCGGCATTGAACTTGAAGAACATGGTTTCTGTAAAACATCTCTGGAAAATCCGGTGCAGACATCGCGCCCCGGCGTTTTTGTCTGCGGCGCTTTCGGCGGCCCCAAAGATATTCCGGAAACAGTTATGGAAGCCTCTGCCGCCGCCGCCTGCGCGGAAGGACTTCTGGCATCGCGCCGTGGCACCATGATTACTCCGGTGGAAAATCCGGAAGAAAAAGATTTGCGCGGCACCGGCGTGCGTACTGGCGTGTTTGTCTGTCATTGCGGTATCAATATTGGTGGCGTAGTCAACGTACCAGAGGTCCGCGACTACGCGGCAACCTTGCCGACGGTTGTTTATTCAACCGATAACCTTTTCACCTGTTCGCAGGATACCGCGGTGAAAATGGCTGAAATCATTAAAGAAAAAGATCTCACTCGTGTAGTGGTGGCATCGTGCTCGCCCAGAACCCATGAAGGTTTGTTTCAGGAAAACTGCGAGAAGGCCGGTCTCAACAGGTATCTCTTCGAGATGGCCAACATCCGCGATCAGGATTCCTGGGTGCATATGCACGAACCGGAAAAAGCCACCGAAAAAGCCAAAGACCTGCTTAGAATGGCCGTGGCCAAAGCGCAGTATCTGAAACCGTTAAAGCCGGGTCAGCTGGCGGTGAATCATCAGGCGTTGATCATCGGCGGCGGGTTGGCCGGCATTACAGCATCTCTTTCTTTGGCCGATCAGGGATTTGCTTCCTTTATTGTGGAAAAAGAAGAGCGCCTGGGCGGAAACTATAATCATCTCTACAAGACGCTGGAAGGACTGGACACCAAAGCTCACCTCAAAGGACTTCTGGAAAAAGTTTATAACAATCCGTTGATCACGGTTGTGACTTCCGCCCAGATCAAAAAGATCGAGGGTTTCATCGGCAATTACAAAACAACTGTTGAGGCCAAGGACGGTGAAAAAGTTTTCGAGCACGGCGTGGTGCTGGTGGCCATTGGCGCTTATGAAAACAAGCCGAAAGAATATCTCTACGGCCAGAATGATAAAGTCAAAACACAGCGTGAACTGGAAAAGCTGATTTATGAAAAAGACCCGAAAATGGCCGCGGTGAAAAACGTGATCATGATTCAGTGCGTGGGTAGCCGTGAAAAAGAAAGGCCGTATTGCAGCCGTTACTGCTGTTCCGAAGCAATTAAAAACGCGCTGGAGCTCAAAGCCGCCGATCCGTCACGCGATATAACAATAATTTATCGCGATATCCGGACATTCGCTTTCAAGGAAGATTATTACAAGCAAGCTCGTGAAGCGAACATAAAATTCGTTGTTTACGAAGAAGACAGAAAACCGCAGGTTGTCGCGTCCGGTGATAAAGTTGAAGTAAAAGTATTTGACCCGATTCTCAACGAGCAGGTAACACTCCCCGCGGATATCGTGGCGCTCAGCGTCGGCGTTGTCCCGAATCCCGAAAACGCGGCCATCGGCAATATGCTGAAAGTTCCAACCAATCAGGACGGCTTTTATCTCGAGGCGCACGTTAAATTACGCCCGGTAGACTTCCAGACGGATGGCGTCTTTATGTGCGGCATGGCGCATTCACCAAAGTTCAGCGATGAATCAGTCACTCAGGCTAACGCCGCCGTATCGCGCGCCTGCACGATTCTGACTCTGGATTACATCGAAGCGGAAGGCAAAACGGCATATGTCAATAAAGAGCGTTGTTCGTCCTGCGGTCTTTGCGAAATTAATTGCCCCTACAGCGCCATCGCGGTGGATGTAAAAGAGGGCTGCGCGGTCGTCAACACTGTTTTGTGCAAAGGCTGCGGTGTCTGCACAGCTTCTTGCCGCATGAACGCGGTTGATTTGAACGGATTCAACAACGAAGAAGTGTTATCGCAGATATATAATTTAAATTAAGGTAGTCGGCTGATAAGGCCGCCTTGCCGCGAGAAGGAGAATATATGGCTGAAAACTTAGCAAACAAAGAATGGGAACCGAAATTTGTTGCCATTGTCTGCAACTGGTGTACCTACGCGGGCGCCGATCTGGCCGGTATAAGCAGAATTCAGTATCCGACCAACGTCAGAATCATCCGCGTTCCCTGCACGGGAAGGATCAATCCTTTTTATATTGTGAAAGCCCTGCAGTCCGGAGTAGACGGCGTTCTGGTTTCGGGGTGACACCCGGGTGAATGCCACTATATCTCAGGAAATCTGGTGGCACGGCGCAAGTTTGCGACGTTAAAAAGTTTCCTGAATTACATCGGTGTGGAAGGTGACCGTACTATCTTTACCTGGGTTTCCGCCTCAGAAGGTGACAGATGGGCACAGGTCATCAAAGGCGCTACGGAGAAAATAAAGGCTTTGGGGCCGGCAAATAAAATGATTAAAAAAATAGGATAGGTTCATTTACATTAGAGTATAAAAACAAACGGGGAAATCATCACTGTGGAAAACATTGAAACAAAATTACGGGAAGAAGCACAAAGGCTGCTTTTGGAAAAGAAGGCCGACGTGATTGTAGGCTACGAGAAAGGCACGCTTCCGCTGACGGCAACACCTTGTTTTATTACGAAACCGGAAGAAGCCGAAAAGCTTGTCTGGAACAACCTCTGCACGCAGAACCTGGCTAAGTTTGTGCATGATTTAATTACGGCGCACAAAAATTCGCAAGTACGGGTCAAACCAGAGGACCGAAAGAAAAAGATTATTGGCGTCATTGCCCGCGGCTGCACGACACGTTCAATTATTATCCATCTTCAGGAAAAACAATATGATCGCGGCGAAGTTTACATTGTCGGTGTTCCCTGCGATGGTTATGTGGAAGGCAAAAAACTAAAGTCTGCTATCGGCGGCGCGGATATTATTGAAGGAAGCATCGATGGCGGGCAGATTAAGGTAAAAACGCCGGAAGGTGAAAATTCAGTCGCGCTTAAAGATGTTCTTTCAAATAGCTGCCGCACCTGCCGTTTCAATAACCCCATTATTTCCGATGTTATGGTTGGTTCGCCGGCAGCAGCGATGAATCCCGACGCCGAGTACGATGAAGTGAAAGAGTTTGAAGGTAAATCGATTGAAGAGCGCTGGACATACTTTACCAAAGAAATGGGAAAATGTATTCGCTGTAATGCCTGTAGGCAGGCCTGTCCATCATGTTACTGCCCCACGTGCTTTGCCGAGCAGAGCCAACCTCAGTGGGTGGGAATCGGCGAAGACGCGACGGACACTCAGGTGTTCCAGTTCATGCGCCTGTATCACATGGTGGGGCGCTGTGTTGATTGCGGTTCCTGCGTGGCTGTTTGCCCGATGGGCGTTGATCTGCGCAAATTCCTAAAAAAGATTGATAAGGATTGCTGGGAATTGTTTGCCAACCGCGCCGGTTCATCTATAGAAGATATGCCGCCGCTCGGGAAATACAGCGAAAATGACAAAGAAGAATTTATTTATAACCCATAATTAAGAGTTAAATGACGGAGTTTACATGCAAACTATTCTGGAAGAAGTAAACGAGAAAATCAACGGAGTGCCCATTCAGAGTTGTTATCATTGCCGTAAATGCACGGCAGGATGCCCCGCGGCGCCGTATATGGAATATAACCCCAATAAGGTTATAAAAATGCTTCAGAACGGCCAGCGCGAGAAAGTGCTGAAAAGTTCCACCATTTGGCTGTGTATGTCCTGTGAAACATGCATCACGCGTTGTCCCAATCAGGTTGATATCGCCAGAATGATGGACGTGCTCCGACAGATGGCAATTGAATCAGGCATCGGCGCGCGCGAGAAGAACGTGCTGAAGTTTCACGAGGCGTTTCTATCCGGCATTAAAATGGGCGGCCGTATCAATGAGCCGATGATGATGGTTCAGTATAAACTGAAATCGGGCGATTTATTTTCGGATGTTACCCTGGCCCCGGGCATGTTTCTGAAAGGAAAACTTGCGCTTGTTTCACCGCGCACGAAGGATTTAAAGTCGGTAAAAGATATTTTTGAAAAAACAAAACACTCGTAAGAGGTAAAAAGTTTTTTAGAAGTCCAATATACGCAAATGGACGGCTTTAAGAAACAACTCCAGATGCAAGGCGCGCGAGGCAGGCTCCGCAGATGCTTGCCCGGCGCATGCCGGGGATTTTTTATAAAGCCGAATTAAGGAGGTTGGTGTTGAAAGTTTCCTACTACCCCGGATGTTCGCTGCACGCGACGGGAAAAGAATATGATCAGTCGATGAAAGCGGTCAGCCGCGCGCTGGGTATCGAACTGAAAGAGGTTGATGATTGGTCCTGTTGTGGAGCGTCCTCCGCGCATAACACGAATTTTGATTTGTCCGTGGCTCTGCCGGTGCGCAATCTTATTGCCGCGCAAAAAGACGCGATGGATGTTATGGTCCCCTGCGCCGCCTGCTTCAATCGTTTCAAAACCGCTGAGCATTATATGAAAACCGACAAGGAGCTTAAAAGCCGCGTAGAAAACGCTGTGGGTGCTAAATATCAGGGCGGTTTCGCTATACGAAATCCGATTGACGTGATTTATAATGAAATAGGCATTGATACACTTGCGGCAAAAGTGGTCAAGCCGCTGACGGGTCTCAATCCTGTGTCTTATTACGGCTGCCTTCTGCTGCGTCCGCCGGAAGTATGCGAGTTTGAAGATTACGAAAATCCTTTCATGATGGATAAGATAATGACCTCTCTCGGAAGCGATGTGAAGAGCTGGTCTTATAAAACTGATTGCTGTGGCGGATCGCTGGCGATCAGCAAAACCAAAATTGTCGTGGATATGTGCGATAAACTTATGAACGCTGCGCGCGAAGCGGGGGCGAACTGTGTGGTGACCGCCTGTCCGCTTTGCATGGCCAATCTGGACATGCGGCCCAGCAGAAAACTTAAGCTGCCGGTGTTTTATTTTACTGAACTGATTTCTCTGGCCTTGAATCTGCCGGAGGCGAAAGAAACTTTTAAATCGCATATTTTCGATCCGCAGCCGCTGCTAAAGGAGCTGAGATTGATATAAACCGGAGTAATTAGCCGGAAAATTGAATTTGGTGAAGTGCAGAAAATAATAAACTAGGAAAGATTATGGAAAAACGTTTGATCAAGAAAGATGCTCTGACAGGAATTGCCAAAAAAATGGCTGATGACTTTGTTGTTTGGGCTCCGGTAAAAAAAGAGGACAATATTATTTTTGCGCAGCTGGGCAAAAGCGATGAGCCGTTTTTTTCTTATTTGAATTCCAAGAACGCGCCGAAAAATGTTTTCTTCCCGCACACGGAAACCATGATGAAATATACCCGCACCGGGCAGGGTATGGCCTTTTCCTCGGAAGTAAAAAAAGCGGATAAGTCTGTTTTGTTCGGCGTGCGCCCGTGCGACGCGCATAGCTTTGTCCTTTTGGATAAACTTTTCGATCAGGAAAAGTATAAGGATGAATACTATATAGCCAAAAGGCAAAACACGACGGTCATTTCTCTGGCGTGTGTGACGCCTCCTTACACGAGCTGTTTTTGTACATCTGTGGACGGAGAGCCTGTTTCTTCCGAAGGCGCGGATATTTTACTGACCGACATCGGCGGTGATTATCTGGCGGAATTTATTACACCCAAAGGAGAGGCACTGGCCAAATATTTTGGCGATACCAAAGCTGACGCGCAGGCGGACGCTAAGAAAGCGGAAATTGCCGCCAAAGCAAAAGAAGCGATAAAATCGAAAATTCCCGCGCACGAGGTAAAACCGATTCTGGATGTCAATTTTGACAATCCCTTCTGGAACACAATTCACAGCAAGTGCCTGGCCTGCGGCACCTGCACCTATTTATGTCCGACTTGTCATTGTTTTGACATCAGCGACGAAGTCAAAGGTTCCGACGGCGTGCGTATCCGGTCGTGGGATTCGTGCATGTTTCCGATGTTTACCAAGGAGACGTCGGGCCACAATCCGCGTTCCTCGCAAAAGGAAAGATGGCGTCAGCGCACGATGCATAAGTTCAAATATTATGTGGATATGTTCAACGCGATTTCCTGCGTGGGCTGTGGCCGGTGCGTCATGTACTGCCCGGTGAATATTGATATACGAAAAATTGTTGAAGATATTTCTAAATTATAATCAGGGAGTTAGTAATGCAAAATCCGTATATTCCTTATCCCGTTGTGGTGGATAAAATCATTACCGAAGTTGATACCAAAGACATTAAAACATTTCGCTTTAAGTTTGTTAATCCGGAAGATGAAAAAAAATACGCCTACATTCCCGGCCAGTTTGGCGAACTTTCTATTTTCGGCAAGGGAGAATCTCCCATAGGGATCGCCTCGTCACCCACGCAAAAAGGCTATGTGGAATTCACCGTTATGAAAGCCGGCGTGGTTACGTCGGCGCTGCACGAGATGGAAGAAGGGACATTGATGGGACTGCGCGGCCCTCTTGGTAACTCTTGGCCGCTGGAATTTTTACAGGGAAAGAACATTGTTATTGTCGGCGGCGGGTTTGCTTTTACTACACTGCGCTCTCTGATTAATTATATGCTCCATGATGATAACCGCAAGCGTTTTGGCAATATTACGGTTATTTACGGTGCGCGTAATCCCGGATTATTGCTTTACAAGGATGAATTGGCCGAGTGGGCCAAAAGAACTGATCTGAATCTGAATGTTACCGTTGATAAAGGCGACGCCACCTGGAAAGGCAAAGAAGGTTTCGTTCCCGCGGTTTGCAAGGAAGTCGCTCCCAGTAAGGAAAACGCGGTGGCGGTCATCTGCGGCCCCCCGGTGATGATTCGTTTTACGCTGCCGGTGTTCTTTGAGCTGGGCTTCTCCAAAGAAAATATTATTACCTCGCTGGAAATGCGCATGAAATGCGGTATCGGCAAGTGCGGCCGCTGTAACGTCGGCAGTAAATATGTCTGCAAAGACGGACCGGTATTTTCTCTGGCGGAGCTTGATAAGCTGACACCCGAATATTAGCTTCCCATATTTTTGTAATATCTCTAAAAATTTCAGTTCCTCTGTTTAGAGGTATGGCGAAGAAGTATCCGTTGGCGGGTTTTGGCGAGTTTAAATTTGCGGTTTGCTTTTTTATATGCTAGCAAGTGCATATGTTGCTTTAGGCGTATGGGGAGATATTAGATGTCACAAGCGGTTACTCCATATCTGGAAATGTCACAGGCGATTATCGAGGCAGGCGGTGAAGCGCTGAAGAAATGCTATCAGTGCGGCACCTGTTCCGGCACCTGTCCCTGGACTCCGATTACTCATTTTAATATACGCAAGCTGGTGCGTTACGGCCAACTTGGCTTTGACGGGATTGAAGATTTTATGTGGGGTTGTTCCACATGTAAATTCTGTGTGGATCGCTGTCCCCGAGGCGTGGAAATTATCGATATAGTGACGGCCATTCGCAATGTCTACAGCGGCGGGGGAATGCTGCCGCAGAGCCTGCGCGCTTTTGTCGGGTCTCTGTCGGCGCGCGGCAATCCCTGGTCGGGCGATCAGGCAAAAAGAAACGATTGGGCGAAAGAAAAATATCCTCTTTATAACAAAGAAATGGAATATCTTTTCTGGACTTGCTGCACTGTTTGTTACGATCCGCGCAATACACGGCTGGCCAGAGCCACCGCTGAATTGTTGAATCAGGCGGCTTTGAGTTGGGGCATTCCCTCAACAGATGTTAACTGCTGCGGCGAAAGTGTCAGAAAGGTTGGAGACCTGGAACTTTTCGAGCGGCTTAAAAACGTAAATTTAAACTATTTTCAGACAAACAGCGTCGCCAAAATGATTACCGTCTCTCCTCATTGTCTGGTAACATTCAAAAGAGAATACGGTGCAGATTATAATATCGCGCATTTCAGCGAGGTTCTCGCCTCTTTGATTAAAGAAGAAAAACTTAAACCGAAAAAAGATTTCGGCGGCATCAAGGTTACTTATCATGATCCCTGTTATCTTGGACGGCATAGCGGAATTTACGACGCGCCCCGTGATGTCATTAAATCATTGCCCGGTGTTGAACTGGTGGAAATGGAAAGAAACCGCGAACAGAGCATGTGCTGCGGCGGCGGCGGCGGCGGATTGTGGATGGAAAAATTAAAAGGCGAGCGCCTGAGCGATTTGCGCGTTGAAGAAGCGCTGGCGACAGGGGCGAATGTTTTGGCCACGGCCTGCCCTTATTGTATTACCATGTTTGAAGACAGCATCCGCACGCTTAACGTCGATGATAAAATTGTGGTCAAAGACGTAACGGAACTCTTCCTGGAAAGTATGGAAATTAATATTGATGAACCGGTCGGGGATGTGTGTGAAATCGTTTAAAATAATTACGGGTAGCAGGAACCAATAGCGGAAAACTATTATGAGCAGAATAGGCGTTTTTGTTTGCCATTGCGGTTTGAATATAGCCAAGACAGTCCGGGTTAGCGAATTGGCGGAATTCGCTTCGACCCTGCCGGATGTTGTTGTTGCCCGTGATTACAGATTTATGTGTTCCACTCCCGGCCAGGAAATGATCGCCAATGACATCAAGGAACATCGTCTGGATCGCGTGATTGTGACGGCCTGCTCTCCGCTGATGCACGAACATACTTTTCGCAAGGTTATAGAAAAAGCCGGTTTGAACCAGTACCTGCTGACCATTGTCAACATCCGCGAACAGGTTTCCTGGGTGACCAGTGACATTGAAGAAGGCACAGCCAAAGCAAAAGCTCTTTTAAACGGCGCGGTTTACCGCGCGCGGCTTCTGTCGCCGCTTTCTTCCCGCGTTATTGATGTTAATTCCGATGTAATGATAGTGGGCGGAGGTATCGCGGGTATTCAGGCTGCTCTGGAGCTGGCTAACACCGGTAAAAAAGTTTATCTGGTGGAAAAAAACTCCACCATCGGCGGCCATATGGCGCAGTTTGACAAAACATTTCCCACGCTGGATTGTTCCGCCTGCATTCTGACCCCCAAGATGGACGCTGTTTTGCAGCATCCCAATATTACATTGATGACCTATTGTGAAGTTAGCGAGGTTAAAGGTTTTGTCGGTAATTTTGATATAAAAGTCCGGCAGAAGGCCCGCTATGTAAATCACGATAAGTGTAACGCGTGTCTCGCCTGCACGGAAAAATGTCCCGGTAAAGGTATTGCCGAGTGGGATGAGGGTTTGGTCAAGCGTAAAGCCATTTATATTCCTTTTCCGCAGGCCGTGCCGCAAAAACCTGTTATCGATAGAGAACACTGCACTTTTTTTCTGAAAGGCAAGTGCCGCCTGTGTGAAAAAGTCTGTGAACAAAAAGCGATTGATTTTGAACAGCACGACACGTTTATTGATGTTAAAGTCGGCGCGGTCATTGTCGCTACCGGCTACAATTTAATGGATACCAAACCTCTTGTTCAATACGGCTACGGTAAGTATCCCGGCGTGTACAGCGCGCTCGAAGTAGAACGATTATTTAATTCCGCCGGTCCCACCGCAGGCAAAGTAACGATGCGGGACGGCAAGGAACCGCAGGCCATCGCTATTTTGCATTGCATCGGCAGCCGCGATAAGAATAATTACGAGCATTGCAGCCGCGTCTGCTGCATGTATTCGCTCAAGTTCGCTCATCTGTTTAAAGAAAAAACATCAGCTGATGTTTATCAGTTCTATATTGATATTCGCGCGGCGGGCAAAGGTTATGAAGAATTTTATAATCGCATTATTGAGGAAGATGTTAAATTCATTCGCGGTAAAGTCGCGCGCGTGGCCGAAAGCAGCGATGAGCCGGGGCGCCTGATTGTCGAGGGAGAAGACACCATTACCGGAAAATTCGTCAAGCTGCCGGTGGATATGGTTGTGCTTTCTCCGGCAATGATTCCCAGGGAAGATTCCAAAGATATCGGGCGCTTGTTTAATTTGAGCACGGATAAATATGGATTTTTTATGGAGCGGCATCCGAAGCTCGCACCTTTAGCCACTATGTCCGAAGGGATTTTTATCGCCGGTGTTTGTCAGAGCCCGAAAGACATTCCTGACACAGTGGCGCAGGCCAACGGCGCGGCAGCGGAAGCGCTCACCATTGTTTCCAGAGAAAAAATGGAGCTTGAAGCAACAACGGCGATGGTTAATCCGGCTTCATGCTGCGGTTGCCAGAATTGTGTGCGCGTGTGTCCTTACGGAGCTCCGGCGTTTAATTATGAAAAAGGCGTATCCGAAATTAACGAAGCGCTGTGTAAGGGCTGCGGTTTGTGCGCTTCTGTTTGTCCGACTTCGGCGATTATCGCGCGGCACTTTACTAATGAGCAGGTTTTGGCGGAGATCGAAGGCTTAATGGAGTTCTAGTATGACGTTTTAAAAATCCCATATGCTGCGTTGCGCTGTGTTCGCGTCGTTGCGACCTACGCAAAAGTAGGCCTCACGCCGCTATGCTCGCGCGCCTTGCCTCTGGAATTTTTCTTAACGTCATAAGGTATTTGAAAAGTTGCAAGGGATATTATTTTTATTTAAAAGTGTTCTTCTCGTGTTGCGCAGCTGGGACATCCCGTCTCAAGTACGGGACAAGCTTTTGAACGGCATGAAATAGAAGGCTTAATGGAAATATGGTGCAATTTTTGTGTCCCCCGCTGGCGGGGGATATAATGGAGGAAAGGAAATACTGATGTCATTTGAACCGAAAATACTGGGCATCGCCTGTAACTGGTGCACTTATACCGGCGCGGATTTGGCAGGGACAACCCGCCTGCATTATCCGCAGAATCTCCGGGTGGTTCGGGTGATGTGTTCCAGCCGCATTAATCCTTCATTTATTTTTCGCGCGTTTCAGCTCGGCGCTGACGGCGTGTTGGTGGGCGGTTGTCATCCCGGCGACTGCCACTATAACACGGGAAATCTTTACGCTAGAAGAAGACTGGCGGTGACGAAAAAAATACTGGAGTTTGCGGGAATGGAGCCGGGAAGATTTCGCGTGGAATGGATTTCCGCCTCGGAAGGCAATAAGTTCGCGGAAGTGGTGCAGGAATTTACGGCGCAGATAAAAGAGCTTGGCCCTCAGCAAAAGCTAAAGATAGATGAGCTTCAGGAGAAGGCATGACTGATTTCAAGCAGATCGAAAACAACTTAAAAAAAGAAGCAAAAAGGTTGCTGGAAGCAGGCGAAGTAGCCGTGGTGCTGGCTTACGGCAGGGGCTATGATGAAAATCACCCCATGCCTTTTGCCGCAAAAACCGTTGCCGATGTTGAGAGTCTCGTCTTTAACGAATATTGTAATTTTAATATGGCGCGCTATTTAATGCGCTATCCATCGGGAGCGAAAATAGCGATTGCCGCCAAAGCGGCGGATAGCCGCGCGATTATTCAGTTGGTTCAGGAAGAAAAAGTCCGGCGCGAAGACTTGGTTATCCTGGGCATTCCCTCGCCCGGCATGAAAAATCAGAAAACAGGCGAAATTATCGATAGCAAAACAACCGGCGGACTGCATAACCCGGTTATTTATGATATTTTACTGGGTGAAGAAATTCATGGCCAGAAAATCGTATCGCCCTATGAAGTCTTGGCCGAATACGAGGCGATGGACAAGGAAGCGCGTTGGGCTTTTTGGAAGAAAGAATTTGATAAATGCATACGCTGTTACGCCTGCCGCAAGGCCTGTCCGATGTGCTATTGCGATCCGTGTTTTATTGATCAAAATAAACCACGCTGGGCGGATAAGGCGCCGCAGTCACCCGGCAATATGATGTATCATCTGACCAGATTTCATCACCTGGCCGGACGCTGTATCGATTGCGGTGAATGTTCACGCGCTTGCCCTGTGGATATTCCCTTGTATCTGTTTCATAAAAAAGTAGCGAAGGAATGCGAAGAAATGTTCGGGCAGGCGGCGGGAATGAAACTGGAGGATAAGCCGGTGCTGGTTGATTTCCGTGTTGAGGATTCTGATAAGATTCTGGAGTAAGGAGAGGCTTGTGCTGAAAAAAATTTCCATAAATAAAATATCCGAGCTGGCCACCGCGTTAATGGATAAAGGGTTGCTGCTGGCGCCGGTGAAGGAAATCTCCGGCCACAATTTTGCGGAAATTAAAGATCCAAAACAGGTTGATCTGGATTTTCATAACACAATAGCCAGCCCGAAAGCGGCCTTTTTCCCCCACAAAGAAGATTTTATCAAATACGAAACAGGCAAGCCCATTGATGCCTCTTCTGAGATCGCGTTGAATCTGCCGCCCACATTTCTTTTTGGAGTGCGGCCGTGTGACGTGAAAAGCTTCTCGATGATGGACATACACTTTAACGCGTCGGAAATTACCGATCCCTATTGGAAACAAAGAAGAGAGGCGGCAGTAATTTTCGGTTACGCCTTTGATTTGGAAAAACCCGCCCAGCCGGAGGAATTTTACCAGACGCTGGGAATCGGCGCGGCTGATCCCGAGGGCAGCGATATCTTCATGGTTAAAAAGGGAGACGATCTGCTGCTTAATAGCGTTACTCCGAAAGGAGAAAAACTTCTTGGTGATCTGAATATGCTCAATGAGGGCAAGGCCGCGGATAAAAAGTATTACGAAGAATATATCAAAAAAGGACGCGAATACAAAACGCGCAGCATGTGCCTGGAGCCGGAAGCCATTACCAAAAAACTGGAAGAACTTTTTCACAAGACCGATTTTTGGAACAGAATTTCCGCAGCGTGCATTAGTTGCGGTGTTTGCACTTTTGTCTGCCCGACATGCTATTGTTTTGATATCTGCGACGACACGCTGTTTAGCCAGGGCACAAGGCGCCGTGTTTGGGATGCCTGTATGTTCACGGATTTCACGCTGGAGGCCAGCGGCCATAATCCCCGCACGCATGTTTATCAGCGACTGCGGCAGAAAGTCTGTCATAAATATTCGTTTCATGTGCGTAAATACGGCGTGATTTCCTGCGTGGGCTGCGGCCGCTGCACGAAACATTGCCCGGTGAATATAGATATTTATTCGATAATAGAAGACGCGATGAAGGCGTGACAATAAAGAGGATTGAAGCATAAATGATCAATAAAAACCCTTATATACCAGCGCCGGTACAGATAACTAAAATTATCGATGAAGTGGATACACACGACATCAAAACGTTTCGTCTTGCTTTTTTGAATAAAGATGATGAGACTAATTTTAAATATCTTCCCGGACAATTCGCGGAACTTTCCATTTACGGCAAGGGTGAATCACCAATCGGAATTGCTTCTTCTCCCACCCAAGCAGGATACATTGAATTTACCGTGCAGAGAGCCGGAGCTGTTGTTCCAGGCCTGGTCACAGCGGCGCTGCACGATTTGGACGAAGGGGCGAAAATTGGAATCCGGGGGCCGTTGGGCAATTCCTGGCCGATTGAATTTCTAGAGAAGAAAAATATTGTTGTTGTAGGCGGCGGATTTGCTTTTACGACGCTCAGATCGCTCATCAACTATATGCTGCATGATGATAACCGCAAGCGCTTCGGCGAAATCACTGTTGTTTACGGCGCGAGAAACCCGGGGCTGCTTTTATATAAGGATGAACTTGCCGTCTGGGAAAAGAGAGACGATATAAAGTCAATCATTACCGTGGATAAAGGCAATGAAGCATGGCAAGGCAGGGAAGGTTTCGTTCCCGCCGTGTGCAAAGAAGTTGCGCCCTCGCCGAAAAACTCTGTGGCGTTAATCTGCGGGCCGCCAGCCATGATCAAATTCACACTGCCGGTATTCTTTGAGTTGGGCTTTTCCAAAGAAAATATTCTGACATCGCTCGAGATGCGCATGAAATGTGGCATCGGAAAATGCGGCCGTTGCAATGTTGGCTACAAATACGTCTGTTCCGACGGGCCGGTGTTTTCACTGGGCCAGCTTGACGAACTGCCACGCGATTTTTGATAACACCTTTGATGACACCTTAAAATGCCCATATGCTGCGTTGCGCTGTGTTCGCGTCGCTGCGACCTACGAAAAAGTAGGCCTCGCTTCGCGATACTCGCGCGCCTTGCCTCTGGAGCATTTTACGGAGTCATCTCAAGGATAAATATCTGCACCACAATGGTCATTGCGGGGCGCGATGAGCGCTGAATCAATCTCTTGGTTTGTCATTCCGTCCGGCATGCGCCGGATTATATTCCAGCGCAGCCCGACTTTGAGCCTGCCCCGTACCTGATACGGGGGAATCCATGATAATGGTATTATGGATTCTCGTGTCCGAGACTGTGTCATAATGTTTTTGCGAGAGAGTGAAACGATCGAAGCAATCTCATAAGCATAGTAATGTATTCAGATTGCCACGTTCACTGTCGTGAACTCGCAATGACAAGTGCGGATTACGGCACAGTCTATCCGTGGGAATGACAGTCTTTTCAGGTATTAGTAAAAAATTAGTTGATTATCAACCCAATTGTCCGCCACAAAAAAAAGATTCCAAAACCGACAAGAAAAAATCCGGCGATTAAAGAAATAAATCTCACAAATTTATCAGTAATGATTTTTTTACCCCAGTGCAGCGCCGTGGAGATAAAAGTCACCCAGATAAAACAGCCCAGCAAAATAGTAAGGCATGATAAATAAGCGGATAAGCTTGTTTGTATTTCTGCCTGTGAGGCCAGCAGCGCACCGAAAATACCTGTCCACCAGACAATGGTTATCGGGCAGGAAATGGTTATAACGTAACCCGCGGCATAGGAATTTTTAAAAAGCCGCCGCGGTGCGTTTTTTGTAAGCGCATCTTTGTGAAAGAATTCTCTCACGCTCACAAAACCGAGATACACCAGAACAAAACTTCCCAAAAATCCAAGAATTATTTTTAATGGGGCAATATTCAGAAAAGCGGCCAGGCCGAAATAAATCAGCGTCAGATAGGTGGCATCCGCGCTCATTGCTCCCACGCCGGTAAGAAATGCCTGCTTGAAACCTGATTTCAGCCCGCGTTTGATGATTTCCAGATTAACCGGACCGATCGGCGCGGCCAAGCTTAGTCCCAAAAGTATGTTTTGCAGTAGCGTGTATTTTTCCAAGCTCAAGTCACTTTTTCAAAGTTGTCATTGCGAAGCGGCAAATGCCGCCGTGGCAATCATAATTATATTCAGCGGCAATCTCAATGCAATGATTACATGCGCCCTATAACACGCCGTGGTTCTTTTAACAATATTGAGGGAGAAATTAAGTTTTTTAAGCTTATTGAAATTGGGCGACGGCTTTTAAACCGCCGCCCAATGAATAGAGAAAGATCAAACTGTTTCACCTGTCGCCATTCAGGTTATCTTCGCGGCTGTCGCACCGGAGAAGTACTGCCTGGCTCTTGAATTGCTGGTTGATCGTCCGGTTGATCCTCCGGTTGCAGTACATCTCTGCTTTGCGGCTTCTGACCACGAGGTTGTCGCTTAGGCTTTTTGATATCGGGCTGTTGCGGTTGAACCTGCGGTTCTTGAATTTGGGGCTGGCGTTGAGGCTGCTGACCACGAGGTTGTCGTTTTGGCTGCTCAATATCGGGCTGCTGAGGCGTAACCGGTGGTTGTTGTATCTCAGGCTGCCGCGAGGGCGGAACCTGCGGCTGCTGATCACGAGGTTGCCGTTTTGGCTGCTGAATATCGGGCTGCTGAGGCGTAACCGGTGGTTGCTGTATTTCAGGTTGTCTCGGAGGCGGAACCTGTGGCTGCCGAATGTGCGGCTGTCTGGGTGGTTGTTGTATCTCAGGCTGCCGTGGTGGCGGAACCTGTGGCTGCCGGAATTCAGGCCTTCTTTCATACTCGTTTTGCCTCTGTCTTCTTAGATCCTGTCTCTGATCTTGCGGACGAGGCTTATAGTTCTGAACGTTCCATGTTTTTCTGCTTTCCCAATAGCGGTCGTTTCTCCAGTTTTGCCAGTTTTGGTTAAGCCGGTTATGAGGAATCCGTTCATAGTTCCATCGATGACCCCGCCAGTTACGGTCTCTGTAATATCCTCTCCATCCCGGATCCACGTCATAATAAAAAACTGGAACAGCGTTAAAAATAATCCAGCCCCGGTTATAATATGGTGAGCGATACCAGCGGCCTCCCCATGGGCGCCACCACCAGCCATTCCAGAAAAATAAGTCTATATCTATATGGGGAACAACGTAAACATCATCTGTATCCGGTATGACTACAACATGAGGCGGTGTTTGCAGCACAATCGGCGGCGGTTCATAAGCTACGCCTCCGCTGGGGGTTTCATATACTGGCGCGGTTACATAACATGCCTGGAAAATTGATAATAACAGCATGGTAGTAATTATTTTTAAAAAGTGGATTTTTTTCATGGCATTTTCCTTTCTTTGATCAAATGCTTTGTTATCAAACAATATCTCCTTAAAGAACACGCTCCATAAAAGAGCTTTTATGGCCACTTCAAAACTTTTCTGCTTATGGTAGTAATTGTACGTGTAAAAGTAACATCTTCTTGTGGATTATGTCAAATACGGACTTCAGGAAGAACTGATTGCTGAAAACACCCGCGTATTTTGAGGATTTGGGTTTAAAAAGCGACAATAAAAAGCGGTTTATAATTTATAGAAAGCCTTAATGTCTTTTTATTATTGATTTTTTAAGATGTTTGCTCTAGTGTGCCTTACTTATTTGCCAAGGACACATACAACATGAAATATACGAAAACAGCGCTGCAAAACGGATATGCCAATCAGATTCTTTCGATAGATTTACAAGAAGGTAAAATTGTTGCCCATCCATTGAAGCCGCAGATCAGAGATTATTTCATCGGCGGCCGGGGGCTGGGGTTGTATCTGCTGCACGAAAAAATAAACGGAAAAACAAACGCCTTTGCTCCGGAAAATCCGCTGATCTTTTCGCCGGGGCCTCTGGGCGGCATTCCTCAGTTTCCGGGCACGAGCAAGTGCATGGCCATTTCTTTATCGCCTCTGACGCATATTCCGGGCGTCTCGAATTTCGGCGGTCATTTCGGCGCGTATCTGAAATACGCGGGATTCGACGCTTTGGAGATAACCGGTATCGCCCCAGACATTAGCATGATTGTAATCGACAGCTTCAAGGGCGAAATATCCATAAAGAAAGCTCCGGTTATTGATCAGGTCTTCGATCTGGAAAAAGTTATTGTCGAGCAGTTTACCGCTGCCGGCTATGAAAAGAAGGTCATGGTTTTTTTGACCACGGGCATCGGCGCGGCCAATACGGCATACGGCTGTATCAACAGTCATTATTATGATGCCGTCAAACCTGTGGATGGGACCAAGGGGATTTTCCGGACAAAGCAGGCGGGACGCACCGGTCTTGGTTCGGTAATGATTCAAAAAAATCTCCGCGCTGTTGTTGTTCTTGCCGATTATCCGCGCGGCGAAAATCCTTATGGCGCGGCCGATTGGGATAAGGTGAAAAAGGCGGGCGCGAAACTTCACCATGTTGTTAAGGAAGTCGATCCGCAGTCGCTCAAGATGTACCGCAAAGGCTCTGCCGGGTTGATCGCGTTTATGAATAAGGAAGACTACAAATCCTTGCCTGTGAAAAATTATCAGTTCGGGTCGGACCCGCAAGCGGATCAAATCTGCGGCAAATTTTACGCTGAGCATCTTTTTGACCATCGCGGTATGGACGGATGCTTCCCCGGCTGTAATTTAAGATGCACCAAGGGCGGCTGGGTAACGTTGACCTCCGGCGAACACAAAGGCCGCAAAGTATGGGTGGACGGCCCCGAGTATGAAACAGCCGCCGGTTTCGGTTCCAACCTGGGAATGTGGCGTCCGGAATTTATTATGGAAGCCAACTGGCATTGCGATAATTACGGGATCGATACCATCACCACCGCCGTAATCATGGCCTTTTTGATGGAATGCTACCAGCGCGGCTTTTTGACCAAAGAGGGCACAGGTGGATTCGAACTGACGTGGGGCGATGAACAAGCGGCGCTGACATTTATTCATCAGCTTGCCTGTGAGGGAACTGATTTAACTAAAGTCGCCGGCGCGGGCATGCTTGATCTGATCACCTGGATTGCCTCTCAATACACCAAAAGAACCGGCAAGCCCAATCCCAAAAAAGAACTCGAGCGATTTGCCATGCAGACCAAGGGGCTGCCTTTTTCTCTTTACCGCACGCATAGGTCTCTTTCCATGCAGGCATCTTACGCCGCCGCGAGCGATATCGGGGCGCATCATGCCGCGGCCTGGCTCATCAAGGCCGATCTGCTGGGCGCGTTTCCGACTTTTCAGGATAAGGCCAAAGCGCTGATTACTTATCCGCGTGTGCGCCTGGGTAATGACAATCTCGGTTTGTGCAAACTGCCCTGGGTGGATGTTTTTAATCCTGAATCCGAAAAACGCACGAATACGGATATCTACATCAATCCCGCCTCTCAGGAAATCTACGCGGATTTTTATAACGGCATGCTGGGCACGAATATGACCTGGGAAAAAATATTCGAGCAGACAGACCGGGATATCAATTTACAGCGGGTGATGAATGTAATGACCTACGGGAAGAACACGGGCGAGCAGGATTGGATTCCCGATAGAGCTATCGGCCCCACGGAAGATAACCTCTATGATGCCGAAAAAGATTATCACGATCAGCAGTTGAGCATTATTCTCAATAAGCCCCCGGCAGAAATTCAGAAAATGAAAACCAGCCGAAAAGCGCGAAATACTGATAAAACACAGAAAAGAAGAATTAAAAAAACTGATCAGCGTGTATTATGAGGAGCGCGGCTGGAGCGCCGCCGGTATTCCGAAAGTAGAGACTCTCAAGCAAATCGGCCTGTGGAATTTCCTGAATGAGGAGACGAAAACAAGAATCGCCAAAATGAACGGATAGGGCATTCACGAGATACGAGATGCAAGATACGCTTTATGTGCGCTGTCCCCGGTTTTCCTCAGCAGGTGTAATAGCTGACGATAAAAAATCAGGCAGTGAGTACAACCAGTGCATCTACCGCTACAGGCTTCCCGTCACGGCGAACCTTCAGGGGATTGATATCAATTTCGGCAATCGATTCGAATTGAAGGCCGATCTCACCCAGCGCGATGAGGATCTTTGCCAGAAGATCCGTATCTACAGCCGCTTCTCCGCGGAGATCCTGCAGTATAGTATTGGCTCTGATTTGCGACATCATCTCTTTTGCATCGTACATTGTCAGGGGTGCAATCCGAAAAACGGTGTCTTTCAGCGTCTCTGTTAAAATACCCCCAAGGCCGAACATTACGGACGGCCCGAATGATTGGTCACGGGTCAAGCCGCAGACCAGCTCCCGGGAACCCACGATCATTTCTTGTACTGAAAGGGCCTCGCATCCCGGAATTTCAAGAAGACGCTTGCCTTCCGCTCTGATCTCGAATTCACTTTTCACATCCAGAACGACGCCGCCGGCTTCAGTCTTGTGCGCCAATTTTTCTCCTGACGCCTTAAGAACAACGGGAAATCCCATCTTGACCGCTTCCGCAACCGCGGCATCAACGGAAGACGTCAAAACCTCCCGGCATACGGGTACGCCAAAAGCGGCAAGAAACAACTTAGCCTCATATTCATTCAAGGCCTTTCGGCCGGAAGATTTCGCATTGTAAATTAAAGATTTGGGATCAGTCATTTTATCACACCTCGATTTCTTAAATAGCCGCTGCTCTGCGTCCCTCATGATAGCGCACGAACTTGGCGAGAGCCATGGCGGCACGCTGTATTGAGGGAAAAACGGCGAATCCTGCCGCGGTTAATTCCTTGCCTGCATCATATGCAAGTTTCCTCATCTGAGTCGAGGCATAGCTATGCAGGATGATCGCCAGCGGCTTCTTAATTTCCTCTTTTATTTCACCGACTAGTTTCAGATACACACCGATCATAAATTCCTTGTCTTTTGTGGAAATAAGGCCAAAATGGTCAAATGCTATGTGTATGGCCAACATGTCCGTTTCCTCATATTGATCCAGCGCTTTTAACGTCTTAAAAAATGTCTCACCGCTTTCAAAAGTATTGAGGTCGACAGGGTTTTTAAAAATTCGTCCGGCTTCTGAAGAATACAGGTCAATCAGGCTTTTACGCAGTTTATCACCCAGCTTCGGCAGCAACAGTCCGGCATTCGTAAATTCATCCGCCAGGATAACACTGGCGCCTCCTCCAATGCCCGCGATAACAATCTTATTTCCCGTGGGCGCCGGCATATGCTGAAGGGCTATTGTTATATCCATCATTTCTTCAATACTGTCTGCGCGGATGACCCCGGCCTGCCGTAGGGCGCCTTCCCACACCTTGTTTGAACCCGCCATCGCGGCAGTGTGTGATGCCGCCGCCTCCGCCCCTGATTCGGATGTGCCTACTTTCATTACAATGACCGGTTTGCTCTTTGCGGCCGATTTTAAAGCCCTCAAAAAGCGCGGGCCCTCTCTTACACCTTCTATATAAGCGGTAATAATTTTCGTTTCGTTATCCTGCGTCAGATATTCCAGGTAATCAGACTCGTTCAAATCGGCGCCATTGCCCATGCTTATGACCTTGCTGAATAACACGCCCCTGTCGTTGCCTTCCTGCACACAGTGTGACGCATTGCCTCCGCTTTGCGAGATCATGGCGACCGGACCGCTTGTTTTATCAAAATCAGCATTAAAGGAAAGACCGCCTGAAGGGCAATAAAGGCCTAAACAATTTGGGCCGACTATTCGGATCCCGCCGGCTTTTGCTTTCGCCATTATATTCGCCTGCAGATGTTTACCTTCAATATTTTCTATCTCGCTGAAACCCGAGGTAAAAAAATGTATGGCCTTTACACCCTTTTGGGCCGCGTCCGCCACAAGCTGCGGAGTATAACGGGAAGGAATGGCAGAAATAATGAAATCGATCTTATCAGGGATATCTTTGACGCTTTTGTATATTTTCATACCACTAATTTCGCCGCCGATAGGATTCATCGGATATATCTTTCCCTTGAACCCGAATTGCTTCAAGTTTTCAAGGAACATCAGGCCGGCATTGAACTTATTCGTATTCTCAGAAACACCGGCAACAGCAATAGTTTCGGGGTGAAATAAAAAATCGAGATTTTCTGAATTGGCCACAGGATACATCCTTCTTTCGTAAGAAATATTATAGCAATTATATAACAGCGATTGTTCCGCTGATATTTTTGAGCAGCGTCTACTACCACGTTTATTAATATTTCTCAAATTACATTTGAAACCTACTGCAGAGCAGCTAAGCATTATTCGAAATAAGCCCCCGGCGGAAATTCAAAAAATGAAAACCGCCGAAAAGCGCGAAATACTGATTAAGCACAGAAAAGAAGAATTAAAAAAACTGATCAGCGTGTATTATGAGGAGCGCGGCTGGAGCGCCACCGGAATTCCAAAAGTAGAAACTCTCAAGCAAATCGGCCTGTGGAACTTCTTAAATGATGAGACAAAAACAAGAATCGCCAAAATGAACGGGCAATAAAACTGAAGTTTCCTGAAATAACTGGGCGCTGTCGCTAATATCTAAAATAAATCTTCTTGCTGTTTAAATGGCGGATAAAAGACGCCGACAATGACAAAGGGATTTTTTGCCCACCCATGATATTGCCTAAGCGTGCCAAGAAAAAGGTATAAATCTTTTTTCAAAAATTCATCAAAATATTTTTCTTTTACCTTTTGCAAGGCTGCGGCCTCATCGTCTTTGCATGCTTTTAGACAATTCCAATATAGCATGCCAATTTCCCAATCCTCGATCATCAAAGTAGATTCAGTTCCTTCATCGTCAATAAAGGTATATGAAAATAAATAAGGCAGTTTTGGCATTACAGAAAATTCTTTTTTGATTTCATCTGGAGACTGGAATAATGATAATTGCCGTGATTTGGCTTTTAATAATTTCCATTTTTCTTTTGACCATTCCCTATCTGTTTCCTCATGTATGAAATTAACAATCTTCGTAGGTTTAAAAATTGCTAAAGAAAGTTCATTATTATTTGCTTTTGAGATTAAGTTTTTTAAATTAGTAAAGATCGTTTGATTATTAAACAAAATATTTTTACGTTCTGACCAACTATTACTTGTGTCAACTTTATCTAGAAGTTTTACTTTTTTTATGTCAGCAACATAATAAGTTTCTGGCCGGACATCGCTAGTATTTTTTTCGAACGGTGCTTCCAGCCATTGATATTTTTGGTATTGCTTTTCATAATCAAGCTTACGAAAGGGCATAGGATAAATACGAATCCATGATCCATTTTCTAGCACGCCTGCTGTGCATACAATTTCATCGTACTTTGTGGAGATATTTGGGTATGTTTTTACAGCTATTAATACTTTTTTCATCCCCTTCATAAATTGACAACCCTTGCTAGATAGTTGTCTTTTATAAATTGGCTAAGAATATGACGGTGGCAAAGATAAGGATCTTTTTCAAAACAGGTTAATGCAATACGTTCTTGCTTGCACAGTAAATCGAATACTTTCTCAACATACACTTTCTTTTTTCGAAGATCTTTTTTATATTCATTAAAGAGTGTTTCGTAATCAGCGGATTCTTTAAGCTCTTTACGCTTTTCGGAAACAATACCTAGTTCTGGCATATGGACATACGCAATGTTTATTTCTTGCAGTATGCTGGATAATGTTGCTTTTGAAAAACCGAATTTACGGCTGATGGGATTATGGCGGATATCGCAGAGTAAGCGAATATCGTTCTGAATTAATTGATTTATATATGCTTCAATCGTTATGCCTTCATAGCCAATTGTAAATAGCGTTTTTGATTTATAAATACCTTTATTTTTTGCGTTTTTGATTTTTTCTAGTTCGGCTTTTGTCAACAAACTATGAGCTATTTTACTATTAATTGCATAGTAAGGATATGATGTGTATACGTTTTTAATTAATTCGTTTCCTCGCACGTCACTATATATTGACAAAAAACGTTTTACGTCGGCATAACAATCAATCAATTGCGGATATTTGTTGATAAGCTCTATATTTTTGTCCCTAATTGATATCCATCCTTGTTTTTGCAAAATGTGCATATCTTCATTTGCTTGCAATGAATAACAACCATAATGATAGGGAATAAAATCATAAAAAGTAATTCTATATTTTTGTTGAAATAAAAATATTAACTTTTGAAGGTCGATTTTTGATAGACGACCGCCTGCAAACCTTATAAACATCAACATAAATTTTTGACGCTGAAAATTCGGATATTTTTTGACCATTATTCTATCCCCACATTGATGTTGCTCTTGCATGTGTAAACTATAGGAAGTCCGGTCTTGTCTGTCAAGGAAATATTGGCCACAAAACCTTCGGTGTGAGTATTATTTATTACTGGTCCCTGCTTTTTCGTCGCTATTGACGTATTGTAGATAACAGGAAGAACTACATTAGTATGTATTTTAAAGAAAATATTAGCTCATAACACCTAAGCGTCCGTACCCCCATCCAAACTCTAAGAGGTGAGGATTGACTTTTGTAATGTGCAATAAAAGGCAGAGCCAAATATGGCCCTGCCTTTTATTGCCTCTTTACCGTGGCACTTAACGCCGTCAGGGTGGTGTGCACATTTGTGGTCTATCGCTGCATGATGAGCAAAACGCCGATGATGATGGCGAAGATGGCCATGATCATACCGAGTCCGGAAAAACTGAGAGCCAACACCTGTATCAGGCCATAGACGATGAGCCAGATACCCAACAACAGTATGCCGAGATTTTTAGGGAGCTTCATTGTAGTACTCCTTTCTGCGAACGAGTTAAGAGTTTTTTTCGGGAAGCTTGGGTAACGCTTTGCCTAAACATTATCCAAGCCCTAAACAATGAAATTGATACGTTAGGGAATTTTATATGCCCGAATTGGCGAAATGTCAATAATATTAGGCTAATATTTTAAGGGCAGATTTCAATGAATTTGCACAAAAGTCCGCGCTTTTTATTATCGCAATTGTTCTTGATAAACGGATTTAACTTAATCTTTGAAGATGGTTGTCAACTGAAGGATTGCAATTAAGTACGTCGCGGGTGATTAACCACTTTTCCTTCGGTACGTATTGGGAGGTGCTGATTTCATAATCAGAACTAAAACGTTTGTACTGCTCGGAAATAAATGCTTTCAACATAGCGTCGGATAATTCACGCTCTTTTTTGCTCTTGTCGAGATAATTTTCCAGCGTAGCCGCTTTGATTATTATCTCAATCTTTTTGGAACGCTTGTTTGGGTTCTCTGGATCATCTTCGAGCTTCCAATCGATATCTATTAAGCAATCATTTTTGAAAAAACGAGAAGTTATCCAGGCGTTCTCAGGGAAAATTGTCTTTATAAGCCTGGTCCAATAATCTAAAATATCTTCTGTCATTTCAACTCACCTTCGGGTTTGCGATCATGAAAACAAACATTATGCTCTGCCTTTAGAAACTTCCTCTTGCAGTTTTATATGCCCGAATCGGCGAAATGTCAATAATATTAAACTTTTTTAAGCGCAGATTTAAAGAAAAATGAATAAGAAGGGTAACTTTTGAAATCATGCCGCCGGAAGATGATAGCCTTTTTCCCGAAATAATTTCAGGCAGGCATCGGCAACAACAGCGTCATAAATAATCCCCTTATTTTTCTCGATCTCTTCAAGGGCGAACTCAATACCCAGGGAAGGCCGATAGGGACGGTGAGAGGCCATTGCTTCCACCGTATCAGCCACAGCCATGATACGTGCTTCAATGAGAATCTCATCGCCCTTCAGTTTTCTGGGATAACCGGAGCCGTCCATCCGTTCATGGTGCTGGTAAACAATCTCGGCCAATGGCCAGGGTGATTCCACATCCTTCAGAAGCTCGTATCCAGACGTAGGGTGTTCTTTAATCAGGGCAAACTCAATTTCTGAGAGCTTTGTTGGTTTGGACAATATTTCTGAGGGGACGGATAGTTTTCCGATATCATGAATTGGGCCCGCCATGCGGATGGCTTCGATTTTTTCCTGAGGCAAACCCATCTCTGTGGCAATGGCAAGGGCAAGGTCCGACGTCCGGATCTGGTGACCGGACGTATAAGGGTCTCTCGCCTCTACAGCGGATACCAAGACCTGGATGGTCGTTCTAAAAGACTTCTTGAGACTTTCAAGGGTATTTTTGATTATTTCCTCGTCTTTTTTCCGCTCGGTGATGTCCTCGGAAATCCCAAGCAGGAACGAAGGCTCCCCTTCCTCGTTTAGCAGCGGCAGCTTCTTCGTGTGTAGGATTTGTTCTCCCTTGGTGCGGTTTGGATCTGCTCTTCAGGAATATCAACAAGCTCTTTTCCAAATAGAACATCCCGGTCGTTCTGTGTAAAGAGGTCCGCTTGCATCTTCGGAAAGAAATCATAATCGCTCTTCCCGATCAGGTTATCTCTGGATTGACCGAGTAGCTCCTCTCCCGCCCGGTTGAAGCGAACGAACCGAAGGTTTTTGGCATTTTTGAGGAAGATCATATTCGGAATATTCTCGATGATCGAATCAAGAAAGGTGTTCGTTTGCTTCAACTTTGTTCTCGGCCATCTTGCGGGCAGTAATGTCGCGGACCACACTTACGACACCGGTCCGGTGGCCTGAGTCATCGAGAATTTCTGTTACCGTATTCTCGGTGGGAAAGATGCTTCCGTCTTTTCGTCTCATTTGAAATTCGGTACGAAACACTCCATTGGCGTCCAGAGCAGGAAAGAGTTCCTGACCAAAAAGGTCGTACGATAATTTATCCACATGCAAGACATCGGTGCTGCAACCAATCAAGTCTTTCTCTCCAAAGCCGAAGACAACCTCTGTCGCGTGGTTGCAGGCAATAATATTCCGGGTGCTTGAATCTACTATGATAATTGCCTCGTCCAGGCTGGCAAACGTTTTATCCAGTAATATCTTGGCCTTGATAAGTTCATTTTCGGCCCTCCTGCGCTGGGTGATGTCATGGGATACAGCGATTATGCCTACAGGCTTCTTTGCCTCATCCCGCATAAAGGAAAGATGGTTCTCCATCAAAACGATGGAGCCGTCCTTTTTGTATTGTTCCACCTCCACGATGCGGATTCTGTCGGGATCTGCCGTACCGCCGGCTTCCAATTGCAGCTCATCTTCAAATGCCTTGGCACTGATCTGCAGGGATTCCGGAGTCATGACCTCTTCAAAGGTCTGCGCCATGGCCTCTTCTGCCGTGTATCCCCGGAAATTCATGATGGAAGGGCTGACATAGGTAAACCGCAGATTCATGTCCATAACGGTTATAACATCCGCCATGTTATCCAACACCCAACGGTGCTTCTCCTCGGTCTCCCGCAACGCTTCTTCCGTGCGTTTGCGGTCGGTGATGTCGCGAACGAAAGCGAGGACGATTCCTTCACCCATGCGTTGAACCACGCTGGTGCTGATCTCAACGGGTATGATGCGCCCTTCTTTGCTGATCAGTTCAATCTCATCCGGGCCGGTGGATTTTCCCTCGATATTGGCTTGGAGCAACTGGGCGGCTTTGTTCAGGCTTTTTTCCGACAGGATGTTCAATTCCAAAAAGTTTTTCCCGATCAGCTCTTCACGCCGATAACCAATGATCTCTTCGCACTTGCGGTTGCCGTAAAGGAAGTTGCCCTTCAGGTCGCTCATGTAGACGCCATCCGGGGCATACTCCAGGTAGCTCCTGAACAATTCCTCGCTCTCCCGCAGTTTTTCCTCCGCCCGCTTGCGCTCGGTGATGTCGCGAACAACACAAATCAAACCGCCATTAGCTATAGCCGTTAAGGATACAGCCTGCGGAAACTTGCTACCATTTTTTTTCGTACCGATGGCTTCGCCATACCAATGCCCCGTCCGACTCAACTCAGGCATAAAATCTTGCTCAAAGCGTTGAATGACTTCAGAATCATAGAGAATTCTCCATGACTTTCCAATAAGTTCCGCCGCATTCTCATAACCGTATATCTTGGCATGCGCTTTGTTTAAATAGACATATTCACCATCTTCATTGAGGATGCCCATCCCATCGATTGCTGAATTCATGGCCTCGGTTTGTTGCCTGAGCATATCCTCCGCTTGTTTGTGCCTGGTAATATCACGCACATTGCATTGTACCAACTTTGCCCTGTCTACAAGATATATCTCTGTATCGATATGCTGCCCGGACTTGGTTTTTACCTTTACATTGCGGTAATTAAGAATGCCGCTCTTGTTCAAATTTTGCATAGTCGTTTGGAAATCATCCATATCGAGAGAAATGCCGATGTCCTGAAGCTTATTCCCGATGCTCTCATTCTCAGTATAGCCCAACAACTTTTCGGTGGCCGGATTAGCCTGGGTTATCTTCCCTTCGTTTTTTTCTAAAAGTACGATTCCATCACTTGCCGTTTCAAAAAGACGCCTATACTGCTCTTCGGAGTCTATTAATATGCTTTCCAGTTGCTTGCGCTCAGTTATGTCCTCAATGGCGAGAAGAATCATCTTGGCGCCGCTGTCTTTCCGGTGTATTTGGCGGGCGTTGAGCAGCATGATTTTATGACCGATGTTCTCAAAATTATGTTCAACCTCGAAGTCGTCGAACGCTTCTTTTTCAGGAAGGACTTCTTCCAGCAGCTCCCGAAGTTTGGGAATGTCCCATTGTTTGTCTCCCAGATCATAGATGAAACTTCCGATTGTCTCACCGGGAGTTACTTTAAAGGTTTTGTAAAAATTTCGGTTAGCTGAGATAATTTTAAGGTCTGTATCCAGAACCAAAAGAGGCTCTCGAATAGTCTCTACGATACTTTCGGCATAGCGAAGGGCTTCTTCAACTGCAAGTTCAACTTCTATACTCCCGGTTGTTGGTTTTTCCAGTGCGGCATTATGCAGGTGCAAATGAGCCCGCTTATCTAAGAACTGTTTTACTTGATTGCCATATTTCATAAAATTACCAAAATCTAGACCGCGAACAGAATTAATAAAAATTAAGTAAGTTAGATCAATCCCAAAATATAATTTGCAAAAAACACACCAATAAGTGAATGATAACAGGAATTTCTTATTTGTGCTTTAATAACAGCGCATTAGAATAATAGGAGAGAATAGCAGGAGGGCATGAAATAATTCGTTTGCCCTCAATATTTGACG
>CAWEZF010000003.1:0-310000 GCA_963813455.1 uncultured delta proteobacterium
GACGAAAGCTACGGACAGGGCTATGCGTCGTTCGTCGACGCTTGGCTTTTTCAAGACACGGCGGACTTTCGCTTGAAGCCCCTGACGCCGGGCGAGCACCACTTCATTGGTGTATATGTTTTGTTCAGCCTGCTTGCCCCTTTCTATGTTATGGGGGAGGGGGCCAAGTCGTGGTCGGGGCGGGTGGTGGCAGCAGCTACTTGCCGCACTTCGAAGGCACTGACCGTCTGACCCATCCAGCCGTGAAACGCCTCTCCACCCAGCTCGATACCTTCATCACGTCGCGAGGTTTCGTCCGGCTTTCTAAAGCTGATGTTGCACCGCTCTTGCCCGAGGAATTGCATTTCGACTCCAACCTTCTCGACGGTGCACCACGTCTTTTCGACGCTCTGTTTTTTTGGAACGATTGAAGCTCCATGGCCTATTCTGACGCTAGTCAGGTTTTTGCGGTCGAAGACCCTGAAGCTTTCATCCGAGCGTATACGCTGGTGCTGGCCCCTCCGCTTGTTCCCGAAATCAAGTTGTATCTGGCAGAAGAGTTGGTGCCGATTTGGCTGAAGACCGAAGAAGAGCTCGGTGAAATGAACGTGCCGCCGCCTTTTTGGGCCTTTGCGTGGGCGGGTGGCCAGGCGCTCGCGCGCTACCTGCTCGACCATCCGCAAACGTGTGCAGGGCAGCACGTTATTGATCTTGGATCGGGGTCAGGGCTGACGGCTATTGCCGCTGCCAAGTGTCAAGCGCGATCAGTGCTTGCGGCTGACATTGACGGTTTCGCGCGGCGCGCTGTGCGGCCTGAATGCGAGCACGAACGGAGTGTCATTCGCCGTTACCGGTGATGACCTTTTGGATGGTCCACCATCGAAGGCAGGCGTAGTTCTGGTTGGCGACTTGTTCTACGAGCGCAGCCTTGCGGAACGAGTTCTCGCTTACATTGATGCCGCCAAGGCGCAAGGGGCAGCAGTGTACATCGGCGATCCGCAGCGCAACTATTTTCCGCGCCGACCGGTTTACCTTGTTGGGCGAGCTACCAGGTGCCGGTGACGCGCGAATTGGAGATTTCGAGATTAAGAAGACCGCCGTCTGGCGCGCATAGGGGAGCATCCGCTGTATCGGCCAGCGCCCTCTGAGCAACGCACAGCCCTGAAGCTGTATTTTCCGACTTTCCGTTGTGATTAACAGAACTTTAGACCTATGAACATGTTGTCGTGTCGCCACAGACCTCTCAGAACGCCGACACGGCCGCAGATCAGACGGCCGACCCGAGGAGAACGCGCATGTCAGAGAAGGTTTACCCCGTATCCGCTCAATGGGCTGAGCGGGCCTACATCAACTCGTCGTCGTACAAGACGATGTACGAACAATCGGTTTCGGATCCGGCGGGGTTCTGGGGCGAGCAGGGCAAGCGTTTGGAGTCATCACCAAAGTCAAGAACACCTCCTTCAATCCGGGTTCCGTTGATATTCGCTGGTTCGAAGATGGCACCTTGAACGTGTCGTCGAATTGTATTGATCGCCATCTTGCCAAACGGGGCGATCAAGTTGCCATCATATGGGAAGGCGACAATCCGAACGAGAGCGAACAGATCACCTATCGCCAACTCCATGAACGTGCTGAATGCCGGTGGCGTTGAATCCCTGAGCATGAATGAGCCCGGCCCCTTTCTTGAGAATCTCTTACGTGTAGTGCTACTTGCCATTTATATATTCCCCTGCGCGAAAATTCAGCTCTGCATCACTTTCATAAAGGCTTCGAGTCTTCCTTTTTCCTGAAGAATCTTAACAGCCATGTCCTGAGTGGTTGCCGGAGTGGCGGGCAATTGTTTTCTTTCGTCCAAAACGATAGCATCGGCCGGGCAGCCGGTGACACAAAGCCCACAGCCGATGCACTCCGTCGCGATTCGACGACGGCAATATCATCGACCATGTCAATGGCTTTCATGGGGCAGCGCTCTTCGGCGCAGATACCGCAGCCCGTGCACTCTTCGGCAATAACCCGCGCTTCAAAACGGCTGGGTTCAAAGGCGTGCGGATGTTTGAGCTGGGTTCTCCCGCGCAGAACGGTGCAGCAGCACGGGCAGCAGTTGCAGATAAGGTTGGCGCGATCCGCGCTGTTATTGCTGGTGTGCACCAGCCCGGCTTCTTCGGCTATATCCAGCACCTTCATGCCTTCTTCCTTGCTTATCTGGCGGGCAAATCCATACTCCACAAAAAATTGACCGGCACTGTCAAAAATCAGACAGACTTCCTTCGGTTTATCGCACTCGGCTACGCTGACTCTGCAGGCGCATTTGGTCAGCGCGATGAAAGAGGCGTTGTTGATGAAATTTTTAACTTCTTCGTAGGGATGAACGCGGTCTCGCGGGGTAATGGATTTATCCACGGCCACGACGCGCATCAGCGGGGTGGGATTGCCGGCAAAGGAAGCGCCAAGCGCTTCATGATGATACTCTTCCCAGAGTTTACCCAAGCGTTCGTGCATGGGCGTGCCGCCGCCTTTCATAAAAGGAAACTCAAAAACACCCGGAATAAGCGGCACCAGGGCATAGAGTTTTTCGCCGTCTTTTTTGCGCGCCACAATAATTCCTTTATGGGCCATCGCTTCCAGATGCTGTAAGGCTTCGTCCGCGGAGATTCCCGCCTTTTGGGCAATGCTGGATGGTTTATTCATTTTATAACTCATCTGCACGGCCACGGCTGCTTCCTGCGGCGTGAAAAGTGTTTTGAGAATTTCGTTGATTGATTTCGCCTTTGGCGCGGTTGTGGGGTGCGAATCCAAAATTTCTCTTAATCGTTCATAAATATCCATGAGTTTCCTCCTCGGCTTTTGTCTGGAAGCATCGTAATAGACCGGTCGTCTACAAGTCAAGTAATATTTCATCAAAAATATAAATATCTGAATTATTTAATTATTCTGAATATGATTTTGGTTTGTCCTTGACACATCGGCCTTAATTATTGATAGCTATTTCATAATAAAACAGGAGGGCGGATAAATGGCGGACGCGACACTTTACCGGCAACTGGCAGAAGGAATCGGAGCGGAGAATCTCCCTTAATTCCAAAAATATTTGAGGCGTTAATCAACGATGAAGAAGCAAAAGTATTGCTGGCGGCGTCGCCACCCGCAACGATAAGTGAACTTACGCAAAAGACCGGTTTGCCTGAGGAAACAATTAAAACCATGATGGAATCATTATTCGGCAGAGGACTGATATTCAAAGCGCGCAAAGGCGAAGAGATGAAATTCTACCGTGTAAAAAGCGTTCCCCAAATGCATGATTCAACCAGTCTTACGCCCGGTTTATCCAGAAAAGTTCTTGATCTATGGAAAATGTACATGAAGACCGAATGGCCGGCATACGGCCGGGCAATAACGGATTTTCTTCCCGGGTCTGTCATGCGCGTTGTTCCCGTGAATGAACGCATCGATCCGCAGTCGCGTATTCTCGCCTATGACGACGTGATAAAAATTATCGAAAGCGCCAAAACACTCTCTGTCACAAAATGTTCCTGCCGCGTTATCGACGGCTCGTGCGGTAAGCCCCTTGAAGTATGCATGCAGGTCGACCGCGCCGCCGAGTACAATATTGAAAGAGGAACAGGCCGCGCTTTGTCTAAAAGCGAGGCAATGAAAATAATTGAAAAATGCGAGGAAGAAGGGTTGGTCCATGTTGTCGATAATCGCCAGACCGTGGGGCATGTCATCTGCAACTGCTGCCAGGACTGCTGCCTAAACTGGCCGATAATGAAAGGCCCGAAAAAATGGGTCGCGCCCAGCCGCTTTGAGGCCGTGGTTGATTCCGATTTATGCACGGGCTGTGAGACATGTCTGGACAGGTGCTTTTTTGACGCCATTGCCATGGAAAATGACTTGGCCGTGATCAAAGCGGAAAACTGCCTGGGCTGCGGTGTTTGCACCGTTTCCTGCCCGACAGAGGCGTTGCGGCTCAAAGAAGTTCGGCCGGCTGATTTTGTTCCGGTTTGATTAAATATTTGATAGCGATAAATTATTAAACTCATCTACAGGGGATAACGTTATGCAAAACTTTGTTTTCGAAAACCCGACGAAAATCATCTTTGGCAAAGGCCAGATTAAAAAAATCGGCAAGGAGGTCAGCCGTTTCGGCAGGAAAGCTCTGCTCGTATACGGAATGAGCAGTATTAAGAAAAACGGCATCTACGATCAGGTTACGTCCTCCCTCAAAGAAGCGGGGATTGCTTTTGTTGATTTTCCGGGAGTAAAATCCAATCCTGTTTTGTCTCATGCCCTGGCGGGTATTGAACTGGCGCGCAGGGAAAATATCGACGTGGTTCTTGCCGTTGGCGGCGGGAGTGTTATTGACGAGGCAAAAACCATCGCCGCGGGAGTCAAGGCCAGCCACGATGTATGGGAATTTTTTACATTCAGCAAACCCATCAAAGAGGCTCTTCCTGTACTCACTGTGGTCACCGTTTCCGCGAGCGCTTCGGAAATGAACAACGGCGCTGTTATTACTAAAGAGGACTGCTGTCACAAATACAGCATAGTGTCCCCTCTGATTCAGCCCAAAGTATCCATACTGGATCCGACGGTTTTGTTTTCACTGAACGCCGCCTACAGCGCCTACAGCGCCGTGGACGTAATTACCCATATGCTGGAAGCTTACTTCAACAATACGGAACCGGTAAACAGCATCATTCAGGACCGCCTTGTCGAAGGGCTGACCAAGACGATAATGGAAAACACTGACATCATCATGAAAGAACCGGATAATTACAACGCGCGGGCTAACGTGATGTGGGGCGCTATTCTCGGGTTCAACGGAATTGCTACCGCCGGCATGGGCAGAGTTCAGTTGCCCGCGCACATGATTGAACATTCGCTGAGCGCCCTTTACGATATTGCCCATGGCGCGGGTCTTTCTATTGTGCTGCCGGCATGGATGACCTACACGGCCCAGGCAAAAACCGCAAAAATGGCGCGATTCGCGCGCGAAGTATTCAGTGTCGATGATCGTGATGATTTGAAGTCGGCGCAAAAGGGCATTGCAAAACTGAAGGCATGGTTTGCCTCTATCGGCAGCCCAGTTTCCCTTAAGGAAGCAAATATTCCCGAAGAAAATATTGATGCCATCGCCGAAAATGCCGAGGCTACCGCAAAACTTTGGTTTTATGAAGGTTACACAAAAGAGATAATCGCCGGCATACTCAAAAACGCGCGTTAACAGAGGGCCTGCATAGATAAGCCATTGCCAAACCAGACTTCTGTCGTTGCGCGGAGTGAAGCCAAGCCTGCCCCGGACTCCGATCCGGGGTGGCAATCTAGAGTTTGTCATGCCGGACTTGATCCGGCATCCAGTTATCATCCCCGCGCAGGCGGGGAACCAATTCTCTTAATCCTGGATTCCGGCCGGATGTTTACCCTGCGCATGCGGGGCCGGAATGCGGGCAAATGATTTGCTTAAGGTACATACCCCCATCCGCTACGACTTGCTTGGGGATAATTCGATCAACAAATTTCAGTGCACTTCGCTGCGGGATAGTTTCGATCAACAACTTCAGTGTACTTCGTTTCTGAAGTTTGGATCTCATTAGGAGTGTTTATGAACGAAAGTATCATTTTTCAGGATACGCCCGACCTTGTAAATCCATACATTCTAATCGGCTTAGACGGCTGGTTGAACGCGGGCGAGGTGGCCACAGGTTGCATCGACTTTCTGCGCCGCAAGCTTAATGCCCAAAAGTTCGCCCACATCGATTCCCGGGGTTTCCATGTCTGGCAGGTTCCGGGCTTTGATCTGGCGCAGGTCATGAGACCGCACGCGGTCATCGAAGAAGGCGTAATCAGGTCGCTTACGGAGCCCGCCAGTGAATTCTTTTTCTGGAAGAGCGGCGCCGAACACGACCTGATTCTTTTTACAGGCGCTGAGCCGAATCTGAGGTGGCCGGAATACGCGTCAGCAATCTTAAGCATTGCCAAACATTATCAGGCGCCAAGAATCTATTCTCTGGGCGGTGTTTACGATCAGGTTCCCCATACCCGGGAAACAAGCGTCTTTGCCGTGCTGAGCCGTCTGGAGATGAAGAGCGAATTCAAATCGTTTCCGTTTCTGAATTACGCGGGGCCGTGCAGTTTCTCCACCATGCTTATGAACCAGGCCGGCAAAGAGGGTATTGAGGCGGCCGGCATCACGGCCAGAGTCCCGCCGTATATTCAGGTTTTTAACGCCAAAGCTTGCTACGATCTTTTGAAAAAGGTGTTCGCCCTAACGCCTATGAATATCGATTTGAGCGATCTCAAAAAATCCGGGGATAGCCTGGTAGAGATGATGGACAAGTCCTTCGGCGAGAATGAAACCGCGCTGAAACAACTGCGGAAACTGGAAGAAATGTACGATGCCGCGCTGCTTCAGGAATACGGCCAAGCCCCCGGGCTGAACATCGACGAGCTTATGCAGGAAATGCTGAATATGAAAAAGGGCGGCCAAAAACTGCACTGATAAATAATTAGAATAATTCTATTTTTCCCGGCTAATTGCAGAATAATTAAAACCAACTGCTTTGTTCAACAAACACCAAATCAATAGCAATCGTCAGACAGAGGACAGAAAATAACCTTTGACAAATTTCCACTACATTGGTAAATATCTGGCATGAAAGTAGCGGAAAAAGATAATGTTGTACACGGCATGCTGGAAGAAGAATACAGGCGGAGTCAGGATATTATTAAGGCGCTTCAGGCCAGGTTAAAAAACTATCCCCGGGGCGCCCTGAATGTCCGGCGCAAAAAGGTTAAAGGCAAAGAATATGTTTACCATTATCTTGTCCGGCGAGAGGGAGAAAAGGTTATCAATCTTCACGTTTCAGAACAGAATCTGCCAAAGCTTAAAAAACAAATCGAAGAACGCGAAAAATGCCGTAAGGAGATTTTGGCCTACAAAAAGCGTATTGCCTATTTATCAAAGCTTTTAAAAAAATCGTAATCCCGACACAAATATTTCTGTTGAACAAATAATGCGCTGAATGTAAGTTTATCTATGAAAAAACGGGCAAAGAAAGTTGTTTACACCCGTTAATCTTTTATCCTTAAAACCAGCAAAATATTTTTGCTTGCAAAATATTACTAAGAATATATAATTATCAATAACGGTAATTATATATGCTTAGTAAAAATATTGAAAAATTGCAGGAATTAAGCCGAAACACTATACTTTACGCTTAATGACGTGGCGCAAAACCTTGGCCTTCAGCCGGGCTCGGCACGCGTTTTTTGCAGCCGCTATGTTAAAAAGGGCTTGCTGGTTCGGCTTAAGAATAATCTGTACACCACCGCGTGGAGGTGGGAAAATTTAACGCGCAATGATTTCTTCATCATCGCCAATATTTTGCAGGTGCCTTCCTACATCTCCCTAATGACCGCCCTGGCGTATTACGATGTAACCACGCAGGCGCAGCAGGATTACCAGGAAAGCATTTGCCAGAAGCGCACCATCGTGTACAACGTCCGTCAGGCTGTTTTTAGTTATGTCAAAATGCAGCGGCCATATTACAACGGCTTTGTCAAAACAGAAGGTTTTTTCATTGCCACAAAAGAAAAGGCGTTTCTGGACGCGGCCTATCTGTATTCATTCGGCAAATACCGGTTTGACGCGGACTCGCTGGATTTTAAAAAGCTTGATTTCAATAAACTCAAAAGCATGATAAAAAACTATCCTCAAAAAACAAAGGACACGGTGAAAAGACTGTGCGGGATTTAATTCTTCACGAGCAATTTGAGCTGGAAGTGCTCGAAAGGCTTCAAAGCGGGCGATTTCTTTCCGACCTGATTTTCGGCGGCGGCACTATGCTGCGTTTGTGCCACGGGCTGGCGCGTTATTCGGTGGATCTGGACTTCTGGGTGACAAAGGATATAGACTGGAAAAAATTTCACGGCAGGATGGAAAAATACCTGCTTCAATATTACAAGCTGGCGGATTCCGCCAATAAAAGGTTTACAATCCTTTTTGAACTAAAATCGCCGCAGTATCCAAGAGCCCTGAAAATCGAAATCCGCAAAGAGGCAAAAAAAGTTAAAACCGAGTCCTCCATAGCGTTCAGCCCCAATTCAACGGTGCAGGTTCTGATGAAGACGGTGGTACTCGATGAGATGATGAAATCGAAGATTGAAGCATTTTTAAGCCGGCGTGAGATTCGAGACGCTTATGACATCGAGTTTCTTTTAAAAAAAGGTATCTCCTTGTCCGGTGGAAAAGACGTTATGAAGAAGTTGCACGCGGGTCTGGAAAAGCTGGGCAAGAAAGACTTTTCCGTCAAGCTGGGCGCTTTGCTTGACGCGCCGGAGAGAAAATATTACGTGGAAAACGGATTTAAAATTCTCCGCGCGCGTTTGGGCGAAAAACTTAATGAATAATAGGAAGTCGCAGGGTAAAAAGTAAAAGACGTCCGGACGAATCCCGCTCTCGGCAACATTGAAAAATAATTGGCAATGTTCTATTATATAAACAATGTTTAAAGAATAACCAAAAACATCAAACCAAACAGAGGATTTTATGAATCGGGAATCGGCGCTCAATGCCGTAAAAGAAAATGTAAAGACCGAAAACCTCATCAAGCATATGCTGGCTACGGAAGCCATTATGCGCGCGCTTGCCCGGCGCTTCAACGAAAACGAAGAGGAATGGGCGCTGGCAGGCCTGCTGCACGATATTGATATTGACCTGACGAACGCGGATATGAAAATCCACGGCAGGCCCGGCGCGGAAATGGCCAAAAAGCTGGGCGCAAGCGATGCCGTATCTCATGCCATTTTAGTCCACAACCAAATGCTCGGTGAGCCCTGCGTATCACTTTTGGATAAAGCTCTTTTTTGCACCGATCCTTTGACCGGGCTCATCACCGCAGCGGCCCTGGTGCGTCCCGGATAAAAAGCTGGCCGGCGTGGAAGTCAAATCAATCAGAAAAAGATTCAAGGAAGAGCGCTTTGCCGCCGGCGCGAACCGCGCGCAGATAGCCCAATGCAGTGAAATCGGCCTGGAGCTGGATGATTTTATCGCGCTGGGTTTGGACGCGATGAAAGGTGTGGCGGCGGATTTGGGATTGTAGTATAAAACGTTTAGTTCAAAATCTTTCAGGGGAGGTGTGAGTATGGCGGTTAAAGAATGCGCGATCTGCGGCTACAGATCCGACAAACCGTTTGACGAGGATAAGTGCCCCGACTGCGGCATGACTTACTGGAAATGCCGGGAATGCGGCTATATCCTGAAAGCGCAGAACATCCCGGAACAATGCCCCTCCTGCTTTCGGAAGTGCGAATTCAGAAACGTCACCTGCTACACGCCGGAATGCGGCGGTCCGGACAATATCGACAAAACATTATTATGATTTGTGTTAAATTGTATTTGATTCGCGCATCAGCAAGGACGGCAAAGCATTCAGGCGGCGGCCCAGCGTGCCGCGCACCTGGACGGCTGGCAGGAAAACCCGGTTTACGGAACAATGCCCCGCATTGAGGAAAGCGTGAAAATGCCGCCGGTGGATAAATCCTATCAAAGCTTTCCGCCGACGGTGAAGAAATAAGGAGCAGAATAATCAGGGACAACAATAGAATAAATTACTTTCACATTATTTTATCGGGAGAAGCTCATGGAACTAAAAAAAGCAAAAGATTTTTGTGATCAATGGTTGCCCGCCTGGACGGGTAACAGGCCCGAATTGCTGATTTCATTTTATGCTGAGGATGCGTTTTACTCAGATCCTTTCATACCTGAAGGTCGAAAGGGACATGAAAAAATATTAGCGTATTTAAGAAAATTTGTAAGTCCTTATCCCGACTGGAAATATGAGCCAGTTGAAATATTCCCGACGGAAAATGGATTTACCTTGAAATGGAAAGTGTCTCTTCCTATCGATAACGGCACTGTTGTTGAAAATGGCTTGGATATTGTTGAAATAGCAAATGATAAAATTACGCGCAATGAAGTGTATTTTGATACAGCAAGTCTGTTTAAGAAGATAAAGGAAAAGCAATCTCAAAATAAAAAGAAATAATGGGGATGGTTGTATTTATTAGGATTGTAAATGAAAGGGTATAGCATGAGACGAGTTGCGACGATTTTGATAATTTTTGCTGTGGCCGTTGTCTTCATCGGCTGTTCCAAAGAAACCGAAGAAAGCAAGGTAAAAAAGGTAATTACGGAAATTCAGGCGGCGGGTGAGGAAAAAGAAGTCAAAAAAATTATGGCGCACATTTCCAAAACCTACAATGATCCCCGCGGTTATAATTACGAAGGCATTCACGGTTTGCTGCTTGGCTATTTCTTCCGCTATCCGAAAATATCGGCCTATATCGCCAATCTTGAAGTTTCCTTGGAAGGTGCAGCCGCAAAAGCCAGGTTCGAAGCAATGCTCACCAGCAGTGATAAGACCGGTTCCATAAAAGACATTATTCCGCAGGAACTTGGCGTGTGGTATTTTGACGTGACGCTGGTAAAAGAATCAAATGAGTGGAAAGTCACCTCCGCCCAATGGGAAGAAATGTGAAAAATAAAAATGGCAATTGAATCTTGCAATAAGGGATACGATGGAAAGATGAAAGGCGGTAAATGATTATAACAGGTGCTCAATATGTTCTGGAAGAAATAAAAAAAGTTAATGCTCACCATCTCTTTGCCGTACCGGGCGCGCACCTTGACCCGCTGATCGAGGCGGCATCCTCCGGCAATATTCGTCTGATTGTTTGTTGCCACGAGGCATCTGCAGGTTTTATGGCCGATGGCTATGCCAGAGCCAATAAAACAATTGGTATAGTTGCTGCGATCGGTGGACCAGGCGCCGATAACCTGGTTTCTGTGGTCAACACCGCCCGCATAGAAAGATCGCCAATGCTTATAATAACCGGCGATGTTCCGGTGGCTTTGCAGAAATTTCCGGCATTTCAGTGCGCAGGTTATTTGGGCTCTAGAAATGATATTATCTATCCCGCCATTACCAAATATTCTGCCCGTATATCAGTAGCGGAAGAATTGCCTGCTTTCTTCAAGCGCGCTATTCAGACGGCATTTTCTCCACCGTACGGGCCGGTTCATTTAATTATTCCATATGACATTTTAAAAGAAAAAGTTGATGCTTCGGTGGATTTTGAAGAAACGCCAATTTTCGAGACATCTTCTGACGGAAAAATGGATGTTCTTGTTTCCTATCTTTGCAGCCTTATCAAGAGCGATATAAAAACGGTTTTGTGGGCAGGGGAAGCGCTGAACAATTACCGCCATGCAAATATGATTAAAGAAATAGCTGAAAAATTTAATTTGCCCGTGGCGACAACATATGGTGCTAAAGGAATCATTTCGGAGAATCATCCCATGGCATTGGGGAATTTCGGCTATGCAGGCAGCGCCAACGCGAATAAAACTCTTCTCTCCGGAGACGTGGATGTTGTTATCTGTTTTGATGTTGATCAGAATGAAAGGAACACGCTTAACTGGCATAATGATCTTTACACTCAAAAAAGGATTGTGCTTGTTAATTTTCCTTCGCCTTTCAAGCCCAATGGCACAATTGACACATATGAATATAATCCGGGTGATATTCTGGAATGCGTCTATAAAACGTTGGAGAAAAATACATGGAATGGAAACGGTCGCGCTGCCTGGGCGCGAGCGATAACGCAATCATCCCAAAGTTTAGAGCAGACGCGGATAAGACGAAATGATGTTATTGAGCCTTCAGTTATGATGAAAATTTTGCGTGAGGAACTGCCGTCAGATACAATCCTTTTTGTAGATTCGGGAGCACACCGGATTTTCGCGGGAAAAGACTGGAAAGCCGTCCTTCCGCAGACTTTTTTTTCTGCTTCTGTTACGGCGCCAACAGGTTGGGCGATTGCGGCCGGTATCGGCGCAAAAATGGACAGAAAGGAGCCGGTTGTCATAATTACCGGGGACGGATGCATGCAGATGCATGGTATTGAAATCAAAACAGCCGTCAGATATGGCATTCCTGTGATAGTGGTGCTATGTAATAATGGTGGTATGGGAAACATCCACCGCAGATTTTCTAGGGCGTCAGAAGAGTTGGCGTCTCATGCTTTGATTGATGAAGTTGACTGGAGCGCTTTTGCCCGTTCTCTGGGTGCTATGGCCGTTGACGTGATCGATGAACCATCCCTGCCAAAAGCCATTCGTGAATGTCTAAAAAGTAAAAAGGCGTCCCTAATAAATGTACGGATTCCGATTGATCCACATATCGATAACGAATCTTATTGTAAGTCATCTTTTGCCTGATTGGCTAAAAATATAGAAGGTTTTTTATGAAAAGAAAAATGAAGTTACTTATTACCAGCGCGGGTAGCCTTGTCGGGCAGAACATCCTTGATAGTCTTGTCAATAAACGAGACCTGATCGAAGTTATCGGTATGAACTCCGACGCTTTGAATGCCAGAAACTTCCGATATGACCGTAGTTACCTAGTCCCGCCGCTCGATCAAGCTGACCAGTTTAAGGATGATTTTTTGCGCATTATTGCAGAGGAAAACCCGGACATGATTCTAGCAGGCCGTGATCACGATGTTTTTTTTCTTGCAAAAATAAAGGACGAGTTATCCTATCTTAAAGAAAAAATTCCCTATGGCGAAGCTGGATTGGCTCAACTAATGCAGGATAAATTTCTTACCTGGCAGTATTCGGAAAGAAAAGGCCTGCCGTTTGCAGAATCATTTCTTTACCGCGGCTCTGAAGACAGGGAAGGGTTGAAAGTTTTTCTGCGTAAACACTCATTCCCGATACTGGTTAAGCCGCGGTTAGGTTTTGGTTCTCTGGGTGTCCGTTACCTGTTAAATGAAACTCAGGTAAACGGATTTATCGCTGAAGCAGCAGTAGGCGAGGCGCTGTTCCAGGAATATCTAGGTTGCGTCAATGATCTCGATGAATATGCCGGACAATTGAAGTATGGCATACCTCTTTTTTTTCAGATTCCGGAAAAGAATCAGTTTGCGGCGCAGACGGTAATTTCATCCGGCGGCGTCGTGGCAGAGGTTTTTGTAAGTATTAACACCATGGTTTCAGGTCGGGCTGAATTCAGCCGCCGGGTTGAAGAGAAAGATATTGAAGAGATTGTTCTGCAATACGCCCATAGCCTTTATGACGATGGCTGGTATGGATCGCTGAATCTTCAGATGAAACAGGATTGTAATTGCCGGTGGAAGGTATTTGAGTTAAACCCGCGGCTCACCGGTACCTCGTCTGCCCGCTATCATTTGGGGTATGATGAAGTAGGATTTTTGACTGACTTTTTCTTGCCGGACATGAAATTGCCAAATCACACGCAAAAGGAGAAAGGCGAGGGAGCTGTTTTTAAATATTTGACGGATTATTATTGTTTGGATTCAGACGTAAGGCAGATGGAAGATGGGTACTCATGGGGAAAATTCTAATTACCGGCGCCAAAGGATATTTGGGGGCAGCCGTTTTTGAAGCATTGAGAGGTCGTGCGCATGTAGAAAAACTTGCGTGCCGCTTGGAAGAAATTCAACCAGGCTCCCTCGAATTCAATGTAGTGGTGCATTGCGCCGGTGCCCTGCGCCAGCGGAAAGAAGATATTCAAAGATGCAATATCGACGGCATGGAAGCGATGCTGAAGGGTTTAGCTCCTCACTGCCGGGTGATTTATGTTTCATCAAAAAGCGTATATGCTGCCAATAAACATGATATCCTGAGCGAGGACGCTCCCCTGGAACCTTTCGATAACTACGGCAGATCCAAGCTAATGGGAGAAAAAATGTTGATGGAAAGCGGATTTTCATGCGTAATTTTGCGTTCCGGAACTCTATTTGGGCTGGGAGTCAATAATCCGGGTATGACTTTTCCTTCCCTGGCCATGCACAACTTCTGCTCAAGTCAGGAAGTAAAGCTCTTTGAACCAGATATTATGCATGACTATATGTACGTTTGGGATCTGGCGTTTTTAATAGCAAGGCTTGCCTGCAGTTATCCCATTATAACGGGAATTTACAATATTGCCGGGCAAGCCCGTTCTTTGCATCAGTTGATTTATAAAATGGCCGATCATGTTAAAAAAACAACCGGGTTCAAACCGGTTATCAAAAAAGTATTAGGTGGGAATCCGTGGTTAAACCGTCTGGATTCGTCGAAGCTCGGGAAAGTCTTTGGCGGAATAGCATATACGGATGACGAAACAATAATTTACCGGCTGGCTGACTATTATCGGCAATAGTAAAAATATATTTTACCGTTTTGACATGGGAGATGATAAAGAGAATTAAAGTTTATTTGAGAAGATAATATTAGATGCGTAACAAAGGGTGTGTCATCACGCGGGAATCCATTTTTTTAAAAATGCTCACAGTTAATTATTAAGCAAAAATGGGGTGCGACAATGAAAATTTTACAATTGTTGGAATACAGTCAATTTTTAAGGCACAAATATCTGGAAACATTAAGAGCGCTCCCCTGGGCGGAAGTTATCAAGGATAGAGGCGCGAGCTTTCCGTCGATGAGAGATATCTTTTTGCATATGGTTTTTGTGACGGATGCCTATATCAATTATGTCCTGCAGGGAAACAAGAATTATCCCGACGTCAAATATGAAGAATACGACAGCATCGAAAAAATCAAAAAATACATGGAAGATGTGGAAACCCGTGCCAGTGAAAACTTAGGAAAAATGACGACGGAGCAACTGGGAAAAAGCGAAACAATGCTCCTGGATTTTTTTCAGGAAGAAACGCACCATCGCGGAGAGCTTTTGGCGCTTCTGTGGCAGATGGATGTCGAGCCGCCCCACATGGGCTTTCTGAAGTACCGCTCTTCGCAAAAGAATAAGTAAAAGGAGCTAATATATATGTCGCGTAAAATATTTTTTATCCCGGTAATTATAATTTTAATTTATGCTACCAACTTGTGGGCGCAAAATGTGGATCAAGGGTATCAGGCATTGAGAAACGGAGATTACAAAACCGCGCTGAGTATTTTTGAGCCGCTTGCCGCCCAGAATAATACCGGCGCTCAGGCAGCTTTGGCCACAATGTATTATGAAGGATTAGGCGTGCAAAAAGACGAAAAGAGAGCGGTCGCGCTGGCGAAAAAAGCCGCCAAGAAAGAAAGCGCGCTCGCTCAATTCATTCTCTACGACGCTTATGAAAACGGCAAAGGAATCGCGAAAGACGAGGATAAGGCTTTTGACTGGCTGCAGACTTCTGCGGAAAACGGCTATCCTCAGGCGCAGATTACCATCGCTAAAATGTTTTTTTTAAAGAAAGATTATTACCGTTCGTTCAACTGGGCGCAGATTGCCGCCAAACGCAATGTGGCCAGCGCGATGACGCTTGTAGGCAATCATTACGCCTTGGGTGCGGGTGTTCCCCAGGATAACGCGCAGGCGTATCAATGGTATAAAAAAGCCGCAGAATTTGGCGATGCCGAAGGGCAGTATTGGCTGGCGGAAATGTATAATGCCGGGCGTGGCGCGCTCAAAGACACTGTCGCGGGGAAAAAATGGATGACAGAGTCGGCGCGTCAGGATTATGAGCCGGCCAAAAAGTGGCTGAAACAACAAACGAAATGAAAACTGTTTAATATCGATTTTAAACAAGAGCTTAATTTTAACAAAGCATATCTTTTATTGATCGGCCAATATTGAATTGACAAAGAAATATTCTTTGCCTATAGTAAAAGCAAAGTTATTAATTTGGCATGTTTTTTTAAAAATCATAATTTTCAACCGGTTTTTCATCAAACAGCAGTTTTACAAACCAAGATAAAAACAGAAGACAGGGGTAATAATCATGGCAGGTCGAGTTATACACATCACAAAATACGATATGGATAGGCTTCTGGATTTAATTGAGGGTATGCGATCGACGCCCAAAGCCGCTAAGCTTAATCTTGATCTTTTGGAAAAAGAAATAAATGAGGGAATATTGGTTGATCCTGAAAATGTTCCAGAAGATGTGATTACGATGAACTCCAAAGCCAATGTTACGGATATAGATTCCGGTGAAAAAATGACTTATATGCTGGTATTTCCTTCAGAGGCCAACATTTCAAAAAATAAAATTTCCATTTTAGCCCCTCTGGGTATGGCCCTTTTAGGATACCGCAAAGGCGATATAATTGAATGGGCTGTTCCATCCGGTATAAGAAAGCTGAAGGTTGAAGAAATTGTCTATCAGCCGGAAGCGGCCGGAGATTACCATTTATAATAAAGAGATGCATAATGAGCGGTATCAGCAAAGCACTTAATATCAGAAAAAAAGATTTGGCTCGCAAAGCGCTTTTTCATGACACACTAAAGAAGCGTCGAGGGTTTGAATATTTTCCTCTGCTCGCCTGTTTGCTGATAATTATTTCAGGATGCAGCACGCAATACGCTTATTGGAATCACCCGAAAACAGCGCTGACTCTTCCTTATGCCACACATTTTACATCTGCAGCCCGCCACGCGACATTTAAAATCAGCGACGACCGGGGTAATCAGGATGTGCTGGTTATGCTGGCTTTGTCCGGCGGGGGCAGCCGCGCCGCCTATTTGGCCGCGCGCGTAATGACAACTCTTCAGCATGACCCTGATCTGGATATACTTAAAGAAGTGGATGTTATATCATCCGTTTCCGGCGGCTCTCTTGCCGGCGCCTATTACGCTGTTACGGAAGACCCGGAATTTGTAATTCCCAGTTCCCCGCTGCAAATTGGATTGCCAGCCATTCAATGGCCACGAAAAAATTGCCTGTCATAAAAAAGGCAAAAAGCAGGAAATCATAATCGGGAAATTAACCGCGGAAGAAAAAGCGGCAGCGTTCAAAGCACTGCGCCGTGCAATTAACGGCTGCTCCGCGAAAGAATGCGCCTATATCGAAAAACTTTTTCACCTTTCTCAAACCAAGGTAAGCTCCAATCGTATTTGGATAAGCAGGCAGGATTGGCAGGAACGGGCGGCAAAAGGTTTGTTTAATCTGAATCTCCAATTTCGCCGCGCGCATGTAGAAGATTTGATGTCGCGCGATTATTTAAACAGGTGGTTTGCCAGCTGGTTTTGGCCGGGCAATATCGCCCGCTACTGGACGACCGCTTATGACCGCACCGACATCATGGCGCAGACGCTGGAAGATAATCTTTTTGACACCAAAAATCTGGGTTTTCCTTTGAAATTCGGCGATTTGAACCCCGAACGCCCTTACCTGATTATCAATTCCACGGATGGCACGGAATGCTACACGCCATTGAACAAAGACCCAAAGGAAGGGACGCAGAAAATGCAGTTCGGCTCTGTTTTTACTTTTACTGAAGAGGACTTTACCGAGTATCTGAACTCGGATATTTACCAGTTCCACGTAGCGCGGGGAGTTATGGCTTCCGCGGCGTTTCCGGCGGTGTTCAGCTATGTCACGCTGCGAGATTTCTCTGATGAAAACGACGAAAGATACCGCCATGTGTTCGACGGCGGCAATGCCGATAATCTGGGGCTGCGCAGCTTGTCCCGTGTGCTGAAAGAAAATCGCGGAAAATATAAACATGTCATTGTTATTCTTGTGGACGCTTTTGTCGAACCAACAGGCAAGAGCAGTAAAAATCCCGAGCCCCGTTCTACGTTCAGCCATTATCTGGACATGAACTTTATGGACAGCTTTGACGCCTTATTAAAAAGCAACCGGCAGATAGGCATCAGCGAATTTTTAAAAGACAATATTGATATTAAGGATAAACTGACTTTCTGGCATATAACTTTTGATAAGGTTGATGAAAATATAGTCGACATCACGCCGCTGACCTATGATGATAATCCGCTGCAAATGAAAACGCTGAGGCAGGGATTAAACCGTGTTGAAACAAATTTACGCATCTCCGATGAGAGTAAAGCAAGGATAGAGGAAGCCGTCAGAATTATTTTTAAAGAAGATGCTGAATGCCTGGAACGGATTAAAAAAATTCTGCTGAACGAAAGTCCGGAATCTTTTTCTTGTAATTAGGGCGGTAATACACGCCATACCCCCGCATGTTTCTGCCAGGATTGTCTTGACATATAATCTTGAATTTATTACACTTTCAACCACAAATCAGTAGTTGCTAAATGATAGAGTTTGGGTTAGTTTTGTGCAGGATGAAGATTTAATTTATTCAGGAGGGTTGTTATGAAACGGACAGGCGCTTATCTTATCGGTTATGTTATCTTGATGGCTGGTCTTCTTGCCGCGCTCTGGAAAATGGGTGTTCTGGCCAGCATCGGTGCGGTATGGACATTGATCGGAGTAGTGGTCGCGATCGGTCTTGGTATCATGATCGCGGTTTCCAGTGGCGGCAATAGAGGAAATATCGAAATCGATCAAAAGTGAGCGATTTCCGTTGTAAAAGTTCCTGCCATTTATTGATGCAGTGCCGTTTTAGAAATTCTGACACAACCTGCGTGTTACCCAGGCCGCGTTTTGAAATAAAGCGGAACCGGTATTACTATTATTCAAACAAAAAAATATTATCATTTACCTCTGGCTCTTTTTCCGGTGTCAGTGCCGCGTATTGCTCGCTGCTTTCCACCTGATGAGTAATTTGCCTGACTCTTTTTGGCGGATAAACAAAAGCGACCTTTCTACCCCGTTTATCGAAAAAGTATGGCGTCTTTCCTTCTTCCACGATAACCGCCGCAGGATAACCATGATATCTATGCAATTGTGCAAAATCTCGTTTGTTATCCTCCTGCTGGAAAGATTCCTGTGAGTTCGATGCGTCGCTGATTTTATAGGGTGCCTGTATATTGAAGATGAGCAGTGTCCATAGAATCATAAATATTAAGAGCACACAGAGCGCTATTATAATATCAATATTTATTATCTGTTGATGAATTTCAGGATTATTTTTGTTTTGTTTGGTCATTTTTCGTTAACTTTTCGTATCAGTATGGGTTAAATATTGTTCTTCCCGGAGATTAGTAATTGCGCTTACCATTGCCGGCATTAATACAGGCTGCGGCGGATAAATAGATATGAGTGCAATCATTTCTATAAATCCGCCGCAACCCCAGGGAAGAGAGGGGAAGAGATTATTGGTTTTGAGATGGTTATGGCTAAATTTTGAATTATTCAAAACTTTTCTGCTTACTCCTTTAAGCCTTTTGTGGCAATTCAGCCGTTTTTGTTTCACTCGAACCATTGTTTTGTATTCTTAATTTTCAAACAAACCGTCCTGATATTTTCGTAAAAAAAGTTTTATCCTAAAGAGTCGCAAGCGGTGTGCCAAAGGGACGAAAGAGAATAATATTTTTGAAATGTCCTTTTATAACAAGTTGTTAAGTGCAGAAGGAAGCAACGCCGGGAAATGTAAAAAAGGTTTTGAGCCTCAGTATTTGGCGGAACCTCAAGATTTCGAGGGCGGTTATCGGTACAAAAAAATTTATTGCCGCCACCTAAATATTATAATATTTTCATGATTACATTGTTGACGAGGCTTTGAAAATAATTGTATTGAATTAACATCCCTAGGCGGTATTGACAAAAATATATTATTAAAACGGCAAGTGAAATAAAATGAACTGGACTGGGAAGAAAATTGGCCTCGCGCTGGGTGGCGGCGGAGTGCGCGGACTTTCGCATATCGGTGTTCTCCATATTCTGGAGCAGGAAGGCGTTAAAATAGATTTGATTGTGGGAACCAGCGCCGGCTCTTTGATTGGCGGCGCTTATGCGAGTGGGCAATCGCCCAGGGAAATTCAGACAAAAATTGACACATACCTGATCAGTCCCGAGTTTGATGACTCTTCACTCAAGTCAATCGGTATTTCATTTTCACCCACGCCAAAAACTTCGATGCAAAAAGCGCAATTTTATTTGATGAACCGCTATTATCTTATGCGGGCTTTTTTCCGTCCGTCACTGCTTCCTGCTGAAGATTTTAAATCGCTGATTAATTATCTTCTTCCTGATATTGATATTAAAAATACACGAATCCCTTTTTATGCCGTGGCCACCGATTTAATTACCGGCAAAGAGGTTATTATCTCCAAGGGCTCTTTGCGCGAAGCAGTGCTGGCAAGCTCTTCTGTTCCTGGCGCGATAGAGCCGGTGCGGCAGGGGGATAAACGTTTGGCTGACGGCAGTATTATTAGTACTGTTCCCGTAAAAGCCGCGCGCGAGTTAGGCGCAGATATTGTCATCGCCGTTATGGTGGGCCGCGAATTGCCGTCGATCGCGAGCGAGGATGTTGATACAGTGACGGAAATATTATATCGCGCCGGAGAAATCACCTCCAACAGACTTGAAGAGCTTGAACTGTCTGATGCGGATATCGTAATCCGCCCTCAGGTCGGCGATCTTCACTGGGCTGATTTTACCCGCTCAAAGGATCTTGTTATAAACGGCGAAAACGCCTGCCGCGAGTCAATGAAAAGTATCAATAAGGCAATTAAGGGGAATAATGTTTCTCCTTCTTGGCGTCAACGTATTGGCGGTTTTTTTAAGCGATTAATGAGTACATAGAAAATACGATAAAATATTTTTTAAAAAATTATTCTATTCCTTAAGCAATAAAAAAAAGAAAAATGTGTTTGCAGTAACAACTCTAGAATAACGCTGGGTTTTTTTGTCGATGTGTATTTTTGAAAGACAAGAAGAGGTAAGTTTATGTTATTTAAATATAAATGATTATTCTCGCATATTGATATTTGCCTTCTGTGTCGTCAGGTGTTAAGAAAACCCAGTAAGCAATGTTTTTTTAAAGATTTAGTTAATCGGTGTAATTTAAATATGTATTAAAAAACATTGATAATCTAGCTGCCAGGAGTTTTTTATGAAAAGTCAGATTGTATGCAAGTTCGGCGGAACTTCGGTTGCCAACGCCGCGCAGATAAATAAAGTTAAAGACATTGTTTTACAAAACAAGGAAAGGCAGTACGTGGTTGTTTCCGCGCCGGGAAAGGATTCTTCCGACACGGAAAAGTTGACCGATCATTTGATAAACATCGCCACCGACGGCAGGCACTTTCGTTCACAAAATAAGGAAATAAACGCGCAGCAAAGTTACCAACAAGTCATCGGAAAATTTCAAAGACTTATTGCTGATTTGGGCATCGAAGGAAAAGACATTATTGAAAAGCTGGAAAAGGACATTAAAAAACCGATTTCCGAAGAAAAGAAAACTGATTTTCTCGCCTCCCGCGGTGAAAGATATAATGCTGAAGTCATCTGCCGTTATTTTAACAAGCAGGGCATACTTTCGGAACTTGTTTTGCCTGAGGATATGGGATTGATCGTATCTGAAGATTTTTCCAATGCCAGCGTTATCCCGGTTAGTTACCGCAATATCAGAGAAAAACTCGGCAAGGTGGAAGGTGTTTCCGTGATACCAGGTTTTTACGGTGTGACTGCCAAGGGAGATGTGGCTGTTTTTTCCCGTGGTGGGTCTGATTTGACGCGGAGGAGAAATAGCCTTTGCCATCGAAGCGGCTCTTTACGAAAACTGGACAGACACGGACGGGATTTACCAAGTGGACCCGCGTCTTATTCCTGAAGCAAAAGTTATTTCCCGTCTGACGTATAAAGAGATACGCCTGCTATCGTCAAAAGGTTTTGATGTTTTTCACTATGACGCGATGGTAAACTGCAAGAAAAGAAACATTCCGATACAAATCCGCAACACGAACAATCTTGCTTCGGAAGGAACGCTGATTGTATCCGAACGTGTTCCCGAGGAGGTTGTAGTCGGTATCGCGCGCAAAGATGATATAGCTTATCTTTATGTTGAGCGCGACGGTGCGGGGGAGGCTATCGGTTTTGTTCATGATCTTCTGAGCGTAATCAAAGATTACGGCATCGAAACTTATCACTATCCGACTGACAGGGACGACGTAGCCATTCTTTTAAATCAGAATGATATGGTCGGGTTTGCGGAGGACATTAAAGAGAAAATTGAAAAAGAATTCAGGCCCGACACGCTGGAATTTAATTACAATATTACTATTCTTTCTCCCGTGGGTATCGGAATGAAAAATCATCCCGGTGTTATCGCGCAAGCGGCAACGGCTCTCAAGGAACAAAACATCAATATCGATATTATCAACCAGGGACCCGCGCAGATAAGCTTTCATTTCGGTTTTCAGAATTATTACGCTGACAGCGCCCTGAGAGCAATGTATGAAAGCTTAATCAAATAATGCTTCAAAAATGGAAATTCTGGTAAAAATGTCCGCTCCGCTGTTCTCAAATATGTCACGCGGCGCCAAATTAGATGTTCACGGAAGATTTATGTACTAAATGAAAAATCTGTGAGGATGAATGTTTCAGGCACGCTTTTAATGAAGAAGGCAAGGCCGACAAAATTAAATGCATGAAGCATTCTAAACCGTTTGGGATTGGCACCAATATGATGAAACTTCATCACCGATGTAGCCAAAATAGCCGTGTATCGGTTTTAGCATTCTGTTCCGGGATGGGTCATTTTGCTTGCCGTTTCTTTATTCGGCGCTAATGACGCCATCTGCTCGTTATCTTCACTCTGTTCGGTAAAGGCTTTGGCCGCTTTTGGTTGATTAACGGAAGCAGGCTTGCTTTCCTGTTTCTCGTAAGCGACGGGTATAGTTGCTTCTTCAGCAACAACCATTTCCGGACGAGCAGCATATTTTTGCAACGTCTTTAATTCCCGGGCAGCTTTCTTTTGCTGGAAATATTCCGTGACTTCCGTCCGGAAAGCTATTGGTGATGGTGATTGCATATAAAGATAAGTCGACGCGCTGATAAACACAATAATTACGAGCAACGTCGCTAAGATTGCAATCTCGAGACTGTTCTTTCTCAGGATAACGGTAAACTCCCTTGATTTATTTTTCACTGCTCTTCTCATCGGTTGCCTCTTTATGTCTCTATGGTATCTGGAGGGGGCGTATAGCCCCCACCTCCAGATACAAAACTCTTTTATAGTACAGTGAATGCTTAATCCTAATCTCTATCGCGCCTTCCATCATCCTGCCTATTCCTTCTGTAACGGAGGGTCGGGAAAAGTGTGTTACATTTTTCCCGACCCTTATTCCGATATGCCCGTTACTCGATGATTTCGAAACGTACTCTCATGTTTGCCTTTGCTTCTTCTGAACGAAGATCCGTAGGATGTGGTTCGTTCATTGCCGGACGTGTATCGCCATAGCCGATTATGGAGACTCTGTCTCGCGCTATGCCTTCGCTAATCAGGAAGTCCCGGACGGCATTTGCCCGTCTTTCACTTAACTCCTGGTTGTATTCTGCGGTGCCTGCAGCAGAAGCATAACCGCCAATGCGGACTTTAGTATTAGGGTTATCGTTCAGTACCTGAATATTTCTTTTCAGGATTGCCTGCGTGTCCGGAGAAAGTGTCGATTGGTCGAATTTGAAATGTATTTCCTCATAAGCAATCACCTTTCCCACAAAAGGCGCAGGTGCCACTGCTGCCATTGGTCTTGCCGGACAAAGAGCGTTAATTCTGGCGGTTGCTTGTTGCGCCATGGCGATCGCTTCTTTGGTATGGCAGGCCCTATAGAGCGCATAAGCCTTGTCCACTGCTTCTTTTTCGGCATTAAATTCTGACGGACATTGTGTGTCTTTACCCGCCAGGCGGGCGTTATCCAGTGCCTTGTCTGCAGCGACTAATTCTTCGGGATAGTACGCGTAGCCATCTCTGTTCGCGGGGGCTCTTTCCATTCCGGCGCATCCAATAAATAAACCCACCGAAAATAAAGCAACTACAACCATGAACACTCTCTTTGCTGATATTGTTTTCATTTCTATTCTCCTGCTGAATTTTTTGTTTTACATCTATATATAGCCCCCGGACATAGCACCGGGAAAATCTTTAATACTATCCTTCTATCGCGTCTGTCGTCATCCCGCTTATCCCGTCTTTCTCTATCTTTTTTATCAGCGGTCGTCACGGCGTTCCTTCTGCCGGCGCTGGTCATCTCGGTATTTCTGTTGGGATTGCTGTGGTGGTTTCCTCAAGTCACGGACACCCCAATGATTTTGTTTCTCCCAATGTTTGTCTCTTTCCCAGCCTTGCCAGTTTTTCTGAACTTGGTGGTGAGGTACTTTGCGGCGGTCCCACTTGATGTCCCTTCCAGCGGCCCTGCCTGTAATCATTTCTCCAGCCTGAGGGTACATGTCCATAAAAAGATGGATTTCCTTTATAATGGCCCCAGCCTGAATCATAGCGCTGTGAGCGGTACCAGCGTCCTTCCCACGGACGCCACCACCAGCCGCCGTAGAAAAAGACGTCCACATCTACATCGGGGACAGCGTAAACATCTGTTTCGGGTATTACCACCAGCTGAGGTGGCGCGGGAAACATGACGGGTGGAGGCAGAGGAACGCTAACGCCAACATCCATTCTTCCCCCCGCCGCCATTACAGTTGAAATGGGGCTTGCGATTACCAGTGCCAAAAGCACCGCTCCAAAAAATAACTTCTTCATTTTGTTGCCTCCTGTAAAAAAATATTTTTTAATTTTAGTCTTTTCTTGCCACAACCAGCAATACGATGCCTCCTACAAGCGCAATAGCGCCTACAATAGGCGGCAACGGAATTGTGTTAGTTTTCTCCGACGTCACCTCGAGGGGCCAATATCCACAACTTTTTCTTTGGTTACGTAAGTGATGCCCTGATAGGCTAACGCCGCGATTCCGAAAATTATCAGGATTACCGCGATAATTATTTTTGGTTTCATAGAAACTCCCTTTCCCTTAGGTTTAGTGGCGCAAAAAGAATAACTCGCGCCTATTTCACGATCAGATCATTTTTTATATCTTTAACTCCGTTAACGCCCTTTACGATTTCAGTCGCTTTATCGACGGCCTTCTGAGAGTTAACAAAGCCGCTCAGCTGCACAACGCCCCTGTAGGTCTTAACGCCGATCTTGAATGACTTTAAAAAGTCATCCGCGGCCAGCATTGATTTTATCTTGGTCGTGATTACCGAATCATCGACGTATTCACCGGTGCTTTCCCGCGTGCTTGTCGATGCGCAGGCGCCGACGACAACGATCAGCATCAGTGTTACCATAAATCGGATAACAATATTTTTCTTTTTCATAACGGTTACTCCTCTCAAGTAAGTTTTATTGTTGAATGATTCATTAAGAGACCTTTTCTTACTTAAGGTATCCTAACCTTCGGTAAAATCTTTTGAGCATGGTTGCCGGCATCCTTTTCAAAGACGTCATTCATCCGGGAAGTTGTACAAGACGCTACAATATTTTCTTCCCCTGAAGAAGTTGGATCACTAACACGATTACGGCAATGACCAGCAGGACATGGACGACGCCGCCCATCGTGTAACCGCTGATCAATCCCAACAGCCACAAAATCAGCAAGATCACAAAAATGGTCCACAACATTTGAGCCTCCTTTCTGATTGTTCACTGCCGCTGTTTGCGCTTGCGTTACCATGCCAGCCGGCGGCGGTCATAAGGCCATGTGACAATCAATTTTATTTAGTATGACCAGGCATAAAAGCCGGTCAAAAACCTCAAATCCGCGCAATGTCCATCGATCACGGATTGCTCCTGAAATAATTATGGACAAATGTCGAATTATTAGCGGCTCTTCTATCATCACCGTTAAATGCACTATAGCGATTGACTTGCCCTTATCTGGTCTGTTCCTATAGCTACCCAGCCTGTGCTGCGTTTGAATTTAACAATTTTTTTCGAATCAATCAGGCCGTCCAGCATAAAATGCATGATGTAATCGTGCTGGTTATTGTCACGAATAATTTGTATTAACAAAGGCTCACCTCATTTTTTCTTTTTTATGCGCCGGTGATGAATATTGTGGTGTTGGCTATGGACCACTCAATTTCTTCCGGCTCTTTATATACTTCACGCCGCATATTTCTAATTCTCACCCATGCCCAACGGGTGGAAAACGGTGTGCAGCGTCCTTTTATAGGGTTGGGCGAGGATATTCATCGCTCCCAAAAATACACTAAAGTGTTCCGTTTCTAGGTGGGCCATAAGGTTTTCCTGGGTATCCCATTCTTCAAGAAGAAAGAGTTTATTTTCATCTTCGATATTCTGGCAGAATTCACAGTACGAACATCCCTTCTCCGCCCTGGTGAAACCGGACAGTGAAGTAATCGTCTGTGTCAATTCCGCGAGCTTTTCAGGAAAGGCATCAATTTTTGTTATGACAAGAATCATTAAAAACAACCTTTATTCAGATATTTAGGATATACTTTAATACAGCGCTCATCAGTCTCCTGAAACGCGCAGCCGCCGCAACGCATTTATGTATTCGCTGCCGTGATATTCTTTAAACCACCGCCTTATAATCGCGCCAGCGTATGTCTTGACAAAAAGATTTCTCCACCTTCGTCTTATATCTTTCCATGCGTTTGCCAGGGGAACGGTAAACAGGTTGCGTACCGGCAGATTCTGGGGCAGCGCTTTTTTCGCCCTTTGTCTTTCCATAAAATTACGCGCGAACCACCGGGAATAAAACAGAACAAACTGGATAGGAAAGCCGATGGTTGCCAGATAAACCCAGTTAAGCCAGTTGCCGTAATTTAATTTCCGGCTGATGAATCCTCCGAGATACTTTTTTTTCATCAGCAGCTTGGGCATAATCTGCAGATCATCGGGGTCTAGTCCGTCCGGCCCTGGATCATAACAAAGGAAGAGGCCGTCATATTTGTCCCAGCCCGCAAGTGACAAAGGCAAAAGACGTCCTTCGCTGGCCAGTCTGGCTCTCAGCTCCGAACCGGGAAGAGGGACGGCATTGAGCAGCTGTATCGTGTCAATTTTCGCTTTTTTGATAAACGTTTTAAAAGATTCAGCCCACTTCGCAATTGTGAAGCAGGCATTCTCCTGCGCCTTTTTGTTTTTGGGATAGGCGAAAATGAACATGCCGTGCAGATAAAAATATTTGGATAATTTTTTGGAACGCGCAATAAGTTTTTCCACCGTCACGCTTTTGCGCATCGCCTGGAGTTCTTCGTTTAAGGGGCTTTCGTAACCAATGGCCAGCATCATCACGCCGGCCCGGCGCATAGCCTCAATCAATGCGTCGTTCTCGGCCACTTCCGTGCGCACCTGGACAATGATTTTTATTTTTTTGCGGAATTTCTTTTTATAGTCGCCAATCACGTTGCAAAGCGCGATGGCCTCGGCAGGATTATGGGCAAAATTATCATCGGTGAAGAAAAAATTCTTGTATCCCATATCAGTATATTTAATTACCTGGCGCAGGGCAGTTTCTACAGAAGCGGCTTTATAGCGCCCGTATTGCTTGTTGACGACACAAAATTCGCAATTGAAATTGCAGCCGCGTCCCCGGTTAATGGGAATAGCGCTCCATCTTTTTTTTAAAAATTTAACCAGAGTCAGATCGGTGTCGGCTATTTCGTCAAGATTGGCGATAGGCTGGCGTTTGCCGGTTTTGACATAAGCGCCGGCTTCGTCAAGAAAACTGATGCCCGAAACGCCGGCTAAACCGGCACGGTTCAAATAAACATTGCCGTTAGCCGCCGTCAATAAAGCAAGCAATTCTGCAATTGTCTCTTCTCCTTCGCCATGTACGACAATGTCAATTCCCGATTGAAGGGCTTCCTGCGGCAGGGCATCGACATGACTGCCGCCGGCAATGGTGATGGCGCCAAAATCATGATATTGCCGGGCTACCGAAAGCATACGGGGAATCGAATTGCTCATGCCGCCGTAGAAGAGCGCCAGGTGCGCGGGCTGCCGTGCTTGCAAAAAACAATGATCAGGCATGCCCTGATTATCGAGCGGCCCGCTGTAATTATTTTCATCAATCGCGTAGATGTCTTTGCAGCGGGGATGATTTGTAAGCTGGCTCATGACGGACAAAATACCCACCGGAGGCATTTTGATCTTCGCGTAAATGTTGTTTTGTGAATGCCGCGGGTATTGGGGAATAATGCCGATAATATTAAATTCTTTTTTCATAAAGATACTTTCTCTTTAAATACAATCAATTTTTTACAAATATCGTCCATACAGCAACAGCAACAACCAGCGCGGCAGAGGGAACAGAAATGTAGGCAAAAAACCTGGTAAGGATATCTATCGGGTCATCATTTTCGTTGGTCTCGCTAAAAACACTTTTATTCATGGCGCGCCTCCTGTAAGCGTGTCTGAACCGGCCGGATGACCGTTCAATGGTTAATTGTCGAATTTGCGTGTTCATGCCTGCATCATTCGCTCGGCCAGGCTAAACGCCTTTGCCTTTAATTGGTTTCCATGCCCAAACCAAATAGAATTCAATCGCGTTGCATCATCTTCGCCAGACATCATGTGATCCGTATATTCAGCCACGCTGTTGAAAGCCCCCCAAACGGTACCGCGCGCCAGATGCGCTCCCAGGCCGGACTCATGCAGATGGAGCACGCTATCGCGGATCTTTTCCGCTCTGGCCGTGTTGAACATTTCTTCGTTATCAGGAACAAGCGCCCGCACATACTCCCGCAGTTGATCATCCGCAATCTTTTTGGAAGCCATACTGTTGAATACGACGTCGAGTTGTTCATATAGGGAAATTGATTGTCTAAGTACGGGGAGGGCTTGTTCCAAACCATAAACTGCGTCTGGCATATGACGGATTGGAATGTCTCCCGCTTCCTGCAAAGCGGCCGTCAGAGTATTATTGCAAATGACGCGTATAGGCATAACTCTCGCCCGGATTTGTGAACTGCCATCATGGCTGTTGGTGAGCAGGAGATATTTGTTGACGAGATCGTTGCCATGAACCATAAGATAGCCCGTAAGCCTTGCCAGAATCCAGATACGTTCACCTTTGCCAAAAAAACCGGCTGTTTCGTAGATCGCCTCGTTTTCAGCAACCAGTGTGTCGAAGAAGGTGAATGCATCTATATTCTGAACAGGTTCATAAGCCGCGTTGACGAAGCCCAGAACTTCATGGGTATCCATGCGCATTGTCGCGTATCCTGTCGGCTTCATACTTGTCTGCAATCCGAGCGGTTGTTTCGTGACGCTGTAATCCAATCCGGCTATTTGGAGGGCTTCTCTGGCGGTCTTGGGATTATTCAAATTGATTCCCTGATTATGCCATGGAGCGGGTGCTGTTTCAGGATAGGGAGAGGGGGTTTGCGGAATCCGTAATTGCAGTTTACGCAGAGTTACATCGGTAACCGTAGAATGATACAATGGATGGTCAACGGCAATAATATTGAAGAGCGGGAAGATTTCCCCCCCGGATTTCTGCCACCCGACAAAAATGGCATCTGTATCCGAACTTGCCGGATGCGCACGCGCACACATACTTTTTCCCCCGTTGATTTTGACTTATTCAATGTCTTTCATGTGGATAAGAGCAAGGAGCCTGCCAATAGGGGGAAAAAATCAGAATATTATATTAATTCTTTAATATCAAAACGTTAGATAAAGAGGGCAGGGCGGGAGAATGGTATAAAATGCGTGTTTGACCTCAATATTTGACGGAACCTCAATATATTGAGGGTGGCGTTGGGCGCGCCTCGGCTGGCTTAATCTTTCCTTAATCATTGTAAGTATGAAAAAGAAGAAACCTTAACATTGAAAGCATAAAATCGGAGAGACATCTGTGAAGAGTATAAGTTAAAAGCTATTTTCTGCCTTTCGGCAGAAAATAGCTTCTTTAGGGAAATTATCCAGTTTGCCGGCGTTAGGAGGGCCGGTATTGTAGTATATTTATCGTCGTTTTTGTTGTTTAGATTGCTTCTGCTTTGGAGGCTTCTTCATACCCTTTACACCCCAATAATTATTTTTTTCCCAATGTTTGTCTCTTTGCCAGCCTCTCCAGTTTTTTTGAACTTGCTGGTGGGGTACTCGCTGGTATTCCCATTGATGCCCCTTCCAGCGGCGCTGCCTGTAGTCATTCCTCCAGCTTGACGGTACGCTTCGATGAAAAGAGGGAGTTCCCCGATAGTGGCCCCAGCCTGAATCATGCTGCCGCGAGCGATACCATTTCCCCTGCCACGGACGCCACCACCAGCCGCCATAGAAAAAAATATCATCATTGACATCGGGAACAGCGTAAACATTGGTCTGCGGTATTATCACCAGCTGGGGCGGCCCCGGAAAGGCGATAGGCGGCAGAGCAATACCGACATTTACATTTACCTGGGCCAGCGCGGGGGCGGGCAATACAAAGACCAACAGCAAAAGCATTTTTCCCAAAAGTACCTTGTTCATTTTTTAGTCTCCTTTGTTCATGTCTAATTTAACTACAAGTAATAGCCGTGTTTGTGCGGCTCTTCTTTTCTAGCGTCGTCTGTCATGACCGCCATCTTTGTGATGATCTCCACCGCGATCATGTCCTCTATCCCGGTCATGTCTTCCGTCTCGGCCATCTCCATGCCAGGGCACGAAACATCCTCCGATAGATACAATCATCATCACTAAGACCATTGTCGATATAGGGTATTAATTATAAAAATGTGTAACCAACTGTATTTGTCATGGATAAGGGCGATGTGATCACCTATTTTGCTGCTGTTTTAGGGATTGATTTGGTGGCTGCTTCAGATCACGGACACCCCAATAATTTTGTTTTTCCCAATGTTTTTCCCTTTCCCAGTCTCTCCAGTTTTTTTGAACTTGCAGGTAGGGTACTCGCTGGTATTCCCATTGATACCCCTGCCAGCGGCGCTGCCTGTAGTCATCCTTCCAGCTTGAGGGAACGCTTTGATGAAAAGAAGGAGTTCCCTGATAGTGGCCCCATCTCTGAATCAGGCTGCAGCGAGCGATACCATTTCCCCTGCCACGGACGCCACCACCAGCCGCCGTAGAAAAAAATATCATCATCGATATTGGGAACAGCGTAAACATTAGTCTCGGGTATTACCACCAGCTGGGGTGGCCCCGGAAAGGCGATAGGCGGCAGATGAATAATAACATTTACATCTTCCCCGGCCAGCGCGGGAGTGGGCAATACAAAGACCAACAGCAAAAGCATTTTTCCCAAAAGTACCTTGTTCATTTTCTAGTTTCCTCTTATTCATATCTGATTTAACTACGAGTAATCGTCATGTTGGTGGCGCTCTTCTTTTCTAGCGCCGTCTGTCATGACCGCCATCTTTGTGATGATCTCCACCGCGGTCATGTCTCCCATCCCTTCCGCCTCGGCCATCTCCATGCCAGGGAACGAAACATCCTCCGATAGATACAATCATCATCACTAAAACCATTGCCGATATAATGAATCTTTTCATTGCTGCCTCCTTTTTTGATAAGAACTTTATTTCACCGGGAGCACGGAAAGGCACAAACAACAAAGCAAAACAATGGAATGTACAGCCCGCGGCTTCAGGTTGGTTGTATGGTTTTAAGGAACCGGACTAAAAGAAGCGGTCGTCTGTAAAAACTCCACGCGCTTCTCAGCAAGGACCGGGTCGTGATTGATGATTCCCCAAAAGGAGACAAGCAAAAAAATGCAGGCTCCCAAAAATGCCACGGCAGCCAAGCCGTCAATAATTTCGCTTAACAATCTATCCATGCTTTTGTATCTTTTCTGCGTGAGCTCCATTTTTTTTCTCCTGCCTTCCCCATCTTTGGGGTTTTGTAAGTATTTTGGAAACACTAATTGCAAGAAGTCTGCCAATGGCGGAAAGAAAAGCAGAAGTTTAGATTGTTTCTTTAATAACAGGTAGTTAGATAAGAATAAGGGAATGGCAGAAAAAGATAAATGATTTATCTGCCCGCAATATTTGGCGGAACGTCAATATATTGAGGGCGGCAGGTGATCTAATCTGGCTCTTAGAAAAAATCCGCAGGGGATACTCTGTGCCCAAATAACGAGGCTAAAGAGCGAGACAAAAAGAAAGACAGCTTGAATTATTAAAAACAACCTGCCTTCCTTTTTGCCTGCTTTCATATCAAATGGCTCAATGAGCAGGTACATTAATGATGGTATTCACCATGGTAGTCGAAGCATTCAGGCCTATCGCTCTGCCGTCCAGCGTCGTGGTTAACAATTCACCGGCGGTCGAGATCGTCACCCCGGCACTGGCAATGATGGTACCCAGCATATGGCAGCGATTTTCAATACGCGCTGCGCTCCCGACCTGCCAAAAGACGTTCTTGGACTGAGCGCCATTCGTTAAGATAATGTTCCGAGGGAATCCTGGAGCTCCCACGGTGAGTGAAGTGGCCATTTGGAAGACCCAGAGAGCATTCGCATCCCCACCGGCGTCAAGCGTAAGATCCGATCCCGTTAGAAGGAAAGAACCTCCCGCGGCTGTATAGGCGCCTGGAGCAAGCGTGAGTCCGCCCAGCTGGCCTGCTCCGGGTCCGCTCCCGCCGGTAGTCCGGCAAGGTAGTTATAGGCATTGAGGGCAGCGAGGGCGGCCGCGTCCGCGATCGCCTTTGTTGCCGCGGTCCCTCCGTAAGGACCGCCTGCTGCAAATATTAACGGCGGCGGAGCATCAGTATATATTCTGCCGTCTTTCACATTTCCAACATTAAGTGCTGTTTCAGTATATACATCTCCCGTACTATCGTGGAATCCGGTGATGGTAGTCGAAGCACCGGTGGTCCCAATATCGCCATTATTGATCACGGTAAGAGTTCCCTGGTTGGTAATCCCGGCTACACCACCAAAACTTCCGAAAGGTGCAGACGCGCCAAGGTTTGGCATGTTGGTCGTGATGGTTACGACATAATCCACGTATGAGGCATCAGCCGCGGTTACTCTATAGGTCACCGGAGCAGTGAAGTCATTCATTGTTGCACCGCTAGTCTGCGTCACAGCGCCTATACTTACGTTTGTTCCCGTTGTCGTGAATGCTGCAATAAGGGCAGTTATGTCTGTCCCAAACGGCAAAGTTACCGATATAGTTTTTGCCGCTTCATTGATAGTTCCCGGATACGCGGAATACCCGACAAAAGAATAGGCGGTAATGGCCTTGGCAGGATTCGGGCCAAGGTTACGGTTACGGTATAATCCACGGATGTGGTATCAGCCGCAGTTACCGTGTAGGTCTTCGAAGTGGTGAAGTCGTTAATTGTTGACCCGCTAGTCTGCGTCACAGCGCCGATACTTACGTTTGTTCCCGTTGTCGTGAATGCTGCAATAAGGGCAGTTACGTCTGTCCCGAACGGTAAAGTTACCGATATGGTCTTTGCCGCTTCATTGATAGTTCCCGGATACGCGCCAAACCCGACAAATGAATAGGTAATAATGGCCTTGGCAGAGTTTGGGCCAAGGTAACGGTTACGGTATATATCGCCGCTGAACCGTCTTCTGCGGTTACCGTGTATACAACCGGATTGGTAAAATTATTAGCTGTTGTACCGCTCGTCTGCGACACCGCGGCTACCGTTACGTCTTCCCCTGTGTGCGTGAATGTAGCAATCAGGGCAGTTACGTCTGTTCCGAACGGTAAAATTACCGATATGGTTTTTGCCGCTTCATTTACAACACCCGCAACCCCGTCAAGCGAATATGTGAGAATGGCTTTACTGGTGTCACCGCCTGAATCCCCATGTCCGCTTCCACCGCCGCTCCCGCAGCCCGCACTTAAAAAAATACTCAGGATTAACATTATAAATACAAGATGAGCTCGCAGCACTTTAAATCTTTTCATATATTCTCCTTATAAATTTACGCTTGTTTATTAATAACCTTCCATTATTTAACTTCTTCTTCATGGATTCCGTCCTAAAATACATTTAGGATGAGATTAAAGAAGGCATAAAAATGAAAAAGCAAGAAGTCTGCCAATGGCGGAAAGAAAAGCAGAAGTTTAGATTGTTTCTTTAATAACAGGTAGTTAGATAAGAATAAGGGAATGGCAGAAAAAGATAAATGATTTATCTGCCCGCAATATTTGGCGGAACGTCAATATATTGAGGGCGGCAGGTGTTCTAATCTGGCTCTGTTGTTTGCGGCCGGGATATGTCGAGCTTGCGCATCCTGGCTCTTAAAGTGCTGGGGTGGAGACCCAGGATTTCCGCGGCGCCGTTTTTTCCCTCGATACGCCATTTAGTTTCCGCAAGCATCTTCAGAATCTGATTTTTCTCCGTCTCCTCCAGAGTTCTGACAGCGGATGAAAGCAGGTGGCTGGTTATCTCCAGCTTGTCGGGCAGTTCTAAAACCTGTCCGCTGCAAAGGATTACCGCCCGCTCAATGATGCTTTCGAGCTCGCGGATGTTTCCGGGCCAGGGATAATCCTGCAGCGCCTGCATCGCCTCGTCTGTGATCGACGTGATTTTTTTGCCCAGTTTTCTGGCAAAGCGCTCGACAAAAGCCTCGACTAACACAGGGATATCCTCCTTGCGCTGCCGGAGGGGAGGGATGGTGATGGGAAAGACATTGAGACGATAGAAAAGGTCCTGCCGGAACCGGCCCTGGCGGACTTCTTCTTCCAGATTTCTATTTGTTGTCGCGATAATCCGCGTGTCAACGGAGATGGTAGTAGACGAGCCCAGACGCTCAAACTTGTTACTCTGAATCACGCGCAGCAGCTTGCCTTGTAACTCCATCGGCAGCTCACCGATTTCATCAAGGCAGATGGTGGATTTATCCGCGATCTCGAAGCGGCCTAACCGGCGGGTGTCGGCCCCGGTGAAGGCGCCTTTCTCGCGCCCGAACAATTCGCTTTCAATGAGATTAGTCGGAAGCGCCGCGCAGTTGACGGTGATCAGCGGCCTTGCCTTGCGCGGGCTCATTTCATGTACGGCGGAGGCGATTAGCTCCTTTCCCGTACCGGTTTCTCCGAGGATGAGGATGGTTGTGTCCGTAGGCGCAACTTGCTGGGCCCGATAGAGAACATACTTGAGACCGGCGCTTTGCCCGATAATGTGCTGAAATAAATATTTTATTCTATTCTCGTTGCGGAAGTAAATGTTCTCCGCCTCCAGCCGTTCTTTCATCTGTTCAATTTCAGAAAGAGCCGCTTTGAGTTCGCCTGTCCGTTCCTCGACTCGCGTCTCGAGCTCTTCATGGGCTTTTTTCAGCGCATCCTCCGCATTTCTTAGTTTGGTGATATTCTGCGCGTAGATACGCACAATTTGCATATTACGCGGCACGATAATACTTTCGAGAAATGTCCTGCTGCCTATTTTCACCTCACAGAGTTCGTAGTAGCCATCTTTTTCCTGCTGCAGTTTTTTTATTATGTCTTTAATATCAGGTGGCAGAAGGATACGGGCATTTCCCGGGCCTTTCAACTTGTCCAAGAACTTCATGGTTGCCTGATTGCAATAAACGATTTCTCCTTTTAAATTTGTTTCCAGGATCGGATTGGGATTGAGTTCGGGGAAAGAGGCCAGATGTTTGATCTTTATGGTCGCTATTTTGAAGGCGTTAATATTCGTGACCACAGTCCAAATATGATCGCCTTTCCCTTCAGTATTTTCCCTGATCCTGCTTTGGAGCTCCGCCCAGAAAACTGTGCCGTCGTTTTTCTTCAGCTGAATTTCGCAGAGCTGGCCGTTCTTTTTTTGTAATATCTTTTGGCAATGATTTAAGAAGGTTTCTTTTGAGTCCGTATCGGCAATAAAGCTGATAAAGGGTTTATTGATCAGTCCCCGCTGTTCCATGCCCAGAAGTTTGGAGCCGGCTTTCTTTTTTTCTGCCGGGGGTGTTGCCACATCGGTAAAGATAATCATCACCATCCCGCGCAGCGTTTCCGGTTCCTGAATTACCTGGACGGTGATATCGACTGTATACGTGTCGCTGTTTTCGCTGACTGTAAGCCCCTTGACGGTGACTGCCCCTTTTTTTCTCAGCGCCTTCTGAAAAGCTGTTCCGATATCAAAACGGAGCCCTTCACGGGCCATGGCAAAAATATTCCAATTGGCCTTGCCGGATGCCGGCTCCAGATATTTGCCTGTCCGCCCGCTGATATAAAGGATGTCACCTTTGTCGTTAACCAGCACGGCCGGCGGGGAAAAATGCCGCAGGAGCAATTGGTCCGCTAATGATTGAAGATTGGTCACAGGTTTCTGCATTGATAACTCCTTGGGAGCTCCCGCCGGGGCGGGCAGCGATAGTGCGGGGAATGTCGGCATTTCGGTAGTCATAACCGATTCAAGCCGCCGGAAAAGCCGCGACTTAATGTCCAGCGGCGCGAAGAGATGAGTGAAGGTGCTGACGGTCTCCGAGCTTCCCAAAAACAGGATGCCGCCCGGATTCAGGCTATAATGAAAGAGCAGCAGTAACTTTTTTTGCAACTCCGGCGTCAGATAGATTAAAAGGTTGCGGCACACAAGAATGTCCAGTTTGGTAAAGGGCGGATCCATGATGACGTTCTGCGTGGCGAAGGTTACCATATCCCGGATCTCCTTTTTGATCCGGTAGCCGCCACCGTCTTCCTTGGTAAAAAATTGCTTCAGGCGCCCAGGCGAAACATCCGCGGAAATGTTGTCCGGGTATAATCCCTGCCTGGCCTTGTCGATTGTTTCCCTATCCAGGTCGGTGGCAAAGATATGCAGCGTGAAATCCTTTTGGGGTTTGATTTGTTCGAGTGCTTCTTTGAAAGTAATCGCCAGCGAATAAGCTTCTTCACCGGTTGAGCATCCCGCCGACCAGGCGCGTAGCGGCTGACCGCCCTCGCGGTTTTTCAGTAGTTCCGGAATTTCCTTTAGACGCAGATGTTCCCATACCGCCTCGTCACGGAAAAAGTTGGTCACGCCAATCAAAAGCTCTTTAAAGAGGAGCTCGATTTCCTGGGAATTTTCCTGCAGATAACGGACGTAAGACGCGATCCGGTTTATCCGGTGAATACTCATGCGCCGTTCGATCCGGCGGTAAACGGTGTTTTTCTTATACATAAAGAAATCGTGACCGGTTTTGGCCCTAAGCAGGATAAGAACTTTTTCCAGGGCGCTTTGGTCCTTCTCCTCCAAAGGCAAACCGTCTTTGGCAATGGCCAGGTTGTGGAGCAGGTAGTCAATAATTTTACCGGGCAAATCCTGGCCGGGGCGACAATATCGGCAAGCCCGGCCGCGATAGCGCTGCGCGGCATGCTGTCGAACTTGGCTGATGCAGGGCCCTGTACCAGCACCAATCCCGCCTTTTCCTTGATTGCTCTAAGCCCCAACGTGCCGTCAGAGCCCATGCCGGAGAGGATGACCGCGATGCTGTACTTCCGCCGGTCTTCGGCCAAAGAGCGTAAAAAGAAATCGATCGGCAGACGCAGACCGCGGGGAGTTGTTGGTTCGAAAAGGTGGAGCACGCCGTGCAGAATAGACATGTCCTTGTTGGGAGGAATCAAATAGACGCAGTTTGGTTTGACCCGCGTCCGGTCTTTGACCTGAAAAACTTCCATCGAGATGACGCGTCCAAGCAGTTCGTGCATGATTCCTTTGTGCGTCGGGTCCAGATGCTGGACGATGACAAAGGCCATGCCGCTCGCCGCGGGCACTTTTTTCAGGAATTGTTCAAGGGCCTCCAAGCCTCCGGCGGAGGCGCCGATACCGATGATAGGAAAAGGTCGCCCTTTTGCCTCTGGCGTGTCTTTAGCCAATCGGGCCTTTTTTTTCTGTGCTTTGCCGTCGAAAGAGAGTGCTGTTAACTTATCCGCTTTTTTGACCCGGGCGGGGGGAGCTTTATCGCGCTTATTATCGCTTGCCGCCGGTTTTGGTCGTTTTTTCATAATTTTATGGATACCAATATTTACTTAAATGTAAAACGAGGTATTCTTTCATGCTTCCGGCACGTTTTTTTCGCGCGGAATAATCCCGGCAACGCTTTTATGTCTTAATGTAATTATAATTATAGAGAATATTGAAATAAATCAACTCAAAATAATGAATAAAATAAAATCAAAAATGTACTTAGCGAAAAAGACAGTATCTTGTAAAACATCTTGTAATAAAAAAACGTATAAATATCTATTACATCGGCGCCAAGAGTTTGCTTTGTAATGGACCATGACTATATTAAATACGTGTTGGATGCAGCATTCAACATCAACCCGGACAAAGATCTTGGAAAAATGCCGCTTCGCCTTTATTTCAACCACTTAGATTAGCCTCGGCGTAAACTCCGGAAGATATCCTTTGCCCCTTTCCGAAACGCATTTAGGGACATTGCAGATTTATCGTTGCGGTTTTTTTGAAAGGGTAAAGTCTAAAAACTGGAAACAGTTTATATAAGGTATGATGAAAGCAAAGAAAAATAAAGGACGCGCTTTCGCCAAGAAATCAATAGCGCAAATCCGCCGGCCTGTTATCTGGCTGCGGGATTTCCAGCATTTGCGGAAAAATAAAATAGCCGACCCGGAGCCTTTTTTCTCATCCGCTGTTGCATACCGGATTAAACTTAAATGTCATGAGTTTTAATATTCGGCGCGGGACGAAAAAAGACGGTAAAAATCACTGGAAATTTCGTCGTGACCGGGTGTGCGAACTGTTGAATAATTATCATCCGGATGTTTTGGGCTTGCAGGAAGCGTTGGACTTTCAAATATCCAGATCAGCTCCATGTTGCCCGGATATAATAAGATAGGCCTGGGAAATAAGGGCGGCAGCAAGGGGATGCACACGGCCATTTTTTATGACGCGGCCAGGTTTGCCGTTTCCGCGGAAGGCACTTTCTGGTTTTCCGATACACCCGATCGCCCCGGGTCAAAAGGCTGGGGAAACATAATTCCGCGAACCTGTACGTGGGCGCGGCTGATTGAAAAAGAATCAGAGCAGGCCTTTTATTTTTATAATGTCCACATGGATCATATTTCGAGCCGCTCGCAAAGAAATAGCGTTGTTTTACTGACCCAGTTTATTCATAAGCGGCCTTTTCCGGACCCTTTTGTGCTGACCGGCGATTTTAACGCGAGCGAAAGGAGTACGCCGATAAAATATTTAAAAGGGAAAATTCCTTTAAGAGGAAAAATAAAAGGAAATATACTCAATCCCGAACCTTTGATGGACACTTTTCGCCAACGCTATCCCAATGTCCGGCGTATTGCTACGTTTCACGGGTTTCGCAAACATTTTTTCCGGTTCAAGCTCGACTATATTTTTGTTCCCTCTGCCGCCCGCGTTCAGGACGCGAAAATTATTCAACCGCAATATAAAAAATATTATCCTTCTGACCATTTCCCGCTGCTTTCTCATATTGATTTATCTGTAATCCCCGCTGTGGCAAGCTCCGGCGCTTTTATGGAAAAGGCCGCGATTGCCTGAACAGGTGAAATAAATATTTTTGTAGGTTTATTTTACAACCAGCGGGAAAATAAATTAACAAACCACGATCTGACTTTTTGCAGCACAGGTCTTTTTTTCCACTCATTTAATTGAATCTGTCGGGAATCGGCAAGGTCCGCAAGAAACATCTTTTCCATTTCTACGGCAAACTCCTTATTCAAAATAATCGCGTTCACCTCGTCATTGGTTAACATGCTCATGTTGTCCATGTTGGTTGAACCTACGATAGAACCAGACCTTATCCACCACCGCGGTTTTCGCGTGCAGCAGGGATGTGCCATGCTCGTATATTTTCACCCCCGCTTTCAAAAGCCTGGAATAATAATATCTCTGCGCATATAAAGCCAACTGAGAATCGGTGGTTCCGGGCAAAATGATTTTTACATCAACCCCGCGCTTCGCCGCATCCGTAAGGGCGGTTACGATTTGCTTATCCGGAATAAAGTAGGCATTTGTCATCTGAATTGAATGCTCGGCAAAAGAGATGGCTGACACATATACAACAAAAGGAATTCTGTTAGTCTCTCCCGGGGTGCTGCCCACCACCCGCACCAGCGCGTTGCCCGATTTTTTTAAATTTGGGAAATAGTTCCGTTTGGAAAGTTTTGGCCCTTTTTGCTTTTCCCAGGTGTCCATAAAGAGCTTCTGGAATTCGGCCACGGCCGGACCTTCAACTTGAATGTCCGTGTCACGCCAGTGAATCGGCGTTTTTTTGCTTTTTCTGCGATGCAGGGGAATGCTCGAATAAACCTCGCTGATGTTGACGCCCCCCCATGATAGCGACTTTGCCGTCGGCGATTAACATCTTGCGGTGGTCCCGGTGTGTCAGTCCCCATTTTCCCCCGTCCTGCAGCGGATTTATCGCGTTGAATTCAACGACCTGAATTCCGCCGTCGATCATGCGCTGGAAAAAGGCAGCGGACGTATTAATACTGCCAAAGCTGTCATAAATAAGATTTACCTGAACACCTTTCGCTTGTTTGCGCAGCAGCAGGTCGGCAAATTTGCGGCCTGTTTCATCATCTTCAACAATATAGCTTTGGATGTTGATATGGTTTTTGGCGCTGCGGATAATTTTAAACATGGCCGCATAGACATCCGGGCCATCGGAGAGCAATGTGATTTTGTTACCTTTGGTGAGCAGACTTTCCGTGACCGATTCTACCACGATAGTATGACGTTCCAGAATGTCCGTCGGATCGACCGATTCCCTCAGCCTTTCCATGATACCCTTGCTTTGTTCGTTAGATAACCGGCCTTCGGACGAAAGGATTCGGCGCGGCGTTTCCTTTTGGGCGTCATCGATCACATTTCTGACGTTCGGCAAGGTCGCGCATCCCGTGCCGGGGAGCAAGATGGATAAAAACAGCAAACATAAAAAGATGCGTTTGACGATTGCCTTATTGTATTTTTTTTGATTTGGCACGTCATAACTTTTTCCCTTTGCCATCAACCCCGCACAATGAGCGTGGGGATTCCTTTATCATTGTGGAGAACGCCATAGGAAACACTGCCCAGGACAGTGGCCGATAAGGCGCTTCTTCCGCGCGAGCCCATAACAATAAGATTTGCCTTTGACCGCCGGGCCTCTTTTATAATCTCTTCCACCGGATGCCCGATCTTTATAGAAATCTTGGAGGCGACGTTGTTTTTATCGCACAGTTTCTTTATTTCTTCAGCATACTCTTCAGCCGCTTCTTTTAGATAATCTTCAATAGGCTGAATGTTTTGCCTTGCTGTCTTTGCCGCGGAAACGGTTTGGGTAATAAATGAGCGTTGATCAATAACGCTCAGGGCGATAACAGAGGCTTTCAACTGCTTTGCCAGGTCAACCGCGTACCTTGCTGCCAGTCGCGCTGTTTTTGATCCGTCTGACGGCAAAAGAATTTTAGAAATCATACCTTCTCCTTTTATTTGGTTCGATTCCGGACTTTACTCGATGGTCATCCGGTTATTTACGCCCTTCACGCCGTTTATATCGTTGGCAAGTTTGGTGGCCAGGTTCTTTTCGGCTGAATTGCTGGCTTTGCCGTATAATGTAACCACGCCACGCTTCGCCTCGACCTTGGTATTAATGGCGCTGGTCGAACGGTGAGATAGCAACGTGATCTTGACCTGGGCGATGATGGAAGCGTCATCAATCGTTTCGCCTATCGTTTTCGTGTTTTTTGAGCTCTTGGCGACGATCATCTCATTATTTATGCCTTTGACTCCTTCGACGTCCCTGGCGTATTCAGCGGTCAGATTCTTTTGCGCCTCACTGCCGGTATTCCCTCGCAGGGTCACGATGCCGTCTTTGACATCAACCTCGGTTGTGCGGGCGCTCACGCTGCGATGAAACATAAGTGTGGCCTTCACTTTATCACGGAGCCACGCATCCGAGTTTGCGGTGGGAGGCGCGCCTTTGATCTCGAGTCTGTTGTCCACACGTTTAACATTGGAGATACCTGCTACGGTCTCCGCGGCCAATGATTTATTGAAGTTGTCGGCAACGATCCCGGTCAGGGTGACCGCGCCGTCTATCGATTTGATTTTGATATCATCATTCTGGAGGAAGTTCCTAAAGACGTACGAATTTCTGGCATCCGATACGATACGGTCATCCATCTGTGACGCTTGCAGCGGCACGCTGAACATAAGCAGTAGCATTGCCGCCGCCATTATTATTGCTAATCTATATATTGATTTCATTTGCACGGTCTCCTTTGGTTGTTGTTACTTTTGTTTTTTGAACTCCTAACCCCGTTAGAAAAGATACAGATCTGCTGTTTCTAACGGGGTAAAATTTTACGTCTTCATGATATGTTTACCCGCGGGACGATCCTTTATCGGACCCTTTCCGCCAGGCATCTTTGCCGCGCGCTTTTTAGCCGCTGTCATTCTACCGCCTCTGCTTTTCTTTGCCATTTTGTACTTCTCCTTAAATTGGTTGGTTTCCGTGGTGATGATGATTCATATCTGGCTTTAGTTTTGGTACCAATGTCTAAAGTAACCAGTAGTCCAGGCACACACAAGATGTTTGCTACGTCGCTTTGGCTACTTACCCAGAACCTTCTTGAACTGACCGAACTTTTCCTGAACATTGCCGGCCATCTTTTCACCGGTGCCTTCAGCTTCCAGCTTTGGATTATCGCTCAGCCTACCGGCTGATTCCTTGAGCTTGCCTTTTGCCTGGTGAAACTTGCCTTTTGCCTGGTCTTTTGTGCTGGATTTCATGGTATTTCTCCTTCGCCTTTTTTTCGCTTTGTTATTCGTTGAAGAAATGAATTTCTTGAAAGCTTACTAGCTTCCCAGTTAATGATTACAACAACTATCGTGCCAGAGGAGAGCAGCGGATTCATTTCGTATAAGGGATTGATTATATGGACAAAATCCGAGAGGAAATAGATGTAAAGAGAAAGTCGTCACGGATAAACCGCCACATTTAACAGAACCGTCAAATGTGGCGGATGGCTAAGAAACAAATTTTGTAAATACTTTTTAAAAAAATCAACTGTAAAATGCGTTGCTTTTTTTTGTGATGAATCAGGAATTAGAAAAATTTAGGCGCGCGGATTTCCGGTTTTTTAGCACACTTTTTCACAAAGAAGAAAAGATAGACATTAAGTAATTCGACATTTGTCATGAAAATAATGACACAAAGCCTTTGAAATTCAACGATAATTGATTATTCAGCTTTGTTTTCCGCGAATTCGTAAATTTGCCGGTGGGTGCAAACTTCGTAATATTTATTAAATGTGTTTCCGAGTATCTCGAATTTTTCCGGGTGAATTTCAGTGATAATATCTTCGCGGATAACAATCGGCTGATAGTTTCCGCTTAGCGTCGGCACCATGCCGCTGTAAAGTTTCATTTTTTTATTTTTGGCCGATGAATAAGTAATCGGATGCAAGGTGATTTCCTTGGATAGTTTATTAAAACCGTTGCTGTCCAATTCAATTCCATTGACATTGTAACGCATGTATAAATCATCAGCGTCCTCATCGTTTTCACTGCGGAATACATTCTTGAAAACAAACAGATTAAACAGCGGATCGTGTTCATTTAAAAATTTACGTATTCTTTTGTTGCATTCTGAAAGCCTATCAGCCATGTTTATCGCCGGGGAAATCATAATTCGTGAATCACCGTCAAAAAGATAAGTGGGGGAGCCGGGGCTATGTGAGATTCCTATGCCGATTTCAAGAAGAGGCAGATTATTTTCTTTGTTTTTCATATTATAGCTATGAACAATCTGCAGCATTCTGATTGCCAGACCGCAGGCGCGGGCTACACTGTACCATCCTTCCGGGGTGTCCTGATTTTCAATGATCGAAAGAATAATCGCGTCTCCCTCAATAAATAGCTTGGAAGCGTCATAATCCAGAAGAATAGCGGAAATCGGATCAAAAAAATTAAGGCTGAAAAGCGACGCCGGATTAAGCCCTTTGCTTCTCATTATATTATTGATTTTCATCGAACCACGGATATCCGCCTTGATGATCACATGGCTGCTGACGGGCTTTTCTTCTTTTACCCTTTCCGAAGGAAGCAGAAATTCAAAGAGCGACCTGTTTCCCCGCGATAATAAAATATCTTTTTCAGTGTTTACAAAATTTATAAGTTCCATTGCTTCTTTGAGCAGACGGAAATTATAGATATCCCTGTGGTATCGCGAAAATTGTCTGAGAAAATTTAATAAATGTGCTTTCTTATCCGCGACTGAAAGGCCTTTTATTATGCTTACGGTTTTCTTAAGCGGAGCGATTTTAAACGCGGCACCGTGAGCGGTTTTTCTCGATTTTAACTGATAAGTAATAAATTTTCTTGACCAGAAATCAGTCAAAAATTCTTTAATCTTACAAGGCGCTATCGGCGGGCAGTAGATACCGTAAACGGTTTTCATTTCGAAAGACGCCACAAGTTGGTCTAATAAACCGGATTTTTTAAATTTACGGTAAAAAAGATTTAGCAGGCTACGCTGTATTTTTATCCGTTCTTTCATCTTTAGAAGAATGGCCTTTGATTTTTTTTCTTTTTTTGCGTTTTTATATTGTTTCCGGGAATCGAAAACATTCAGCATCCGGTCAATATTTTCCGGTTCCATTATCAGCGCGTCGAAGTCATGCCCTCCGGCATCGGCAGAAAATTGACCGTTTGCGCGCTTGCTATTATCCGGTAATCCTATTTCTTTTTTATGGCGCTGCCTTAAATCAGTTTTTTCCAGCAGGTCATAAATAATCGCCTTAACATTATTATAGTTATCCGGGTCTTTACTGCGTTGACCCATAAGGACATATTCTTCAATAAGGAAAAAATCGTCAGCCGGATTATCGGTGTGAATAATCGGATTATTGAAGAAAATAGGCGGCAGGATTTGTTCAGCTTGGAAATTTATTTCCCGCATGTTACGCAGGTTATCGGTTTGGATGTCCGTAATTATCTGAAACAACTCTGCTCCCGCCATTTGGATAATATGGTTTTTGGTTAGTTTAATTGTTGCCAGTTTATCTTTGACTTTACGGAGCTCCGTTTCGGTATGCCTTCGCGATAATTCATAGGAAAGGCCAAGCGGCTCGAAATGTGCTACCAGCTTTTTGTATTGATTTTTAACTTCTTCACGGAATAATTTTGCCAGAGCGGCTTGACCGAGGTAATCTATCTGAATTTCGTCTTCAACTTTTGCCCTGTTTATTCCGTCGTGCAGCGCATCCGCGCAGATAATTTTCAAGGCGTCTTTTTCGCTTCTGCAGTTTTTTTTGTTGTACTCTCTGAAAAAAATTTCCGTCTGGCTATGTTTGATTACAATAAAAAAAGCGGTTTTTTGCAGCGCTTTTTGTAGCTGGGGGCTGATGTGAACATCAATACGAATATTATCAATGCCGAGAGCAAGCCTGTTTAAAGAAAACTCGATTAAATATGGTTTTAGGGGTATGTCTTTCATTTCTGTCGATTTTGTGAATAATTGAAAAATGTTCAGCATGAAATTAATCTCGGCAGCTTGGCCATTGTTTTAAAATTAGACAACCAAAATAATTAATAAATTCTACACTATTGGATTGACTAAGGCAAGAAGTTACTTAAAATTCAGGCATGCATTATTGCATTTTTTAAAGTAAAGATTGATATTGACATTTAATTGGTAAATTCCTAAATTAAGACCACAAAAAAACCAGAGAAAACTTTATGCCAATTTATGAATTTAAGTGCGATAAATGTAACAAACAATTTGAAGTTCTGACCATGAGCATGAGCGAGAAACCCAATGCCGTGTGTTCGAAATGCAAATCAAAAAAAACACATAAAATAATATCCAAAGTAGGTCGTGGAAAATACTCTTCGCTGGGAAAAGGCGGTTCAAGCAGCACTGTATCATCCAGCGGTTCTAGTTGCTCGTCATGCTCATCATCTAATTGCTCTTCCTGCGGCCATTAATCAGATTCTGACGAGACACATACAGCGGGAAAAAATTTTAGTTGTGCAAAAATAAGACTTAAAGGAGCCTGCAATTCAATTGGAAGCTTTTTTGGATATGCGCACAATCATCTTTGTTTCCGGTGTCACCTCGCTTATTTTATTTATCTGTATGTGTTATATCCGGAAAAGACAAAAAACTTATGATGGATTTGCGTATTGGATATTAGCGGCTCTAAGCAATGCCGTAGGGATGTTTCTGCTGAGTATGCGCGGTATGCTACCGGATTATTTAACGACACTGATAAGCAATACGCTTCTTGTTCTGTCTATTGTTTTCATCAACACGGGGCTTAGTCGTTTCTCCGGAGTGCGGCCTTACAAAAAAACCTATCTTCTTATCATGTCTTTTTTTATCATATTTTTTTATTATTATACCTATGTTACCCCCAGCTTAATTGACCGTGCCGTTGTTTTTTCCGTGTTTCAAATAATGTTATGCGCTATTATGGTAATTATTGCTTATCGTGATTTACCGCGGGTATTGACAAGAAGAAATTATATTTTATTCTGGTTTCTAATTTTTACTGTAGTCTGGCCATTTATAAGAATTATCGCCTCTTTTTTTGAAACAAATATGCCAACTGATTTAATGAACGCGGGTATTCCATATCAATTAAACTTTCTGGGCAATATCGCCGCGTATATTGTTCTCCTTATCGGATTAATTATTATTAATGCCCAAAGAATCGAACAGGAAATGGTCAAGACAAAAAATCAGGTGAAAGCCATTACCGGTCTTATGCCCATTTGCGCTTCATGCAAAAAAATAAGGGATGATGAAGGTTTGTGGCGTCAACTGGAAGTATATTTAAACAAGAACGCCGATCTGGATTTTAGCCACGCAATCTGCCCCGAATGCATGGAAAAATTATATCCGGAAAAAACCGGCTGAAATAAACCAGTGTAAAAAAGCTTTGACATTGCCGCGCAATAATGAATCCAGATAATCATTTGATATTCAAGAATATTATGGCCAAGATAAATACTGCTTAACCGGATTTCATTGACAATATCGCTTCAATTAATATAGAATCAATTAACTTATCGAACTTCTTTTTGTATAAATCATGGAAAACAAGAAAGTTTAAGTTTTCTTAATAACTGGCCCCCAGCGAAGGGGTTTATAGCGTGAAAAGGAGAATGTTTATGGAATCGATCCTCTGCGAGCACTGGCATCATTGCCCGTCTTCGGAAGTCGCTACTTTCCTGAATACGAATCCAGATAAAGGGCTTTCGCCTTTTGAAGCAAAGCACCGGTTGGAAAAATTTGGGCCTAACATGGTTACGATACAGAAGCAAAAGGGGCCTTTTCAGAGATTTCTTCTGCAGTTCCATCAGCCGCTTGTTTATATTTTGCTGGTCGCCGCTTTTGTAACTTTATTTTTGCGGGAATGGGTGGATTCTTCCGTTATATTCGGTGTGGTCATCATCAACGCTATTATCGGTTTTGTTCAGGAATCAAAAGCCGAACGCGCGATTGAGTCATTAAAAAAAATGATGACAACACAAACTAACGTGTTGCGCGACGGTAAATGGCAGTCCATCGACGCCGTTGGCCTTGTTGTCGGAGATATCATTCAGATGCAGTCTGGCGATAAAGTACCCGCTGATGTTCGCTTAATACGTTGCCGTGATTTGCAGGTTGACGAATCCGCGCTTACGGGTGAATCGGTTCCCGTAATCAAAAAAGAGGAAGTTCTCGATCCGGGAACAATATTGGCTGACCGCCGTAACATGGCTTACGCGGGAACACTGGTAACTTACGGGCAGGCGCGGGCTGTTGTTGTGGCCACGGGCGATGGAACAGAAACCGGACGCATTTCTGAATTGATTGCTTCCGCGGCTGATCTTTCTACTCCTTTGACCAAAAAAATTGCCGCCTTCAGCAAAGTCTTGCTTATTGCGATTCTTTTTCTTGCCGTGGTCACATTTGTTGTTGGTCTATGGCGCGGGGAAAGCATCGTTCATATGTTTATGGCCGCGGTAGCGCTGGCTGTCGGCGCTATTCCCGAAGGACTGCCCGCGGCGGTGACCATCACACTGGCCGTTGGCGTCAATCGCATGGCCAAGAAAAAAGCGATTATCAGAAAACTCCCCGCGGTGGAAACGCTGGGAAGCACCACCGTAATCTGCTCGGATAAAACCGGGACATTAACGGAAAACCAAATGACGGTAAAAAAGATTTTTGCCGGAAATAATTTTTTTGAAGTAGAAGGTAACGGCTACGCGCCGGAGGGGCTATTGCTGTACGAAGGCAAAGCTATTACCGGTGAACTGCCTTTTCCGTTGCGGGAAACTTTACTGGCTGGTCTTCTTTGCAATGATTCACGCCTTGTTCAGGAAGATAATCTTTGGCGCATCGAAGGCGATCCCACAGAAGGCGCGCTTATTGTTGCAGCTCTTAAAGCTTATATAAAACCGGAAAAAGTTAAAGAGGAAATGCCGAGGCTCGATGAGATACCATTTGAATCGGAGCGGCAGTTTATGGCCACACTCCATGAAATAAAGGCTGATGATGAAAAAATAATTTATGTAAAGGGAGCGGTGGAAAAGATACTGGAAGACTGTTCAGACAATATTTGCATTGAAGACGGCAGGGCGACGCTGAATAAAGATGAAATACTTGCCAGGGCGGCTTTGATGGCGCAGGATGGCCTGCGTGTGCTTGCCCTGGCGCGCAAGGTAACCGATAAAGATAATATTGAGGTAGAAGACTGCCTTTCCGGGTTAACTTTTCTAGGGCTTCAGGGCATGATTGATCCGCCGCGGACGGAAGCTATTGCCGCTGTCCGCTCCTGTCATAAGGCGGGCATTATGGTAAAAATGATTACCGGTGACCACGCGGTAACGGCCACGGAAATCGCCCGCCAATTAAATATCGGGCAGGAAAAAGACAAAGATGGAGAGAAACCGATTACTCTTACCGGTAAAGAATTGGAAAAGTTAACAGACGAAAGACTGATTAAAGAAGCGGATAGAACATCTGTTTTCGCGAGAGTCGCGCCGGAGCAAAAATTGCGGCTGGTGGAAGCACTACAGGCGCGTGATCATGTTGTGGCGATGACCGGTGATGGAGTTAACGACGCGCCGGCCCTTAAACAGGCTGATATCGGCATCGCGATGGGTATTACCGGCACGGACGTTTCCAAGGAAGCCGCGGATATGGTGCTTATGGACGATAACTTTGCCAGTATCACGCGCGCGGTGGAAGAAGGCCGGCGCATATTCGATAACCTGGTAAAATTTATCACCTGGACACTTCCCACAAACGGCGGTGAAGGTCTGGTCATTCTCGCCGCGATTTTTTCCGGTGTAACTCTGCCCATTTTGCCTGTCCAGATTTTATGGATAAATATGACCACGGCGATTCTCCTGGGTTTGATGCTCGCGTTTGAACCGGGCGAGCCGGATATAATGGATTATCCGCCGCGCGAACCAAACAGTCCCATCCTAACAGGCATTCTTATAACGAGAATATTGCTGGTAACTGTTCTTATGCTGGTGGCGGTATTTTCCATTTTTACCTGGCAAATACATCAGGGCTATCCCCCGGCGGAGGCGCGCACCGTGGCGGTGAATTTGTTCGTGATGATTGAACTAACATATTTGTTCAATTGCCGTTCCCTGACCAAGTCGATGTTTAAAATAGGAATTTTGTCCAATCCCTGGGTGTTATTTGGCAGCGCCACGATGATAATTCTTCAGCTCTTTTACACTTACTCTCCGGTGATGAACAGGATTTTTCAGAGCGAGCCTATTTCAGAAAAAGACTGGTTAATGATCATCGCTATTTCGCTCGTTGTTTACAGTATAATTGGTATGGAAAAGTGGCTGAGGCTGCACGTGTTCAAAAGGGCGCGCTGAGAAAAGCAAGAAGCGTGTTTTTGTTGTCGTCAGGCACAGCGCAACACTCCTCTTGCCCAAAGACAATCGCCGCAAACAGGGAATTTATTATTGAAACAATCTTCCTCGTTTTGCTGCGATTCGCATCCGCCGCAATCAGTGCAGGGCGGAAAATCAAAGATGCGGACATGGTTGCGAAAAGAGAGATATGCCGCGTCTCTCCAGATTTCTTGCAGGGGTCGGTTGGTCAAATTTCCGAATTCGCAGCTTAAAAATCTTTTTTCTCTGTTCCGGATAAAACATGTATAGGAGTGCATAAGGGGCAGGCAGGGACTGATGCCGCCATGCCAGCCTACGGGAAACACTTCCCGCACCGACAAAAGGGCAGTAATTATTTCGCCTGTCCATAGGAAAATCAAGAACGGCAAGATTTGAAGGACTGCGCAATATCGGCGTTAATGGTTTCATGGTGTCATCGGTAAAATCCATTTCAGGAATTATCCAGAGAGGGAAAGATGGCGAGCCGGTGTTTCTGATTGTTCTGGGCCCTAAGCGATAGAGAATTTCATCTTGCAGGTCTGCTGTATAGGGCAGAATATTTGTCAGAAGAATAAAAGACGCTTTGATTTTACGCGCGATTTTCTTGAGATAAGGAAGATCCTGGATGTTGCGCCTCATCGCCACAAAAACAATGCCAATTTTGATGGAATTAGCGGTTTTTGCTACGCTCAAATGACGCAGATGAGCAACGTTCGCGGTAATTTGCTCCAGGGAAGAGCCCGGGCGAATGTTTTTCGTAGGTATCGCTTGATGCGCCGTCGATGGAAACAGACAACTGATCAAGGCCGGAATCAATAAGTTGAAGCGCCATTGCCGGGGTCAAGAGCATGGCATTGCTTGTTACTTCAGTTCTCAATCCCTGTTCGTGGGCAAGCCGGATCATTTCCGGTAGTTTTGGATGAAGAAGTGGCTCACCGAGCCCGGCAAAAGCAATTGTTTTCGCTTCGGGAAAAGCTTTCAGATCAGCGATTAATTTCTGATACACCGACCAGTCCATATCCCCGTTTGGCTCGTTCCATGAATTGCGTATACAGATAAGGCAGTTCAGATTGCAGCGGTTGGTTGGTTCAATATATATCTTATTTAAGTCATCCATCTTCACTCTTTTTTCAATGTTTCAGCAAGAGATCCTATCGGCTGCGCAATCGGTAAGCTTCATAGCCGCCTTTGAGGGCATAGATCGATTTAAATCCCCGGTTTTCCAGAAACCAAATCGCTAAATCTGCTTTATTTATTGTGCGGCAATATAGCAAAATCGGATTGTCCTTATAAATATCCAGGGCGGAACGATTAGATCGTAAAACTTCAATCGGAACATTAATTGCGCCCGATATATGCCGCGTTCATGGAATTCCCCTGGTGTGCGCAAATCCACAATTATCGGTTTTTGCTCTTCAATAATTTTATTTATCTGATCAACGCCAATCCAACGGACACGTGTTTTTTCTGCGGCTGGCAAATCTGAAATAAACCCGGTGAAAAGGGAGAAAATTATTACGCCAAAGACAACACTTGATATACTAAAATTTGTTTTTATTATTTTTCCCATCTTCTAATTACCCTATAACCCACCCATACAGCATACCGGCAATAGTTGAAAGAACAACAACAATGCCGCAGTAGACGGCAGTTTTTTTAACACCCATCACGCTGGCGATGGTAATCATGCTGGGAAGCGATAAGGCGGGTCCGGCTAAAAGCAGCGCCAGCGCGGGGCCCTGTCCCATGCCGGAGCCGATTAATCCCTGCAAAATCGGCACTTCGGTGAGCGTGGCAAAATACATCAGCGCGCCGACAATGGAAGCGAAAAAGTTTGCAAAGAAAGAATTGCCGCCGACAAGCGCCTGAATGTATTGTTCGGGAATAAGCGCCGGGTGGCCGGGGCGTCCCAGTAAAAATCCCGCTACTAAAACTCCCGCCAAAAGCAGGGGCAGAATCTGCAGAGCAAAATCCCAGGAAGATTTTACCCAGTCTTTAAGTTCCTGTTTAACGAACCAGGCTTTAAGCATCACGGCCAGAACAATCAGCAGGGCGGCGGTCAGGTACCACTTGGCGGAATAAATTGTTTGCCAGAGGAAGAATCGCTTTCGGATGGTCTCGCGAAAGAAGCAAAAATTAAAATCAACACCATCGTCAGCATATAAACACCGTTTTGCCAAAGCGGCCTTGTTTTTCTTCGTCCGGCAAAAAGATATCACCTTTATCACGATTGGCGTCGTCCTTACGGAAGATATAAGCCATCAAAAGCCCCGCGATAACGGCAAAAAGAATGGCGCCGATGGCGCGAGCCAGGCCCAACTGCCAGCCCAGCACTTTGGCGGTTAAAATTATCGCGAGGACATTTATTGCCGGGCCGGAATATAAAAAAGCGGTAGCCGGGCCGATGCCCGCGCCGCGCGTGTAAATACCGGCAAACAGAGGCAGAACCGTGCAGGAGCAAACCGCCAGAACCGATCCGGAAACGGAAGCCACGGAATAAGATAAAATTTTATTGGCCTTCGCGCCGAAATATTTGAGCACCGCCGCCTGCGAGACAAATACCGCAATCGCTCCGGCGATAAAAAAAGCGGGAATCAGACAGGTAAGCACATGCTGGCGGGCGTATTCCTGCAGCATCATGAATGCTTCCAGGCCGGACTGACGGATTATCGCTGATTCCCACGGAATGTAATAAGCGCCTAAAAATATCGCGACAATCCAAAATAGTTTTTGCCATTCTTTCATAAAAAATACTTTCCGTTAATTTAATTTTTGCAGGTGTTTTTTGAGTTCTACAAGCCCTTCCCAAATATTGACGTCACCTACATATTTTTTTATATCCGTTGCCGAATACTTGATAACACAGGTGGGTGTGGCGTTAATTTTATGTTCTTTAATGATGGCGGTCATAAGAGGGAAAACTGATTTTTCATCCATTTTTTTTAAGGTAATTTTCTGTTCTTTTAAAAATTCTATCAGCGCGTTTTCATTTTGAATACGCTTGACCTGAGCCGCGTCAAACAGAACTCTTCGAATATGAAAAATATTGTCCGCGCGATCACTCGCGTTCACCGCGTAAAGGTAATACTTGGCGAAAGTCGGCGCGGGTTTCGAAAAAGGCACATCAACAAATGTTAATTTTACTTTGCCTGTTTCCAGCAATTCTTTTAGTAACGGTTCGGCCTTGGTATCTATTCTGCGGCAGGGCGGGCAGAAATAGTCGGCAAACATCAGAACTTCATAAGAACCTTTTCCCAGCGAAGGAATAGCGCTTTTTATCTTGCGCGTAAGCTGGCAGAGTTGAACCGGTAAAGGTAAAAAAAACAAAAAAATACCCGATAAGGGCAACTACGGCTAACGGCAATCTTTTTATTTTAAACATCGGAAAATTAACCTCCCCAAGAAAATAAAGCCACATCTTACGCTGGTTTTGCAGCCAGGATGGTGATGCGTCATAGTTGACGATAAACGCGGCGATTACCGTTACGGCAAATGCCAGGCAATACGGACATAAAATATTGTTGCGTAGCTGAAAAGAAAATAAGAATATTTCCACACCAAGTCCGGCCGCCAGCAGCGCGCGCACAAAATCAGACTGTTTAAAGGCGGCAAAGATTATAATGGCCGCCATATAGGCAATCCCGATCCATTTAAGATCGATGCCCAAGATATCGCCCTGCAGATAACTGCATGCGGTATCGCAATAGTCGTAATATGCCATGATTCCTATTCCGATAAGCGCCAGCAAGATGGTTATCATACGCCGATATCTTCTTGCAAATTCCACAATTTTTGCCATTGAACCCTCCCTGTAAAAATTTTTCCTATTCAATATTAACACAAATACATTTAATATTTAAAGCTATTTCACTACTTCTTCAAAGCCATCGACCGCCGTGGCAAATATAGTGGAGGCTCTTGCTTGGCGCGCCACCATGATGGCTTCGACCATTTCCTCCGCGGTGACACCTGCCTGTTTGGCCGCTTTCATAAATACTTTCGTGCACATTTCACACTCCACGGAGGCCGCGACGGCAATCATAATGAGATGTTTGTATTTCGGCGGAATCAATTTCTGTTCCATCACAAATTATTTGCTTCTGGCTTGTTCGAAAACAAACTCGGGATTAATCTTGGCTAAAACGCGCATCGGGCGTGGGTCGCCGCCGCTTTGGGCTTCCATATGTTTTAGCAATTCTTCAATTGTTGGTTTTTTCTCTTCCATGTTATTCTCCTTTTTCTGTCATTTTTTCCGGTTTATGCTTTTTTATGGCTGAAAGAAATCACCTAACTTAGTTTTAATTTCATCCCGGACACGCCGGAATTCCCGCAAAATGTCTTCATGGCTTCCGGTGGCTTTAGCCGGATCGTCAAAACCGATGTGCGTTTTTTTCGTTCCGCCAATGTAGAGCGGACAGGTTTCATTGGCATCGCCGCACAGCGTGATTACGTAATCAAATTTCTGCCCGTCGAACTCCGAGAAATTCTTGGAGCGGTGATTTGAAATATCAATACCTATTTCCTTCATCACCTCAATAGCCATGGGGTTTACGAATGACGCCTGCGTGCCGGCGGAAAAAGCTTCAAGCGCATTACCGAAGAAGTGATTGGTTATTCCTTCCGCCATCTGCGAGCGGCAGGAATTCGCGGTGCATAAAAATAGGACTCTTTTTTTCATAAGAAACTCCCTAAATCCAGTTCAACGCAATCAGATAAATACCGCCTAAAATAACCAATACGCCGCAGCTTTTTTTAAGGATCATCGCACCCTTGGATTTTTCACTCCAGTGCAGGTAGTGCTGCACAACTTCCGTAAATGTTCCCGCGAAAACCAGCACCGCGCAGTGGCCAATCGCAAAAGCCGCCAGAAGCGTCATTGCCAACATCATTTGCGTTGATGCCATGCTAAACACTACACCCAGCATCGTCGCCATATAGGCAAAAGTGCAAGGCCCCAAGGCAACCCCGAATATCAATCCCAAAATAAACGCCGCCAGAAACCCTTTTCTCTTATAGTTAGGATTTGCTGCACCCTCCATAAAAGGCAGGGGTAACACGCCAAGCAAGTTTAGGCCGACGGCGAAAAAGACAATCGCTACAAAATAATTTCCGTAACCGCCGATGTCGCCCAGCATGCGCCCCGCAAGCCCCGTGATCAGGCCGATCAGGCCAATAGTAATGAGAATGCCTAAACCAAAGAGCAATGAAAGAACAAACGCTCTTCTTGTGCTGATATTCCCCTGTCCGTCGATGAAGCCGACGATCAAGGGGATACAGGCTATATGGCAGGGCGAAAGTATTACCGATAATATCCCCCATAAAAAAGCTGCTCCGATAGCAATTTCAGGCGACTGCGTCAGCGCCGTCGTCAGCCAGGTAAAGAGGTCAACAAGCACTTATTTGACCCCCTGCATTTTCAGGACTCTTACTACATCCGCTTTTGGATAATAGCCTTCGTGACGAAAATATTCTTTGCCGTCCTTGTCCAGAAAAACCTGCGTGGGAATGACGCGAATCCTGTATTTAGCCGCGTCAATTTTACCCTTGGGCGTCCATACATCATGGAACACAATCTTAACCTGCTCGCCGAATTCTTCTTCCACCGCTTTCATAATCGGCTGCATTGCGCGACAGGGAATGCAGTTAACGGAGCCGATTTCTACAAAAGTTGCCAGAGGCATAACAGATTTTTCCGGTTTTGGTGTTGTTTTGCCGTCTTTTCCCTGGGCAATAGCGTAATGATAGTTTGCTGAAAGGAAGATGAGAATAAAAACCATCAACAGGGCTAGAGAGCCGATTCGTTTTAACCTTAAGGACATTTGATCTCCTTTATTTATTTTTTTTATTTAATATTTGTATCCCGTAGCAGCTATTCGTTACTGTTGGGATTGTTGCTGCTGAGAAGCCGCCGTCATTCATTATTATTTCAAAAATTTCATCTATAACCTTTTCCGTAACGGGCGTTTCATGTTTTTCCAGTCCCAAGGCGGTTAAGATATAGGATTTTGGATTAACACCAATACGCTCCAGTGACTTTCTGGCGCAGGCAGTAGAACATCCGTCAATTGTAATGTTTTCATCCGCGCCTATAGCCGACTGGACAAAACCGGAAAGCCCCGCGCCCACGCCGGCCAGGCAAGTCATGATTGCATAGCCTTCATCGCGCAGTCTGCGTGCCACCCGGTCGGCAATTTCACCTACATCTGCCGAACCGGCGCAAGAATAAATTAATTTTGTACCGCCTTCACAACATTCAGTCATAGAGAGACCTCCACGGCAATATTTATCCCCTATTTATTGATTAACCTTTCAACCAGCTTTTGATTTGATCTTCTGAAGGAATTTTACCCGCGGCTTTTACTACACCGTCGATAACCAATGCCGGTGTCGTCATCACACCGTAGCTCATTATTTTTTTAAAATCCTGCACTTTCGATATTTCCGCAGTTATATTTTCTTGTGCTATAACAGCACGTACCATTTCTTCCAGTTTATGACATTTGGCGCACCCCACACCCAGAATTTCTATCTTCATGATTTTCTCCTATTTTTTACACGCTTTCATAATGTTTTTTTGCTCTTCAGCATTCGCGGCAAGAACCTCTTCCACACACCCCATGAATCCCGTTATACAGGGACAGCGCAGAGTATAAAAGATAGAGTTGCCTCTTTTTTCATCAGCCACCAGTCCGGCATTTTTCAGAACACTTAAATGTTTGGAAACAGTGGAAGTATCCGCGCCGATCATTTCGGTAAGTTCGTTCACGCATCTTTCCTGACGCTGAAGTTCTTCGATTATCAACAGGCGGCTGGGATGAGCCATTGCCTTAATGATTTTTGCCCGCGCTTCATATTGCTGCTTGGCGCTTTTTTTCATTATTTGTGCTCCCTGAAAGTTATTGGCAATTTAGCCAAATGGCCAGAATATGTCAAGGGCTTCTTTGGTTGGATGTGATGTTCCAATTATATTATACGAAGGTTCCTAAATTGTTTTATGGTCTCTTCACGAGAGATGATTACACCGATCAGGTTCCGCCGAAAAGCGGAATGCCGCCCTGAAGGCTGGTATCGCCCAGGAAACCTACGGTAACCTTGTCGCCTTCCACAATGACGGGCACCTGCCTTCTACCACCGGAAAGCCCCAGCATTTCCTTGAGTTTTTCAGCGTCTTTGTCCACATCAATGAATGTGGCTCTGTCTTTGTATGCGTCGCGTGCCTGCACGCAGAAAGGACAAGTTTCCGTGCCGTAGATCAATATTTTTTTATCCGTCATGATTAATTTCCCTCTTCTTCTTTTTAATCTTTTGAGGTCATTGCGTTTCAGCGCAATCGTCTTACCCCACCTTGACGCCGTTGATCATTTTATAGGCTTTTTTAGAACGTGAAGTGATTATTGCTTTTTGTCCCAGATACTCCAGATGCTTCGTAATTTCGGCCAGCGCTGATGCGGGAAACCCCAAGACCGTTTCCGACGGACGTATATCCGTCGCGTCGTGGCAACCATAGCAGCCGTAGCTGAGGTCCAATCTTTGTTCCAGATAGGGAATCACTGTGGCATCGACGCAGGTTGCCTGAAGAATCGCGGTGGAGCTCTCAACGCGCTTGCCGTTTCTCCTGTGCAAATCGGCCAGCGCGATCCACATCAGTTTTTCCACGTCGTCTTCAACAACAATCACATCTGGTTCGATGTCGGCCTGCTGAAGAGGGAAAAGGTAAATCCCGCCGATTTGTCCCTCTGCCAGTTTTGGCATGCCCGCAAACATGTTTTGCGCCACCTGCGGATCGGAAACAATGCCGAAGCCGACAAGCCCCTTACCTGTTTTTAACGGTTCAGGAAGCGGCCGGAAGCCAAAAGCGGCCGCGGCCGCGGGACAGGCCAAACCATCGGCGTTTAAAAAAACTTTTTGTCCCCGCCTTGCCAGCATCAGCGCCTGGCAATAGCGGTGATGCCCAAGGTTTTCGGCGTTTTGGGGCGCGACCGTCCCCGTCGTGAATTTTACGCCGACCGGCTCGGATTCCAGGCCGAGAATGTTTTTCATTTTATGGCCGAAGTCTTTGATATTTTGTAAATTTACAGCCATGTATACTGTCTTTCACACGCGTCCGCCGTCGTTGTCGGCAGAACACGATTATACCAATGCCGTGACCTATTGCAAATATTGCAGACCGACAGCATGACCGGAACTTCCACCAGGACACCCACAACGCAGGCCAGCGCCGCGCCGGAGCTCGGCCCGAATAATGTAATCGCCACCGCTACCGCAAGTTCAAAGAAATTGCTTGCCCCGATTAGTGCGCCGGGAGACGCAACATTGTGCTGAACTTTAAAGAAACGCATGAGCAGATACGTCAGACTGGAATTAAAATATACCTGTATCAGAATGGGGATGGCTATTAATATGACAGCAAACCATTTCGTGGTGAGATTTTCCGCCTGAAACGCGAAAATAAGCAACAGAGTCAAAAGAAGCGCCACCACCGTCACTGGATGGAATTTAGGGAGAAATTGTGTATCAAACCAATCCTGGCCGTATTTTTTCAACAGAATTGTTCTTGTAATAAATCCCGCTGCAAGCGGTATGACGATGAATACAACCACCGACGTGATCAGCACATTGGCCGGAACGATAACATCAGCCACGCCCAGCAGAAACATCACAATCGGCGCGAAAGCCAGCAGCATGATTAAGTCGTTCACCGTAACCTGCACCAGGGTATATGCAGGGTCGCCGTCGGTTAAATAAGACCAGACGAAAACCATCGCAGTGCATGGCGCCGCCGCGAGAATAATTAGCCCGGCAGTGTAACTTTTGGCTGATTCAGGATCGACCCAGGGAGTAAATATATACTGAAAAAATAACCAGGCCAAAAAAGCCATGCTGAAAGGCTTAACCAGCCAATTGACGAATAAAGTAACAAGAAGACCTTTCGGTTTTTTCGCCACATTGCCCAGCGAACCGAAGTCAATCTTCAGCATCATGGGAAAAATCATCAGCCAGATTAAGACAGCGATAGGCACATTTACCTGAGATCCTTCGCCAAATTCCAGCGCGCTGAGGGATGCGATGACCTCGGGCAGAAATTTGCCGAGGGCAACGCCCACAACCATGCAGACGAGAACCCATATGGTTAAATATCGCTCGAAGACGTTAAGCCTTTTTGGTGCGACAGTAGATACATTCAGATTTTGATCTTTGGCGGCATTATCTTTCATTTGTTTTTTTCCTTTCTTGTAAATTAATTTTAATCTTAAAATAAATATTAATTGCAGATAACAGTAATTGTTATTTTACTTCATTTTTTCCAAAGCCTCAGTCAGCCATTGCTGAATTTTTTTCTTTTCCGGAACGCTGCCCACTGCAACTACCTTGCCGTTTATGATTAATGCGGGCGTTCCCATCACGCCATACCGGCCAATTTCTTTTATGTCATCAACATGCTGCAAATCCCCCGCCAGATTTATTTGCGCCATAACATCACGCACGCGCGACTCCAGCGATGAACATTCTGGGCAGCCCGGCCCCAAAATCACCGCCTGTAAACCGACAACAGGTTCTTCTTCAACCTCTTCGCCAATGAACTTTTTATACTCACGAAACAAAGCTTTGCCATAGGCTTCCTTGATTGAAGAAGGAATGTAATTACGCTTTTCCACGCTTTTGAGAATCTCGTTGGTGATTTCCGCTTCGGTTTTTCCCTTAGCCCATTCGACAATATTCTGGATGTTATATTCCAGACCGATGACACCAGTCTGACGTCCTTCAACACTTATTTGAGAAACCTTGTTTTCCATGATGATTATCCTCTAAATATTCTTCCGCTGGAATACATCAAGATTGCTTGCAGCCGGTTTGACGCTGAATTTCCGGCAATCTTTTTACCATCTGATTGATCTGCGCGTCGTCGGAGAGCCAATAGCTAAGATTGCCTAAAAGCACGGCCGCATACGGATTATCGCCTCGGTATTGGAGGGAATAATATACCCATAAGCCGTTTTTTTCCCCTTTAACTAGAGCAGCTTTTTCCAGAACTTTCATGTGTTTGGATACCGCCGGTTGAGGAATCTCCAAAAGCACCTGAAGCTCGCAGACACACAACGCTTTTTTCTGTAACAACTTGATAATTCTGACCCGAGTCGGATCGGAAAGCGCTTTCATAACATTGACAAAATCGTCCATGAAACAAATTCCTATATATTCTTATTTTGGAATATAGTCAGGCGTGCCGGGTTTGTCAAGCCGTTATTTAATCAAAATATGTCCAAGGTTAATAAGGATGAAAAAAATGTACAAGAAAGCAACAAACAAAAGTTAAGGATTGATCTTGGAACAGAAAGGTATTAGGCCGTTAGCAATTCAAATCTTTATAGATTAATAGAGTAATATATTAACAATATAACCAGCCACGACAGCAATTACAAAAACATTTAACACAAAAGCAAAAATCAGTTTCTTTTTGAACATGGAATTAAGAATAACCAGCTCTGGTATGCTTGCTCCCGCGCCACCTATTATCAGCGCAAGTACTGTTCCGACACCCATGCCCTTACCCACAAGAGCCGCGCTTATAGGTATAATTGTTTCTGCCCGGATGTACATGGGCACGCCAATTATCGCCGCGATAGGAATGGACAAAGAATTACTTGGCCCTGCTAATTTTACGACAATATCCTGCGGAAAAAATCCGTAAATAAAAGCACCAATACCCGCGCCGAGCAAAAGATACCAGAACACACCCTTAAAGGTATCAACAGCTGATAGTGATGCACTTTTCAGCTTTTCCTTAAATGGTGTCCGCGATGAAGCATTTGCTTCATGGTTGGGTGTACAGCATGACGAATCAACAGTGGGCAGTGTTATTAAGGTTAGGGGCTGTGCACTTTCTGAAGAACAGCAAGCGGTTGCCGCCGGGTGAGATTTCAAGTTTGTGGTGCTTGAATTTGCCACTGTCGTACAACAGGAAGCTTCGAGATTGATCAGAGGCTTAACTTGTTTTTCCATCCCAAGCTTTGAAAGCGTCGCGGCCATTGCGATGGAACCAAAAAATGTAATGATAATATAAAGGGCAGTAATTTTAAGACCAAGTAATGAAAGCAGTAGCGCGATAATGATCGGATTAAGAACCGGCGAGGCAAAAAGAAAGGCCATGGTGGGCCCAAACGGCACGCCACCTTTGAGCAAACCCGCCGTGAGGGGAACGGTGGAACAGGAACAAAATGGGGTGAGCGCGCCCAGACCGGCGCCCAGAAAATATTGCACCCAGGTAAACTTGTTGGACAGAAAATCCCTAACGCGGGACGGCGGCAGATATTCCATTAGCAGGCCAATGATAAAAGAAACGACGACAAATATGAGAATGAGCTCCCCCGCGATCACTAGAAAGAACTTTCCGGCTGTAATAAAATTATTCAGACCAAACATTTACAGTACCTTCTTTTTCGATGTTTTAATAATAATTGAATATATCAATTATTATGTTTTGTTATTTTTAGAGGGACCATCCTGATTTGCACCTTTTGTAGTTTCATTCTGTGCAGTTTCAAAAAAGGCGTTTAGACCGATCAGTAATACTTGTCTCATGGATGGTTCCATAGCCGAGAGAGTTTTTGACATTCTTTGTCTCGATTCTTCTGTCAATCTTGTCAACAGATGCTTTCCTTCCTTAGATAAATGAACACAGCAAACCCGCCCGTCATCTTTATCGTTTATACGAAGGGCCAGTTTTTTTTCTTCGAGACGGCTGACAATTCGCGTCACACCGCTTTTTGTCACTGCAATATTTTTAGAAATATCCTGCATCGTGCACCTGTCCAGTCGTGATATTACACGGAGGGCTCGAAACTCGCCGTGAGAAATGTTTTCACAACAATTATCTCCCATATCGTGCGCGCCAAATTTATATATTATGTCTTCAAGAAGACCTGCTATTTGCTTATCTTGTTCCTTCATTGTCCGTTTCTCCTCTAAGCAGACATGAAATTATTAATGCAAAACGTGAATTTTCTATCAGGTATAGTTGATTTAGTCAACTAATATTTTGATTACGGGGAAATAGTTGAAGAGAGAAATCTTATTCGGGATAATTATGGAATTTTCAAATTCTTCATTGACGCCCCTATTGATGTTCATATATCATCTTTAAAAAATTGGTGGCAAATCATGGCTAAAATATTAATTGTTTATCATTCTCAGACAGGAAACACTGAAAAGATGGCCGAGGCCGTGGCCCAAGGGGCGCGGACGGTTGAAGGCGTAGAGGTGTTTTTAAAAAAAGCCGTCGATGCCACGCTGGAAGATTTATTGGCGGCGGACGGTCTGGCGTTGGGCACGCCGGAGAATTTTGGTTACATGTCGGGCATGCTTAAAGATTTTTTTGACCGAACATATCAGGGAGCGCACGAAAAGGTTTTTCGTAAACCATTTGTTGTTTTTATCAGCGCCGGCAATGACGGCACCGGCGCGCTTAAGTCCATCGAGCGCATCGCGCTGGGTTATAAATTCAAAAAAGTATTTGAGCCGGTTATTGCCAAGGGTAAAATAACGGAAGACATTCTAGAAAAATGCCGCGAACTCGGCGGCACAATTGCCGGCGGCTGTCAGATGCGCATTTATTAGTTTAGCATGTGCCGGCTTTTCTCTTCTTGCCAATCGGGCACACAACGATGCATTTGCCGCATATGCTCGCTTCTTTGTTAAAATTATTCAAGGAAAGCTCGCGAGCTTTTTTTCTGCAGGCAAACGGGTCAAAAAAATCATTACGGTCAACATTGATATTCCAGAGCATGCCATTGGCCGCTTTTGCGGGGCAATGCCGGACGCACAGATCGCAGGTGCCGCATTGACTTTCTTCAATGGGCTGCGTGCAGACAGGCAGCGGGTAATCCGTCAGCACAGTAACCAGGCGCACCCGCGGGCCGAATTCTTTGGAAATGAAAAGAGCGGTTTTCCCTATCCAGCCTAGTCCCGCGCGTGTTGCCGCCATTTTATGGGAAAAATCATAGCGTAAGGTTTTAATAAAATTTTTATCCAGGTCTTTGTCCTGTATTGTCGGTTCAATTACCATAGCCTGAGCGTCGCAGCGGATAATTTGCTCGCAGACAAGATGCGCTACTTCAGCAAGTTCTTTGTTAACAGCGTTATAGTGGTTGTAGTATCCGATGTTCGGGCCGTTTTCAATGGATGATATGATATCATTATCAAGACGGCGACCCAACACGATGCCATAGTCAAAACCGATGTATTTGTCCGGCAGAAGTCCTTGGAGATCGGCATAACCAATTAAGTATTCGCCTTTATCGGATAAAATATCACTCAGTGCACTGTTTAAATTATTCATAAATATATTAAGCGTGTTTAATAAGTAATTGAGATGCTGTATTTAATGGGAAACGAATCCTTTAAACTGTTTATTATATATAGTCAGGTAATAATCTCTAATCGGCAAGGACATAGGAAAAAATAAGAGGGGCAACTATTGTCGCGTCGCTTTCTATGATAAATTTTGGCGTATTCACTGAAATTTTTTCCCAGGTTATTTTTTCGTTCGGCACGGCACCGCTGTATGAGCCGTATGAAGTTGTGCTGTCTGAAATCTGGCAGAAATATGACCACAACTTACAGTTTATCCGCATATCCTGCCGGATAAGCGGGACGACGCAGATCGCAAAGTCCCCGGATATTCCGCCGCCGATCTGAAAAAATCCAAGTTCGCAATTTTGGGTAGTTTCTAAATACCAGTCAATAAGGGCGTTCATTGTTTCTAGCCCGGATTTAACAAGAGATATGCTTTTAATTTTATTTTTGCGCACATTAGAAACAAAAAAATTACCAAGCGTTGAGTCTTCCCATCCCGGCACAAAAATAGGAATGTTTTTTTCGCAGGCAGCGATTAACCAGGAATCCTTTTCGTCGATTTCGTAGTCTTCTTTTATCGCGCCGCTCTTTATTAGCTGGTATATGAATTCGTAGGGCAGGTATCTTTCGTTTTCTTTCTCGGCCTTTCTCCAGCAGTCAACGAGCTTGCCTTCAACTTTGCGCATGGCCTCTTCTTCCGGGATGCATGTATCGGTTACCCTGTTGAGTTTATTCTTCAGCAGCTCCATTTCGTTTTCAGGAGATAAATCTCTGTAATTTGGCAGGCGCTTGTAATGATTATGCGCGACAAGATTAAAAATATCTTCTTCAAGATTCGCGCCGGTGCATGAAATCGCGTGAATCTTATCCCCCCTTATCATTTCGGCAAGGGTGATCCCCAGTTCGGCGGTGCTCATTGCTCCGCCCATAGCCACCATCATTTTTCCGCCTTTACGGATATGCTGGGAATAGGCTTCAGCAGCGTCAGTGAGCACGGCCGCGTTAAAGTGGCGATAATTTTTCTTGATAAATTCTTTAATGGATTTGAAATTTGAAGAATTGTGCCGCGTCATTTAAAAACTCCTCAAAGTGAAATCTTTTAAAACCTACGTGACATTTTTAAAAAACTCAACAATAAAATCCCTGTGGCACAAATTTTATTTATTTAATTATAAAAATAACGCGCGGAAAGATATTGATTAACGCAATATTAATAAAAGGTTAAAATGTTTTGTGGCGATAAGGCCGCGTGTAAATTTATCTGATTATTATTTTGATTTAGGTTGATTTCACGGCGGCGAAAAAACTTTTTCACCTTAAATAATTCTATAAAACGCGTAAATAAATGAAATTGATCATGCTTGAAGCTTGTTGGAAAAAAATTAACATCAAAAAAACCGCGGCTAAAAGGCAGCCGCGGTTTTGAAAGTCAGTTAAAAATAAGGAAAGTATTTATCACACTACGCCGTAGGCCAGCATGGCTTTGGCAACTTTGGTGAATCCGGCGATGTTGGCCCCCGTTACGTAATCTCCTTTTTTGCCGTATGCTTCCGCCGTGTCATAACAGGCCTTATGAATGCTCTTCATGATAAGGAGCAGGCGATTATCGACTTCCTCGCGTGTCCAGGAAAGTCTTAGGCTGTTTTGGCTCATCTCCAGACCTGAGGTGGCCACGCCGCCGGCGTTTGCAGCTTTTCCGGGGCCGTAAAGAATTTTATTTTCCTGGAAAATTTTAATCGCTTCCGGAGCGGATGGCATGTTGGCGCCTTCCGCCACGCAGATACAGCCGTTTTTCACCAGTGCCGCGGCGTTCTTGCCGCTGATTTCATTTTGGGTGGCGCAGGGCAGGGCGATATCGACCTTGATGCTTTGTTCTCTGATGACATCCCAAACGTTTTTGCCTTCGTAGCAAACGGTTTTGTATTTGTCCGCGTATTCGGTGATGCGGCCGCGTTTGACATTTTTCAGATCCAGAACATAGCAGCACTTGTCATCATCTATTCCTGCTTCATCAATAATAGTCGCGGATGAATCGCAAAGAGAAATAACTTTACCGCCCAGCTGATTGACTTTTTCCACGGCAAATTGCGCCACGTTTCCCGCGCCGCTTACCGCTACGGTTTTTCCCTTGAAGTCCAAACTACGTGAGGCCAGCATTTCCGCCGCGAAATAAACGGTGCCGTAACCGGTCGCCTCCGGACGGATTAAGCTGCCGCCGTATTCCAGCCCCTTTCCGGTGAGGACACCGGTATGCTCGTTACGGATTTTTTTGTAGTAACCGTAGAGATAACCGATTTCGCGTCCGCCAACGCCGATATCGCCGGCCGGCACATCAACTTCGCCGCCGATATGGCGGAAAAGCTCGCGCATGAAGGCCTGGCAAAAACGCATTACTTCTGAGTCGGATTTTCCTTTGGGATCAAAATCGGAGCCGCCTTTGCCGCCGCCCATGGGTAGTGTGGTCAGCGCGTTTTTGAAAATTTGTTCAAAACCCAGAAATTTGATGATGCCGAGGTTGACGGAAGGATGAAAGCGCAGCCCGCCCTTGAAAGGCCCGATGGAGTTATTGAACTGTACGCGGAAGCCACGGTTAACCTGCACGTTGCCTTTATCATCAACCCAGGGCACGCGGAAAAGGATTGATCTTTCGGGCTCGACGATGCGTTCATAGATGCCGGCCTTCACAAATTCCGGATGCTTTTTAACGGTGGGCTCCAACGTCTCCATTACTTCCTCAACAGCCTGATGAAACTCCGGCTGGTTCGGATCTGTTTGTTTCACTTTCGCGATAACATCTGTGATAACTGACATAAATTTATTCTCCCTTTTAAAATATTATTTATTTCATGTTTAATATTGCGCATGAAATTTTTAAAAATTATTTATATTTCGTCTATGTCGCGCATAGCGCCGAATTCCATAACGGTGGACATTGCTTTGTTTTCGACATCGATGCCTTTTTCATACGCCGCGGCAACCGGATTTAATCCTCCCACCAGAATCATGCCCGCTTTGTTTATATCCACGTTAGTTTGCGCTAGCGTTTTGCCCACCGCTCCTACGGAAAGCACGCCGTGAATGCCGCTGTCTTCGAAAGCGGTAATTAAATCTTCGACTAAAGAACGGCTCAGTGCCGGGATTTCGCGGAAATTAGCCAAAATATTTCCTTCATTATTTTTTACAACTTCATTAACGGAGGTCATCTTCCCGCGGATAAATATTTCCGAAGGATCCAGGGAAGATCCGGAATAATGAATAAGCTCAACAAAGCGCAGGGCCTCGCCGTTTTTTAACTGTAAGATACCGCCGAATTTGGAATCGATAGGAATTCCGTGTTTGAGCAAAACTCCATTGATGACAATGCTGCAAACCGTGGCCAGACCGATCTTGCCGTCCGGGATAGTGATGTCTCCTAATTTATTTCCAGCTGGCTCCACGGCAACGCGTTTAGAAACGGCAAGCTTTTTATTAAAAACTGGTTTCATAATTAAAAGAGCCTTGCTGAAAGTGTCTTCGGGAAAAAGAGATACATTTACCGGCACAAGGCCGCTTTTTTTCTTCAGGTCGAAAGTTGTTTTAAAGGAAAGAACATCGATGCGGGAAATCGAAAGGCTGATTTTATCCTGAACGCGGGCATTGGTAATTTCATCAAGGCCTAAATCGGTGATGGCTCTGCCGTCGCGTCTGCCGATAAGTTTGGTCAGGCCTTTTTCGTCCATAAGTTTCAGATGATAGCGGACGGTTCTTTCGCTTAAGCTGACCCCGTGCTCCTGCATCTTACGCGATATGACACGAGCGCCCAGTGACTCTGGACTTTCGTTGAGAATCTTCAGCATCAGAATATTTTTTCGCTCAATATCTTCGGGATCAAAAAGTTGTTTCATGGGTCAATCGGCAATCGTTTGCCGTATTCCTATACAGAAAAGGTTTTTTTGTCAAATGCAAATTTGTTCAATTTCCAAATACAAAATTGTTCAATCGGTTTTCAGGCTTCAAATGACTTAATATCTTGAATTAATTGATATAAAAAGGTAATTTTACTCAACGTGGATGGCAATTTTCTATTTCTTCGGCTTTAAGAATTCATCTCTTTGGTCGAAAAAACTTTTATATAGCCGGTAATGTGGAGTCTGTTCATAACTGGTGGAAGAAATATCGAGGCTGTCGAATGAATATAGTTTCGCGCTTGGACAGGCCAGTAGAAGTGGTGAATGTGTCGCGATGATGAACTGCGCGTGTCCGGCATTGCTCATTTTATCTAACAGAGACAGAAGCTCTATTTGGCTTTTTGGTGAAAGGGCGGTTTCCGGTTCGTCCAAGAGATAGATTCCTTTTATCTTATAACGGCTTTCAAAAAAAGACATAAGTGATTGGCCATGGGATTGCGTGGTTAATGATTTTCCACCGAAGTAGTCAAGTTGTCCTCGGTCTGCCGCCGCCCATCCATCCAGCAGTTCAGCAAAGTGTTGAAATATTTGCGAGCCGAAAAATGATCCGGGCACCCGGCCATTTTGCCAATCGACGGTGATATAGTTACAAAGTTTGTCCTCATAAGGATTGTAAGACGGGCGGGATCTCTCTGAATTACGCCAGATGTGTATGCCGCAGGCAATGGCGATGGCTTCTAGTAGTGTAGATTTGCCCGTGCCGTTTTCTCCCACAAACAAAGTGATTGGTGAAGAAAAATTAACAATTTTTGTTTTATGAAAAATAGGCAAAGAAAAGGGATATACTTCTTTTGTCGGATATTTTTCAGGATGAAATGTTACGCTATTTAAATGCATTTCTTATTTGTCCTGCAGATTATTTATATAGCAATATAGACGCGATTACAAGATTTGCGATGCGGCATGATAATTTATAAAAAAGGGGAGTTCATTTTTTAAAAATGAACTCCCCTGAAAGTTCCAAAAAAATATTATTAAACTTGGATATTCCCTTTTTTCAGAGTTTCGGTAGGCAAAAACCACTTAACGCCAAGTTTTTTGGAAACGGCTTCACACCGTTCGGTCACTTTAGGCCAACCCATGCCTTTGGCCAGAGCAAACGGCCCAAAAGGCGAACCGCCTCCATTGACCAAGGCTTTATCAATTTCCGCCGCGCTGCCGGTGACGCCTTCTTCCAGAAGTTTTGTTCCTTCATTAACCTGTAAACAGATGATGTCCATCGGATCAAAGTTGGGATCGGCCTTGCTCATGTCAATTTGCGGCCGGTTGCCTTCCGGCCAGACAAATATTCCCTTGCCGCTCTTTTTTCCCAATGTTTTGTCTTCATTCATTTTTTTGAGCCAGCTGGTTGGTTTGAATTCGGGAGACAGGGTTTTTGCAAAATATTCCGTGCCGTGCATGTAAACGTCAAGTCCGGAAAAGTCCATCGTTTCATATGGGCCCATGGGGGAACCGATTGATCTTATTTTGGCGTCAACAGCTTCGGGGATTACCAGGCCTTGTTCGTATATTTGAGCGAGGTATAATCCAACCGGCGCGTTAATTCGGTTAAAAATAAATCCCGGTGAATCTCTTTCCACGCGCACCGGCACCATCGGTCCGCGGAAATTTTTCATTTTGGAGAATAAATCATAGCTGACATTCATTGTTTCGTCGGAAGTTTTCTGCCCGCGGATAACCTCTACCAGCGCCATCATTACCGGCGGGTTGAAAAAGTGAATTCCCAGAACTTTGTCCGGTCTCTTTGTCGCGGCGCCCATCTCCGTGATGCTCATGTTGGATGTATTGGAGGCTAAGATGGCGTGCTTCGGCGCGTTTTCATCTATCTCTTTGAATATTTTTATTTTTAGGTCGAGTATTTCCGGCGCCGCTTCAATCGTGTAGTCGACATCAGCAACAGCATCTTTCAAAGAGGTGAAGCCTTTAACATTTCCCATCATCTTGTTTAAATCATCCGCGGATATTTTTTGCTTGGCCACCTGCTTTTCGAAACTGGCTTTCATTTTCGTCATACCTTTATCCACAAATTCCTGCTTGATATCGTAAAGATTGATTTTCATGCCGGCCATAGCGCAGACCTGAGCTATGCCGTGGCCCATGTCGCCCGCGCCGATAAGGGCGATTTTTTTGATATCTTCAGCTTTCATAATTAATACTCCTTTCCGGGTTTTATGGTGAGCTTTTTGAATAAGCGTAAGTATATGAAGAGAAAAAAGGCGTGTCAAGACAATAAAGATGTCAGCCAGGAAATTGTGTTTTGCCTTGACACAACAAAATGAAATTTCTATAGTTCCGGGGAAATTTTCCCTTATTTAATAACAGTGATGAAGAGGAGAAACGCAAATGAGTAATTCCAGCAAGGGCAGGGAACATTGGGCAAATCGTGTAGGCTTTATTCTGGCAGCGGCGGGTTCGGCAGTAGGCTTGGGAAATATCTGGAGATTTCCCTACATGACCGGTGAGCACGGCGGAGCGGCTTTTATCGTTATTTACCTTATCGCTATACTGCTAATTGGCTATCCTCTTGTCGTAAATGAAACAATTTTAGGACGCGCGTCCCAGAAAAGTCCCGTGGGGGCATTTAAAGCTTTGGCGCCTAACAGTCCCTGGTGGCTGGTAGGAGCATTAGGTGTCTTTACGGGGTTTGTTATTCTTTCCTATTATGCTGTTGTTGCCGGCTGGTCTTTTGCCTATATCTATAAAGTTATTATCGCCACAACTACCCAGGGAATTGACCATGCTCAGGTATTTAAAGGACACATTACCAGCGTGTGGGAGCCTATCATCTGGCAGGCGGTGTTTATGCTTTTAACTATCAGTATTATCGCTTCCGGCGTGGTCAACGGAATTCAAAGATGGTCTACAATTCTTATGCCGATTCTTTTTTTACTATTGATTGTTCTGATTATAAGAGGCATCAGCTTGCCTGGCGCGGGCGAGGGATTAACCTATTACCTGAAACCGGACTTTAGCGAAGTTACCGGAAGGACATTGCTCGGAGCCATCTCGCAGGCCTTTTTCTCATTGAGTCTGGGTATGGGTGTTTTTATAACCTATGGAAGTTATCTTAAGCGTAAAGATGAAATTCCTGTAAGCACCGCCACCATAGTTGGTTTGGACACGACAGTCGCTCTTTTGGCCGGTTTTGCCATATTTCCGGCGGTCTTTGCCTTGGGGTTTGCCCCCGGAGCAGGTCCTGGACTGGTTTTTATAACACTCCCCGCTGTTTTTGCACAGATGCCGTTTGGACTTATTTTTGGAGTTCTCTTTTTTGTGCTTTTGGGAATTGCCGCGTTAACTTCCGCCATTTCTCTTTTGGAAGTTGTTTCAGCCTGGCTGATTGATGAAAAAGGATGGAAAAGAAAAAAAGCGGCGATATTAATGGGACTGATTATTTTTGTCGTCGGTATCCCCGCCAGTTTAGGATACAGTGTTTTTAGCGATTTTTCTTTCCCCGGTCTAAAGACGGACTTACTCGACACCTATGATTGGTTTGCCAATAGCATTTTCCTGCCCATGGGTGGGCTGTTGGCGGCAATATTCGCGGGCTACGTATGGGGAGCCAAAAAAGCGGTTAACGAAGCCAACAGGGGCAGTTCCCGTTTTACAATTGGGAATGTATGGGTTTTTCTCATCCGTTATGTTGTTCCGGTAATGATTATCGTCATTATGGCGGCGGGAATTTACGATACCTTTATAAAATAATTGAAAAGTGAATCGGTATGCTATAACAGGCACTTAATGCCGGTTTACTGGTGGTTGGTAAAAAAAATAATGAAGGAGGGAACGATGATGAAAAATCTTAAAAAGCGTCAAGTGTTTTTTTGTTTTTTGATTTTGGTTTTAATCGTGGTTTTTGCCGCACCTGTGTTAATGGGAGCCGAGCACAAAGTGAAACAGAACAAGGTTGATTGTACTTATACCGTAGAGAAAGGAAAAGACGGCAAAGAAGTATACAAACTGCAGGGGAAAGATTGTAAAAGCTTTGTTGCTCAGATGAAGCCCCAGACCAAGACCAAGGGCAGGGGTATCGGTGTTGATTGTGAGGGCGCCTGCCGTTGTACTTTGGATACAGGTGACGTGCTTATCTGCCGAGGCTGTTGTTCAGAGCTTTTTAGTTTGGCTCTCGCTAATGTGGTTTTTAGTTTAAGGAGGGGGAAACAAAATGCACCCCCTCCTTATTTTATAAGAAGTTTAGCGGTTAGAGTCTGCAGATGTTCTTTTGGGTTACATCTCAACATATTTTTTCAAAAATCTATTATGCAGTTTGGAAAAAGTAAGCAGTGCCACAATCGCGCCGATCATGGCAAAAAGCATGTCCCAGTGCGCGTCCCACACGTCTCCCTGGGTGCCTAAAAATGCTTCCGCCGATGAACCCTGCACCAGCACAGCCCACCATTCGATGAATTCATAAAAAGCGCTGATAGCCAGACAAACACATACAACCAAGAAAAAAAGCCATTTCCCCGGACGCAGGGGCGAAGTGCGGATAAGTATTTCTCTGGCTAAAATAGCGGGAATAAAACCCTGGGCAAAGTGCCCGATACGGTCGTAGTGATTGCGGCTGAAATCAAACCATTCCTGCATCCAGAATCCCAGCGGCACTTCCGCGTAAGTGTAAATACCGCCCACAGCCAGAATGGTGAAATGGATTATCAGCAGAACATACACAAGCTTTGTTAACGGGAACTTTTTGTAGGTAAAAAACAGAAAGGGAAACCCCAGCAGTATTGGGAAAACTTCTAAGACCCATGTAAATCTATCTGAGGTTAAAAGAAAAGAACCGATAATGATAATTGCGGTACAAAGGCTGAACAAAACAGGATATCTTGAATTTTCCGTCATTTTTTCACCTCAAGCAAATTTATTTTGAACTGCCTGATATTTATCAGGCTTAGAAAAAACAAAGCCGGCGGATATATAATCCATATCAACGTTATAAACATTTTATTGCCATAAATCGCGTGTAAAGAAACGAAAATATCCGTCATATAGAAAAATAAAGACCCCACGATTACCAGTAATATTTTTAAGCTGTTTTGTTTTGAGCCAAGATAACAAAGAGCTCTCCACAGCATAAAATTAAGAATAGTTAAGTATATGATAAAGGCGGACTGCAAAAGCGCGCCCTTGATCTCGCCTCTGGCCATAAAAAACAGTAATGCGCTAAAAATCAGGACCGGTATAAGAAAAAGAAAATCTTTGCCTTTAAATCTGGTGTCAAAAATATAGTAGGTTCCCAGGAGAATATGCGCCAGGCTGAAAGGAATAATAGAAAATTTAATGTGTGTTGACCAATTGATAATGCAATCGCCCGTTAGAATAAATAAAAAAACAAAATAAAGGATAACATTGTGTCGCTCATCCGCGCTGTTTGTCAGCAAAACAAAAATAAAAATCATAAAAACAAACAGCGGTATGATTATTCTGGTAACTTCCTCGATATTATTTGTCCGGAAGTAGAATATCGCGGGATAAAAAATAATAAACAGCAAAAAATAAATATTCAGGAGATTGTTTTTATTCCGCTTGATTGTCATGATTATTTAGGGCCGCGCGTTTATTTATTGATAATTTTTTGCACTTCTTTTTTATCTCTGCTGTACGAGAGATAACTGTTCAGAAGCCAGCCGATACCGAAACCAATCAGCAAACAAAAGAATATCAGCACCGCGAGTGATATGGAAATATCCCAGAAAAGAAAGCTGACGGAAACAGCGGCAATATTCTGCAAAAGAAAGATAAGAGCTAAAACGACAAGCAAGGTGACCAATGTAATTTTAAAGTTCATTTTTTTATCCTCCTGAAAAAAATATTAAGTCGGGGCTGCGCCCCCTCTTTTTCATTTTACTTCTTTGCGCAGATTATATTTGATCATTTTAAGCTGAAGGCCTTTGCGGCTTAAACCAAGTTGTTTCGCGGCCTTAGTGACGTTGCCACCCGCTTCTTCAAGTGTTTTAAGAATCATTTGTTTTTCCACATTCTCCACATGATTACGCATGTAATCTTTGAAAGGTTTTTTGCTTTCATCTGCCGGTAGCGCCGCGATTTTACTGACGGCCGCCTTGAATTCTTCCGGAATTTCATTTACAGTAATTTCATTGCCCTTTGCCAGCAGCATCATTCTTTCAATAAGGTTTTCCAGTTCACGTATGTTGCCCGGCCATTCATAACGTAGAAGCATTTCTTTTACTTCTTGAGCCATGCTTAGCGAAACTTCCAGCTTCTTGTTGAATTTTTCCACAAAATAATCGGTCAGCGGGAGAATGTCCTCTTTTCTTTCACGAAGCGGCGGGATTTCAATGGGAAAAACATTAAGCCGGTAATACAAATCTTCGCGGAAGTTTCCCGCCTGCACCTGCTGCAGAAGATTTTGATTAGTGGCGGCGATGATGCGCACATCTACTTTTATCGTGCGTAGTCCGCCGACGCGTTCAAATTCCTGTTCCTGAAGGACGCGTAGAAGCTTAACCTGCATATCGCGGGAAATTTCACTAACCTCGTCAAGAAAGAGAGTTCCTTTGTGCGCCAGCTCGAATTTGCCCGGCTTGGTTACGGCCGCTCCGGTATAAGCTCCTTTTTCGTATCCGAAGAGTTCGCTTTCTATTAATGTTTCGGCGATAGCCGCGCAGTTTATTTTAATCAGCGGATTTTTTTTACGGGGAGAATTAAAATGAATGGCGTCCGCCACGAGCTCTTTTCCTGTTCCGGTTTCTCCGTTGATGAGGATTGTTGTTGTTGTCGGCGCCACGCGCTTGATGGCGTCAAAAATTTCCTGCATGCTTTTACTTGTGCCGATAATGCCGCCGCGTTCTATTTCCTCGGGAGGTATAAAAAGTTCGCTTTCTTTCAACACGCGTGTTTTTATCGCTTTGGAAATAACATTTTTCAATTCGTCGATATCAAAAGGTTTGGTTATGTAATCCAGGGCGCCTTTTTTCAGCGCTTCCACGGCAGTGGCCACAGTTCCATGGGCGGTAATCATAACCACCGGCACCTCCGGGTATTTATCGCTTATGCGTTCCAGCAGTTCCATACCGTCGATATTCGGCATTTTTAGATCAGATATTACCGCGTCAATCCCGCCTGATTTCATGATAGCCAGCGCTTCAGATCCGTCCGCGGCGGAGGACACCTCATAGCCTTCCTTTTTCAGCATCGCCGCCAAAACCAAGCGCATATTCAATTCATCATCAACGATTAATACTTTATTCATAACTGACAATTATTATGTCTTTTATTTTAAATCAAGCGGGATTGTTAATATTTTCAGCTAAAGGTGCTAAGCTTTATAAAGAACACGGTGCCTTGTCCGGGAATAGATTTGACCCGAATAAGTCCGCCGTGTTCCTTGATAATTTTTTGGCAAATGGCCAGGCCCAATCCCGCGCCTCTTTTTTTTGTAGTATAAAACGGCTTAAATATATTTTTTATTTCTTCCGTGCTTATTCCCTGTACCAGTGTCGCGGATGGTGATGCTGATGGTGCCTTCCGATCCTGTGTCAATATTGGAAGTGCGGAAGGTCAGTGTGCCGCCCTGCGGCATTGCTTCAATCGCGTTGAGAGCAATGTTTAAAATGACCTGCAGGAATTGCTGTTCATCTATTTCCACTTCAGGCAAATCATGATTCAGCTCCCGAACAATATTGATATTTTCGGCAAGCTCGTTCGCGGCGATAATCGAAATAGCTCTTTGAATAACGACATTTATATTTTGCGCTTTAAGTTTGAGCTGATAAGGCCGGGCATAGTCCAAAAACTGATGCACCGCCGCGTTGAGCCTGTTTGACTCTTCGATTATTATGTCCAGCAGATTTTTTTGTTCTTCCGTTACAGCTTCAGTCTTTAAGTATTGCGCGGCGCCCTTGATGGAGCCCAGGGGGTTGCGGATTTCATGCGCTATTACCGGAGCCATCTCCGCGAGCATGAAAGCTTTTTCTTTTTCCAATTTTTCGTCAAATTCGTAAAGAGAAGTAAAAACGTCTTTGCTGTCGGGATAAAAGAAGCTGAAGCCTTTTTTTAATATCAATTTCAGCGGTGTCAGGGAAATGACAATCAAAAAAGAAGCCATGATTACACTGGTAAAAGAAGGTGTGCTGGCGCTGAAGAACAACGCGGCAAAATAAAAGATCATCGCGCCCACAATCGTGCTGATAAAGATAACCAGAGCGCGCGCGAAAAAATCGTGCAGTTCATTGAGTTGCGGATAAGCGATAATAAGCAGGATAAGATAAAGAAGAGCGGAAATTACCATTCCGGATACGGCAGGGAAAGAGTATCCTAAATGACTAAAAATGTCGAAACTGCACAGAATAAGAGCGATAGGACAGGCGATAAGCAAATAAAATAAGCGTTTCTTTTCCGTGCTCGGAGGTAATATTTTCACGTGATTAAATAAAGAAATATAACAAAATACTAAAATTGTCAGAAGATATGCTGCTATGAAAAGCTTCAGTTGCGGCCATTGGGATAATTTTGTAAGAAGTAAAAAAATACCCCCTAAGCTTATTAAAAAAAAGATTATGACTATTCCCTGTGTGATAAAAGATTTCTTTCTGGTCAGGTGGCGAAAAAACCGGAGAGCCAGAGACGTGATAGCCAAAAGCGCCAGATTTTCTATAATTATCAAAAGGGTGGTGTCAAAAAAGCCGCGGAGAAATGCCGAAGTTGAAAAAATGAAAACAGCGGCGCACAGTCCCGCAAAGGACATGTGTAATTTGTCTTTCTTGCCGGTAAGGATAAGAGAGAGACAGATAATAAAACTTGTTCCTGCCAGAGTAAATATATCCATAGATTAAAAAATTCTATCTTTCAGCCGACTTTTTCTAAGTAAGTAAATAAAATTATTTTATTTTCATCATCTCCTAACCCATGGCCTGTTTATCAATATTTTTAATCAAATTCTACAATAATAAATGAATGCTGATTCTTGGTTTTAATATGTTGAAAAACTTATTCTTTTTGAAAGTTGTGAACAGTTACCGGGTTCTCCAGCGGGCGAATTACATTTCGCACTGCGTAATACTTTACACACCAATCGAGATATTTTAAGAAATCACAGCTAATAATTTATATAAAAGAGCAATAAAAACAATGCGATTTGATTTGATCCGCATCCCCCAATTATGGTATAAAACATGCAACATCTAATCGAATATCTTAACTTTTTATTTAGATTGTCTTGTGATAAAAGTCAGCTATCTTTGTAAACTACGTGAGGTAAAATGATTGATTCTAATAAAATAGCTGTTGTTTTTCCGGGGCAGGGTTCGCAAAGACCCGGTATGGGAAAAGACTTTTATGATGAAATTCCGGTAAGTCGTCAGGCTTACGAAGAAGCGGCGGATACTTTGCGCTGGGATGTGGCCGCGATGTGTTTCGGTGACGATCCAAAATTAAATCTAACGGAATACACACAGCCTTGCATTGTCACCACGGAAATCGCCATGCTCAGGGGATTGGCGGAACGTTTTGGATTTACACCTTCTTATTTCGGCGGCCATTCGTTGGGAGAATTCAGCGCGCTGGTAGCCGCGGGAGTTTTTCAGCTGAATGAAACGGTAAAGATAGTACAGGCACGTGGAAAGCTGATGCAGGATGCCGTGCCAGTAGGCGTGGGCGGAATGGCGGCAGTTATTTCTGAAGAAATAGATATTAATAAACTAAAACAGCTGATTTTTGATTTGCCCGTTGATGTGGCCAATATAAATTCTGTAAATCAGGTGGTAATAAGCGGAAAGATCGCCAGCATGCCGGAAGCCGAAAAGCGTCTCACGGAAGTGCTTGCCGGACAGAAACCTTTTCGCTTTGTGCAGCTCAATGTGAGTGCCCCTTTCCATAGCCGTTTCATGCAAGTCATTGAAGACCATTTTGCCAAAGTTTTGCTGGAAAAAGCTAAAAACATAAAAAAAGAAAACGCGACGAATGTTACATCCAATTACGCTGGAGGTTTTCATGCCGCCAGCGCAACTCAGATCAGGGAAAATTTGGTCAGGCAGTTAAGCAATACCGTAAAATGGTGCGACAACATGCGCACGCTGGCTAGTGAGACCACAAATATTTTCGAAGTCGGCCCGGGCAGGCCGCTGCGCGATTTTTTCAAGACCATTGGAATCACTTGCACTTCGATTACCGGATTGGCGGCGGCGCAGAAGAGTTTCAACGTGGCAAGTTAGATATTAAACCGTTTTTGTGTAACTGAAAAGTTACCAGGGAGGAATAATGACGGATAAAATAAAAAATACGCCGAAGAATCCGATAAAGATTCAGGATAATACTTTTCGTGACGGCCATCAGTCGATATACGCCACCAGAATGAAAACAGAGGATATGCTGCCCATTGCCGAAGAGATGGATAACTGCGGTTTCCACGCGATGGAAGTGTGGGGCGGCGCGACATTCGATACCATGCATCGGTTTTTGGATGAAGACCCATGGATGCGCCCCCGCATTTTGAAAAAGTATATTACCAAAACACCTTTCGCGATGCTTATCCGCGGACAGAATCTGGTGGGTTACCGCCATTACGCTGACGATGTCGTCAACGCTTTTGTGGATAAAGCCTGTGAAATCGGCATTGACGTTTTTCGCTGCTTTGACGCGCTTAACGATTTCCGCAACATGGAATCATGCGCCCGCAGAATTAAGGAAAACGGCAAGGAGTTTCAGGGCGCGCTTTGTTATTCGCTGACGGATGTTCGTTTGGGCGGCGAAGTTTATAACCTGGAATTTTTTGTGAAAAAGGCAAAAGAGCTGGAGCAGATGGGTGCGGACGCGGTCTGCATCAAAGACATGGCCGGACTCCTTTCGCCATATGATGCTTATGATCTGGTTTCGGCCATAAAAAAAGAAATTAAATTGCCATTGCATCTGCACTGTCATTACACCAGCGGCATGGCTTCCATGACTTATCTGAAAGCGATTGAAGCGGGAGTTGATGTTGTCGATACGTGTCTCGCGCCTTTCGCGCTTCGGACTTCTATGCCCGCCATTGAACCTATTATCGCGGCTCTTCAGGGCACTGATCGCGAACCGTTGATAGAATTACGAAAATTGCTGGTGTTAAGCGAACATTTGGAAAATATCGCCCCTAAGTATAATAGTTATCTTGCCAATCAGAAACTTTCCATTATCGATAATGGCGTGCTGGCGCATCAGATACCAGGCGGCATGATTTCCAATTTGACCGGTCAGCTCAAGGAAATGAAAGCGCTTGATAGACTTGATGATATATATAAGGAAGTAGTGCAGACAAGAAAGGACATGGGCTATCCTCCTTTGGTTACGCCTGTCTCTCAGATTGTCGGGGCGCAGGCTGTGCTCAATGTGCTCTTCGGACGTTACGAGCGTGTGTCTAACCAGCTCAAGGATTTAGTTTTGGGCTTATACGGGCGTACCCCTGTTCCGATTGTTCCCGAGCTGACAAAAAAAATATTAAAAAACCACAAGCGAGGCCAGGAGCCGATAAAGGGCAGGCCCGCTGATTACCTGGAACCGGAAATCGAAGCGGCCAAAAAACAGATAGGCGATCTGGGCCGCACTGATGAAGATGTTTTAGCGTATATTCTGTATCCCGCGACTATGGAGAAGTTTCTGCAAGCCAAATACGGTAAGGATTCATCACCGAACGCGGGGGGCAAAAATATCCCGGACAAAAAAGCCGCCGCCTGAAGCATTATTTTTTTAAGCCACTTTTTTTTGGAAAAAGAAACCTTATAAGGGTATTTTTTTGCAAATTTATAATAAAAAGAAAAAAGAGAGGAATGATTTAATTTATGGATTTCAGTCTTAACGAAAATCAGATTAATTATCTGGAAACAGTACGCAAGCTGGTAAAAAACGACATTACACCGCATATATTGGAGATGGAGAAAGCCCACAAGTTTCCCTGGGAGATAATCAATAAAGCGTGGGAAATGGGCATTGTCAATCTGTGTATCCCGGAATCCGTGAAGGGATATGAAATTGACGTTGTTTCTTCTTCATTAATCATCAAAGAACTTTCTTACGGCGATACGGGTATTTCCACATCCGCAATGTGTAACGATCTGGCCAATGTGGTTATCGGCCTGCATGGGACGGACGAACAAAAGGAATTATACCTGAAACCCTTTGTGGAAAAGCCTCTTTTGGCTTCATTTTGTTTAACCGAGCCGAATGCCGGTTCGGATAACTCGATGATGACCAGTTTCATGGTCAAGCGCGATGACGACACTTACCTTCTGAATGGCTCGAAATGTTTTATCACCAACGCTTCCTACGCTTCGCAGTACACGGTGATCTGCAAGGTTGGAAAACAAACCAGCAATTTTATGGCCTGCGTGGTGATTCCCGTAGAATCTGTTACATCCAAAGATCTTCCGGATGTCGGATTGGCAACCAGAGAAATTAATCTACCCACCGGCGGCAAAATAACTATCGGCAAACCGGAAGATAAACTTGGTCAGCGTCTCTCCAACACAGCCAGCATTACTTTTGACGATGTGGTGATTCACCCGAAGCAAATTATCGGTGACAGAAGATTTGGCTTTAAATACATTGTTGATGTTTTGGATTACGCCCGTCCGATGGTGGCAGCCATTGGCCTGGGGCTTGCCAAAAGAGCGCTGGATTTAACGTTGCAATACACGCGGGAGCGCGTTCAGTTCGGCCAGCGGCTTTGTGATCTTCCCGTGGCCAGAGATATGCTGACCAATATGTGGAAAAAAGTGGAACTGGCGGAATTGTCTCTGCTTAAAGCTGTCGCTAAAATTGAGGAAAAAGCTTCAGACGCGGGTCTTTACGCGTCGCTGGCTAAAAATACCTGCGCGGAAGCGGCACTCTTTTGCGCCAATGAAGGCCTTCATTTACACGGCGGTTACGGTTTTACCACCGAATACGAGATTTCCAAACTCGTGCGTGACGCGCATATCATCGATATTTATGAAGGGGTCAGAGAAGTGCAGAATATGATTATTGGACGGGAGATTGTTTAGGCATGCTTTATCTTCACGCGATGGGACATTTTAATCCGGAAAATATCATTTCCAACAAATTTTTGGAAGATTTGGATATCGGTACCAACAACGACTGGATAATAGAGAGAGTGGGCATCGAAAACCGCCATACTGTTTTACCTCTGGATTATATTACGCAAACCAGAAATCAAAATCCGAAAGCGGCTTTTGAAGCGAGAATGTACAAAAACGCCCAAATGGCGGCCAACGCCGCGAAGCTGGCTCTTCAAAGAGCTTCGCTTGGGCTGGAAGATATCGGTATGATTATTGCCGGTTCTTCATCGCCAGACAATGTGACACCGGCGGAGGCGTCAGCAATAGCCGCCGAACTGGGAATTGAAGTGCCTTGTCTGGACATGAATTCTGCCTGTTCTTCTTTCGGCATGCAGATTAATTTTCTGGCCAAAATGAATCCGGAGACGCTTCCCGATTATGTTTTGGTTATTGATTCCGAAACGCTGACGAAATGCGTTGATTATAATAACCGCAGTACTGCAGTGCTTTTTGGCGACGGCAGTGCCGTAGCGATTGTTTCCACAAAAATTCCGTCGCGCGCCGCTTTTTTGAGTTGCCACTTCGATTCGAAACCATCGGGTTGGGTGAAGGCGGGGATTGGTTACAACTGGTATTTTAATCAAGATGGAAACGCGGTGCAGGGTTTTGCTATACGCCAGACTACGGAATCGGTGAAAGTTCTGCAGAATGATTTTGCCGCCCAGGCGAAAAGATTTATTTTTATTGGTCACCAGGCCAATTTACTGATGCTGAAAACAGTCATTGAGCGCAGGGGTATCTCGCAGGAAAATCATTGGTACAACGTAGATCAGTTCGGCAACACTGGTTGCTGCAGCGCGCCGACGGTTCTGAGTCGTCACTGGGAAGAGCTTCAAGCGGGCGATCGTATTGCGATAGCGATCGTGGGAGCCGGCCTTTCCTGGGCGCATATGATGTTGAAAGTGGGGGAGAATAAATAATGGATAAACCGGTAGCAATTGTTACAGGTGGAGGAACAGGCATCGGGGCTGCCTGTAGTCGCGCTCTGGCAGCGGAAGGTTTTCGTGTGGGAATAAATTATATTCCCGTTATGGAAGAATTATCGAAAGCGGTTCTTGCCGAGATAAAGGAAGGATTTCTGATCGAGGCCGATCTGACGAATCCTGAGCAGATAGACAAGATGGTCAACGAAATTAAAGAAGTTACAGGGCGCGTGGATGTTCTGGTCAACAGCGCGGGCATTTCCATTAACAGCGATATCAACTCGATGAAAATCGAGGAATTCGACCGCCAGCGTGAACTGGTGCGCGGCGCCTGGTATTTGACCAAGAAAATTCTCCGCCAGTTTATGATACGGAAAAACACGGGACGGATTATTAACATCTCCAGTGTTGTCGGTCATACGGGAAATCCGGGACAGATTCCCTACACCATGGAAAAAGCGGCACTGGACGCGTTTACAAAATCACTGTCGAAGGAATTATGGGGGAGAAACATTCTGGTTAATTCCGTTGCGCCCGGTTTTATCGATACGCCCATGACCAAGGAACTTCCCGACCATGTCAGAGAAAAAATGATGTCCAATATTCCTTTAGCCAGACTGGGTCAGCCTGAAGAAATAGCTGATGTGGTCGCGTTTTTGGCAACAAGAGCCAGTTATATTACCGGCACGGTTATCCATGTTAACGGGGGTATTTATGGAGGTTAATGAAGAACTGAAAAAGGAAATTGTTTCGCTTGTGCCGCAGCAGGCGCCGTTTCGCTTTATCGATGAAATTATAAGTCTTGACGAAGAAAATATTAGCGGCGCTTACCGCTTTAAGGAAGATGAATTTTTTTACAAAGGACATTTTCCCGAGCGTCCGATTACGCCGGGCGTGATTTTAATTGAAACGATGGCGCAGATTGGAGCGACTGCTTTTGGACTTTACCTCATGGCGAGTCAGAAACAAATGCGGCCGTCACAAATGGATAAGGTATTAAGCTTGTTTTCGTCGGTTGACGGTGTTGAATTCAAGGGCATTGTGGATCCGGGTGAAAGAATAATTGTGAAAGGCATAAAAAAATATTTCCGCAAGGGAGTTTTAAAAGTGGAAACAACGATGGAAAGAGAAAACGGCGAGGTCGTTTGTTTCGGAACGCTTACGGGGGTGGTAGTTAACAAATGAAGGAACGTGTTGTCATTACAGGAATGGGGGTTGTGGCTCCCAATGCCCATGGATTGGAAAATTTTGAGCAGGCCCTTAGAGAAGGGCGCTCCGGGGTACGTTTTAATCCACGCTTGCAGGAATTGAACTTTGGTTGTCAGATTGCCGGCGTGCCGGAAAATTTTGAAGAGATTCGTAAAAGCTATTTCGACCATGAAAAGCTCATGTCCATAAACGATAATATCGGGTTTGCGTCAGTTTCCGCTGTAGATGCATGGAAGGACGCGGGATTTGGCGTTCTCGATGACGGGGACGATAATGTCGATTGGGATACGGGAGTTATTGCCGGTTCCGGAATCGGCGGCATGGATACGATTGCTACTATGGTTGTTCCACAGATTAACGAAGGCAAGGTCAGGCGCATGGGCAGTCGCATTGTTGAACAGGTAATGGGCAGCGGAACCAGCGCGCGAATTTCCGGCCTAATCGGCGCGGGCAACCAGGTAACATCCAATTCGTCCGCCTGCAGCACCGGCAACGAAGCGGTGATTGATGCCATGTTGAGAATAAGAATGGGCCTGGCCAAACGTATGGTGGCCGGAGGCTCCGAAGGCGCTTCGCCTTACATCTGGGGTGGCTTTGACGCGATGCGCGTTATCTGCCGCAAGTTTAATGATAACCCCGCTGCGGGTTCGCGTCCGATGTCTGCTTCCGCTGCCGGTTTTGTTCCCGGCTCGGGCGGCGCGATGATTGTTTTGGAAGATCTGAAAACAGCGTTGGCTAGAGGCGCCAGGATTTACGCGGAAATAATCGGCGGCTATGTCAATTGCGGCGGACAGCGCATGGGTGGCAGCATGACCGCGCCGAATCCTGAAGGAGTCCGGCGCTGCATTCGGGGTTCCATGGCCGATGCGGGAATCAGCGCGTCGGATATTGATGTCATTAACGGGCATTTAACGGCGACATATGCCGATCCATACGAGGTAAAAAGCTGGGCGGCAGCTCTCAAAAGAACGCCGGAAAATTTTCCCTACATTCAGGCGACAAAATCACTGATTGGACATTGCCTGGGCGCGGCCGGTGCCATAGAGTGTGTGGCCAGTATTTTGCAGTTGTATAAAGGATTCTTGCATCCTTCGATTAACTGTGAGGATATTCAACCGGAAATTGCTGATTACGTTGAGAAAATTCCAAAGAAAAGCATGGAATTTCCCGATTTGAAAATTATCGCCAAGGCCGGTTTCGGTTTCGGCGATGTTAATAGTTGCATCATTTTCAAGAAGTGGGAAGGAAAATAATTTTAATAATATAAGGAGAGAGAATTGTTATGGATGAGAAAAAGATTTTCGAGGAAATAATCAGCATTTTGCGTCCTTACACCAAGGACCAGGCGCTTCTGGAAAAAGCCACCCTGGAGACGCACATTTTGAATGAACTGAAGGTCAATTCCGCCCGCCTGGTCGATGTCATCATTAAATGCGAAGACATCTTCGGCGTAAGCGTGGATGACGACGAAGCTGATAAGATCAGAACAATTGGCGACGCCGTAAAAATAATTAAACAAAAACTCGGATAAGGTAAATAAAATGGATAAAAAATCCAAAGTAGCTATCCAGATACAAAATTTTCTGGGAAGAGTGGCGATAATATTCGTGGCGCCTGTTTATTTTATTGCTGCCAGGATTTTATTTTATCGGGTGAAAAATTTAAGGCAAATCCGCCGTCAGATTGCCGGTGAGTATTCACGGCATAAGGGCCCCTGGATAATTTGCGCTAATCATTTAACGATGATTGACTCTTTTCTGTTGGGTTACGCAAGCTTCAGCCTGCTCGGTCATATTACCAGGTTTAAAAGATTGCCCTGGAATCTGCCCGAAAGAAGCAATTTCCAGCGCAATATTTTTCTGGCAGCTCTTTGTTATCTGGCCAAGTGTGTACCGATTGACCGCGGTGGATCGCGCGAGAAGATAAAGAAGACTTTGGATAAATGTATTTACCTCTTGGAGCAAGGCCATACCATTATGATATTTCCCGAAGGCGGACGCTCCCGAACCGAAAGAATAAACAAAGAAAGTTTTTCCTACGGCGTGGGTCGTTTTGTCAAGAATGTGGAAAACTGCAAGATACTGTGCATGTATATGCGCGGCGACAAGCAGAAAAGCTACGGTTTTATTCCCGCATGGGGAGACAAGTTTACGGTGATGGTGGAAGTATTTACTCCGACAAAGGTGGAAGGAAGCGCGCTCAGGGTGCAGCGCGATTATGCTTCGCAGATAATTGAGCATCTCGCGCAGATGGAGGAAAAATATTTTGCCGTACATAGGCAACGACATCGTGGATTTGAAGCAGCCGGACAACCTGAAAGCGATTCTGGATTCGCGCTTTCCAAAAAAAGTGCTAACGGCTGCTGAAATTGAATTTGTCCAAAACGCGCAAAATCCCGCCCGGGCGCTGTGGTCTTTCTGGGCGTGCAAAGAAACTGCTTATAAAGTAATAAAAAAAATCACACCTGATGCATCTTTTTTGCCGCGTCAGTGGGAAGTTTGTTTAAGCCCGCCGCCGCGGCATTTTATTGACGCCATCGCGCTGGTTTCTGATAAACAGACAATCTACTCGCGCCTTTTTCTTAATGACGATTATGTGCATTGCGTGGGTTCAGAAGTTGCGGAGGCGCTCGATGGCGTGATTTGCGAAGTAATAAAACTGCCTGCCGGGAATGCCGCTGAAGCGGAAAACGGCCATTCGTTATTGCGCGAATGTGCCTCGCGAAAAATTGCTCAGCATTTTCATTTAAACCCATCTGATTTAAAAATAGAAAGAAAGCAGGAAGGCTCAGAGCTTTCGCCGCCGTATGTTTTAAAAGGCGATTTGAGGTTAGCCGTAGATATAAGCCTCAGTCATGACGGGCGTTTTGGCGCCTACGCGTTTTTGCCCTGAAAGCGGTTTTGCAGATATTGCCTTGTCAGTTTATTTTTCTTATGCTACTTATTCCAAGCTTGTTAATTCTTGTCGCTAAAGGATTTCCCTATGAAGATCGCGGTTCTTAATGGTTCGCCAAAAGGCCAAATCAGCGTCACGATGCAGTACGTACGTTTTCTGCAGACAAAATTTCCTCAAGCACAGTTCCAGATTTATGATGTAGCCCAGAAAATCAACAAGCTGGAAAGAGACAAGGTCGAATTTCAAAACCTTATCAGGGAAATCAAATCTTCGCAGGCTGTGCTCTGGGCTTTTCCTTTGTATTTTTTCCTCGCTTCTTCCCAGTATAAGAGATTTATCGAATTAATCTTTGAAAGAAAGGCGCAAAGCTCTTTCCAAAAAAAGCCTGCCGCCGTTTTGACAACATCCATCAATTTCTTTGATCATACGGCGCATAATTATATGAACGCCATCTGCGATGATCTGGGGATGAAATATTTCGCTTCCTATTCGGCGGAAATGAACGACATGCTCAAATCGAGCGAGAGAAAAAGGCTTGAGGCTTTTGGCGAGTTATTCATTGCGGCGGTTCAAAACGCCCAGCCCGCGATAAAAAATTACCAGCCCGTGATTGCCCGCAAAGTTACTTTTAAACCCGGCAGGCCAAAGCCCATAAACACCGCAGGAAAAAAAGTATTAATTATCGCTGATGAAATGGATAAGAAGAACAATCTGGGCAAAATGGTGGAATATCTGCGCGCCTCCTTTTCTCCCGTCGCTGATTTGGTTCAGCTTACGGATATTGATATCAAGGGCGGATGTCTGGGCTGCATGCAGTGCGGCATGGACAATGTCTGTGTTTACGAAGGGAAAGACGGTTTCGTCGATTTCTTCACCAATCAGGTTATGGCTGCCGATATTCTGTTTTTTGCCGGTTCTATTCGTGACAGATATCTATCTTCGTCGTGGAAACGATTTTTCGACCGCAGCTTTTTCAAAGGACACACTCCGGCGCTTAAAGATAAGCAGGTTGGATTTGTAATCAGCGGCCCGCTTAATCAAATAAGTAATCTCAGGGAAATGATGACGGCTTATGTGGAAATTCAGCGGGCAAATCTTATTGGTTTTATCAGCGATGATATGGGGACATCGGAAGAAATTAAAATCGCGCTGCAGTCCGCCGCGTCACGCGCCGTTGGTTACTCCCAAAAGAACTACATAAAATCGCCGACATTTTACAAGGTGGGCGGGGCAAAGATATTCCGCGACGCGGTTTACAGCCGGTTACGGCCGGTTTTTCAGGCGGATCATCGGTATTACAAACAGCACGGGTTTTATGATTTTCCCCAGAAAAATTACAAATGGCGGATGATTAACAGCACCTTGATGCTGCTGCTTAAAATTCCGCGCGTGCGCAAAGAATTTTTAAAACGCATGAAAGTGGAAATGACCAGGCATTTTGATAGATATATAAAGAAACCAAAATAAATGTAAATATTTTCTTAAATCAGGGAGGGAGCATGAAAATCAAAGATGTAGTTGCCGCCGTCACGGGCGGAGCGTCGGGTCTGGGTGAAGCCACGATAATGGAATTGGTAAAACGCGGAGCTAAAGCCGCGATAATTGATATCGATGCCGAAAGAGGTGAAAAAGTCGCGGCGGCCTGCGGCGCGGGGAATGCCATCTTTATAAAAACGGACATAACCAGCGATACGGAAGTTGGTCAGGCCTTAAAGAAAACCGTGGATACCTTCGGCAAACTCAATATCGCCGTAAACTGCGCGGGCGTCGCCAATCCGGGAAAGGTTTTAAGCAAAAAAGGCGTCTTGCCGCTGGAAGCTTTCAATAAAGTATTGCAGATAAATCTTGTCGGCACCTTTAATCTTATCCGGCTGGCCGTCGAGCAGATGAATAAGAACACGCCGAACGAAGCGGGAGAAAAAGGCGTGATTATTAACACCGCTTCCGCCGCAGCCACTGACGGCCAGATCGGCCAGGCGGCCTACAGCGCGTCGAAAGCCGGTGTTGTGGGAATGACTCTGCCCATCGCGCGTGAATGCGGCGATTACGGCATCAGAGTGGCGACAATCGCCCCGGGGCTTTTCAGCACCCCGATGATGGCCAGTCTGCCCGCTTCGGTGAAAGAGGTAATGGTCGCGACCGTTCCTTTCCCGCACCGCCTGGGAGAGCCGGCCGAATACGCCATGCTGGTTTTACACATTATCGAAAACACCATGCTCAACGGCTGCTGCATCAGACTGGACGGCTCGCTGCGTATGCCGCCCAAATAGGGTTTTAGTAAAAAAAATTTATGACCAAAGCTAAATCCGATAATCAGAATATTTATAATGGAATGGCGTTAATTGCCGATCCCATTCACCAGTACGCCCTTTTTACCGTGCCGGAAGAAACTGCTGTTTCTGAAATAACGGAAAAAGACCTGATTGATTCACCGTGGATGCAGCGCCTGCGAAGAATTTATCAGCTGCAGAGCGCGCGTTGGGTTTATCCGGCGGCGGAGCACACGCGTTTTCAACATTCCATTGGAACAATGCACGTGGCCGGAGAATTCGCCAAAAGTGTTTATCCTGGTTTGCGCAAAGTCTGCAAAGACGCGCCTTCGCAAAATTACATAGAAGAGCTGATGCGTCTTGCCGGACTTCTGCATGATGTGGGACACGGCCCTTACGGCCATTTTTTTGACGATAATTTTTTAAGCCTCTGGGGCATTACGCATGAAGTGGTCGGTCAGAATATTATCGTTCAGAAATTGGGCGATCAGATCGCGCGTATCCGGCGTTCTCCTTCCGGAGAGTTTGGGCGCGGCGAGAAAATGGACGCCCGCTTAATCGCTTATCTTATTAAAATGCCGGAAGGGAAGAAAGGCATTGGTGAGCCGAGGTGGCTTGCGATGCTGCGGCAGCTTTTTTCCGGGGTTTATACCGTGGATAATCTCGATTATGTGCAGCGCGACGCTTACATGACAGGCTTTTCTCTGGATATGGTGGATATTCCGCGCCTGCGCTACTACACTTTTTTTACCAAAGACGGACTTACCCTGCACCAGTCGGGAATTTCCGCGCTGGGGAGATTTCTCAACGCCCGGCTGAATTTATACACCAACGTTTACTTTCACCGCACTACCCGTGCGCTCGATTTGCATCTGCACGAAATATTTCATGATACAATGAAGCTGATTTTTCCCGGCAATCCGCTCAAAAAACTCGATGATTATTTGCGCTGCGATGAATGGAGCCTGTTCAATCACGTGCAGGGCTTGCTTTCCTCCAAAGACGCGCAAAAAAGAAAACTTGCCTTGCAGTGGAAAAAACTTCACGACCGCCAAGTGAAATGGAAGATGTCTTTTGTGGCGGAAATTTCCGTTGACCAGATGTATCGCGGAGCCGGTTTTTCGCGCGCCGCACAATATGAGGCGCAGATGAGAGAAAGCCTGCCTAAAAAATTAAGACGCATTCCTTTTAAAATTGATTTGGCGACGCAGGATCCTCGTCCGCTCAATCCCATGGCCCAAAGCGGCAAGAGGATTAATATTTTCAACCCGGTCACGGGGGAAACTTCACCCGAGCCGCTTTTGGATATTTACCGTTTTATTCCGGCGCGGGTAATACATTTTCGCGTGTTCTCTTTGAATCACGACTATGATGAAGAGTTATCAGCCGCCGCGGAAAAGGTGTTAGCCGAAAGCGACGTAGCCATACCTACTAACATTTAATATGCAGGAAATTTCTGAAACAACAGATATAACTCTTTTTGTCCGCACTTCCGCTGAGGAAATCGCGCCCTGGAGCCGCCAGCGCATCGTTGATGCCTTGGTGCGTGAGGCGGATATTGATTATCAACTGGCCGTGGAAATATCCGAAGAGGTCGAAAAGCAGATTGTTTCTTCGGGAATCGGGCTTTTGACCACCACGCTTGTTCGCGAACTTGTGAACGCGCGGCTTATTGAAAGGGGTCTGGAAAAAGAACGTCGCCTGCATGGACGTTTGGGTTTCCCTCTCTACGATGTGCGCCAGCTTATTTTACATCAGAACAAGGAAAGCGCCAACACCCCTCACTCGCCGGAAGGCACCAATCTGATTTTTGCTGAGGGCATAAAAAAAGAATTTTCTCTGCACGATGTTTTTTCCGCCGAGATTGGCGAGGCGCATGCAGCGGGCGATATTCACATTCACGGGCTGGGTTATATTGACCGCCCATACAATATTTGTCATTCTCTGGAATATCTCAAGATTCACGGTTTTAATCTTCCGCAGGCTATAAATTCCGCCGAGCCCGCGAAGCATGCCGAAGTACTGCTGCTGCACATGGTGCGCTTCAGCGCCATATTGCAGGGGCATTTTACCGGCAGTATCGGCTGGGAAGCGCTCAATATCTCCTTTGCGCCTTACCTTACGGGGATGAGCGATAAGGAAGTGCGGCAGCTCGCGCAGATGGTCGTTTACGAATTTTCCCAGCTTGCCGCCACGCGCGGCGGACAGGCGCTTTATACAGATATGCATATTTATTACACGATGCCGGCGCACTGGGCGGGTGTTGACGCTATTGGTCCCGGCGGGAAACCAACAGGGAAAAAATATCGTGAATACGAACCAGAAGCCAGAAAGTTCGCCACGGCTTTGATGGAGGTTTTTCGCGAAGGAGACGCCACGGGAAAACCTTTTATTTTGCCGCGTCCTCTTTTACATGTCAGCGATGATTTCTGGAAGGCCCAAGGCGCGATGGATTATCTGGGACTTGTCTGCGAAGTGGCCGGGAATAAGGGCAACAGCTGTTTTGTTTTTGACCGAAAAAAAGATGCCTTGTCTTTTGCTTGTTGCCGCGCCGGTTATTCGGGCGATAAGGAATTCAAGGATGAATTGAAAAAACCGTGGCTCGTGCGCAGCGCCGCCATCCAGAGCGTCAGTTTGAATTTGCCACGCGTTGCCTACAAGGCCGCCGGCGATGATGAAAAGTTATTATTTCTGCTCAGCGAATATACCGCCCGGGCGGTAGCGGCGCACATTCAGAAAAAAGATTTTCTGGAAAAACTTCTTTCCTACGCGGAGAAAGGGCCGCTGGCGCTTTTGGCCATGAACCGCGATGATTACCCGTTTATAAGAATGAACCGTTCCTATTATGTTATCGGCCTGGTGGGGCTAAATGAACTGGTGCAGATTCATACGGGCAGCCAGCTTCATGAATCGGAACAGGCTTTGGATTTTGGCTTGAAAGTGGTCGAGTATCTGCGCCAGGAAATTATGCTGGCCACCGGAAAAAAATCGATGAAATTTGTTTTAGAGCAGTCACCCGCGGAAACCACCGCGTATCGTTTTGCCAGGCTGGATTTAAAATATTTTTCTCCCGAGGCGGGTCATTTTGTTAAGGGCGATATCGATGAAGGGGCTCTTTATTACACCAACTCCACGCATCTCAATATTTCCGCGGATGTGCCGTATATGCAAAGGGTTATTTCGGAAGGATTATTTCACGAATATTTGGAAGGAGAAGTCATTACACATCTGCAAATGGGCAGCGAGAATTATGCTAAAAAAGAACTTGCCGGATTTATAAAAGACGTTTTTGACAAAAGTGTCAGCCGTCAGCTGGATTTTTCTCCTGAATTCACTTCTTGTCTTTCCTGCGGCAAGACTTCCGCGGGGTTAAATCAGGCGTGTGTTTACTGCGGATCAAATGAAGTTGAGGGCATCGCGCGACTTACCAAATATTTCAGTAAGATATCCGGCTGGAATAAAAGCAAACTTGCCGAACTGAAAAACAGAAAAATCAGCAAATTTACCTGACCGGCAAATAAAGTTTTTTACCGCTGCCTCCGCGGTATGAATATTGCTGATTAACTCTTGGCAATATTTTTCATAAATTTCCCGTTATATTTATTAGGCGATGATATTATGTCCATTAATAAATCGCTCGAAGAATTTCTGAAACGCTAAGAAGCCATGCTCAATGAAATTGAACACGGCGTGGGAGATAAGTATTACGACGAAGCCTTCTAAAGGATTACGCCAACTGCCCGTTGCACACCGCAATGGCGGAAGAAGCAATGAAAGATGATATAATAAAACCGCTTATTTGCCCTTGACATGCTCTGTTATTTGGGCTAAATACCCTAGCCTTATTAATAAAAAAGAATTTTTGGAGGTTACTTTTGGCAACACACAAATCAGCAGAAAAGAGAGACCGTCAGAACAAAAAGCACCGCGAGCGCAATATCGCCGCCAAATCCGCGCTCAGAACCAAAGTAAAATCGGTTGATTCCGCGGTACAAAGCAAGAAGAAAAAGGAATCTGAAGACGCCCTGAAAATTGCCGCTCCATCACTGGCGAAGGCCGCGTCTAAAGGCGTGATTCATAAAAAAAACGCTTCCCGCAAAATTTCCCGCCTGACCAAAAAAGTCAACGCGCTTAAATAATAGAAAAAAATGTTTTTGTGCCCGTCAGGGCAACGACAGACAGTCATTGCGAACCCCGATTTATCGGGGTGAAGCAATCTTGTTCGCTTTTTATATATCGCTTAATCGCTCTGTTGCTTGCCTTGCGATAACTTTTTTATTTCCTGAAATATTCCGTAAAAATCCGCGCGTATAAATCCGGGTTGTCCAGCACCATGGAATGGCCGATCCCTTGGAATGTCCGCAGGCGGCTATTCGGCAACAGGCGTATGGTTTCATCAATATCGACGCGCGGAATAACCAGATCATCTTCTCCCCACAATACCAGCATGGGCTGTTTTATGCGGTGTGTTTCTTTATGCAGCGAGCCTTTATCGCGCTCTTTTTTCAGATGATATAAAGTGCCCGTGCCCGCTCCGTCACTCAATTTTCTTGCCTCATCAACAGCCAGATTAAACAGTTCTCTTTGCTTGGCCGTAGTTTCCGGACGGAATTCTGATTTTGCTCCCGGCACGAGCGATTCTTTGGTGAATAAAGAAGAAGCGGCAAATGACAAAAACTTGAAAGCGTAATTTCTGCTTGCCGCAAAAGGCGCGAAAATATGCAGGGCTTCATCGGGAAGCAAAAGCCCCGTAGGGCTCACCGGATCCAGCGCCAGAACCTTATCAAAAATTTCCGGTTTGGCCAAAAGCATATAAATACTGATCAGGCCGCCTGTGGAATGAGTGGCAAGTGAACATTTTTTAATTCCTAGCGCTTTAATTGCCGCTAGCATATCCAGTGCGTGCTGTTTCATGGAATAATTGGCATAGTTTTCCGTGGTGGCAGGTTTGTCAGATTTCCCGCAGCCGCGCCAGTCGATGGCATAAACGTGAATGTCCGCGGGAAGCTTTGGCCAGACCAAATCCATCCACTGCACGCAGCTAAAATATCCGTGAATGAAGATGACAATATTATCGCCCTCACCATGTTCGACGTAGTTAAGTTTAATTTCTCCCGTATCAACAAAAGGCATGTCATGTCTCCCCGCATAAAATGTATAAGCTCACTATGATTTTTTCAAAAAATTGTCAATATTGACGACTTAATTTTTGGATTTGCTTTACAGTGAATAATAATTTACAAACATTCATCGGTTATTGCGGTGGGTCCAAGCACTGAGCACAGCGAAGGTTTGGCTAGGGAATTTTTGAGATTGCTTCACCCCGTTGGCATGGGGTTCGCAATGACAGGAAAGCCGTGTCATCGCGGGTATAGCGAAGCGATCTATGAATTCCATCACAATAAATTACGAGATTGCTTCGTTAGCCACGCTGCCTCGCAAAGACAAGATAATAAGGAGTAAGCATCTGTGAAAAAAAATAAATTCAATGTTGATGAGAAAATAATCTTTGGCGATTTGGTTGCTGGAATCGCCTTATGTTTTTTGGGCGCGCCGTATAAAGAGGCGACGCTGGAAGCGCCGGGTAGGGAAAAACTTATTGTCAATTTACGTCAGTTTGATTGTTTTACATTTGTGGAAAGCATGCTTGCCTTGGCGCGCTGGTTTACATCGGGGAAAAAATTGTCCCGTGAATATTTGCGCGAGTTAAAATTAATCCGCTACCGGCGCGGCGTGATTTCCGGCTATCCCTCGCGTCTGCATTATTTCACCGATTGGCTACAGGACAATGAAAAGAAGAAAATAATCAATAATATAACCAAAAAGCTGGGCGGCCGGTCGCGGCGGGAAAAAATTAATTTTATGATCACAAATTGCGGTCTTTATCCGGCGCTAAATGACAAAAATAATTATCAAAAAATGCTGATTGCTGAAAGGAAGCTCTCCCGCAGAAAATTCACCATTATTGATAAAAACAAAGTCAGCTCCCATATAAAAAGCATTCAAAACGGAGATATAGTTGCTTTTGCAACGAATGTGGAAGGATTGGATGTGGCTCATGTCGGTTTCGCGCTCTGGCAGAGGAAAAACCTGTATTTACTTCACGCCTCCAGCAAAGAAGGGGCAGTGGTAATTTCCAAAAAGACGCTTGCCGCTTATCTTAAATCAAATAAAAAATTGACAGGCATTATCGTTGCCCGACCTTGTCCGGCATGCGCCGGATTCCGTCCCGCATAGCGGGACTTCATTTTTAGTCTTTGGTCTTAAGCCTTCGGCCTTCAGCCTATTAAATCTTCTCAAAATGATGATAATCTTTAGGCTGTTCAAAATTGCCACCCCAACGCCAGCCTCGTTTTAAAAATTCTTCAACCACTTGATGTCCGGCGCTCAAAGTTCCCGCTTTTTGTGGGTTATAAACTGCGTCCGCCGGTGCAACAACGCCGCTGGGATAAATAACAGGATTTTGCACGGGATTGATATCCAGAGCTCGTCCCAGCGAATGCAGAGACAATTTAGTTGTTCCTTCAATCAGGCGGAAATTAAAAGCGGAAGAATTATTATCCGCCATGGAATCTCCATCATGCCAGCCGTAAGCGCAAATCGGAATTACTTTGCCTACAGGGAATTTCAGGTTTTCAATCAGCGCAAAAATATCCGCCACGTCATCTTCCAGCTCTTTATCGATAATAATCTGACCCTGATGTTTGAAGCCGTCAAAAGAAAAATAACAGACGTCCAGTATGGAAAGCCTGTCAATTATTTCCAAAGGCGCGTTCGTGCCGGTCAGAGCGTCGGCAAAACTATAATCGCTGTCGATAACGACGCGTGTTTCATCATTCATAATGATTCCATGATGTGCCGCATTTTTTCGTCCGGTAGTGCTACTTCGCGATAAATGCCGGCAATAATATCACTGCCTAGACGTTCAAAATCAATTTCCTTTGGGGTAATGATGACGCCAGCCATGTCTATCGCGCCGGGAGAAACAAAAATTCTTTTTTCGCCTTCCAGAAAGAAAGCTTCCGGCCGGTGTTTTTGGCGCAAAAATATAATGAGACGCCAGGTATTATTTTCATAGGCGCAAAGTATATTCATCAGCGGTTCGGATTTGGTCGCCATTACTTTTTGCGCGATTTTAATCAGGCGTTTGAACCGCGCGGATAAAATATCTGTATTGCTTCCTGATAGAGTTAACACTGAGCGGCCAAATTGAACTCCCGCGTGATATTTGATTCCGGATATTTCCTGATTTGGATTTAGCGAGTTAATTTCTGTTATAAAAGGCAAAGCGTTTTTTTGTACAGCCTGGAAATGCAGATGGTCAGGAGCGGAGGCGCCGCAGGCAGGGCCATTATAAAGAGTGATGAATTCCGGCGCCAGGTCTTTGGCCAATATCAGCAAATCGGCAAAAGACTGTAAAATATTCTGGGGCTGATGATTGATATGAGAAATAGTTAAATGATTTTTGAAGATAGGCGCGGGATTACACAAAATCAGATAATAATTACGATACATTATCGCTTTTTGCTGCGCAGGCAGATTGTCCGGACATAAAAAACACAGCCTGTTTTTGATTGATTGCGCGTCAACAGCGGCACCGGAGCTTACCGCGCGCCGGGGATTGAATTGCAAAGCAACATTATATCCATCGCAGCTGATTGAACGAATATGGACATTGTTTAGTTCCTGATACGCGTCGGCCAGTATCTGCCAGTTATTATTTTGTTCCTCAATAAGATTAAAGCACAAAGATGCCAATGATGTTTTATTCGGAAAGCTGAGTAAAACCTTCTTTTCGAGTTCACGTTTATTTATGTTTAAATGCAACCGCGCTTTAATTTCCTGCGTGCGTAGCATGTCTTTATAAAAATCGTTGCGGTTTTGTTTTTCGATAGAAAGAGCAGCGTCCGTGTTGCCTGGCCAGCGGCGGCAAAGATAAAGGCTTTCATAAATTCTGCCGATTTTATATTCGCGTGATATGCGCAGCGAAACAGCGTAATCTTCGCCGTAACTAACATTGGGGAAACCGATTTTGCGGATTATCGCGGTGCTAAAGGCGCGTGGCGCACCAAGGCCGTTTACACGCAGAAGATTGTTGTGGCCGTTATTCTCTGTCCATTCCCTGTGGTCAATCAGACCCGGCGGAATTTTCTTCAATTCTTTGTTGACGATAGTGTAAGAACCAGCAATCATGGCGTATTTACCACGCCGCATCGTTTCTACAATTTTTTGAAGAGACCTTGGTGAACTGTAAAGATCGTCGGAATCAAGCTGAACGGCAAAGCGCCCGCAATGTTTTGATTTGATAGCTTCATTCCAGCACCCGCCGATGCCCAAATCGTGTCGCGAGGGAATCAGATGTTTGATTTTCTCGCTTTTTGCGGTAAGTTTTTTGATTACGGCTGTTGTGCCGTCGGTGGAATGATTATCGACCACAATAATGTTAAATGAAAAATTGTTATTTTGCGCTAGCGCACTTTTTACGGCATCCGTAATTGTTTTTTTGCGGTTGAGCACAGGAATTATCACACTTGCTTCCACGGGAAATTTATTTTTTACAGAATCTCCTTTTTTTTCCGGTGTTTTAAGATACGCGCCGCGAAGACGCAGATAATTGGTGGCCACTTTCTCCAGTTTTTTTTGCCGCGCGAGATTTTCCGCGGCGGTGTAGGCAAAATGTTTTTCTGTTTTTGATGATTTCTTTTCGGCAGATTTAATTTTTTTCTCCGCCGCGACGTAAAGAGATTGCGCGGAGTGAATAATCCGGTAATCAAGAGAAATCTTCAGGCGAAGATCATAAAAAGCAATATCTTTATCGGCGGGAAGCGCGCCGTATTTTTCCACTGCACTTTTGATTGCCGGTACAGAAAAAACGAAGAAATGTCCGAAATCAAAATTATCGCGGATAGAGCCCATTTGATAATCAATTAAAGGATGAGGAATTAACTTATTCCCTTTTTTCTCATGAAAATCGGAAAAAACGAGGCCATTGTTATTTTTCCCGGCAAGCGCAAGCAGCTTTTTTATCGCTTTAGCTTCGCAGGTAATTTCTCTTTCGGAATCAATAAAAAGCAAAAATCGCGCGGATGTTTTTTTTATAAAAGTGTAAATATTGCTGATTTGAGAGATATTATCGCCTAGCGCAGGCCATAAACTAATCGCTTCTTTTTCGTTATTCGCGGCCAAAAGGAAATAACGGCCGAATTTTACGGCTGAAAGCGTCATGATTATTTATAAAGATTTATTTTAAAATCCCGCAAGCATTAAATTTACGGCTTTTTCCGCTGTGTCGTTAGCAAGCTTGATGAGGGCGTTTTTTCTGGCTATGGGAATAAGGTTAATATTATCTTCCAGATTATATTCAACCGTTCCTCTGATGCCCCTGGAGCTCCAGAGAACTTTGTCGTTCTCCTTATCACGAAAAACAACTTCCAGCGTGGCGGATATTCTTTCTTCAGCCGCCAGTTTGTTAGGGCGGTAAGAAAGAGTGTCTGCACTGTAATGACGGATTGTTCCTTTGATGGTCGCGTCTGCTTGTGCCGCGCTTCCTACAACTTTGAAACGGCTGTATTGGATAAGATGATTAATGAAAGCCGTGCGCACAAAATTTTCTATTTCGGCCTGCGGCGTCTTGTTGACGAATGGCTCCACGTAAATTTTTTGAATGCGTTTATCAACGTATTCTCCCTGAGGCGCGAATGCATATCCGCATCCCATAAACAGCGCAAAAAGAAGGAATGAAGCAATTATTTTTACAGATTTCTTAAAATTTATTTTTTTCATAGGGCACCTTTTTTATTGGGCAACGACAATGTTGACCAGTTTGTTGGGTACATAAATAACTTTTTTAACGGAAGCATTTTTTAGCAGCGCTTTTATTTTAACGTCGGCCAGCGCGTCAGCTTTTATTTTTTCCGCGTCTTCACCCACAGGCACGGTCATCCGGCTGCGCAGTTTTCCGTTTATCTGAATGACCACTGTTATTTCTTCCTCGCTGGCGATAGCTTCGTCATATTTCGGCCAGCTTGCGTCGCATACCACTGTTTTATGGCCCAGTATCTGCCATAGTTCTTCCGCGATGTGCGGCACGATAGGAGCCAGGAGTACTACCGCCGCCTCCAGCGCCTCGCGGATTACCGACAGCGCTTTTCCGTTGTCTTTAGCGGGGCGTTCCACCAGATAAACGGCGTTTACCAGTTCCATAACGGCACTGATGGCTGTATTGAAATGGAAACGGTCTTCAATGTCAACGGTTACTTTACGGATAGTCTGATGCGTTTTGCGCCGAAGATTTTTCCATTCGCCTTCCAGTGTCAGGTTAGCATCGGGCGGGTTTATTTTTTTGATGTCTTCCAGATATTCCGCATATATTCGCCACAGGCGGTTGAGAAAGCGAAATGATCCATCCACGCCCTGATCGCTCCATTCCAGGTCTTTTTCCGGAGGCGAGGCGAAAAGACAAAAGATGCGCGCCGTGTCCGCGCCGTATGTTTTTATCAGATAATCCGGGTCGATGACGTTTTTAAGCGACTTGGACATTTTTTCTGTCTTGCCGATAATTACTTCTTTCTGGCAGAGGTGGCATTTACCTTCGGCTGCCTGTTCGGGGAAAAGATAGCCGTGCTCGGAACACTTCATTGTTTCTTTGCAGACCATGCCCTGCGTGAGGAGATTGGTGAAAGGTTCGTCCACGCCGATCACGCCGAAATCGCGCAGCATCTTCGTGTAGAAGCGGGCGTAGAGCAGATGCAGAATAGCGTGTTCCACGCCGCCGATGTACTGATCAACCGGCATCCAGTAATCGAGTTTCTTGCGGTCCAGTCCCGGCTTGCTGTCAAAATCCGGGCAGCAGAAGCGGTCGAAATACCAGGAAGATTCCACAAAGGTATCCATGGTGTCTGTTTCTCTTCGCGCCTGGCCGCCGCATTTTGGGCATTTTGTTTCCGCAAATTCTTTGAGCGCCGCGAGCGGCGAGCCGCCTTCGGAACTTAATTTTACGTTTTCGGGCAGAATTACGGGCAAATCTTTTTCCGGCACAGGGACAATACCGCACTTGTCGCAGTTTATCATCGGAATGGGCGCGCCCCAGTAGCGCTGACGGGAAATTCCCCAATCGCGCAGACGGTATTGAATGGTGCGTTTTCCTTTGCCTTGGGCTTCCAGAAAATCGGCGATGGCGTCGAGCACTTTGGTGTTTTCCATGCCGTCAAACTGTCCGGAGTTAACCAAAACGCCTTCGTCCACGTAAGCTTCAGTCATCGTTGCCGCGTCAAGAGTTTTATTTTTGGGCTGGATAACGACAATCAGCGGCAGGTTGAATTTTTTTGCAAATTCAAAGTCGCGTTGATCATGCGTGGGAACGGCCATCACGCAGCCGGTGCCGTAATCGGCCAGAACAAAGTTGGCGGCGTAAATGGGCATTTGTTTTCCGGTAAGAGGATTTTTGCAATAGGATTCGAGAAAGAGTCCTTCCTTTTCGTAATATTCGGAAGTGCGCATCAATTTGTCCTGTTTTTTTACTTTTTCCACAAACTGAACAACTTCTTTTTCGCACGATTTGCCTTTGGCCAATTCCATCACCAGCGGATGTTCCGCGGCCACTAACATAAAGGTCGCGCCGAAGAGCGTATCCTGACGGGTGGTAAATACCTTGATGGCGCCATTTCCATCAGCCATCGGAAAATCAACTTCACAGCCGTAGCTTTTGCCGATCCAGTTTTTCTGCATGGTGAGAACTTTTTCCGGCCAGCCGGGCAGCTTGTCACAGTAATCAAGAAGTTCTTCGATGTAAGCGGTTATTTTGAAAAACCATTGATCCAGCGTTTTTTCCGTCACTTCCGTGGAGCAGCGCCAGCAAAGGCCTGCTTCGACCTGTTCGTTGGCAAGCACCGTTTCGCACTTGCCGCAGTAATTTACGGTGGAGCGTTTTTTGTAGGCCAGGCCTTTTTCATACATCCAGATAAAAAAGAGCTGCTCCCAGCGGTAGTACTTCGGTTCGCAGGTGGATACTTCTCTGTCCCAGTCGTAGCTGAAGCCCATGCGTTTGAGCTGTTTGCGCATGTGGGCGATATTTTCGTTCGTCCATTTCAGCGGATGGATTTTGTGCTCGATGGCCGCGTTTTCCGCGGGCAGGCCAAAAGCGTCCCAGCCCATCGGATGCAGAACATTAAACCCACGCATGCGTTTGTAGCGCGCGACGACATCGCCGATAGTGTAATTACGGACATGGCCGATATGGATTTTGCCGGAAGGGTAGGGGAACATTTCCAGCAGATAATATTTTGGTTTGCCGGCATCTTCGGTAACTTTAAAAGTTTTTTCTTTATCCCACTTTGCCTGCCATTTTTCTTCAATCTTTTGCGGTTGGTACTTCATGTATATGGTTGCTCCAAAACAACTAAATAATCGGCGAGTTATCTAACATATTGAAGATGTTAGCGCAATGCCTTTGTCATAAGACGAGTTTTATATGTTTGGGTATGCTGAAAAATGCGCGATTAGTGATTGGCAGTCATTCAGGTTTTATGTGAAGAAGCGGTAGGGCCAGATGGCGGCGGCGGGTTTCGCCCATAAGCTGCGTTTGTTCGCGCAGCGTTGGGATTTCCCCGGCGGCCCCGGCCCAGTTTTTCTATCAAATGCGATGAACCCAAATGCAGGGTGTGTTTGCCGTATCTTTGACCCAGCTCATCGGCGGCGCGGTAGATTTCTTTTATTTTTTGCGCCTGCACAGGATTTTCGAAAAGAGAATACTGGATGTTCTGGTCGGATACTAAATTGCACAGAATCACGCCGGTAGCGCGGTAGAGGTCAGACGCGCGATAGCATTCGTTGAAAAGCTCGCGGACAACGCCGGAAAATTCCAGCGGGTTGCAGCAGGGGCGGGAAAGCACGGCTTCGCTGCCTGTTGTTTCAAAATCCTGCATTTTTAAAAACACCACAATTTTTTTCGGCGCGAGATTATAGCGCCGGGCTTTGATGCAGGCGGATTCCATGTTGCGCATAAGCTGCGCGAAAAGATATTCGGCGTCGGAACGTCGGCGGCGCGAATGTTTTGGTTTTGCTGATGGAAGCGTAGGTGCTTTTTTCTTCGGGCACCACCGGATAAACGGATTTGCCGCGCAGTTCCTGCCAGATTTCCACGCCCGGCTTGGTGAATTTTTTTAAAACCGTTTCTTCAGGAAGTTCGGCGAAAGCCAGCGCCGTGCGCACGCCCATTTTGGCCAGGTAATTGGTGGTAGCAGGCCCGATACCCCATATTTTTTCCACGGGCAGGTCTTGCAGATATTGCGCGATATCACGCCCTTTGATTACAGTCATTCCCGCTGGTTTCTGATGTTTGGAGGCGACTTTTGCCAGCACCTTGGTGATGCTTAAACCCACGGAAACGGTAATGCCCAGTTCCTTTTCAATTTCCTGTTTCATGTTCAGCGCGATTTCTTCGTAGGAGGAACGCAACGCGCGGCGCATGCCGGTGATATCGGCAAAAGCTTCATCGATGGAATATTCCTCGACGTCGGGTGTGAAGCGGCGCATGATGGAAAACATCCGCCGCGAAAAGAGGCTGTAGGTTTCGTAATCCGAAGGAAGAATGATGAGCCCCGGGCAGGTTTTGCGCGCTTCCGGAAGCGACACGCCGCGCTTGACGCCTATTTTTTTAGCCGCGTAACTCGCGCAGGCCACAATGCCGCGCTCGCCGCCGGTGATGAGCGGCTTGCCTTTAAGCTCCGGATGAATCGCTTCTTCGCAGGAGGTAAAAAAAGCGTCGCCGTCGATATGCACGATCGCCCGCGGCCAGGAAGAAAGAGAAAATAATTGCTGGGTCATAAAGCTTTTTAAAAGTGTCAGTAAAAATTTAAGGAAAACTTCAGTTATTGACGGTTTTTGAAAAAAACAAGTTCCAGCCGGTTTGGACAGCTAAGCAAGCTTTAATAATTTATTTTATCATGCTTTTTGATCCATTCGTCAAAGACGCGCAGCGAATCGTCTCTCAACATTGATTCCATAGGAATGCTCCGTTCGGAAGGCGGCATATTTAATTCTTTGTAGATCAAATCATCAGCAAAACCTATTTTAGCCGCGTCCTTTCTGGTACAGCCGAAAACAACTTTCGATATTTTTGCCCAATAAACAGCAGCCAGGCACATGGGACACGGCTCACACAATGTATAGAGGGTGCAATTCTCCAGGTGAAAGCATTTGATATTCTGACAGGCCTGACGTATGGCTTCTATTTCCGCGTGAGCGGTCGGATCATTTTTGTAGAGAACACGGTTGTATCCTTTTCCGATTACCTTTTTATCCTTAACCACAATAGCGCCAAAGGGGCCGCCCTCGTTTTTGCGCATACCATCCAGCGCCAGCTCAATAGCCATTTGCATAAATTGTTTGTCTGAATCATTCATAATTAAGAATTTACTTAGCCTTATAATTATAGCCAGAATAGAAAACTATCAGTTTGCCGTTTAACGATACTAATCAACCGCGCGTATTTTGCGTCGGCTTAATTAGCCTTGTTTGGTGCTTTCTTAAAAGCTCTGCAATGCTTTGATTACGGGGTAAATCAATCCAGCGATTAAAATCAGAGTAATAAAGGGCCGATTAATGTTTTGCCATTTGTAATTCTTTTTTCTGATGGCATCTATACTATGATTAATTCCCGAGAAAAAGAAAAAGAAAACGAAGGCAAATAGAACAGTCAATTCCGCCTTGATACCCCAACTATTAATATATACAATAATCGCCACTACGGCATAAGAAAGCAAGGCGATAGCAGACTGCCTTTGATAATTGCTCCCAACTTCAAAGCCCTTTAGTTCTGCCGACTTTTTAGCAAAAAATATACCTTCCAAACCGGATATGCCTGCAATGGCTGCGATGATAATGGGTATCATGAAATGTAACTGGGCAATAGGGTCGTAGCCGTCTGCAAAACCAATTTTATAACCAAAGAAAAACGCGATTGCAACGCCCACAATTCGTAAAATATCTAGTAACTGTAATAGCATGATTTACTCCTTTCTCTTGCCACCGCCCCTGAAAATATGTTTTTTTGCATCGGCTTTTTCGATGTGCCGAAAGAAAAGCTAAGCTGGAGCAGCGCCTGGCGCCGCGATCGGCTATAGTTTATTGTTTGCTTCAGCGATAAATATCTTTTCGATGCCCTACCTTTACGACCCAAACAGTGAGCTCTTTATCTTGGATAGAATAGATAATTCTATACAGCCCCTGACGGATACGATATTTTTCTTGTCCCGAAAGTTTTTCGTGGTCCGGCGGTCTTGGATCTTCTGCAAGAGACTCTATGCGGGAAAGAATCTTTTTAATAGCCTTCTTCGGTATTTTACGAAAATCTTTTTCAACAGATTCTTTAAAGTAAATTTTATATTCGGCCATCTTTTTTCAGTCTCTTGACCATAGCTTCGTAGCTGATCAGCGGCTCTTTTACCCTTTCTTCAAACGCCGCGATATCTTCCGCGTCTTCCGCGAGAGATTCCTTAATGGCATCATTGACTAACTTTGATAAAGACTGTGATGTTTCAACAGCCTTTAATCTAAGAGCTTTGTGCAATTCTGGGTCTAAATATACAGTTGCTCTCATTGCTGCCGTTTTCATATTATTACCTCCTTAACGTTTTGTAATTATAACATCATAACGTTATAGTAGCAATATTTTTTTAGCGATAAAATCATCCGTAGCGCAACGATTGGCTTGAGCGACTTTTTTGTGTGTTTTATTTTGTTTTTGCATGTTCATATTTTCTCAGGATTTCATTTATGGATTTTTGAAATTCTGGAACATCAGAAGTCGAAGGTATTTCACGGCGATATTTTATTGCCACGTTCATGGATTCAATTGTTTGCTTTTTAAATCCCGAGCTGACTGGTATTTAAGGATATTATATATTGATTCATTATCAGTTTTGTATTTTTCGATATTATAGAGTTGCATATCCAATTTAGATTCCAAGGATTTTATAGGCAATTCTGTTTTGCCTTTCCGCAATTGAGGCAACATTGCTGTCGTGCTATATGTATCTAGGCCATCCAGATAAAGACTCGCCTTAAAGCCTTTTTCAAAACCTATAATGCCGCCTAACAGGTTTGATGCAACGAGTAGAAGAACGAAAATAACTGCAACCACAATTATCTTTTTCTTATTCATTTATTTTCCTCACACAACATTGTTTATATGGATCGGTTATAATATAGCAAACGCCGACAGCTCTGTCAGCCTAACACCCCTCTGTAAAATTTGTAATTTCGAACTTAATAGACCAACATCAAACAACAATCAACCTCTTTCATTTTCAATCGCCCTATGTGATAAAGCAAGTTTAGCGGGACAGGATCGATATACAGACAGGAAGAAAGAATAGAGCCGATGCGGCAATAAGCCCGTAGGAAAACCAATTGACGTATTTTTCGTACTTCAGCAGACGTTCATCCCAATCACTGTATTCGATAAATCGGCGGAACTTGTGGAGTAGTTTTACTAGATGGAGTGTTTTTGGTTTATCCATGCTTCCCGCTTCAAAAGTATTTTCGAAAAAGATAATTTTGCTTTGCATATAGGCTTTCCTCTTTTTTCTAAAAAATTATTTATGATATTTACGCACCACGGCGGTAATCACCCCGGCGATGCGCAGTTCTTCTTTGGGAATAATCGGCGGATATTTGGGATTGGCCGCCTCCAGCGTTACGGTTTTCCCTTTTTTGCAAAAATATTTCATCGTCCAGTTGCCGTCCACTTCCGCCAGAATGATGTCGCCGTTTTTCGGTTCTCTGCCGCGCTCCACAATCACCAGATCTTTGTTCATGATGCCCGCGCCTTCCATGGAATCGCCGGTGACGGAAAGAAGAAAAGAAGTTTCGGGGCGATTGACCAGATATTCGTCAAAGGAAATCACATCGCGCAGTTCTTCTTCCGCGGGCGAGGGAAATCCGGCGCAGACATCTCCGGCCAGGGGCAGAGCAAGCGAAAGGCGCGCGGGCGCGAGAAAGCCCTTCGCGTCTTTTTGCAGCACTCCCGCGCTGATTAATTTTTTCACCCAGAAGTCGACAACGCTTTTAGAGCGCACGCCGATGATTTCGGCCATCTCCGAATAGGTCGGCATACGCCGGTTTTTCCGGAAAAAGGCGAAAATCTTTTTTTCCACATCTTCTAAAGTTCGCTTGACTTTCATGATGGCTATGCTATAGAACGATTGTTCTATTGTCAAGGATTTTTATTGCCGGCAAAGAGAGCAGAGGCAAAACACGGGCAAAAATGTTTGACACGCAAGGCGAAAAAGGCTAGCCTGCATAAACTTAACTAGCTGAAAATAATTAATATTTTATCCGGGCGCTCTATAATGATTACAAAAGACAAAATTATCAAGGTTTTGGCCACCGGTTTCGGCGCGGGGCTTTCGCCGGTGATGCCGGGGACGGCGGGAACGCTGGTAGGGGTTTTGATTTGCCTGGCTTTTTTGCCCCTTCACTGGATTTTTAGGTTTTTATTTGTGGCGGCTCTGGTGGGTGTTGCTGTTTATGTGTCAGGGCGCGCGGAGAAAATTTATGGCAAAAAAGATGATCAGCGTATTGTCATTGATGAAATCGCCGGATTCCTTTTGGCGATGCTGCCGGTGGCGATAAATTTTTTAAATCTAGCTTTCGCTTTTGTTTTGTTCCGTATTTTTGATATTTGGAAACCTTATCCGCTGCGCAAGTTTCAGGAATTTCCCGGCGGCTGGGGAGTGGTCGTCGATGACATCGGCGCGGGAATCTACACCGCCGCGATACTGCTGATTTTAGTGATTTTTGGTGTGTTATGAAAATCAGTATTCTAACAATCGGTAACGAATTGATTTCCGGACGCACGGTTGACGCCAACGCTTCTTTTATCGCGCGCGAGATAAATCAGCAGGGCTGGAGCGTGGAAGCCATTATGTCCGTGGGCGATGATTTTGCCAAAATCAAAGACCGCCTCAATTATTTATTGTCGCTGACGGACGCCGTAATCTGCACCGGCGGGCTGGGGCCTACCGCTGATGATATAACTACGGCGGCCATCGCCGCCGCTTTCGGCCTGCCTCTTTATACGGATGAAAATGTTCTGAACCATATCAAAGAAATCTTTGCCAAATATAATCTGCGCTGGATTGAAAACAACGCCAAGCAGGCGATGTTTCCGCAGGGCGCGGAAGTTATCGCCAATCCCGTGGGCACGGCGGCGGGCTTTTTCTTGAAAGTAGAGGGAAAACTTATTTTTGTCATCCCCGGCGTGCCCGGGGAGGTAAGAAGAATGATGCCGGAAGGAATTGTTCCGGTCTTGCGTAAACATTTTCCGCAGGAAGAATCGCACGTGGCCAAGCAAACCATTAAGACTTTCGGCCTTTCCGAGGCGGCGGTGGATAACGCGCTCAAAGATATAGATTTTAACGCGCTGGGCGTGAGCATCGGTTTTTATCCGGTTTTTCCGGAAAATCATATTGTTATCGTTGCCCGTGAGCAGTCAAAGGGGGGAGCGCAGGACAAATTAAAAAAAGCGCAGGATGAAATTACCAACCGCCTGAAGCAAAATATTTTTCACTACGGTGATCAGACGTTGGAAGAAGTTGTCGCCGCCATGCTTTTGGAAAAAAAACTGACGCTGGCGGTGGCGGAATCATGCACGGGAGGATTGATTGCCAGCCGCCTGACGGATGTGCCGGGAAGTTCAAATTTTCTGGAAAGAGGTTTGGTTACCTACAGCAATAAGGCCAAAATGGAATTGCTGGGCGTTCCCGCTGCCGTTTTGGAAAAGCACGGTGCGGTAAGCGAGGAAACGGCGCGTTTAATGGCCGAAGGTGTGCGTAAAATTGCCGCAACGGATTTAGGGCTTTCCTCCACCGGCATTGCGGGGCCCACCGGCGGCAGCAAAGAGAAGCCGGTTGGCACAGTTTATCTGGCGCTGGCGGATGGCAAAAAAACAAATTGCCGCCATTTTGCTTTCCGCTGGGACAGAAGGCGCAACAAACTAGTTTTTTCCGAAGCGGCGCTGATGTTTATTTACGACTATCTTTTAGGCAGGCTAAGCAATGGATGAGGCTCAAAAAAATATCCGCGCGTTTCTGGCGATAGAACCGCCAGCTGATATTCTGGATGCGGCCGGAATTCTGCAGGAAAAATTAAAAAAAGAAATCACCGGCAAAATAAGCTGGACTAAGCCCCAGGGCAATCATCTCACGTTAAAATTTTTCGGCAATATCGATGAAAGCGATAAAAAAAATATTTGCGCTGCCGTGGAAAAACAGGTAGCTTTGACATCTCCCATATCGATTAAAATATCAGGAACAGGCTGTTTTCCAAACAGCAAAAAAACACGTGTACTCTGGCTGGGAGCATCAGGGGATATAGAAAAAATAGCAAAACTGCACGCGCAACTGGAAGAAGATTTTGAAAAAATAGGATTTGAGCGCGAAAATAGAAATTTCCGCCCTCATCTTACATTGGGACGCGTTAAAAACCCCGGTGACGTGACCGGGGTTGGCGAAGCGATTAATAAATACATACACTACAGTGCCGGTGAATTTATCTGTAAGGAAGTAGTATTGTTTCAAAGCAAACTAACCCCGCAGGGGGCAATTTATTCAAAACTTAAAACTTTTAATTTTATAGGGGAGTGAAAAATGAGCGCGAAGAAAACAAAAAAAGAATCAGATAATAATACTAATGGAGGGCATAGCACTATGGGCATCGACACGGATAGATCAAAGGCGATGGATTTAGCCATCACGCAAATTGAAAGACAGTTTGGCAAAGGGTCTATTATGAAGCTGGGCGGCAGCGAGCAAATCGCGAATATTCCGGCCATATCAACCGGTTCGCTAAGCCTGGATATCGCGCTGGGAACTTTCGGCGTGCCTCGTGGCAGAGTTGTGGAAATATACGGGCCGGAATCCGGAGGTAAAACAACCCTGGCGCTGCACATCGTGTCGGAAGCGCAAAAACAAAACGGCCTGGCGGCTTATATCGATGCCGAGCACGCCCTGGATGTGACTTACGCCAAAAAAATCGGCGTCAACACGGATGACCTGCTGATTTCCCAGCCGGATACCGGTGAGCAGGCACTCGAGATTGCCGAAACACTGGTGCGCAGCGGCGCGCTGGATGTTCTGGTAATTGATTCCGTCGCTGCACTGGTGCCGAAAGCGGAACTTGAAGGAGATATGGGCGACGCGCAGATGGGACTTCAGGCCAGACTTATGTCACAGGCGCTGCGCAAACTAACCGGCAGTATCAGCAAATCGAAAACAACAGTTATTTTTATAAATCAGTTGCGCATGAAGATAGGCGTGTTCTTCGGCAATCCGGAAACGACTACCGGAGGAAACGCGCTTAAATTTTACGCGTCGCAGAGGCTTGATATCAGAAAAATGACATCGCTCAAGTCCGGCCAGGATGTTACCGGATTCAGAACAAGAGTTAAAGTGGTGAAAAATAAACTTGCTCCTCCTTTCAGGGAAGCTGAATTTGACATTATTTTCGGCGAAGGCATTTCGCGTGAAGGCGATGTTCTGGATTTGGCCGCGGATAACGGAATTCTGGAAAAAAGCGGCGCCTGGTATTCGTATAAAGGTGACCGCATAGGGCAGGGACGTGATAATGCACGTGTATTTCTTAAAGAAAATCCGGATATTATGAAACAGATGGAGAACGAAATAAAAACAAAGCTGGGGATGAAGACTATAGGGCAGACTGCTGAACAGGAAGAAGATTAGTGATCGCTTACGATCTGGCGGCGGCAAAGCAAAAAGCTTATCGCCTTTTATCTTTGCGGCCGCACAGCGAAAAAGAACTGAAAAAGAAATTGCGGGAAAAAGGGTTTCCGCCTGAGGTTGTTGAAGAAGCGCTGGAAAAACTGCGTGATTTGAAGTATCTGGATGATAAATCGTTCGCGCCGCGATGGGCACGCAATCTTGCCGTAAATAAGCTCTGGGGCAATAAAAAGATTATTTTGAGCCTGCGGGAAAAAGGAATTGACGGAGATTTAATTAGTATTGCTGTTGAAAAGGCGCGTCAGGAAATGCCCGAAGAAGAAGCGATTGAAGCGCTGATTAAAAAAAAGACGGCAAGAAAAAAACTGAATATTTTGGAGCAAAAGGAAAAACAAAAAATATTTCAAAGCCTGCGGGGACGCGGTTTTCCCGCCGGGCTGATTTTGCGCAAACTGGGAGAAGCTAAAGAAGGAGCATTTGATGACGAAAACGGGTAACCAGATAAGAGAAAGCTTTTTAAAATATTTCACGGAAAAGAAACACACGCTTGTTGCCAGTTCTTCTTTGGTGCCCAAGGACGATCCGACGCTGCTTTTCACCAACGCGGGCATGGTTCAGTTTAAAAATATTTTTTTAGGTTTGGAAAACCGCGGTTATACCCGCGCTGCCTCTTGCCAGAAATGCGCCCGTGCCGGCGGCAAGCACAATGATCTGGAAAATGTCGGTGTGACGGCGCGCCATCATACTTTTTTTGAAATGCTGGGTAATTTTTCCTTTGGCGATTATTTCAAGGAAGAAGCGATTGCCTGGGCGTGGGAATATCTTACCCAAGTAATGAAACTGCCCAAGGAAAAGCTTTGGGTTACGGTTTTTAAGGATGATGACGAAGCTTTTGAAATCTGGAATAAAAAAATGAAGGTTCCGGCCGAACGCATTGTCCGGATGGATGAAAAAAGCAACTTTTGGATGATGGGTGATACCGGTCCCTGCGGTCCCTGTTCCGAAATTCTTTACGATCAGGGAATAGACACAGGCTGCGGACGTCCCGAGTGCGATGTTTATTGCGACTGCGACCGTCATCTGGAAATGTGGAATCTGGTCTTTACGCAATATAACCGTGATGAAAAAGGGAAATTAAATCCTTTGGCCAAACCCAGCATTGATACGGGCATGGGACTGGAGCGTCTGGCCGCGGTTGTTCAGGGCGTGAAAGAGTAACTACGATACAGATTTTTTTACCCCGATCATCAATTTTGTGGAAAAAATCTCCGGCAAAAATTACGGCAAGAAAGATGAAAATGACATTTCCATCAGAGTTATTGCCGATCACAGTCGCGCGGTAACTTTTCTTATCGGTGACGGTATTCTTCCTTCCAACGAAGGACGCGGTTATGTTTTGCGTCGCATTTTACGCCGGGCGGCGCGTCATGGCAAAATGCTCGGCATCAATAAGCCTTTTTTGCATCAGTGTGCCCAAGTGGTAATTGAAATGATGAAAGGGGCTTATCCGGATCTGGTGGAAAAGTCATCTTATATTACCAAAGTTATTCTAAACGAAGAGCAGCGTTTTATGGAAACGCTGGATGCGGGCCTGCGCATTTTACAGGAAGAAACAGCCGCGCTGAAAAAAGCGGGTAAATCAGTTTTGCCCGGTGCGGTGGTTTTTAAATTATATGATACCTATGGTTTCCCCACGGATTTGACGGCGGATATCATCAAAAAAGATAAAATGACTCTGGATAACGAGGGATTTGAAGCGGAAATGGAGCGCCAGCGTGAACGCGCGCGCGAAGCCTGGAAAGGCAGCGGGGAAGAAGCTATAGCGGAATGTTATTTAAAAGCTACCAGTTCAGGTGTGATTACCCAATTTTGCGGTTATGACGGAGTAACCAGCGCTCAATCAAAAATCACGGCGATATTTATCGAAGGCCAACCGGCAGACGCAATCACTGAAGGCCAAAACGCTGATGTAGTTTTGGAAGAAACTCCTTTTTACGGCGAATCCGGCGGTCAGGTGGGAGATACAGGATTTTTGGAGGGAAAGGATTTTTACTTTGAAGTTCAAGACACGAAAAAGCCGCTGGAAAAGTTGATTGTGCACAAAGGAGTCGTTAAAAAAGGGAAAATTAAAATCGGTGACCAGGCACGGCTTATTGTTGATGAAGAAAACAGAAAAGCAATCGCGGCAAATCATTCCGGCACGCATATTTTACAGGCGGCGCTAAAGGCTCTTCTGGGCGACCATATAAAACAATCCGGTTCTCTGGTTAACGCGCACAGGCTGCGTTTTGATTTCAGTCATTTTTCCAAAATCACCGACGAGGAACTTAGGCGCGTGGAAGAAATTGTCAATGCCACAATACGTAAGAATTATCCGGTGAATGTGCAAGTATGTTCACTGCAGGACGCCTTGAAAACGGGCGCGACGGCAGTGTTTGACGAAAAATACGGAGATACGGTGCGCGTGGTCAAGATGGGTGAAGAGAGCATGGAACTGTGCGGCGGCACGCATGTTGGGCGCACCGGCGACATCGGGCTTTTAAAAATAGTTCATGAATCGGCAATTGCCGCCGGTGTTCGCAGAATAGAAGCGGTTACCGGAAAAGAAGCGCTGGCGTATGTCCGGAAATTGGAAGAAGGATTAAGTGGAGCCGCGGGATTGTTTAAGACTAATCTCTTTGAGGTTTATGATCGCGCGGAAAAGTTGCTCAAACACACAAAAGAACTGGAAAAAGAAATTGAAACTCTAAAAGGGAAGCTTGCCGCGAAAGATTCCGGAGATCTGATAAACCAGGCGCGCCGTGTGGGAGATGTAAACGTGCTTGCTGCTGAGGTCAGCATTACTGATGTTAAAACTTTGCGCGATTTCGGAGACAAGCTGCGCGATAAAATAGGATCGGGAATTATTCTGCTGGGCGGAAAAGCTGATGACAAGGCAATGCTCTTGTGCATGGTGACTAAAGATTTGACCAAAAAATATCACGCCGGAAACATTATCAAAGAAATAGCACCATTGGTCGGCGGCAGCGGGGGAGGGCGTCCCGATATGGCACAAGCCGGAGGTTCACAGCCGGAGAATATATCCAAAGCAATCGCCCACCTGGATAAATTGCTCATTTAAGATCAGTGGAATCAGTTAAAATCAGTTAGGTGGATCTTTTTCGTTTTCGTAAAAGTAGTATTTATTGCGTCCCATGGCTTTAGCCCGATACATGGCGTTATCATCTTTGTTCATCAGCGTATCCGTATTTGTTCCATAATAAGGAAAAATATTTAGCGTGATAGTCATTATATTTGAGCGGGAATAAATATAGGATAAATGTTCTTGTCAAGGATAAAAGTATAGAAGGCGTGAATGATAAATTGTTGTATGGGAAAACAGGTGGTTTACGTAAATAGGAAAGAGCGGTCGTTGAGCAATTCGATTGTCGGAAAATTATTATCTATGCGAACAATGGTTTTAGAGGCGGTATCGACGCAGGTGCTGCGAAATTGGGAGAGACTGATATCACGCAAGCGGCACAAAATCGCGGCGATGGTAAAATTATGCGAAACAACTAGCGCGTTTTGTCCTCGGGAAATAATATGTTCCACAATCCGCCAGGCGCGGTCTTGCAATTCGGTTAAAGATTCGCCTTCAGGCATCTTAACGCTGGCTGGATCAGCAATCCATTTTTTTAAAAAATCTTTTTTATCATTCATCAGCTCCTTGAAAGAAAGGCCTTCAAAAATGCCCTGATTCATCTCCATTAATTCTTTATGTGTATGAATATGCAGCGAATGAAATTCGTTAATTATTTGCGCGGTCTGAAGCGCTCTTTTTAAGGGGCTGGAATAGATTGCTTCAATGTGCTGGTTTTTCAGAGATGAAGCCAGAAGCCCGGCCTGATTCGTCCCAATATCGCTTAATTCGATATCGCTTGTGCCCTGTACACGTCCCTCTTTATTCCAAAGAGTTTCACCGTGGCGAATAAGGATCAGTTTCATGATTCAGACCTGGCGCTTTTTGGTAATCATTATAAAGCCAGGGCAGCATTTGTGTCAAAACTTTTTAATGATGCGTGTGATAACACTTAAAATTGAAGGGTGAATTAAGCTTGACAGGCAGGGGGCATTTTTTATACCCTCATTCAAAAGCTAAATAATTTTAAAGCAAATCAAGGTGTTAATTATTAAAGAGGAATTTGCGGATTTTGATTTAGGTTTAGCTTTTTATTATAAAAATATTTTATGAAATATTTACCCTCCATATTTACCACTGTTTTTTCCAGCAAAATGGGCAGGCAAAACATACGCCTTCTTCTGAAATATATTTTAGCTCTAGCCTTGCTGATAAGCTTTTACAGCGTGATTTTTCATTATTTGATGGCGGCTGAAGGACAAAAGCATTCATGGATTACCGGTTTTTATTGGGTCCTTGTTGTTATGTCCACATTGGGATTCGGCGATATAACTTTCACTTCCGATATCGGCCGGATGTTTTCTATTATCGTACTGGCATCAGGTGTTATTTTCCTGTTGGTTTTATTGCCGTTTATTTTTATAAAATTCTTCTTCGCGCCCTGGATGGAAGCGCAGGCGAGAAACCGCGCTCCGCGTGAACTGCCTCCGGAGATGACGGGGCATGTCATCATTACAAATTATGACGCGGTGACGATAAGTCTCATCGAAAAAATGACAAGCTATAAACATAAGTACGTGGTGATTGTGGAAAATCTTCAGCGAACGCTGGAATTATACGATTCAGGAGTTTACGTGGCGCAGGGCAGCATAGATGATCCTGAGACATATCGCCGTCTTCAGGTTAACAACGCTTCTTTGGTTGTGGCGACAAATAGTGACCAGGTCAACACAAACATCGCTTTTACCGTGCGTGAAATGTCTGAACGCGTCCCCATTTTTGTTACGGCTGATTCTCCCCACTCTGTCGATATCTTAACTATGGCCGGAAGTTCTCATGTGCTTTTGCTTTACGATATGCTGGGGAAATCGCTGGCCAACCTTACCATCGCGGGAGATTGCAGATCAAATATCATTGGCCGTTATGAGGGGCTGATTATCGCTCAGTCTCCGGTTATCGGAACGCCCCTTGAAGGGAAAACAATTATGGATAGCGATCTGCGCAAGACGTACGGGCTTTCCGTGGTGGGAATTTGGGAAAGAGGCAAATTTACTATTCCTCGCCCGGATACGGTTATCGACCGTACCAGTATTCTTGTTTTTGCCGGATCAGCCGAATCCCTGGCGGCTTACGATGAAGTTTATTCATTCTATCATATATGCAAGATAGCCGGTGACCCGGTGATTATCATCGGCGGCGGACGAGTGGGGCTTGCCGCCGCCGCTCGTTTTCGCGAAAGAGAAATTCCTTACCTGATAATCGAGAAGAGTCAGAAAAGATCACGTCCGGATGATAATTATGTGTTTGGCGACGCCGCGGACATAAATACCCTGGAAAAAGCATGGTTTGAAAAAGCGCCCGCCGCGTTGATTACGCCTCACAATGACGACACAAATATTTATTTGACAAAATATTTAAGAAGCTTGAGGCCCGATATGCAGATACTCAGCCGCGCCAGTCAGGACAGAAACGTTTCCACGATGCACCGCGCCGGCGCTGATTTTGTCATATCGAACGCTTCTTTGGGGGCTAATAGTGTTTTTAATTACCTCAGGAATGAGGACACATTGTTATTAACCGAAGGCCTGAACATCTTTCATATTAAAACTCCTGAATATTTGAGCGATAAAACGCTATCTAACTCGGGAATTCGCGAAGAAACTGGATGCACGGTTATTGCCATTTTGCGTGACGGTAAAATGAATATCAACCCGGAAGCGAAGACGGTTATAAAAAAAGATGACGAATTGCTTTTGATTGGAACGTTTGACGCGGAAAAATCTTTTCTGCGCGGGATTAAATCATAAATTGTTTTCGCAACAAGTGCCTTATCGCCATGAGCGGCGAAAACCACTTTTAAAGTATACGCTAGTTTATCAAATTTTCTATAATCAATTTATTATCTAAAATATTATTCGCTTCATTTAGTTTTTCCAGCGCGGCATAAACAGCGACAGCGTCTGTTTTTGTCGCCCCAGCAAAATATTTTTCCGTGCATTCTTTAATGTTTTGCGGTGTGGCGGATAAAACTGAATATCGGAAATTTTGTCTCATCTCGTCACTAACACCGGCAAAGTGGCGCATCATGGAAGTATAACCGCGTCCCGCGGGATCCATGGGTTTATCCATCGCGCCTATTGTGCTGATAACTGACTTTTCCAGTTCTTCCTTATTAAAAAGATGCTGTGAATAGTATTTTTGCGCTTCATCAAAGATATTGAGTGTTTCCACGATACGCGGATCACGATACGAAAGAAACGCAAATAATCCCAACGTAGAATCAAAAGAAGACATGCCGCCGTAAGCTCCGCCCTGAACTCGGATGTTTTTATAAAGATAAGTGTTCGACAGGTCGCGGGAAACCAGAGCAATAAGAGGCGTGGACGGATCCGAGTAATGCGGCGTTTTTACAACACGCGCGACATAGGAGACCTGCGAGGGGATAGCGATTCCAGCGCGAACGGGATTCAGTATAGGATTTATTTGTTGCGCCTGAACAGATTTATCGGGAATTTTATTTAAAACGCGTAAAATATTATCCCTGCAAAAATTTATACCGGCTTCATCGGCGGTTAGATTGATAAAAAGGTTATCTTTGGTGAAAATTAACTTTTTCAATTTGGTAAATATGTCGACTAGCTCTTCATAAGACTTGTTAAAGTTCTGAGCTGTTTTTTGGACAAATTTAAACTGCGTTCGTCCATGCCATTGTTCGTCACGCCATCCCGGCAGAGTCAAGGCGGCTCCCGCCGCTCTTTTGGCAAAAACATGCGCGGAAGGAATAATTGCCGAGAACAGAGAGTTTTTTCTTTCCGCTATTAAATCCTGCATCCTGGATTTGTGTTCCAGATCGCCTTCGGTCAAAATATCATTAAAAATATCAACTGCTTTTGGAATATTTTGATAAAGAGATTTAAAAGAAAAAATCATTTTTTGCCAATGGGATTTGCCATCCGCGGAAAAACCGGCGGCTAAATCATAGGTTAGCCCCCCGATATTAAGAGAAATCAGTTTGGCCATTTCCTCATAGCCCAAACCCTGCCGCGCCCATGCCGAGCATTATTTTTCCTAAAAGCGGCATGTATAATTGATATTCTTCCGGTATGCTCGATAAGTCAAAAGCCAAATCGATGTAAGCGATGCCGTTTGTAAAAATATCATGTTCTAAAATATTTACTTCGGATATCTTGGCGATTTTGGCGGGAATAATTTCCACCGATTTAGGGATATCATCTATCTGTAATTTGGGCAGAGCGTTGGCGGCTTCGGGTGAATCTTCTTCCGTTTGATATTTTTTTAATTGCGCTGCCTGTTTGTCGATTTTCTTCAACTGTTGCGACGAATATTCATTTTTAATTTTAGCCATCTTTTCTTTGAATGCTTTTTCAGCACGCTCGTTGAAATCAGGATCCGGCTCCATAACGGACATCAGGCGATGGCTGTTATCTATAAACCATTCCTTAGTAATTTTTTCGAAGAAGCGGGGATCTTGAGATAAGAGCCGGCGGATTTTTTCAATCCATTTAGGAAAGTTAAGGCCGATTAACGGATCGCCCTCGTAAAGCCAGGTTTGAAAAACACTGCCCATCAGAGATATTCCGTAAGGATATGATCCGCGGACAATTTCTCTGCCGTGAAATTCAATCTGATGCAGAATGCCCTCTATAAGTTCTTTGTCGTAGCCTTCTGCGACTATTTTTGTGAGTGTATCTAAAATCAGCTTTTCGATTATTTCCGCGTCATTGCTTTTGACGTTTCTTAATCCCACACAAAACATTATTTGTTTGAGGTCTGATTCCATGCCGCTGACCGGCGTCAGATCTTCACCAATACCCGAATCAATAAGCGCCTTGCGCAGGGGGCTGGCCGCGCTGCTCAAAAGCAGGGCGGAAACTATTTCCAGCAGAAGCGCCGTTTCGTAGTCTTTGTTTTCTGCAAGCATCCACGCCAGGTTGACCATTGTTTTCTTTTCGAGAGACTCATCTTTTCCCACGGGATAGGAGTGTTTAACATAACGTGGTTTGGAAAAACGCCGCTGACTGGCGATTTTGGAATTAACGGCAGTTTTGTCAAATTCCGCCAACATCTCCGTAATAAATGAAAGATGTTCGGATGTGGGAATGTCTCCGTAGAAAAAGAACCGCGCGTTGGATGGCGAATAGTAACGCTGGTGAAAATTATTAAATTGATCGTAGGTTAACGCGGGTATAATTTCCGGATCACCGCCGGAATCGAAAGAATAAATACTGTCTGGATAAATATTCTCCTGGATGGTTTTATACATCAGCGCGTCCGGTGAAGAATATGCCCCCTTCATCTCGTTGTAAACTATGCCGGATATAACCAGATCGCTGGACAAATCGCCCGGAGTGGAAAATTCCAGATGGTGGCCTTCCTGAAGAAAAGTTTCCTTCAGAATGCGCGGATTAAAAACAAGATCGGTGTAAACGCGCGCCAGATTATAAAAATCTGTTTTTATCTGGCTGGCTACCGGGTAGATGGTTTTATCAGGATAAGTAAACGCGTTAATGAATGTCTGCATGGACGAACTGAATAGTTCCTTGAAAACATCTTTCAGCGGATATTTTTTTGAGCCGGCCAAAACAGAGTGTTCGAGAATGTGCGGCAGGCCGGTGGAATCTTCCGGCGGAGTGCGAAAACATATCGCGTACAGATTTTCACGGTCGAAGGAATGCAGGTGCAAAATCCGCGCGCCGGTTTTTTCATGTTCAATTTCGTAGGCGGTAATTCTCAGCGCGGGGATGGCCTCAACGCGCAATACTTTAAATCCGGCCAGCTTGTCACCGGAGCTGAGAGTCGGTTCGGGGTGATTTAATTTTGCAGGCATGGTTAAATCCTTTTCATGTTAAATTGGTTTATGAATAATAAAAATTACGGAAAATATAAAGTTGAATATTGCGGAAATATATTTACATAATCTTTGAGCGCAGATTCATTATTTGCGTTCTGGTGAAGACCGAATCGATATTTTTTATATATCGCAGAATGTTTTCCCTGCCGCCTTCTTCACGGTCGATTAACGCGACAACTTTAGCCACTATCAGCCCAGCTTTTTGCGCCTGCTCAATTGCGACGATCGTGGACGCGCCGGTAGTAATGACATCGTCAATAATAACTACTTTTTCGCCCGGCAAAACATTACCTTCAATCGCGCTTTTCGTGCCGTGTTCTTTAACGTCTTTGCGGACGATGAATGATTTTATCGGTTTCCCTTTTTGAAAAGATATCACGGAAACAGCGTTGGCAATCGGATCGGCGCCGAGCGTTAGGCCTCCAGCCGCGGTAAAATCATCATTTTTCAGAAGATCGAATATGATTTCTCCGATAAGATTCATGCCTTCCGGGTCAAGCGTGGTCGGCTTGCAATTAAAATAATAATTGCTTTTATTGCCGGAAGCGAGGGTGAAGGGAGGGTCTTCGCTGTATTTAAAAGACCTTTCAATGATGATTTTAGCCAGCCGTTCTTTCTTTTTCTCTATGCTCATTATTTTTTTTCCTTAAGTTTTGCTTTTTAAATTACGAAGAAGACTTATCTGTTTTTAACACGAATTTTATGGGAACTTCCACCCACATGGTAAACGGACGGCCGGATTTTTTTGCCGGTTCAAACCGCCATGCTTTTACGGCATTAAGAGCAGATTGATCCAGGATGGAATAACCGGATGACTTTCTGATTTTTGCCTGTTCCACGCGGCCGGTAGGCAAAATTTCGGCGGAAACCAAAACAATACCTTCATAACCGCGCACGCGCGCAATTTCCGGATAAACCGGCGGCATGTTTTCGCGATATAATGGGTAAGCCGTAAAAGAACCTTCAGTAAATGCTCCGCTGGAGGTATGTATAGCGCTTTGGATATCAGCGCTGCCGGAAAAAGTGTTTACCGTGTTTATTGCGGCATAAACCGCGGGAATCGCCTGATGAGCGGGTTGGCTTTCTTTTGCGTGTCTGGTTTTGTTATCTTCGTAAGGAAGCGTGGCTGTTTTAGCGGCCGCCGAACCATGACCCCCGTCACCTTTTTTATCCAACGATACCCAAACTAAATTTAATCCGCCTAATCGGGCCGGAGTAATTTCATTTTGCGCGGGGCCGAAAAAAAAGAAAAAAACGAAAACGGCATGGATAATCACGGAAAAGCATACAGCCGGCAATATTCTTAATATTTCTTTTTTGGTTTTTATTGGTCGCATAGAATAAAAAATATTATTTGTTGATTAATTTATCGGCGATTTTTACCGCCTGAATTCCGTCCTGGGCATAGTGGGCTCCAATAGATTGCGCGTAAGCCTCGGTAACCACCGCTCCGCCGATCAGAAAATCAGTTTTAATGCCCTTGGCGCGGGCGATATTGATTACCTCTTTCATATTGACCATAGTTGTGGTCATCAATGCCGAAAGGCCGATAATATCAGGACTTTCCGTTTCGGCTGTTTTAATGATTTTTTCGGTGGAAACATCTTTTCCCAGATCGATAACGCAGTATCCGTAATTTTTAAAGAGCAGGGCAACGATATTTTTGCCGATATCATGGATATCTCCCTCCACGGTGGCCAGGATAATTTTACCTTTATCGTTTACGGCCGTTTTTTCCAGAAGGGGTTCCAGGTGATCCATGCCTTTTTTCATGGTTTGCGCCGATGCCATAAGCTGCGGGAGAAAATAAATCTTTTTTTCGTATAAATCTCCGACACTGACAATTGCCGGTATCATTACTTTATTAACCAGTTCAAAGGCGGCCGTGCCGGAAGATAAAGCTTCTTTGAGCAGCGGCGTTATTTTTTCACTGTCTCCTTCTTTAATAGCGGCGGTAATTTTATCCGCAAAAGACATTGTTTTGCCGGCTTGCGGGGATACCGCGGGTGTTGCCTGTTCGGAAAAATGTTCAATAAAATATTTGGCGGAATTGTCTTTGGCTGTAAGAACATCCCCCGCTTTTTTTATATTGGTAAATTCAGATCCCGCAGGGTTGGCGATAGCCATGGTTAAGCCGCAATATTGCGCCATCGCCAGAAAAGCGGCATTGAGCCAGGGCCGTCCCGGCATACCGAAAGAAACGTTGGATAAACCTAATATTGTTTTGGTTTTAAAGGTCTGATTACACCAGCGCACGGTATCGAGTGTTTCCCGGGCGGCCTGAGAATCGGAGGCTACGGCCATAACCAGGCCATCAACCACAAAATCATCTTTGGTGATGCCCAGCTTTTTAGCCCGGGTATAAATTTTGTTGATTAGAGCCTGCCGTTTTTTTGCCGTATTCGGAATATTGCCGTCGGTCAAAGGCAGAAGAATAAACATAGCACCGTATTTCGCGGCGAGCGGCAAAAGCCTGGTCAGTTTCGCCTTCTCGCCGGAAATGGAATTAATCAGCATCCGGCCGGGATACAGGCGCAGGGCGGCTTCAATGGTTTCGATACGTGAAGAATCTATGACCAGCGGCAGGGTGCTCATGCCCGATAAAAGGCTGACGATTTTCTTTATGGTTTTTACTTCATCAATTCCCGGCTGGCCGACATTGACATCAAGCAGGGCGGCGCCCTGGCTTTGCTGATCCAGCGCCATCTGTCGTATCAGCGATGTTTTCCCTTCCAGCAATTCCTGCTGCAGGGCTTTCTTGCCGGTCGGATTAATCCGTTCGCCGATGATAACGAGCGGTTTGTTATTTTCTAAAAGTAAAAATCCGCGCGCGGAACTCAGTGCCGACAATGATTTTACGCGTGGCGGTTTCGGCTTGATATTTGCTATTGATCTGGCCAGAGTTTTTATGTGTTCGGGCGTAGTGCCGCAGCAGCCGCCCAGCAGACTGGCTCCCGCTACGGCAAGTTTGCGGCTGGCCGCGGCGAATTCCTTGGCCTGCATATCAAAGACAGTTTTCATGCCTTCCAGGCGAGGTATTCCCGCGTTTGGTTTGGCCACAAGCGGCACCTTGGCGTAAGGCTTCATAGACGAAATAAGCTGCGCCATTTTTTCCGGCCCGGTGGAACAATTGCAGCCCACCGCGTCCGCGCCGAGGCTCTGCAGCGTGATCAGCGCGCTTACCGCGTCCGTGCCGCCCAGCGTGTGTCCATCTTCTTCGTAGGTCATGGAGACAATCGTGAAAATGTTTTTTAATTCTTTCACGGCGATAAGCGCTGCTCTCGCTTCCTGAATATCAATCATTGTTTCGATAACGATTAAATCACAGCCGCCGGCAATCAGGCCGCGCGCCTGTTCTTTGAAAGTTTCAACTGCTTCTTCAAAAGGAAGATCACCGAAAGGTTCAACAAATAAACCGGTAGGGCCGATATCTCCGGCAATCAGGACATTTTTTCCGCAGGCTTTACGGGCCAGACGCGCCAGTTTTTTATTGATTGTCTCGACGTCATCCTGCGCCTTATATTGTTTGAGTTTAAAGCGATTGGCGCCGAAAGTGCAGGTATAGACAATTTGCGCGCCCGCCTGGGCGTAAGATGAATGTATGCTTTCCAGAATTTTCGGATTTTCCAGACACCACGTCTCCGGGCAAACACCGGCAGGCATTCCTTTTTTCTGCAATTCCGTACCGGTTGCTCCGTCTAAAATGACGATTTTTTTCTTGAGGATGCTTGATGTTTTTTCTTTGATCACGGGCAGTTATCCCTAACAAATTGCGTGTTTGCACATTCCTATATCATCTTTGTGTCAAGAAGTGGAATTATTTTTGATTCAGTGAAAATAAATGTTTATATCAACTGCAAATACCGCTTAGCGCGGTGACTGATTTTTCCGGCAGCAATATGCACTCATTTGTTATACGCACGCCGATTTTTTCCAACGCGAGAAGTTGATGAATGATTTTTTGATTGGACAAATCAAAATCAGCGTAGCCCGCGGAAAAGCGCCGGGGCAGAAGAGTTTTTCTTTCGCGGCGGATTAACTGATTTATATAATCCATAATCCAGTCGAGCGCGGCGTCCGCCATCTCGCTGGCGGTGGCGTCGTAAATCACAGCCGCCTGCAGATCGCCCTGCGCGCTTTTTTCCTTGATTGCTTCCATAATTTCGTCGCCCGCGGTGGCGCCCATAAGCACCGCTTCTTTGCAGTTACGTAGAAAAACAGATAGCTTTTTACTTTGGAAAGTTACGTCGCCGGCAAGTAATATTATTCCGCTGCTGTTGTCGGTGATGAAAAGACGCAAAAAAGAGCCGTGCAGTGATATAAGCGACGCGGCTTGGGTAATGATGTGATCAGTTTCTTTTTGTGTTTTTGATGATATTTGGGATGTTGCTTTTCTAAAGCCCAGTCTATGGTAGATTTTCGCCATGGGAGGAGATATCACTATGTTTTTCAGAAAAGTGGCGCTTTCCATAGTTTCCATCCTTTAAAAAAATCAGCCGCCTGTTTACAATTCTGCTTATCATCATACATTGTTAATTAAAAAATTTCCGCAGATTTTTTACGATGCTCTCGCCTATTTCTTCCGTTCCGACAAGTTTATCACCGGACTGATAAATATCTTTAGTGCGCAATCCGTCTTTTAGCGTTTGCTGCACAGCTTTTTCGACAAGGCCTGCTTCGTCCGGCAGATTCATTGAATAACGCAGCATCATCGCCACGGACAAAATAGTGCCGATGGGGTTGGCGATATTTTTTCCGGCAATATCAGGCGCGGAGCCGTGTATCGGTTCATACATGGCGTGATCAGCGCCAAGGCTTGCCGAAGGCAGCATGCCGATAGAGCCGGTAAGCATCGCCGCTTCATCACTTAGAATATCGCCGAATAAATTTGTGGTGAGAATAACGTCAAACTGCGCCGGATTGCGGATAAGCTGCATGGCGCAATTATCCACATACATATGGCTTAAGTTTACATCCGGATAATTTTTCCCAACTTCCGTCACGACATCGCGCCATAGTTCGGTGGATTCCAGAACATTGGCTTTATCCACGGAAACAAGATTTTTTTTACGGCTTCTGGCTATTTCAAAAGCGCGATGGGCGATGCGGCGGATTTCATCATCAGTATAAATCATGGTGTTGACGCCGGTGCTTTGTCCATTAGTTTTCTTGCTTACGCCGCGCGGCTGGCCGAAGTAAACATCGCCGGTAAGCTCGCGGACAATCATAATATTGACGCCGCGCAGAACTTCTTCTTTCAGCGTGGATGTGTGCAGCAATTCTTCAAAAGCGGCGACGGGACGCAAGTTCGCAAAAAGACCGAGCTTTTTGCGCAGGCCCAAAAGCGCTCTTTCTGGGCGCAGCGCGTAATCAAGGCTTTCCCACTTGGGACCGCCCACCGCGCCCAGAAGCACCGCGTCGCTTTTTAAGGCCATATCTAAACTTTCCGGCGGCAGAGGAGTGCCGTGGATATCGTAAGCGGCGCCACCGATATTTCCTTCATTCAGGCGCAGATCAATGCTTATTTTATCTTTGAGAAAAGTCAGTACTTTTAACGCCTGTTTGGTAATTTCTTTCCCGATACCGTCACCGGGAAAAACGGCTATAGAAAAATCTTTTTTGGTCATAATTATTTCACTTTTTCGCGATGTGTTTGAGCAGGCCGCCGTCAGCGATTAACTGTTCCATAAAAGGCGGAATGGGACTGATAGAAAAAGTTTTATTCGCGCCGCCGACAGAAATAATCCCTTTGACGCCGTCGATGCTTATTTCTTGCCCAACGGAGATATTATCGACAAGCTCGCGGGATTCAAAAATCGGTAATCCCATATTAAAGGAATTGCGGTAAAAAATACGGGCAAAACTTTTGGCCACCACACAGGAAATACCCGCCGCCTTGATGGCGATGGGCGCGTGTTCGCGTGAGGAGCCACAGCCGAAATTTTCTCCGCCGATGATGATATCGCCAGGCTTCATTTTTTTTACAAAATCCGGATCCGCGTCTTCCATGCAGTGCAAGGCCAGTTCCTTCGGATCGGAAGTATTAAGATAACGGGCGGGAATTATCGCGTCCGTGTCGATGTTGTCGCCAAATTTCCAAACTTTTCCATTAAATATCATTTTTATAATCCTTTAATGAGTCCCAAATTTCAGAAGCGTAGCGTACTGAAATTTGTAGGACGAATTATCCCACGAGCGAAGCTTCGTGGGGCTTGTACCTTTTTATAATTCTTCAGGTGACGCAATTCTGCCCAAAACGGCGGAAGCCGCAGCAACCGCGGGGCTCGCCAGATAAACTTCGCTTTTGGGATGCCCCATGCGTCCCACAAAATTACGGTTGGTGGTTGCTACCGCTCTTTCTCCCGCGGCAAGAATGCCCAGATGTCCACCGAGACACGCGCCGCACGAAGGCGGAGAAATTACCGCGTCAGCTTTCATGAATGTTTCGAGCAAACCTTCCTGCATTGCCTGTCTGTAGATAAGCGGTGTTGCCGGCGCGATAATCAGACGCACGTGCGGGGCGGCTTTACGCTTTTTCAGAATTTTCGCTGCTATACGTAAATCCTCGATACGGCCATTGGTGCAGGAGCCGATAAGCGACTGATCGATTTTTATTTTTTTTGCCTTGCTCACGCCTTTAACGTTGGAGGGCAGATGCGGGAAAGCAACCTGCGGCTCGAGCTTGCCCGCGTCGATTTCAATTACCTGAGAATAGATCGCGTCGGCATCTGAGGCGTAAAACTTATAAGGACGTTTCGCGCGGCCTTTGATGTATTCTTTTGTGATTGCGTCGGGCACGAAAATACCGTTTTTCGCGCCGGCCTCTATCGCCATATTCGCCATGGAAAATCTGTCGGCCATCGGAAGTTTGTTTATTGTTTCTCCGGTAAATTCCATGGCCTGATAGAGTGCTCCGTCCACGCCGATGCGCCCGATAATATTCAGGATCAGGTCTTTCCCCGAAACCCACTTTTTCATTTTCCCGTAAATAATAAATTTAATGGATTGCGGCACCTTGAACCACAACTCGCCTGTAAGCATGGCGGCGGCCAGATCCGTACTGCCCACGCCAGTGGCGAAAGCGCCCAGCGCGCCGTAGGTGCAGGTGTGGCTGTCCGCGCCGATGACCAGATCGCCGGGAAGAACGATTCCTTTTTCGGGAAGAAGCGCGTGTTCCACGCCCACCTGTCCGCCTTCATAAAAATGAACAATTTTATGTTCCATGGCGAATTCACGCACTGCTTTACACTGCTCGGCTGAATTGATGTCTTTATTCGGCGTGAAATGATCCAGCACCAGCGCCACTTTGTTTTTATTGAAAACTTTTTTCCCGCCCGCCGCGCGGAATTCCCTGATGGCGATAGGAGCGGTGATATCATTACCCAGGGCGATATCCACACGGGCGTTAATCAGTTGCCCGGGGTTAATCTCCTTAAGTTTCGTATGCGCCTTCAAAATTTTTTCTGTAATAGTATTTCCCACAAATATTCTCCCGTGTTTAAAAAATGAAGCTGTCCTTATCTTATTTTTTGGTTTTATTCAACAAGCTTAACCTTTTTGACATTGTCTTTAAAAAATTCCAGACGATTGAGCGCGTTGATATAGGCTTTGGCGGAAGCGACAATGACATCCGGATCCGCCCCGCGTCCCACCACCGAATGGCCGTTATATTTTAACTGCACAGTCACTTCGCCCTGTGCGTCCGAGCCGCCTGTAATCGCGTTTACGGCGTAACGCAAGAGCTGATAGTTGGTTTTGGTGATTCTGCGAATGGCCGCGAAAGTGGCGTCCACCGGGCCGTTGCCGAAACCAGCTTCACGCACTACCGTATCGCCGATTTTCATCTCCATTGTTGCCGTCGGAACAGCGACATTGCCGCTTACCACGTTGAGATAAACCAGATTATATTTATCTTCGCCGCGGTAAATTTCCTCGGAGACAATCGCCTCCAGGTCTTCATCGAAGATATCTTTTTTGACATCAGCCAGCTCTTTCACTCTTGCCGCTATTTTGGTTATCTGCTCATCATTGAGGTTATACCCCATCTTTTTTAAATGCTGCGAAATAGCGGCGCGACCGGAATGTTTGCCCAGCACGATGTGCGTGCCGGAAATACCCACGGACTGTGGCGTCATAATTTCATAAGTAATTTTCTCTTTAATCAGCCCGTCCTGATGAATGCCGGATTCATGCGCGAAGGCGTTGGCGCCCACAATCGCTTTATTGGGCTGCACCGGTATGCCGGTAATCTGCGTGAGCAGACGCGACGTTTTATAAATTTGATCGGTATTGATTTTAGTGTAAAGGCCGTACATATCTTTGCGCGTGGCCAGCGCCATGACGATTTCTTCCATTGCCGTGTTGCCCGCGCGCTCGCCAATGCCGTTGATGGTGCATTCCACCTGTCTGGCGCCGTTGCGTATAGCGGCAAGAGAATTGGCCACCGCCAGACCCAGATCATTATGACAGTGCACGGCAATAACCGTATCGCCCATATTTTTTACATTGGCAAAAAGATAAGCGATCATTTCACCGAATTCTTCCGGAATAGTATAGCCCACTGTATCGGGAATATTTACCGTGCAGGCGCCGGCGTCAATAACCGCGGAAACCATTTCCACAAGATAATCTTTATCCGAGCGCGTAGCGTCCATCGGCGAAAATTCGACATTTTCCGTGTATGAACGGGCAAGTTTTACCGCTTCCACTGCTTCCTGAAGCACTTGCGCGCGGCTTTTTTTGAGCTGATATTTCAGATGAATGTCGGATGACGAAATAAAAGTATGAATGCGCGGATGCGCCGCTCCCTTGATGGCCTGCCAGGCGCGGTCGATATCGAGTTTGTTGGCACGGGCGAGCCCCGCCACCTGGGATTTTTTTATTTCCTTGGCAATCTGCTTTACGGCGTCGAAGTCTCCCTCGGAAGCAATGGGAAATCCCGCTTCGATGATATCGACGCCAAGTTTTTCGAGCTGACGCGCCATCATCAGCTTTTCTTCCGTGTTCATACTGTAGCCGGGCGACTGTTCGCCGTCTCTCAATGTCGTGTCAAAAATATAAACGCGATTTTTGTCCTTCTTCATAATATTTTCCCCCTCGTAAAAACTTATTAGATATTTCAAAAAATATTTTAGCTACCCCGCATACGCGGGGTTGTTCGGCTTGCAAATTTTGCGGCACTTCGTTTGCGTGATTTGAGCCTCACAAAAAAAAGGCCGTGGGTTTTTCCGCCCACGGCCTTTTAGGTTATCATTTATGCTTATAGTCCTATTGATGACCTAAAAACGATGAGCGGCAGGCCCTAAGTAACAGGCGCAACAGAGCGATACCCAAAAGCAGGGGCAGAATGTTTGATGCTAAATTCTGATTTCTCGCTATGTCCGACATCGTTTTTATCTAGCCTTCATTTAAAAAGTGAAAATATCCTAATGTAAAAAATTAATATTGTCAAAATATTTTTTAAAAAAGATCCGATGACGGCGATAATAAACTGGGCGTATAATCTTTAAGCATTCATCAGGTATATTATGCTGATACATATATTATTCAAATAAACAGAGACAAAACAGGTTGATTATTGTTTAATATTAAGCTATTAAATCTAAAATTACAGATTTAATAGAAGGGTGTTGGGCAGACAGCACTGTCGGTGTTTACGGTACTAGCATCAATCTATAATAAACAATGTTAAACGGCCAGCAATATGAGAGTCATGGTTCAATTGGTGGAAAATATCACCGTAGATGCGTGTAAAGGAGTTTAATAATGTTCGTAGATGCAATTGAAAAGGCACAACTCTTTACCAGACCTGTTCATTCGATTGGACGCAACTATGGTTCCACCGTAATCCAGCCGGGAGCCGCTACGTTATTCTTCATCAACGCAGAAGGATGGGCGCTTACATGCAAGCATGTAGCTAATCAGCTAATTGCAGGGCAGAAGTTAGCCGATAAGCAGCAGGCATTCAATCGTGAGATGGCAAACCTCCGCGGTCAGAAGAAGGGAAAACAAATTAAACGCGAACTTGAACACAAGTACGGATTGTCAAAGCAAAATACTTTCGAGCTTTACAACAGATTCATAAATTGCGTCGAGGGTAATCTTAGTTTTGAACTCAAACTACATGATAATCTAGACATTGCCCTCATCCATTTCACCAACTTCTCCAAGCTTCTGTGTGATTCGTTTCCAGTTTTTGCGGCTAATGGCGCCGATCTCAAACAAGGGATGTTTCTCTGCCGACTTGGGTTCCCATTTCCCGAATTCACCAATTTCTCATATGATAGCGCGACCGATACCATCCAGTGGACAACGACTGGCAACCATAATACACCACGCTTTCCTATCGAGGGGATGGTTACTCGCCATCTGATTGGCGACAACGCGACTGTTGTAGGTTTCGAACTCAGCACGCCAGGAATCAGGGGACAAAGTGGTGGTCCTGCCTTTGATAGGAATGGCACGATTTGGGGCATGCAGTCAGCAACTGCACATCTCGATCTCAACTTCGATGTAAATCAAGAAGTTTTGCGGAATGGGGTCAAAAAGAAAGTAAGTGATAGCGCGTTTCTGCATGTTGGGCACTGCGTTCACATCAATGCGCTGAAATCGTTTATGACACAAGAAGGGGTTCGATTCCAGGAAGGATAGATTGCTTCGTTCCAGCATGGATAGGTTAAATCTAGCATTATAACAACCGGCTGCGACCGACTTGAGGAGCGTTATTCAGGGAGACACGAACGGTTAAAAATCCGAGCATCTATCGCAAGAGAGGATTGTGGTTAAATCTCCTCAAGAGGCTGAGCCGGAGCGTTCGGCTTTGTAAAAATGTGTTTTACTTGAAGCGAAAAATGAAAAAGTCTTTAACGCATTCATGCATCAGCTTAAATTTCACGCCTATCTATAAGATTTTTTAAAAATTTACTTGACAAAACAAGTCATAAAAACTAGGTTTGGCAATTCGCTCAAGGGTGGATTTTTGTGTTTTTTTGCCTGATAGCGTAAGAGTTTGATATTAATAAAGAAATAGGTGGAAAATCTGCTGGCGTAGCTCAATCGGTAGAGCAGCTGATTTGTAATCAGCAGGTTGCGGGTTCAAGTCCCATCGCCAGCTCCAGTTTGGCAAAACGTAAATGAAAATAAGGAGGGGTTCCCGAGCGGCCAAAGGGAGCAGACTGTAAATCTGCCGGCGGAGCCTACGAAGGTTCGAATCCTTCCCCCTCCACCATGGATTTAAAGTTGGAATAAGCGGGAGTAGCTCAGTGGCTAGAGCGTCAGCCTTCCAAGCTGAGGGTCGCGGGTTCGAATCCCGTTTCCCGCTCCAAATATTAAAAAAGGGCGAGGATCTTTAAGATTATGCCCACGTAGCTCAGTTGGTAGAGCACATCCTTGGTAAGGATGAGGTCACCAGTTCAATCCTGGTCGTGGGCTCCAGTAAAGGGGAATTATGCGCAACAATATTATTTTAGCCTGCACGGAATGTAAGCAGAGAAATTACGTCACAACTAAAAACAAACGCACCATGCAAAACCGCCTGGAGTTGAATAAGTACTGCAAGTTTTGCCGTGGGCACAAAATGCACAGAGAGACTAAATAAGTGATATGGGCACAGGCCAGTAGCTCTAATGGATAGAGCGCCGGACTCCAAATCCGGATGCTGGGGGTTCAAGTCCCTCCTGGCCTGCCATATTTTCTTTTGAAAAGGATTTTGAAGCTTATGGGAAAAATAAAAGAATTTTTTCAAAAAATGTTTCGGTTTTTCGCTGATGCCAGAGCGGAACTAAAAAGAGTAGTCTGGCCGACAAGAAAGCAGACACTGGCTTCCACAGCCGTGGTGCTTATCATTGTTTTTATCGTGGCGGCATATTTAGGCATAATTGATTATATCTTAGCAAGACTGGTTCGCGTGGTTTTAGGATAATAAAATGGCTTTAAAGTGGTACGTGGTCCATACATATTCCGGATATGAAAGCAAAGTAAAGACGAGCCTGCAGGAAAGAATAGAACTGGCCGGCGCGCAGGATGATTTTGCCGATATTCTGATTCCGGAAGAAGATGTTGTGGAACTGATTTCCGGGGAAAAGAAAACTTCCAAACGCAAGTTTTTTCCCGGCTACATTCTGGTACGCATGGAGATGACGGACGAGACCTGGCACATTGTCAAAAACACGCCCAAGGTAACCGGTTTCATCGGCAGCAAAGATAAGCCATCGCCCATTTCCGACAAGGATGTGGAAAACCTGAAAATCAGAATTGACGAGGGAACGCTCAAGCCCAAGCCCAAGTTCAAATTCGATGTCGGCGATCATGTAAAAATCATTGACGGGCCGTTCACCAATTTTGACGGCGTTATTGATGAAGTAAAACCGGAAAAGAGCAAGTTAAGAGTTATTGTAAGTATCTTCGGCAGGCCAACACCCGTGGAACTGGATTTTATCCAGGTAACACAAGGCGGCTGAGATACTTTTTAAAAGGTCTAAAATTTTTTATATCAGGTGAATCTTATGGCAAAGAAAGTTATCGCGAACATAAAATTGCAAATCACGGCAGGCAAGGCGACTCCCTCGCCGCCGGTAGGGCCGGCGTTAGGTCAGCACGGAGTCAACATCATGGAATTCTGCAAAGCGTATAACGCCATGACGCAAAAGCAGGAAGGAATGATTGTTCCAGTGATTATCACTGTTTACGCCGACCGGTCATTCACTTTTGTCACTAAAACTCCGCCGGCATCGGTGCTGCTCAAGCAAGCGGCCAAAGTTGCCAAAGGAGCCAAAGACCCCAAAAGGGAAAAAGTGGGCACGGTTACGGCCAAGCAGGTGCAGGAAATCGCGCAATTGAAATTCAATGATTTGAACGCGGTGGATATGGAAGGGGCTATCAAGATTATTGCCGGTACGGCAAGGTCTATGGGAATAGAAATTGCGGGTTAATTTATAAAGAGGTTTGATTATGGCAGGAAAAGGAAAAAGAATCTTAACAGCAAAAAAGAATGTGGAACCGGCAAAACGCTACACGCTCAAGGAAGCGGCCGAAATGATTGTGGCAATGCCGCACACGAAATTCGACGAGACGGTGGATGTGGCTGTTCGCCTGGGTGTCAATCCGGCGCATGCTGACCAGATGGTACGAGGCAGCGTGGTGTTGCCCAACGGCTTAGGAAAATCGGTGCGCGTTCTGGTTTTTGCCAAAGGCGACAAGGAAAAAGAAGCGTTGGATGCCGGCGCGGATATGATCGGTACTGACGAAATCATCGAAAAAATCAAAGGTGGCTGGTTTGAATTCGACCGCGTTATCGCCACGCCCGATATGATGGGCGCGGTGGGTAAAATCGGTAAGATTTTAGGCCCGCGCGGTTTGATGCCTAATCCCAAAGTCGGAACGGTAACGTTTGAAGTCGGCAACGCCGTAAAAGAGCTCAAAGCGGGTAAGGTCGAGTTTCGCGTGGAGAAAGCGGGAATCGTGCAGTCGCCGGTGGGAAAACTTTCTTTCGGCGCGGAAAAGTTAAGCGAAAATATAAACGCGTTATTGGAAACGATAATAAAGCTTAAGCCTGCATCCAGCAAGGGCATCTATATTAAAAGTATTTCCGTATCCAGCACCATGGGCGCGGGTGTAAGAATTGATCCTCTCGATTTTAAGGCCGCTTAAAAGAGAGGGTTTTAAGTTTTAGCAACAAGGTCGAAGACAGCAGGTACAGACGTTTAAACATTATACGGCCTGCCGAGACTCGTGAAATAAAAGTTACTTTGTTCTCTAGGGTAAACATTATTTTGAAACGGGAATCGGAAAAAAATAAAGATGCCGTTTATTCTGTTATTCTGTATGTGGCTGCATTCTCCGGCCTGAGATTAGTCAAAACTGAAGTGAAAGGAGGCTGATACATTGGATCGGAGAACGAAAGAGCAAGTAGTATCCGAACTGCATGAGAAACTTGGCAAAGCAAAACTCGGTGTTTTAACCAGTTTCAACCGCATGAACGTCGTGAAAATGGAAGCGCTGAGAAATACTATGCGCAAGTCCAGCGCTGAAGTGAAGGTTGTAAAAAATACTCTTTTGGGAATTGCCTCAAAAGATACCTCGTTCAGCGTTTTGTCCGAACATTTCCACTGGACCATAGCCATGGTTCTTGGCTACGCTGATCCGGTTGAACCGACAAAAGCGCTGGTTGAGTTTGCCAAGAAAAATCCGGAGCTGGAAATTAAAATCGGCGCGCTGGACGGAAAGATTCTCACCAAAGAAGAATTGATTGCGCTGGCGGAATTACCCAGCAGGGAAGTTCTTTTGGGCAAACTGGTATCCGTCATGGCGGCAGTGCCGACATCATTCGTGACGGTTCTAAACGCAGTTCAAAGAGACTTTGTGCAATTGCTCAATGCATATGCTGAAAAGAAAAAAACTTTAAACTAAAAAAACATACAGAAGAAAGGATAGAACAATGTCAGATAAAATTACTAAAGAAGATGTAATAAAATTTATTGAAGAGATGACCGTGCTGGAGCTTTCCGCTCTGGTGAAAGAACTGGAAGAAAAATTCGGCGTGTCCGCGGCGGCTCCGATGATGGCTATGGCGGCGGCAGGCGGCGCGGCTCCGGCGGCGGCAGCGGAAGAGAAAACAGAATTCAACGCTATTCTGACCGGATTCGGCGCGGAAAAAATTCAGGTAATCAAAGTAGTCAGAGCAATTACCGGTTTGGGGCTTAAGGAAGCAAAAGATTTGGTAGAAGGCCTGCCCAAACCGATTAAAGAAGCTGTTTCCAAAGATGAAGCCGCAGATATCAAAAAGAAAATCGAAGAAGTTGGCGGAACAGTAGAAGTTAAATAAATTAATCTTAAAAATATTTAAATTTTAAGGATGCTATGGGCAAGTTTAGAAAAAATTTCGGCCGGGTAAAGAAAGTACTGGATAGTCCCAATTTAATTGAGATCCAGACAGTTTCTTATGAAAAATTTCTCCAGAAAGACGTGGCTGCGGGCCAGCGGGGTAATTTCGGTCTGCAAAGCGCTTTCAAAAGCGTTTTCCCTATTTCCGATTTCAGCGGAAAATGTTCGTTGGAATTTGTCAGCTATAAAATCGGCGATGTCCGTTACGATATCAAAGAATGTATCCAAAAAGGCATGACCTATGCCGCTCCACTGAAAATAGTGGTGCGGCTTGTTGTGTTTGATACGGATCGTCTCGCGGAGGTTAAAAATAATAATTCCAAAGAATCTCTGGAGACAAAGCCGATACGCGACATTAAGGAACAGGAAATCTATTTTGGTGAAATTCCGTTGATGACGGAAAACGGAACTTTTATCGTTAACGGCACAGAGCGCGTAATTGTCAGTCAGCTGCACCGTTCTCCCGGAATTTTCTTTGACCATGATAAAGGAAAAACCGTAGCCAGCGGCAAACTGATTTATTCGGCGCGTGTTATTCCTATCCGTGGTTCCTGGCTGGATTTGGAATTCGATTCCAAAGACATCCTTTATGTCCGCATTGACCGGCGCCGCAAAATGCCGGTGACAATCTTGCTCAAAGCGATGAATAACTCTACGGAGTTCATCCTTAATTACTTTTATAACATTGAAAAGCTGGTTATCGAAGGCGATAAACTTTATTTTACTGCCGACGAATCACTGACCGGCCAGAAAGCGCCCGAAGATATAAAAGACCCCAAAAGCGGGGAAGTGATTGTTAAAAAAGGGCGAAAGCTTACCAAGCCTATTTTGAAAAGAGTGTTGGACGCGGGAGTTAAACGCGTTGCTATTAAAGAAGCTGATCTCGCCGGGAAAATTCTTTCTACTGACGTCAAAGACAAGAACACGGGGGAAGTCATTTTCCGCTGCAATGAGGAATTGCCGGCTAATGGTCTGGAAATAGCAAAAGAGAAAGGCATTAATGAGCTGAGCTTCATTTATCTTGATGAGGATCTGGATAACGCCGCCATCCGTGATACGTTGCTGATGGACAAAATCGACACGGCGGAAGACGCGATACTGGAAATATATAGGCGTCTACGTCCCAGCAATCCTCCGACGCCGGAAACCGCGGCCAAGTTTTTCCATAGTCTGTTTTTTGAACCGGAAACTTATGATTTGTCCGATGTCGGCCGCGCCAAGATGAATTACAAATTGCATCTGAATGTTCCTACTTCCACGACAGTTTTACGCAATGAAGATATTCTGGCCGCGGTCAAATATCTTATTGATCTGAAAAACGGCGTTGCCGAATGCAGTGTTGATGATATCGATCACCTGGGTAACCGCCGTGTGCGCTCCGTGGGCGAGCTTATCGAAAACCAGTACCGTATCGGTCTGGTGCGCATGGAACGGGCAATCAAGGAAAAAATGAGTCTGCAGGATATCGAAACCATGATGCCGCATGATCTGATTAACGCCAAGCCTGTTTCTGCCGTGGTCAATGAATTTTTCGGATCCAGTCAGCTTTCGCAGTTCATGGATCAGACGAATCCTCTTTCGGAAATTACGCACAAAAGACGTCTATCTGCTCTTGGTCCCGGAGGTTTAACCAGGGAAAGAGCAGGATTTGAAGTGCGCGACGTTCATCCAACTCATTACGGCCGTATTTGTCCGATAGAAACACCGGAAGGCCCGAATATCGGCTTGATCGTTTCTTTGAGTACTTATGCCCGGGTTAATGAATTCGGGTTTATTGAAACCCCCTATAAAGTGGTGGATAACGGAAAGGTTTCAGAAAAAATTCGCTACGTAACGGCAATTGAAGAAGAAAACCAGATTATCGCGCCGGCTGACCGTCCCTTGGATAAACACGGTAAATTTTCGGAAGAGTTGATTTCCGTCAGAAAAGGCGGTGATTTTGTGTCCGTCGTGCCGGAAGATATTAAAATGATGGATGTTTCACCTAACCAGCTCGTCAGCGTGGCGGCGGCATTAATTCCGTTTCTGGAACACGACGACGCCAACCGCGCGCTCATGGGTTCCAACATGCAGCGTCAGGCCGTGCCTCTGATGTGCCCGGAAACGCCGATTGTCGGCACGGGCATGGAAGCGATTGTCGCCCGTGATTCCGGCGCTGTGTTGGTCGCCAAAAGAGCGGGTGTGGTAAAAAGCATTGACGCTTCGCGTATTGTTGTTCTTGCGGATCACCCCGAAGAAGACGGTATCGACAGCGGTGTGGATATTTATCTTTTGGCTAAATACCTGCGCTCCAATCAGGATACGTGCTTCAATCAAAAACCGGTGGTGAGCGTTGGTCAGCATGTTGAAAAAAGAGATATTCTGGCTGATGGCCCGGCAACCGATGAAGGCGAACTGGCACTGGGCAGAAACGTCATGGTGGCGTTCATGTCCTGGGGCGGTTACAATTACGAAGACTCAATTCTGGTCAGCGAGCGCGTGGTTAAAGAGGATGTTTACACATCGATTCACATCGAAGAATTTGAAACGATGGCGCGCGATACCAAGCTGGGCAGAGAGGAAATAACCCGTGACATTCCGAATGTCGGAGAAGAAGCGCTGCGCAATCTTGATGAAAGCGGTATAATCCGTACAGGCGTATCGGTGAAACCCGGCGATATTCTGGTTGGTAAAATTACACCCAAGGGTGAAACACAGCTTTCCGCAGAAGAAAAATTGCTGCGGGCGATATTCGGGGAAAAAGCAAGTGATGTTCGCGATACGTCCCTGCGTGTGCCTCCCGGAGTGGAAGGCACAATAATCGACGCGAAAATCTTCACGCGCAAAGGCACGGACAAAGACCTTCGTTCTCAGGAAATAGAAGAAGATGCCATCGCTCAGTTAACTAAAGATCGCGATGATGAAATTCGTATTCTTACCGAGACGATGAAAAAAGACATCGCTAAAATAGTTATCGGCAAAACCCTGGCCGGTAAGATCACCGATACTAAAAAGAAAACACTGGTGAAAAAGGGTGAAAAGATTACCAAAGAAATGTTTTCGGAGCTGCCGCATTACTGCTTGAAAGACATTACCCTTGCCGACAGTGACAAAGCCGAAGATAAATTAGCCAACCTTCTTTCTTCAATGGAAAGAAAAATTGATTTTATCCGCGCCCATTTTGAGCAGAAATTGGAAAAAGTGCAGGCGAGCGATGAGCTTCCGCCAGGTGTAATCAAGATGGTGAAAATTTATATCGCTATAAAAAGGAAGCTTTCTGTTGGTGATAAAATGGCGGGCCGTCACGGCAACAAAGGCGTTTTGTCGAGAATTCTGCCCGAAGAGGATATGCCTTACTTTGCCGATGGCACAACGGTGGATATTGTTTTGAATCCTCTGGGTGTTCCTTCGCGTATGAATGTCGGGCAGATTTTAGAAACGCATTTAGGCTGGGCGGCTAAAACAATTGGAGAAAACATAAACGAACTTTTAGAAAAGAACTTTAATCTGAACGATGTTAAAAGCGAATTGAAAAAAACATACTCATCACCTGATTTTGACAAATTTATTGAAGAAGCTTCCGCTGACGAGATAAAGAGTTTTGTCGGAAAGTTAAAGAAAGGGTTGCTTGTGGCCACTCCCGTGTTTGACGGCTGCCCCGAAGGCCAGATCAGGGAGATGCTGGAAAAGGCAAACCTGCCTGAAAAAGGCCAATCCATTCTTTTTGACGGCAGAACGGGTGAGCCTTTTGAACAGGAAGTGACAGTCGGCAGTATCTACATGATGAAGCTTCATCACCTGGTGGATAATAAAATACACGCACGTTCTATTGGTCCATATTCTCTGGTTACCCAGCAGCCGCTTGGCGGTAAAGCGCAGTTCGGCGGTCAGCGCCTCGGTGAGATGGAAGTCTGGGCGATGGAAGCATACGGCGCCGCTTACACACTGCAGGAGTTTTTGACAGTCAAGTCTGACGATGTTGCCGGCAGAACAAGAATTTACGAATCTATAGTAAAAGGTGAACACACATTCGAACCGGGATTGCCTGAATCGTTTAACGTTCTGGTTAAAGAACTGCAGAGCCTCAGTTTGGATGTTGAATTAGTTGAAGAAAAGGATGACGTCGTAGAACAGGCGTAACCTTTATAATCTATAATTTAATTAGTTTAAAAATACGGGGGCAAATCCGTGGAAGACGTTTTTAGTTATTTTGAAAAACCGAAAAATCCCATAAGATTCAGCGCGATGAAAATATCCATCGCGTCACCGGAAAAAATTCTTTCCTGGTCGCATGGCGAGGTCAAGAAACCGGAAACAATAAATTACCGGACGTTCAAACCGGAAAGGGACGGACTTTTCTGCGCCAAGATATTCGGACCGGTTAAAGATTATGAGTGCCTTTGCGGTCGTTACAAACGCATGAAGCATCGCGGAGTGGTTTGCGAAAAATGCGGTGTTGAAGTCATTCAATCAAAGGTGCGCCGCGAAAGAATGGGGCACATTACACTGGCGACACCCGTGGCGCATATCTGGTTTTTAAAGAGCCTTCCCAGCCGCATCGGAAATGTTATGGATCTGACCCTCAAGGAACTGGAGAAGGTTCTCTATTTCGAATCATGGATTGTTCTTGACCCCAAAGACACGCCGCTGAAACAAAAAGAACTTCTTTCCGATGAGGAATACATAGAAGCCCGTGAAAGCTACGGTGATTCCGGCTTTGTTGCGGGAATTGGTGCCGAGGCGATAAGACAGCTTCTGCAAGAATTAAATCTGGAAGAGCTGTATGACGAGCTACGCTCGGAATTGGCAACCACTGTATCGGATACGAAGAAAAAGAAATTAGTAAAAAGATTGAAAGTAGTGGAAGCGCTGCGCAAGTCCGGCAATAAACCGGAATGGATGATTTTAACGATTCTGCCTGTCATTCCACCGGATTTAAGACCATTGGTTCCGCTTGATGGAGGACGCTTTGCCACATCCGACCTGAATGATTTGTATCGGCGTGTGATTAACAGAAATAACCGTTTGAAACGTTTGCAGGAGCTCAACGCGCCGGAAATTATTATCCGCAACGAAAAACGCATGCTGCAGGAAGCGGTAGACGTTCTTTTTGATAACGGCCGCCGCGGACGGGCAATTACCGGAACAAACAAAAGACCTCTGCGTTCGTTATCGGATATGCTCAAGGGAAAACAGGGACGTTTCCGTCAGAACCTTCTTGGCAAGAGAGTTGATTATTCCGGCCGTTCGGTTATTACCGTCGGGCCGGATTTAAGGCTGCATCAGTGCGGTTTGCCAAAAAAAATGGCGCTCGAACTTTTTAAACCGTTTGTTTACAACCGCTTGCTGGAAAAAGGTTACGTAACCACAGTCAAGAGCGCGAAAAAAATGGTGGAGCAGGAGAAATCAGAAGTATGGGACGCGCTTGATGAAGTTGTGCGTGAATATCCGGTCATTTTAAACCGCGCCCCGACGCTGCACCGCCTGGGCATGCAGGCCTTCGAGCCTGTTTTGATCGAAGGAAAAGCGATAAGGCTGCATCCTTTGGTTTGTACGGCGTTTAACGCGGACTTCGACGGTGACCAGATGGCGGTGCATGTTCCGCTTTCTATTGAAGCGCAAACTGAAGCCCGGGTTTTAATGATGTCAACAAATAATATTCTTTCACCAGCCAGCGGTAAACCGGTTATCGTACCCAGCCAGGACATAGTTTTGGGAATTTATTTCCTTACGCGCGCTAAAACCGGCGTGAAAGGCGAGGGAATGATTTTTTCATCACCGGAAGAAGTGCGCTGCGCTTTTGACGCGGAAACCATAGCTCTTCATGCGCGAATCAAAGTTCGCGTTGACGGCCAGTTAAAAGAAACAACGGTGGGCAGAATAATTCTTTATGAAATAGTTCCGCAGGAAATTTCTTTTGACGCGATCAATAAATTGATGAACAAAAAAGAAATGGCTAACTTGATAGACCATTGCTACCGCTTATGCGGCGATAAAACGACTGTTTTGTTGGCCGACAGACTTAAAGATTTAGGATTCAAATACGCCACTATTTCCGGTCTGTCTTTTGCCGTAGGCAATATGATTATTCCGGAAAACAAAAAGAATATTGTTACCCAGGCGGATAAAGATGTTCTGAAAATTCAGAAACAGTACATGGACGGTTTGATTACCGACGGCGAACGCTATAATAAGGTTATTGATATTTGGGCGCAGTCGACGGAAAAAATCGCTTCGGAAATGCTCAGCGGTATTAGTACGGAAGAAGTGGTGTGGGCTGACGGCAAAAAGCGCAAGATTGAAAGCTTCAACCCGATTTACATGATGGCAGATTCCGGCGCCCGTGGTTCAGGACAGCAGTTAAGGCAGTTGGCCGGTATGCGCGGACTGATGGCCAAACCTTCCGGTGAAATTATCGAAACACCGATTACAGCAAATTTCCGCGAAGGCTTGAGCGTGCTGCAGTACTTTATATCCACGCATGGAGCGCGTAAAGGTTTGGCCGATACAGCGCTGAAAACGGCAAACTCGGGATATCTTACGAGGCGTTTGGTGGATGTCGCGCAGGATTCTATCATCACCGAACAGGATTGTGAAACAGTTGACGGAATTTTTGTTTTCGCGCTGATGGAAGGCGGTGAAATAATCGAGACCGCCGGAGAAAGAGTTCTGGGGAGAGTCGCGCTGCAGGAAATTAAAGACCCGTTCACCAGTGAAGTTATTGTTAAAGCTAATGAATCTATCGATGAAGCACTGGCGGAAAAAATTGATCGCGCCGGTATCGAAAGAGTTAATATTCGTTCCGTTCTATCGTGCCGCGCTAAACATGGCGTCTGCGCCATGTGTTACGGACGTGATCTCGCGCACGGACATCTGGTCAACATCGGCGAAGCAGTTGGCATTATGGCGGCGCAATCAATAGGTGAGCCGGGCACGCAGCTGACGATGAGAACATTTCATATCGGAGGAACGGCTAAGTTTGATGAACATTCCACGCTGGAAGCGCGGCATGACGGTACTATTAAGTTCATTAATTTGAACACGGTGAAAACAAGAGATAATGATTACGTGGTAATGAATCGTCATGGAGAAGTACACGTTTTGGATGAACAAAAAAGAAGCCGCGGCAAGTACACTGTTCCTTACGGCGCGCATTTAAAAGTAAAAGACAGCAGTTCTGTTAAAAGAGGCGAGTTGATCGCGGAGTGGGATCCCTTCTCTATCCCCATCTTGGCAGAAGTGGATGGAACTATTAAGTACGGTGACATCATTGAAGGAAAAACAATGCAGGAGCAGGTGGATGAAGTTACCGGATTGTCCCGTAAGGTTATTATTGAATTCAGGGGCGGCGATTTGAGGCCCCGAGTTTCGATTAAAGACGACAAGGGAAAAACGGCAAAAATTCCCGGAACAAATTCCGTTGCCCGTTACCTATTATCCGTCGGCCTCAATATTGTAGTTTCCGAAGGAGACGACGTAAGAGCGGGTGATATTATTGCCAAGATTCCCAGAGAAACAACAAAAACAAAAGATATTACAGGCGGTTTGCCGCGTGTTGCGGAATTATTTGAAGCCCGCAAACCCAAAGATTTTGCGGTTATCAGTGAAATAGAAGGTGTCGTTTCTTACGGTAAAGACGCTAAAGGGAAACGTAAAATTATTGTCACGCCGGAAGTTGGGGAAGAAAAAGAATACCTGATTGCTAAAGGCAAACATATCAGCGTTCAGGAAGGTGACTCAGTCGTGCCCGGCGACGCTTTGATGGATGGTGTTAATAACCCACACGATCTTTTAGCGATCAAGGGAGAGAAAGAACTGGCCCGGTATTTGGTTGATGAAGTGCAGGAAGTTTACCGTTTACAGGGTGTTAAAATAAATGATAAGCATATGGAAGTTATTGTCCGTCAGATGCTGAGGCGCGTTCGTATTGCCGATCCGGGTGATACGCCGTTTATCGCTGACGAGCAGGTTGAACGTTATCGCTTCCAGGAAGAAAACGATAAGATTACCGCGCAGGGTGGTCAGCCGGCAACAGGGGAACCGCTGTTATTGGGCATCACAAAGGCGTCGCTCTCCACGCAGAGCTTTATTTCCGCGGCTTCGTTCCAGGAAACGACCAGGGTTTTGACCGAAGCTTCACTTTCGGGCAAAACAGATTATCTAAGGGGCCTAAAAGAGAACGTTATCATGGGCAGATTGATCACGGCAGGCACAGGTTTGGTGATGTATAGAAAACTTGGAATAAAGGTGCAAGATGAAGAAGGAAGCGCACAAAGCGCTGTGCAATAAAAATTAAGAAAATGCTTGACATATGAAGGGTTAGTTGATAGCAAAACAGGATTTGCTGCTGTACAAAGTTGTTTTGGATTATTTATTTGTTTTGGAGGATGGATGCCGACAATTAGTCAATTAGTTCGAAAAGGTAGAACTAAAATACAGAAAAAGACAAATACCCCGGCCTTGGCCAGTTGTCCGCAGCGTCGCGGTGTTTGCGTGAGGGTATATACGACAACGCCCAAAAAACCTAATTCGGCTCTGCGTAAAGTGGCCAGAGTTCGTTTAACTACCGGTTATGAAGTTTCTTCATATATTCCGGGTATCGGCCATAACCTCCAGGAGCATTCCGTTGTATTGGTGCGCGGAGGAAGAGTTAAGGATTTGCCAGGTGTTCGTTATCATATAGTAAGAGGAACCCTTGACGCGGTCGGGGTACAGGATAGGAAGCAGGGAAGATCAAAATACGGGGCTAAAAAGCCAAGTTAAGCTTTTAAGGATAGTTAAATGCCAAGAAGACGGGAAATTGAAAAAAGAGATATTTTGCCTGATCCCAAGTTTAGCAACAAACTGGTGGCAAAATTTATTAATTCGCTTTTAAAACGCGGCAAGAAAAGTGTCGCCGAAAGCATTCTTTACGGAGCTTTTGATATTATCGAAAAGAAGGTAAAGGAACAGCCGGTGGAATATTTTGAAAAGGCGGTAAACAATGTCAAACCGTTGATTGAAGTAAAATCCCGTCGCGTAGGCGGTTCCACCTATCAGGTGCCTACGGAAGTTTTGCCGTCACGGCGCACGGCGCTGGCCATTCGCTGGCTGATTACCAACGCGCAGGAGCGAACGGAAAAAACCATGCGGGAGAAGCTGGCGGGAGAATTGATTGATGCCGCCAATAACCGGGGTGGAGCTATTAAGAAAAGAGAAGCAGTGCATAAAATGGCTGAAGCAAATAAAGCTTTTGCTCATTATAAATTTTAATAATAGGAAATAATACTCAAACGACAAAAAGAACCAACCATTCAAAGTTAAGGAGGTAAGTGAGATGGCGAAGAAAAAATTTGAAAGGACAAAGCCGCATTTAAATATCGGAACAATCGGTCACGTTGACCATGGTAAGACCACGCTGACGGCGGCGATTACGAAGCATCTGGCTAAGAAAGGCTTGGCGGAATTCCGCGCTTTCGATTCCATTGACAATGCTCCTGAAGAAAAGGAAAGAGGCGTTACGATCAATATTTCGCATGTGGAATATGAAACGGCAAAAAGGCATTACGCACACGTTGATTGCCCCGGTCACGCCGACTATATCAAAAACATGATTTCGGGCGCCGCGCACATGGATGGAACCATCCTTGTTGTGGCCGCATCCGACGGACCCATGCCGCAGACTCGTGAACACATTCTCCTTGCCAGACAGGTTCAGGTTCCTTATATTGTCGTTTATCTTAATAAAGTAGATTTGGTTGATGATCCTGAGCTTCTTGATTTAGTAGAACTTGAATTAAGAGAGCTTCTGAGTCAATATGAATTTCCGGGTGATAAAATTCCCATTATACGTGGTTCCGCTCTGAAAGCTTTGGAATCTGATGACCCCGATTCTGCTGAAGCAAAGTCTATTTGGGAGCTTATGGCTGCCGTAGATGAATCTATTCCCGAGCCCAAACGTGACATGGATAAACCATTCCTTATGCCGGTAGGCGACGTTTTTACCATTTCCGGTCGTGGTACAGTTGTTACAGGAAGAGTCGACAGAGGCATTGTGAAGGTGGGCGAAGAAGTGGAAATTATCGGGATTAGGCCAACCTTTAAAACAGTTGTTACCGGTGTGGAAATGTTTCGTAAAACCCTCGATGAAGGTCGTGCCGGTGATGATGTCGGTTTATTGCTGCGCGGTATCAAACGTGAAGAAGTGGAAAGAGGACAGGTAATTGCCAAACCCGGGTCGATTACACCGCATACAAAATTTGAAGCGGCTGTTTATATTTTGACCAAAGAAGAAGGTGGAAGACATACGCCGTTTTTCTCAGGTTACCGTCCGCAGTTTTATTTCCGGACAACGGATGTGACTGGTGTGGCCACTTTGCCGGAAGGCGTGGAGATGGTTATGCCCGGTGATAACGTGAAAATGACGGTAGAGTTGATTACACCTATTGCTATGGAAGAACAGCTCAGGTTCGCCATACGTGAAGGTGGCAGGACTGTAGGTGCCGGTGTCGTAAGTAAGATAATCGAGTAGAAATGAAATAGGTTGCAAGTTTAATGAAAGACCAGAAAATTAGAATTCGTCTCAAAGCTTACGATTACAAATTATTGGATCGTTCTGTCGAAGAAATTGTGGAAACAGCAAAAAGGACCGGCGCGCGTGTTGCCGGTCCTATCCCTATTCCTACGGAAATCAACAAGTATTGTGTAAATCGCTCACCGCACGTGGATAAAAAATCCCGCGAGCAGTTTGAAATTCGCACCCATAAAAGATTAATCGATATTGTCGAGCCTACGCAGGCAACAGTAGACGCGTTAATGAAATTGGATCTGTCCGCCGGTGTGGATGTGGAGATAAAAGCGTAGGTATTATTTTGCGTAATATTAGAAGATGGTCGTAGCAGTCGCCATTTTCCAAGCTTGTATTATTGGCTTTATCATTTATTAAAAAGTTGGACGAAATGAGTAACGGAATAATAGGAAAAAAAATAGGCATGACCCAGGTTTTTGCCGAGGATGGAGCGGCAGTAGGCGTTACCGCCGTGGAAGTCGAGCCATCAGTGATTTTGCAGGTAAAAACTAAAGAGAAAGACGGATATGATTCCGTTCAGTTGGGATACAGCCGTGTAAAACAAAAAAATGTAACGAAACCCCTCCAAGGCCATTTTAAAAAAGCTGACAAAGGAAATTTTAGGGTTGTCAGAGAGTTTGCCGTGGAATCTGGAAATTTTGAAGTGGGTCAGGAAATTGCCGCGGATATCTTTAAGATTGGTGATTTTGTTGACGTAGTAGGAACTTCCATAGGCAAGGGTTTTGCGGGCGTCATCAAAAGGCATGGGTTTCACGGCGGCAGGGCAACGCATGGTTCTATGTTCCATCGCGCTCCTGGTTCAATTGGCGCCAGCGCTGATCCGTCACGTGTTTTTAAAGGGACAAAACTGCCTGGTCATATGGGTAGCGTGAGAAAGACCATACAAAATTTGCAGGTTTGGCAGATTCGTCCTGAAATGAATTTATTGCTTTTAAAAGGCTCTGTGCCCGGAAGCAAAAACGGTTTTGTGTTAATTAAAAAAGCTAAGAAAAAGAGTGCGTAAGTCACTGGAGTTATAAAGATGGCCGTAGCGGATGTATTTAATATTGAAAAGAAAAAAGTCTCTCAGATAGAGCTTAATGACGCAGTGTTTGCCGCGCAACCGAACGAAGCGGTTATTTATGATGTGGTAAAAATGCAATTGGCGGCGCGCCGTGCCGGGACAGCATCAACAAAGACAAGAAGCGATGTCAGCGGCGGAGGCAAAAAGCCTTGGCGGCAAAAAGGGACAGGCAGAGCCAGAGCCGGCACAACCAGATCGCCTCTATGGAGAAGTGGCGGAATTGTTTTTGGCCCTCATCCACGCGATTATTCTTTTAATGTTCCTAAAAAAATGCGGAAGCAGGCGTTGATCAGCGCACTGAGCATGAAACTTAAACAGGATAAAATGCTGGTCATAAATGATTTTCCGATGGAAAAAATAAGCACCCGCAAATTTCAGGATATTATTGATTTGTTTGATCTGAAAAAAGCGCTTTTTGTTTTAGATGTGGATAACGAAAAGCTTCAGAAGTCATCCCGCAATGTAAAAAATATAAAGATGATTAAGTCTGAAGGTATTAATGTTTACGACATTCTTAATCACGAACATCTGGTGCTCTTGGAGCCATCGATAAAGAAGATTGAAGGAGCATTGTTGGCATAATGGAAGTGCATCAGGTTATCAAAAGATTATTGATCACGGAAAAGAGCACCATTCAGCGGGAAGAATCAAATAAGTATTTTTTTGAAGTCGATCGCCGCGCCAACAAAATGGAAATTGAAAAAGCGGTGGAAAAGCTCTTTAATGTAAAAGTTGTAGATGTGCGGGTTATGCAGGTTTTGGGCAAAAAAACGCGAAGAGGACGTATTACCGGACAGAAGAGATCATGGAAAAAGGCAATTGTGACCTTGGTTGCCGGAAACCGCATAGAGATTACTGAAAGCGCGTAAGCATATTTGAAGGATTGGTATAATGGCTATAATTAAATATAAACCGACATCGCCGGGAAGAAGATTTCAGAGCGTTTCTGATTTCGCGGAAATTACGTCAACCGAGCCGGTGAAAGGGTTATTGAAGCCGCTGAAAAGAACCGGAGGAAGAAATTCCTACGGTCGTATTACAGCCAGGCATATCGGTGGTGGTCACAAAAGAAAGTATCGCGTTATCGATTTTCGCCGTAACAAGGAAGAAATTCCGGCAAAAGTAGCCGCGATAGAATATGATCCGAACAGAACCGCCCGCATCGCGCTGCTTAACTATCGTGACGGAGAGAAAAGGTATATTGTCGCGCCGTCGCAGATTAATGTGGGTGATGTAATCGTAAGCGGAGAAAAGGCGGACATCAAGCCGGGAAACGCTATTCCTTTGAAGTATATCCCTTTGGGTTCGCTAATTCATAATGTGGAATTGAAAGTTGGCCGCGGTGGTCAGCTAATCCGTTCAGCGGGAGCTTACGGTCAGTTAATGGCTAAAGAAGGCAGTTACGCTCAGGTAAGGCTTCCTTCCGGAGAAGTGCGCAAAGTATTTATTGAATGCATGGCGACAATCGGACAGGTTGGAAATATTGAGCATGAAAATATCAGTATCGGCAAAGCGGGAAGAGCGAGATGGTCGGGGAAGCGCCCTCATGTGCGCGGCGTTGTTATGAATCCTGTTGATCATCCTATGGGCGGCGGTGAAGGAAAATCTTCGGGTGGACGCCATCCTTGCACACCTTGGGGCATACCCACAAAAGGGCATAAAACCCGTAAGAACAAAAGAACAGATAAATATATTATCAAAAGAAGAGGGAAATAAATCGTGGCTCGTTCGATAAAAAAAGGTCCTTATATTGAAGAAAAATTGTTGGCTAAGGTCAGAAAAATGGAAGTTGAGGGATCTAAAAATGTTATCAAGACCTGGTCGCGTCGTTCCACGATTACACCGGAGCTGATTGGTTACACCTTTGCCGTGCACAACGGGAAAAAGTTTATTCCCGTGTACGTGACCGAGAACATGGTTGGTCATAAGCTTGGTGAGTTTGCTCCGACAAGAACATTTCATTCACATTCGGGAGATCGTAAAACAAAAGTCCGCGCTTAACCTAGTGGTTTTGTAGGATGGTTTTGGAGTTTATTAGATAATGGAAGCAAAAGCAGTAGCAAAATATATAAGGATGTCGCCGCAGAAAGTTCGTTTGGTTGTCGATTTGGTCCGCGGCAAAAAAGTTCAGGAGGCCAGCAATATCCTTCTTTATACAAGAAAATATGCGGCGGGTACCATAGCGAAAGTACTGAAATCAGCGATTGCCAATGCCGCCCAAAATCCGAATATCGATGAAAATATTCTTTACGTCAAAGAGATATATGTTGATCAGGGACCATCTTTGAAGAGGTGGCGCGCGAGGGCACAGGGAAGAGCGGCCGGTATCAAAAAAAGAACTTCGCATATAACAGTTGTTTTGGATGAAAGATAAGAAGGAGGTACGGCATTGGGTCAGAAAGTTAACCCGGTAGGATTGAGACTGGGCTACATTAAAAAATGGCAGTCAGTGTGGTTTGCTGACAAGGGCTACAGTGAGACACTGCACGAAGATGTAAAAATAAGAAAGTTTCTTAAAAAGAAACTCTATAATGCCGGTATTTCCAGGATCGAAATAGAAAGGGCCGCAAACAAAGCTAAAGTAAACATTTACTCGGCGCGTCCCGGCGTGATTATAGGCAAAAAAGGTTCAGAAATAGAAAAACTTAAAACGGATATTGAAAAATATTCAAAGGCTGAAATTATTGTAAATATTCTGGAAGTGCGTAAACCGGAGGTTGACGCGCAGCTGGTCGCGGAAAATGTTGCCATGCAGTTGGAGCGCCGGGTTGCTTTCCGCAGGGCGATGAAAAAATGTGTCGGTTACGCTCTGAAGTTTGGCGCCAAGGGCATCAAAATTAGCTGTTCCGGAAGATTGGGAGGAGCGGAAATTGCCCGTTCTGAATGGTACCGCGAAGGAAGTGTTCCGCTTCATACATTGCGTGCCGATATTGATTATGGTTTCACGGAAGCGCATACAGCCTACGGACTTATTGGGATTAAAGTTCTTATTTTTCACGGTGAAGTTTTACCGGAGAAAAAAGAAAAAAATAAAGTTGCCGCTTGAATTTCATCAGTAATTAAACGCGGAAGGTAATTTGGAGTTTTACTTATGTTAATGCCGAAAAGGGTGAAATACAGAAAAATGCAAAAGGGGCGTATGGGGGGTAAGGCCACCCGTGGCAGCTCCGTTGCTTTTGGAGATTATGGATTGCAGGCAGCTGAATGCGGTTGGCTTTCTGCGCGTCAAATCGAAGCGGCGCGCGTCGCCATGACCCGGCATGTAAAGCGCGGCGGTAAAATATGGATTAGAGTATTTCCTCATAAACCGGTAACAAAAAAGCCGGCGGAAACTCGTATGGGTAAAGGAAAAGGCGCTCCGGAAGGATGGGTCGCGGTAGTCAAGCCGGGAGCCGTGCTGTATGAAATGGAAGGAGTCACAAAAGAGGTGGCAAAAGAGGCGTTTCGTTTGGCAGCGCATAAGTTACCCATTGCCACAAAGTTTTTAGCGAGGGAGACATCTGATGAAAATTAAAGATATCAGAGATCTCGGCATTGACGAGCTTAAGAAAAAAAACAGTGAATTGGTTGAAGAACATTTGAGGTTACGTATTCGTCATGCGTCGGATAAAATAGAATCGACAGCCATGCTTGGTAATTTGCGAAAAGATATAGCGCGCATCAAAACAGTGCTGAAAGAGAAGGAGGCCGCAAGTCAAAATGGCTGAGAAAAGCAATAAACGCATGATTAAAGGAATAGTAATCAGCGATAAGATGGATAAAACCATAGTGGTTAAAACCGAACGTTTGGTGAAGCACCCGATTTTCCATAAATACGTACGCAGACACGCAAAATATAAAGCCCATGATGAAAACAATCAGTGCAAAGTTGGCGACACGGTGGTTATTATTGAGTCGCGGCCGATAAGCAAAGATAAACGCTGGCGTGTGTTGGAAATTACACAAAAGGCAAAATAGAAAAATAGTTATTTGACGAGCAAGTTGTTTTGATTGGAGTTAATTGTTTATGATTCAGATGCAGACAATATTAAATGTTGCGGATAATTCCGGCGCCAAGAAAGTCGCGTGCATTAAAGTGCTTGGCGGATCAAAACGTCGTTTCGCCAGTTTGGGAGATGTGATTGTTGTTTCCGTGAAAGAGTCAATCCCGAATTCGAAGGTAAAAAAAGGCGATGTAATGAAAGCCGTAATCGTGCGCACTGTGAAAGAAGTGAAAAGAACGGACGGCTCATATCTTAAATTTGATGATAATTCAGCTGTATTGATTAGTAACCAGATGGAGCCGATTGGAACAAGAATTTTTGGGCCGGTGGCGAGAGAGCTCCGGGCCAAACAATTCATGAAAATCATATCTCTGGCGCCAGAGGTTTTATAAATTATCTTTGACGGGGAAAATAATGAGTTTAAGTAAATTTAAAAAAGGCGATATGGTTAAAGTTCTTTCTGGTAAAGATAAGGGTAAAACCGGAAAGGTGCTGAAGACTGTTCGTGAAAAAGAAAGAATAATAATAGAAAAAATTAATCTTGTTAAAAAACACAAGAGACCGGATCAGAAGTCCAAAGGCGGTGTTTTGGAAAAAGAAGGGTCGATTCACGTTTCCCAGATAGGTCTTATGTGCAGTAAATGCAATGCAGCAGTCAGAGTTAGAAGCAAAAAACTGGAAGATGGAAAAAAAGTTCGCATCTGCGCGAAATGCGGAGATGCCATAAATGTGGGTTGATAAAAAATGGCACGATTAAAAAAATATTATTCAGATAATGTTATTTCCGCTCTGACCAAGGAATTTAATTATAGAAATCCCATGCAAGTGCCCAAGATAGAGAAGATAGTGGTTAATATGGGACTGGGAGAAGCTATTCAGAACGCGAAAATTATCGATAGCGCCGCGCAGGAGCTTGCAACGATTACCGGTCAAAAGCCGGTTATTACGAAGGCGAAAAAATCAATTGCGACTTTTAAATTAAGACAGGGCATGGCCATAGGTTGTTGTGTTACCTTGAGAAAAGAAATCATGTATGAATTTTTTGACAGATTGGTAAATGTTGCCTTGCCTAAAGTAAGAGATTTCCGCGGCATTTCGGCGAACGCTTTTGATGGCAGGGGTAATTTTTCCATCGGGTTGCAGGAGCAAATAATATTTCCGGAAATTGATTACGACAAAGTGGAAAAAGTTAAGGGAATGAACATTACTATTGTAACAACGGCAAAAACGGACGATGAAGCCAGAGCTTTGTTAAAACTCATGGGTGTCCCTTTTAAGAATTAAACGAAAAAGCCGGAGGAGTTTAGAGTGGCAAAAAAGTCGTTAATTGCGAAATCAAAAAGAAAGATGAAGTTTGCGGTAAGAGAATACAATCGTTGCCCGATTTGCGGCAGGCCGCGAGCTTATTATAGAAAATTTGATATGTGCAGAATTTGCTTGAGAAAGCTTTCCTTGCATGGAGAGCTTCCCGGAGTGATTAAATCCAGTTGGTAATTTTGGTTTAAGGAGAAAAATACATGGCAATGACCGATCCTATTGCTGATATGTTGACCAGAATCAGAAACGCGAATAAAACCCGTTTCCCGAGTGTCAATGTTCGTTCGTCTCAGATGAACATGAATATCGCAAAAGTGATGAAGAAGTGCGGATATATTAATGGATACGAAATAATTAAAGATGATAAAGGGCACCAAATTTTGAAAATAGCCCTTAAGTATCCCGACGCAAAGCGCAGGGTAATAACTGACATCAAAAGAGTCAGTAAGCCGGGACGCAGAGTCTATGTCACTTCAGATAAAATACCGAAAACATTAAATGGTTACGGTATTTCCATTATTTCTACCTCACGGGGTATTATCACCGACGAAGAGGCAAGAGAATTAAATGTTGGCGGCGAAGTGCTCTGCCAGATTTGGTAAATATAGTTTGACGGGAGTTGTTAATGTCCAGAATAGGTAAAAAGCCTGTAAATTTTGCAAAAAATGTAAAGATTACGCAGAGCGGAAAGATAGTTAAAGTCGAAGGCCCGAAGGGTTCTTTATCGTCTTCATTACCTGATGGCGTATCGCTGGTTGTATCTGACGGCAATCTAGTCATTGAAAGAATATCGGATGAAAGAATTGCCCGGTCGAATCACGGCCTGGCTAGAACCCTGATTGGGAATATGGTAGAGGGCGTAAGCAATGGCTTTGAAAAGCGCCTGGAAATAGTCGGTGTTGGGTATCGCGCTGAAGTAAGCGGTCAAGATCTTAAGCTTGTTTTAGGATTTTCAATTCCTGTTCAATACAGTATTCCCAAAGGAATAGACGTGAAAGTTGATAAGCAAACCAATGTAACTATTTCCGGCATTGATAAGCAGCTTGTAGGCCGCGTGGCCGCGGAAATAAGGGCGTTGAAAAAACCGGAACCTTATAAGGGCAAAGGTATTAAATATGCCGGTGAATATATCAAGCGCAAAGCAGGTAAGTCTGCCGCCGCCTGATCATAATAGAGAGAATTTATTTATTATTTAGATAAAACGAGGTAGAAAGTTGGCATCAAAAAGAACATTAAAAGTCCGGTCGAGAAGAGAAAAGCGAGTAAGAGGAAAAATTTCGGGCACGCAGGAAAAGCCGCGCCTTTGCGTATTTCGCACTGACAAGCATATTTATGTTCAGGCGATTAATGATGCCCAGGCGAAGACTTTGGCGACTGCTTCAACGTTGTGCAAAGAAGCGGCGGACAAAATCAAAAGCAAGAAAAAAACAGATGCGGCAGGCGAAGTAGGGAAGCTGATTGCCCAGCGTTTGATTTCGATTGGTGTTGATAAGGTGGTTTTTGACCGCGGCAGATTTCTTTATCATGGCCGTGTGAAAGCTTTGGCCGAAGCGGCGCGTAATAACGGCCTGAAATTTTAAGAGCGAAAATACATATGGCAAGGAAAGAATCGTTGGATAAAAAAGAAATTAGGGACATGGAGCTCCTGGACAGGGTAATTACGATTAACCGGACCGCAAAAGTGGTTAAGGGAGGAAGAAGATTCCGTTTCAGCGCGATTGTTGTCGTAGGTGATGGTAAAGGCATGATCGGCACTGGTTTGGGAAAGGCGCACGAAGTTCCCGAAGCTATCCGTAAGGGGATGGAGATGGCCAAAAAAAATATGACAAAAGTCGTTATTACCAATAAAACTATTCCTTACGAAGTTGTTGGCAGTTATGGCGCGGGCAAGGTATTGTTAAAACCGGCATCCGCAGGAACAGGACTAATTGCCGGCGGAGCTGTAAGAGCCGTTTTGGAAGTAGCCGGTGTCAGCAATATTTTGACGAAGTGTTTGGGGTCACATAACCCCCATAACCTGGTTAAAGCGACACTAAATGGCCTTTGCCAGTTAAGAGATCCGGAAGAAATTGCCGCGCAAAGGGGCAGATAATTGTAGCGATAGTATGATGAGGTAGTGCAACGTGAGCAAGATGGTAAAAGTTAAAATGATTAAAAGCGAAATCGGCCGGCCCGAAAAGCAAAGAAAAGTTTTGCGAGGCATGGGGCTCAATAAATTAAATAGCTGCGTAACCTTAAAAGACACGCCGCAAATACGTGGTATGATAAATAAAGTTATTCATCTGGTTTCTGTTGAAGAGGTCAAGGGGTAAAATATATGGACTTGAGTTTGCTTAAAGCACCTGCCGGAGCAACTAAAAAGAGAAAAAGAGTGGGCCGCGGCGAATCTTCGGGCTGGGGAAAAACTTCCGGCCGGGGCAGTAAGGGTCAGAAGGCCCGTTCCGGCGGAAAGGTTCGTGCCGGGTTTGAAGGTGGCCAAATGCCTCTTTCCCGCAGATTGCCGAAAAGAGGTTTTCGTAATCCGTTCAGAGAAGAATATATTGCTGTAAACCTTACAGACATATGCCGTAAGTTTTCCAAAGGAGCGGTAATAGATGAGGCGTCTCTTTTAGCTAATGGGATTTTAAGAAAAAAGGGTAATAAAGTTAAAATTTTGGCTAAAGGTGAAATTGATTTCCCGGTTACAATAAAGCTTGCAAAAATTAGTCAGGCGGCTAAAGAAAAAATAACCGCGGCTGGCGGATCTGTAGAAGAGGTAATTTAACTTGTTAGAAGGACTAGGCGGTGTTTCCAAGATACCGGAGCTACAAAGAAGGATTTTGTTTACTGTTCTTCTTTTAGCCGTATATCGTATAGGTGTCTACATACCTACTCCCGGTATAGATAATGTTGCCCTGATGGCGTATTTTGAACATGCCCGCGGTTCTTTATTTGGAATGATGGATATGTTCGCGGGTGGGGCTTTCAGCAATTTTTCTATCTTTGCGCTGGGCATTATGCCCTATATCAGTTCTTCTATTATTATACAGCTTTTAACCGTTGCGGTGCCTCATCTGGAAAGGCTTTCCAAGGAAGGCGAATCCGGGCGGCGTAAAATAACACAGTATACGCGTTACGGCACTATTGGTCTTAGTATTATCCAGGGTTTTGGAATAGCATTCGGTCTGCAACAAATGGCCGGTCCATCGGGAGCGCCCATTGTTTTGCAACCGGGTCCGGCTTTTATGTTCATGACCGTCATTACCCTGACTTCCGGTACGGCATTTTTAATGTGGCTGGGAGAGACAATTACGGAAAAAGGAATCGGTAATGGGATATCTCTGATTATCTTTGCCGGTATCGTCTGTCGTATGCCCGCGGCTATAGGCAATACTTATCAGCTTATTACGGCCGATGAATTGGGCGTGCTGATTATATTATTGCTTTCGGTAATGATGGTATTAGTCATCGCCGCCATTGTTTATGTTGAAGCGGCGCAGCGCCGTATCCCGGTCCAGTACGCTAAAAGAATAGTAGGACGCAAGATGTATGGTGGTCAGACGACGCATCTGCCCTTGAAAATAAATTCCGCGGGTGTTATTCCACCGATTTTCGCTTCTTCCGTTATTATGTTTCCGGCAACGATTGCTAACTTTGCCCAGGAAGGATGGATGAAGCAGATAGCCGGGTATTTGATTCCGGGCAAGATCGGTTACGAGATTCTTTATGTCGCGCTTATATTTTTCTTCTGCTTCTTTTACACGGCGGTAACTATTAAGCCGGATGATATGGCAGATAATATGAAAAAGTTTGGCGGTTTTGTTCCTGGAATTCGTCCCGGAAAGAAAACGGCGGAATATATTGAAGAAATATTGGAAAGGCTTACTTTCAGCGGAGCCATATATGTTTCGATTGTCTGCGTGCTGCCCAGTATTTTGATTGGCCAGTTTAATATACCTTTTTATTTTGGTGGCACCGCTCTCTTGATTGTTGTTGGCGTGGCACTGGATACGGCAAGTCAGATTGAATCTCATTTGCTGACCAGGCAATATGAAGGATTTATGAAAAAAGGACATATTGCCCGCAGAAGGTAGAGGAAGATTCCTCCATGTGTATGTGCTTTTAAGATGGTGATTATAAAACTTCCAGATGAAATAGAAAAAGCACGGGCAAGTAATAAAATCGTTGCGGAAGTTTTAAGCAGAATTAAAGAGAAAGTTAAGCCGGGAATAAAAACGAAAGAGCTAGATAAGTTAGCTGAGGAGATAGCTGAAAAACGAGGAGCGAAACCGGCTTTTAAAGGTTACCGAGGCTTTCCTTACGCTCTATGCGTCTCGGTAAATGAACAGGTTGTGCACGGTATGCCTTCGGACCGGATATTAGAAGAAGGTGATATTGTTGGGTTTGATTTTGGTATTTATTATAACGGATTTTTTGGTGACGCGGCGGTAACTCTGCCTGTAGGTAAAATATCACCAAGCGCGGCGAAGCTGATCGAGGTCACTGAAAAAAGTTTATATAAAGGTATCGCTCAGGCGAGAATCGGTAACAGGCTGGGCACTATATCAGCGGCCGTGCAGAGCACCGTGGAAAAAAATGGTTTTTCCGTGGTGAGAGATTATGTGGGTCATGGCATAGGAAAAAATTTGCATGAAGATCCGCAGATACCTAATTTCGGCAAGAAAGACCGCGGGATTGAATTAAAAAGCGGTATGCTTTTGGCCATTGAGCCGATGGTCAACGAGAAGGAATATAAAGTAAAAGTTTTGTCCGATGAGTGGACGGTAGTTACGGCAGACGGAGGTTTGTCTGCTCATTTTGAGCATTCCGTGGCCATTACTGAAAATGGTCCGGATATATTGAGTAAAATGAATTGACATTTTTACATATGGCGATTCGTTTAAGGTTTTAAAGAAGAAAAGAAATAATTATTATGGCCAAAGAAGAAGCAATAGAAGTAGAAGGCAGGGTTATTGAACCGTTGCCTAATGCTATGTTCAGAGTAGAGCTGGATAACGGGCATAAAGTTTTAGCCCATATTTCCGGTAAGATGAGGATGCATTTTATCAAGATACTGCCGGGTGATAAGGTTACGGTGGAACTTTCGCCTTATGATTTAACCAGAGGCAGAATCACTTACCGGACAAAGTAAATTATATTTGGCTTAGATTAGGAGTTAGCGGTGAAAGTAAGATCATCTGTAAAAAAAATTTGTGATAAATGTAAGATAATCAAGCGCAAGGGTGTTTTGCGCGTGATTTGTGAAAACCCGAAACATAAACAGCGCCAGGGTTAATTTAGGAGGTTATTAGGTGGCACGAATTTCAGGAGTTGATTTACCGAAAAATAAAAGAATGGAAGTCGCTTTGACTTATATTTACGGTATCGGAAACACTAAGGCTAGGCAAATTCTCAAAGATGCCAATGTAAGCCCGGATACTAAAACGGATGAGCTCGCCGATTCGGAAATATCAGCGATTAGAAATATTATAGACAAAGATCTCAAAGTTGAAGGTGACTTGAGGCGTGAATTGTCCATGTCCATTAAAAGGTTGATGGATATCGGCGCATATCGGGGATTTCGGCATCGCAAGGGCCTTCCGGTTAGGGGGCAAAGAACCCACACGAACAGCCGGACAAGAAAAGGTCCGCGCAGAGCAATAGCGGGAAAGAAAAAGTAACACAAATTAAGCCGGAGGAAAAATGGCGAAGGTAACTAGAAAAACTGGCAAAAAAAAGGAAAAGAAAAATATAACTGACGGGATAGCCCATATTCAGTCAACGTTTAATAATACAATAATTACGATAACCGATTTAACGGGTAACGTAATTGCGTGGTCATCTTCAGGGATGCAGGGTTTTAAAGGTTCACGCAAGAGCACGCCCTTTGCAGCGCAGATGGCCGCCGAAGACGCGGTGCGCAAAGCCAAGGAACAGGGCATGCGTAAAGTTCAGGTTTATATAAAAGGCCCGGGAGCGGGAAGAGAGTCGGCTCTGCGTTCATTGCAGCTAGCTGGCCTTACGATTACCGTAATTCGTGATGTGACACCTGTTCCCCATAACGGATGCAGGCCGCCGAAACGTAGAAGGGTATAATGAGATTCGACAAAAGAAATATTGAGAATTAATTAGGAAACAAGGGAGGCATTTTGGCAAGATATTTAGATTCCTCATGTAGATTGTGTCGCCGTGAAGGATTAAAACTTTTTATTAAAGGCGACAGATGTTATTCGGAAAAATGTTCCTTCGAAAGAAGGGGTTATGCGCCGGGAGATCACGGCCAGTCGCACAGAAAACAGCATTCCGATTACGGTGTTCAGTTGCGGGAAAAACAAAAGCTCAAAAGAATGTACGGTCTTTTGGAAAAGCAGTTTAGGGGATATTTCGTTAAAGCGGATCGGCAAAAAGGGATTACCGGAACAAATTTGCTGATTTTTCTCGAAAGAAGAATGGACAACATGATATTCCGAATGGGATTTGCGAATTCCAGGGTGGAATCAAGGCAGTTAATCACACATGGCCATTTCCTGGTTAATGGTAAGCCAGTCAATATTCCGTCATATTTGCTAAAAGCGGGAGATGAAATTTGCGTCAAGGAAAGCAGCCGTAAAATAGCGAGAATGCTGTCAGCAATGGAAACAGTTGCCCGACGTGGCGTGCCTCAATGGCTGGATCTTGACAAGGATAATTTCAAGGCATCCATAAAAATGTTGCCGGTAAGGGAAGATTTAACCATGCCGGTACAGGAACAGCTAATCGTAGAACTCTGTTCGAAATAAAATAAATATTTTCATTAACCAGCTAAAAGGTGGGTTTAATTATGCAGAGGAACTGGTCAAGTTTAATTCGTCCCAAGCGTATCGATGTCGATAAAGTTACGCACACAAATTTTTACGGAGAATTTACAATTCAGCCGTTGGAGAGAGGTTTCGGTATTACACTGGGAAACGCCTTGAGGCGCGTGTTGCTTTCTTCTATCCAGGGCGCGGCGATTGTTTCCGTGAAGGTTGATGGAGTATTGCACGAATTTTCAACTCTCCCCGGGATTAAAGAGGATATAACAGATATAATTTTAAATTTGAAGGGTGTCCGTTTTAAGTTGGGGCAGGCAAACGTTAAGGAAGTGCGCATTGACGTTGATCGTCCCGGCCCGATTACCGCGGCAGATATTGTTACCGACGGTACATTGGAAGTTTTGAATCCGGAACATCACATAGCGACTATATCGGGGAAAGGGAAGTTTAAAGCTTCCTTGGTCATTAAAACAGGTAAAGGATATATTCCGGCAAAAAAAGAACTGGATCCGGATCAGCCTGAAGGGACAATTAATATTGACGCAATATTTACACCGATAAAGAAGGTAAATTACGTGGTATCCCACGCGCGCGTTGGTCAAATAACTGATTATGACAAACTGGTAATTGAGGTCTGGACTGATGGCTCGGTGAAACCCGAAGACGCGATCGCCTATTCCTCGAAAATACTAAAAAAACAGCTGGATGTTTTTATAAACTTTGAAGAAGTGGAAGAAGAAGTTGAGCCGATTATAGAAGACGAAAAAGGTGATATCGATAAAATACTGTTGCGCTCTGTGGAAGATCTGGAACTTTCCGTAAGATCAGCCAATTGCCTGAAAAATGCCGGCATTAACACGATCGGCGAACTGGTAAGAAAGACAGAGGGTGAAATGCTTAAGACAAAAAATTTCGGACGTAAATCGTTGAGCGAAATAAAAGATATTCTAAACGAGTATAATTTAAATTTTGGAATGGACCAGGATTCTGTTTCTGAAGAGAACGATTAAAGATAAGCTGTAACAACAATTGCGTGATAATCTAGGTATTGATTTGCAAGGAAAGGAAGAATTAGGCAATGTATCATGGTAAAGCTGGCAGAAAATTAGGCAGAACCTCCAGCCATAAAGAAGCTATGTTCCGTAACATGGTTACTTCCGTTATTAAGCATGAACGTATCCGCACCACGGATACTAAAGCAAAAGAAATCAGGAAGATCGCGGAAAAGATGATTACCCTCGGTAAAAGGGGTGATTTACACGCGCGCCGTCAGGCATTGGCATTTGTGCGAGATAAGGATATGGTTAAGAAGCTATTTGGAGAATTATCTGAACGTTACCGTGAACGTAGCGGAGGATATACAAGGATAATAAAGGCCGGATATCGAGTTGGCGATAACGCGCCGATTTCTATTTTAGAATTGATATCCGATGAAAAGAAAAAAGAAAAAGCAGAAACAAAAGGAAAAGCTAAAAAGAAAGAAAAAACAAAAGATAGCGCGGAAGTAAAAACCGCTTCTAAAGAAAAAGCTAAAGCGAAAAAAACCAAAGAAAAAGGTGAAAAAAAAGCAGAAAAAGCTTAATAAGTTGAGTTTACAAGCATAATTATTATAGAAGGCAGGGTCCCATGACCCTGCCTTTTTTATTATTGTTTTTTTTTATAAAAAAATGCTACGTATCAAACAAATAAAAAATGGAGGTTTGAATATGACAGAAAAAAGAATTGGTGAAGTCGTTAAATATTTTTCAAAACCTTCCGTAGCCGCAGTTAAAATAGATGAAGGTGAGATTTCCGTTGGCGACAGCATAAAATATGTGGGACACACCACTGATTTTACTGATGTGATTAAAACAATGGAAGTCGAGAACAAATCAGTGGAAAAAGCCGTTGCCGGAGACTTTATTGGCGTAAAGGTATCCGATCGCGTGCGTCCCGGCGATGAAGTGTTCAAGGTTATCCCTGATTAAAAATTAAGAGCTCTTTTGCAATTGATATGGTTGCGCGTTGAAAACAAGAGAATTGTATATTTAAGTATTTAGATAAATTAATATTGTGAAAATTATGACAAAAATTCTTGTTATTGACGATGAAAAAGACATTGTCGAGCTGATTGCCTACAATCTCGAAAACGAAGGATTTTCTGTTCTTAAAGCTTTCGATGGGGAAGCGGCACTCAGAATGATAAAATCAAAAAAACCGGATTTAGCAATACTTGATTTAATGCTTCCGGGTATGAGTGGGATAGATGTTTGTAAAGCTGTCCGGGCGAATCCGGAAATATCCGATTTGCCGATCATTATGTTAACGGCAAAAACGGATGAAGTGGATAAAATTATCGGTTTGGAATTAGGCGCTGATGATTATATGACCAAGCCGTTTAGTGTCAAAGAGCTAATGGCGCGGGTGAGAACTGTGTTGCGGCGCTCTCAGGACGCAAAAAAATCACCCGCGAAAGAAAGATTTCAATATTCCGGCCTGAATATAAATTATGCCTCTTGCCATGTCGCAGTAAACGGGAAACCTGTAAATCTAAGCCCTACTGAATTAAAATTACTATTCTTTTTTTCTGAGCATCCCGGCCGTGTTTATACCAGAGATCAAATTATTGACAATGTGTGGGGGGATGGAACGTTTATCACACCCAGAGCAGTCGATGTTCATATACGGCGTTTGCGCTCGCAAATTGAAAAAGACGTGGAAAAACCTAAATATATCCTTACTGTGCGCGGCTTTGGATACAAATTCGCGGATATCAAATAAAGCTCATTAATTTTAACCAATCAAAAGATGTTCTAATTTGTTTACACAGGTGTAATCAAGTTGTAACATTCGATTTATATAATTCAGCCAATTAAATTTTGGAGGAGAATATTATGTTAAAAATGTTTAAAAGAGTATTATGCACGGCAACTGTATTTGCGCTTATGAGTACTGTCAGCTTTGCGTCAGAATCCATCGTTATCAAAGGGTCGACAACTGTGTTGCCGATAACCCAGGCGGCTGTTGAGGCTTATATGAAGGCCAATCCTGGCGTGCAGCTTTCCGTATCGGGCGGCGGTTCGGGTGAAGGAATAAAGGCGATTATTGACAAGACAACTGATATCGCCATGTCCTCACGCGCGATAAAGAAAGAAGAAGTCGAGCTGGCAAAAACAAGAGGTGCCAACCCGCTGGAACATGTTGTTGGTTTAGACGCTTTGATTCCGATAGTGCATCCGAGAAACAAGGTGAGCAATCTGTCTATTGACCAGCTGAGCCAGATTTATCAGGGAAAAATTACCAACTGGAAGGAAGTCGGCGGCGATGATTTGAAAATTGTGGTTATTTCGCGCGACACGTCTTCCGGAACGTTTGAATCCTGGGATCACTTCATCATGAAAAAAACCAAGGTAACACCCCGCGCTCAGATGCTGGCTTCCAGTGGAGCGGTGGCCACTGCGGTAGCAAAAAACCGTTACGCGATAGCCTACGTGGGCATTGGTTATCTTAATAAGAGCATCAAGCCTATTTCGGTAAATGGTGTTACCGGGTCAATCGACACAGCCCTTGATAAGAGCTATCCACTTTCGCGTGAGCTTTATATGTACACAGATGGCGAGCCGAAGGGGCAAGCTGCTAAATTCATGAATTTTATCAAATCGCGGGCCGGCCAGGAAATTGTGGCAAAAGTAGGGTTTGTCCCCACAATGTCTTTAAAATAGGTCTTAATAAAACTTAGTATTTAAAAAAAGCAAGAAAATGATTTTGCCGCGGCTAAAAATAATGTATATACCGCTGCAAAATCATTTTCTTATTAGCTGGCAATAGAGATTATTTAATCTATAAAATTCTAATTGAGGTAAAAGGGAACAGATGAACAGGAAAACCAAAGAAATATTCATAAAATACATCTTCTTTGTTTTTGCTCTGGTCGCCATAATCGTTTTGGCGATGATTGTGTTTTCCCTTTTTCGTGAAGGATTGCCGATATTCCGGCAGGTATCCGTCAAAGATTTTCTCTTTGGCATGGAATGGTATCCAACCTTCGACCCGCCCTATTTCGGTATTTTCCCTCTTATCGTCGGTTCTTTCATCGTCACCATAATGGCGACTTTGATTGCGGTGCCCTTGGGAGTATTGGCGGCCATTTATATTTCTGAAATTGCCCCGCGGGCGATCAAAGAAGTTCTGAAATCAGTCATCGAGCTTCTGGCCGGGCTTCCGTCGGTTGTTTTAGGTTTCTTTGGAATGGTGGTTATTGCCCCCATTTTGCAAAATGTATTCGATCTGCCCACAGGCCTGAATATCGTCAATGCCTCGATGATTCTTGCGCTGATGGCGATTCCGACAATATCCAGTATTTCGGAAGACGCTCTCTATGCGGTCCCGCAGGAGTTTAAAGAAGCGTCTTATGCGCTGGGCGCGACAAAGTTTGAAACTATCGCGAAAGTAATTTTGCCGGCGGCTCTATCCGGCGTAACTACAGCAGTAATGCTGGGTATGGCCAGAGCAATCGGAGAAACAATGGTTGTCTTAATGGTGGCGGGTGGCGCGGCGGCCATTCCGGAAAGTATTTTTGATTCTGTGCGTCCCATGCCCGCAAGTATCGCCGCGGAAATGGGGGAAACTCCTTACCGCAGTCTTCATTACCATGCTCTTTTTGCCACCGGCATGGTTTTATTCTTTTTGACGCTGACCTTCAATTTAATTGCGGACTATGTCTCGAATAAATTTAAACAGACGGGTTCGGCAACTCTATAAAGGGGAAAGATTTATGCGGGATAGTCAGGCGAACATAATGAAATGGCGTTATTTTCAGCAATCATTGTTTTTTGCTCTTTTCCGCGCCGCGGCCCTGATTATCACTTTGGCTCTGGGCGGTATAATAATTTATATAATTATTAACGGTATATCCGCCATCAGTTGGGAGTTTATTACCAAGCCGCCCACGAATTCCATGACCAAAGGCGGCATAATGCCCGCGATTCTTGGGACTATATACCTGACAGTTGGGGCGATATCAATTGGCCTGCCTCTTGGTGTCGCTTCTGCGATATACCTTACAGAATATGCCAAGCAGGGCAGGATGATCAGATTAATCAGGGTGGGGATAAATTGCCTGGCTGGTGTTCCTTCCGTTGTTTTCGGGCTGTTCGGGCTTGCTTTCTTTGTAATACTTTTCAAGTTTGGTTCGAGCATTTTAGCTGGTTCTTTAACCCTTGGTTTTTTGATTCTGCCGACGATAATCGGCGCCTCGGAAGAAGCGCTGAAGGCCGTGCCGCAGACATTTCGGGAAGCTTCGCTGGCTTTGGGAGTATCAAAGTGGCAGACTATTTACCGCATTGTTTTGCCCAACGCCCTGCCGGGGATTTTGACCGGGTCGATTTTGGGTATTGGCCGAGCCGCCGGCGAAACAGCGCCGATAATGTTTACAGCTGCCGCATTTTTTACTTCCAAACTTCCCAGTTCAATTTTTGATGAGGTGATGGCCTTGCCATACCATATTTATGTTTTGGCTACGGCGGGAACAAATATCGAAGAAACGCGGCCCATTCAGTATGGAACGGTATTGGTTCTGGTGGCGCTTGTTTTGGGCATCAATATGGTAGCAATACTTATGCGCGCTTATATGAGAAGAAATAAAAGGTGGTAGAGATGGATGCAAATATTATAATCAAACTTAAAAATGTTAACTTCTATTATGGCGATAACCGGGCGTTAACCGATATAACCATGAATTACCGGAAAAATAAAGTTACCGCCTTAATCGGTCCTTCCGGATGCGGCAAATCAACGCTCCTTCGGCTACTAAACAGAATGAATGATTTAATTGACGGGACAAGAGTAGAAGGCGAAATACTTTATGAGGATAAAAACATTTACTCCCCCGATCTTGATCCGGTGGAGATACGGCGCAAGATTGGTATGGTATTTCAAAAGCCGAATCCTTTCCCCAAAACTATTTATAACAATATCGCCTATGGCCCGAAACTCAACAAAGTGAGCAGCGCAAATCTGGATGAGCTTGTCGAGCAGAGCCTCAAGCAGGCAGTGCTGTGGGATGAAGTGAAGGATATTCTGAATCAATCGGCGATGAATCTTTCCGGCGGCCAGCAGCAGCGCCTTTGCATCGCGCGTGCTCTGGCGATGAAACCGGACATCATATTGATGGACGAACCGACTTCCGCGCTTGATCCCATTTCCACGGCGAAAATAGAGGAGCTGGTTGAAGAACTGAAAAAAGTTTATACAATTATTATCGTTACTCACAATATGCAGCAGGCCGCCAGAATATCCGACGAAACTGCTTTCTTTTATCTGGGAAATTTAATTGAATATAACAAAACAGATAAAATATTTACCAAGCCGGACGTAAAGCAAACGGAAGATTATATTACAGGAAGATTCGGCTAGAATTTAACCGGAGGAATAAAAATGGAAGACAGAAAACACACCAGTTCACACTATGAAAAAGAATTACAGGAAATAAAAAATGATTTAATTTACCTGGGCGCTCTTACCGAAAAAGCAATTCAACTGGCGATGGATTCATTGACTCAGAGAAATTCTGATTTTGCGCGCGAGGTTATAGCTGAGGATGATGAAATAGATAAAAGAGACGCGCAGCTGGAAGAAAAATGTATTCGTATTCTTGCGCTTCGTCAGCCCACGGCTATCGATTTACGCTTTATTACCACGGCCATTAAAATTACCGGACACCTGGAAAGGATCGGAGATATGGCGGTAAACATCGCGGAAAAAGCAATTGAATTGAATAAGGTACAAAGATTAAAGCCTTATGTCGATTTGCCCCGCATGGCTGGTTTGGTAAACGAAATGATCAGAAATTCCTTGGACGCGTTTATAAACGAAAATATGGAATTGACACAAAAGGTTCACGAGAACGAGCAGATTGTCGATGATTTGAATGAACAGATATTCCGCGAATTGCTGACTTTTATGCTTGATGATTCAAAAACTATTCAAAGAGCAATATTCATTATGCAGGTATCAAAAAATCTCGAGCGGATAGCGGATCATTCAAAAGGCATCGCCGATATGGTTATATATATGATAACGGGTAAATCCGTGAGACATCAGGAATTATATAAAAATCAAGAGGATCAAGAGTGAAGAAAAATTTATTCCTAAAAATATTTTTCTCCTATTTGGTCATTATTTCTATTTCTTTTTTCGTTTTGGATTTATTAATAAAAGACGAGATAAAAAAAGTATTAACATCTAAAATAGAAGCAGAATTAAGGGCTTACGTTGACCTTATTGATTTACAACCCTCCGAGGATGTTTCCGCACAATTGACAAAGATATCTCTTGTATCAAATTCCAGGGTGACTCTACTCGATAATTCAGGAAGAGTAACAGCAGATTCAGAAAAGGATAGCAAAGATCTCGACAATCATTTGCATCGGCCGGAAATCCAAGAGTCAAGAGTTAAGGGATATGGAAAATCTGTCCGCTTTAGTAACACTCTGAATGTTGACATGCTTTATGTTGCCGCACCGATCAAAAAAAATAATCAGATAACAGGGTATATTCGCCTTGCCCGGCCTCTTCATGATGTGAACAGTTTTATTGAAAAAGTTTATCAATCAATATTCGTGACAATAATAATATTGGCCATTATCTCTCTAATTACCGCTCTTTTCATTTCTTATCGGCTTGCTGCGCCCATAAGGCTTATGGAAAAAATAACGCGAAAATTGCGGCAAGGTCTTCCGACCAGTTCCATTGTATTGAGAACATCGGACGAAACAAAAAGACTTGCTGAAAATATTAATTATCTTGTGGATGAGCTGAAGAATCAAATAAAACTGGCCAATGAAGAAAAAAGCAAATTAATGACGGCGATCACCAGCATTAATGAAGGCGTTTTGATTTTGAATGAAGAAGAAAAGATTGAGTTCGTAAGCCCAACCATGGCCAATATCCTGAGCCGGGAATATGATAATATTTACGGAAAGACTTTGCTCGAGGCGCTGCGCAATCTGGAATTGCATGATTTGTATAATAAGTTCAAGCAGTATAAGGAAACGGCTACAGGTGAAATCACATTAGGCGGAACTAATACGATTATTATGAAGGTGAGCATATCATCTTTTCATGGAAGCGATGAGACCGATAAAGCGATGATTGTTTTTCATGATATTACGCGCCTGAAAAAACTGGAAATAATCCGCACGGATTTTATTGCCAATGTTACTCATGAAATACGCACGCCTCTGACGGCTATAATCGGCTATTTGGAAACAATTCAATCAGGAAACGTAAAAAAGCCAGAAGATATAAATAAGTTTGTATCCATTATGCTTAATCAGGCCGAGCGGCTCAACCGCCTGGTGGAAGACCTGATGACCATATCGAAAATTGAACTTGGTGAAATAAACTTTAAATATGAGGACATCAAGATTCCGGAAGTATTGGACGGCGCAATCTCGCTAATGGAAAAGAAAGCCGCTGAAAAAAGAATTGAGATAATCAATGATCTGCCTGGAAACATATCTTCAATCAGTGGTGATAAAGATCGCTTGATGCAGATATTTGTAAATTTACTGGATAACGCCGTTAAATATAATCAGGATGACGGCACGGTAACGATAAAGGCCAAAGAAGAAAAAGATGTCGTAATTATTAATATAATTGATACAGGCGCTGGAATACCAAAAGAAGAAATTCAGCGCTTAGGCGAGCGCTTTTATCGTGTGGATAAAACCCGTTCGCGAGATTTGGGAGGTACTGGTCTGGGTTTATCTATTGTAAAGCATCTGATGATTGCTCACGGCGGCCGGATGGAGATTAAAAGTGAAATAGGCAAGGGAACTGTTATCTCTTTGTTTTTTCCGTCTAAAAATATGCAATAGATTAAAAATGAGGAAAGTAAAAAATATTATGAAAAACATGATAGCCGATGCGATAAGACTCAAATACAATCCGGTAGCCCTGCTCTGGTCAAAAGAAAAGCCGCAGGAAGCAATGCAGTTTCAAGAGGGCAAATGGGGTTGCGTTATGTGGTTGGCTGTGTACGCGGCCAAAGGGAAAAACGCGGTTGCCGATATAAATACATTCGGATGTATTGGCGGAGGAGTTGGTTTAGGTTTCGGTAATCAATACAAAAACTTTCCCGGGGGCGAAGATGGTTTTTGTCATTTTCTATCATCAGGTAATGAGAAGAGAGAAGGCGGAAAGGAATTGGCTCAGAAGATAAAACCATTCATGCGCGATGAGGCGTATGATAATTATTTGTATGGTGAGCGTTATATTAAATCCCCCGCGCTGGTCAGTAAGTTTATCGAAAATTTGCCGATAACAGAAATTCCGGAACCTTATGTTGTGTTTAAGCCTTTAAGCGCGATAGACTTAAAAAAAGAAAAACCGCAGTCGATAATATTTTTTGTGAACCCCGATCAGTTAAGCGCGCTTATTGTGCTGGCCAATTATGGCCACGAAAACAATGAAAACGTGATCATTCCCTATGCTGCTGGCTGCCAGACCATCGGTATCTACCCCTATAAGGAAGCGAAGACGGCAAAGCTTCGCGGCGTTGTGGGGCTGACGGATCTTTCGGCGCGCCTTTATGTCCGCAAGCAGCTGGGAGATGCTAATTGTATGACCTTTACAGCACCTTATGCGCTATTCGAAGAAATGGAAAAGAACGTTGCTGATTCATTTTTACAGCGGCATACATGGCAGAGTTTGCTGTCTGATAATTAGCAATATTTAAGTTTGTCATTGCGGTGCTTATGCCGAAGCAATAGCCTTATTGAGTATAGTTGAGTTGTTATATGTTCATCATTAGTTAGTAACATTCCTGTAATAAAAAATCTTTATTAATAAATTCTATATAAAAAAGCAGAAAATATATTTAGTAATTAAACAGCTCAAAAGGATATGGCTGAGTGGGCTTAATACAAGTAATTATTTTTTAATAAATGTAAAAATAATAATTATATTGACGAAGGGGAAAAGCATAAATGATAAATGAAAATTTAGCGCAACCGTCAGTGTCATCTAACAGGAAAATAATAATTGGCTTAATATTGATAATGCTGCTTATGGTTGTCACCGCGGTGGCTGGTTTTTATTCTTTTTATAATGCAAATAATAAAGCAATAAGGTGTTTTCATTCCTTAAAAGATATTAAGGAGATTAAGTCGATATATCAGGAACAGATCAGCATATGGCGCTCTATGGCCGCTAATAAAGAAGATGATCGAATATTACATGATGCTTATTATAATTTTTCCAAAAAGGCGGACATTATACAGGATAAATATTTCAATTTAAGAATGAAGTTTCTGGATGACAACGATAATCATACCGCGGAAAAAATAGAAAAAATTAAGTTATTCCATCGGAAGACATCGGAAAAGTACATCTCCGTTATTTTTGAAGCGCCTGCTGGCGTTCTGCCGTATAACCAGTCGGTACTGATGAGAGATGATGAGGCCAAGATATTCGACGATCTTGATTATATTTCAAAAGTCATTATGGGAATGGTTACCACGGAAATAGGTAAGACAACAAATTACTATTATTTTATGCTTGCCGCATTTTTGATAATTCTGACCCTGCTTTCCGCTATCCTGATTGTTATTATGATTAGCGGTAAAAAGAGGAAAACTGCCGTTTATCATCAATAATATTATGTCATCAAATCTTTCCAGCCCTGTAATCATTATGCAATATATGTTTGCTAAATAACATACATAATGAAAATAGGAGTAACAGGTAAATGAGCAATAAGCCGCATATTGAATATCATGTGGTATCAGGAAGCAAACAGAATCCGGAAAAACTGCAATTGCATAACATATTGAATTTACTGGGAATAAAATACGATTCCCTTGGTCTTGATATTTCATCCTTACCTTTTGCGCTGGGTGACACAACCGCCGGCAGTGAAGCGGAATTGCAGACAATTGTCAGGGGCAAAGCATCTGATGTTGATCTTCCTCAGGTAATCGCCGAGTCAAACTATTATGCAAACACACGAAGAAGAGCAAGAGCAGGTGACGCGCCGAAGAAAGTATTGGATAAATTAGATGATTATCTTCAAAAAAATATTGAGGGAATATGGGAAAACAGCTGGGTAAGGATTCCGGAAAATAAATTAAGTGAATACGCAAGAAGTATATTAGATCGCGATCTTCTGCTGGATAAAACACAACCTGAAAAGGGTAAGCGTACTGACAGGGAAAGCTTCTTCTGCAAAAATAATGGTCAAGATTTTGTCCGTGTTCCGGTAAGCTACCTGCTTAAATTGTCGCTGGCGGAACTTATCTCCGCCCCTCATCTTGCTGAATCAATTATCAGAAGATCAGGCGTCAGACTCATGCAGCAATTTCTTAATGATAATACTTCTCCGGAAATATCTTCTTTTTACGTAAGCACTCTGCCCGCGCATAACGGAATCGGTAAAAGCGCCGCGCAAGAGATGTCTGCGCGTTATTTATTAACGCAGCTTCTGGTCATGTATGCAAACAAAAAATTCTCTCTTCGCGATCACGGGCAGGAGGCAATGATTTATTATTCGCCTCATCCGCCAATCAGGCAGAAGCTGCTCAGCGGTTGTATCTCTGACGCTTTTTATCGTGAATTGTTTATGAATCCTTGTCTTTCCGGCTGGGACAAGGGCCAGGACAAATATGAGTATATGCATTTATGTCATCGGGTGCTCAGCCGCAGCCAGTTTAACGCGGTTTTAAAGCTGCGGGAAGCGGGAATTGTTACCAATAATCTTGTCGCACTGCCTAATCTCTCCAACATTAGCTTGGCCAATAACGGCACGCACGTGAGTTTGGGCAGCGATAAACTAACCAGACTGCTGCAGAACCCAATGTCTGCCTATTCAAAATATCACGAAAAATATCTTGGTGATTTGGTCGTCAAAATTGTGGAACACTTTCTGCCGCTTTTTGTCGGTACATATAGCGCTGCTCCGTATCGGTTGGGTTTTAAAGATTTTCACCCGGAAAAAGCTTTAGGATTTTTACCGCATGAGCTTGATTTCACGCACTTGCGCATGATCTGGCGTCGCTGGAAAAAGAAGGCAAATCTAAAAATATTAGGCAACAGTATTACTCCTTTTGGGCCGGAATGGCTTGATGATGTTATCAGCAATTTATTTTCATTAAAGGGGGATTTTATCCCCGACTTTCGACTTGTTGATTATCTTGTTGCCTTACTCAGCACGGATAAAAGCCCCGCGCTTAATGGTCAGATCAATAACAGCCAGCAATTAAAACATGATTTAGAGAACATGGGCGTTTTCGACAGAAAAATGTCATTATACCTTTTCGATAAGCTGCGCGAATATGAAACCATGGGTTTTTCCGGGTTTGAAGGCCGTCATTACAGTCTTTTCTGCAGCTTTGAGCATGACATGGGCAATGCCATTAACTTGCAGAACCTGATTTACTCATTAGCCTTCAAATACATTGCCTCGGGGCAAGTAAGCCATGAAAATATACCTGATGATCCTTTCATCGAAAGCGAAAGGAGACAAATAGTATTTGGGGCAGCGATTGGCCTACCGACATTTTTTGTGCATAAAAAGACCGGGAATGATTTTATGCGGCGTATTCTGCAAAATACACAGAGAGTTCGTTCCAGCCGCCGTTACCCAGGATACACCCGCGTCTATAATAATGAATACAGAAGAGCTTTACTCAAAACAATCAGAGAAGACGCTGCAGATCTAATCGAAATGATGGATATGAAAGAAACTCTCGACGACTTGTCTTTGCGCTTGGAAGATCCACAAAATCATTCGGCCTGCGTAAAATTAACAAAAGGCATTATCGGCAGCGCTTCACCGCGCAAGGCTCTGTCGCTGAAAGCCGAAAAATTCAATGAGATGGCGGAAAGATATTACCGGGAAACGTTGCGCCGGGAACATATTGCTGAATCATTGTCATTGTTCAGGGCTCAAATCTCAAGCCTTAAGCTGACGGCAGAGATAAAGCATCAATTAAAAAATGTTATGAAGGTTGATTTAGATGTCGATATTTTTTTGGAAAATGCCGCCAAAGATATATCGGCAGAAGAAGTATCATTGGAGACCTTGGAAAGAATGATTGCGATAATGCTGGTTTATATTGATCAGGCCACCAAGCTGAATCAGCGCTATGATGAAAACCAATTAATGGATGATATTTGTGAAGCATCAATACATTGAGCGTGAAACTCGTCAGATAAAAACAGAATATTTGTATGGTGATAAGGTGGTCCGCTTTTTATATTCTGGCATCAAGGAATCGGCGCCATGGCTGTTTCGTCAGCTCACTAGCGCCAAAATAACCTGGTTGCTGAGTTACGCAAATTACCGGGGTTTTCTTGCCGCCAGAATGAAAGAATACCTGGATTTGCAAAGGAATCTGGGAATCAGCGCCGAGGAATGCCTGGAGCCATTGGAGTTATTGGATACGCCGCAAAAAATATTCGAAAGAAAAATACGTTACTGGCAGTGCCGGTACATGCCTAATGATCCCGCGGCTATTGTTTCTCCCGCCGATGCCAAAATGATTTACGGCTCGCTGGCCGAGACTTCAAATATTTTTATCAAAGGCAAGTATTTTGATTACGAGGAGATGCTGGGCGGCAATAAAAAAACATGGCTCAGGTCTTTTGATCGGGGGGATTTCGCCGTGTTTCGCCTGACGCCGGAAAAATATCATTACAATCATAGTCCTGTCGCCGGCAAAGTTCTTGATTTTTACAATATTTCCGGAAATTATCACGCCTGCAATCCCAGCGCCGTAGTGTCACTGGTCACTCCTTATTCAAAAAATAAAAGGGTTGTTACAATAATTGATACAGACGTCAATGGGGGTACCGGAGTCGGATTGGTGGCGATGATAGAAGTTGTCGCATTGATGATTGGAGATATCGTGCAGTGCTACAGCAAAAAGGAGTATGAAAATCCTGTTTCTGCTGGAACAGGAATGTTTCTGGAAAAAGGTCAGCCCAAAAGTCTCTTCCGGCCCGGCAGCAGCACGGTTGTGCTTATGTTTCAAAACGGGCGGGTGAGATTTGCCGATGACATTTACGCCAACATGTTTAACCCCCTGGCCGAAAGCATTTACGGTGTGGGATTCGGCAAATCGCTTGTGGAAACGGAGGTAATGGTCAGGTCATTTATAGCCAGCAGTATTAATAATTCATTATATGAATAGCCCAAGAAATTTAAAGTGGCGGTGCTTATGCAACAGGAAAAAATACAGTATATAAAATTATTTTTACTAAAGAAAATGGAGGAACTGAAAGATGTTGCCGGCAGCACCCTGCAGAGACTGAAAAACAATGGGGGAAAATATTCTGATGTGTGCGATGAGGCGGCTTACGAATACAGCAAATCTATAGAGCTTGCTGTAGGAGGTAAAGAGATAAATATGATGCTTGATATACAGGAAGCTATAATGCGCATTGATAGAGGTCTTTACGGGATTTGTGATCACTGCAGTCAGAAAATACCGGAAGAAAGGCTGAGCAGCGCTCCGCTGAGCAAATTGTGCCTACAATGCCAAATTAATTTTGAAAATCGCAATAGAATTGTGGGCAAGCGTTTTACGCAAAAGGTAAAACTTAAGAATGCATGTTGAAATATTTATTTTAAGTATCGCTCTATTCTTTGTCGTTTTATTTGTATGGGCCTTCAAGAGACTGCCGCGGGAAGAATGGCAGTTTATTTGTTCTTTCCCGTCTCATAAAACAGACAGCGGACGCTGGCAGGGTTGGAATTTAACATACTATGGTTTCTTCACTGCTTTGGCTTTAGTCTGCGCGCTGTTGGTGTTTCTGGTAATGATGTTTTCTATGCAGATACCTTTGGCTGTCACTGTTTTTATCATCGCGACAGTGCTGGTTTTTTGCCTGCCTGCCTCCAGTCTGACTGCCAGAATTTTGGAAAAGAAAAAATATACCCTGTCCGTAGGTGGCACATTCTTTATCGGCATACTGATTGCTCCCTGGATAATTTACGCAGCGGGCTTTTTTAACAAAACATATTTCCCGAGTAGCATTTCCCTGCTCAGCGTAATGACCGCTTTGATTGTGGCATACAGCATCGGAGAAGGATTAGGCAGGCTGGCCTGTATAAGTTTTGGCTGCTGTTATGGCAAGAAACTTGACCTTTGTTCTTCATTCGTCCAAAAAGTTTTTAAAAATATTAATTTTACTTTTACCGGCAAATTGAAAAAGATTTCTTATGCGCATCAATGGGAAAAGCAGCAAGTTATCCCCGTTCAGGCTCTTACGGCGGTTATTTATGTATTTTTTGGCCTACTTGGCATGTATCTATTTTTCCGTGGTTTTGTTGTATTACCTTTGCTGCTTAATCTTTTTGTCACTCAAATATGGCGGGTTCTTTCGGAATTTATGCGCGCTGATTACCGTGGCGAAGGGAAAATATCCGGCTACCAGATTATGGCGTCTCTATCTATTCTCTATGGAGTATTTGTTATTTATTTGTTCCGAGGAGAAAGCACTATTATGCCGGATATTACGCTGGGCATAAAATCACTGTGGAATCCTTTTCTTATAATTTTTATATTTATTCTTTGGGTTACTACATTCATTTATACGGGGAAAAGTAAAGTAACAGATTCAGAGATAGAGCTGCGCATAATCAAAGAAAATATCTAGAAATAACATACACAGTCCCATTCCACCATATCTTGAATATAAATTATTGTTTGCTTAGGTGAGGTGTGTTATTTACATCGCAACAAAGCAGGGGGGCAGATATATTTGAAGTCGGGGAAATTTAATTATCTCAATTATCTTGATAGTTTAAATATTGATGTTATGCGTTTTGGTTTGGAGGCGATTTCCGAACTTCTCTCGCGTCTGAATAACCCGCAAAATACGTACAAGACAATACTGGTTGCAGGCACTAACGGCAAAGGTTCGACCGCCACGATGATCGCTTCAATATTACAAAGTGCCGGGTATCATGTCGGTCTTTATACATCACCGCACCTGGTGGACGTCCGCGAGAGAATAGCGGTGAACGGAAAAATGATTTCCCGAGTGGATATCAACCTTATAATTGCCTATATAAAAAAAAAGAAAAGTAACCCATTAACGTATTTCGAATTTCTTACGGCCGCTGCCTTTGTTTACTTTAAGCGAAAAAAAGTTGACGTTGCGGTTTTGGAAGTCGGCCTGGGAGGCCGGTTGGACGCGACAAATGTTTGTACTCCATTGGTTTCGGTAATCACCAATATTTCTTTTGATCATATGGCGTATTTGGGAAAGACCCTTGAATCTATAGCAAAAGAAAAAGCAGGTATCATCAAAAAACGCGGAATTTGTATGACGGCGGCAAAACAAAAAAAAGTTATAAAAGTATTTAAAAATATCTGCCATGAGCGCAATGCTAAATTTTATCAAATAGGCGATGACTTTAAGATTATTAGAAACAAAGATAAAACTTTCGATTATCAGGGGACATCACAAAATTTAAAAAGGTTGTCCCTAGGGATGCCCGAAGATCATCAGATTGAAAATGCGGCGCTGGCAATCGCCGCCATCGGTGTTGTCGCTAAAAAAGGATTGCCGGTGAAGGAGCAGGCAATTCGCGATGGTTTGCAAAAAACAAAACTTGCCGCAAGGATGGAAGTTCTGCAAAAATCTCCTCTCTTTATATTAGATGGAGCGCACAATCCTGGCGGAATTAGCGCTCTGTGCAAAACGATAAAGACTGAATACGCATATCGTCGGTTGATATTGATTTTTGCCTGTCTCAAAGATAAAAAATATTTTCAGATGTTGCACACAATAGCGCCTTTGGCTTACAAAATAATCCTGCCGCGCTTGACAACCTCGCGCGCGCAACATCCTGATAATATTAAAGAAATAGTAAATGAAATGGGTTATAAATCGAGAGTAGTCAATAGTGTTTATCAGGCAGTTAAGATGGCGCGCTCGTTGGCTTCGAAAGATGATTTAATTCTGGCCGCCGGGTCCCTTTATCTGGCCGCGGAAATAAAACAAAAGTTTCCTAAAAACCGTTTCTTGTGATAAGAGTCACTGAATTTAATACATATATCCGGGGTATTATACATTGATTAGCAAATTAAAAAATAAACTGGTTGTTGCCTGCTTTGCCTTCGGGATGCTGCTTTTTTCTTATATTAAGGTATCCGCTGATGAAATAAAAGATGAAAAAGAATCAATAGAGATTGAAGCGGATAGCATGGATTATGATTATAACCTTGATACGTATCACGCTAAAGGCAAAGTTGTAATTAACTATAGCGATATTGTTCTAAACGCTGATGATGTGGAACTGGACAATAAGAGTAAAGTTGCCACTGCGCAAGGAAATGTATTTTTAAAGATGGGCGAAGATTATCTTAAAGGTGATAAGATTGTCTTTAACATAGAAGAAAAAACAGGCGTTGCTTATGACGGGCAGGCTTTTTATGCCCGGAATCATTTTTATGTAAGAGGCAATAAAATTGAAAAGACAGGAGAAGACACTTATTTTATCGAGCAGCCACGGGCGACAACCTGTGACGGTGATAGCCCGGACTGGGAAATCGCCGGATCGTCAATGAAGGTGACCATCGAAGGTTACGGCTTGATGAAAAACGCCAGATTCCTTACCAAAGGACTGCCGGTTTTATACACTCCTTTTGTTCCTTTTCCCGCGAAGACAAAAAGACAATCAGGATTTCTGGTTCCCTATCTGTCATATTCCAAAAGCAAAGACGGTTTGGATATTGAGGTTCCTTTCTTCTGGGCGATATCGCCGCAGATGGACGCGACATTTTATCAGAGATATATTGAAAAGAGAGGTTACAAGCAGGGAGCGGAATTCAGATATTATCTGGGCGACCATTCTTTCGGTACCTGGTATGGAGATTTTATACACGACGGAAAAGATATTACTGAAAAAGTCGGTTCTCCGACAGGGCGTGAATGGGATGGTTCACATGATCGCTGGTCTTATTATATTAATCATCAAACTAATTTTGATGAAGATTTCTATGTCCGGACGGATTTACGCAAAGTTTCCGATAAATGGTATTTTAAAGATTTTTCTTCTCATAACTATTATCTGGAACATTACGCGCGAAACGAAGATGACCCGTTCAAAAAGGTGCCGTTTTACGGTGATAAATCATTGCGTTCGCTGGAATCAACCGCGCGCATTTATAAAGGGTGGTCAAATTATAATCTGCTCGGCATGATCAGCTATACAGATGATTTTGCCGCGGCGAATAATGAGGCAACACTGCAGAAATATCCGGAAGTAATTTTAACCGGTATCAAGCAGCCGCTGTTTTCCACGCCTCTTTATTACGAACTAAAAGGTACTTATGACTATTTTCACCGCGGAGAAGGGCAAAAAGGGCATTTATTCGATTTTAATCCCGCGGTTTCTCTTCCCATCAGCATTGGCAGATTCGCAAAAATCACGCCGCAATTCTCATTAAGAGAAACAGCCTGGGAGCGCGAAGACGATGAACTATTATTCGGCAAGGAGAAAAGAAGCGGAAACCATCTCACTTATACAGCGTCCGTAACCGCCAGCTCTCAGATATCGCGTGTTTTTGACATGAATATATTTGACTGGGAAAAAGTTCAGCATGAAATCAAGCCGGAAATATCCTATGTTTACACGCCGGACACTAATCAGGATGATATTCCCGACTACCTGCCCCTGGCCATGGAACAAAACGAAGTGATCTGGGCTTTGACGAACACCTTAATGGCTAAAGTTAAACACAAAGTGAAAGATAAAGATAAAGGTAAAGATCAAAAACAAGATCAGGATAAAAAACAGGATGCGGATATAAATATAGAGAAGCAAGAAGCTTATAGCTATCTTGAATTTTTAAGATTAAAAGTATTTCAAACATACGATATTAACGAGGCAAAAAGGAGTTTAGTGGCTGCCGGTGATAAGCGGCGTCCTTTTTCAGAAATAGGTATTGAATTTGACTTAAAGCCTCACAAATACTTTTCATTTTCGGCGCGCAATAGATACGATGTTTACAACGGTTGGAGAGAAATGAATTATGATTTGAAGCTTGAAGATTGGCGAGGTGATATGCTGACTTTAGGCTACAGATATGAAATTAATAGAATTGAGCAAATTAATCTGGGGATCAAGGCGTTGATTACTAAAAACCTTATCGCTCATTATGAGCTAAGGCGCGATGAGTTGAATGCCCGCAAAATGGGAAATACCATCGGCATCACGTATTACAGCCAGTGTTGGAGCCTGGGAGTCGACTACTCGGAAGATGATGACGATTCCAGATTTATGGTCAGAGTAGGCTTTACCGGGTTAGGCGGACCGAGCATCAGGTAAAATACTTATTAATATTAATAAGTTAACGATTTAAAGATGGTTTATCTATTTTCAGGGCGATTAAGCTACAATTAGATAATAAATTCAATATTTTCCTTGACAATCTGGGATAAATTGCATAAATTTCACCGTTCATTTACAAAATTACATGGTGGTTACAAAAATGAAGAAAACTTATGCGGCTAAAGCCGCCGCGATTAACAAAGATTGGTTCGTTGTGGACGCGTCTAACAAAATACTGGGAAGATTAGCCAGTGAAGTGGCGCTTCGCCTGCGGGGTAAACATAAAGCTATATATACTCCTCATGTCGACACGGGTGATTTTATTGTCGTGGTTAACGCGGAAAAGGTTAAGCTTACAGGGAAAAAACTGACTGATAAAATTTATTATTCATATTCCGGTTATCCGGGAGGATTGACTGAGACTCCTGCCGGAAAAATGCTGGCGGAGAAACCGGAAAAAGTTATTCGCATGGCGGTGGCGGGAATGCTGCCGAAAAATAATCTTGGCAGAAGAATGCTCAAAAAATTAAAAGTTTATTCCGGCAACGCTCATCCGCATGAAGCACAGTGTCCGCGTGTTTTATCCGTGTAAAGAGAATTATTGATTTTTAAATATTGGAGAGGTTATGTCCGAACAAAGATTTTATGCAACCGGTAAAAGAAAAAGCGCTATTGCCCGCGTCTATATGAAAACAGGAAGCGGCAATATCGTTGTCAACAAAAGAAGTTATGATGAATATTTTACGCGCCCAAGTTTAAAAATGGTTATTAAGCAACCGTTAGAGATCACCGGCAAGAACGACCAATTTGATTTATACGTAAACGTGACAGGTGGAGGTGTTGCGGGCCAGGCGGGAGCGGTAAAACACGGCATATCGAAAGCCTTATTGGAATATGATGCTGAGCTGAGGCCGATTCTAAAAAAAGCGGGATTTTTAACCAGAGATGCTCGCGTTAAAGAAAGAAAGAAATACGGACAGCCGGGAGCAAGAAAAAGATTCCAATTCTCCAAGAGATAATGTTAAATACGGGGAGGCTTCAGGCCTCCCCTTTTTTTTGGAGTATTATTCATGAAAAAAGCAGCAATATACGGAGCCAGCGGTTACACCGGTCTGGAACTGACGAAAATTTTACTTAGTCATCCTGAAGTGGAATTAACAATGGTTACCTCACGCCGGTTTGCCGGCTTGCCGGTAACGGAAGTATTTCCGGCGCTCGGCGGACTGACTTCATTAAAATATCAAAACGCGACACCCCAGGAAGTTGCTTCTGTCTGTGACATAGTATTTCTGGCGCTTCCTCATGGAGTTTCCATGGATATCGCGCCAGTATTTTTCTTGGCCGGGAAAAAAGTTATTGATTTGAGCGCTGATTATCGTCTGCGGGATGTCCAGGAATACGAATCCTGGTACGCTGCTCATAAAAGTAGCAATCTTTTGTCCGATGCGGTGTATGGACTTCCGGAACTTTATCGCCAGGAAATAAAAAAGGCAAAGCTTGTGGCCAATCCCGGTTGTTATCCTACCAGTATTATTTTGGGTTTGGCGCCCGCTCTTAAGAACAACTTTTTGGAAATATCCAGCATTATCGCTGATTCCGCGTCAGGTGTAAGCGGAGCCGGACGCGAACCGCAAACAGGTTCACTTTTTTGTGAAGTTGACAGCGGATTCAAAGCGTATAAAATAGGGAAACACCGCCACACTCCGGAAATCGAGCAGGAGCTTAGCGCGTTGGCAGGTCAAAAGCTTAATATTACTTTTACTCCTCATCTCCTGCCGGTAAAGCGGGGTATTTTGAGCACGATTTACGCGACATTAAAAAAAGATTTATCTCTTGAACAGTTACATAAAGAGTATTGTTCTTTTTATGCGGGGGAGAAGTTCGTGCGCGTCTGTCCTATCGGCGAGTTCCCCAATATTTCTTCGGTGTGCGGTTCAAATTATTGTGATATCGGAGTAACTATTGATAAGCGCACGAAAAGGGCGATCATTATCTCGGCTATTGATAACCTGGTTAAAGGCGCGGCTGGACAGGCCATGCAGAACATGAATATTATGTGTGGTTTCCATGAAGATACTGGTTTGTGCAGCGTACCTATGTATCCCTAATGAAAGATTCCCTGAAAAGATATGCCTCAGAAAATATATAACAGCGCGACAAGGAACAAAGAAATCTTAAAAACAGTCCAGGATGGCAAAGTAGGTATTTATGTCTGCGGCATAACTGCTTATGATGTCTGCCATATCGGCCACGCGCGAGGTGCTGTGGTTTTTGATGTTTTGGTGAGGCATTTGCGTTCGCGCGGCTATGAGGTTGTGTATGTCAAAAATTTTACCGATATTGACGATAAAATAATTGAGCGTGCCCAAAAAGAAAAATTAAGCATTGCCGAAATATCTGAGCGCTACATTGCGCTTCATGATGAGGATATGAAAGAGCTCAATGTTCAGACACCCACTCTAACGCCCAAAGCCACGCAGCATATACCGGATATGATCGAGCTTATCAGCATTTTGGTGGATAAAGGATATGCCTATTGTGCGGATGGCGATGTCTATTTTTCCATCGAGAAATTTTCTTTATACGGCAAGCATTCCGGAAGAAATATAGAGGAAATGATTGCCGGTTCACGAGTAAATATTAACGACAAGAAAAAGAACCCGCTTGATTTTGCTCTCTGGAAAGCAAGTAAACCGGGGGAGCCATTTTGGGAAAGCCCCTGGGGCAAGGGACGCCCAGGTTGGCATATAGAGTGTTCGGCCATGAGCAGGCGTTATCTTGGCGATACTTTCGATATTCACGGCGGCGGGGAAGATTTGGTTTTTCCGCACCACGAAAACGAAATAGCGCAATCTCAGGCGGCGACAGGAAAACCGCCGGCGAACTACTGGATACACAACGGTTTTGTCAGAATTAATTCCGAAAAAATGTCCAAATCACTGGGCAATGTTTTTTCCGTCAGAGAAATTATAAAGAGTTATCATCCGGAGGTTGTGCGCCTTTTTATTTTACAGAGTCATTACCGCAGCCCCATTGATTTTTCCGAAAGTTCCTTAGCAGAAACCAGGTCCGCGCTGGTGCGCTGTTATACAGCCCTTCAGCAGCAAAAAGAGCTACTGCGTGATTCGTCTGGAGCGGATGCCTTAAACGAAAGTAATTTATCAGAAACGGCAAAAAGCTATATTGAAAAATTGAAAGAACTGGAAATAAATTTTGGAGATTCCCTTGATGATGACTTTAATACCGCTCAAGCCTTAGGTTATGTTTTTGAGGCCGTGAGGCTGCTTAATAATATTTTTGTCGCCAAAAAAGGAATTACGGCAAATGATAAAAGGAATATACTGCAGGTATCAAAGAAGCTGTTTGAGCATTTTGGGTTAGTTTTGGGGATCTTTCAGTATGAACCGGACAATTATTTTATAATTGATAAAGAGAAGGAATCGTCCAAAAGAGGGTTGGATATAAGTCAAATTGAATCACTGATCGAAGAAAGAAAAACCGCGCGCCAGGCTAAAAATTGGGCAAGGGCGGATGAAATAAGAAATCAATTGGCCATGATGAACGTAGTGCTAAAAGATACAAATAATACAACTACTTGGATAATCGAATAGCTAATCTTCTTTTTTCCCCGTGTGTTTAATCTCTACACTATCATATTCTCCATAATAAGCAGGCTATTTTACGTATTACACCGAAAACAATGGTAAATATCGTGAAAAGTGGTATAAATACATTAATATATCTTTAACATGATGAGGAGCATTATGAACAAACTATCAATGAAAGTTTTCTTGGCGATTGTTGCCTGCGCGGGAATATTTTTTGTTCTGAATTTATATAATGACGGCAGTGTTTCAGCTCTGGACAAAAGCGTCTATAAGGATATCAAAACGTTTAACGAAGTCTTTGACATGGTGAAAAAAAATTATGTTGAAGAGGTGGATTCCACAACTTTAATCCAGGGCGCGATTAACGGGATGATTAGATCGCTTGATCCGCATAGCTCTTACATGACGCCCGAATTATATAAAGAGATGGAGGTGGAAACACAAGGGCAATTTGGCGGTATTGGTATTGAAATAACCATTTTAAAAGATGTGCTGACGATAGTGTCTCCTATTGAGGGAACTCCTGCTTTTGCGGCTGGCGTGAAGCCGGGGGATCAAATTATCAGAATTGACGGTAAGTCCACAAAAGATATTACGACAATGGAAGCGGTAAAGAAATTACGCGGGCCTAAAGACACTAAAGTGACTATTACCATTATGCGTGAAGGTATAACCAGTCCCCAGGACATTGTTCTGACGCGAGCGATTATTCAGGTAAAAAGCGTGCGATATAAAATACTTGAAGACGGTATTGCATATGTGCGTATTGCTTCTTTTCACGAAAGAACATCAGATGATTTGCGTAAAGCGTTGCGTGATCTTAATGATAAAGTCCGCCCCATGAAAGGACTCGTGCTGGATTTGAGGAATGATCCGGGTGGTCTGCTTCTTCAGGCGATTGAAGTTGCTGATATGTTTTTATCATCAGGCGTGATTGTTTCCACGCGTGGACGCACGAAAAATATGGAAACCAAGTCGGTAGCCCGAAATGACATGAATGAGATTACTTGTCCGATAGTTGTTCTGGTCAATGAAGGCACGGCCAGCGCGGCGGAAATTGTCGCCGGGGCGCTGCAGGATAATGGCAGGGCTTTAATTGTGGGAACGCAGACTTTTGGTAAGGCCTCTGTTCAAACAATTATCGCGCTCGAAGATGGTTCCGCCCTGAAGCTCACGACCGGCCGTTATTACACCCCGAACGGGAGATCCATACAGGCTGAAGGAATCACTCCGGATATAGTTGTTAAATACGCTATTCCGTCTGAAGAAACTGTGTCTGAATGGGAACGCGAGCGGTATCCCAGGGAAAAAGATCTTAAAGGGCATATAAAACCTGGAAAGAAAGATAAAACAAAGGATGATAAAATTCAAAATAAAGAGATTGTCGATTCTGCTGACCTCGCCTTAGATAATCAACTTAAAACCGCGGTGGATATTTTAAAGGGCTGGGACATTATCAAGAATAATATTCGCGGTTAATGTTTATCAAGAAGGGTTATTCTCTTTGGCGAAAAAAAAATCAAAAAGTAATTATTTGAACGGATTATTGATTTTCTTTATTGTCGTTTCCGTTGCGGCTATAGTTTACGTATTATCGGTACAGGAACAAAAGCCTCAAGCTGAAAAGAGAAAACAGGCGTCAAAGACAACCGAACAAAAAGAATCATCCGCGCAAAAAAAGACGGAAAAGATAATAGCGCCGGAGGAAAAAAAGGAAAAGCAGGTAGTGGCAAAAATTGAAAAATCGCCGCTTCCGAAAAAGCAAGTAGCTATTATCATTGATGATATTGGTCATGATTTGGAGGCCGTGAATGCGTTGCTAAAGATTAACGCCGATATTACTTTTTCTATTTTGCCTTTTTTGACTCACTCACGAGAAGCGGCAAAGATTATTCGTCGGTCAAAAAAAGAGATTCTACTGCATTTGCCGATGGAGCCTGTTTCTTATCCTGCGGATAAGCCGGGAGAGGGCGCTCTTTTTACCGACATGAATGATAAAGAATTGCTGTATCAGCTGGATAAAAATATTGATTCTGTCCCTTATGTTGTCGGCGTGAATAACCATATGGGCTCGAAATTTATGGCCGAAAAAGAGAAACTGGTATTGATATTCGGCAAGCTCAAGAAAAAAAATCTGTTTTTTATCGATTCGCGTACGGCTGTCAACAGCCAGGCGGTTGCCGCTTCAAAAGTTGTTGGTTTGCCCATCGCTGAAAGAAAAATATTTATAGATAATAATAGGGATTATAAAGAAATATACAATAATCTAATGAGCGCGGCAAACTATAATAATGATTCTTCGCCATTGATTCTTATCGGTCATCCTTACCCGGAAACGATTCGGGCGATTAAGGCTGCCGTAAAGGAATTGCAAAAAAAAGGGATAATCATTGTTCCTGTTTCGCAAATAATTAAAGCAAAACAGTCCGCGGGTATTTCATAATAGAATGATGTTGGATGTTATTTAAAAGTAAATATGGATAAAAAAAGAAAATATTTATTATTAATAGTTATTTTGCTTTCTCTTTGTGTGTCCGCGTGCGGTGTTGCGCAGCAGCATGTGCGTTTGTCTTCTGTGCCCATGGAAACTAATACTGTGTCTAAGGCAGAAGACTCTTCTGCTGATGCAATGTATCACTATTCTGTTGGCGTTCTTTTGCGTCTGAACGGTGAGACGGAAAAAGCAATAACCGCGCTGGAGAAAGCCATATCTGCCGATCCAAATTCTTCCTATCTCGTAGTAGAGCTTGTCTCTCTTTACGCCGAAAAGGGAGATTTCAAAAAAGCGATTGCCTTGGGGGAAAAAGAGGTTGTCAAATCTCCGAATAATATGGATCTGCGCCTTGTCATGGGTGGAGTGTATCTTAATACTCGTGATTACAAAAAAGCGATATCCGAACATGAAAAAGTAATCGAACTGGATCCGAAAAATGTCGTCGCCTATCTTTATTTATCAATAATATACGCCGCGGAAAACAATTTTATTCGAGCTGAAGAATATTTCAAGAAAATGCTCAAAATTGATCCTGATAATGTTACGGGGATCTATTATTACGCCAAGCTTTTGGCGGATATGGAAAAGTATCCGGAAGCGGAGGCGATGTATAAAAAAGTGATGGCGCTGCGATCTCATTTTGAACCGGCGATATTTGATTTAGGCGCTCTTTATGAAAAGCAGGGGAAAACTGATAAGGCAATTGCGCTTTACCGTGATTATTATGATGCTAATCCCGCCCGTTACATAATAAAAATTAAAATAGCAGAAGTGCTTATCCGGGAAAAAAAGAATGAAGAAGCTATCGCGGAATATCGTGATTTATTGAAACTTGACCCCGATAATCGCGAAGTCAGGTTTAAGCTTGGCATTTTATATTATGACATGCGCAAGCATAACGCGGCGGCAGAGCAATTTTTATCTATATTGGAAAATAATATTAAAGACGACAGGGTTCGTTATTTGCTGGCAAGCACTTATGAAGAAAATGGAGAAAGTTCTTTAGCTATCGCGGAATATAATAAAATATCTTCCGAATCCGAATTGTTCCCGGCAGCCCAGATCCACAGCGCCATGCTCCTTAAAAAAGAAGGTAGAGTAAGCGAAGCCGTTCAATTAATGGAAGAAGCGATAAAGATAAAGAGAGAACAGATTAATCTGTATTTATATTTGTCAACTCTTTATGAAGAAACGAAAGATAGCAAAGCGGCGGAAAAAATTCTTCTTGAAGGGATAAAAATATTCCCCAAAAATGTTGAATTACGTTACGCTCTGGGAGTCATTTACGAAAAAACGGATCGTTTTTCCGAAAGTATCATGGAAATGGAAAATATATTAAAGATAGATCCGGAGCACGCGGACGCGCTTAACTTTATCGGTTACAGTTACGCGGAAAGGAATATTAATCTGGATGAAGCGGAGAAACTAATTATCAGAGCTTTGCAGTTAAAGCCCGATAGCGGTTACATTATCGACAGTTTAGGGTGGGTGCATTTTAAGCAAAATAAACTTGATAGTGCTTTGTCCCATTTAAAAAAGGCGATGGAACTGCTTCCTGACGATTACAATATTGTTGAGCATTTAGGCGATGTTTATCAAAAAAAGGGCGCTATTAAAAAAGCGCGGGAAATGTATAAGCGGGCTATACAACTCGCGCCGGAGAACGATGCCTTAAAGAAGAAGCTTTCAGATTTAGTTAATGAGAAAAAATAAGAAAAGATACTGCATGAAAGATGCTCACTAAATTAAATAATTAGATGTTATCTTACATATACGCGTAATGCATCTTTAACTTCATTAACATTTATTTAAATAATTCAAAATAAATTCAAGTATTTTAATAGTTGATTATGATAAATAATATAAGAAAAATGAATATTCTGATTCAATTGCTGCTTGTTTTGCTTGCGATTAATTATGGCTGTGGTAAAAGCGATTTGCGTGTCGATGACGCTCATTCGAGAAATATTTATTTGGCAGCAGGTAGTAAGATCAAAGAAACAGATATAGTGAGCGCCATGGCAGAAATTGATCTGGTTACTCTTCGCGGGCATCATAAAATGAAGGCGGTGATTATTTTAAAAAGGCCTTCCTATCTTAGGTTGGAGATATTATCCCCGCTGGGGATTCCTGAATATTATTTGGTAGTCACACCTGAAAAGATGCGTGTTTTTATTCCTTCAAAAAAGATATATTATCAGGGAAAGCCGACAGCCGACAATTTAACCCAGTACATTTATTTACCGCTTAGCATAGAAGATATAGTGCTTATTATGAGCGGATCTTTTCCAACAATAAATGAAGGGCAACCTTCCTATAAAAGCTATAAAGAAGCTGAGGATCTGATTGTAGAAGCAGAATCGCGCAAAAGAGGGTCACAGATAATTAAGTTGAAAAATGATCTTAAATTATCAAAATTTGTTCAAATGGATAATCTTAGGCAGGAAGATTATAATGTGCAATACGGGGAATACAGTGAAGAAAGCGGCCTGCCGCTGAGTATTGTCATTAACTTGGCTGACGGAATTACTTCTATGCGTATAAAATATCACGATGCGAAAATTGAGGAAAATAATGACATTTCGATTTTTGATCTGCAGATACCGAAAGATACAGAGCCGATTATTCTAAAGTAGAGTAGTACTCATATGCATATATAAAAAAGGGGCTGTAAAAAGCCCCTTTTTAATAAATATTTAAAAGTGTTCCTACTTGATTTCCTGTAATTTCGCGCGAGCGATACGCGCTTGATTAGTATTTGGATAATCTTTAATTACCTGTTGTAAAAGCAATTTTGAACTTGTTTTATCACCAAGATTAAGGAACGACAGCCCCTGTTTAAGTAAAGCATAGGCAACTCTGCTGCCACCGGGATAATTTTTCACTACCTTTTCGTACTCCAGAATTGCCTGCTCATATTTTTTTTCAAAAAAGTAACACTCACCGATCCAGAATTGCGCGTTGTCTGAATATTCGTTTTTCGGATAAGCGGCAAGGAAATTCTGAAATTCTGTTCTTGCCTTACTGTAGTTACCTTCTTTAAAAGTATTATAGGCGCTGGAATACGCGCGATCTTTATCTGAGGCCGTAGATTTATTCGTATCGGGCGCGTCTTCTGATTTGCCTTTTTCCAGGCTATCAGTCGGCACATTCTTTCCGCCTATCTCTAGAAAATTTTCAATGAAATTTATTTTCAGGAGAAGATTTTCCAGTTGCTGTTCTTGTTTTTTCGTGTTGGCAGCCATTGCTTCAATCTGACCCCGCAACTGGTTTAAGTTATCCCTCAGATCAGCAAGATCTGCCGCCGTGTTTGCCTGTCCTTTTCTCATGGCATCCGTAGCGTCCACACTTTTTTTCATGGCGGAGATACCGGCTTCCATTGCAGTTAGCCTTTCGCTCATATCAGACTGAGCCTCTTTAAGGTCAGAAGTGGTAGCACAGCCAAAAACAGCTAGTACGAAAAATGTTATAAGCAGATAAGCTAAGTTTCTCAATTTCTATAACCTCAAATCAAGATGCGTCTATTGAACAATTCGAAAATGAGCGCGCCTGTTTTTTGACCATGCTTCTTCATTAGATCCGGAATCCAGAGGGCGCTCTTCGCCATAACTAATGGTCTTCATTCTTGCCCCATCCACGCCTAAGTTAATCAAATATTTTTTTGCTTCCTGGGCTCGTCTTTCTCCGAGGGCCATATTATATTCTGATGTTCCTCTTTCGTCGCAATGTCCTTCAACAATTATGTTGAAATTTGTATTTTTAAGGAGGATATCTGCGTTGGCTTTCATAATTACGCGCGCATCCGGGCCAATGTTGGATTTATCATAATCGAAGCTGATGTCTTTTAAAGCCTCCTGGGCAGCGGTAGCCGAAAGTGTAGCCTCATCCTGAACAGCAGATGGTTGTTGCTGCGCAGTACCTTCAGCAACTACCGCTTTCTTTTCAGCACAGCCCGAAAATAAAGCCAGACCGAAAACTGTTACAAATAAAATCCCCATCATTGCTATCTTATTTTTCATCATTTATCTCTCTCCTTTCATGCTGTTTCTTCAAATTTCGTTTCATTCAATTGGTTAAAAGTTAAACACAACTCACATCTTGCCGTCAATAAAAAAAGCATTGTTCAATTGAGGAATGTTAAAAAGACAAGCCGCATCAATAATTTACAGCTTTTTCGAAGTCATTTATTTGCATTGTAGGTATTTATATAATAAAAAATTAAAAAAAGCAACACTGGTTAAGAAAGTTTATTTTTTGAAGCGGGATGACCAAACAGGCATAACCGCGCGATTGGCTTTTTCATTTAAAAATCTTATATTTAAACCATTGGCGTTCATGATGCAAATTCTGCTGCGGGAAGCAGTTTTTGAAGTATATACTATTTGCCTGCCGGAAGGAGACCAGGATGGCGATTCATTATCAGCGTTATCAAAAGTTAACTGGATGAGATTATTGCCTTCCGTATCAATGGAAAAAATCTGGTATCTGCCATAGACTCTTCCTTCGTAGGCGATGCGGTTACCGCGGGGCGACCAGGATGGCGATGTGTTGTAATTTCCCTCATAAGTTATTCTTCTGACGTTATTGCCATCAGCATCCATCACGTAAATTTGCGGCGAACCGGATCGGTTGGAAACAAATGCTATTTGTCTGCCGTCCGGAGACCAAGAAGGAGAAACATCAATGGAATAGCTGTGTGTCAGACGATTAAGCCGCATGGTTTCTATATTTAAAGAATATATATCCTCAATGCCTTCTTTGCTTAGGGTTAAAAGCAGATATTTCCCTTCCGGAGAAAAGGACCCGCATAGATTTAGGCCTTCATAAGCGGACACTGTTTTCTCCGCTCCTGTTTGCAGATTTTTGATAAAGACTTTCGGGGCGCCTTCTTTAAAAGATGTAAAGGCTATATATTTATTGTCCGGTGACCAGCGCGGCGACATAATCAGCGATTGGTGATTGGTAATTTTGGTCTGATTAGACCCGTCATAATCGATAGTGTAAATATCAGAAGAAGTATTATTTTTAGAAATAAACGCTATCTTTGTGTTGAATTCTCCTTCGTCTCCGGTGAGAGCCAGTAGAATATCCGACGCAATTGTTTTAGCTAAATCTTTTTGATTATCGGAAGCAGAGGTATATTTTTTACTCATGATGAGTTCGCTTCGCGTGACGTCAAAAATCCTGCTGTCAACGATTACTTGTTTGCCTTTTTGTAATATATTGCCCCGTACTAAATAATCGGCGCCGATGAGCGACCAATCCGGAAAATATACTTTTTCTATAGTTTCAGGATTACCGGGTTCAATTTTTTCCAGAAAACTGTTTTTGTTTAAAATATTGAAAATTCCGGTCATGGAAAGGTATTTTTTTATTTCATCAGCAATCGCAACGCCGATATTGGTCGATTGCGCCGCGCCCGAAGAGATATTGTTCAAATCGCAGATAGCGATAGGAAATTGCTGGAATGACGGGGAATCTATGTCTATGTAAATTTTTGCCGACGCCTGATTTGGCAAAATAATACAGCTAAATATTGTTAACGTAAGTGACGCGATTTTTAAAAGTTGCTTCATGTAAATACTGCCTTTCTGGATTTAACGCAATTCCCTGGAGTGGAAACGGATTCCCATATCAATATGATTTCCGGATATATACGCCGGAAACGCAGGGAAGGGCGCCGATTTTTTAACGGCGTTGAGCGCGGAATCGTCAAAATATTTGTTTCCCGAGCTTTTTTCAAATCCGATATGTTCCAGAGTTCCTCCGCGTGATATTTTTACCTCTATTATTGTTTCCACGTTATCTTTCGGCATTAACGCGGCGGGAAGCGTCCAGTTCCTTTTAACTCTGGACTGAATCAGCGCGATGTATTCATTTCTGTGGGCCGCCTGACCGGATGCCCCCGGTGCACCGGCGGAGGCGGAAACAGCGGAGCTTGCCGTGTTTTTTTCCTCGCCCTGACTGATTTCTTTTTGTTTGATTGATTCAATCGCTTTTTCTATTTTTAATTTATTTGTGTCTTCTTTCTTAATGGGCGCGGAATCAAGGCCGGCAACTTCTCTTTTTATAATGGATGAAGTTGATGTTTGGGCATCCTGGATATAATCGCTGAGCGAGGACGACTCTCTGCCCAGCGCGACGTCAGAACCGACCAGCTGGACGGAATAAACTGGCCCGAAAGTGATGCGCCGGGGAGAAGAAGGGATAGAAACAAACACCAGGCTAATGACAACAAAATGAAGAATCAGGGAAAGATAAATCATTTTATGGAATTTGTTGTCGGGATTGATTTGAACGTTTTGTGGCGTTCTGAATTTCATTTCATTCCTTCGGGCGGTTCTGTGATCAACCCGAGTTTATCGACGCCAGCCTTGCGTACTTCCGACATGACTTGAACGACGAATCCGTAAGGAACACTTCTATCGGCGCGCAAAAACACTTCGCGGTCGATCCTGTTGGAAAATATTGCTTCCAGCTTGAAATTAAGTTCTCCCAGCTGCATTTTATTTTTGTTCAGGAATATTTCTCTTGCCTCGGTTATGGTTAAAACAAGTTTTTCCTCGGTCACATCTACGCTTTTTGACTTTACCCGGGGCAGGTTAACATCTATCCCCATGGAAAGCATTGGCGCGGTAACCATAAAAATGATCAAAAGCACCAGCATAACGTCGACAAAAGGAGTGACGTTGATTTCCGACATGGCTTTTTGTGCTGTGTTTCTTCTGCGTAATGATCGCATAATATTTATTTCCGGATAAAATACCGTTCAACTATGTTTAAAAACTCGGCGGCGAAATTATCCATTTCCTGAACCATTATTTTGGATTTATTTAAAAAGTAATTGTAAAAAATGACGGCGGGTATGGCCGCGGCAAGCCCCGCGGCGGTAGCGACCAGCGCTTCGGAAATACCGGGAGCGACAACAGCAAGTGTTGCCGAACCGCGTGCGCCTATTCCCTGAAAAGTATCCATGATTCCCCATACCGTGCCGAAAAGGCCTATAAAGGGGCTTGCCGAACCGGTTGTTGCCAGAAAACCGATCGCGCTTTCCAGTTTGGTCATCTCGCTGTTGCTGGCATTGTTTAAGGACCGCTCGATATTGTCAAGTGAGGAAAGATTAATATCATCGGCGGAACGGTCAGAACCTTTTGTTTTGGTGTTAACTTTTGATAGCTCTTCGTAACCCACGCGGAATACTTCGGCCGTTGTGGATATTTTATATTTTTTGGCAGCCGTGTTTACATCAGATAAGTTGCTGCTTTTTAGATAATCAGCGCGAAAATCGTCGTTCTCTTTTTTGATTTTGCGGTAATACTTAAATTTGAAAAAAATAATCGCCCAGGAAACGACGGAAAAAACCAGCAGGACCAGAAGAACGAATTTGACCATTAGCCCCGCGTCAAGAACCATTCCCAAAACGCTGCCGTGAAAATTGCCTCCTAAATCTAATGAGCCGATTTCTTTCACTATTTACTCTCCCTAAATAGATTTTTTTACGGTTAGCGTAACGTAAAGGAAAAAAGAGGTGTTGTCAACACCTCTTTTTTGTTGATTGTGTAAAAAGCAATATTTTAAAAACGATGGTGGTGATTTTCTTTATATGGCACGTGCTAGTTATAACAATCACAGCATTTCCGGTGTAAAGGCCACGACATTGTCGATGCATTTTGTATCAGTAAGCAGCATCACCAGCCGATCAATTCCCAAAGCGATACCGGCTGCGGCGGGTATTTTTTCAAGAGATGAAAGAAATTTTTCCGGCATCGGATAATTTATCCACTTTTTCCTCGCGCGCGCCTGCAAAGTGTCCAAGAATCGTTTTCTTTGTTCTTGCGCTTCGACAAGCTCCGAAAAACCGTTAGCAAGTTCCAATGAGCCGATATAGAGTTCAAAACGTTCGGCGATATCCGGAGTGCCTTTTTTTAGCTTCGCCAGCGTGGAGTGCGCAGAGGGATAATCATATATAAATGTGGGGCGAACAGTTCCGAGATGCGGTTCGACGCAGTCCGCCATAATTTCTTCAAACTTGTCATCAGCGATGGCCTGATCGCAGCTGATTTTCGCGTATCTGGAAAAAGCTTCCGCGACGGTTATTTTTTCCCAGGGAGGGGTGAGCTTGATATTTCTATTTTGCCAGATAATTTTTTCTTCACAGCCCATTTTATCGAATACTTCAATAAGCATATTTTCGCACTGCTCCATTAGCCGCAAATAATTGAATCCGGAAACATACCATTCCAGCATAGTAAATTCGGGCAAATGCAGGTTGCCTCTTTCCGCGTCGCGGAAACACTTGCAGATTTGAAAAATACGCGGATACCCAGCGGCCAGGAGCCTTTTCATGCATAATTCCGGAGAAGTCTGCAAAAACCATTCTGCCGAAGGAATCGCTTCTATATGTTCTTCCGGCGCGGGCGCGGGAATTCTCAGCGGCGTCTCCACTTCCAGAAAATCGTGATTGATAAAATATAGGCGGATATTTTGAATCAATCTGGCGCGCAGATCCAAATAGTTATTTTTGCGCGCCAGATTATGTGTATCGTCACAATATGATGCGGTCAATTAAGCCACTATCCTTTAACGCGCGTCAGGTATTCCGACGTGCGCGTGTCCACACGGATTTTTTCTCCCTCGCCGACAAAAGTAGGGACCTGAATAGTATATCCGGTTTGCACTTTTACCGGTTTTGTCGCGCCGGATACCGTGTCGCCTTTAGCCCAGGGATCGGCTTCGGTGACAACAAGTTCGACAAAATTTGGAAGAGTGAGCCCGATGGGGCGGTCCTCAAAAAGCAGGATTTCCACATCGAGATTATCGATTAAAAAATTTTTAGCATCGTCTACTTGTTCTTCGGTCAAAAAGACCTGTTCATAATTTTCATTGTCCATGAAACAGTATTTATCGCCTTCTTTATAGAGATACTGCATTTTCTTTTCGCGCAGGTCGGCCGGTTCAAAGTTGTCTACGGAACGGAAGGTACGTTCGAACTGGTTTCCGTTGATCATGTTTTTAAGCTTGGTTCGATACAGAGCCTGCCCCTTACCGGGTTTGACAAAATTGAATTCGATGATGACATATGGGTCGTTGTCGATTTTCAGGCGCAGCCCTTTTCTTAAGTCGCTTGCGGTGTACATAAAAAACAAATCTCCTTAATTACCGGCTAAACGGTAAGTTGATTCTTAATTTGAAGCTCTTCCTAATCTAATTAAGTAAAATTGTCAAAAAAATATTGATGTTTGCGTATTTCGGCTTTTGCGAATGAAGAAAGGTTAATTAAAGGTATTTTCCCTGATTCTCCCGGTATATCGGCAACATATTGCGGCAGGGCAAGGCCCGAACATTCACGGCGGATGCTCTCCATTAGTTTTATGCCTAATTCTATCTCTGTGCGAAAATGCGAGCAACCCTTTACAGGTTCGCAGTGAAAAAGGTAATAAGGTCGGACAGATATTTTTTGCAGGCCGTATATAAGCGCGCGCATTTTGTTTTCAGAATCGTTAACCCCTTTTAAAAGAACAGATTGATTGGAAACAGGAATCCCGGCTTCCTGCAGCATATTACAGGCGTGTGCCGCGTCAGCCGTAAGTTCCGCGGGAGAATTAAACTGTGTGTTAAACCAAAGAGGGCGATAGCGTTTGAGCATCCGGCAAAGATTTTTTGTTATCCTCATCGGCATAACGGCGGGCGCGCGGCTGCCGATGCGGATAATTTCCACACTCCGGACAGCTTTGATACAAGCCAAAATGCTTTCCAGTTTTTCGTCGTCATAAATAAGGGGATCGCCGCCGGATATTATTACTTCGCGTATTTGAGGTGATTTCTCCAGATAACGGATAAAGCCGCTAAGACGAGTTTTAAAATTTCCTCTGTTTGGTTTAGCCCAGAATCTTTTTCGGTTGCAGTGGCGGCAGTGGACGGCGCAAGACTCAGTAACCAGCGCCAGGCAGCGATCAGTATAACGATGAATCAATTTGGGAACAGGCATTTTACTATCTTCTTCCAGCGGGTCTTCGTGGTATTTTTGTCCTAATGTTATTTCGCGCATGTCCGGTATGCACTGCGCCGCTATCGGATCTCCGGAAGCGTCCTCTTGAATCAAAGAAAGATAGTAAGGTGTAATCGCCATGGGATATACAGAGGCGATTTTGTCTGCGTTTATTTGGTTTGGAAAAGCTTTGATGGGAAAATGTTTTATTGATGATATTTTTATGAAGCGGTTTTGCAATTGCCAGCGCCAGTTCTGCCAGTCTTTAGAGGAAATATTTTTAAAAGACGATAAAATGATTTTTTTGTTCATAAGCCTGCGAAATTAAATTTTAATCAAGGTGCTTTTCCTAACACAATTTTCAGAGCTTGCAAAGCCAATCCCCGTTTGATTATCAATGGTAAAATAATGCAGGAAAGCATGCGCAAGCCGTGATATATTACCCATAGCTGGAAAATACACAGGGAGATCATTGGGTTGAATACTCTGCAGAAACGTAAAGAGCGGGTCGCTATATTATCGGTTATGTCCAACTCTTTGCTGGTGGTATTTAAACTAATTGTGGGTTTATTGATTGGCTCCGTGGCGATTATCTCCGAGGCTATTCATTCCGCCATGGATTTACTGGCTTCGTTCATTGCGCTGTTTTCCGTTAAAAAATCATACCTTCCTGCTGATGATGCGCATCCCTTTGGTCATGGTAAATTTGAAAGCATTTCAGGATTGGTAGAAGCAGCGCTGATATTTATCGCGGCCTTTTGGATTATTTTTGAGGCGGGAAAAAAAATTACATCCAATCAGCAAATCGAAGCCCCCGCCTGGGGTGTCGCGGTGATGCTTTTCTCCGCAGCAACTAATTACGTAGTTTCAAGCAAGCTTTTTAAGGTGGCGCGCGAGGCTGATTCCATCGCTCTGGAAGCCGATGCCTGGCATTTGCGCACGGACGTTTACACTTCGTTGGGCGTTATGTTTGGTCTTTTGGTAATCTGGTTTGGCCATCATTTTTGGGCGGGTGTGAATTTATACTGGCTGGACCCGGTCGCGGCCATATTTATCGCTGTATTTATTTTAAAGGCCGCCTATGATTTAACATCAAGAGCTTTGGGCGATTTGATGGATGTAAAATTGCCCGCTGATGAAGAGAATTGGATTCGAGGCATCATTGCCGATCGCAAGCCTGATATTCATGGATTTCATCGATTAAGAACACGTAAGGCAGGTAATTTTCGATTTATCGAGTTTCATATCAAAGTGAACCCGCAGATGAGCGTGACTTCCTCGCACGAAATTACGAGAAATTTAAAAATAACCATTTTAAACAAATTACCGAACGCCACAATTAATATTCATGTTGAGCCATGTGACGGAAATTGCACCGATGAGTGCGCGGCCGGATGTTTTTTGAAAAAAAAACAAAGACCGGGTTCTTCTTAAATCCCACGGGTTAAATATAAAAGATTATTGTTGACGCCACTAAAAAATATTCAGATGCGTGAAATTGCGTAAAGTGTTTATTTGACGATTGCTTAAAAATACATTAGTATAGAAATATACGTAAATTTATTTTTTCTAATAGAGAAAGGAAGATTTTCATGAAGCCTGTTAAATATATTTCTGTATTATTTTTATCTTTATTTTTAATATTTTTATCCGGTGTTTATTGCGTGGCGCAGGGGCCGGGAAGCAGGGAGCTGATTATTCTCTTCACTCACGATTTGCATTCATATCTTCTACCGCATCGTGTTTTGACCGAGGACGGACAGACAGAGGATGTAGGCGGATTCGCGAAACTCGCCTATATAATAAAGGAACAGCGCATGTATCACGGGAATAAAGCCCTGCTTATTGACGCGGGTGATTTTTCCATGGGAACGTTGTTCCATACGTCATTTATGACAAAAGCATCTGAATTATCGCTTATGGGGCATATGGGTTATGATGTGACCACTTTCGGTAATCACGATTTTGATTTCCGTGCAGATGGGCTGGCAAAGATGCTGCAGACCGCGCGGGAAAGAAACAAGCGGCTGCCCGATATTGTCGCTTCCAACATTATCTTGGATAAAAAAGCTTCGGAGACGAAAGCACTGCAGCAGGCGTTTAGCGAATATCCGGTCAGGGAATACAAAATTATTGAGAGAAACAAAGTTCGTATCGGCATATTCGGTATTATGGGTAAAGACGCCGCGGACGATACGCCTTTTACCAAGTCCGTAAAATTTGCCGATCCGGTCAGCTCCAGCAAACGCGTGGTAAACATTCTGCTAAAGAAGGAAAAAGTGGATCTCATTATTTGTCTTTCGCATAGCGGAACATCTCCGGTAAAAGAAAAATCCGAAGACGAACTGCTGGCAAAAAAAGTTCCGGAAATCGATATTATTATCAGCGGACACACGCACACAGTTTTGTCTAAACCGATAAAAGCAGGGAAAACCTTAATTGTTTCCAGCGGACGGTATGGCGAGCATTTGGGAATTTTAAGAGTATATCATACCAAGGGAAAACCTGTGCGTGTTGCCTCCTATGATATAAGAAAAATTACCGCGGGAATCCCGGATGACCGTATTGTCTCGGAAGAAATGGCTAATTATAAATATATCGTTAACAATAAATTCTTAGCCAACTATCGCTTATCATTTGATCAGGTTGTTGCGGAAAGCGGCTTTGATATGGAAACGATTCTTTCCGCTTATGAAAATCCCCGGGAGATGGGTTTGGGCAATATGATTGCCGATTCCTACCGGTACGCGGTAAAGAAAGCGGAAGGAAAAGATTATGAGCATATTCATCTGGCTATGGAGCCGCTGGGTCTGATAAGAGATTCTTTTCTTAAAGGGAAAATAACGACAGCCGATGTTTTTCAGGTTTTATCGCTTGGCGTAGGCAAGGATGGCGTGGCTGGTTATCCGCTGATGTCTTTTTACGTTACCGGAAAAGAGCTCAAGGATATTCTGGAAGTGGAAGCGTCAGTGGCGCCGTTTAAAAAGATAGGCGCTCATCTGCAGGTTTCAGGAGTAAAATTTACGTTTAATCCGCACAGGATATTATTCGACAAAGTAACTCAGGTCTCCGTGGAGAATGTAAAAGGCAGCTACGAACCTCTCGATTACAATAAGCTCTACAGAGTTTGCTCTAACCTCTACGCGGGAGGCATGATCAATTTTATCTCCAAGGTTACTTATGGATTGCTGAGCATAGAGCCTAAAGATAAGAACGGTAATGGATTGTCGGATTTAAAGCAGACCATCATTTATATGGATAAGTCTTCAGGTAAAGAGAAAGAATTAAAACAATGGCTTGCGCTTCTGCAGTATATGAGGTCATTTCCGGATACAAACAAAAACGGAATTCCCGATATACCAGATAAGTATCGTTTGCCGGAAGGACGTTTTCAGGCCGAGCCTTCACTAAATCCAATAAAGCTAATTGCGGGCGGCAATTTAATTACTTACGGTGTTTTTATTGCCGGCTTTATCGTTCTTTGCGTTTTTATCTTTTTGGCGTGGTTTGCCGCGGTAAAAATCAGAAAATACATGAAAAAATAAATAATAAGTAAAAGCGGTAAAAAACACGCTGACTATTTATTTGCCTTTGTACAGAAAACGCTCAAAAAAACGGTTATAAGCACTCCAGTTGGAATCATCTTTTGATGAATCGGAGATAAAAGTTTCAAACGCGTTTAGTTTGGCGTCAAGGTCATCGATATAATGGACAGCAAGAGCTTCCAGTGTTTTCGGACGTTTCGGAGAACCGAATTCAAATTCTCCGTGGTGACTTAAAAGCAGATGACGTAGTTCCAGGGATAACTGTTCGGGAAAATCAGGCAAGGAAGCGATAACCTTGTTAATCATTTCTACGCCCATGACAATGTGGCCGATTAATCTTCCTTCGTCGCTGTAATCAATCAGGCTCTGATAGGTAAATTCATGAATTTTGCCGATATCGTGAAATATTCCGCCGGCAATGAGCATATCTTTGTTGAGTTTGGGATAATGTTCAGAAACTTTTTCCAGCAGGCGCACGACGGAAAGAGTGTGCTCCAACAGGCCGCCCAGATAAATATGGTGAAATCCTTTGGCCGCGGGCGCTCTTTTAAATAAATCTGCATTATTTTCTTCACGGAAAAAAACATGCAACAATTCTTTTAAATGTTCGTTTTGAATTTTATCTATATAAGAGATTATTTCATCGAACATTGCGTTTACATCTTTGTTGACAAAGGGAAGATAATCCGCCGGTTCTATTTCTTCACAGGGAGTTGTTTTTATAGTAAAGATGGAAAGCTGGATCGCGTTTTTATAACTGGCGGCGTTGCCTTCAATAAAAATTATATCACCTTTTTTAAACAGGCGGTCCAATTCCACGGCATTTTCCCACACCTTGCTGTCGATTTCACCGCTTTTATCTTTGAGGCGTAAGTTTAAATATGGTAAACCCTTTTGGGAAAAGGCCATATTCTTTTCCGCGACTAAAAAAGTTTCCGCGATTTTGTCGCCTTTTTTAATGTCTTTGACATAGATAGATTTATTCTTCAAATGATTACCCGCCTTTCCTGAGAATATATGTTCATTTTTTCACCGCGCACATAACCGATGGAAGTTATGTTCGCTTTTCTTAAAAGTTCAACAGCTTTTAAAGTAGGCGAGGAATGTGAAATAATTGCCGGTAAACCCACATTCCATGCTTTATAGACAATCTCGGAAGAAATTCTGCCCGTGGTCAGCAAAATAGAATCGTCAATATTTATTTCCTGCAGAAGGCAGTATCCCGCGAGCATATCGATGGTATTATGTCGCCCGATATCTTCGCGTAAAACAAAGATTTTATCTTCACGCGCCAGGGCGGAACAATGCGTGCCATGTGTTTCTTTGTGTATTTGCGTGCCATCCAAAAGGTTTTTTATTAAATTAAGCGCGACGCTCGATTTAATCCGGAAAGAATCCGGCACGGTGAGCGGCAAAAGAGAATCAATATGCGCTTGGCCGCGGGCACCGCTGGAAGCGATGTTGGTGATATTTGTTGCGTTGTATTTTTTATCTTCTTTAAGAATAATGTTGACGTTTGGGATATTATTATCTACTTCGATTTTCAGTATTTGGTCGCGCGAGCTTACAATTTTTTCTGATTTTAAAAAGCCTGCCGCCAGTTCGTCGGGGTAATTTCCCGCGCAGGCGATGTTCGCGACGGATTTGCCGTTTAGAAGAATTTCCAGGCTGACTTCCTGTATTATTTTCACCGACGCCGGAGAAATCGAATCGCTGTCCGCGCAATATATGTCTATTGTTTTTATTACCCGGTTTATATCAGTCATTATTTTTCCCTTAAAATGCGGTGGTCGCCGACGCGCACGGTCAGTTTGTTTGTGTCAAAATATTCCATCAGGGGAATTATGTATTTACGGGAAAGTCCGGTGAGTTCTTTAAAGCTTACCGGCGTTGCCTTGCCTTCTTTTACAAGCAGCGCTTTGTAGTTTTTGCGCAGATTATCAAGCGCGTCGCGCGTGAAAATCAGTTCTTCGTTGATTTTAATTAAAGAGCCTTCTTTGAGCATAAGTTTGGTTATATTTTGCGCTTCCGCTTTTTTGTCCTCAAAACTGCTGATAACATCCTTAAGCGACGGGGGAGTCAGTCCGGCATCATTATATATTTTAAATATATCCTGGCGAATCGTGTTCAAATCATCGGCAAGCGTCACTTTGTGCCCGAAAAGGCGAACGGTTTCCTTGTCAACTTCAATTGTTTTGTTGGCGGTCAGGTTCTGCAAAAGCATGAAAAACAGCTTGGGAGAAATATCGCGCCCCAGCGAAGCTTTGAGTTCTTCTTTGGAAATGCCTTCCCGTAACGGATTATTTTTCTGATATTGAGAAATAATTTCCGCTGCGTTTTTGGCAAGCTTCTCATAAAAAGACATGGCAATTATATTTGTTTCTTCTTTATCTGTAATAAGAGCGGATTTTTGAGAGAGGATAGACTGCAGCGCTTCTTTGATAATTTTTGCGTTTGTTCCAAGACGGAAAACAAGATGGCGCAAATTAGTTCCGGCAAATCCCGCTCTTTCCAGAATGACCTCTATCTTTTTTGGCAGCGTGCCGTCTAAAAGCGTGTTCAATTCCACAATAACTTTTTTGTTTAGCCTTTTATGTTTGGGTGGCAGCGGATCAATGATAAGGCCGCCGCCTATTGTGGTGATAGGCGAATAGCTGCGCAGGACAAAACGGTCGCGCGCCACTACAACGTCTTTTTTTTCTAGGATAAGCTGAGCAAACCCGTTTTCGCCCGGCGCCAATTCGTCTTTTTCCATTAAAATGACGCGGGCGATAATTTCGCTTGTTCCCGTATGTAGGCGCGCAAGTGTCCTGTTTTTAAGGCTTTTAGCGTTACTTTTTAAATATTCGATAAAGACATCCAATCTGATTGTGGGAATAACAGTTCCGGGCCGTACCAAAACATCGCCGCGCTGCAGAGAATTTTTTTCAATACCCTGCAGATTGATGGCCGTGCGTTGTCCGGCGGTAGCTTCTTGAGTGGCTTGGTTATGCACCTGAAGGCCCCTGATGCGGGCGTTTATTTCTTCCGGCAAAATAAGAACATCTTCTCCCACGCTGATGGAAGCGGAAATCAGCGTTCCGGTAACAACAGTGCCGAATCCTTTCATCGAGAAAACCCTATCTACGGGCAGGCGGAAAATTCCACAATCATTTTTTTCGGGAATATTTTTCAAGGCGGTATCGAGCACGTCAGCTAATTCGTTAATGCCTTTTTGTTTGAGCGCGGAAACAGGAATAACCGGCACGCCTTCCAAGAAGGTTCCTTTCAGAAATTCCCGGATTTCATTTTTTACCAATTCCAGCCAGTCATTTTCGACCATATCGATTTTGGTCAAGGCGATTAATCCTGAACGTATTCCCAAAAGGGAACAAATGTTGAGATGCTCTTTTGTTTGCGGCATAATGCCTTCGTCCGCCGCGATAATCATCATTACCAGATCTATGCCCGCGGCGCCGGAAACCATATGTTTGATAAATTTTTCATGGCCGGGAACATCGACAATGCCCAGTGTCTGGCCGGAAGGGAGCTGAAGCGAGGCAAAACCCAGCTCTATAGTGATGCCTCTTTCCTTTTCTTCTTTTAGACGGTCGGTATCAATGCCGGTGAGCGCTTTGATTAAAGCGGTTTTCCCGTGGTCAACATGGCCTGCCGTGCCCAAAACAAAATGTTTCATTTGGTATGTGCCTGTAAATACCCTAATATGATGATATGAAATAACAAACAACGCATATTTTCACAACATTAAATTTATTAAGCATTTATAAATAGCCGGTGTTTATTTAATTGTTGAAAATACAGACGGGAATTGCTACAAGCCGCAAATCGAGGTGTTTAGTTTGCGCGTGCTGGGGATTGATTACGGAGAGAAAAGAATGGGCGTGGCTGTTTGCGATGAACTGGGGCTCATGGCGCATGGTTTGCCCACGATATTAAGAAAAACAAAAAAATATGATATGGAGATTCTGGCTAACCTGATTAAAAGCCACGACATAGAAAAAATCGTTATCGGATACCCGGTGCGTCTTGACGGTTCGGAAGGCATTCAGTGTGAAAAAGTAAACCGTTTTGCTGCTGTGCTGGAAAATACCTTTTCCCTGCCGGTAATCAGATGGCCGGAGACAATGTCCACGAAGGAAGCCGAGGAAATACTGATGAATTCCGGCTACGGTTGGAAAAAAAGAAAAGAGAAAGTCGATAAACTTGCCGCTACCCTGATTCTTCAGGGATATCTTGATTCCCTTTCCGGCAAGACCAAAAATTCCCCTGGAGAAAATTAAAAAAATAATGAACAATCCTTTTGGTAAAAAAAATTCTCAGGCGGTGCCCAATAGCGCGGGCGGCAAATCAGCGCAGGCAAAAGATAAAAGTAAACCGGTTAAGCATGTTTTGCCGGATTCTATCCTTAAAACGATAAAATACATTTTAATAATATTTATCGCGTCAGTTATCGTTTTCGGCGGCCTGCTGATGCATTATTCAATGAGTTCCATCAGCGACCAGAATACAGCTGTGACAGTTGATATACCTACCGGAGCGAGTTTTTTCAGGGTTACCAAAATACTTGATGACGCGGGACTGGTTAAAAATAAATTCTTATTCAATCTGCTGGCCATGGCTAAAAGAGCCACGCGTGTCATACGTGCCGGAGAATATGAATTTAACCTGAATCTAACCCCGGCCGCGGTTATTAACAAACTGATGCGCGGTGATATCAAAAAATATCTTGTTACTATTCCGGAAGATTTTACCGTTAAGGATATTGCGCACCGTCTGGATTATTTTCGGCTGATTGATAAAGATACTTTTTTTGAACTGGCGAAAGATAAAAGATTTTTAGCTTCTCTGGGCATTCAGGCGGATTCTATTGAAGGCTATCTTTTTCCGGACACGTATCTTTTTAACCGCTCCATGAGCACGCGGCAGATTGTGACCATTATGGTCAGCCAGTTTTGGAAAAAAGTCACGCCGGATATGGTTGAAAAATCCGCTGCGATGGGTTTTACCGTTCATGAATTGGTTACATTCGCCTCGCTTATCGGGAAGGAATCCGGCTACCGCGATGAAAAGGATTTGATATCCGCCGTGTTCCACAACAGACTGAAAAAGAGAATGCGCCTGCAAAGCGATCCCACCGCCGTTTATGATTTGGAAGATTATCAGGGGAAAGTTCTGCTTAGTCATTTGAAGAGAAATTCACCCTACAACACTTATATGATAGACGGTTTGCCGCCTGGGCCTATCTCTAATCCCGGGCTTGCTTCCATTAAAGCTGTTCTCAATCCCGCGCCCGTAAGATATCTTTTCTTTGTGTCTAAAAATGACGGCAGCCACGCTTTTTCCGAAAATATGAAACAGCATAATGAAGCAATCAAAGAACTTCGCCGGCTTCAGAAGGAAGCCAAAGAGAATAATCAATGAATAATCATTGAAATTAGAAGAGATTTATATCGTAAAAAAATTTCATGAATCAGGAAAAAGCACAAGAGCAGTTTAATGAAAACATTTCCCCCGGCGCTTCTCGATGAAGCGCGCGCGGCTTTATACGTAATTCAAGATGGACTAATCCGTTTCGTCAATCAGCAGTTTTGTGACGCGTTAAGGTATAAAAATCACAATGGTTATCTAGTTGTTTTAATTGTATTATTTTATTGTGACTTATTAATTATTCTTATATTTACGTGTCATGGCACATTAGTGGCGTGGTACACTAATGTGCCATAGATTGCGTGGTTTCTGGAGTGCTTGACGTAATTTGCTTTATCAGCCGCCTTTATGTTGTTTTCTGCATTTAAGCTCCCAGCGATCAGCTAGCACACCATAGCAATAATCAATAATATTGTATAGATAGCGAAATTTTCTATTTATTTAGGCAAAAATAGTATGTTTTTTATATTTAATTGAGTTTTCTGAAATCAAAATTTTCTTTGAGGGCTTTTAAGAGGCAAATTATAGCCCCTTGAAACAATCCAATTCCTCAGTGATTTTAAGATATTTAATCAAAAAAAATTAATTATTTTTCTTGACAAAGCTATTCTGTGCTCTTATAGTGGAGCAAAGTGGTTTGATGTGGAGGATAGTAGTGTCTGTTTTTAGAGGTCAATATCATCATACTATTGACGAAAAAGGAAGGGTCATTTTTCCTTCCAAGTTTCGTGAAGTCTTCGCGCAGCAGTACGATAACCGCATGGTCATCACAAATTGGGACGGATACCTGATGGTTTTTCCGTATGATGAATGGCGCATCATCGAAGAAAAAATTTCTCATCAATCAATCCTGCGCAAAGAGGTTCGTGAGTTTCAAAGATTCTTCATGTCCAGCGCGGTGGATTGCAATTTGGATGGCCAGGGAAGGGTGCTTATTCCGCAGGCGTTGCGTGAATACGCCGGTTTGGAAAAAGATATTATTTTGGCCGGCATGATTAAAGTAATCGAGATTTGGTCTAAAGATCGTTTTGAAAACGAAATGAAAAAAGCCGGCTCTGATATCAGCCGCTTTGGCGAGTTTGTTGCTGATTTAGGAATATAAAAATGCAGGACGACTTCTTTCACGCGCCGGTAATGGTCAAAGAGGTTGTCGAAATGCTCTTGATAAATAAAAACGGTGTTTACGTTGACGCCACATTGGGAGGAGCGGGGCACGCGCGCGCGATACTGGAAAACTCGGATTGTTTTTTAGTGGGAATTGATCGCGACGAAGAAGCGCTTCATTATGCTGAGCAGAAGTTGGCACGATTTGGAAAGCGTAAAGTTTTAGTAAAAGCAAATTTTTCTGACTTAGTGAGAGTGCTGGAAAAACTGGACATAGAAAAAGTTGATGGCGTGTTATTCGACCTTGGTGTTTCTTCCCATCAACTGGATAGGCCCGAAAGGGGCTTTAGTTTTAATTTTGAAGCTCCTCTCGACATGCGGATGGATGGCAAAGCCAAGTTAAGCGCCCACGATATCGTCAACGGCTTTGAACAAAAAGATTTGGAAAACATTATCAGGTCTTACGGGGAAGAAAGAATGGCCGCAAGAATAGCAAGGGCAATAATAGCAAAACGGAAGCTCGCGCCCGTAAAAACAACCACCGAGCTGGCTTCTGTTGTTGCCGCGGCGATTCCCGCGAAATTCAAGGGACGGAAAATTCATCCGGCCACAAAGACATTTCAGGCCATAAGAATCGCCGTGAACGATGAACTTGGCGTTATAAAGCCGGCGGTAAACGCCACGACGGACGCGCTGAAATCCGGCGGGCGAGTCTGCGTTATTTCTTTTCATTCACTGGAAGACCGCATAGTGAAAAATGAATTTAGAACACTCAGCGCAACTTGTGAGTGTCCGAAGGATATTCCTTACTGTGTTTGCCATAAACAGGCCAAACTAACTTTGATAACGAAGAAAGCGCTGAAGCCTGATGAGCAGGAGATAGAATCCAATCCGCGCGCGCGAAGCGCCAGGCTGCGCGTTGCCCAGAGGTGTTGAAATGGCACAAGCTGTTGGAGTACAAACAATGCCTCGCTTCCGGGAAGCGAAAAAAGCATCTTCGGGGATTAAATATTCCACTTTTATTGCCGTTGCGATAATTTTTATGTTTGTCGCTCTTATTTATGTCGGTTCTCATATCCGCATGACCGAGATGGAATATAAAGTCGCGGCGCAGCTGAGTGAAAGAGAAAAAATCCTCGAGGAACAAAACAAGCTGAGATTGGAATTGGCGACGCTGCGCTCTCCTCAGAGAATTGAAAGCCTGGCCCGAACTAAATTGCAGATGTCCTACCCTGAGAGTAATCAAGTCATTGTCTTGAAATATTCAGGAGGATGAGATGGCGGCAGACGCGAGAAAATGGTTAAAGGTAAGAATTGTAAGTGTCCTGGTTGTTTTTTTGGTGCTGTTTGTCGCCCTGATTTCACGCGCCTTTCAGTTACAGGTTTTATCCGGTCAAAATCTTAAAACAATCGCCGCGAGACAGCACGTGGCCAGCCTGCAAATGCAGCCGGACAGGGGCATTATTTATGACCGCAATGGCGAAAAGTTGGCCATATCGGTAATGGCCGATTCCATTTGCGCTGACCCTTCCAAGGTTGCTAACGCGGCCGTGGCTTCCGCAAAAATAGCCAAAATTCTCAATCTGGACAGAAAAACTGTTCAGCAAAAAATTTCCGTACAAAAAAACTTCTCCTGGCTTGCCAGACGTATTTCTCCGGAGCAGGCCGCGGAAATTCAGTCAGCGGCGCTTGACGGGATTTTTTTAATTAAAGAACCAAAACGTTTTTATCCCAACGGACAATTAGCGGCTCATCTGCTTGGATTTGTCGGAGATGATAATACCGGCCTGGAAGCTTTGGAATACAAATACGATGATATATTGCTGGAAAAACCGGAAAGGCTGACTTGGGTGCGCGACGCTAAAGGAAAGAAGCTTTTTTTGCGCGCCGAGAAAAACGAGGCTGAAAACAAGAAGGCGCTAAACGTTGTATTGACGATTGATAACCGTATTCAGTATCTGGTGGAAACGCATCTGAAAGAAGCTGTGACGCTGCGCGGCGCGAAAGGCGGAATCGCCATCGTTATGAATCCGAAAACGGGAGAAATTCTGGCACTGGCCAATGAAAAAGGTTTTGACCCAAACAATATCAAAGGACTCTCGCCAAGCATATGGCGCAACAGCGCTGTTATTGATGTTTTTGATCCCGGTTCCACTTTTAAACCTTTTTTAGTAGCCGCGGCGTTGGAGGAAAAAACGGTTAGAGAAACAGACCGAATATTTTGCGAAGACGGTTCCTATACTGTTAGTGACCGGACATTTCGTGAAGCTAACAAAAAACGCTATGGCTATCTTTCTGTAAAGGACATATTAAAATATTCCAGCAATATCGGTTCGGTGAAAATCGCGCATAAGCTGGGCAGAGAAAAATATCACCGCTATATTGAAAATTTTGGTTTCGGCGCGAAAACAGGAATAGAGTTGCCGGGTGAATCTTCCGGAATATTAAGGCCGGCGCAAAATTGGACAAAAGTGGATACGGCCTCGATCGCTTTCGGCCAGGGAATTTCCGTGACGGCGATTCAGCTGATTTCCGCGATGTCGGCTATTGCCAATAACGGTGTTTTAATGAAACCGTATATTGTCCGCGGCCTTACCGACAAAGAAAATAATCCGGTAAAAATGCAGACGCCGGAAGTCGTGCGCCGGGTAATCTCGGAAAAAACGGCAAAGCGTATGAGCAAAATGCTTACAGGAGTTGTCGCTTCTGATGACGGTACGGGAAAAAACGCGAATATAGCGAATGTTGACGTTGCCGGAAAAACAGGAACATCGCAAAAATTTGATTTTTCCAGCAATGCTTATTCTTCTGAGAAAGTTCGCACGTCCTTTATGGGATTTTTCCCCGCGGATGATCCGCAGGTTGCCATTCTGGTTGTTTTAGATGAGCCGCAGACGGATAAGTGGGGCGGCGTGGCGGCGGCCCCGGTCTTCAAAAATATCAGCGAGCAAATACTTAACTGCTTTGAAACAAATATTCGTAAAGTGCAAGTTGTTAAAGCGGATGTTTCCGATAAAGTGCAATTGATTTCAACACAAAAAAATTATGCCGAGCAGGATTTTTCTGCTGATGATTCAGAGATGCCTGATTTTACCGGCCTGACAATAAGGCAGGCGCTGAAAAAAGCCAGAGCGCACTCAATAGACTTAAAGGTATCCGGCAGCGGCTGGGCTATGCAGCAGTATCCACGCCCCGGCGCGGCGCTCAGGGGCAATCGTGTATGCAAAGTTGTTTTTGAGTTGAACGATTGAGGATAATATGCAGCTGAGACATTTGCTAAAAGGCGTGGAAGTTATAAATGATCCCCAAAGCCTGGATGATCGTGTTTCCGCTGTTTGTTATAGCGCGAATAAATGCGTGGCGGACTCGCTTTTTGTGGCAATCAAAGGATTGCAGCATGACGGCCATGATTTTATCCAGGAAGCGATAACCAAGGGCGCGCGTTTTATTGTTTGCGAAAACGATGTGAATTTATCTCCCGCCGTTACGGAGATCAAAGTCAAAAACAGCCGAGACTCCTTGGGAATTTTGGCCAAAAATTATTTTGGAAGTCCCGCTGACTGTTTGGTGCTAGTCGGAGTTATCGGCACCAGCGGCAAAACTACTATTACCTATCTTTTGGAATCAATATTTAAAGAGGCCGGTTTTAAATGCGGGGTATTGGGCACTATTAATTACCACTACAAAGATAAAACATTTCCCGCTCCCAACACAACACCCGAATCATACGAGATGCACAAAATTCTACGCGAAATGAGCAATGAAGGAATCACGCATGTTATTGCCGAGGTTTCCTCTCACGCTATTGATTTGCGCAGAGTTGATTCTTGCGATTTTGACATCGGCATTTTTACTAATTTGACCCCTGAGCATCTGGATTATCATGTTACCATGGAAAATTATTTTCAGGCGAAGAAAAGGTTTTTTTCCGAAGTATTGCCGCAAAGCAAAAAAAGCATCCATTACAAGATGATAATAAATGGTGATAACGAGTGGGGCGAAAGAATACTAAAAGAAGTATCACTGCCTTCAATTAATTACGGTATCGATAGTATAAATGATGTCAGGGCGATTAATTATGATTTATCGCTCGCGGGAATAAAAGCACACATCGATCTGTCGGGAGAAGAAATAACGATACAATCGGAGCTTATCGGTAAGTTCAATCTGCAAAACATCCTGGCCGCTATGGCCGGCGCCAAAGCGCTGGGAATACCATCTGGGGAAATCAAGCTCGGCATAGAGAAATTAAATCGCATTCCCGGTCGTTTGGAAAAAATTGAATCCTCTCTGGGCATCAGCGTTTTTGTCGATTACGCTCACAAGGCAGACGCCCTGCAGCAGGTTTTAGAAAATCTTGTTCAATTCCGTAAGAAGCGCCTGATCACAGTTTTCGGCTGCGGCGGGAACAGAGACCGCGGCAAAAGACCGCTTATGGGAAATACCGCTACCCGTTATAGCGACCTGACGATTGTCACTTCTGATAATCCCCGCAAGGAAGATCCGCTGGCGATTATTAACGAGATAGAAGCGGGAATCGATAAGCAAAAAGTAAAAAAAACGATTGCCCATAGTTCGCTAAACGGCGACGCCGTCCACGCTTATATGATTGTGCCGGAAAGAAGAGACGCGATCGCGACGGCAATTCACCTGGCGCAGAAAGACGATATTATTCTAATCGCGGGTAAGGGTCATGAAAATTATCAGATTGTGGGAACAAAGAAGTATTCTTTTGATGACCGGATTATTGCCGCGGAAGCATTGAGTTTGAGGGGTAATGAATAGATGAGCGATGCGTCCCCAAGATTAGCGCTTAAAGAAACGCTTGACGCGGTCAAAGGCATTTTACTTGCCGGCGCGCCGGATGTTATTTTTTCGGGGATCTGCACGGATTCGCGTCAGCTGAAAGAGGGGAATTTATTTTTCGCGCTTAAAGGCGATAATTATGACGGACATGATTTTTCCACAAAAGCTTTAGAGCTTGGCGCGGCCGGAATAATTATAAGCGACGATAGTAAAATCGACTTGGGAAAAGTAAAAAATAACGGCGCCGTGATAAAAGTTACTGACACATTAGAGGCAATAGGCGATCTGGCTCATTATTGGAGAAATAAATTTTCGATACCTGTAATCGGACTCACAGGGTCATCAGGTAAGACAACAACAAAAGAGATGATGGCGGCTATTATTGGCCGCCAAAAAAATATTTTAAGGACGGAGGGCAATCTAAATAATCTGATAGGTTTGCCCATGACCATCTTTCAGCTTACAAAGGATCATGAGGTGGCAATCTTGGAGATGGGAACGAATACACCTGGTGAGATAAAGAGGCTGACGCAAATTACGGCGCCGGATATCGGCGTAATTACGAATATCGGCCCCGCCCATCTGGCCGGTTTCGGCTCCATTGAGGGAGTGCGCAAGGAAAAAGGCGATTTGTTCGCGCATATGAATAAAAACGGCATAGCCGTTGTTAATATGGATGACGAAAATATAGGCGTGATATCTGAAACATGGAAAGGCCAGCGCATCAGCTTTGGAATGAGCCCGAGCGCTGATGTATGCGTGAAAAAAATTGACAAGATCGGACCTAAAGGCATGCGTTTTCAGCTGATGATCGCGGGCAAGGAATATAAGGCGGAAACAAAAATTGCCGGCATGCAGAGCGTCGTCTATAACGCGATGGCCGCGGTTGCCGTCGCGCAAGCTTTAGGCATCAAACATGAAACAATATTGGAAGGGCTCGCTTCATTTCAGCCCGTTGCCGGACGCATGGAAATAATCAAGCTAAAAAACGGCGCGTATGTGATCAATGATTCTTACAACGCCAATCCGGCTTCAACGCGTGAAGCGCTGATGACACTTAAAGAGCTCAAAAGCAGTCACAATAGTTACGCATTTCTGGGCGATATGCTGGAACTGGGTGAAGAGGCTCGTGAGATGCACAGAAAAGTAGGAATGCTCGCGGCGGTTACGGGAGTGAATACCCTTTTCCTGCGGGGAGATTTTTCCGATGCCACTGCCGCCGGCGCGGTGGAAGGTGGAATGGCATCCGATAAAATTAAATATTTATCAGATATGAAAAGCGATCTTCTGCCCATAAAAGAAAATTTAAAAAAGGGCGATTGGATTTTGGTCAAAGGCTCGCGACGCATGAAAATGGAAAAGATAGTTGAACAAATATGCGGTGATTTTGGATGCGAATAAACAGGAAAAATTCCGAACAGGGAGCAAATAAGAAGTGATTTACGAATTTTTATATCCTTTACATACAGTTTTTTCGTATTTTAATGTCTTTCGTTATATTACGTTTCGGACGATATTTGCGGCAATCACGGCTTTGTTGATTTGTCTTTTTGTCGGTCCCTGGCTGATTCGTAAGCTGCGGAGTTTGCAGATAGGACAGCATATCAGGGAAGATGGGCCTCAGAGTCATTTCTCTAAAAAAGGCACTCCCACCATGGGCGGCATATTAATTATTATCGCCGTTGTTATTTCCACTTTTCTTTGGGCGAATTTAACCGTCAATTATATCTGGTTAGTACTTCTGGTCACGGTAGGTTATGGATTGATAGGTTTTGCCGATGATTACCGGAAACTAACCGGAAGCAGCTCTAAGGGGATATCGGGCAAAACAAGGCTGGCGTTTGAAATTGTCATCGCTTTGTTTGTCAGCATTGTTATATATTTTAAACCCGGATTCAATTCTCAGATAGCCATTCCTTTTTTTAAAACAGTTCTGCCTAACCTGGGCTGGGGCTATATTATTCTGGCAACCTTTATCATTGTCGGAACGGCCAATGCCGTAAATCTGACCGATGGCCTGGACGGATTAGCCATAGGCCCCGCGACAATCTGTTTTGCCACGTTTGTTATGTTCGCTTATTTTTCCGGCAACGTGAAAGTTGCCACATACCTGCAAATCCCGTACGTGGCCGCGTCCGGTGAATTAGCTATTTTCTGCGGGGCGATGGTCGGCGCCGCGCTTGGTTTTCTGTGGTTCAATTCTTATCCCGCGGAAGTATTTATGGGAGATGTCGGCTCGTTATCTTTAGGCGGCGCTCTGGGAACTATGGCTATTATAACCAAACAGGAAATACTTCTGGCGATTGTCGGCGGCATTTTTGTGGTGGAGACTTTTTCCGTAATATTTCAGGTCGGTTATTTTAAACTTACAAACGGCAAAAGGATTTTTCGCATGGCCCCGCTGCATCACCATTTTGAACTGAAAGGCTGGGCGGAGCCGAAAGTTATTGTGCGTTTTTGGATAATTTCAATTTTGCTTGCTCTATTGGCAATAAGCACTTTGAAGCTGCGTTAGAGGCAATATGGATTTAAAAGGTAAAAAAATAATTGTTCTTGGTGTCGGCAAGACGGGAATTGCCACGGCAAAGTTTTTGGGTAAGCAGGGAGCGAAAGTGTCGGTTACGGATGAAAAACCGTTTGACGCTTGGGGAGCTGATTTCGAGAGTATCGCGCGTGAAAAATGGCTGGAGAAAGGGGATTACCATCCGGAAATTCTTGATGGAGCAAGCATGGTGATACCGTCCCCTGGAGTTCCCCCTAAAAATTTAATATTACGGGCGGCAATAGAAGAGAAAATACCCGTAATCAGCGAAATAGAGCTGGCGCATCATTTTTTCAAAACACCGGTGATCGCGGTTACCGGAACCAACGGTAAAACAACAACGACGACGCTGTTGGGAGAAATATTGAAAGGCGCAGGTAAAAAAATATTTATCGGAGGTAATATCGGTAATCCTTTGATTGAATACGCGCAGGGTTCAGCGAAGGATGAGTATGTTGTTGCCGAAATAAGCAGTTTTCAGCTTCAGTGGGTGAAAAAGTTTCACCCATTTATTTCAATTTTATTGAACATAACCAGTGATCACACGGATTACCATAGTTCTTTTGCCGAGTATGTAAAAGTTAAAAGCAGGATATTCGCAAATCAGACTGAAAATGATTTCGCGATTATGAATGCCGATGACGGCTCGCAAAAAGAATTGGCGAAACACATTCGCGCCAAGATTATTTCTTTTAGTTCGAAGCGTGAATTAAACGAGGGGGTTTATCTAGAAAAAGACAAGATAATTTTTCGAACGGCAGAGTTTGGTCAAGAATCATATCCCCTATCGATTATTAAAATTCCCGGATTGCACAATGTGGAAAACGTCATGGCCGCGATTGCGGCAGCGCGCATTTGCGGCGCTGACCGGCGCAGCGTTGAATCTTGCGTGTCAGAATTTCACGGTTTACCGCACCGAATAGAATTCGCTGGCGAGAAAAATTCAATTAAATTCTATGATGATTCCAAAGGAACTAATGTAGGCGCTGTTGTGCGCGCGCTGGAAACTTTTTCTCAGCCCGTCATTTTGCTTTTGGGGGGCCGTGATAAAGAAGGTGATTTTGAAACTCTGCAATCCATAATTCCCGATAAAACAAAACGTGTGATTTTATTTGGAGAAGCTAAAGACAGGATAGCGTCATCGATTGGCAACAGCGTTAAAAAAATTAAAACGCCAAAGCTGATTGACGCCGTTGAGGCTGCTTACAGAAGCGCCGAGCCCGGTGATATTGTTTTGCTTTCACCCGGATGCGCAAGCTTCGACGAATTTAGCGATTATAAAGAACGCGGAAATGTTTTTAAACAGGCAGTGAGGAATCTTTAATGGACGCCGCGATTAAATACGAAGAAAAATCTCCGGATTTAATGCTGCTTTTGGTCACGCTGGTTCTCGTTACCATAGGCACGGCGATGATTTATTCCTCAAGCTCCATTATTGCTTTGGAAAAGTTCGGCGACAGCAGGTTTTTTATCAAAAAGCAGATTGTATTTGTTTTTTTGGGCATGGTTGTGATGGTGCTCATGACAAAGATTCCTTACGAACATCTTAAAAAACTGGCGTTCCCGGGACTTTTGCTGGCGATTGTTCTGCTGTCTTTGCTGTTAATCCCCGGATTGGGATTAAAGCGAGGCGGCGCTACGCGTTGGCTGAATGTCGGCGGTATTTCTTTTCAGGTGACGGAGATGGTAAAAATAGCGATGGTCTTATTCCTCTCTCATTTTTTGGCGCGCAAAGCCACTCAGTTGAAAGATTTTAGACGAGGAGTTGTTTTTCCTCTGCTGGTGACGCTGTTGATGATTTCTCTTATTTTACTTCAGCCGGATTTCGGCGCCGCGGTCATTGTTTTTACAATTTTTCTTTTTATGCTTTGTATTGCCGGCGCGCGGATAAGGCATATGCTGGTTTTGCTGTTTATGTTTATTCCGGCGGGTGTTATATTAATATTATTAAAGGGTTATAGAATGGCGCGCCTGACGGCTTTTCTGGATCCATGGAAAGACGCGCAAAATAGCGGCTTTCAGATTATTCAATCGCTTTTGTCATTCGGTTCCGGAGGCGCTTTCGGTGTAGGCATTGGTGATGGCGTGCAGAAATTATTTTATTTACCTGAACCGCACACGGATTTTATCCTTTCTATTATCGCGGAAGAAAGCGGTTTTATCGGAGTGACAATTGTTATTGTCATGTTTGCTATTTTTGCTGTGCGTGGCCTGATGATTTCCATAAAAGCGCCGGATTTTTTTGGAACGTTGCTGGCCGCGGGTTTAACTTTGGTAATCATTATTCAGGCGTTTATAAATATCGCCGGCGTGATGGGGCTGATACCGCTGAAGGGATTGGTTTTACCTTTCTTAAGTTACGGAGGAACGGCATTCATGATGAGTATGATATCTGTGGGAATATTGCTGAATATTTCTTCGCAGGCAAAATGAGGCAGCCGTATATAATTTAGGCGGGAATATTTTTCAAAAGATGGAGTTAAAAATGCGCATTGTCATAGCAGGAGGAGGAACAGGCGGTCATTTATTTCCCGGCATAGCCATTGCTGAAGAATTTCTCAAAAGAAGCGCTGAATCGGAAGTGATATTTATCGGCACGAAAAAAGGTATTGAAGCAAGACTGCTTGTGACGCTTGGTTTTAAGCTGAAAACAATCGATGTGGAAGGTCTTAAGGGCAGAGGAATAGGAGCGCTGGTGAAAGGCATTTACCAGATACCAAAAAGCTTTTGGCAGTCACGGCGCATTCTAAAGTCATTCGCGCCGAATATTGTTATTGGCGTCGGCGGTTACGCGTCTGGGCCTGCGGTTATTGCCGCGCGTTTTATGGGGATACCCACGGCTATTGCCGAACAAAATGCCATACCGGGGATAACAAATAAAATTTTGGGTAAATTCGTTAAAAAAATATTTGTTACCTATCAACAGACCGCGGAGAGCTTTGCTTCGCAGAAAGTAATTGTCAGCGGCAATCCTGTAAGGGCGGCGTTCGCGGAAATGAAAGAAACAGAAAAAACAAAGAAAGATTACTGGCAGCTCCTTGTATTTGGCGGCTCACAGGGTGCCGAGGCTATTAACAAAACGATGGTCAGCATGCTGCCGCGTCTGCAAAAAATAAAAAAAAGTATTCATATAATTCATCAGACCGGCCCAAAACAGGCGCATCAAATAAAATTGGCTTATAAAAAGTATTCCATGAAGGCGCAGGTTTTGCCGTTTATCGCCGATATGGTTAAGGCTTATAAAAGCGCGGATTTGATAATCTGCAGGGCGGGCGCCACATCGCTCGCGGAAATCACGGCCGCGGGAAGAGCCGCGATACTGATCCCTTTTCCTTTTGCCGCAAACGATCATCAGACGAAAAACGCGCAGGCGATGGCAGACGCGGGAGCCGCGCTGATTGTTCATGAAAGCGAACTGGGAGAGGAAAAATTATTTCAAGTGATTGATGTTTTGCTCAAAGACGAAAAGAAATTAAGACAAATGGAAAAGAACTCAGCCAAACTGGGAAATGTTAAAGCGGCGTCAAAGATTGTCGACGCGTGCATTAAACTGATGGCCTGAAGATAGAGGAAAAGAAAGCGCGGGATAATGATGAAAGAAAAACAAAGCGGATTAATGCGAAAAAAAGTAAAGAAAATTCATTTTGTCGGAATCGGCGGTATTGGGATGAGCGGCATTGCCGAAGTGCTGCTTAATCTGGGATATGAAATCAGCGGCTCGGACGCTAATCGTTCCGACACGACAGAAAGATTGAAAAATCTGGGCGCTAAAGTATCTATCGGGCATAAAGCGAAAAACGTATCCAAGGTTGATGTTGTTGTAACATCAACGGCGGTTAAAGAAAGCAACCCGGAAGTCATTGAAGCTCATAAAAAAAATATTCCGGTAATACCGCGCGCGGAAATGCTGGCGGAGCTTCTCAAGATGAAGTTTTCCATAGCGGTTTCCGGCAGTCACGGCAAAACAACAACAACATCAATGATTTCCACTATCCTGGCTAAAGGGGGACTTGATCCCACAATGGTCATCGGCGGTAAACTGGCCAGCATTGGCAGTAACGCGAGGCTCGGTGACAGCGACATTATCGTGGCCGAAGCGGATGAAAGCGACGGATCATTTTTAAAATTATCTCCCACAATCGCTCTTATAACTAATATTGACCGCGAGCATCTGGATTATTATTCGGGGATAGAAGAAATAAAGGACGCATTTCTCAAATTCGCCAACATTGTGCCGTTTTACGGCAGCACTATTTTGTGCGGCGACAATGAAAATGTCCGTGAAATATTGCCGCTGATAAAACGTAAAACAATGACTTACGGCATAAAGTATCCCGCGGATTACACGGCAAAAGATATCAAATTTTTAGTTAATAAAACAAAATATAAACTCTATTACAAAGGGGATAAGCTGGGAATAGTTGAGTTGAATGTTCCCGGTATGTTTAATGTCTATAACTCTATGGCGGCAGTGGCGGCTTGCCGTGAATTAAATCTAAGCATGGAGACAATCACAAGCGGGCTTATGGACTTTTATGGCGTGCAAAGGAGGCTCGAAGTAAAAGGAATAGCTTCAGACGTTACTGTTGTCGACGATTACGGCCATCATCCAACGGAAATAAGAGAAACGCTTGCCGCTGCCCGCCAGGTCTGGAAAAAAAGATTAGTCGTTGTCTTTCAGCCGCATCGTTATACGCGGACCAAAGCGCTTTTTGATGAATTCACCCAAGCGTTTACGAACGCGGACATTCTTATTATCAACGATATTTATCCGGCCAGTGAAGAGCCGATTCCCGGAATTAATTCCGCCGCGTTATGGGCGGCGATAAGAGAAAAAGGCCACGTAAACGTTGAATATATAGCGGGCGAAAAAGAAACCATTAAGTATCTTATGAACACGTTAAAACCTAAAGATACGGTTATTACTTTAGGCGCCGGTAACGTTTATAAAACCGGCGAAGCGCTTTTAAAAAAATTGGCGGGTAAAGAAAGAAAAAAGTAATGGCGGTCGAAAATATTATCAAAGAAACGCTGAAAGATATTTCTTCAGCAAAAATATTGTACGACGAGCCCATGTCGCGCCACGCTTCGCTGTGTGTGGGAGGCAAAGCGGAAGCTCTTGTCATGATAGAAAATGAGGAGCAGCTGATTGGGATTGTAAAAAGTCTCATAGCCCAAAAGATCGCCTATTTTCCTGCGGGGAATTTGACGAATATTATCGTGCGCGATGGCGGTTATCGCGGAGCAATACTACTGATGAAAGGATTGAAAAAAACAAATCATCAATATTCGCCCGAAAGCGGACACACCATATCCGCTCAGGCTGGAGCGCCACTGTCCGCCGTGGTCAGTCTGGCGTTGATGCAAGAGCTTACCGGTATGGAGTTTTGCGCGGGGATTCCCGGATCAGTAGGCGGCGCGGTGCGGATGAACGCGGGAGCGTATGGGAAAGAAATAAAGGATGTCATAGAGAACGTATATCTCTTGGACGCAAAAGGCGAAAAACAGGAAATTAGCCGCCGGAACATAACTTTCGAATACAGGAAAACAGAATTACCTCCGCGGGCGATTGTTTTAGGCGCAAGCTTTAAGCTGGAAAAAGGAAACGAGGAAGAAATAAAAAAACGTATAACGGAAATAATGAAATGGCGTCAGGAAAAACATCCTCTGGAATATCCGAACGCCGGGTCAATATTTAAAAATATTCCCGGCCAACCGGCAGGAAGAATTATTGAAGAAATGGGAATGAAGGGAGAAAGTATTGGCGGCGCGCGAATTTCGCCAAAACACGCGAACTTTATCGTCAATACGGGAAAAGCCACGGCGACAGATGTTTTGCAATTGATTTCTCTGGTTCAGAAAAAAGCGCGTGAAGAAAAAAAGATAAATCTGGAAACAGAAGTTGTAATTATCGGAGACGAATAATGCCTTCGAACATAAAGAAAAGTTATGACGCAAAAAGGTATCGCATGGTTCGCAGATTCGGCGAAGTGTTCGGTGATTTTTTCCGAGCTTTGTGCGTGCTGTTTTGTGCTGCCGCGCTTACCTGCGCATTTATTTATGTTTACAGTTATCTCTTGAGCTCTCCCTATTTTGCGATAAGAGAAACATCAGTGCGCGGGCTGAATGAACTGACGGAAAAAGACATTCTTACACTGGCGGATATAAAACCGGCGCAGAATCTTTTGGCGGTAAACAAGACGGTGATAGAAAAAAGAGTGGGAAATAACCCCTGGGTAAAAAATATTTATGTGGGCAGAGAGCTGCCAGACAGGCTTGTGCTGGAATTGAAGGAGAGGCAGCCCCTGGTGCTGCTCAAGAATAAAAACGATTTTTATTTGGTCGATACGGAAGGCAGCTTGTTTAAAAAAATAAATCAGCATGATGATGTTGACCTTCCGGTGATTACGGGAGTTGATAAAGAGGAAAAAACCAAACAGCCTTTTTTTTACGGCGCTCTCGATCTTGTGAAGATGCTGCAGAGCAATCGTAAGTATTCGTATTTAGGGACGATTTCGGAAATTAATGTTGATGAATTATTCGGGTTATCGGTGCTCACGGAAAGAGGGCTTTATCTTAAGCTGGGCACGGACGGATTTGAGGAAAAGCTGGTAAATTTGAAAATGGTAATGGCTGATCTGGAAAAAAAGGGAATGGCAAAAGGTTTGCTGTGCATTGATTTAGGAGATGCTTCAAAAATAACGGTTCAACGGAAAAATATCGTTGTTAATGGCCAAGGGGAAGCTAAAGGCAAACGTTATCAAATATAATATTTAAAAATAGCAACGAGGAGAAAAGGTGATGGGTAGAAAAAATGATGTGCTGGTCGGGCTTGATATTGGAACCACCAAAACTACGGCAATTGTCGGAGAAGTTACTGATACAGGCATTGATATCATCGGCATTGGAACGTCACCGGCAAAAGAAATGCGAAAAGGCGCCGTGGTTAACATAGATAACATGGTGGAATCGATTAAAACCGCGGTGGAAGAGGCGGAGCACATGTCCGGCTGCCATATAAATTCCGTGTATGTGGGCATTGCCGGTAATCATGTAAAAGGTCAAAACTCGCTGGGCATAGTTTCCATCAAAGGAAGAGAAGTTGATGAAGACGATGTGCAGCGGGCGATTGAAGCTTCCCGCGCCATCGCTGTTCCTGTGGATAGGGAAATCATGCACATTCTTCCGCAAAATTATGTTGTTGACGGACAGGATGGCATTAAAGACCCGAAAGGAATGTCCGGTGTGCGTCTGGAAGCCAAAGTGCATATTGTGACCGCCGCTTCGTCCGCCATTCAGAATATCATAAAATCCGTGAGCCGCGTAGGTTTGGATATTGACGATATCGTGATGGAACAATTGGCCGCCTCTGAAGCGCTGCTTAGTTCCGATGAGAAAGATTTAGGCGTTGCAGTTATTGATATCGGGGGAGCTCACACGGGCATCTCCATATTTTCCGAAGGGTGCATTAAGCACACGGCGATACTTCCTCTGGGCGGCAATTATGTCACCTCCGATATCGCTACGGGATTGCGTACGCCTTTAAATGAAGCGGAAAATATAAAAATAAAATACGGCTGCGCTATGACCGCGCTTATTCCCAAAGAGGAAACAATACAGGTTCCCAGCGTGGGCGGACGTGAAGACCGCGAGGTTTCCCGCCAGATATTGGGAAGGATTATTGAACCGAGGATAGAAGAGATATTGAGTTTCGCTTTTAAGGAGATTGTTCGCGCCGGATTTGAAGATATGCTGGCGGCCGGTGTTGTTGTGAGCGGTGGCGCATCCTTGATGCCCGGAATCATCGAATTAGCGGAACAGGTTTTTGACATGCCGGCGCGCCGCGGAAATCCGGACGGTGTGGGCGGTCTGGCTGATGTTGTGAATTCTCCGGCGCACGCGGTTGGTGTCGGATTGATAGCTTACGGAAGCAAGCACTTAGAAGGAGAATCTGTCTATGGCAGAAAAATCGGCATCGTGGGCAGAATCTCAAGGTCGATAAAGAAATTTATTTCAGAGTTTTTTTGAAAGGAAGGGATGACTATGTTTGAATTAAAAGAAGTATGTAACGAGAATTCGGCAAAAATCAAGGTGGTAGGAGTAGGTGGAGGCGGCGGAAACGCTGTCAATACGATGATTTCGTATCAGTTGCACGGAGTTGATTTTATCAACGCCAATACAGACGCGCAGGCGCTGGGTGTTTCTCCCGCGCCGGTAAAAATTCAACTGGGAATGGACATAACAAAGGGACTGGGTGCCGGTTCCAATCCGGAAATCGGCAGGCAGGCGGCGTTGGAATCACGCGATGAAATTAGGCCTTATATGGAAGGCGCGGATATGATTTTCATCACTGCCGGCCTGGGTGGAGGCACCGGAACAGGCGCGGCGCCGATCATCGCGGAAATCGCCCGCGAATGCAGCGTTCTGACCGTTGCCGTTGTCACCAAACCGTTTCAGTTTGAAGGCAAAAAACGCAATGTTCAGGCGGAAGAAGGAATTGAACAGTTACGTGATGTTGTGGATACTCTGATAGTTGTTCCCAATCAGCGGCTTTTAAGCCTGGGCGGCCGCAGCTTGTCACTTTTGGAAGCCTTTAAAAAGGCAGACGATGTTTTGTATCAGGCCGTTAAGGGTATTTCTGATCTGATACTTGTGCCCGGCCTGATTAATCTCGATTTCGCGGACGTGAAAAATATTATGAGCAGCATGGGCATGGCAGTTATGGGAACAGGCGTGGCCGGAGGCGAGAATAGAGCGGTTGAGGCGGCACAGAAAGCTATTTCGTCACCGCTTTTGGAAGATAACACTATCCAGGGCGCGCACGGCATACTGCTCAACATTACCGGCAGCCCGGATATGAGCCTTTATGAAGTCAATGAGGCGTCATCATTAATTCAGGCCGAAGCGCACGAGGAAGCGAATATTATTTTCGGCACGGTTATTGATGAGAACATGAAAGATGAAATTAGAATTACGGTTATTGCCACAGGCTTTGACGATAATCTTATTAAGAAAAAAGTTACCGCGGACAATGTTACACATCTTGCCGGATTCAAGAAAGAAGACCTGCTGACACCGGCGTTTATGCGCCAGGAAAGAACGCGCAACAAAGCTAATATTGTTACGCTGGGCGTGGATGAAGGAACGGAAGAACTGGATCTTGAGATTCCGACATTTCTGCGGCGCCAGGCGGATTAATGGCAGTATCGGGTAAAATATTTACGCAAGCATATAGGCCATGATGAAAACATGGATTGGAAACTTAAGAAAAAATATAAGAGCCAGTTAGAAAAGGAGAGAGGCTATGTAAAAAAAGTTTGGGGGACATATAACACGGTTTGCCTTGCCTATCCAAATTATTACCGGGTCGGAATGGCAAATTTAGGCTTCCAGACTGTTTATAAAATATTCAACGATCGACCTTCCTTTCTTTGTGAAAGACTGTTTTTGCCCGCGCCGGAAAACGATGCCGAATCCGTTTCCGGCGCGGCAGAAATGGTAAGTCTCGAAAGCCAAAAGAAAGTTTCGGAATTTGATATATTGGCTTTTTCCATATCATTTGAAAATGATTATCCAAATATTTTAAGAATAATGGCGCAAGCGGGACTTCCGCTTTTAGCCGCCGAGCGTTCTGAACGCCATCCCTTGATTATTGGCGGAGGTATAGCCCCAACCCTCAATCCGGAGCCGTTAGCCGATTTTTTTGATTTATTTATTCTTGGTGAATCCGAATTAGTATTGCCAGAATTTGCGGAAGCTTTTGAAGAAGCAAGACACAAAAAATTATCACGCGGTCAGTTCCTTTTGGATTTACAGAAAAACATGAAGGCAGTTTATGTTCCGTCTTTATATAATGTTAATTATACAAACGATGGCAAAATTGAATCAGTTAAACCTGTCGAAAAGCAATTACCTGATAAAATTGAAATAAACTCTGATGTGGACATTAATTCGTTTAACACGCAAGAGGTTATCAGCGCGCCGAGCGCTCAGATGGAGGAGATGTATCTTGTCGAATTAAATCGCGGTTGCGCGCATTACTGCCGGTTTTGCGCGGCGGCATATGTTTATCATCCGGCGCGTTTCAGAAAATGGGAAGAAATAAAAAAATCGATCGAGCAGGGTCTCACACAAAAGAAAAAGATAGGATTAGTCGGAACCGCCGTGTGTGAACATCCTGACCTGATCAAAATACTCAAATATATAAAAGATAATGAAGCTCAGGCAGGAATATCCTCACTGCGTATTGACGGGATTTCTGAAGAAGTCGTTTCTATGCTCAAAGAAGTGGGAATTGAAACAGTCGCGCTGGCGCCGGAAGCAGGTTCGCAGAAAATGAGAGATATGCTGCGCAAAGGGATAAAAGAGGAAGATATCATTAGGGCCGCGGAAATTCTGATCGGCAATGAGATTAACAAGTTAAGATTATATTTTATGGTTGGCTTGCCGGGGGAGATAGAACAGGATATTGACGCCATAATAGAATTAACCAAAAAAATTCAGCACACCGCGCTTAAATACACGCAGGGCAAGAGAAAATTCCGCAACATAACGCTCAGCATAAATCAGTTTATTCCCAAAGCCCACACGCCACTTCAGTGGTTTCCTCTTGCCAATACGGAAGATGTAGCGAAAAAAATAAAGAAAATAGTAAACGCGTTTCGCCAGGATAAACAGGTGCGGGTGATTCACGATGTTCCAAAATGGAACTATGTGCAGGCGCTGCTTTCAATTGGTGATCGAAGGATAGGTAAAATACTGATTGCCGTGCAGAAAAACAATGGAAATTGGAAAAAAGCGCTGAAAGAAGTTGATATAAACCCGGACTTTTACGTTTATCGTCAAAGATCATTAGAAGAAATTCTTCCGTGGGATATTTTTGAGATGGGCCTCAGTAAGAAGGCTCTGGCCGCGGATTATAAAAAGGTATTTGGCGATGCCAGGTGTCAGTAATTTATTATTTACGGATTTTTTTGCTATCCGCGTATAATTCGTATTCCAGCAGGCGGCATTCGATATCGCCGTTATAAAATAAAAGCCGGCGTTTTGTGCGCAGGCCGACACTCTTTATCATTTCCAGATTACCGGTAAAAATATAGCCGCGCCAATTCCCCGTTCTGCCAGTGTTTTTGAAAAAATCACCAATGCCCAGATAAATGTTTTCCAATCCGCGCGGCGCGCCGGTTTTGCTTTGCTGATCATCGCGGTCAGCGGCTTTGCGCAGTATCAGAGTTTTTCCGGCGCGCGTTTCTTTCTTTTCGGAATCACGCCGGTGATTAACTTCTTTAGCTTCCATGCGTTCACCGTAGGGGGGATTAAGGATAATTATGCCTTTACTCATTGGTATGGGTGTATTTTCAAAAGAGCAGGTTTGAAATTCAATCAGATGATCAACGCCGGCGGTTTTAGCGTTGCGCTTTGCGGCCTCGACAGCAAAGCTGTCAATGTCTGTGGCGATAATCTTTGACGGCAATGTATTTTTGGAGTAATCGCGGGCTTTTTTGCGTAAATCCCGCCAATGATCTTCGGGAAAATCTTTTATATGCATAAAACCGAAATTGTTTCGCAAAAGGCCGGGCGCGCGGTTAAGAGCAATTAGAGCGGCCTCAATTGCCAAAGTTCCGCTGCCGCACATGGGATTTATAAAAGCCGCATTCCCGTACCAGCCGGTGGCCATGATGACTGCCGCGGCCAGCGCTTCCTGCATAGGGGCCAAAAGTGGTATTTTACGGTAGCCGCGCAGGGATAGTCTTTCTCCGGATGTATCCAGATAAACAATAACCTGGTCATTTTTCCAATATACGTGGACAACCGCTTTGTCTTTATCCGCGCCGGAGTCGGGACGCCGGGAGCGTTTATCGCGAATCCTGTCCACAATCGCGTCTTTTACCTTCTGGTTGACAAAGCGCGAATCGTTAATCTGAGGGTTATCCGCGATGGAGGTAACGCAGATATACGCGGATTTACCGGAATCGTGGATAAGCTCTTCCCAGGAGATACTATTTATCTTTTTGTAGAGTTCGCCCGGTGAAATAACTTTGAATGTTTGCAGTTGATAAAGCACTCTCTGGGCTGTGCGCAGGTGAAGATTGAGAAGCATCGTGTCTTCAAGCGTGCCTTCGGTTTGCACGGCGGTATCAATCTCGCGCAGTATGGGAAAGCCCAAAGATTCAATTTCTTTTTTCAGATATTCGGAAACGCCTTTGGGGCAGGTTACTAGATATTCTGCTTTTTTGCTTCCAGGGAGTCATTCGTGATATTTAACACATATTGAAACTAAAGAGTAATCATTTGTCCAGGCATTTGGATTTAGAATTTATAAATTGTTGGCAAAAAAAGCCCCCTTAAAGCTGGCGCTTTAAGGGGGCTGATATTTGAGCAGATCATGTTTTGGTGTTGCTTGCTTGTATGTTCTCTTTTCGTTTCGGCTTTCCTGGGAAAGCCTGGTTAATAATTGTTCTTAGCTCACGATCGTTTTAACAGTCTCAATCACCGGATTGGTGAAAAGAGCCATCAAAACAGTGTAAAGAGCGAAAACACCAACTGCCTCAGCAGTATACATCTGCTCGTATTTACGCTTTAAAGAAACAACAATCAAACCGCCGACTACCAGGCAACCAAACTGGAAGTAGGGGAAAGCGCCTGCTGTTGCCGCCGCGTATTGGGCAAAAGCAAAAGTTCCGGTTAGCATAACCACTGCCGCTGCTACTAAGATTGTTCCTAATGTCTTTTTCATGATCTGAATCCTCCTTCTGATCTTATTTGCCCATATATAATGAAAAGAGCATGCCAAAATGGCAAAAAAATAATAATAAATTATAAGTCTATGATAATATAGAGTAAATAAGTAAACTGCCGGTCATAAAAACAAGCAAAATAATCACTTTCCCGAATAATAATTCAATGAAACATGCAAGGATTGAATGAAATGTGAAAGGGATAAGATCATCATTTTGGCTGTAGAGAGCTGTATCGTAATTAGGAGATAGTCACTTGCAGAATCGTCGACTTACCGGCGAAGGGCAATCTCCAGTTACGCCGTCCTAACACGGCCGGGAATGAGTTTACAAATTCTGGATTCCGTATGCACTCGCTCGTACGAAAGACAAAATAATCTTAATAGATTTCTCATGAGATAGAATCCCCAAATTATATACATAACCTGGACACAGGTTTCAAGCCGGTGTGACATATTTATTATGAATTTGGGAACTTTCGGGCAACTTCCTTTGTCTAATCAGCAAAACAACACAAAAACCAAGGAGGTTATTATGAAAAAATTTAAAAATTGGCTGGTTTACTTAAGTGTTTTGCTGATGGTTTTTTCCTGGTCGCAGGCATTTGCCGCCGCAAAAAGTGAAACTGATGACCGCACACTTTCCCCTTATTTCTTCATCCCCAGCGATGATTCCAACACGGACAGGTTGCCGCTTAAAGCAACTTCGGCATCCGTAACTATTTCCGGTGTTATTGCCGATGTGCTCGTCACGCAGGTTTATAAGAATGAGGGAAAAAAACCGTTGGAAGCAATTTACATTTTTCCGGCGTCAACCCGCGCCGCGGTTTACGGCATGAAAATGACTATCGGCAAGAGAGTGATTGAGGCGCAGATCAAAAAGCGCGATGAGGCCCGAAAAGATTATGAAGCAGGCAAAGCAAGAAGGCAAAAGAGCGTCATTGCTGGAGCAGCAGCGCCCCAATGTTTTTCAGATGAATGTGGCCAACATCATGCCCGGCAATGAAATCAAAGTGGAAATGCGCTACACGGAACTTTTGGTTCCCGAAGACGGAGTTTATGAATTTGTTTATCCCACCGTGGTGGGGCCCAGATATTCCAACGCCAAAGAAGGCAGCGTTCCCGCGTCGGAGCATTGGGTGGCAAATCCCTATCTGCGCCAGGGGGAACTATCCGCTACCACTTTTGATATCAATGTGGCGATTAACGCGGGTATGCCGATTAAAGATTTGGTCTGCAATTCGCACAAAACAGATACGCAATATGCCTCTCCGTCAGTGGCGAAAATTGCGCTGGATAAAGCCGAGAAAAACAGCGGCAACCGCGATTACATTCTGCGCTACAGGCTGGATGGCAACAAAATCCAGACCGGCCTGCTGCTGACGCAGGGCGAAAAGGAAAATTTCTTTTTGCTGATGCTACAACCGCCCAAGCGTATCACCAAGGCGGATATTCCCGGCCGCGAATACATTTTTATCGTGGATGTATCCGGCTCCATGTACGGTTTTCCGCTGGATATCTCCAAAAAGCTGATGTCCAATCTGATTGGTAATCTGCGCTCTACGGATAAATTCAACGTTTTGCTTTTTGCGGGAGGTTCAACTCTCATGGCAGAGGAATCGCTTCCGGCTACGCAGGCAAATATCCAGAAGGCAATCAATGTTATTGAACAGCAAAGAGGCGGCGGGGGAACGGAACTTCTGCCCGCGCTCAAACGCGCTTTGTCCTTAAAGAAAGAAGAAGATTTTTCGAGAACTGTTGTAGTTGTTACTGACGGCTATGTAACGGTGGAAGAAGAGGCTTTTGATCTGATTCGCCACAATTTAGGTAATGCCAATATGTTTGCCTTCGGCATCGGCTCCAGCGTCAACCGCCACATAATCGAAGGCATGGCGCATGTCGGCATGGGCGAGCCGTTTATTATTACCAAACAGGATCAGGCGGCAGGGCAGGCAGAGCGTTTTCGTAAAATGATTCAGACGCCGGTTTTGACACAGGCAAAAGTTACTTTCAAAGGCTTTGACGCTTATGATGTTGAGCCGCTTTCCATTCCCGATGTTTTGGCCGAGCGTCCCGTGCTGATTTTCGGCAAATGGCGCGGCAAGCCCGAAGGCAAGATTAAATTAACCGGCATCACGGGTGACGGCAAATACACGCAAACAATCAATGTGGCCGATTATAAGCCCGCCACTGAAAATGCCGCGCTGAAATATCTCTGGGCGCGTCACCGCATCACAATTTTGTCCGACTACAATAAACTCAGCGCCGATGACAAGCGCGTGCAGGAAGTTACGAATTTGGGACTCACCTATAATCTGCTTACCGCCTATACGTCATTTGTGGCCGTGGATAATGAAGTAGTCAATAAAGACGGGAAAGTTACCACGGTAAAACAGCCCCTGCCTCTGCCGGAAGGAGTTTCGGATTATGCTGTGGGCGGAAACGGTATGTATGCGGCATCGCCCATGATGGTTAAGGGTATGGCCATGACGAGAGCAAAAGAAGAAAGTAAAGACGCGTCACTCATGGAGCAGGAAGTTGATAAAAAAGGCAGCCCAAAAATCCAGATTGCGGATGTAATTACGGATAAAGGTTTGACCAAAGATGAAATTCGCAAAGTTGCCGAGGCGCATATTGCCGATATTGAAAAATGTTTTGCCGGCAGCAACTGGCAGGGAAAGATTACAATTAACCTGACGATAAATCCCGACGGCACGGTGAAAAAAGTGGAAGTTATCGCGAGCGGGATAAATGCAAAGATTAAAAAATGTGTAAGTGTTCAGGTTAAAAAGTGGCTTTTCCCGACAACGGCAAACGGGCAAGCCATAAAAGTGACAATAATATTAAAAAGATAAAGATGAAAAAGTTGTTATTGCGGGAGTTCACGATAAGTGAACTGCTTGCCCTGCGTATGCCGGGAGGCAATCTAACCTGAATGTATTTCTTCAGTTGGGGATGGAATACCATCCCCAACTGAAAACCGTTTTTACATTTCCTTGAGTTCACCTACAAGTCCTTGATGCTGATGTGCGCAGTAAAGTGAAAATTACCGTTTGAAAGACATTTGCTTATTAATTGACTTTTCATATTATCGGTGTAGGATTGTATAAAAGTCATATTTGATGAAACCATCCAGCCTGCACTCTGGGCGGCCTCATAGAGGTCACCTATCTGCATCCTTCAGTGGTCAATATGAAAAAGAAAGAGGGATGATTTAAAGAAATTTATTCAAAAAACTAATGAACCGTTACCCACGAAATACATATCAGAGCACTTAAGGAAGTAAATTTCCAATATCACAATAATCACATTTCTCGCATAATAAACCGATGTCAAAAACAGTTACGCTCCCGGATAAAGATATAAATATCGAATCGCAGTTAACGAGGTTGCGCTACAACCGCATTGCGTCGATTTACAACTTTATGGAATCCCTTCCGGAGATATTTTTCGCTGACTGGAGAAATAAGCTGCTTGCCAATGCGAAGGGAAAAATTCTGGAAGTTGGCGCGGGGACAGGCAAGAATTTCAAATATTATCCTGCCGGTGCAGACGTCACTGGAATTGACATAGCCGATAAGATGGTTAATTTAGCAAGAATCGAAGCTGCGAAAAGGTGTTTGCCATTCAACATTGAGGAGGGAGATGCTGAGAATCTTTCATATCCTGATAACATCTTCGATACGGTCGTCGCGACGTTCGTGTTTTGCTCTGTACCAGACCCCGCAAAGGGCTTAAGAGAATTGCGAAGGGTTGTCAAGCCTGATGGCCAGGTTCTGCTACTGGAGCATGTAAGGATTGACACCCCGATTATGGGTTGGATCATGGACAGACTGAATCCTTTGGTCGTCCGTATCGTGGGAGCCAACATCAACCGGCGGACGGTGGAAAATGTCAAGGCTGCGGGTTTTCTGATTGATAAAATCGAACATCTGGGATCCATGAAGATGGTTAAAATGATGACTGCCAAGCCGGATAAGGATAATTCGAGCGCGGGAGGGATGGCATGATTGGTTATGGTTTTACGAAGGAATTGGGACTTTCTTTCGAGAAAGTCAAGGAGATCGTCACTGAGGAACTTTGGAGTCTTCAGAGACTTCCATGCCACAGACTAGATCTTTCGTAATTGCCACCCCTTTACCGCCGGATTCTAACACAGTATAATAAAGAAATAATATCTGTCTGATAATTTAATACCCCATCATTCCGCGTCCCATCATGCCTCTGCCGGGGCCCCATCCGCGCCATCTGCTGTTATAATCATCCTGAAATTTGTTTTTCTGTTCAGGAGTCAGCACATCCTCAATGGCTTTCCTGTGTTCCTGTCTCAAACTATCAATCTTATTATAATCGTTCCTGTTTTGTGAATACAGATCGCGGTATTTTGAGTCAATCTCTTCAATTTTTTTTGCCTGATCGTCTGATATGCCCAGATTCTGCATCATATATTGCCTCGATGAATACAATCCTGAGCAATAACCAAGACCGTAGCCCTGTCCGTAGTAATCTCCCATATGGCGGTGGCCGTAGCCCTTGCCCCATCCGCTCCAGCGGTTATTGTATTCGCTGTCGAATTTGTTTTTTTGTGAATCATTCAGAACAGCATCAATTGCCTTCCTGTGTTCCTGTCTCAGGCTGTCGATCTTATCGAAATTTCCTCTGTTGTCATAATACTGCCTGCGGTAATTCTCATCAATATCGGCAATCTTTTTTGCCTGGTCACTGGTTATGCCGAGATCCCTCATCATTGAATTCTGGTCATCGAAACAGCCCATGCCATAGCCCATGCCGAAACCGTGCCCCCAGTAATCGGACCCGGACCCGCTCATGTTGCAGGCAAATACGAAAGCTGAAGCAGTAATTAAAATAATACAAAAAATAATTTTTTTCATAATACACCTCCTTAAGGTTATTAGAATGTTTAAAAACTCTAAATAACTTGAAGACTTTTATACGCGTCGTGGATCATTGGAAGTAAGGGGGGCAACGTACCGATGGAATTTTGAGAAAATTATCGCCCGCGCTGGTTGAAAAATAGCATCTCTATTTAAGATCTGTCAAATATTATTTTAACTATTTTTGGTGGGGAAAAGCGCTGGTGTTTCTAGACCAGAACCCAGACTGATGATTACTGGCTAAAGTGTTTCATCCTTGTTTAGGCTGCCTTTTTAAAGATTACAGGAAGTAATTCGCAAAATAATCATGTAAATTAATTTAAATCGAACAGTTGAACAATATTTTAAGGCTCTAGACTAGATGAGCACGTTATTTCTCATCAGTTTTAGTATAATTTGATAGATATTTTGTTTCCGGTAATTGAACCGGAACTCACACTCTTTGAGATGAAGGTAAAAGGTTGCTTTGGGGATACCGTGGAACTTCATAAGCCTCCTTTTGGCATAGGACCAGAATGATTCAATGCCGTTAATGTGCTTTTTGCCGTTGGCAAATTCATTCTTTCCATGGTGGACACGATAATGCTTTTTGTATCCCAAGTCAACCAGGCCATTATAGCCGCGCCAGGAGTCGGAATGAATGATGCTTTCCGAGTCTACTTTGCCGCGAATAATGGCCTGCAGGGTATTTCGGGCGCAATCAGGAACTATTTCCGTATAGACCTTGCCGCCTCGCTGGAGAAGGCCAAAGACAGGGGTTTTATTATAAGCGCCACGGCCACGTTTCCCCTTGACTCTTCTGGCTCCGAAGTAGGATTCATCAACTTCTATTTCTCCCTGAAAGGGCGATGATTGTTCACAGTATAAGGCAATCTTTTTTCTGATCAAGAGCAGATACCGGTTAACCGTATTACGGTTTAAGCCGGTTAAAATACTGATTATATGAGCGTCCAAATCCAGAGAAAAATACCTTACTAATTCTCTAAATTTGGCCTCAGAAATTCTTGAACGTTTTATGTACCTGTTACTTATTGACATGACTAGCTTTTTAGCACTTTTTGTGCTCCTTAACTAGTCTAGACCCTATTTTAAATATCATGAATTTATTGATATATTGTAGTAAATTCAAATAAATAATGATTATCGAGTTTATTACGCGAGCCGTGCATCCAGATGTTTTCCCAGGCGCTTACCCAGAGCCACTAGTGTCCATACAGTAGGCAACCCCAGGGCGGAAGGGAATACGCTGGCGTCGCAGCAGTAGAGGTTTTTGATCTCTGTCTCCAGGTTACTGTTCACAACTTCGCCTATTCTGCATGTTGCCGATGGATGAGCGCCTTGCGCGTTGAGCACGAGAATGCCCGCGTCTTTCGCGCCAACCCTACGAAACACTTTCTTGATTATATCAACGCCCTTGTCCAGTTTCATCTGGTCAATTCTGCTGACCTCCTTGGAGAAGGATACTCCCTTATAAAGCTCGCCCGCTGTTTCATCACGCACTTTCACCATGATGCCCGAAAGCTTCCAAAATCGGGGAAAGTGTCTAAGGTGTTTCGGGCCCATAAAGGCAAGCGACGCCGCGTACATTGACCAGTTGGGGAATACCGGAACGATAGCAATGCCGTCAGATTCGTAGAACTCAAGCGAACCTACAGACATGGGTGTGGCGCCTACCGAATTCATGCCGGGGATCTCTGCCCCCACGAATTGAAGCCAGTCGCAGCAGAAACCCTTACCGGCGTGTGTAATACCGGCACGGCGCAGTATATGCGCGTTGTCCAGCCCTGTTGAGAGCACGACGGATTTACCGAAATATTTAACCGGCACTCCAAATTTTTTTCCCTTTACCCCGATCACACGGCCGTTTTCAACAATTACATCCGTGACCTTGGTATGGAGATGAAGATCAGCGCCGTTAAGCAGGGCTTCGTCGCCGTAAACACGAGCAGTCCATTTCGCGCCGGTCTTGCACCCAAGCATGCAGTCGCCACTTGCAATGCAGCGCTTCGGATCGATGAATTTTTCCATTTTCCCCCAATGGTAGCCTATGCTGTTGGCTGCATCCACGAGGCGAAGGTTATCCTTTCCCACAAGCTCGTCGGGCTGCTGCTGTATCCATAAGTCCTTTTTGGCTTCTTCGGCCTCCTTGGTGAGATCAATTCCGACCTGGCCAAAAACAATTTCGGGTGGGGGTGCCGCGCATCCTGCCGCAAGAAGCGATAAACCACCATAGTTGTTGGCGAAGGTGACGGTGCGTTTTTCCTTACTGCGCACCAGTCCGAAATACTTCAGGACCATGGCTATGGTCATGGTGTTGCCCATCGAGTTCCATCTTCCGCCCGCCTCGAGCATGAGAACTTTTTTTCCGCGAGTGGTCATCTCGCGGGCGATCGTTGAACCGCCTGTTCCTGTTCCCGCGACAATCACATCATATTCTTTCATGGAGCTATTCCTTGCCTTTAATTCGCGAATTCAGCTTTTACCAGATCAATATCCAGCGGCAGCGGTTTTGACGGATCCTGATACAGGGAGAGTGCACCTTCGGGACAATGCTCAACACACAATTCGCAACCGGTGCAATTTTTGCTGTTGTAAGACCAGCCATTTTCAGGATCGATAAAAGTTGCTTGAAAATGACAGATAGAGGCGCATGTCCCGCATTTTTTGCATTTTGCTTCATCGCGGCTGACGGAGTATCCGGCATAGACGTTCATGGAAAAGTCTTTGTTGAATTTTTTCGCGAACTTTGTGGCCTGCAGGGAAACGCAGGTGTCCGGGTGACAGTTGCAGATTACACCGGTGCTGCCCCCGGTCGCGACCTTGAAGAAGGCCTGGCTGACGTAGCCCATTTTACGGTAGTGCCTGATCATATCAAGCGCCTCCTGCTGGCTGATCTTCCGTGCATGATATTTTTTTGAGAGCTTGTCGAGCCAGAAAGCGCCGGTGCCGCTCCCCACGAACAAACACGAGTTTATCGTATCGGGCGGCGCTTTCAGTGTTATTTTGCAGGGGCAGTCGATTACCACAATATACTCCGGGTTCTGGAACAGGATCTTGTATGCATACTTGAAAGGAACTATCTTCTTGTTTTTTTCGGAGATCGCGCTGATATCCTCATTAAGTGTCACAATTTTTCTAACATCACCACCGGACAGTATTTTCGCGTGATACCGGTTAAACGCCATATTCAGGAATGGATTTAGCGGTTTGAACCAGGATAAATATTTTGCAAGATATTTGAACAGATAATATACGGTTGCCACATATGGATAATAAAAAACGAAGTAAATATAATTATGTATTGCACGGTCGTAACGCCAGCCGTGCTTAGCCATAAGTGTTTTCGTCGATTTTCTCATTTGTGTTACTGCTTTGTCATAAGAGAGTGCACCAGGTAGAGTTGTCCTTTATTACACTTCGACCTCGGCTTCGACTTTTTGCAGAACCTCCGCCCCGGACTGATTGACAACAGTGAGATCAACCCTGGCTCGTCCTGCCTGCACGTCAGAAACAGTGCCTTTTACTGAAATAGTATCTTCCATCATTACCGGCGCACTGAAGCGGCACTTTAATTTTTTCAATTTGCCGGGATCGCCCGCCCAGTCGGTGACGGTTTTTGCCGCGAAGGCCAGTGTGCATAATCCCTGAAGGATTGTGCCGTTTAAGCCCACCATTTTTCCAAAGTCGGGATCGATATGTATCGGATTATAATCGCCGGATGCGCCGGCGTAATATAGCGCTCTGTATTTATCGACTTTTTCACTCCCGGTGAATGTTTGTCCTTTTTCAATTGTCATAGCACTTCTCCTATTTCCTTACTACAAATGTATAAGTTCCACGGCTAACGTCTTTGCCGTGCTGATTTTTTGAATTGAGCTCCAGGGAAATGATATCCAACTTTTCCTTGTTCTTGATGTCGCTGATCTTCGCGGTGGTGGTGATGGCATCGCCTGCTTTTACCACTTCTAAGAATTCCAGCTCCTGCTCACCGTGCACAAGCATTGCCATGTTCAGGTTAAGCTCTTTATCCATGAAGACCGGTTCGATCAGGTGTGCGCCAAAAACAACCGAAAAGGTTGGAGGCGCGATAATCTTGCCGTATTTCGATTTTTTGGCAAAATCGTCATCAAGATAATGGGGATCGGGATTTTTAATAGCTTTGGCGTATTCCTTGATTTTTTCTTTTCCCACTTCATAGGTATGTGCCGGATATGTTTTGCCGATGAATTTTGTATCTATAGACATAGGGCTTTCTCCTTTTTACGCCGCGTATTTTCTTATCAAATCCTTAGCAATCATCACACGCTGTATTTCCGAAGTTCCCTCGCCGATTTCACCAAGCTTGGCATCACGGTAAAGACGCTCCACAGGGAACTCCTTGATATAGCCATAACCGCCAAATACCTGTACTGCCATACTGGATATCTGCGTGGCGGCTTCGGAAGCCCACACCTTCGCAACGGACGCCAGCACCGCCGACTCAGGGTTCTTCGTTTCTTTTGCCCATGCGGCCTGATAGATGAGAAGTCTCGCCACATCGGACATAATCATCATGTCGGCAAGCTTGAAAGATATCTCCTGAAAACGGTTAATCGGTTTTCCAAAGGCGTTTCGTTCTTTGGAATACTTGTTGGCGTGCTGGAGGCACTTGGCGGCTATTCCCAGGCAGACGGTTGCCATGCCGATTCTGCCGTATTCAAGGGTCTGCATCGCCTGGATAAATCCATTGCCCACCTGACCAAGAACGGCATCCTCCGGGACTTCACAGTCTTCAAGAATCAATTCGGCCGTGGGTGAGCCACGGAAACCCATTTTGTCGAATGGCTTGCCCGCTGAAAATCCCTTAGTTCCTTTATCCACAAGAAAACACGTTACGCCGGATCCCGGTCCTTTTGCTTTGTCGTTGTAGGCGAAGATCAGCGCCACATCGGCAATCGTTGCGTTCGTGATAAATGTTTTTGTCCCGTTAAGAATCCACTTGTCTCCCTGCTTAACAGCAGTGGTCTTGATGGAAGCCGCATCAGAACCAGCTCCGGGCTCGGTAAGGCCGAAGCAGCCAATGATTTCACCCTTGATGATGCCGGGAAGATATTTTTTCTTCTGCGCTTCGGTGCCGAAGAGTTTTACGGGGACACCGAAAAGCCCGCTGGATGCACCGCAGGACAAATATGTGGAGGCGCAGGCAGCGGCCACTTCTTCTCCCGCTATCGTCTGGCTGATTAAATCGAGATTCGTGCCGCCGTAAGCTTCATCGTGCCCCATACCAAGATAGCCGATGTTGGCCATCAATTTGATGTTCTCTTTGATCAGTTTTTTTACTTCTTCATGATCAGCTTCATCCAGCATCTGGGCGCGCGGCTCTATTTCTTTGGCGCAAAACTTCGCAAAGTTTTCCTTTATCGATAATTGTTCCGGTGTCAAATCATAGTTCATAATATTATTCTCCTTATGTCTTATGTCTGTTTATCCTGCATCCGCGCACGAAATTAGAAGTAGCTCAGAATACGTGAGATGATAAATCTCTGCATCTCGGAGGTTCCGCCGCCGATCTGCCCCAGTTTCGCGTCCCTGAGGAATCGCTCGATCGGGTATTCATGAATGTAGCCGTAACCGCCGAATATCTGCACCGCTTCGCTTGCGGCCTTCATGCCCCAATCGCCCACGATCGCTTTCGCGACAGAGGTATTCATGTGATTGAGAGGTTTGCCTGAATCCTTATCATGAGCGACGCGGTAAACCGTCATTTTCGCGGCTTCTTGGATAATCTTCATGTCCGCGAGCTTGTGCTGTATCGCCTGGAACGAGTTGATCGGTTTTCCGAACTGTTCCCGCTCCTGAGAATATTTGGTGCACGCTTCGATGGCAAACTGCATACCGCCGACAAAGGGTGCCAAGAGAGCGCTCCTGTCCCAGGAGAGAGTTTCGACGGTGTATTCAAAGCCCTTGCCAGCCTCACCCAGCAGGTTTTCCAGGGGTACTTCGCAGTTGTCCAGAATCACCTCTGAGGTAGAGGAAGCGCGCACGCCCATCTTGTGGAACGGCGTTCCTGTCGAGAAGCCCGGGAAATCCCTCTCGACGATGAAAGCGGTAATTCCGTTGTGTTTCAGCTTTTTATCAATAGTGGCATAAATAACACAGACGTCGCATACCGGCGCGTTGGTAATGAATGTCTTTGTTCCGTTGAGAATCCACTTGTCGCCTTTTTTAACTGCCGATGCAGTTATAGACGCGGCATCGGAACCGGAACCAGGCTCTGTAAGACCCATGCAGCCGATCCATTCACCGCTGGCCAGCTTCGGAATGTATTTCTTCAGCTGGTCGGGTGTTCCGTGTTTGAATATGGTATCCGTGCACAAATACGTGTGGGCTCCCAACGCTAGCAGATGCCCCTGGTCAACACCGGCATGCCCCAGGGCTTCAGTCGAAAGACAACAGGTCACAACACTGGCGCCGGATCCACCAAGTTCTTCAGGAAATGGCAGGCCCAGAAGCCCCATTTCCCCAAGTTTTCGCCAGACTTCCATCGAGAACTCACTATTGAGATCAGCCTCCTCGACAAGCGGCACAATTTCTTTCTTGGCGAATTTATAAGTTGAATCTTTAAACATTAATTGTTCTTCCGTAAAACCGAATTCCATGAGTGCCTCCTTCAATGGATTATTTATTTTTTATGACCATGGAGAGAATCTGTTCTTTAATTTTTCGCGTGTACTCGCGGTAATCGAATGCCTCGTTATCAATTACATACTGGATGATGGTTCCCTGGATAAGAGATACGATGATCACCGACGTAAGTTTCACATCCGCGACAGCGAACAAATCCTTTGCCGTCCCCTCCGTTAGAATTGATGTGATCTCGTCGCGGTAGCTTTGGAAGAGCTTAATGTTCGCCTTGCGGATACGATTGTTATGGTTGATCTGCGCCCAAAAATATATGAGCACGTGAAAATAAGCTTTTTCCTTATCCAGCAGATCGAAAGCCTGGTCGCAGAAGGCCAATAGCTTTTCGCGAGGATCCGAAAGAACTGTGAGCGCCTTGGTGAGATAAAATTTGAGATTGAAGTTCATTTCTTTTAAAAGGGTGAGCAGGAGATCTTCCTTGTCTTTGAAGTAATAATGGACAAGGCCGGTGGAAAGGCCGGCTTCTTTGGCAATGTCCCGTATGGTGAAGTCATAGTAACCCTTCTGCCCGACAACTTTGTATGCAGCCCGCGTAAGTTGTAACCGTCTCGTATTTATTGTATCGCTCTTGTGTCGTTCATTCATTGTTGCTTTAAACCTCCAATTTGTTGGCAATAGCCGTAATTCCCGCCCGGGTGAACACTTCATCAAGTCCGCCCCATTGTGTTTCTTGCACCCATCGGTCCTCTAAACCTGATGTATAATCCAATTGATGTCGCTGTTCTTCGTATGGCCGTGTCCCGCCCATGAGCACTTTAGTTCCGACGATTTGCTTCGTCCGGCAGGGATCTATAATAATAAAGCCGATGTCATCATATTCAAACCTGCCGCTGTTTTCCTGCAGTATCCCTGAGAGCATTTCGCAGATGTTGTCCACCGAGTAGCGTTCAAACACGTCGCGCGCGCCTCCGACAATTGATTGGCGCATACAGAACCTCCATAAATCATCGAACCCGTCCGTTGAAAGTAGCACCCGGATATCGGGGTCCGCGGTTTGATATTGAGTAACATTCACGATATTCTTGCTTCTTCCCGCAAAATTCATGTCTCGTCCGGTCTGCTGGCATATCACTCCGGTGACACTGTTCATTACGGTTACGACGCTATCGCCGCCGTGTGAAATTATAAGGCTGATGCCTTTCTCTTCGGGTCTGATGGCAACACAGCTAAATGTTGTCTTGTGCTGGTATTTCTGCCCGGAGTATATCTCCTTATTAACCAGATCTCGCCAGCCTGAAACCGTCTCAGGCGCTCCTGATTGAGCAAGGCTTTCTGATAATCTATTTAAAAGATCACGAGACGCCCAGGGGAAGCGCTCCGAGCCGTCAGCTACCGCAAACACCAGATGTTCAAAATCAAAGAAAAGACAATCGCCGTTGCCATACCCGCTGCGAAATTTATCTGTTCCAGTACTGATGCCACCGCACAAAACCCCTGGTAATTTTAATATCCGCTTTGATGGATTTATCTCAACCGTCGGAGACTCCTTAATTAAAATCAATCTATTACCTTAAAATACTCAATATCCCGGATGCTGCCCTTAAGATCCTTGGAGAATACCGGCTCAACACGAGCGCCGATCCTGATTTTCGTTTCGTCCTCGACGCTGATGTAGTGTTGAAAAAGGGTATCGGCGCCGTCAAATTTGATGAAACCATAGCCATAGGGAACAGGCTTTTGCGCGCCAGTTTCCGGATCGATAAAAGCAAAGCGGAGAATGGTAAAAGTACTGATGATACCTTGCGGACCTACTTCAACCCAGTCTTTCATCTCGACAAAGCAATCTCCGCATACGCCGCGCGGCGGCATATAAACTTTCTTGCACTTGGGACATTTAACCGCCATAAATCTGCGGTTATCGCGCAGCTCGGTGAAAAACTTACTGCCGTGCATTCCCACGGAATACGCGAAGGGTTGTACCGCGTCGCCTGATTCTATAATTATATTTTCATTCTGAGTCATGTTCTCTACTCCTTCTGGGTCAGTTCGGTTTTTTCTTGCCGTGCAGCATCATGTCCGTCCACCAGCAGCCGCCAAAGCCGCTGCTGAAAGCGAAATTGACGTCAGGGACCTGCCTTCCTTCCGCTTTGCCCATCACCTGCATTGCCGCTTCAGCACAGCGGATAAGCCCTGTGGCCCCGATTGGATTAGTTGCGATAACTCCGCCGGACGGATTTATGGGCAGCTCGCCTCCCATGTCTGTATTGCCGTCCCAGATATACTGCGGCGCCTCGCCGGGGCCAACGATGCCCATATCCTCAATCCAGATCAGGCCACCAAATGAATAAGGCTGGTAAAGTTCGATTACGTCCAATTCCTTGCGCGGTTCCCTGATGCCCGCCTTCTTCCAGAGTTCCTGAGAACCTTCACGCATGCTGGTAAGGCGTCCATAGTCCGCATCTCCCAGATAACTGTAGGAATGGCGTGAGGCTGTTGCCCATATCCAATCCGGTTTCGGACAGATTTTTTCGGCGATGTCTTCACTGGCCATGATGACGGCGCACGCGCCGTCGGAACGAGGGCAAACGTCCAGCAGATGTATCGGATCTGCCAGCATCGGGGAGGCAAGCACTTCTTCGAGGCTTACTTCCTTTCTCAGCTGAGCGTGGGGGTTGTTCATCGCGTGTTTCCGATCTCGAACACTCACTCGGGCACCGTCTCGTTCAGATGCGCCGTAGCGGGCTATGTATGCCTGTGCCTCAGCAGCTAGTCCGGAAATAGCGCCGGCAAATACCAGACGATCCCAGACGGGATCAAAGGCAGTGGTGATTGCGCCGGTGGTATCTGATTCAGAATTTTTCTCCCAGCCGATAATCAGTACTTTGTCGAACATGCCCGACCCTACCAAGTGGTAGCCGCCTATGGCGACGGTGCACCCGGTAGTTCCGCCGGTGGTCAGTTTTATAATTGGTTTCATTGTGCCGCCGGAGCCGTCAACGCTCCAGCAATCGACGTAATTGATTCCTTCAAAGTGGTCCATATTTCCGATGACGATGGCATCGATATCTTTCATCTTCAGGTCAGCGTCCGCAAGAGCTCTTAGTACTGCCTCGTTAATGAGTTCCTGTCCGTTGACGTCAGGGCGATGGCTCTTATGAAATGTCTGTCCGGTTCCTACAATTGCAACTCTTTTAGCCATGATTGTACCTCCTACTTGTCCTTATCAAGAATAAATACGCAGTGGGACTGGCCGCCCAGACCATTCAATCCTTGTACGAGGCCGGTTTTAGCCTTTTTCACCTGAAAACCGCCCGCGTCACCTCGAATCTGCCTGACCACAGCGGCCATGCTGTAGAGGCCGGCGGCGATAACGGGGTGACCGGAGAGCAATCCGCCGGAAGCGTTTACCGGCAGTCTGCCGTCGATGTTAAAAACACCCTTTTCCAGGAGTTTCCCGGCCATTGAATCATCGACAAGTCCCATTTCTTCAAGCCACATGAGTTCCTGATAAGTAAAAGCATCGTAAAGTTCGGCAACATCGATTTCTTTTTTCGGATCATGAATGCCGGCCATCGCGTATGCCTTTTTTGCCGCTTCGGTGAGTGACTTAGCACGGGAAAGATCCCTGTCGCCCATGAAAAAGCTGTCAGCGCAAAAGGATACGCCATTAATCCAGACAGGCTTTTGCTTGAACTTTGTTGCCACGGATTCGTGGGCGATAATAACCGCCGCGCAGCCGTCGGATACAGGTGAACAATCGAGCTTATGCAGAGGGTCCGCGATCATTTCTGATTCCAGCACATCTTTAACTGGTGATCTTCATGGGGAGCTGCGCCAGCGGGTTTTTTAGCGCATTGCCATGATTCTTAACCGATACCATTGCCAGATGTTCCGGCGTAGTCTTGGTTCGGTGCATGTAAGACCTGGCCTGCATCGCGCACGCAGTAACCATGTCCATACCCAGTGACCGTTCATAAATCGGGTCAAAGGCCGAATTGGTGATGAGGCTTGATACACTCTGGGAACCCTTGGAATGTCCTGTCACCAGAGTGGTCTTATACGAACCGGAAAGGCTGCGAGTCATGCCGTAAAAAGCACCATAGGTGCCGTCGCCCTCGACGCAGGAAATATTTTTGTGGGCCGCGCCACTGGCGTCTCCCACGGCCATGCAGGAAATCGTCCTGCCGTCCCAGAAGTCGCTTGATGTGGTTACAACGTTGTCGACATCGTCAATTGTCATACCCGCGTCGTTCAAGGCCTTGTTTACGGCTTCCCAAGCCATGTCGGCGAAGTTTTCTCTGCTTTTGCTCTTTTCAATTTTCGTCGTGCCGACACCGATTATTGCTGCTCTGTCCATATATTTGGCTCCTTAATAATCATACAGGTTTAAAATGCGAAATATCACGGATGGTACCCTTCCGTTCTTCGGAGAACACAGCCTTCACACGCATGCCGATTGTCACATTTTCCGGCTTTACTTCGTCCAGATAATGCAGCATGGCGGTATCGGCGCCATCGAGTTTTATCATACCCCAGATGACGGGAACCTTTTTGTCTGAAGGGATTGCCGCAAACTGGCGCCTGGCCACGGTAAATGTAATTACAGTTCCTTCATTGGATATGTTTACCCACTCTGTGTTTTCGGTGAAGCAGGAAGGGCAGACCTTGCGCGGTGGCAGGAATACTTTGTTGCATGCTGCGCATTTCGTTCCCGTTATTATCTTCTCATCACGAAGGGTTATATAAAATTTGCTCGCTGTATCGCCGGCCCACCATGAATAGGGGACGTTGATTTTGCTTTTATACACCATCGGCTCAATGCCCTGAAATTGATCGATCATGATTGTTCTCCTGTGTTTTATCTTCCTATGATATACCGTTGCGGATCAACTTCCTCGCGGAGTATGCGCAACTCATTTTCGTGCGGTGGGTCAGTATCGCTGATCTTATCCGCCCAGAGGAGCTCGAAGCCGCAGTTGTCCTGAATATCCTTCCGGTTATAGCCCGGGTTGATATTGATAACCTTCATCCGCTTGGACGTTTCTTCAAATCCCATAATCGCCATGTTGGTTATAATACGGTAAGGGCCGGTACTTTTAGGCAGACCTGCATCATATCGCGAGTTGCCGCCTGTCAGGTAGCCGGGGGATGTGATAAAGTTGATCTTTTCTGTGAATCGTTTCGCATCCTGTGGTGTCATCATCATCGTCCTCCAACATAGTGAGGCTAGGTCGTTGGCCCCGCCGGATCCGGGAAAGCGAACTTTCGGTTTGGCGTGATTGTCGCCGATCATGGTAGAGTTGATGTTTCCGTACATGTCGATCTGCGCACCGCCGAGAAAGGTGTAGTCCACCATACCGCGTTGGCATGTTTCCATGATTTCGGGCATGGAACTGGCCATGATAGCTCTGTGGAAAGTGCGTGAGTCCCCAACAGAAATGGGCATTGCGGGCAATATCGGGGCGACGCCGCCGGCTTCGAACATGACTGTCAGGCTTGGTGAGTGTGTCTTCTGCGCCAGCATGGCGGCTGCACATGGCGCTCCGGTTCCTACGACTACTGTAGCTCCGTCCTCCAAGTTTCGTGCCGCAACACATATCATTAATTCCATCGGATTATAATCTGCCATAGTAGTTCTCCTTATTTCTTTTCAGTCAGATGCTCAATGGCGCGAAGTTTGATCATCCGTTCGATGCCGCCGTTCATTTCCAGATATTCATTGAAATTCTTAGTGTCGATAATCTGTTTCTTGAAGAACTTGTTGAATTCTACGGGGTCCTTCTCCACAGTCAGCCATTTTTTCAGGTACTCTTCATCGGAGAAATATTCGTAAGGCATGTTGCCGGGATAGCTGCCGTAAGGAACTGCGACGACCGCGTCAACGCACCAGAAGGGTATGAATGTCGCTTCCGGATACTGTCTGATTTTATCGTTGGATATGATTCTCTCGGTTGTGATCACGACACGTTTTGCCGCTTTGGCCAGATCCTGATCCGACACTGAAGCGCCATAGACGTGGGCGTTGCCGTAAACGTCGCACTCATGAACATGAATCGCGGCGAAGTCAGGATAGAGCGCAGGATGAGCTACGTACTTCTGTCCGGTGAAGGGACAAATGATTTCTTTTGCGGCGCTGTACTTGAAGGTGTCTGTGCCCATGATGTTGCGCGCCGGCAGGAAAGAAAGTCCCATTGCCGCTGCTTTGATTCTCCAGGAAAGGGTAGCGTTGGTCCATTCCGTCAGCTTGATATTTCCGCTTTCCACGGCGCGCCGCGCGTGCGGGGAAAGGCCGCGTGCTTCCAGGCCGATAATGTAGGCAACATCGAGTCTGTCGATGCACTCGCCGGCTATCAGTATCTGAAAGTCATGGGTAGCGGTATGGCCGGCAAACCCCAGATTTTTCTTTCTCTGTCGGACGATCTCATGTAGTATTGCTGTGGGAATTCGGTTTGCCCCGAATCCGCCGATGGTTATGTAGTCGCCATCTTTGATCAAGGTTTTTACTGCTTCTTCAGCAGTAGTGACCTTGTTTGCCATCGCACGTGATTTATGCCTAAAAAACTCCCTCGCTCTATCGGCATCAGGATCAGTAAACAATTGATTCTGACCTTGCTTTAATTCAGCTGCCTTGCTCATAATTATCCACCTTGTTGATTATGGTTTTCTTGCTGTATTGTCAGTCCATTATTCTGACTACTTTTTTTCATACAGCTCGTCACAGGCCTCTTTTTCATACATGTCGTCGATAAGATCTTTATACTTCTCGAGCACCACCTTACGTTTGATTTTCAGGGAAGGCGTGAGTTCGCCGCTTTCCTGAGAGAAATCACTTTTAACTATCCGTATGCTCTTGATCGATTCATACTTAGCCAGGTGCGAGTTGCGCTCGTCTACGTGCTTCTGCACAATATTAAGAAATTTCGGGTTTTCCAGCAGCTCTGCCGGATTATTGAACTTTATGTTTCTCCTCCGTCGCCAATAGCGCGGCCTCCTCAGGATTAATATTGCACAAACCGGTGAGATACTTTTTCTTTTCACCGATTACGATAAACTGGGTAAACAGCGGATCGGACTTGAACATGTTTTCAATCTTCTGCGGGGCGATGTTCTTGCCGCCGGAAGTTATGATGAGATCCTTTTTCCTGTCTGTGATGAGAAGGTTGCCATCATCATCAAACATGCCGATGTCGCCGGACATAAAATAACCGTCGGGCGTGAAAGCATCACGAGTCTCGTCAGGAAGTTTCCAGTATCCCTTGATAATATTACCACCCTTTAATAAAATTTCGCCGTCATCGGCTATTTTGATATCCATACCGGGTATTGGCTTACCGGTGGTTCCTATCCTGTAATCAGCCAGTGACTGCATTGTGGCGGGGGCGGTGCATTCAGTCATGCCATATCCCTGTATCACTGTAATGCCGGCAGCGTTGAAGAAACGAATAATCTCTTCGGCAGTAGGGGCGCCGGATGCCGTCATCCACGTAACCCTTCCACCGAGTTTATCCTGGAGCTTTTTGAATATGGCAGTATAGGCGATCTTGTACTTCAGCTTCAGGAAGAGGGGGATGCGTTTATGCTTCTCGCGGCGTTCGCTGATACGGTTGCCCACTTTCTGACCCCAGGCAAAGATCTTCTGCTTGAACGGGGACTGCTCCTTGACCTGCGCCATAATTTTTTGATACACTTTCTCGCAAACTCGTGGCACTGCCAGGATCATGGTGGGACGTTTTTGTTCGAAGTCTGCAAGCAGCGTGTCGAGGCTCTCCGCGTAGGATGCAGTGATTCCACAGTACATGCCGTAGAAATGACCTGCGATTCGTTCAAAAACGTGTGAAAGAGGGAGGAAGGGAACGGTGCAGTCTTTATCAGACGCAAAATGGGGCTGGATCGCATCAAGAGACTGGACCACCCAGAAAACATTTCCGTGAGTTATCATGGCGCCCTTGGGCAACCCGGTTGTGCCGGATGTGTACACGATGGTAGCAAGGTCATCAACGGTCACTTCCCGTGAAAGCTTTTCAAAGAGAGTAGGATCTTCAGAGTGCTTCTTCTTTCCTATTTCCATTAGCTCCCTGAAACTCATGACCTTGGGATGACCCTCGGCATCCTTTTCTTCCATTACGATTATCTTTTCAAGGCTGGGGCAATTATCGGCGATCTCGAGCACCTTTTTGAGTTGATTTTTATTTTCCGGTACAATAACCCTCGATTCGGAATTATTAACGATGTACTCTATATCCTCAGGAGGCAGGGTAGGGTACACCGGGATTACGCAGGCACCGATTCCCAGCGAGCCCATATCAGCATAAAGCCATTCCAGCCTGTTTTCAGAAAGGATGGAAACGGTATTTCCCTTCCGGAGTCCCAGCGATAAGAGACCAAGGCCGAAGGCACGCGACCTGTCGTAATATTCGTTCCAGGTGGCGCTGTGCCAAGCGCCGCCCATCTTTTTTTCGACGCAAAGGCGATCCCCGTACTTTTTAACGCGGTTTCGAAAAACATCGTTCATAGTTTTTTCTGATAATTCCATGTAAGCCCCCTATGTTAGTTTTAATCGTTAATCCTCAAAGGGTGGGGTAGGGTGAAATTTAATTCACACTCACCCACATATCCTACTTAGAAAAAAATAAAACTAATCTATCTTTTCTTAATACCCATAATCAGGCGAGCCTCTGCAGTTGTAGCCACTGGACGTCCGAGGGCATTGGCAATTGCCACAGCCACTTCCACCAGTTCATAACTACCTTTAGCGAGATCGCCATTCGGCATTTTGATGTTATCTTCAAGCCCGACCCTCATGTGTCCGCCAAGGATGCAAGACTGCATGATACAGGGGAACTCGTCGGTACCAACTCCACACGTGGTAAAGTTCGCTTTCGGGGGAAGCGCGTTCATCATGGCGATAAATGCTTCGGCCCTAAACTGCTGCCCACCCGCAACTCCCCAGACGAAGTTGAAGTTAATTGGGTCGGAGAAGATGCCCTGCTTGCCTATCAGCATGGCGTTGTCGAGTCCGCCAATGTCGTAGCACTCGATTTCCGGCTTCACGCCGTTTTCTTTCATGGCCTTGCCGAAATCCTGCAGCATGGTGAAGGTGTTTTCAAACACATAATCGATGAATATTTTCCCGGTTTTGCGGTCAACAATACCAAAGTTCATCGTGTTGGTGTTCAGAGACGCCATTTCGGGTTTAATCGCCACGATCTGGGATATACGCTGCTCTGCTGTTTTGCCCATGCCGACTGCGGAGCTCAGATTTACGATGAGGTCCGGACACTTGTCCTTAATGGCGTCATGCGTTGCTTTGATCCTCGCGTGATCATGGGTGGCCATACCCCCGTCTTCACGGGCATGCACATGTACCATTGCCGCGCCGGCTTTCCAGCACTTGTAAGCTTCTTCCGCGAACTCCGCTGGTGTATAGGGCACCGCTGGGTTCTGGTTTCTCATGGTGGCGGCACCGGTAAGCGCCGCGGTGATGATAACAGGTGTTGACATATCGGGTTTACCTCCTTTTCTTTTTCCTTGTGTATCGGGTTCATCGACAGGAACCCATTGTTTCCGGGCCGCGTTAATTTCGTGAACCGAAATTTTTTCACCCGCAGGTTTAAAATGATCGATATCTAGGATAGTGTTTGTTGTTTCTTTGGAAAATACCGCCTCTACCTTCATCCCTATCTTTACGTCTTCTATCGCGCATTCCTCAAGAAGATGCATGAAAGGCGTATCTGCGCCGTCGAGCTTAATTAGTGCCAAAACAAACGGCGCTTTGCGCGGCAGGTGCTTATCGTCATAGCGCACCACCGTGAAGTTTGTTACCGTGCCGGCATTGCTTACCTCGAACCATTTGTCGCGAATGTCGGTAAAGTCTTTGTCGCATACCTGTCGCGGCGGCAGATAGACCATGTTGCAGGCAGGACACTTTACTCCCATGATTTTCTTCTGATCCCGGATGGTTGTAATAAAGTTGCTGCCAACCCGGCCGGCGAAGTAAGTATAAGGGAGCGCCATTTTACCTTCAACTACAAAGCTATCTTCATAACCGTTAATCTGTTTTTTTGTCATATACTTACTCCTTACTCGTCTATTTCAAAATATTTAATATCCCAGATATCAGCGATTCGATTTTCCTCCCAGACGGGGCGGACGCGGGTACCTTTTTTCTCGTTCCAACCCAACTGAATTTTATCTATCTGATCTTTTCTGATAAAATGTGTCAGGGTTTCATTACCTGTGCATCCGTCAAAGAGAACAAAAATCGACCCGTACGGAGTTTCTCTGGCCACGCCGGTAAGCGGATCAGGCATGGCGTAATACACAATGTCCATATAGCGGATTTCGCCCTTGGGCCCAACTTCCACGAAATCTCCGGCGCGCACCCGGCATTCGGCGCAAACTTCCCGTGGTGGCAGCTGCAAACGTCCACACTGGGGACATTTATTCGCGTATATCTTTTTATCTTTAAGCCCCTTGAGAAATTTGCCCATGATGGGGCCGGTGGAAAATTTCTGGTTTACAGATATGGTCCTTTTGAGCACGAGAAGTTCCTGTTCCTGGACATTTCCGGCCATGGGGTCCTTGTATTTCTCGAACAGAATGGGCCATTTCGACGCCATCATGTTGATGTCGCCCTTGGCAGCAGCCTTTCCCGCTGCCAGGATGCTTTGGGCATCAATCTTACCGAGTATAAAATCAACGTAATCCTTAGCATCATTGAATTCCAGCGTTACAGTAGGCTTCCCTTCGATGGCCGTTGTGACCGTGCAGACCTTATCCTTTATAAAGACGGTCCATTTGCCGCCATCTGGTCCGCCGAGATCGAAAGCGAAAGATGCATCGAGCCCTTCGGCTTCTTTGGCCTTGAACCTCGACACAACCGTTGCAAACATGTCAGCAAGATAATCTTTAACTGTCATTTCCTTCGTGGCGATGACAAACTTGCGGAAAAGCTTGCCTGTTTTTCCGAAAGCGGCCATATCGCCTTCAACCTTGACCTTGCCACTCATGAAGGCGTTCGTCGCATCAACTTTACCGGTATTTACTCCGACAAATGTCTCGCCATCGGCTTTCATAGTCGCAATACTTCCGGAAAGGTTATCAGTCTTTTCGATAACCATTTCGTTGTTCTTTACCGTCAGTTTCCATTTACCCTCATCCTCGATGTCGTAACCAAAAATCGCATCGACATCCTTAGCGCCTTCAGGCCGGAAACGCTCTTTCATCGTATTGAATATATCCTCTACTTTTACTCCCCAGTATTCTGCCATGATTATCCTCCTACCAGTTAAGTTCCTTCTCGAGCATCGTGAGCACGGTCCACATAGTACCGCCGAACCCTGACGCGAGAGCGTGATTGACCGGGGTCGGGATCTGGTGCGGACCGGCATTGCCGCGCACCTGCAGAGCTGCCTCGGCCACACGAATAAGCGCAGTAGCACCAATCGGATTAGATCCGATAACGCCTCCGGACGGATTGATGGGCAATTTGCCTCCGATCATAATTTCTTTATCTTCTACGAGCTTGAGATGCTCATCGTCTTTAAGGGCGAAAAAGTCACGAAGCCAGTCAATAGCCCACCATGAGGCCGGATCGTACATTTCGAACACATCGAAGTAGTTCAGGGGGTCTTTGATACCATTGCGCTTGAAGAGTTGTTCCGCGGCGAATTTATGAGTTTTCATAACAGGAAACTCTCTATTATATCCGAATATGTTAAATGTTTCTTCCTTGTGGACGGTAATGTGATCACGTATCCAGACCGGGGTTTTAGAAATCTCTTTTGCTTTTTTTTCGCAGGCGAAGATGACACAGCATGCTCCGTCCGACTGTGAACACATTTCAATAAGCTTTAGTTCGCCAACGAGTTTCGGCGAAGTTCGAATGAGGTCATCAATCTGACTGAAATCGAGACCGAAAGCGCGGTGTGCGTTGGGATTCAAGCCCGCATGCTTGTCCATAATAATGCGGTATGTAAGCGATGCCCTGTTGGCGCGCTCGAGGCCGAATTCCCGTTCGACATCATATGCGGACGATCCGGTGAGCGCTCCCGCCTGTATTTTTCGGAACCAGAGAGGGTCCGCCATGTTGGTGATGCCACCGGTTGTATGTCCTTCCTGAAGTTTCTCAAAACCGATAGCCATTACGATATCGTACATTCCCGATGCGGCTAAATTATCCGATGCGCAGGACAGAGTTGCCCCGACGGTACCGCCGGTTGTGATCCTGATGCAGTCTTTGCCGTAGGCGCCGGTTCCCAGCACATGCCAGAGGTCCGGCGAGTGCACCATCTCGAAGAGTTCCATGTTGCCGTGAACTACACAATCAATATCCTTCATGGTCAGATTCGCGTCTTTTAGTGCCAGGCTGACAGCTTCATGGATCAATTCAGGCTGATTGACGTCCTCACGATGGCTGGAATGCTTTGTCTGTCCGATGCCTATTATTCCAACGTTCCTATTTTTCTTATGTGCCATTGTTCAACCTCCCTGTGCTTCCATTACAATAACCGCCTGATGCTGCCCGGCACCTCCGTAAGTCGCCTGGGCAACTGCCCGCTTCGCGCCCTTGACCTGGCGATCACCTGCCTGATTGGCCAGATGGTAGTAGCATTCAATAGCTCTGGCCGCGCCTCCAAGAAGGAGTGGATTACCATTGAGCTGTCCACCGGACAGGTTCACATTGAATTTATCCATACCGCCATCGTCGATCCATTTGCCGCCTTTTCCTTGATCAGCAATGCCAATACCCTCTGCCCACATCGGGAGCTGGTAAGCGGCGTGATCGCTGAGTTCGAACAACTGAACATCTTTTTTAGGATCTTTTATGCCGGCCTTTGTGTATGCCCGCTGCGCGGCATTTTTAAGCGAGAAATTCGAGGTGATGTCCCTATCACCAAGGAAATACCTGTCCATGCAGCTGCCGTAGCCGGTAATATAAACAGGATTTTTCGTGAACTCTTTTGCCCTTTCTTCGCTGCAAATCAGCATTCCGTATGCCCAATCGGTGACCGGATATATGTAGAGCTCCCGCAATGGGTCAGAATACATAGACGATTGCAGAACTTCTTCTTCACTGATGATTTTATTTTCGCGACCATAGGGGTTTTTATTCCCGTTTTTTCTGGACCGCACCACTATTTTTGCGAGGTGCTCGTCGGTGACATTTGATTTTTCCATATACGCTCGGGCCTGCATTGCGTCCACATTGTGGTAGTCCATACCGAGAGGTCTGCAGTAGAAAGGATCATAGGCGAGATTGGAAATCATCCGACGGCTTTCTCCCTGAGATTCCTTGCAGTGACCCATGAATAGTATCAAATCGTCATGGCCGGACAGAATGCATGCCATCGCGTAACCAAGGCCGTTGATGCTTTCTTGAGCCATTTTCTCCTCGCCCCGAAAGTGCGCACCCACTACATCTGTAATGCCATTGTTGGAAATTGTGCGAGCGTCGAACATGTCATCCGAGCAGGTGATAATGGTTCGGATGCCCATCTCCATATCGAAGGTCACCTTGGTCTGCTTAATTATTGACTCGAAACATTCAAGCAACATGTTCTGAAAACGCAAATAATGATAATTGGGATCATTTTTTATCTGCGCGACAGCGCAGATGGCAATTTTTTTAGCCATTACCATTCCTCCTGTTTGGTCTGACTTGATAAAGAATCAAAATATTTAAACCTTTATTACTTAAATGTAACAATTCCATGATTTCCCTGATTTTATTGCCCGGATGATGGGATCTTTTTCCCTGCTGGCGTCCAGCTCTATCCATGCTCTGCCGATACCTACACGCGTATGTGAGTCATCCGATGCTATTTTTGGATATGCAATATTCAACTCTTCGAAAACCTTCTCACGATATCCCTTCGTCGTTATTTCCACTGCATCCAGTGGATACATTTTTTCCAGTTCCGCCAAGCGAACCAGTAACTGTTCCGGTGTGAAGTCATATTCGCCGATGTGGTTGAATACGTGGAGCACCTCATTGTCGCCTTTAATTTTTGACACGTGAATATTTCCATTCACAAAGACAGAAAGCTCAATGCCATAAAAAATAATCATGTCTGTTTTTACTTGCCGGTACACAGTCCATGTAGTTTTTCTTCAGCAGGTAATCGTGATCCGTAAAAGCTATAAAATCATATCCTTTTGATTCATATGCATTGGCTACTTCCTGGGGCGTCAGTTTACCATCCGAGCAAGTTGTGTGCGTATGCAAGCATCCTTTTAATAACATATATTTCGACTCGACATTAACAGTGCCCCGGATTCGATCGTTTTCCATATTGATTGGACGTTCAACCAATTTAGTAATTCATTAATCCCGCAGCTAATTATTGTCAAGGAAAAAATAAATAATTTTTAAATTTACGGGAAAGCAGTTATTATCAGGTTAAATAATTAATAAGATCGATATATTGTAACGATAGGCAATAAGCAATTTATATGATTTCATTATGGATAGCTTTGCATAACGGCATAATACTAAAAATGTTATAATATCGCTCAAAGGAAACTGTTAATATTTATGATAACAGTATTAATAATTAAGATTGATCGCCTGAGGTCAAAATAATTATTGATTATTTCGTAACAGTTTCTATAGGCACAGAATCTCGTCTTCTGTTAGATCTTCGACTCGCACAGGATCAATTCCCTTAATCATGGCAGCCAGTTGTTTGTTTGAAATTTCTTGCTGGGCCTGAACGATCCGCCATTTGTTGTTCTTTGTCCAAATAAAAAAACGCCAGGCGAAACAGTCTTTGCAATGCACATATTTCTTTTGCATATAGTCGTTGCCAGTTAGGCCTTCGAGTGCAGAATGTTGGGGGCATTTGATATCAATACAAAATGTTCCAGAAACATATTCTTTGTTCATGTGTAGTTCTCCTTTTTACAGGTACCGGCTTTCTAATTAAGTGGCCGATAATTTATTTAATAATTGTTTACCTTTTTCTTAATGACGATGTCAAGAAGCCATTTATAGCTGATATTATATTACTATCTTGTCAACTTTATTAAAAGGCCATTCCAAAACCTAAAAATAATAATATGGCGCTAATTAATACGACTAAATATTTTTAGCAATCAAATATATATAATAAACATAGCTGAAATGTCCAAGGAATGGGAGATAGGTAATTATCTTTGTGTTCATTGCAATATTTCTTTCATCAGTCTGTTTTGGATCGTAAAAGATTTTCCAATGCTTTATCCATAGCGTTAAAGTAATTATTGTTAGAGATGGACGAAAGTTAAATTTGCAGGTCATTCAATTCAAACAAATACGTACCATGAAATGCATTGGCGATGAAGTTGCATAATTTAAATATTCACATTTATTAACAAATATGTCAAGATGCAAAGGTGTGGAATGAACTGCAATGTTTACACCCCACTATTCATTGTCGCAGCCAACCCATTTTACCGCAGGCCCGATAACTAGGAAAGGAGCTGGATTTATCGATCCTCCCCCAAGCCCCATATATCCCATGCCAAGATAAATATTGTCATTGATTTTGCGAAGTTCGTCACGCATCGAACGTATGGTTCCTGAATTATATGGGCTGTAGTCAAGATGGAAAGAATCTTTTTCGTCAATGAGAGATTTCCCGATGTAGGTATTCATCTTTCTTGTTCGGTATATTACTTCCTTGCCATCTTTATTCCTGCTCGAGAAAATGTTGTATCCCATTCCTTTGTTTTTTTCTGACGGAATGAAAGCTTTTCCTATCCAAAGTCCGGGTCCGAAAAAGTTATGCGTGTAAAAATCAGCTGATGCTGCAAGCACACCAACAGGAAGTGTTTTTGCGTTGTATTCACCATTTATTTCTTCATGCAGGGGTGCGGGCGCTGCGTAAAAAAGTTGGAAAATAGCTGCTTTATCCAGTTTTTCAATGTCTGTGGCGGTCGCCTTCATGGGAGCAACACCGAGTATCTGCTCCATGGTCTGTCCTTTATAAGCGCCGCCCTTCTGTAAAATGTTTATTCCGGTCAGGGCAAGTTGTAAAACGACCAGAAAAGCTACCAGAACCAGAGCTACCTTTAATGCTTTCATGAAATATCCTCCAAAAGTTTAGTTACCGTTTCTTCCCTTCCATGTGTCGTTTGCGTTAGCCATACCCAGTGCGGAATTGAGCCAGTCCATCACCTTGATCGGCAGGAGTAACTTGGTAAGTGGTGTAATGAATTTTATAGGCATACTGGGCACCGCTACCATTGCCTGATTCTTTTTAATGGCCTTTATCACTTTCTTTGTCACGTCATCGGCAGAAAGTAATTTTGTACCGGCAACCATCTTGGATCCTTCGAACATGCCTGTATTTACTGTGTTTGGACACACGTAGGTGACACCGATGTTCAGTTTATGTTTTTTCATTTCCTGACGGAGAGCATCTGAGAAACCAATCACACCGAACTTGCTGGCGCAGTAGGCGGTAAGGTTTGGTATTGCCAGTATGCCGCCCGCCGATGCGAAATTGACGACGTGGCCCGACTTGCGTACTGCCATACCAGGCAGGAATGCTTTGCACGTCCAGAACATTGCGGTTAGATTGATGTTGATAGTCTTCTCTATGGCCTCGTCTTCAAGGTTCAAAAGCTCTTTCGCCCTTACGATGCCGGCATTATTTACCAGAATATCGATATGGCCTAATTCTTTTTCAACTATTTGCGCCAGCTGATAAACTTTCTTTCGATCTGATATGTCGCAAATATAATGCGTACATTTGCCGATCTTTGAAAGTTCTACCTGCGTTTTCTCCAGCTCCACAGCGTTTATGTCTACAAGTGCTACAAGACATCCTTCCTTGAGCAGTTTTTCAGACAGGCTTTTACCCATGCCCATTGCTGCTCCGGTTATCAGTACAGTCTTGCCATTTAAGTCTTTCATAAAATACTCCCATCACTAAATTAATATCCTTTGATAAACATGTGCATTTTTACCGCTACAGCAGAGCCAAAAGAGTTTTTTCTGCAATTGTCAACCAGCACATAATTAATCTGAACTGAATTTATCATGCTTTAGTCTTTGCTATTTTCTTCCAGTAAAACTGTCCATGGCTACTGAGCCGCCAGAGAGCGAGAGCATCCAGTCGAACATTGGAGTTGGAAGAAGCTTGAGTATCATTGATCCATAAATGCTCAGAGGCGGCAGCATGACATACGATTTGCCCTTTTTTAAACCCTTGATGATCGCGCGAGCCGCATCCTCTGCTTTGATGACAGGATTCATGGCCAAAGGCTTAAATCCCTTGAATAATCCAGTATCGATTACATAGGGGCAAACACAGGTTACCTTCACCCCGGTGTGCTTGAACTTCTTGAGTTCGCGCCTCAGGGCTTCCGAGAAGCCGACCTCTGCAAACTTGCTGGCGCAATAATCCGAGAGGATCGGCATGCCTATAAGCCCGCTGGATGAAGCCACATTAACGATTGCGCCGCTGTTGCGAGCAATCATTTCACCGATAAGAGCCTTGGTGAAGTATATGTGTCCCCAGTAATTAATGTTCATTGTGCGCTGCATCTCGTCTATTGTCAAATCGAAAAACGATTTTCCGATTACAGTGCCGGCGTTGTTGATGAGTACATCAATTGGTCCGAAAGCACTTTTAATCTTGGATAGTGTGTCCATAACAGATTCGCGGTTGGAGATGTCACAGGCATACCCGATTGCCTTGACGTTACGGCTTTTGACCTCCTCTGTCGTTTTGGCGACAGCTGCACCGTTGATGTCGATTAGCGCCGTGTTGGCGTGCTCGTCGGCCAAGTAGTGGGCCATCAGTCGTCCGATGCCGCTTCCGGCACCGGTGATCAGGATATTTTTGCCTGCTAAGGTTTTCATAGTTATCTCCTTTTAATTATGGGGGGCCTCGTGGTTAGCTGTATCTAATGTGATACATCTTCCAAATCCAGCTTCTTCAAAGTTTGTTTTGTGGGTACACCTTTGCTGTCCCAGCCACGGATATGGTAGTATTTAGGAAGCATTTTTTCTAATCGAACCTTGCTCTTCTTATTTCCCGGAATTTGTTCCTCGTGGGTAAAACGTCTGGGGAGCGTATCATCCTTGGCGGTGAATCCCTCTCTTATATTAAACAGCCTTTCCAGATTAAAACCTCTTTCTCCCATCTGGGCGAATCTGCCGAAATCCATGTCCATGCCCGTTGCCTGTTTTATGGCCTTGGAATGGGGAAGCAGGGGAAGGTGATATCTCATCATAGAGTTGAGGCAACTTCAGTGTAAGGTTTATAATAGGCCAGGAATATGTCAGTATCTTTGTGACCAGCCAACTGACGATTTTGGAATTGGGAATCTTGAATAGGACGGACGGTAAAACCGCCAAAGACGTATACAGACAGTTTCCTCCGGCGCTGATAGAGGCCATGAGATTTTGATCAAGTATGGTATAACTCGGCTTGGATCGATAATCATATTGATCAAGAAGTGCCGGACCGGTCGCTTCAAAAAAGATCACATAACCGCCATCCAGATGGCAGGCACCGCGATTTGCTGTTGCATAGCCTAAACCATGGCCGACAACGGCTCTTGGTTCGTAACCGGCGAATTCCATGCCCTTGGAATGAGGAGCAAAATCTTCCCCGCCGTATTTTTTCGAAAGGTATCGCACGCCTTCGGCCAGATCCGCGCCAATACCCTGGCGAAATGCAATACTTCGGATAATTTCCGAGATATTTTCTTTTTTACCGAATTCAATGCCGGTCTTCCACATTCCCTTTTCATTAAGTTCTGCCGCAAATCCCAATACCGTTCCTGCAGAAATTGTATCGAGTCCCAGTATGTCCAGCTCATAGTTCCAGCGTATGATTGCATCCATGTCATTGATAAGCAGGTTAGATCCCAGCAGACACAGCACTTCGTACTCTGGTCCCTTAATCTGACGACCGTCAAGTTCGACAATCCTGGTGCAACGAATGGGACAGGATTGACAACCGTCATTTTTTATTAGCCGGGTCTCGGTAAGAGTCTGTCCGGTAAGCATTTGGGCATCCTTGTAATAACCTGTAGAGAAATTCTTTGTGGGAAGGGCATTATGATCGGAGATAGATTTCAAAAAAAAGGAAGTGCCATATTTAGGAAGGTAGTCTCCGGTTGCCGGATGATTCTTGAGCATATTAAACCATTTCTTGATGGTTTCCTTAAAACCTTCCGGATCATGAAGTTCAATCTTTTTATTCCCCTGGGCAACAATGCCCTTAAGATTCTTGGAACCCATGACAGCGCCCATTCCAGAACGCCCGTGAGCCCTGTCTTGGGAAACAACAATCGCATATTTTACAAGGTTTTCACCGCCTGGGCCAATAACCATTTTGCCGGCCCTATTATCGCCCATTAATTCCTTTGTCTCTTTAATATCCTTTCCCCATATATGCGAGGCGTCTTTAATTGTTACCGTATCATCATTTATATCCAGAAACACTGGAGCTTGGGCACGTCCCCTTACTATTATACCATCCCAGCCCGCTCTCTTAAGATGGATACCGAAATTACCACCACTGTTGGAATGTCCGATAGCACCAGTTTGGGGACTCTTGGCAGAGATGTCATAGCGACTTGTCGAAGGAGCGTTTGTTCCGGTAAGCGGTGATGTCATAACGATAAGGATATTATCCGGAGACAGCGGGTCAATACCCGGCTTTAATTCGTCCAGCATGATTTTGGTGGAGATAAATCTGCCTCCGATAAAACGTTCACGGTCGCGATCAGACAGTTCGAACGTGCCGATCTTTCCTGAAGAAAGATTAACATCCAGAATTTTTCCCATGTATCCCTTATATTTACTTGCCATGATAACATTCTCCTGTTAATTGATTGGACGTTCAACCAATTTTGTAATTTATTAATGCCACAGATGATTATTGTCAAGAAAAAAGAATTAATATTATTTATATGTTTAGTGTTAGCTGTTCTTCTTTGAAATCATTAATAAGATCAATGTAATTTGTGGTCAATTCTTTTCTTGTATGGTAAATTTTACATCTAAATATTCAGGTATGCGGGGGAACAAAATCATTGTTATTGATGTCTAACATAAAAGAGAACAAAAGCCCTCTCATCGCCGATGAAGACCTGAAATATGTTGTCTTATGTCAAAAGGGTGATGTGGAAGCATTTAGTGAGCTAGTTGAAAGGCATCAGAAAAAATTGCTTAACATTGCGTACAGGATGCTGGGTGATTATGACGATGCCTGCGATGTAACGCAGGAGGCGTTTATAGCGGCGTATAAGGCTATAAAAAAATTTAAGGGGGAGGCTAAATTTTCCACTTGGCTGTACAGAATAGTTATTAACTATGCCAAAAACCGTCTGAAGCAACTGCAAATTAGGGCAAAGCGAGAAGGCGTTTCCTTTGACGCTGCGGGAGAGATAAAAACAAAAGAGGCGTGGAGCCAACCCCATGCAGTAGGCGCCAATCCCTGCGCGCAGTTAGAAAAAAAGGAAAGAGAAGAGCAAGTGCAAAAATGTATATCAGCCCTTGATGAAGAATTTAAAGAGGTTTTGGTTTTGTGCGATATCGAGGGATTGTCCTATGAGGAAATAAAGGATATTTTAAAAATTCCGGAAGGGACAGTTAAATCCCGCCTGGCGCGCGCCCGCGGCGCGCTCAAGGAATGCCTGATAAAAGCAATGGGTGAAGTATGATGAAAAATTGCAAAGATATAGAAAATAAAATTTCTTTGTATCCGGATAATGATCTTTCCACTGAAGATAAACGGATAGTGGAAGAACATCTGAAGAACTGCCCTCAGTGCAGCAAAGCGCTGGATGACCTGCAAAAAGTAAAGGCTATGACGGCGAAGTTATCGGAAGTTGAGCCGCCGGCGTGGTTCAAACAAAAAATCATGGCCAAAGTTCGCGCGGAAGCCGAAAAGAAAAGCTTTGCCGAAAAATGGTTTTATCCTTTGCGCGTAAAAGTCCCCGTTCAGGTTTTTGCAACTATATTTATCGTTGTAGCTGCTGTTTATATTTTTCGCGCGGGAAACGAGCAGTTTAAAGAAGTTATGCCGCCGGCGTCCACCGCGCCGATGATGGAAGAGCAAAAAGAGGAATTGGCCGCAAATCAAGATATGCCGGTGGCAGATGCCGCGCGTCTGGCAAAGAAGATAACTGAAGCTGAAAAATCTTGTGAAGGAAATGCCTGCGAGATAAACGAAATAAAAGCTTATGATAGCTCGCAAGAGTCATTATCCTTAGATAAGGGAAAGATGGAGACTAAAGACGCCGCTTCGCCCATGCTGGGAAAGGATATTGATGCCGAAATCGCAGCGCCGCAGATGAAAAGCAGATCAATGCGGGCTTCCATGGAAAAGTCTGTGAGTGTTGCTGGGCTAACATCAGAATATAACGTAATTATTATAAGGACTTCTGAAGTTCAGCATGCCGCGGCGCAGGTGGAAAAAATACTTGCCGAATACGGCGCGGCAAAGGTGAGCAGGCAGTCGATTGAAGTCAAAGTCATCTTTCGGGCAAAAATTAGCAAAGAAAAGTTAAAAGATTTTATCGAAAAATTAAGAACAATCGGCGTGATGGAAGAAAAGGTTTCGGCTGATATTACCGCCGCCCAGCAGGTGCCGGTTGTGATTGAAGTCCAGCAAAATTAAAGAAGCCGAATTTGCTTCGCCGTATGTGGTTTCACTGGCACAATGGGTTGCCGCGCAAATTAGAACCCATAAAAGATAAAAATTAAATTCTTAGTTTTTCGCCAGCGAATAAATGGCCTTTAACGCTACGACTACAGTGGCTGGCCCAACAAACGCCAGTAAAGCTGTATAAATTCTGCTCATAGTCTCTCCGACAATGGGAAGATCAATGAACTGATCCGCGCCCAGAGCCGCTATTATTACCAGAGAGACAGCCGCAATCAGAAATGACTGTATTTCTTCGCTTGTGACATTCAGGAGACCAACAATTAATCCAAGAACGGTCAAGATCGGGAAAAGATATTCCCAGCTAATAAAACCGGCAACAATACTAACAACCACGCCAATGATGAAGCAAATAGTTCCTACGAGAGCTAATTTGTTTTTACTGCCCTTACCCTTTTTCATCTTGTCACCCCTCCTTTTTGTTAAGGTAGATGCTTAGTGCGGTGCTTGCGCGGCAACCCGCTTAGCCGTTTTTCGATTTTGATATTAATAATTTCTTCATAACATTATTTCTAATTTTGTCCAAGTTTTTTGAAAAAGGAAAAAATATAAAATTTGTTGGTGTGGTTAATAGAAATCAGCTGCGAAAGAGAAAAAAATATTGCTGTGGATAGCTTGCCTTAAGACTTGTCGGTAGAAACATAACTAACGCTAGTTAAATTAAATAATTAATTATTAAGCGAGAGCGGGTAAGGCGTGATACAGAGCTTTCATTATTGCTTCGGCAAACACTTCATGTCCTTTTTCATTGGGATACCGGGAATCGGATATAACCAAATCGGCGCTTGTTAAACAATTTTTCGCCAGATATCCGACCCAGTAGCGATCCAGAGAAATCGATTTGCAGTTCAAATCTACGGCAACAATGCGCAAAGAGCGATAAAAAATATCAACGGCGGCCATGTCATGAGGGTCATCAAAGGTGTGGGCGGTAGCCAGAAAAATCAGAGGGTTAAAAAGCGCCCGCGCCCGGCGGATTATCTGCACGATATTTTCCTGAAATTCAGAGCGGTAGACATAGCCGAAAGCGTCATCAACGCCGAAATGGAGAAGAAGTATATCGGGAACGAAGGGAGCAATGTCTTCGTTGAATGTTTCGATACCGTCAAAGGAAGTCTCGCGGTAACGGGAGCAGTTAATCACCTCAATTCCATTGGCGGCAAGTATTTCTTTGAGTATATCCGCATAACCCTCTGGTTACGCCGTAACCGGCGGCAATGCTGCCGCCGCGGATGAGCAGTTTCATATTTGAGCAGCGTCTCATCCTCCTAAGTACGCCTCTTTTTCCCGCGGGTTTCCCATCAGCTACTTTCCGGAACCGGATAGGACAATCTTGCCAGTTTCGAGCACATAGCCGCTCTGAGCGATATGCAAAGACATGTTGGCGTTTTTTTCAACCCATAAAATCGTTTTTCCCGCTTTGTTAATATCATCGAACTTATACGATTTTATAAGTTTTTTGGATCTTTAAAATAATCCTTTGTCAGTTTAAATACCAATGGACTGAGCAGCAGCAGGGCGATAAGGTTTGGAATCGCCATCAGCGCGTTGAGAGTATCCGCAACCAGCCAAAGACTTCCCAGGTCAATGCCGGGCAAAGTTCCCAACGGAATGGCTAAAACCCAAAGCACGCGGAAAGGCACATTGGAGCGCTCTCCAAACAAAAACTGAGTGCATTTTTCGCCGTAAAAACTCCAGCCAATAATGGTGGTAAAAGCGAAAAGAGCCAGGCCGATACTAACTATATATTGACCCCAGGTGCCGGGCAGTCCCGTTTTGAAAGCAAACAAGGTAAGCGACGCGCCGTTTTCGCCGCTTTGCCACACGCCGGTAACCATAATTACAAGGCCGGTAATAGTACAGATTACAAGAGTGTCAATAAAAGTGCCGAGCATGGCGATTGTGCCCTGGCGGATGGCGTTGTTTGTTTTCGCGGCGGCATGCGCGATGGGAGCGCTGCCCATACCAGCTTCGTTGGAAAAAACGCCGCGCGCGATGCCAAAGCGCATTGCCGCCCAGATGGTGGCGCCAGCGAAACCGCCGGTCGCGGCGACCGGATTAAATGCGTGATACAAAATCAGCCCTATAGCTTCCGGCAGTTTTTCGAAATGAGTAAGAAGAATTATCAATCCGCCGCCTACATAGAATATCGCCATGATTGGCACAAGTTTGCCTGCGACTTTACCTATCCACTTGATGCCACCGATAAGAACAAGACCTACTAGCACGGTAATAACGATGCCGGTAACCAGAGGTTGAATGCCAAAACTGCTATGTAGGGCGTCTGAAACAGAGTGTGACTGAATACTGTTGCCGATGCCGAATCCAGCCAGCATCCCAAAAACAGCAAACAAAACACCCAGCCATTTCCATTTTGCTCCCAGTCCATTGCGGATAAAGTACATCGGGCCGCCGACATGATGTCCTAAAGCGTCTGTCTCGCGAAAACGTACGGCTAAAACCGCCTCGCCGAATTTAGTGGCCATTCCGACAAAGGCGATAACCCACATCCAGAACAAGGCTCCAGGGCCGCCGAAGAAAACCGCCGTTGCTACTCCCGCGATGTTTCCGGTGCCAATGGTAGCGGAAAGCGCCGTCATCAGCGCGTTGAATGGGCTGATATCACCGTCTTCCGAGCTTTTGCGTCCGCGCCAGAGCATTTTAAAACCATATGCCAGCTTTCTTTGAGGCGCGAATTTGAGGCCAATCGTCAGATAAAGACCAGTACCGGCTATAAGCAACAGCATAGCCGGCCCCCATACAAAACTGTTGATACTATTGATGTATCCGATTAAAGCGTCCATTTAGTTGAATTCTCCGCGGCAAAGTTATAGTTGTTAAGAAAGTAAAAATATGAAGTTGTTCGCATGGCTTAATTTTGGAATTTCATTTTTTTCTGCTTTTATAAATGATGTAAAAAGCCGCGTCAACAAAAATAATTATGCGCTGATTAAACAGATTGACAAACTCCAGATGTAATCAGTAAAAAGAAACACAATTTTTGTTTAATTAAGAGGATCAGGTACATTTTGAAGATTGCATCCTACAACGTGAATTCCATACGCTCCCGCCTGCATATCGTTATTCCATGGCTTGATAAAAACAAACCGGATTACTTATGTATGCAGGAAACAAAGGTTGATGACGCGGTGTTTCCGTCTGATGAATTTGAAAAGTTGGGTTATCATTTGTCATTCAAGGGCGGCAAACAATATAATGGCGTGGCCATAGCTTCAAAGCAAAAACCCGCAAAAGTCAATTTCGGCCTGCCCGGTAAGATGGCCGATAATGACCGCCTCGAAGCGGCGTTTTTTGGCGATTTGGTTATTTTAAATGCCTACGTTCCACAGGGGCAGGATGTGGACAAACCGCAGTTTGACTATAAACTGCAATGGTTAAAAATGCTGAAAAAATATCTGCAGAAAAACTTTGATCCCGGGCAAAAATTGGTTCTTTGCGGAGATTTTAACGTTGCGCCGGAGGATATCGACGTGCATGACCCCAAAAGGATTCTTGGCCATGTTTCTTTTAATCCTCAGGTATGGAAAGAATATAAAGAACTTTTATCATGGGGGCTGGTGGATATTTTTCGCTTGCATCATCCGGATGAGCCGGGGCAATATACTTTTTTTGATTACCGCGTGCGCGACTCCGTGGGGCGTAAGCTTGGCTGGCGCGTTGACCACATTCTGGCGACAAACGTGCTGGCCAAAAGTTCAAAAGCATGCGTCATAGACATGCAAACAAGGCTTGAAGAAAAACCCTCAGATCACGCTGTTATTTACGCTCAATGGTAGGGATAATAAAATGAAACAGGAAGATGAACTAAAACAAGTCAATGAAGATATCGGCCGGCGTTTTACCGCGATAGAAAATAAGTTAAACGGCGCATCCGATATTGCCGGCATGCTGGAGATTCTTTTTGACGAAGTGGAAAATGAATTTCAGATTCCTTTTGTGTGGCTGACGCTTATTGATGAAAGTGAAAATGCCGAAATCATCGAGGCGGTTAAGTCATCAGATAAATTAAAAACCAAGCTTAATTTAATAAGCAGAGCAGTATTTGAGGAACTGTTAATAGAAGGAGTCAAACCTGTATTGATTAATAATAATCTGAAACCTTATTATAAATTGTTTCCCCAAAGCAAAAAGTATTTTGCGAAGTCCATGGCCATCGTTCCTTTGTGCTTAAAAAATGAAATTATCGGCAGCTGGAATAACGGCGACGTTTCGCCCAAACGTTATTCGCCGGATATGGATACGGATATTTTGGAAAAGTTTGCCAATCGTATCTCAAAGCGTTTGACAGAAATCGCGAATGTTGATTTTTAGCAGAAAGGTAAAAACCCCGCCAGAACTGCACGGGGTTTTTAGGGATATAGATAGAAGGAGAGGGGTTAGTTTATTAAATTTTTCAGTGCGTCAACTACGGGCGCGGTAAAAATAGCAACCAGAACAGCGTAAAGAGCAAACGAGCCGATAGCTTCACTTAAATAAAGTTTCGAATATTTCTTCTTCAGTGAAACAATTATCAGACCGCCGATGATCAGGCAGCCCAGATGAAAGAACGGGAACTCGCCATTGCCGGTAACAGTGTATTCCGCGAAACAGAAGGACGCTGTAGCAAGAATCACAAAAGCCGTTAAAAGTATGGTTTGCATTATTTTTTTCATAGCCCCTCTATCTCCTCATTCCATTCGTACCTTGTTAACCTTAATTATATGGAAAAAACATGCCAAATATTACCGTCAGTCAGTAAATATCCATAAGTACCTGTAATAATAGAATAATAATTATTTTATCATGTTTAAAGAGATGAAATGAAAGGGTGCTTTATTGAACAAAATATTAAACGGAGAGCATAAATAGAATAAAACATTTAATCAGAGATTTTGTGGCGTTTGAGTTTTTTTCAGGGTTAGAACAATCAACGATGTAATCGCCAGAATAACAGTATTGAACATCCAAAGGTAGGTGTAGGAGCCGAAGGTATCATAGATTATGCCGCCCAAAATCGGGCCCAGGCTACCGATGAATCCCACAAAAAAGGTTAAAAGCCCGTAAATCGAACCGAGAATATGCCGGCCGAAGCGGTCTGAAACAAGTATCGGCAATATAGGCGCGATACAGCCGTAACCGAAACCGTAAATTACGGCAAATAAATAAAGCCTGCTTATGCTGTCTGAATAATTAAGCAGAACCATACCGCAAAGAAGAAAAGTTATTCCTATAAAATAAGCGTATTTCGGGTCGCGTATCCGGTCAGAAAGCCAGCCGAAGAAAAACTGGCCGATGAATCCCGTCATGCTTACTGCCGCCAGAGAACTTGCCGCCGCGACGCTGCCAATTTTATTGCCGACAGCGTAGGCTACCTGATGAACAAAGACCGACATGATCACCATGACAATCATGCTCTGACAGATGGCGATAGTCCAGAAACGTGAATCTCTAAAAATTATTTTTAGCGATATTTTACTTGCGGCAGGAGCAACTATTTTCTGGCCGGGCAGAATTATTTTATCGCCGTCAGGTAAAAGCCCGTAATCCTCCGGTTGGGTTTTACGCATTAAGAATTGAGAAATTGTCACCCCTACGATAAGAATAATGGCTCCCAAAATAAACATGCCGACCCGCCAGCTGAAATGTTTGTTAATAAATCCGGCCAATGGTGTCAGTGTCATGGTGCCGAAGCTGATGCCCATGGTGGCAATACCTAAAGCCAGCCCGCGCATTTTGATGAACCATTTGCCCACGGAAGAACTGCAGATAACCACACCCATGCCGGTCGCGCCCAGGCCGACGAGCAGGCCGTAAGTAAGATATAAGGTGAGGGGAGAATTCGCGAAACCGGTTAAAATAAATCCGGCGGCGGCAATTATCGCGCCCGCGGTCATAATCCAGCGCGGCGCAACTCTATCCAGCTTGCGCCCGACAAAAATAGCGCCTATGGAATAAACAAGCATGTTGATTGTCGCGGCCAGAGATATAACAGAGCGAGACCAGCCGTATTCCAGCGCGAGGGGCTTGACAAAAATGCCAAAACAATAGCGGGCGCCGTAGTTTACCGCCATAACCATAAAAGCGCCCGCTACAATGTACCAGCCCCAGTATATGTCATCTTTTTTCCACATATTAACCAGAGGTGCGTTTCCTTTACCATTAAATACGTTTGTGGTAAAACAAAATTCCCATGCGCCAGACATTTATTCATAAAAACAAATCGTCCAGGAAAAGACAGCAATTTTCCCGCCGTAAAACGGGAAAAAAGCAAACACCCGCGCGCATGAAACCGGAGATCGCGCCGGCGCTCAAAAGCGTGCTGGCCGGAATCGGCAGGCCGGAAGAGTCGCCTTTTATTCCTGATGATTTTCAGTTGCGCGCGCTGGAACAAATCAAAAAAAATGATTGTCTGGTCATCGCGCCGACCGGTTCGGGTAAAACCTGGATTGCGCGCGAAGCAATAGTTTCGACAATTGAAAAAGGCGGGCGCGCCTGGTATGCCTCGCCGCTTAAGGCTCTTTCCAATTCCAAGTGGCTGGAGTTCGGCCTGCATTTTGAGGCGCAGAACGTCGGAATTATTACCGGCGATACCAAGGAAAATACCGAAGCGCCGATTATTGTCGGCACGACGGAAATCCTGCGCAATCAGCTCTACGACGCGATGCATCAGGGGCTGGATCTGAATTTCGATTTAGTTATTCTGGATGAAGCGCATTTTTTGGGTGATGCCGACCGGGGGGTGGTTTGGGAAGAGATCATGATTTACCTGCCGGCGCGGGTGAACCTTTTGCTTTTGTCCGCCACGATAGGCAATGGAGAAGAAATAGCCGGTTGGCTCGAAGAAATCCGCGGAAAAAAGTGCGCGATAATTCGCGAGGAAAAACGTCCCGTACCTTTATATCCTTTGTTTCTACATCCCAGCGGCTGTATTTTCCCCTTTCTGGAAGGAGAGGGAAAAAGGGTAACGCCTGCGGTTGTTGAATTTCTGAAAGATAATAAATCTACGCGGCATGCAGGCCGCAGCATGCCCGATTACGCGGGAATTATCCGCGTGCTGGAAGGATTCAATCTGCTTCCGGCCATTTTCTTTTTAAAATCGCGCGCGGAATGCGATACCGCTTTGCTTTGCCGCAAATCACTGACGCCTCTTAATAATTATGAAAAGCTCAATGATGATATAACGGAACTGCTTTACCGTTTCCCATATCTGGAAAAGCACCGGCAGTTTAAAGCTTTGAAGTCAGCGGGAATTGCCGCGCATCACGGCGGACAACTGCCCGCCTGGAAACTGCTGGTGGAAGAAATGATGAACAGAGGTAATCTGCGCGTGATTTTTGCCACATCGACAATTGCCGCCGGCGTTAACTTTCCGGCGCGCACCATCGTGCTTTTTAATTCCGATTTGTTCAACGGGCATGATTTTTCTCCGTTGACGGCGACGGAATTTAGGCAGATGACGGGAAGGGCGGGCCGGCGCGGCCAGGATAAAATCGGTTTTATGCTCACGGTTTCCGGTAGGTTCATGGATCTGGGGCATATCAAGCGCATGCTTTTTTCCGCGCCGGAAGATATTGAAAGCCAGATAAAAAATGATTTTGCCATGGTGCTGAATCTGCTTTTGTCGCAGACACCTGATGACGTAAAGAAAATATTTGAAAAATCGTTCGCGGCCTATCAGCAGGGCCTGCGTAAAGACGGTTCTGCCGCGGCGTCAAAACTTTGGAAGGATTTTTTAAGGCATCTGCATTTTCTGCAGCAGGAAGGATTTGTTGATGAGGCGGGACGGCTTACCGATGACGGACATTGGGCAACGCGCCTGCGGCTCGATTATCCGCTGCTGGTAGCAGCAGTGCCTGAGGGAAAATGTATTTCCGCGCGATGATGAAAAAATGCTCGCGGCAATTGTGGCGGTGTTTGCCTATGACCGGGATGATGAAATCAATACCGTCATTAAGGATATGCCGCCGCGTCTGCATTCATCCTTGCGTAAAATTAATCTTGCGCTTAGGCCGTTGATACAGAGGATGCGGACAGCGGGTTTTGAAACGGCAAAATTTTATTCTTCGCCCGGTGTGGCCATGTATTTATGGTCGCAGGGCAGAGCTTGGGATGAGGTGATAAAGTTGACCGGCATTGCCGAAGGAGATATGGCCACGCTGGTTTTGCGCACGGCCGATAATTTGCGTCAGATTTCATCACTTAAGGATACGCATCCGGATAGTCGCTGCCTGCGCGCAAAAAGCCAGGGAATTGATATTAAGGGAACCGGTGTTGTTTTTATAGGGATTATAGGCCGACGGCTAAGGGCTGAAGACTGAAAGTAAATACGTATAATACGGAAGATATCCATTATAAAAGAGAAAGCATTCATGAGTAAATTTTTGATGAAAACAGATTTTGTGCCGAGCGGTGATCAGCCCAAGGCAATAAATGAGCTCACCGCCGGTTTGAAGGAGGGCGAGGAGCATCAGGTGCTTCTGGGCGTTACCGGATCGGGCAAAGACATTTACCATCGCCCACGTCATCGAGCGCGCGCAGCGCCCCGCGCTGATTATCGCGCACAACAAAACGCTGGCCGCGCAGCTCTACGAAGAATTCAAAAGTCTTTTCCCGGACAACGCCGTGGAGTATTTTGTCAGCTATTATGATTATTATCAGCCCGAAGCGTATCTGCCGTCAACTGATACCTACATCGAAAAAGATTCCGCCATCAATGAAGAAATCGATAAACTAAGGCATGCCGCGACTTACGCGCTGTTAACGCGGCGTGATGTAATTATTGTCGCCAGTGTTTCCTGTATCTACGGTTTGGGCTCGCCCGAAGCCTACATGGGCATGCTTATTCAACTGGAAGAGGGGATGGAATACCCGCGCGAAGAAATGCTCAAAAGGCTGGTTGAAATTCAGTATGAAAGAAATGATGTCGATTTTCACCGCGGCACATTCCGCGTGCGCGGTGACGTGGTGGAAATATTTCCCGCCTACGAAGGCGAGCAGGCGCTGCGCGTGGAATTTTTCGGCGATACTGTCGAATCAATAAATATTATCGATCCTCTGCGCGGCAGAAAACTGGGTACGCTTTCCAAAACCGCAATTTATCCGGGCAGTCATTATGTTACCACGCGCGAGAATCTGGACAGGGCCATTACCGATATTCGTGCCGAGCTTGCGCAAACTTTAACAGAACTTAAAGCGCAAAACAAATTGCTTGAGTATCAGCGTCTCGAACAGCGCACGAATTACGATTTAGAAATGATGCAGGAGATGGGTTATTGCCAGGGTATTGAAAATTATTCCCGTCATCTGACGGGGCGAAAACCCGGCGAGCCGCCGCCGACGCTCATGGAATATCTGGCAAAAGACGCGCTGATTATAATTGATGAAAGCCACGCCACGTTGCCGCAACTGGCTGGTATGTTCAAGGGCGACCGTTCGCGCAAGGAAACGCTGGTAAAATACGGTTTCCGCATGCCCTCGGCTCTGGATAATCGTCCGCTTACCTTTGAGGAATATGAAGCGTTGCCTAATCAGCGGATATATGTTTCCGCCACTCCCGCTCAGTATGAAATGCAAAAAGCGCGCGGCGTTCGCGTCGAGCAGATTATCAGGCCGACGGGTTTGATGGACCCGGAAGTGGAAGTAAAACCCGCCCATTATCAGGTGGACGATTTGCTGGAAGAAATTCGCCAGCGGGTGAAGAAAAGTGAAAGGGTGCTGGTAACCACTTTGACCAAGCGCATGGCGGAAAATTTGACTGACTATTACAGCGGCCTGGGCATACGCGTGCGCTATCTGCACTCGGACATTCATACGCTGGAGCGCGTCAGCATTATCCGTGATTTGCGCCTGGGTGGATTTGATGTGCTCATCGGTGTAAACCTTTTGCGTGAAGGATTGGATATTCCCGAAGTATCGCTGGTGGCGATACTGGACGCCGACAAAGAAGGATTTCTGCGCTCCGAACGCTCCCTCATTCAGACTAGCGGACGAGCCGCGCGAAATATCAACGGCAAAGTGATCATGTATGCGGACAAAATTACAAAATCTATTCAGGCCTGTCTTGATGAAACTACGCGCCGCCGCATCATTCAGAAAAAATTCAACAGAGATAACAACATCACGCCGGAATCGATTGTGAAATCGATAAGCAACGTTTTGAGTTCAATCTATGAAGCTGACTATATGACCGTGCCTGTGGATAAAAACGCAAAAATTGACCTGACCGAAGAAGAGGACATTGAGGCGTTAATTAAAAAACTAACAACGGAGATGAAGCAGGCGGCAAAAAATCTAGAATTTGAAAAAGCCGCCGACCTGCGCGATCAGATAAAAGAACTGAATAATATATTGCTGCAGTTGGGGTAGTTTGTCATAGCGGGGCATTTCTAAGACCCCGTGGCGATCTGGCTGTTTGTCCGTAATCCGTAAAATAAGGGAGAGAAACAGTGTCGAATCATAAGTCGGTAATTTCAGAACTTCGTAAAGGAATTGAATTACTACACGAGCCGAGTCTGAATAAAGGGACATCATTTACGGCGGCGGAGCGCGATGCACTTGGATTGCGCGGATTGCTTCCGCCCCGCGTGTTCCCGCAAGCCGAGCGGGCGCAACATGTAATGAACAATATTCACCGCAAGCCCAACAACCTCGAAAAATATCTTTATCTGATCGGTCTGCAGGATCGCAACGAGAAGCTGTTCTATCGAGTGCTGAGCGACAACATGGCGGAACTCAGCCCCATCGTATATACACCGACCATCGGGCTTGCCTGTCAGGAATATAGCAGGGTTTTCCGCAGGCCGCGCGGCCTGTTCATCACGAAGTACGATCAGGGTCGCATTAAAGAAGTTTTGCTAAACTGGCCCCATCGGGATATTCGTGTAATCGTTGTCACCGACGGGGAACGAATACTGGGCCTTGGTGATCTCGGGGCGAATGGTATGGGGATACCCGTTGGCAAATTATCGCTTTATACAGCCTGCGCGGGCATCGATCCGGGGGCATGCCTGCCGATTATGATTGATGTCGGAACCAATAATAACGAAGTTTTGTCTGACCCGAGCTACATCGGCCTGCAGGAGGAGCGCTTACGGGGCGATCAATATGATGCCCTGCTCGATGAATTCATGGCGCCAAACTTGTAAACTGTTTCCCCGCGCGATGGTCCAGTTCGAAGATTTTGGAAACGCAAATGCCTTCCGCCTGCTGGAGCGGTACCGGAATCGATATTGCATGTTCAACGATGACATACAGGGAACCGCCAGCATGACACTGGCCGGATTGTATTCCGCTCTGCGTATGATAGGTGGCAAACTTACCGGACAGCGGCTGGTGGTTTTAGGCGCGGGCGGGGCCGCTCTAGGCATCGGCAACCTCATTGTTTCCGCGATGGTCGAGGAAGGGCTCTCCGTTGACGAGGCGCGTCGCAGTTTATGGTTTGTGGATTCTAAAGGACTCGTCGTCACTAGCCGGACCGACCTCTCCGAACACAAACGACTCTTTGCTCAAGACCATCCTTTTAATCAAGATCTCCTTTCGGTTGTCGAAACCGTCAAACCAACGGCGATCATCGGGGCAGCGGGTCAGCAGGGCACTTTCACCCCCGAGGTTCTCACGGCGATGGCCCAGATCAACAAACGTCCGATTGTCTTTGCGCTTTCCAACCCGACCTCCAAATCGGAGTGCACAGCGGAAGAAGCTTACCGCTTCACAGATAAGCGCGCAATCTTCGCCAGCGGCAGCCAGTTCCCGCAGGTGGCGATGGACGGCCAAACCTTTGTGCCGGGTCAGGCGAATAACAGTTATATTTTCCCCGGTGTGGGTTTAGGCATCCTTGCCTCGGAGGCATCCCGCGTTACGGATGAAATGTTCGCCGCGGCCGCCAAAGCTCTCGATGAACAGGTTTCGGAGAAGGACTTTGTGTTAGGGAGGATTTATCCTTCCTTGTCGCGTGTTCGCGAGGTATCGGTAAATATTGCGATGGCCGTTGCCAAGGTAGCGTTCGCGAGGGGACTCACCGCGATGCCAAAACCTTCCGACCTGCTCGGTCACATCAAATCGAAGATGTACGATCCGACTTATAAGGAGTACGTCTAAAGCGGGCAGTCGATCTGCGCGATCAGATAAAAGAACTGAACAATATACTGTTGCAGATGGGCTAATGTTTACATTTCTTCCGAAAGCGCGGGCCATTGCTTCAGTCATAATCAATTAACCGTGCTCTTATTAGTAAAAAACTCTTTCTTGATATGTTTGAATAAAAGTTATATGAGCACCGACTATAAAAGGAATAAGTGAATCTATGGAAAAATTTCAGCGCATTAGCTGGGAGCCCAAATATACAGTTCATGATGAAGAGCTGGACCGCCAACATCGCAAACTTTTTGAAATCACTAACAAGCTGATTGATAAATATGAAAGCGGTTTTGAAGAATGTTTTGATACAATGAAAGAACTGGTGGAGTATTTATCTGAGCATTTTAAATCAGAACAGTTAGTTATGATTAAGATAAATTATTGGGCTTATGACAGGCACGAAAAGGAGCATCAGCAATTTATTAATAAAGTTCAGGAGTTTATAGGGCATACCAGAAAGGTCAGCAAAATTTAACAGTTGACATTTTAAGGTTTTTACGGGATTGGATTTTCTCGCACACGACAAGTTTTGATTTGAAATACGGAGAAATTCTACAAATATCTAAGCGTTCAAAGTAAATTAATAATAAAAAAAAGGAGAAATGGGTATGGCAGAAGCAAAAGGATTGGATAGACCTGTAAAATTGAAGGCGGACCTGGCGGAATTTTTGGGGGCTGGCTCGCTTCCTCGCACCGAGATAACGAAAAAGCTTTGGGATTACATCAAAGCCAACGGACTGCAGACAAAAACACAAAACGGCAAACCGGAAAACGCGGGCAAATTTATTGTTGCCGACGCCAAACTAATCAAGATATTCAACAACACTAAAGTTACAAGCAAGACCGGCAAACTAACCGATTTAACCAATTTGAAAGAAGGCGAAACCATCGACATGATGCAGATGGCATCAGTGGTCAGCGCCAATATCGAATAAAATTAAGCATAAATTAATATATGCCGAAAAAACAGGCGGGTGAAAATACCCGCCTGTTTGCATTTCTTTGCCAAAATCAGCAAAACACCTCAAACCTTTAGCCTAATATTTAATTGACATGATAGTTGGTTATCCTTATAGTTCGTCAGCGGCAGGCAATGCTCCATCGTATACTTTTTAAGAGCAATATTTTACAAAAAAATTACTAAGGAGGGCGCGCTATGAAAATAACAGAAATCGAACTTTACCACGTCCATATACCCCTTAAACATACCTTCTGGCCTACCTGGATACCGGGTTATCCGCAGACGCATAACCGCTTTACGTTGGTTAGATTAGTTACGGATGAAGGCATTGAAGGCTGGTCGGCGGGTTCCGCCATGGGGGAGGAACGGCAGGGTTTGGGTGATCTTCTGGGCGGTTACATCATCGGTGCCGACCCCATGGATATTGACCGCATGCAAAGCCTGCTCAAGCAGGCTGGTTTTCTGGGCTGGCTCAACTACTGGATAGAACCCGCCTGCTGGGATATCATGGGCAAAGCCAAGGGAAAACCCGTTTATGAATTGCTAGGCGGGGAAGCCAGGCCGATCGAAGCTTACTGCTCGTTTGGTGAATTGCATGAACCGGCGCAGCGCGTCGAGGAAATAATGGCGATGAAGGAGCGCGGCTTCAAAACCTTCAAACTGCGGGTTAAAGCCAAGGAATTCAAAGACGACGTCAGGCTTATCAAGGAAGTCAGAAAGGGCGTTGGCGATGGCCCTGTGCTGGGTGTGGATGCCAATCAGGGATGGCTGGTTTCCATAGTGGACCGCTTACCCGCGTGGGACCTCAAGCGGGCTACGGATTTTGCGAAGGCCTGCGCCGACAATAAAATAGAGTGGCTGGAAGAGCCGCTGGACTGGCATGACTACGATGGGCTCGCCGCGCTGAAGAAAGCATCGCCGGTAAAAATATCCGGAGCGGAACTCAACCACGGCTGGGACGAGATAAAAATAATGTTCGAAAAAGATTGCTTCCATGTTTACCAGCCGGACGCCACTTTTGCCGGAGGCATCGCGCAGGTTAAACAGGTCATTGACGCCTGTCACCAGCACAACCGCGAATATTCTCCCCACACCTGGACCAACGGTATTGGCTTCTATATAAACTGGAACATGGTGCTTGCGGATAAAGGCAATACCCATCCGCTGGAATATCCGTTGGAAGAGCCATCTTGGGTGCCGGAATTCCGTGAAGGAATTATCGCGCCGATTATTCCCGATAAAAACGCCATGCTCGCGCCGTTTACGCGCCCCGGCCTGGGTTTTGAGATTGATAAAAAGATGCTGAAGAAATACGCCAGACGTTTTTACCGCCAGACGGAAAAAGGCCTGGCATTCAAGGTTATCCGCGAGAAAGGTTTGAAAGCCGCGCTGGAGTTGAAGAAAAGAAAAAGCGCGTAGTTTTTCCGGGCGTTTTTTTGTTTTAGCACCTGGGTAATTGTGACAGTAAAAATTAATCTGGACATTTAGCTTTTGCCAGGAGCAAAAATATATTGCTGCCGTTATCGACGTCTTCTGGACAAAAGGCAGAACCGTTTAATGTTGGCATTGTTTTAATTAGCAAAACAAGGCAGGTATTGCGAACGCAAACTAGTACATGAATCAATCTTGAAAAATATTATAAAAAATAGGGGGGGTAAATATGGACATAAATGCTGTAACTGAAAAAGAAAAACAAATGGCACAGAAGTGTCTAACATGTCCGGTATGTTCTCACGCGAGGAAAAAGCAGCGTGGAATCGCTTATTGGTTTGTCAAAAATATCGAAAATGGCATATGTCCCTACTGCGCGGCATATGAAAAAGTTTATGGTAAAAAAGCGCATGAAGTTTAGAAAGTTATACTAACTATTCAAAGAAGATAGACTTTTAATTTATTTGCGTAACTAATATAATTATAAGATAAACGAAAGATTTTTTGCTACTTTTCTGTGTGAGTTTGCAGCGGCTCATCTCACGACATTTCAGGTCTGACTCATTTCCTGTTTTAATTTGGCTAGTTCGCCAATGATGATTTGGCGTACCAAATCAGCGGTTTCTTCAACTGAAAGATTGGCGAATTGTTCATAGGGGATTTCATCAAGCACGCGCACAATTATACGATGAATGCCTTTGGTATTCATTTTCCATTTTGGAAGTGCCGAACCGGTGCCGTTTAATACTATCGGCAGGATAGGTACCTTGGCCTGTTTTGCAAGAATAAAAGCTCCGGGCTTAAAATCTTTGATCTCATTGTCGTGGGAGCGTGTTCCTTCCGGATACATAAAGACAGACTCTCCCGCCGCAAGCGTTTTTTCACTGTCGGTCATCATCTTCTTGGCGGCAGTTTTATCACCGCGAACAAGTTTTATATAGCGGTTGAGATTCATATTCCAGCCCATAAACGGCACACGAAAAATCTCGGCCTTGGAAACTATTTTATAATATAAAAAAAGCCGGAAATGCACCAGTATGTCCAGTTGCGATTGATGGTTGGAGACTATCATGTAGGTAGTATTTTTTCTGTATTTATTCCTTCCCTCGATTTTTATAAACCAGGTGGGCATTAGCCAGGTATAGAACGATGCCCAAAAGCAGGTATAGTAATGCAGGAGCTTAAGGTGTCTGTCAAAAGCAATTGTGAGTAGCCAAATTATGACCGCGCCGGCGAAAAAAATTGGGAAAGTTATTCCCATTACAATAAGTATGTATGTTGTTAAAATTCTTCCGAGCATTTTTATAAGAACTCCTTTTTTGTGGCGGGGAGTATAGGCAACGCGGTTTTGTATGTCAAGAGGAGACCTTTGTTACAAGACGCAGGAAGTCCCAAATGGTTTTGCAATCACTTTTTAAGGGCGGCAAGGTGGGAAGGAATAGCCGATAATGTTGGCGCTCCCACCTAGAAGTTGATCAAGACCATATCTTATTTTTGTGTATAATCTATTTTACTACTTTGATTTCCTTGATATTTTTAGCTTTGGGAAAAGTGAAGGCCGGATTCTTTTGAAGTAAAGCGTATCCAAATTCAAGCATCGTCGTATTGCCGAGTTTATCAACCTTGGGGGGGGGTTATTAGAAGATTGGCAATCTTCCCCTTAAGGGAGCTTAAGACCCCCACAGATTCCGTTTTACCTCTGATAGACGCCACTTTTATTCCCATGCGAGGGTTAGCATTTTCTGTTTTTTTGAATGATAGCGTGTTCACCCGGGCAACCAGCTCACTCGATCTATTTTCGTATTTATATTTTTCATCTTTTGGTTCGATATCGTAAAGACCAATGGTCACGGGGCTTTTACCTCCTCTGGCATTGAACTTAACATTCACCTCAGTAACAATTTTGGTTGAACCGGTTATCGTTCCTTTAACTTCAATGATGCCAAAACCATTTCCGTCAAACTTGATGTAATCAAGCATATTGGTCATTGCCTGTCCTTTTTTAAATATATCAGTCTGTGCCGCAATCATCCCCGCGGGATCAAATGTGTTCATATGAAAACCACTCCCCAATATTTCAAATTCGCAGGTCACATGAAAGGATTTTGCATCTGACGTTATCTTGTGTGAGACTATTGCTACCTGCTGCTTATTATTTACGCTTGATATATTATCGACGAGTGTCGGTGCTATCAGCGGCACAAAATACGCGAAAGAAGCTATGGGATTTTTCACTAATTTTTCTTTACTATAACGCATTATCATAGTTGGTCCGGTGCTACCCTTAACGGCATTGTTACCACCCGCCACCACTGCACGAGAGGTGTCGTTTATGGGGCTGTCAGGTTCGGAACTTATCCCGACACAGGGCGGCAAAAGAAAAATACAAATCAAGGTTAGAACAAATAAATTGATCAGACGGGTGTTTTTTAACAATACGCGTTGATTTACTGCAAATGATCTCATCGCTTGTCTCCTAATGCTGAGATGTTGAACAAACCAGACTTTGTTATTTAGAAAAACAGTTGCGCTAAACTCTCATTACTTGTAATCGTTGCCGTCCTTTTCATCATGCCCGGAGCCGGAACATCAGAAGAAATAGGAAAGTTCACAGCTATATGTAATATGGGTGGATTATAGTCTCACCCTTTCGCACAGTCAATTCTATTTTTTAGTTAAAGCAACGGCAATAATAGGTGTGTGAACAGTGTCGTTCAAAACTATCAAATTTATGAATAATTAGTGAAAAAGCTAAAATTAGTTAACCGTGCGGCTGCTGAGATGCCGAACGTTGCGGATTAATCATAAAGGGTAAATCTTTAAATCTGGAGGTAAATATCAAAATCACACCTCAATCATAGCGTTTAATCTTTTCTTGACACATGAAGCTGACCGTTTTATTCTTCGTATAAGGATATGTTGAGTCTTATCAGAGTTATGTTAAGTAATTAATTCTGATAGGCCCGATAGAAGGAAAAAGCGCATAATAAGCCATTTTGACTAATCAATTTAAGGAGGGGTACAAATGAGAAAATTATTGTCTGTAGTCTTTGTATTACTTTTTGTTGTTTCTTTTACAGTGGTTGGATGCAAAAAAGAAGAGTCGGCGAAGGTAGATACCGCGGGCGGTGATACGGCCCAAGCCACTATTCCGGCAAAAGAGATTGCCAAGGATGGTACTTTCATTGCCTATGACAACGGCACGGTATTAGACACGAGAAACGGGTTGATGTGGGCGGCAAAGGACAATGGAAGTGACATCAACTGGACAAACGCGAAAAAATATTGCGAGAGTTATGATGGGGGAGGCTATACTGATTGGCGTATGCCTACCCAGGATGAGATAGAGGCAATAATCGGCGCGGCTGAGCCTTATAAAACTGCCTGCCAAGAAGATGCTCATATAACAAAACTGATTAGTCTTTCCTGTGTTTTCGCGTGGGCATCAAACACATTTGGTTCTGATGAAGCCGCCAGTGTGTATTTTGGCCCTGACGGCGGCGCGATGTTCATGGTTAAAAACACACTCACGAAAAACTATCGGGCGTTGCCGGTGCGCGCCACTAAAAAATAGGCTCTATCAGTAAGATATTAATTAATGAGGGGCACTATCCCGTTTTTAATCCGGGGATGCGCCCCTCTTTTTTAACCTGAAATCCCACGTCAATTAAATCGTCATAATACTTAATATTTAATCAGTTCACCTACTAACAAATGACTTAAAAATGTCCTGACGTTATAAATTACGATCTGAAAGGTGCAACGATTGAGTTCAAGCGCGTTGCCCGCCTGAACTCACGTTAGGAGTACGAAAAATCGTCGCGGCGGGCAAAGTCGTCTGCAACGACTGGTTCGGCGATAAGCATCCGCATAATCTTCTCATCCTTCTTTTCTCATTATTTTTTTAATCGAACATGCGGATTAGCGATCAAGCCCTGACTCATGACCGCTGGGTTTGTGAGTTATTGCCTTTCCCTGTTAAGGGCGGCCCTCATTTTCGCAAAGTTCGTGCCTGTTGGCCAACCCCATATCCAAATCAAGACAGCGATACAAAAGACAGGTCCAAAAAGGATAAACAATGCTACAGCCAAAACAAAGATCGCGGGAAAATATAAATCTCCAAACGAATTAAGACGAATCTTTTTTGACTCAGGATCCCAAAGTACTTCTACTTGCTGACCGACAGAATAGGATTTCGTTGAAGAGGAAAAGCGAGATGTGTATTCTCGTGATTCTCCATCGGGCAAAATAACTTTCACGACCGGCCTACGGAGTAAAGCACCGTCTGAGTCCGACCACCGAATCGCAGAGATTGTGCCTGTAAGAATAATTGCGTCATTCCGAAAATCGTAGGTGCGAAAACCAAGAACTATGCTCCAGCATAAGACTCCCACTCCTAACAGTACCCAAAGAATAAAAAAAACCCAGCCTCTCAATGTGTTGATTCTCCCGCCGAACAATTAATATACGAACTTCGCTTTTTCCGACTATTTAGGTATTAAAATAACATAACTTATTTTTCCCTAAAAGAAAAATATTCCATTATTTTCATTGAATAACTATCTACATGATTTCGTACTTTGTGGCCAATAAGGATGAAAAGCGAACTTCGTAAAACATCGTAAATTTGTCCAACTGCTCATCGATTACCGCTTGAAAGATTGCATGGCTGATAATTTTAATTTACTTCTTTCAGGAAGCCATACGTACCAAGTTCTGATTTAGTTATTAATATTAACTTTTAATAAAAATAATCATTAGTTTTTAAGATTAAAAATATCGACAATAACTCTAGCATATGTTAACTATTTAAAATTAAAGCAACAATAGCAAAAAACATTAAGTTTCATATAGAATATATATTAATAAAAGCCCGTCTATGATATTTCTCATCGCCGATGTTCTCTGAGCAAAAATTTGACTATGCAAGATTTCACCGAAGGCAAAATTTCCAAACATGTCATTAATTTCAGCACGCCGCTGATGTTCGGCCACCTGCTTTTATCTGTTTACGGTATTATCAATATGATCTGGGTAGGACGTCTTATGGGGCATACGGCGGTGGCCGCGATTTCCGCTACCGTGCCGATCATCATGCTGATGCCCTCATTTCTTATCGGCCTGGCAATGGCGACTAATGTTCTTATCGCGCAGGCGTTCGGGCGCAAAGATACCGCTCTGCTGAAGAAAATATTGTCCAATTCATTTTTCGCTTCCATAATATTCTGCCTGGCTATATCTGCGATCGCTTTGCTTTTCCGCCACCAGTTGATGGAATGGGTTAATGTGCCGGACGAAATTCATGACATGGCTTTGTCTTATCTGACAATTATGATCGCCACGCTGGTTTTTCAGTTTTTTGTTAACTGGATGACCGCCATGCTGCGCGGCCTGGGAGACGCCATAACCGTGGTAAAAATTCTCATCATGCTCACGGTTTTTAATGTTACTTTAGTTCCGCTGTTTATCATGGGCTTAGGCCCTGTGCCGCCTCTGGGCGTGTCCGGCGCGGCAATAGGAACAGCGCTGGCGGCGTTATTGACAGGCATCATAGGCTATATTTATCTTTTGCGGCACAATCCTTACATTAATATGCATGGCTGGGATTACAGTTTTGATTGGCATATAATTCGCCAGGTTTTTGTAATCGGTGTGCCGGCGTCTTTGCAGATGCTTGTGGTCTCGCTATCCGGAATATTTATTCTTTCTTTGGTAAATAGTTTCGGCACGGATGTTACAGCAGCCTTCGGCATCGGCATGCAGGTTGATATGCTGGCAACTATTCCGATCATGTCTATCGGCATCGCGGCTACTTCTATTGCTGGTCAGAATCTGGGCGCTCAAAAAATAGAACGTGTTTTTGAAACATTGCGGATGGCGATATTCTTCGCTCTGGCCATTTCGCTTGTTTGCACTTTGGCGCTGGCAATATTTTCCAATCAGATTGGCGCTATTTTTCTCAAAGAATCCGCCCAGCACGCTAATGTGCTTAATTTTGTCGGCGGATATTATAAGTGGATGGCGTATATTTTTCCCTGTTTTGCTTTTATCTTTGTTATTCAGGGGGTGCTGCGCAGCGCGGGTGACACCGTAGCCCTGATGGTGCTTTCTTTTATCGCCCTGATAGTCATTCGTGTTCCTCTTGCTTACTTGCTTGCCGGGCCTCTTGATTTTAAACATGAAGGTATTTGGATGGCCATGCTTTTCAGCAGCGCGCTGGCAGTAGGTTTAAATCTGCTTTACTATAAAGGAGGCAGATGGAAGAAAAAACGCATCTTTAGAGAAAAAACCGCTAATGATCAAAAATAGGCTAAACCCTGTTTGCATCATATTAATTATGAGCATTGAAGAATTTTTGTAAATCAATTATAAATATTAAAATTTCAAATCTGGGCAGGTCTATGCCGGAAAAAAAATCATCAAATAAAAGAATAACTTCCGCTCCGCGTAGTCCCGGCGTGTATCTCATGAAAGACGCGCAGGGCAAAATTATTTACGTTGGCAAGGCGAATAATCTTAAGAGCCGTATTAATTCATATTTTACCGGAAAAGACACGCGGCCGATGGCGCCTTTTTTAATGGCAAGAGTTACCGATATTGAATTTATTACCACGGCGACTGAGAAAGAGGCGTTGATTCTGGAGAATAATCTCATCAAAAAACATCGTCCCCGCTATAATGTGGTGTTGCGCGACGATAAAACATATTATCATTTGTCTTTAGATCCCACGGAAAAATATCCGCGTCTGCAATTAGCGCGTAAGCGGGTGAATAATGCCGCTCTTTACTTTGGCCCGTATCCATCCGGGCTTGCCGCCAAAGAAACTCTGCGTTTTGTGCAGCAGGTATTTCCTCTGCGTTCGTGCCGCAACCGTGATTTTAAACTGCGGGCGCGGCCTTGTCTGGAATATCAAATCGGCCGATGCCTCGCACCCTGCGGTGGAATGGTTAACGAAGATGATTACCGAAAACTTACCCAAAGCGCGATATTATTTCTTAAAGGGCGAAGCCGCGAGCTGATTTCAGATTTGAAAAAGCAAATGGATAATGCGGCAAACGATCTTAATTATGAAGAAGCGGCGCGTCTGCGTGACCGCATCGGCGCGCTGGAACACTCGCTGGAAAAGCAGAATGTTGATTACGGCATAAAAATTGATCAGGATATAGTGGGGCATTACGCGCAGGATGATAATTATCAGCTTTGCATATTATTTGTGCGTGGCGGCAAACTTTTAGGAAGTAAATCTTTTACGCCCATTAAATTGAAAACGGATATTGATGAAGTTATTTCTTCATGTTTAACGCAATACTATCATGGCGAATCCGATATCCCGGACGAAATCATTATGCCTGTCCATTTCCCGGAAGAAAAATTAATCGCGCAATGGCTTTCTGAAAAAAAAGGAAAGAAAGTAATGCTTATTGTTCCTTCGCGCGGGGCAAAAAGTGCTCTTTTGGATATGGCAAACGACAATGCGCGCAGTTTATGGGAGGCCGCAAATAAAAAAGAGGAAAGTAAAATGGTGACATTGGAAATTCTAAAAGAAAAACTGTCACTGTCTAAATTGCCGCGCCGCGTTGAATGTTATGATATCTCGAATATCGGCGGTAAACACGCTGTTGGTTCTATGGTTGTTTTTCAGGACACAGAGCCGGATAAAACGAGCTATCGGCGTTACCGTATTAAAACACTAAATGAGCCTGACGATTACGGCATGATGCATGAGGTGCTGTCCCGCCGTTTCCAAGGTAAAGACGCGCCGCCTGATTTATTAATAGTTGATGGAGGGAAGGGGCAGCTCAATATTGCTCTTTCTGTTTGCAGGGATTTGAACGTGAAAGTTGATACAATAGGCTTAGCTAAAGAGGAACGCACTTTTATCAGCGCCAAGGGGTTGGTGAAGAAGAAATTGGCTAAAACCGAAGACCGCGTTTATCTGCCCGGACGTAAAGACCCGATATTCCTGACATCTTTTCCTTCGGCTCTCACTCTATTACAGAGGGTGCGCGACGAGGCGCATCGTTTCGCTCTACGTTATCATCGCCAGTTAAAGCAAAAGAGCGATTTAAAATCGGCGCTTGATGAAATATCAGCTATCGGCAGCAAGCGCAAAACGGCACTGCTCAAACATTTTGGTTCGGTTAAAAAGGTAAAGGGCGCGTCAGTGGAAGATTTACAAGATGTGCCGGGCATCAGTAAAAATATGGCTCAAAAGATTTATCAAGAGTTAGCAAAAAAATGAGCTTCTGTCATTTTAGAAAACGAGACGGACATGAAAAGATAATTAATCTTAAATGAGTAAAAATTTATGACTTTAGCAACTACATTTATTTTGGCTATCGCGCTGGGCATTGACGCTTTCTCGGTAGCCATCGGTATCGGAGCCGCGAATCAAAAAAAACCATGGTGGCCGCCGGTTGTGCGTTTGTCTGGTGCTTTTGGTTTTTTTCAGTTCATGATGGCCGTGCTCGGCTGGCTTGCCGGTTCGACAGTAGTCGAGATTATCGAAGCTTTCGATCATTGGGTTGCCTTTGGTCTTTTGGCTTTAATCGGCGGAAAAATGATTTGGGAGGGATTAGAAAAGGAAGAAACAACAAAAAAGAATGATCAGACAAAAGGTTTTCCTTTGCTGCTGCTTTCTGTCGCGACCAGCATCGATTCGCTGGCGGTCGGTTTCAGTTTTTCCGTGCTTAAGAATCCGATAATGTTTCCCGCGATAATTATCGGCATCGTCTGTTTTATCATGACCGCGGCGGGGATGATATTCGGCAAGGCGCTGGCAAAAATATTCGGCAAAAAAGTAAGTATATTCGGAGGGCTGGTTTTGATTGCCATTGGAATAAAAATATTAATAGAGCATTTATAAGGATGAAGGATTAAGGGTTAAGGTAAAAAATATGTATTATCAATTAATAAAGGCGGGAAATGACAATATCGGTGTTGTTTGGGAGTATAGAAACAAAAAAACAAAAATCAGAAAAATATATCTGCCGGTTTCGAAAAGTAAATTGTTGTCTCAAATAAGAGGTGATTTTCCGGCAATTAAACAGCCTGAATGTAAAATCAAAAATGGAGCGGATAGGCTGATTGCCGAATTGTACAAAGGTAAAAAAAGAAAAGTAACTTTGTCTCTGATGGATATGGAAAAACTAAAGCCTTTCCAAGGACAAGTTTTAAAACAGGCCTGCCGGATTCCGCGCGGCAAAGTGTCAACGTATTCTGGGCTGGCCGAAAAAGTTGGCAAGCCGGGCGCGGCCAGAGCGGTGGGCACAGTAATGGCAAACAATCCTTTTCCTATTGTGATTCCATGTCATCGTGTGATTCGGGCAGATGGAACTTTGGGCGGTTTCGGCGGCGGTCTGAAAATGAAGAAAAAAATGCTTACCAGTGAAGGCGTAAAAATAGATTCTCGAGGATGTGTCGGCTCAGAATTACGCAGGAAATAGCTTTAATCAGGTTAGAGAAAAGCTATTTTTTAGTGGTTAAAAAATATCCATTAGGCCATTAACACCGGATATATTCTATACAAGAGATTTGCCATAAGAAGAACAAGAAAGATTTATCACATCTTAATATCAGCTAAATACAGCAACTTACAAATATAAACGATAATGGCATGCGCTTTGCTTTTTCATCAGGCATAGAGGTCAAAAAATGAGCTAGGCCTCTTAATGAAATCAACAATGAACGAAATTTTACTGACAGAAAGCAAAGGAGAATTAATTATGAAAAACATTAAAAGAGTACTTACTTTTATGCTCGTAGCATTATTTATATTGCCTGTATCAGCAAAGGCTCAATCGCAAAATGATTATGAACAGGAATTCCAGCAGTTCAGCAATGAGGAATTGGCGCAAATGATCGCGCCTGTCGCTCTTTATCCAGACGTGCTGCTTTCGCAGGTTTTAATTGCCGCTTCTTATCCCTACGAGGTCGCCGAAGCGGACAGGTGGTTATCGAGAAACCAAAATCTTACCGATGAACAATTAGATGAGGCGCTTCAGGAAAAAGACTGGGATGTGAGTATCCTTTCGCTTTGTTATTACCCGAAAGTGATAAACATGATGGCGGAAAACCTGACCTGGACGGCAAAGCTAGGTGATGCTTTTGTTTATCAGCAGCAGGATGTCATGGATACAGTCCAGGATTTACGTGCCAGAGCCGCCGCTCAGGGAAATCTTAATACAACAGACGAACAAAGAGTGATTGTGGAAGAGAGAGTTATCCGCATTGAACCCGCTTATTACAGTTATATTTATATTCCTGTTTACGATCCGCTGGTGGTTTATGGTCCGTGGTGGTATCCGGCTTTTCTTCCTTTCCGCATTTTCTACCCTGGCGTGATAGTTGCCGGACCCAGAATAGTATTTTCTCCCAGAATATTTTTAGGATTTGGCGTTATCAGTTGGTCGCATTTTGACTGGCGCGCCCGCCATATCATCATAAGGGATATAGATAGAACCAAAAGATTCAACCGGCACTACAATACTTATCACAAGCCTCAGCAGCATGTTTATTGGAAGCCGAATGATCGGAAAAGAACAATACACGAGCGACGCAGATATGAATATCCCCATTATCGCCCAAGTGGTCAGCCATCACAATCAGCGCCTAAAAGAAGTTCTGATACGGTAACGACGCCGAGAATAAAAACAAGACATACACAACCTGCGGTAAAGCCACAAGTCCAACCCACAAGGCCGCAGGCTCAACCTTCAGTGAAGCCGCGTACGCAGTCTGTAAACCCGCAGACGCAACCTGTCGTTAGACCACAAACGAAATCTGAAGGGCGTCAGACGCAGCCTGCAGTAAAGCCGCGTACGCAGTATGTAAACCCACAGACGCAACATGTTGTTAAGCCACAGGCGAAACCTGCACGGCTTCAGGCGCCGGCTACCAACAAAACACAAGTTCAGACTGCGCAGCCTAAGGAGCGGCGTGTTATTAATAATGGTAGAAACGCAACACAAGAAAACGGTATTAATCAAGGCCCGGCATCCAGTGCGGGAAGCAGAGGCAGCGGCAGAACCGTGCAAAATAATGGACGCGGTAACCAGCAGCTTTCTCCCGGCGGGGAGAGGGGAGGAAGCGGCGCGCTGCGCGGCCGCGATTTCAAAAGATAAAAGGCATGTAATACTAACCGATGGAATTAATTAAATAATCAACGGGACTTTTTTGCTTCTTCAAGGGCATTTTTTGCTTTTTGATAATGCTGATTTGTTTCCAGTTTGATTTTGTTGATTATATAAGCGACATTCTGATCGTGTGTGGCAAAATAATCGTAGAATTTCTTTTCCAATATGGAGTCTTCCAGGCTTAAGCTATACGCCAACGCGTTCATTGAAGTTAATTTATTAGCCTGTGTTTGCTGATAAGTTGATTTTACGGCGTCTCTTACTGTTTTTATTGTAAAAGTTTTCGTTGTCTTTTCGTCGAACAAAACCAAACCCTGTTGAATAAAAGAAGCTAGTTGTTTTATGTAGCTTGCGTGCTGAACTTCATCTTCGCTTAACTCATCCCAGAGCTGTTTATGCGCGGGAAATTTCTGGGCGAATAGTTTATAAAGATTTGAAATATCCAGTTCAAGATTCTCCAGCAGCTCCAAGAATGTATTTTGATAATCAAGCATAAAGTATGGCCTTCCTTCAATACTTAATTGATTATAATATATCATATATTTTATTCAGGCTTGAATTTTTGTTTAAGGAAGAAAAGGAGGCAAGGGGCATCCTAAAGCAAGGGAAACAACGCGTAAAAGGTCTGACTCAGAAACCGTTACTTTATTGTCATAAAAGGCGCAATAAGCGCAGGTATTAATTACCGCTTCTTTTATTTTAAAGGATGATCGCGAAAGCTGATTTAGGCTTTGTCCGACGTTTTTATAAGAAATATCATCTTCCTTCAGGAAATCGTGCTCCGTATTTGATATTTCAGGAAATTTTTCCACGGCGGCTTCAAAAGCTTTTTTTGCGCTTTCGAAATCGCTGCTGTTTCCGGCCCAGGCCAGCGCGTTTAAAAGAATATAGATTTCAGAAGCTACCTGCGCGTAAGAGAAGAAAGATATTTTACCGGATATGTTTTCTTTTTCGGTCAGAAGTTTGTTAATCATCCACTGAACGGTAAATTCAAAAAGAGTGAATTTTTTATCGGCTTGAATCAGTAATTCTATAATCATTAAAAAAATTCTTTTTGCGGCACTGGTGAGCGTGAGAAGAGAGGGAACAGCAAGTTCCACCAGAGGAAGGCGGATATCCTGACCAAGATCGGAAAGTTTGTCGCAAATGACCGCCACTTCTTGTATTATATTTTCCGGTACTAGAGACTTGCGCATAATATCAAACTTCGCATCGCGGTAATCGCTTTCACACCCGATAAGCAGAGCGTATATTAGGCAGGCAGCACTTTGCGAAACGTTCAATTCCTGTTTTAGTTTGTCCGGAATAAGCGTGAGAATGTTTCTGCTTTGGTCTATGTGCGCGTCGGAAAAACTTCCGACAAAATTCGCGACATGCTCAGGTTGCGCTTTTATCAGAAAGTCGGAATATGATCCGGATCCCTGCTTGTATGCTTTGTATTCGGCGATGTATTTGGAAGCGAATTTGGAGGGCGTGGCATCTGTTTGCGGATATTTCCCGTCAAACCTGGGGTCAAGCAGTTGTATCCTCTCAAAGAGAGGCGGATGAGTGGCCAGTAATTTGGGAAATAAAAAATCGATGCTGCTTTCCGAAATAAATAAGTGAGAAGCCTGTTTGGCAGTCGAAGAAGTAATAAGAGAACCCAGGGTATAGCCGCCGATTTTTTTAAGCGCATTCGCTAAGCCGCTGGAATTACGAGTAAATTGCACAGCGGAGGCATCTGCCAATAATTCTTTCTGCCGGGAAACAGCGCATTGAATGACGCGTCCCATAAATGAACCGGTGTAACCAACTATCGCGAGAACTATGCCCGCTGAAAATACAAAGATGCTTGTTTTGGTTAATCTGTGGTGGTCAATGATTCCTCCGCCGATAATACCTATTATCAGTATGCCGTAGAGAATCGCGATAAGCTGAGTATTAAGGCGGGCATCGCCGTTCAAAATATGGCTGAATTCGTGTGCCACAACACCTTGCAGCTCATCACGCGTGAGATGTTCAAGCGCTCCACGCGTCACAGCTATTGCCGAATCATGCATCGTTAAGCCGGCGGCAAAAGCGTTTATTCCTTTTTCCTTTTCCAGGATATAAGCCAGGGGTAAAGACGCGCCGGAAGCGATAGCCATTTCTTCTACCACATTTAAAAATCTCCGTTCCAGCGGGTCAGCGCTTCCCTGAGGAACAAGCCTTCCGCCAAGCATCTCCGCGATAGTGCCGCCACCTTTTTCCAATTGATACATTTTTATGTAACTGGCAACAGCGATAAAAAGAGTTACTAATCCCGCGATTAAAAAAAACAGTGAGGGATCCCAAAAAGAAAAAGCATTCACTTTTTGAGAATAATAATCTGCAACGGTCCGGTTGGTGGGAGAAATGCTGGTTAAGAGATATATATAGTAAATTAACTGAAGGGCAAAATAGATAAAGGCAATAATCAGAGTAACCGCCAGTATAAATATACCGACGAGCCTACGGATATTTTTACGGGCCTGGTCCTGCCTGTAAAAAAAATTAGGAGGATGATTATCAGCCATTTATTTTTGAAAAATAATTAATCCCGCGATTTTCAGGAGAAAGATACCTTGGGGGCTACTCTTTCCTGCGCGTTTTCTGTGGACTGCAGCAATTCCGCTGGCGCGAAACTAAAGAAGCCGGCAACTACGTTATTGGGAAATTTTTCGCGCTGGATATTGTATTCGGCGACAAAATCATTATATGCCTGACGGGCGAAACCTATTTTATTTTCGGTGGAAGTAAGTTCTTCCATAAGCCGGTTTATCGTCTGATTGGCTTTCAGATCCGGATAGGATTCAACAACGGCCATAAGTTTGCTCATGATGCTGCCTAAAGCTCCTTCGGCCTGCATCAAACCGGTCATCGCTTTGGCGTCACCGGGATTTGCCGCGGCAAGTTTGCTCGCGTCAAACGCGATATTGCGCGCTTTGATTACTTCGTTTAACGTTTCGCGTTCGTGTTTGAGGTAACCCTTGGCGCTTTCCACAAGATTGGGAATAAGGTCATAGCGGCGTTTGAGCTGAACGTCAATCTGGGCATACGCGTTTTTATAGTAATTTCTAAGCTGAACCAATTTATTGTAAATGCTGACAAAAAAGAAAATCACCGCGGCGATAATCGCTAAAAGTATTAGAAAAGAAGCCATATACCCTCCTTGTTTATTTAATCACTTTATTTTTTAAAGCATTATATCAAAAAAAGCAAAATATTTGTTACCACAAAAAAATATTTTAACTTTTGATCTTTTTGGAGGTAAAAACAATCGCAAGGTTATCGCGATGAATTATTTCATCATAATCCTTATGCCCCAAAACCTGGATTATCTGCGATGTTTTTAAGCCTTTGATTTTACGGATTTCATCGGAATTATAATTGACCAGGCCTTTGGCCAATGTCACCCCGCTGCTGTCTACGCAGCTTACCGCGTCGCCCACGCTAAAATCTCCTTCCACGCCGGTTACACCGGAAGGAAGTAGACTTTTTCCTTTTTCGCAAAGCGCGCTTTTGGCCCCGTCGTCAATCACCAATTTGCCGCGCGCACGCAGAGTAAAGGCAATCCAGTATTTTTTGCTGTTTAGCTTTTGAGCGGTGGGCAAAAATAATGTGCCGATTTCCTTGCCGGAAAAGATAGTGGATAAAATACGCTGTTTTTTCCCGGGGGCGATTACGCAGGGAATGCCCATCGCGGTAACGCTTTTTGCCGCGAGCACTTTGCTTTTCATTCCGCCCATGCCGACAGCGCTCGTTTCGTTTGTGGCGGCGCATTCGATTTCATCAGTGAATTCGCGCACTAAAGAAATAAGCTTGGCTTTTTTTCCGCTGGAAGGATTGCAGTCATATAGTCCTTCAGTGCTGGTCAGGTTGATAAACAGATCGGCTTCAACCATATTGGCAATCATCGCGGCAAGAGTATCATTATCGCCGAACTTGATTTCATCGACGGCGACAGAATCATTTTCGTTGATGATGGGTGTTACTCCCCATTCCATTAAAGTGGAAAGAGTGTTTCTGATGTTTAAATATCTCTGACGGTCGGAAAGATCGGAAAGAGTAAGAAGTATTTGCGCGACGTAATGCCCACGTTTCTCGAAAGATTTGGAATAAACGCGCATTAATCTTCCCTGTCCGATGGCGGCCGCGGCCTGTTTTTCGCGGATGCTTCTAAGCGAGCCGGTAATATTTAGCCGATGTTTTCCGGAAACAATAGCGCCGGAACTCACCAGTACAATTGTGCATCCTTTATCAATAAGCGCGGTCATTTCTCGTACCAGGGAATTAATGATTTTTAAATCAAGACCATTAGTTCCGGTAAGTACCGCGGAGCCAATTTTGACAAGAATTATTTTTGCCTTGGCGAATATTTCCTCGCGAATATTTTTCATAACTATTTCTTTTGCTATTTATTGATCGCGTTTACAATATTATTAAGTATCGTATCCAGCCCTTCTCCGGTTACCGCGGAAAAAGGATGAAGTATTATTCCCCTTTTTTTAAATAGCGCAACTTCTTTTTTTGCTTTCTCTCTGACAAAAGGGAGATCTATTTTATTTAAGGCGACTATTTGCGGTTTCTCCAGCATGGATGAGTCGTAACATTCTAGTTCATTGTTAATGGCTGTATAATTTTGCCAGGCATCCGTATAGGGTTCTGCTGAAATATCGATTATGTGCAAAAGTGATGAAGTCCTTTCCACGTGTTTCAAGAATTTAATACCCATGCCCACGCCTTCGTGCGCGCCGGAAATGAGTCCGGGGATGTCGGCAATGACAAAGCTTGGGGCAGTTGAGTGTCTGACAACGCCTAAATGCGGAGTTAAAGTGGTAAATGGATAATCGGCGATTTTTGGCCTGGCCGCGGAAACGCGGGAGATAAAAGTTGATTTGCCGGCATTGGGAAAACCGATAATGCCGACGTCAGCCAGAAGTTTTAATTCCAGAAAAATCCAGTGCTCCCCGCCATCCATGCCTTCTTGTGCGAATCTGGGCGTCTGATGCGTGGATGTAGCAAAATGCGCGTTGCCTTTTCCACCTATACCGCCGCGCGCGACGACAAAAACCTGATCCACCTGTGACAAGTCGGCAAGCAATTCCCTGGTTTCGGCGTCTTTGATGATTGTTCCGACAGGCACTAAAATTTCCAGATCCGCCGCGCTTCTGCCTGTGCGGTTATTGCCGGAGCCATGCCCGCCGTTTTTCGCCATATGGTGCTGCCGGTATTTGAAATCCAGCAGTGTTCGATGTTTTTCTGTCGCGCGAAAAATAACATCGCCACCTTTACCGCCGTCACCTCCGTCAGGCCCGCCGCGCGGCACAAATTTTTCACGCCGGAAGCTTACACAACCGCGTCCGCCATGGCCGGCTTTAATGTAAATTTTGGCTTCATCGACAAATTTCATAATTTTTCTACAAATTAAAAAGGCGCTTGGGAAAGCGCCTTTAAATTAAATATACTGGAAAATATATTTATGCCGCGTAAACGCTAACCTTTTTTCTTGTTTTGTCAAGTCTTTCAAATTTTACCACGCCGTTGATCAGAGCGAAAAGCGTAAAATCTTTGCCCAAGCCCACGTTGTTGCCCGGATGAATTTTTGTACCTACCTGACGCACGATAATTGAACCCGCGTTAATTTTCTGTCCCGCGTAAACTTTTACGCCGCGTCGCTGCGAGTTGCTGTCTCTTCCGTTACGTGAACTTCCCTGTCCTTTTTTATGTGCCATTACTTCCTCCGCTTACACCTATATCGCTATTTTCGTAATTTTCATGCTGGTTAATTCCTGGCGATGACCTGTTTTTTTATGGTAACCTTTGCGGCGTTTCTTTTTGAACACCAGAAGTTTTGGGCCTTTTGTTTGCTCTAATACCTGACCGATAACTTTGGCACCCTCCACAAAAGGTTTGCCGATCATGACACCATTATCACCGGAAACCATCAAAACTTCGTTAAAAACCACTTCGGTTCCCTTTTCCGCGGTAAGCTTTTCGACTGATAAAACTTCTCCTTCGCTTACTTTGTGCTGTTTGGAACCTGTTTTAATAACTGCGTACATCATTTATATCCTTAGCTAAAATTAAGATTGACGCTTATAGACAATTTGCAGACGTTTGTCAATACAATTTAAGTAGATAACAAAACGGATTTTTAAGCGGGCAAAAAGGAGATTTTATATCAATTTCTTGCTTTTGCGACCATTTCCGCGGCAAATTTCCTGGCATCGGCTAAATCATGCTCGTCGGGATGACCGATGGCGCTTTGCGATTCTTCGCCCCACGCTTTGTGTTCAGGGCTTTTCAAAAGCATATCAATAACCTTTGGATTCACCTGGCCGCGGCTGCCGAAATGGCCTAAAATATTGGCTTTTACCGCCAAACTTATCGCATGCTCGAACGCCTGCTTGGGAAGCTGGCCGCCTCGCTGCGAGCCGTGCGTTGAAAAAAACGCGACTTTTTGTCCTTGCGGTAATTGCTTAATAAAATCTATGGCTTTGCTTGGAACGCTGTGCGCGTGAACGGGGAACCCGCAAAAAATAAGATCAAATCCTGTGGCAGTATTTACCTCCTGTACAGCTTTAATTTCCTTGTCAGTGTCTATCGAGTCATAAATGGCTGACGCGATTTTTTTTGTATTACCGGTGTCCGAATAGTAGGTTACTAAAACCTTCATGTATTTTCCTCCTGGAGATTATAAGAGTTTCATACATAATTTCTTGATCATTTGCAAGAAAGGAAAGAAAAAAGAAGCACAAAAACTTTTTTGCGCAAAAAATGCCTGGCAAAAATAAAAATCGTGACTTGCGGAAAAAATTAGAAATGCTTCAGCGCGGATAAAAAACATAAATCATCTTGCGCATGATGAGGGGAACGTGTACGATAAAAGCGTAAATTGATAAAGAATTGATTTTAACCGCGAAGATAGAACGAGCCGGAAATGAAAAAAATATTAATCGCCATATTTACAGTAACAGTATTATTTTTGCATGGCACGCTTGCATGGGCGTGGAATGATCTTTCGCGCAATTTTATCGAAGACCGCCTTGTAGAAAAGGGGCTGGAAAGATCTTTGGTTCAAGGTATGTTAAACGATTCCCGCGTATCGCTTAGGCCGGATATAATAATCCAGAATCTTTTTTTTTCCAGCCCGAAAGGAAGCGCGGAAAAGCCGTCAGTTATGAATATCGATCCCCGGCAAATCACGAGCGGCAGAAATTTTATCAGGGAAAACCAGGAATTTCTGTCATCTCTGGAAAAACGTTTTAGCACTTCCCCGCAAATTATCACGGCAATATTAATAGTCGAATCAAGACTCGGCACGTATCCCATGCCGTATAATGTTGTTACCGCTTATACAAATATGGCTTTTTTGCTTGATCCTGATTATTTCCGCAGAATCCAGGAAATATACGCTGAGGAATATCCGTTATTATACGATGAGGCAACTATTAACCGGGCGCATAGAAGGGCAAATTGGGCGCTGGGGGAGCTCTATCATCTTGCTCAAATTGCCAATAGGCTTAGTATTGATCCGGTAAGTATCATGGGTTCATTTGCCGGAGCCATGGGGCCGGCGCAATTTATTCCTTCCACGTTCAACAGTTACGGAATTGACGGAGACGGAGATGGAATCGCCAGCCCTTTTAATATGAAAGACGCAAAAGCCAGCATGGCGCATTATCTGAAGCGTTCAGGCTGGTCAGAGGAAGCGTCTGTCAGAAAAAAAGCGAAAGGCAATTTTTCATTATAACCGAAGCCAAATTTACGTAAATACGATTATGATGCTCTATGAAGAGCTAAGTAAAAGCGAAGTCGTGTTCCAGGAACCTTTGCCGATTAGCCCGGAAGAGCTTATTTTTTATTAAAAGCGATAATTTTATCCGCGATAAATCAGTTTAAAATAGTTTTTGTTTTAACAATGTGTGTTTTTTGTCCTTCTGCTTCGGTTAATCCGGCGACGTGAGTAATAATGTCCGCAGCCCTCGCGGAACCTTTTTGTGAAAAAAGTACAGCTACATTCTATTTTTCTTTTCTGAAAATCGAGCATAATATTTTCCACAAAAGGCCGTATATTTTTAGTCGATGTTACCCCTTTGGATAATCGGGAAATATTGAAAACAGATGAGGCCGTGAATTTATCTATATTATCATTGATTATTTCCAGTCTTTTGTTGTCAAAATTCTCAGGCAGATTAATTTCATAAACAAATCCATGGAGCGCGTCGGCCAGCGATTTATCTTGGGGCGAAACAGTTTTTATCTCATCTATTTCCAATCCTGCCGGCAGAGCGTTGTTGATCGCATCTTTCAGCGAAGTAAAATCAGTGACTGTCTGATTAGCGCCGACGTCCATATATTCCTCAAAGCTTTCCGTGCCGACGGCCGTCGCTGTGCCAAAAGAAATCTTTGGATGCGGATGAAAACCGGAAGAATAGAAAAGAGGGAATTCGCATTGGCGCAGCGCGCGGGTTAAAGCCGCGGATATTTCCAGATGTGATAAAAACTTTGCCCGGTTAACTTTCCGGAAAGTAAAACGGTAAGTATTTCTAAGAATATTGACGGCGTCCGGCGTAGGTCCTGACTGAAATGTTTTTTTAGAGTCATCAGGCGCGGAAAAAATATTTTTAGTAGTTGAAAAATCACAGACACCGCAAAGCTGGCATTCGTTAAAGCGGCAGTCAGGAGTCGCTAGCTTATTATGAGCTTTTTGCTTTTCTTCCAACAAAAAATCACGGCTTACGCCGCAATCAATATTATCCCAGGGCAACGCTTCATCGAGGCGGCGCGCGCGAAGAAATTGTGACGCGTCAATGCCTGTTTCCTCGAGGGCTTTTTGCCATAGGTCAAATCGGAATATTTCGCTCCAGCCGTCAAAGCGGCAGCCCATGTTAAAAGCTTTTTCCAAAAGAAGTCCGATAGTTTCATCGCCGCGGGAAAAAATTCCCTCTAAAAAACTCATGCGCGCGTCATGCCATTTAAAGCTGATGCGGCGGTTTTTTGTGTGACGGCGTATGAAATCCTGCCTCTTATAAGTTTCTTCCGGAGAAATCTGCTCTTCCCATTGAAAAGGGGTGTGCGGTTTGGGAACAAAAGTGGAAAGGCTAATTGTTACCTGACCGCGATTTTTGGCGGCACGTACTGCCGCGTGGCTAAGATCAATGATGCCTTCCAAATCTTCCTGCTCTTCGCCGGGCAAACCGATCATAAAATAGAGTTTGATTGATTTCCAGCCCGCGGAAAAAACTTTATCTATAGTGGAAAGCAAATCTCCAGATGTGTTTCCTTTGTTTATTATTTTTCGCATTTTGTCCGTGCCGGCCTCGGGCGCGAGCGTGAAGCTTGTTTTACGGACGCGTTTTATTGATTCAATTAATTTTTCATTCAGAGATTCCACGCGTAAAGAGGGAAGGGCGACAGCTACACGTTGCGCGTAATATTTATTAATCAGGTTTTGCATTAGCCCTTCGATGCAGGTGTAATCACCGGCGCTGAGCGATAATAAAGATATTTCATCATGCCCGGTTGCTTTAAGAGCTTTTTCGGCCATCTCTATTAATAATGAATAATTTCTTTCACGGTAGGGGCGCCAGATCATTCCCGCCTGACAAAAGCGGCAGCCGCGAGTGCAGCCGCGGGCAATTTCCATAACAATTCGGTCATGAACAGCCTGCATCAAAGGCACAACCGGTTTCTGGGGATGCCTCCATTGGTTAAGATCGACAATAGTTCTTTTCTTTATGATTTGTTTTTTTTTATGAAAAGAAGGGACATAAATTCCTGGAAGATGAGAGAGGTTTTCCAGCATTTTCGCGCGGGGCAATTTATTTTGTTTACCTTTAATTATCGCCGCCGAAATTTCGCTGATAATTATTTTCGCCTTCTCCAATCACAAAAGCGTCGATAAAACTGCTCACCGGCGCGGGATTAAAGCAGCATGGTCCTCCGGCAATAATCAAAGGATGGGTGTTATCTCTATCGCGCGTATGCAATGGTATATTTCCCATGTCCAGCATATTAAGAACATTGGTGTAGGAAAGTTCATATTGCAGTGAAAATCCTATTAAGTCAAAATCACCAATGGGAGTTTGCGATTCAAGAGAAGACAGGGGCAGATTATGCAGGCGAAGCTGTTTTTCCCTGTCCGGCCACGGGGCAAAACATCTTTCCGCGTTAACATCAGGCAGCGAGTTTAATATAGAATACAAAATCTGTAAGCCGAGGTGCGACATGCCTACTTCGTAGGTATCCGGAAAAGCTAAAAGAAAATTCAGCGCTTTTTTGCCATGCCGGACGGCATTGACTTCCGTGCCGAGATAACGGCTGGGTTTTTCCACGCCAAGCAAAAGCTTGTCAAACGAATTTTTTGTCATGTTTCCTGTTCCGGCCTGACGATATATTTGAAAGGATTGTTTTTGATATCGCGCAACTTGGAAAGAGCCAGGTTTTGCGCGAAGTTTGGAGAAGCAAGGTAATTTAGAGAATTGTTCTTAAACGTCTCAATCAATTCGTTACGGATATCATTTTGTTTTGCGAGGGGGGCGAATGACCTTTCTTTTCTGTATTCAAAATTTATTTTATCGCCAAAAATATTTTTTACCCGGGCGAAGTCATCATGATGGTCGAAAAAAGATTCTTTCAGCGCGATTTTTGTTGTGATGTATATTTCCACCTTAGTGGTATCCGGCGCAATTTGACGGGACAAATCATGAATATTCAGCGTCAAGCCGTTGGCCAGCTCTATTTGCTCGATTAATTTCATTTATTTTTTTCCTTAAAAATCAGCAGCTAATTTTTTTCATAACATTTTTACCCTTGACCTGCAACGCCAATCCTTTTATATTGCCGCAAAATTTATTGAGAAAGCAGGTTAATTAGCCCATGAGTGATGTGAACGCTATATTGCTGATATCCTGTCCTGACGGCAAGGGCATAGTGGCGCAGATTTCAGAGTTTATTTTTAAAAACAATGGAAATATTGTCCATGCCGCTCAGCACACATCAAAAGATGACAAATTATTTTTCATGCGTATTGAGTGGGAATTGAACGGTTTTTCGCTCGGCCGTGAGGAAATTCCCGCGGCATTTACTCCGTTGGCCGAAAAGCTGAACATGAAGTGGGATTTGTATTTCAATGATTTTGTGCCGCGCATCGCTATTTTCGTTTCACGCCATCTTCATTGCTTGCATGACTTAATTTTGCGCCAGCGCATGGGAGAGCTTGGCGCGAAGATAGAAGCGGTTATCAGCAACCACACCGACGCGCGTGATCTTGCGTTGCAATTCGGCATGAAATTCTATCATTTCCCGATTAATAAAAATAATAAAAGCGACCAGGAAGAAAGCGAATTGAAGCTTCTGCGTGAGCTCAACATCGATTTGGTGGTTCTGGCGCGCTACATGCAGATTGTTACGGCTAAATTTTTGGAATGTTATCCGCAAAAAGTAATTAACATCCATCATTCTTTTTTGCCGGCTTTCGCCGGTGGTAATCCTTATCAGCAGGCATATGACCGCGGCGTGAAGATTATCGGAGCGACCGGTCATTACGCTACGGAGAAGCTGGACGAAGGCCCGATTATCGCCCAGGATGTAATCAAAATATCACATCGTGATGACGTTGCGGATATACAAATGAAAGGTAAAGATCTGGAAAGAATCGTGTTGGCGCGCGCTTTGCGTTTACATCTGGAAAACAAGGTGCTTGTTTGCGCCGCGAAAACCATTGTCTTTGAATAAAAATTACCCTGGTTATCAAATTAATAAGATTCTAAAAAATACAATAGGCAGTTTTAAAAAATGTCGACAAATTCCGGCATTCCCGGTTTAATTGTTTTATGTCAGCCCGATGAAAGTAAATCGTGTGGCGCCTGCTGCGGTCTTTATAATTACGTGGATAGTTCCCGCTTGTCTCTGTCATTGAGGCTGCGGGCAAGAACGCGCCGTTTTCGCGAAAACGTCAGATCACGTGACGACATCGAAAAATGCGCGCGCGAAACGATTGCCGCGGAAGATTTTCAAAAAAGATACGAAGTGATCTATTGCTGTGAGTATCTGGGTTTTTTAGATGACGAGGAAAAGAGGGTAGGCTGTCTTTTGCATCCACAGCAGAATAGCGGCGCCGATTTGCGCGATGTGTCGTTTTATGGCCAGGAACTTTGCGCAGGACATCTTTGCCCCAGTCATTATTTTATTCCTCAATCGCAGGCGCGGATATTAATAAAGATAATTGATGACTGGTATCTCTACGGCCTGTGCATCACCGATATTGATCTGGTAAAAACTTATTTTCGTCTGCTGGGGGACAGGCTCGGCGAAGAGCTAAAACCTCAGGTTTTTGAAAATAAGCTGCTAAGAAACATTGCCTGCCGTTATTTCGGCTGGAAAATTGACTGGCCGTATCGTTCGCCGGACGCAAACAGATTGGGGAAATATTATTTTGACGGTTCCCAATATATGATCAGCCATATCGATTATGAAAAATTCGGCAGGGAAATATCCAAATTTAACTCAATATTTTTAAGTTTTTCTTCCGTATTTAACTCGGCGGAAGAAATCGACGAGGCTGAGAGGCTCATCTTGTCTAATATAGAGGAATTTGTCCGTGTTTATTCCCTAAATCATTAATTATTATTGACAAATAGCGAGCACATTGGTTAATGTTCCATAAATTAAAACAGATTAGCAAAGAGTGATCATGGGCGAGGAACAAAAAGAAATACTCTATACGCAAGACCAGATAAAAAAACGCGTTCGTGAATTAGCCGCTAAAATTTCCAAAGATTATGCCGGAAGTGAATTAATTATCATCGGTATTCTCAAGGGAGCTTTCATTTTTATGGCCGATTTAATCAGGGAAATCAGTGTTGAGTGCCAGGTTGATTTTGTGCGCTGCGCCAGCTACGGCACTGGATCGGAGAGTTCGGAAAAAGTCGTCATGACGAAAGATATTGAAACAACCATCAAAGGCCGTGATGTGCTGATTGTTGAAGATATTGTCGATACAGGTTTAACGTTGAAATATCTTGTTGAATGGTTTAAAGAAAGAAGTCCCCGTTCGCTTAAGGTTTGCGCTTTGCTGGATAAGCGTAAAAGAAGAAAAGTCGCCTTTGAAGCTGATTATGTCGGTTTTTCGATGGAAGACGGTTTTTTAGTCGGTTATGGCCTTGATTACGGCGAACGTTACAGGTTTTTACCGGATATTTACGTTATAAAACAGTTATAAAGAGGAAGAACAATGATTATTCAGTGCAGACAATGCCGGACAAAATTTTATTTTGATGACGCCCTGATGCAGGGTGATGGCCTGTGGATGCGCTGCAGCCGCTGTGAGCATGTTTTTTTTCAGAATAGTCAGCCGCAGCCAAGTGAAAAAGAGCAGGAATCTCCGCAAAAATCAAAAACAGTTTTATCTAAAGATTCACAGCCTGCTGAACGAACATGCTGATTTTTCGGGAAATATTCCGCCATCAAGCGGCCGTGATGAAGATGTGGTTCGCTTTCTTGATAATGTTATGGAAGTAAAAAAAGAGTTAAATGAAAAAGTCGTTAATAATATCGAAATCGCAAAGCCCAATGTCTCCGGTGAAGATAAGATTGAAATAAATGAAATGGATGAATCTTTTGAAAAGCCGGAGTCAGCAGATGCTATAAAAATAAAAAAGCAAAAGGCTAAAAAAAGCGGGGGCGGTGGATGGAAGATTTTTATCTGGTCTGTTTTGATAATTTTTGTCATACCGGCTGTCCTTTATTACGTGTTTTATCCGCAGATTGGCGCAATGCTCCGCGAAATGGCGCCGCCGGCGATCAGTGAATTCGCAAATAAGTATTTAGGCGATCCGGAGCAGGCGCGTCCGAAACTTGTCTTATCTCAAGTTGCTGTAGAAAATACGAGTCAGAAGCTTTTAAATAATAATATTTTAGGAGCAATCAGGGTCATGGAGGGAGTGGCGGTTAATAATGCTGATTACCCAATTTCCCGTGTTTTGGTTAAAGGAACGATAATCGGCGAGAACTCCGTGTTTCTGGCTCAACAAACAAGTTACGCGGGCAATGTTCTTACAGATGAAGAACTCGTTAATTTATCCGAAGAAGAAATGAAAAGGATTCTTTCCCGGCCGGAAGGAAACAATAACACCAATGATAAAATTATGCCAAACGGACGGATTCCTTTTATGGTTGTTTTTATAAATGAGCCGCCAGGTGTTATTAAAATACAGCCGGAGATTATCGGCGCGGAACGCCTTCTTTAAGAAAAATAGATAATAGTAATTTTATCTCAGTATATTATTTCTTCTATTGCTTTTTTGATTATTGCTCCTTCGCGTAAAATAATCGGGGGAACACAGGTTGTGTCTATTATCGTGGAAGCTGTTTTGCCTGCCGTTTTTCCCGCGTCAATCACAGCATCAATTTTATCCCCCACTTGAACAAGAACATCATCGGCGGTTACGCATTCCGGTTTTCCGGACATATTGGCGCTGGTAGCCGTAAGGGGGCGCCCCAGTTTTTGCGCGACGCGCAGGGCAATTTCATGGCTGGAAAGACGAATGCCTATTTTTCCGGTTCCTGCCGTAAGCAGGGGTGAAATATTTTCCGAGGCTCTAAAAACTATTGTTAGCGCGCCGGGCCAGAAAGTATCCATTAGTTTTTCGGCGACAGAGTTACTGCCGTTTATCAGAGAATACGCATCATTTCTTTCGCCGATAATCACGGAGATTGGATTCTTAAAATCACGTCCTTTGATTTCAAAAATTTTGCGGATAGGCTTCTTCGTTGGTTGCGTCCACGCCCAAGCCGTAAAACGTCTCTGTGGGATAAGCTATAACGCCGCCTTGTAAAACTAATTCGGCGGCGTCTGTGATTATCTTTTCGGTATTTTGAGGCGTGATTTTAAAAACTTGAGTCATAAAAGTTTTTTTTGTTTGGTTTCCACGTCTTGGGCCATTTTCGCGATATAGTCATCGAGTTTTTTAGCCAGTGTTTTGTCGGTAATCGACATCATGCGCACGGCAAAAATAGCGGCGTTTTTGGCGCCTGCTTTGCCGATAGCCATTGTCGCGACAGGAATGCCGCCCGGCATTTGCACTGTGGCCAAAAGCGCGTCCAATCCTTTAAGAGAAGTCGCGTCAATAGGAACGCCGATTACCGGCAATGGCGTGTGTGACGCAATAACGCCAGCCAGATGCGCCGCCGCTCCCGCTCCCGCAATGATTATCTGAATGCCTCTTTCTTTTGCCTCAGTGGCGAACTTGGCGGTGCGCGACGGAGCGCGATGCGCTGAAGTTAGAATAAGTTCATAGCCAATGCCGAATTCATCGAGAATCTTTGTCGTTTCAGACATGACGGGCAAATCAGAATCGCTTCCCATAACCACGCTGACTAAAACTTTTTTGGCCTTTTTTGATTTCATGCAAGCTCCTTACGATCTGATATGTTTGTTGCCGTGTGTATTTACGTTTCTAACGTATAAGGTCATTATTTGCAATTTGAAAATTAATTAGGCTCGCTCGGTGATAGAAGGTTTTTTCGTACTTGCTATTATTTTAATTATAAAAAAATTTCTGGTCAAATCCAGTTGACATACAAAACTTCTGCTCATATACTCCCGCCATCAAATGAGCGAGTCTTGAAACATCACAAGGAGAAATAGCTGAAATGAAAGTGAATTTATACGATTTCCTGTCCGGAAACGATTATCCCGGACGCGGCATTTGTATCGGCCTTACGCCTTCAGGTAAAAAAGCAATGATTGCCTACTTTATCATGGGACGCAGCGCCAACAGCCGCAACCGCGTGTTCGATCCTATCGAAGGCGGCATCCGCACTAAGGCAGCAGACCCTTCCAAAATGACCGATCCGCACCTGATTATCTATAATCCGGTGCTCACGTTAGACAAAACGACAATTGTTACCAACGGCGATCAGACCAATACCATTTACGATTTTATGAAAAGTAATAAGTTCCCCGGATACAACTTTGAAGCGGCGCTAAAAACGCGCACCTTTGAAGACGACAAACCAAACTGGACACCCCGCGTTTCCGGCTTGTTGGATATGAAAACCGGCGCCTACAAACTAAGTATTTTAAAAAGCTGTGATGGCAATGAAAAAAGCGCGCAGCGTTTTATTTTTGACTATTCAGAGCCGCTTGCCGCAGAAGGGCACTTTATCAGCACTTACAAGTGCAACGGCAATCCGATTCCCAGTTTTGAAGGAGAACCTATGCGGGTGGCCATCGATGAAGATGACCCCAATGAATTCGCGGGCAAGCTTTGGGAAGCGTTAAACGAGGAAAACAAGGTAAGCCTGTTTGTGCGCGCCATAGACCTTAAAACTCAGAATTATGAGGATGTCATTATCAACAAATATAAAGCGGTGGAGGGATAATTAATGAACGAAATACAACTGAAATACGGCTGCAACCCAAACCAGAAACCGGCGCGGATTTTCATGGCGGACGGCGGCAATCTGCCGGTTGAGGTATTAAACGGAAAACCCGGCTATATTAATTTTCTGGACGCGTTCAACAGCTGGCAGCTGGTCAAAGAAGTAAAAGAAAACTCTCGGTATGCCTTCCGCTGCGTCTTTTAAGCATGTTTCTCCCGCCGGCGCAGCTTTGGGTTTTCCTCTCGACAGAGTGTTGCGCAAGATGTATCACATCGATCCGAAGATGAAACTCTCCCCGCTTGCCTGCGCTTACGCGCGCGCCCGCGGCGCCGATCGCATGAGCAGCTTCGGCGACTGGATCGCTCTTTCTGATGTCTGTGATGTTCCGACGGCAACAATTATCAAAAATGAAGTTACCGACGGTATCATCGCGCCGGGCTATAAGCCGGAAGCCTTGGAAATTTTGAAATCCAAAAAAGGCGGCAACTACAATATTGTGGTTATCGATCCTAACTATGTGCCCGTTTCTCTTGAGCACAAGCAGGTTTATGGCATTACCTTTGAGCAGGGGAGAAACGATTTAAAAATCGATTCCCGCATGCTGGAAAATATTGTGACGGAAAACAAAACGCTTACCGAAGCGCAAAAGCGCGACCTGGTGCTGGCGCTCATCACGCTCAAATATACGCAGTCGAACAGTGTCTGTTATGCGCAGGACGGCCAGGTAATCGGCGTGGGCGCGGGACAGCAAAGCCGTATCCACTGCACGCGGCTGGCTGGCCAGAAGGCCGATAACTGGCAGCTGCGCCATATTCCCAAAGTTCTTAATTTGCCGTTTCGCGAAGATGTTTCCAACCCCAACCGTGATAACGCCATCGATGTTTATCTGGGCGATACGCCGGAGGATGTTATCGGTGATGATGTATGGGCCGAAACTTTTACGAAACAGCCAAAACCCTTATCCAAAGCTCAAAAACAGAAATGGCTTTCCAAAGTTACAGGTGTCTGCTTGGGCAGTGATGCCTTTTTCCCCTTTGGAGATAACATTGAACGCGCCCACCGCAGTGGTGTGACCGCCATTGTCGAGGCCGGAGGTTCCATCCGCGATCAGCAGGTAATTGACACTTGCAACAAATACGGAATCGTCATGGCATTTTGCGGCCTGCGTTTGTTCCACCATTAAAAAAAAGGAGATTAAAATGAAAAATGAATTGAAGGCGGTTATCGAAACAAATAAAGGAACAATCAATTTAAAACTTTTTGCCGGGGAGACGCCGGTTACCGTAGGCAATTTTATCAATCTGGCGCGGCGTGGTTATTATAATAATTTAAATTTTCACCGGGTTATTCCCGATTTTATGATTCAGGGAGGCTGTCCCGCGGGAGACGGCCGCGGCGGCCCCGGTTATCGCTTTCAGGATGAATTCGTAAAAGAACTAAAACATAATAAACCCGGTATATTATCCATGGCCAATGCCGGTCCGGGCACCAACGGCAGCCAGTTTTTTATCACGCACGTGCCCACACCTTGGCTCGACGGTAAACACACAGTTTTCGGCGAAGTACTCAACGACGCTGACCAGAAAGTTGTCAATGCAATTGCTCAGGGTGACATAATAAAATCTGTTACCATCGAAGGCGATGTTTCTTCATTAATGGAAAGTATCAAAACAATGGTCGAAAATTGGAACGCCGCACTGGATGCGAAGTTTTCCCATCTTTCCAAATGATGAGATTTTAATGATAATAAAATCATTGCCCCGCTGATTTATCGAGGTTTGCGCGAAAGAGACACATTATGACGATGGAAATGCTGATCGTATTGGGAGTCATTGTTCTTGCCGTAGTTCTATTCGCGTCTGAAAAGCTGCCTGTTGACCTGACGGCCATAATAGTTATGGCTATTCTGCTGTTAACGGGAATATTATCTCCCAGAGAAGGTCTTTCCGGTTTCAGCAACACGGCAACAGTTACTGTGGCGGCAATGTTCATCTTAAGCGCGGCGCTGCAGAAAACAGGTTCCGTTAATTACCTGGGAGCTTTGTCGTCCAAAGTTTTTGGCTTCAATTTCTGGGTTGGCCTTATCTCAACAATGGTTATTGTCGGCGTTATTTCAGCGTTTGTGAATAATACTCCGGTTATCGCCGTTTTTATTCCGATTTTGCTGGGCGTGTCTGCTAAGTGTAAAATTAGTTTATCCAAGCTTTTAATGCCTATTTCATTCGCTTCGATGTTCGGCGGTGTATGCACGCTCATTGGTACCTCTACCAACTTACTCGTCAGTTCTATCGCGGTTCAACATGGCCTACCCGCTTTGAATATGTTTGAATTCACAAAAATGGGGCTGGTTTTTTTTGGGGCTGGCATTGTTTATATGTTGCTTTTCGGCGTAAGAATTATTCCGGATAGATCGGCCGATGGAGAGCTGATAGATAAATATCAAATGCATGACTATATAACGGATATTATTCTAATGCCTAACGCAAAATCAATTGGGATGAGAGTGGCTGATTCCCCCTTAGTGAAAGAGCTGGAAATAGATATCTTAGAAGTGATCCGTAACGGGCAGCGTTTGTTGGTTCCTGTGTCTGATATCGTGCTGCAGGAAAATGATTTATTGCGTGTCCGCTGCGATATTAAACAATTGCAGGAATTAAAAGATAGAGTTGGTGTTCAGATGAAGACCGATTGCGAACTGCATGAAAAAGATTTTCAGTGTGAAGCCCTGGTGCTTACAGAAGTGGTAATCGCGCCTAATTCAAGGTTGATTGGCAAGACTATCAAGTCTTCTTATTTTCGTAATGTTTTCCGCGCCACTGCCCTGGCGTTAAGACACAGAGGTCAGTTATATAACACCGGTTTTGCCGATACTCCGCTCAGTGCCGGGGATGCCATTTTGGTTGAAGCGCGCAAGGAAAATTATAACGCTCTCAAAAACAATAAAAACTTCGTTATTGTGTCAGAGATTGAGACACCCCAGTATCGCAAGGACAAAATAATTCCCGCTTTGCTGATCATTGCCGGAGTTATAGTTGCGGCGACGCTGGGTATATTGCCGATTATGGTTGGAGCGATTATCGGCGCTGTGCTTTTGGTTATGGTGGGATGTATTACTTTGGAGGAAGCTTACGATTCTATAGATTGGAAAGTGATTTTTCTTTTGGGCGGCATTATTTCTCTTGGCGTGGCTCTGGAAAAAACAGGCGCGGCCATGTATATATCAGACAGGATGATAAAGTATTTGGGCCCAATAGGGCCGGTGGCCATTGTTGCAGCGCTTTATATTATGACCTCACTTTTGACAGAAACCATGTCAAATAATGCTACCGCTGTTTTACTCACTCCTATTGCCATAGCGGCGGCCACCGCAATGGGAGTGAGCCCAAAACCATTTTTAATGGCGGTTGCTTTTGCCGCCTCCGCCAGTTTTATGACGCCTGTCGGCTATCAGACCAACACAATGATTTATGGGGTAGGACAGTACAGATTTTCAGATTTTATTAAAGTGGGAACTCCTTTAAACTTGATTTTTTTGATTCTTGCGACTATTTTAATTCCAGTGTTTTTCCCTTTTTAGGAGATTATCGTGGAAACGATAGCCGGTTTCGTAAATAAAAGCCTAGAATCATTGAGCATTCCTCTTTTTAATATGGGTGAATCATCTTTTACTGTGTTGACTCTTGTTTATCTGATTTTGGCGACATTGCTTTTGGTTTATCTCGCTTCAAAAATAAATAAAATCGTAACGCATAAATTGCTGGCCAAAAGCCGTATAGATTACGGCGTGCGCGCGGCGACCGGCTCCATCATAAAATATGTTTTTCTGACTATCGGCTTTGTCATTATTTTGCAGACAGCGGGTATTAATTTAAGCAGTCTCACTATATTGTTCGGAGCTCTGGGCATTGGTATTGGTTTCGGTTTACAAAATGTAATTAATAATTTTGTCAGCGGATTAATTATTCTTTTTGAAAGGCCGATTAAAATAGGAGACAGAATCGAAGTGGCGGGTGTTGCCGGGGATGTGATAGATATTTCCATGCGCGCGACCACGATTGTAACAAACGATAACATTTCCATTATCGTTCCTAATTCGCAATTCATTTCTGAAACAGTTATCAACTGGAGTCATACCGACCGCAATGTCCGTTTTAATTATCCCGTCGGAGTGTCTTATAAGGAAGATCCTCAGATAGTTAAAAAAGTTCTTCTTGAGGTCGCGCTAGATAATCCGGGTGTGCTGAAAGAACCTAAACCGGACGTCCTTTTTACTGAGTATGCCGATAGCGCCATGATGTTCAATCTGCGAGTTTGGACGCGCGAGTACATAAACCGCCCCGGCGTGCTGAAAAGCCAGCTTTATTATGAAATATCCCGCCGTTTCAGACAAGAAGGCATAGAAATTCCATTCCCGCAAAGCGATATCCATATAAAAGAAATGCCAAAATAATTATGGATATATCTGTTATTACTGATATATTTGTGATGCTTTAAAAGCATCGCTTATGGAATACTATACATGATATATTGATATGATGATTGTGAAAAAAATCGAAAATTCACATTTTCCGTATCTTTTTCATATGTTCAATACGTTTCTGAATGAGCGCATCTGTGCCGATGTCTTCGCGATAGGCGACGGGGCCTTTGATGGCTTTAACGCCTTCGGCGGTAATATTTCTTGCTTCTTCTAATGTGTCGGCAATGCCCACAATACCGATAGCGCGCGAGGAACTCAAATATAAGCCGTCTTCTTTTTTATCCACGGAAGAATAGTAGAGCCTTGCTTTCCCACATCGCCGACTTCAATTTTTGATTTAGAAGACGCGGCATCTGGGTGATCGGCGGGCAGGCCGTAGCCTTTGGGCACAACATATTTACAGACAGTCGCTTTGTGTTCAAATTCGATTTTTATTTTATCGAGTGTGCCATCAATTATATGTTGGCATATTTCCACAAAATCTGTTTTTAGAAGCGGCAGGATATTCATCGCTTCCGGGTCGCCAAAGCGCGCGTTATATTCCAAGAGCTTCACGCCGTCTTTTGTGGCGATAAAGCCGCCATACATTACTCCTTTGTATGGACTGCCTGTTTCTTTTAAAAGCGCTGCCGCCACCTGGCGGGTTATTTCCAGCCCTGCTTCGATGTCCGATGATTTTAAAAACGGCATGGAATGATCAGGCAAAGAAAAAGAACCCATACCGCCGGTGTTGGGGCCGCGATCTCCGTCAAATCTTCTTTTGTGATCCTGCACCAGTGGCGTACCCACAATTGTTTTTCCGTCGCACAGGCATTGCAGTGAAAATTCTTCGCCGTCAAATTTATCTTCAACGATGACGGATGAACCGCCGCTGAGAATTTGCTCGCATAGTTTCAATGCTTCTTCTTTTGTGGAGAAATGATCGCCCTGCACCAGTACGCCTTTACCGCCGGTGAGCCCATCAGGTTTCAAAACTATGCCTTCGAGTTTATTTAAAAACTCTTCCACACCGTTCATAGCGGTAAATACTTTGTATTGTGGATTTCCTAATATATTGTATTTCTTAACTAAATCACGGGTGAATGATTTGGAAGTCTCCAACCTTGCCAGGCTTTTTGTGGGGCCAACTGCCGAAATGCCGCTTTTTGCCAGCGCGTCCACCACGCCGTTATTGAGCGGGTCTTCTGGGCCGATGACGGCAAAATCAATTTTGTTTTCCTTGGAAAAAGCGGTAATTGCATCCATGTCAGAGTAACTGCCGATTTTAATTTTTTCCGACAGAGAAGCGATTCCGGGATTGTTGGCTTTCATAAAAGAAAACAGGCGGGGATTTTGCTTGGAGCGCATGATGGCCTCGGCAATGGCGTGCTCCCGCGCGCCGTTTCCCACTAAAAGTATATTGGGCATTTTTAAATCTCCTGACGCACTTTCTATTATTTAAAAACTTCTTTTAACAGTTCGGTCACTCTGGCGGCAGGATTGGTGCGTATTTTTGTTTCTTCTTTTCCTAGAGTATAGAATAAACCATCCAGCGCCTTGGAAGATACGTAACGATTAACGTCAAGATTAAATACCTTGCCAACCAGAGGAAGAGTCTGCACCTTGGAATTAATGGCATCGTACTGTTGGGTAACGTTAAATTCGCTCATGGTTTTGCGCACTGCCGGCTGAAAAAGTTCCAGCAATTTTTCGTATGTTTTTGTTTTGAGATAATCGGTTGCTGCGGTGTCACTACCGCGTAAAATTCTATTGGCGTCATCAAACGACATTTCTGTGATTGCCGTGGAGAAAATATCCGCGGCCAGAGGTGCGGCTTTTTCCGCCGCCCGGTTCATGCTGAGCGTGAATTCGTCAAGCTGTGGGCCAAATCCAACTCCTCTTAAAATTCTTTCTGTTTTTCGCACTTCTTCGGGCAACAGAATCTTGACGGCCTGATTGGCGAAATATCCGTTATTTCTACCGAGATATGTGATGGTATTTTGAATTCCGACGTTGAGCGCTTCTTTAAGCCCTAAATCAATTCTACTTTCGGCTGGCTTGGTGCCGCTTACTGTCTCCAAGGTTCCTTTGACAACATCCCAAAGAGAAGCGTGGCTGAAGCTAAACAATGCCAAAACAAAAATAATGCTAAAAACTATCTTTTTTTTCATCTTTTAATCCTCCTGATGATATTTGTTGAAAAATTTAAAGTATTCTGTCCGGCATCAGAACCTTTTGCCTGTCGCAGATCGTGATAGTGAAGTATAAGTAGGAAAGGCCTTAGCTGTCAATTGAATTGTGATTTTTAAAATATATTTTTGGCGAAAATTTTTTGCCAAGAGACAAGTATTCCTTTTTTCCGTTCAATCTGCTAGATTATGTATGCTAAGCATTAAGCGTATGATATTTACTCATACGTATCAATTGCTTGTTTTTTATTAGGATATTTAAGGAATATTTATGTATTTGCGGATAAAAAGAATTAACTGGGCTTATGTTTTAATCCTATTGTTGATGTTGGCCGGATGCGCTTTCGCGTTTAGCCTGGGAAGCAGAGAGGATCAGGTAATCGCATATACCAATACAGATGTAACATTGCTGGTAAGCTTTGTCGCGCTGGCGCTGTTTTTTTCTTTTTTATGTTCAGTTGCTGAAGCGGTCCTGTTAAGCATTACGCCTTCATACATAGAAGAATTGCGGGAAAAGCAGCCCAAAAAAGCTGAATTGCTGAGAAATCTCAGGCAGGAAAATGTGGATCGCTCACTTGCGGCAATATTAACTTTAAACACGATAGCGCATACAGTCGGCGCGACCATTGCCGGGGCTCAGGCCGCCATAGTATTTGGCAGCAATTCACTGGGCATTTTTTCAGCGGTAATGACTTTGATGATTTTGTACCTGTCTGAAATTATTCCTAAAACAATTGGGGCGGTTTACTGGAGGAAGCTGGTCGGTGTAACAGCCGCCTTTATTAAGCTACTAATTTATATCCTTGCTCCTCTGATCTGGCTATCGGAAGGTCTGACACGGTTAATCGCGCGCGGAAAAAAAGTTGATGTTTTCAGCCGTTCCGAATTTATCGCTATGGCTAATATCGGTGAGCAAACCGGAGAAATAGAAGAACATGAATCCAGAATTATTCGAAATTTATTTAAATTTGGTTCTCTGAGGACAGCTGATATCATGACGCCACGCTCAGTGATTTCAGCGCTGCCTGAAAATATATCCATTAATCAGGCTGCCGAAAAAGCGATACACTCATCTTTCTCTCGCTTGCCGGTACATGGCGTGAATCTTGACGAAATCACCGGGTTTGTACTTAAAGATGAAATTGTCGTGCGTAATGTTGAGGGACAAGGCGCTGTACCCCTGGAATCACTGAAACGGAAAATATTTTGTGTGCCGGAAAATATGCTGTTGTCTGATCTGCTCGAGTATTTACTCGATAATCGTCAGCACATAGCTTTGGTCGTGGATGAGTATGGCGGGACAAGAGGTCTGGTTACACTTGAGGATGTGGTGGAAACACTGCTGGGCATGGAAATCGTCGATGAAAAAGATAGTGTAGCCGATATGCGTGCTTTAGCAAGACAAAAATGGGAGAAACGCGCCAAGTCTCTGGGAATAGATTTAGAAGCTCTGGAAAATGATGACGATGAAAAAGAAAATTTATCGGCTGACAAACCGGCTGACGAATAAGAAAACAGCAAATTAATTATGGCGGAATAAAATGAAGAATGCGGAATTTTACGCGGTCATTCTCGCGGCGGGCAAGGGCACCCGTATGAAATCGGATTTGCCCAAAGTGCTTCATGAAATAAAAGGCAAGTCTCTGCTGAGTTATGTTTTGGATACGGCTGCCGGCGCGGGCGCAAAAAAAATAATTGTCATTATCGGCCATCAGGCGCAAATGGTTCGCGAGCGTTTTGCCGATCGCGGATGTGTCTTTGTAAAACAGGAACCGCAATTGGGCACGGGGCATGCCGTTTTGCAGGCGAAAAAAGAACTTAATGATTATAATGGTTTAACGCTGATTCTCTGCGGGGATGTGCCGCTTTTAAAGACGGAAACGATTAATAATTTGATTAAAGAACATGTTAAAACCGATTCGTGCCTTACTGTTTTGACTACAATAGTTCCGGACGCGCATGGTTATGGGCGTATTGTCAAAGACAAAAAAGGCGATATTGAAAAAATTGTGGAGCAGCTTGACGCGACGGAGGAGGAGAAAAAAATCAGTGAAATCAATACCGGTATTTATTGTGTGAACACGCCTTTTTTATTATCGGCTCTGGAAAAAATTGACAACAAAAATAATAAACAAGAATATTATTTAACCGATATTGTGGAAATCGCCCGCCGTGAGCGTCGTAAGGCGCATGCTTGCGTGACCGAAGATTATATTGAAGTTATGGGAATAAATACTCCCGACGAATTAATCCGCGCCGGTAAATATCTTAAATAAATAAAATCTGGTTAAAATTGTGTCTTCATTAATTGATTCGATAAAAGGCAAAGCATTGCTGGCGCCGCTGGCAGGAATTTCTAATTTGCCTTTTCGTATTGTCGCCCGTTCTTTCGGTTGCTCGATGGCTTTTACGGAAATGATCAGCGCCAATGGTCTCATCAGGGATTCAAAAAGGACATTTGAGTATTTAAAAAGCTCTCCGGAGGATCAGCCATTGGGCGTGCAGATATTCGGCGCGGACCCGGAGGTTATGGCCAGAGCGGCAGAAATTGTGGCAGGTAAGGGCGCTGATTCCATCGACATAAACATGGGTTGTCCGGTGAAAAAAGTTATTAAAACAGGAGCCGGTGCAATGTTGATGAAAAATCCCGTCCAGGCAGGACGTATAATCAAAGCGGTGGTCGAAAAAGTAAATATCCCTGTTACAGTAAAGATTCGTTCCGGATGGAATCGCAGTGCTATAAACGCTGTTGAGCTTTCCCGGATAGCGGAAGGTGAAGGAGCGCGGGCGGTAATTATCCACGCGCGCACAGCTGATCAGGGTTATTCCGGGGTGGCTGATTGGAACGTTATCGGAAAAGTAAAAAATGCAATAAAGATTCCGGTTATCGGAAACGGTGATATCTGGAAGCCGATTGATGCTTCAAGAATGATGCGAGAAACTGCATGTGACGCGGTAATGGTAGGCAGAGGGGCGCTGGGTAATCCCTGGTTATTCAGAGGGATAAGGCGCTTACTGACAGATAACGCCAATGATTACTTGCCTGATTTGGAAGAAAGAAGAGCAGTGATTAGGAGTCACTGGGAAAAAGAAATAAATTTTTTGGGAGAAAAAATCTCCAATAAAACCTTCCGAAAACACCTTCTTTGGTACACAAGAGGGCTGGAAAATTCCGCTCAATTTAGGAAAAAGGCGGGGGATTGTAAGGATAAAGAAAGCCTGATGAATGAATTAAATAAATATTTCAGCTTTTTGCGTCAGTCCGAGCATTCAGAAAGTAGAATATAAAATAAGACCTTGACTTAATCTGATAAGTTGGCATAAAATAAATACAAATAAGCGTTATGGTTTTTTAATTTTGTGTCCTTGAGGAAGGATAAAAATTCATAGTGGAACTGGGAAAATTTAAAGAATTAGAAGAAAAAATTAAGGGAATTGTTAACGAAAAAGTTCAATTAAAAAAGCAAATACAAAAATTGGAGGAAGCACTAAAGAATAAAGAGACGGAGTTAGTAGGGTTAAGCAACACACTAAAGACGTTAGATGAGGAAAGGAACAGCGTGCGCGCTAGGGTAGATTCACTGCTCGAGTTACTTGCAGATATCGATTTAGCAAAATAAGCTTCCAGGGCATGTGTTTTGAAAAAAAGTTATAAAATAAACATATTAGGACAGGATCTTTCGGTTTTAAGCGATGCAGAAGATGAACAAGTGGCTAACGTTGTCCAATTTGTTAATAATAAAATTGAAGAGGTTATGCAGTCTAAGGACGGACTCAAAACCTTAAACGTAGCCATCCTGGCAGCTTTAAACATTTCAGAGGAATTATTAAAGTTAAAAGGAATAAACAAAGAGCTCTGTGAAAACATGGAAACCAGAGCCGAAAAATTAATTCAGCTGATTGAAGATACAAATTAGTCGATTTTGTCGCCCCTGCGGTGCGCGTGATTAACATTTGTTTTGAGCCAACATTTTGAACCTGGGGCCTATTTCTTGGTTGTGGTGAGCAGGTCAACCTTTAATCCGCTGGTCGGAAGGTAGAAAGCCTAAAGCAATCAATACCGGGCGCCCACCTTGAACAAAGGTTCAAAAAGGTGATTAACACGGCATATGCGGGGGTTTTTTCATGCCGCCCGCTTATTAAAAAATCCTTTCTTTAGTCTTTAAAACAACCCTGAAAAACTAATCCTTCAGCAAAGAGACACGCAAAAAAAGAATGTCTTGTTGGAAGGTTAAAATATGTCTGCCGAAAAAAGTTTATCAGGAAAAGCTGGCTTTTGCTCATTTGTGAATAAGTGAAAAATTTTCATTTTCGGCGGAAAAAAAGGAGGGAAAAATGTTAAACGGCAGTTTATATGTGCTTGTTATATTGGCGTCGCTAGTGGCCGGTATTATCATCGGTTATATTTTTAAAAATATATTATCAGGAAAAAAACTCAAATCATCGGAAAGCCTGGCGGCCCGGATTGTCGAAGAGTCTAAAAAAGAAGCGGAGACAATCAAGAAAGAATCAATTCTTCAGGCCAAGGAAAATCTTCTTAAAATCAAAGCTGATTTCGATAAAGAGACAAAAGACAGAAGAAGCGATCTTGATGTTTTGGAAAAACGCATCCGTTCTAAAGAAGAGAATCTGGACAAAAGACTTGATGCATTAACGCAGAAAGAGTCGAATATTGAAGAGCGGGAAAAATCGTTAATAAAAAAAGAAGGTGCATTGGAAGAAAAACATCATCGGCTGGATAAGGCTTTTGAAGAGCAGAAGCAAAAACTGGAAACGATTGCAGGGATTTCGTCCGAAGAGGCCAAAAAGCTGTTGATTCAGTCAATGGAATCAGAGGCCAAACGGGATGCCGCTTTAATGATCAGAAAAATCGAAGACGAGGCAAATCTCACCGCTGATAAAAAATCAAAAGAAATCATCGCTTACGCGATTCAAAGGTACGCCGGGGATTTTGTGGCGGAAAACACGGTATCCGCGGTCAATTTGCCGAGCGAAGAAATGAAAGGCCGAATTATCGGCCGCGAGGGCAGAAATATCCGGGCGATTGAAGCGGCTACAGGAATTGATCTGATCGTTGATGATACTCCAGAAGCCGTGGTTCTTTCCAGTTTTGATCCGATTCGCCGTGAAGTAGCCCGTATTTCACTGGAAAGACTTATCCAGGACGGCAGAATTCATCCTGGCAGGATAGAAGAAATAGTAAAGAAGGTGGAAAAGGAAGTCGACCAAATTATCCGGGAAACAGGCGAAAAAGCCTCTTTTGATGTTGGCGTGCATGACGTTCATCCGGAAATAATTAAAATGCTTGGCAGTCTCAAGTACCGTAAAAGTTATTCTCAGAATGTTCTGCAGCATTCGATTGATGTGGCATACCTTACAGGCATGATGGCCGCTGAATTAAAAATGAATATTAAAGAAGCAAAGCGCGCCGGTCTGCTGCATGATATCGGCAAGGCAGTGGATCACAAAATTGAAGGAACGCACGCGGCAATTGGCGCGGATTTCGCCAAAAGATACGGAGAAAACCCGCGCATAGTTCAGGCCATTGCCACGCACCACGATGATGGCCGTAATAATACACTGCTGGGTGTATTGGTCCAGGCGGCGGATTCTCTGTCGGCGGCGCGTCCGGGCGCGCGCAGAGAGATGCTGGAAACTTATGTTAAGCGCCTGGAAGAACTGGAAAAAATCGCTCATTCTTTCAACGGAGTTGATAGATGTTTTGCCATTCAGGCGGGCCGCGAAATTAGAATTCTTGTGGAAAATGAAAAGATTTCTGATAATGACGCGGTGATGCTGTGTAAAGATGTCATTAAAAAAATTGAATCCGAGCTGACGTATCCTGGTCAGATTAAAGTAACGGTAATCAGGGAAACACGAATTTCGGATTACGCGAAATAATATTTTGTTACGAGAACGAAGAAGGGCTTTGACATGAAAATACTTTTTATCGGCGATATCGTGGGAAAGCCGGGCCGTAGAGCGGTGGCGGAGTTAGTCCCATCTTTAATTGCTGAAAAAAAAATTGATTTTGTGATAGCTAATTGTGAAAATGCGGCGGCGGGATTCGGCGTGACCAGAGAAATAGTCGAGGAGCTTTATGCAAGCCGGATTGATGTTCTGACCTCCGGTAATCATATCTGGAATAAAAAAGAAGCGCTGGAATTTATCGGCGAATACAAAAATTTATTAAGGCCCGCGAATTATTCGCCAAAAACTCCGGGATCGGGAGCGGTGGTTTTTTCAACGTCCCAGGGAGAATCAGTGGGCGTGTTGAATTTAGCGGGAAGAATATTTATGCAGCCCAGCAATTGTCCGTTTGAAACAGCTAAAAATTTAATTGCTGATATGAAAACCAAAACAAAAGTTATTATTGTGGATTTTCACGCGGAAGCGACATCCGAAAAGAGAGCGCTAGGCTGGTATCTGGATGGTGAGGTTTCCGCCGTATTGGGAACTCATACTCATGTGCAGACAGCGGATGATGAAATTTTACCTTTAGGAACAGCATACATCAGCGATGCGGGTATGACGGGGCCTTTTGATTCTGTGATTGGCGTAAAAAAAGAAACTATTATTGAAAGGTTTCTGACCAATGTGCCGAACAAATTTGATGTAGCCAAAGGCGATGTGCGCCTTCAGGGAGTTCTGCTGGATATTAACGCGCAAAGCGGCAGGGCCAATTCGATAGAAAGAATCAGTATTAAGTTTGACGCATAAGCCGGAGAAAATGTGATGAAGAATGCTTATGATATTTTAAAAGAACGTGGCTTTATCGAGCAGATAACTGATGAATCTTTAATTTACGGACTTTTTAAAAAAGGGCCGATAAATTGTTATATTGGATTTGATCCTACTGCTTCAAGCTTACACATTGGCAGCCTTGTCCCTATCATGGCTTTGGCGCACATGCAGAAAAACGGTAACAAACCGATTGCTCTGGTAGGCGGCGGCACAGGACTTATCGGAGACCCGAGCGGTAAAACAGAAATGCGCCAGGTTCTTACCAGTGACCAGATAAAACATAATGCGGAAGGTATTGGCAAACAGTTGTCGCGCTATCTGGATTTTTCCGGAAAAAATAAAGCGTTGCTTCTTAACAACTCAGATTGGCTTACAAAAATAAACTACATTGAGTTTCTGCGCGATATAGGACGCC
>CAWEZF010000004.1:0-22917 GCA_963813455.1 uncultured delta proteobacterium
CCCCCACCTCCAGATACAAAACTCTTTTATAGTACAGTGAATGCTTAATCCTATCTTCTATCGCGCCTATCTCTATCTTTTCTATCACGGTCACGGTTATCCTGTTGCCTACGCTGGTCATCTCGGTATTTCGGTTTTGATTGCTGTGAGGGTTTCTTCAAGCCCCGGACACCCCAATGATTTTGTTTTTCCCAATGTTTGTCTCTTTCCCAGCCTTGCCAGTTTTTCTGAACTTGTTGGTGGGGCACTTTGCGGCGGTCCCATTGGTGACCTTTCCAGCTGCCTTGCCTGTAATCATTTCTCCAGCCTGAGGGCACATGTCCATAAAAAGATGGATTTCCTTTATAATGGCCCCAGCCTGTATCGTAGCGCTGCGAGCGGTACCAGCGTCCTTCCCACGGGCGCCACCACCAGCCGCCGTAGAAAAAGACGTCCACATCTACATCGGGGACAGCGTAAACATCTGTTTCTGGTATTACAACCAGATGGGGTGGCCCTGGAAACATGACGGGTGGAGGCAGAGGAACGCTCACGCCAATATCCATTCTTCCCCCCGCCGCCATTACAGTTGAAGCAGAACCTGCAATTGCCAACGCTATAAGTATTTTCATAAAAAGTAGCTTGTTCATTTTATTTCCCCCTGTATATATTTGCTGTTAAATTAGTCTTCTTTTCTGCCTACCACCAGCAGCACGATGCCTCCTACAAGCGCGAGAGCGCCCACAATAGGCGGCAACGGTATTGTATTAGTTTTTTCAGCGGTTACCTCTATTGGGCCAATGTCCACGACTTTTTCTCTGGTCATGTAAGTAATGCCTTGGTAGGCTAACGCCGCGATGCCCAAAATGATCAGGATGACCGCGATAATTATTTTTGGTTTCATAGAACCTCCCTTTCCCTTAGGTTTAGTGGCGCAAAAATAATAACTCGCGCCTATTTCACGATCAGATCATTTTTTATATCTTTAACTCCTTTGACGCTCTTTACGATTTCGGTCGCTTTATCGACGGCCTTCTGGGAGTTAACAAAGCCGCTCAGCTGCACAACTCCCTTGTAGGTCTTAACGCCGATTTTGAATGACTTTAAAAAGTCATCCGCGGCCAGCATTGATTTTATCTTGGTCGTGATGACCGAATCATCGACGTATTCACCGGTGCTTTCCCGCGTGCTTGTTGCCGCACAGGCGCCGATGACAAAGATCAGCATCAGCAAAACCATGCATCGGGTAACAATATTTCTTTTTTTCATAACAGTTGCCCCTCTTAAGCAAGTTGTGTTGTTGAATGATTAATTAAGATACCTTTCCTTACTAAAGGTATCCTAACCTCCGGTAAAATATTATTGAGCATGATTGCCGAAGTTATTTTAAAATACTTGACTCTTCTGGCAAATGCCCATGACGCTACAATATTTTTTTCCCTTGAAGAAGTCGTACCACTAACACGATAACGGCAATAATCAGCAGGATATGAATAACCCCGCCCATCGTGTATCCGCTGATTAATCCCAAAAGCCACAAAATCAGCAAGATTACAAAAATTGTCCACAACATTTGAGCCTCCTTTCTGATTGTTCACTGCCGCTGTTTGCGCTTGCGTTACCATGCCAGCAAGCGGCGGCCATAAGGCCATGTGCACAATCAATTTTATTTAGTATCACCGGGCATAAAAGCCGGTCAAAAACCTCAAATCCGCACAATGTCCATCGATCACGGATTGCTCCTGAGATAATGATGGACAAATGTCGAATTATTAGCGGCTCTTCGATCGTCACCGTTAAATGCACTATAGCGATTGCTTGCCCTTATCTGGTCTATTCCTATAGTTACCCAGCCTGTGCTGCGCTTGAATTTTACAATTTTTCCCGAATCAATCAGACCATCCAGCATAAAAGGCATGACGTAATCGTGCTGGTTATTGTTGCGAATAATTTGTATTAACAAGCGCTAACCCCCTTCTTACTTTTTTATGCGACGTTGATGAATATTTGGCGTTGACTATAGACCACTCAATTTCTTTCGGTTCTTTATATACTTCATGCCGCATATTTCTAATTCTCCCCTGTCCTCGCCTGGTGGAAAACGGTGTGCAACGTCCTTTTATAGGGCTGGGCAAGGGTATTCATTGCCCCCAAAAATACACTAAAGTGTTCTGTCTTCTGGTGGGCCTTAAGGTTTTTCCGTGTATTCCATTCCTCAAGAAGAAAGAGCCTGTTATCATCTTCGATATTCTGGCAGAGCTCACAGTACGCACATCCCTTCTCCGCCCTGGTGAAACCGGACAGTGAAGTAATCGTCTGTGTCAGTTCCACGCGATTTTCAGGAAGGACACTCATTTTTGTAATGACAAGAATCATTAAAAGAACCTTTATTCAAATATTTAAGCGACGAACTTTCATGCAGCGCTCATTCACCTGCAGTCCGCAGCTTTCGCAAAGCGTTTATGTATTCACTGCCGTGATATTCCTTAAACCACCGCTTTATAATCGCGCCGGCGTATGTCTTGACAAAAAGATTTCTCCATCTTCGTCTTATATCTTTCCATGCATTAGCTAGGGGAACGGTAAACAGGCTGCGCACCGGCAGATCCTGTCGCAGAGCTTTTTTCGCCCTTTGTCTTTCCAGAAAATGGCGCGCGAACCACCGGGAATAAAACAAGACAAACTGGATGGGAAAGCCGATGGTCGCCAGATAAACCCAGTTCAGCCAGTTGCCGTAATTTAATTTCCGGCTGATGAACCCACCGAGGTACTTTTTTTGCATCAGCAGTTTGGGCATAATCTGCAGATCATCGGGGTCCAACCCGTCCGGCCTCGGATCGTAACAAAGGAAGAGGCCGTCATATTTGTCCCAGCCCGCCATTGACAAAGGTAAAAGACGTCCTTCACTGGCCAGTCTGGCTCTCAGCTCCGAACCGGGAAGAGGGACGGCATTGAGGAGCTGTATTGTGTCAATTTTCGCTTTTTTGATAAACGGTTTAAAAGATTCAGCCCACTTCTTAATTGTGAAGCGGGCATTTTCCTGTGCCTTATTGTTTTTGGGATAGGCGAAAATAAACATGCCGTGCAGATAAAAATATTTGGATAATTGTTTGGAACGCGCAATGAGTTTTTCCACCGTCACGCCTTTGCGCATCGCCTGCAATTCTTCATTCAAGGGACTTTCGTAACCAATGGCCAGCATGATCACGCCGGCCCGGCGCATAGCTTCAATCAATGCGTCGTTCTCGGCCACCTCCGTGCGCACCTGGACAATGATTTTTATTTTTTTGCGGAATTTCTTTTTGTAGTCGCCAATCGCGTTGCACAGCGAGATGGCCTCGTTGGGATTTTGGGCAAAGTTATCATCGGTGAAGAAAAAATCCTTGTATCCCATATCAGTATATTTAATTACCTGGCGCAAAGCTGTTTCTACCGAAGCCGCTTTATAGCGCCCGTATTGCTGGTTCACGACACAAAATTCGCAATTGAAATTGCAGCCGCGTCCCCGGTTAATGGGAATAGCGCTCCATCTTTTTTTCAGGAATTTAACCAGAGTCAGATCAGTATCGGCTATTTCGTCAAGATTGGCGATTGGCTGGCGTTTGCCAGTTTTGATATAAGCGCCGTTTTCATCAAGAAAACTGATGCCCGAGATTCCGGCTAAACCGGCGCGGTTCAAATAAACATTGCCGTTATCCGCCGTAAATAAAGCAAGTAATTCTATAATTGTCTCTTCTCCTTCGCCATGAACGACAATTTCAATTCCCGATTGAAGAGCTTCCTGCGGCAGGGCATCGACATGACTGCCGCCGGCAATGGTGATTGCGCCCAAATCATGATATTGCCGGGCTACCGAAAACAGACGGGGAATTGAATTGCTCATGCCGCCGTAGAAGAGCGCCAGATGCGCGGGCTGTCTTGCGTGCAAAAAACAATGATCCGGCATGCCCTGATTATCGAGCGGCCCGCTGTAATTATTTTCATCAATCGCGTAGATATCTTTGCAGCGGGGATGATTGGTAAGCTGGCTCATGACGGACAAAATACCCACCGGCGGCATTTTGATCTTCGCGTAAATGTTGTTTTGTGAATGCCGCGGGTATTGGGGAATAATGCCAATAATATTTAATTTTTTTTTCATAAAGATACCTTCTCTTTAAAAACAATTAATATTTTACAAATATCATCCATAGAACAACAGCAACAATCAACGCGGCAGAGGAAACAGAAATATAGGCAAAAATCCTGGTAAGGATATCAATCACGTCATCATTTTCTTTGGTCTCGCTAAAAAGACTTTTATTCATGGCGCGCCTCCTGTAATCGTGTCTGAAACGGTCAGATGACCGTCTAGTGGTTAATTGTCGAATTTGCGTGTTCATGCATGCATCACTCGCTCGGCAAGGCGGAACGCCTTCGCCTTTAATTGAGCTCCACGTCCAAACCAGATGGAATTCAATCGTGTTGCTTCATCTTCGCCGGACATCATGTGATCAGTATATTCAGCCACACTGTTAAAAGCCCCCCAAACGGTCCCTCGCGCCAGATGCGCTCCCAGGCCGGACTCATGCAGATGTAGCACGCTATCGCGGATCTTTTCCGCCCTTATCGTGTTGAGCATTGCTTCGTTATCTGGAACAAGCGCCCGCACATACTCCCGCAGGTGATCATCCGCAATCTTTTTAGACGCCATATTGTTGAACACAACATCGAGTTCTTCATATAGGGAAATTGACTGTCCAAGTAAGGTGAGGGCTCGTTCCAGATTATAAACGGCGTCTGGCATATGATGAATTGGAATATCTCCCGCTCCCTGCAAAGCGGCCGTCAAGGTATTATTGCAAATTACGCGGATGGGCGTAACTCTTGCCCGGATTTGTGAACTGCCGTCATGGCTGTTGGTGAGCAGGAGATATTTGTTGACGATATCGTTGCCATGAACCATAAGATAGCCCGTAAGCTTTGCCAGAATCCAGATACGTTCACCTTTACCAAAAAACCCGGCTGTTTCGTAGATTGCCTCGTTTTCAGCAACCAGTGTGTCGAAGAAGGTGAATGCATCAACGTTTTGAATTGGTTTATAGTTCTTATTGACGGTGCCCAGGATATCACCGGTATCCGTTCTGACGGTTGTATATGCATCCTGCTTCAATCCCGCTTTTGACTCCAACTGCTTTTTCGCAACAGTGTAATCCGATCCGGCAATTTGGATGGCTTCTCTGGCGGTCTTGGGATTGTTCAGTTTGATTCCCTGATTATGCCATGGCGCGGGCGCTGTCTCAGGATAGGGAGAGGTGGTTTGCGGAATCCGTAATTGCAGTTTACGCAGAGTTACATCGGTAACTGTAGAATGGTGCAAGGGATGATCGGCGGCAATAATATTGAAGAGCGGATAAATTTCCGCCCCGGATTTTTGCCATCCGACAAAAATGGCATCTTTATCCGAACTTGCCGGACGCGCACGCGCACACATACTGTGTCCTCCGTTGATTTTGACTTATTTAATGTCTTTAGTGAAGGTAAGAGCAAGGAGCCTGCCAACAGCGGAAAGAAAATCAGAATAGTGGATTAATCGATTAATAATGATGTGTTAGATAAAGAGGGCAGGGCGGGAGCTAACTGTAAATGATCTGTTTGGCCTCAATATTTGACGGAACCTCAATATGTTGAGGGTGGCCGGGGGCTAATTGGGCTCGTTTCTTTGTGGCCGGACAATGCCCAGTTTATGCATCCTTGCTCTTAAGGTGCTCGGATGGATGCCCAATATCGCCGCAGCTCCATCCTCCCCCTCGATGCGCCAATTTGTTTCCACAAGTATTTTAAGCATTTGGTTTTTTTCCGTCTCTTCCAATGTTCTCACAACGGATGAAAGTTGATTGGGTAAAAATTCCAATTTATCGGCCAATTCCAAAACCGGCCCGGGGCACAGGATTACGGCCCGTTCAATAATGCTTTCGAGTTCCCGGACGTTGCCGGGCCAGGGATAATCATGCAGAGCCTTCATTGTCTCATCAGGAATTGACGTGAATTTTTTCCCCAATCTTCTGGAATATCGCTCGACGAAGGACTGCACCATTACCGGAATATCATCTTTGCGTTGTCTTAACGGCGGGACGGTGATGGGAAAGACATTGAGCCGGTAGTAAAGGTCCTGGCGGAAACGCCCCTGGCGGACTTCTTCATCAAGGTTTCGATTGGTTGTCGCGATAATCCGTACGTCGACTTTGATGGTGTGGGACGAACCCAGGCGCTCAAATTCGTTATGCTGAATCACGTGGAGCAGTTTGGCCTGCAGCTCCAGCGGTAATTCCCCGATTTCGTCGAGGCAGATAGTGGATTGATGGGCGATTTCAAAGCGGCCTATCCGGCGGACATCGGCCCCGGTAAAGGCACCTTTTTCCCTGCCAAATAATTCGCTCTCAATTAAATTTCCCGGCAGTGCCGCGCAATTGACGGTGATTAATGGCCGTTCCTTGCGCGGACTCATTTCATGGATGGCGGAAGCGATCAGTTCCTTTCCCGTCCCCGTCTCCCCGAGGATGAGGACAGTTGTATCCATGGGCGCAACTTGTTGAGCCCGGTAGAGAACATACTTGAGGCCATCGCTTTGTCCGAGAATATGTTCAAATTGATGCTTCAGCTTACTTTCTTGGCGGAAGTAAATATTTTCCGCCTCCAGTTGCTCTTTCATGGTCTGAATTTCTAAAAGAGCCTTCTTCAGATCAGCCGTTCGTTCCTCCACGCGCCGTTCCAGTTCATCATGAGCTTTCTTTAAGGCGTCGGCAATAAGTTTCCGGTCGGCGATATTGCGAATGTTGCACTGAATGACTTTGTGACTATTGACCAGATAAACATTGCTGACAAATTCCACATCCACTGAACGGCCGTCTTTTGTTTCCAAGGGCAAATCATTGTAACGAACATATCCTTTTTGCTGCAGTTCCCTGAAAATAGTTTTTGTCGCTTTAATATTTTTAAAGGGGCCGATTTCCCACAGTTGTTTTCCTAAGAACTCTTGGTGTGAATAACCGAGCATTTCTACCAGGTACGGATTCACATCGGTTATATGTCCCTGTTGGGCATCGAGGATTAATATTCCATCCTGTGCTGTTTCAAAGAGGCGGCGGTATCGGGTTTCAGAATCTTTAAGCGCCATCTCTGTTTGCTTCTGCACGGTAATATCTTCAAAAGCGAGGAGTATCCTTTCTTTCTCTTTGTTCTCCCAATAAATTCGGCGAGCGTTGAGAAGCATTCTTTTACGCCCGATGTTCGGGAACGTGTGGTCGACCTCGAAATTATCAAAGTGGGTATTTTTTGGAATTATTTTTTCCAAAAGTTCACGCAACGCGGGAATATCCCACTGGTGGTTGCCTACATCAAAGATGAATCTTCCCTCGGTTTCATCAGGTGTGACGTGGAAAGTTTCATAGAAGTAACGATTGGCGGAAATGACTCTCAGGTCGGGGGCGAGCACGATAAGCGGCCCGCGTATTGTTTCCGTGATACCGTTGGTGTATTTTTCGGCTTTTTCAAAGGCTTCTTCTATTTGTTTGAGCTCGGCGATTTGAGACTGCGACATTTCTCTTGTTTCTTGTAAGTTCCGTTCTGCGGCATCAATATTTGCCTGAAAATCATCCGCATCAAGGAGAGATTCATGTATTTTTTTAAGGTTTGTTTTTTTGGTACTTTTGCGAATTGCCACCATTTTCGCTCCATTTACAATCTGTCTGGTTTTTATAAAAGCTTTTTAAAAAAATCAACTGTAAAATGCGTTGCTTTTGTGTGTGATGAATCAGGAATTAAAGAAATTTAGGCGCGCGGATTTCCAGGGTTTTGGCGCACTTCTTCACAAGGAAGACAAGGCAGGCATTAAGTAATTCGACATTTGTTATGAAAGGAATGTAGAAAAACCTTTTAAAATCCAAGGATAATTATTTATTCAACTTTGTTTTCCGCGAATTCGTAAATCTGCCGGTGGGTGCAAACTTCATAATATTTATTAAACGTGTTTCCGAGTATCTCTAAATTTTCCGGGTGAATTTCCGTGATAATATCTTCGCGGATAACAATAGGCTGATAGTTTCCACTTAGCGTTGGCACCTTGCCGCTGTAAAGTTTCATTTTCTTGTTTTTAGCAGATGAATAAGTAATCGGATGCAAAGTGATTTCCTTGGATAGTTTGTTAAAACCGTTGCTATCCAATTCGATACCATTGACATTATAACGCATGTATAAATCATCAGCGTCTTCATCGTTTTCACTTCGTAATACATTCTTGAAAACAAACAGGTTAAACAGCGGATCATGATCATGCAAATGCTTACGTATTCTTTTGTTACATTCTGAAAGCCGGTCAGCCGTGTTTATTGCCGGGGAAATCGTAATTCGGGAATCCCCGTCAAAAAGATATGTGGGAGAACCGGGGCTATGCGAGATGCCTATGCCGATTTCCAGAAGTGGCAGATTGTTTTCTTTGTTTTTCATATTATAGCTATGAACAATCTGCAGCATTCTGATTGCCAGGCCGCAGGCGCGGGCTACGCTGTACCAGCCTTCCGGGGTGTCCTGATTTTCAATGATTGAAAGAATAATCGCGTCCCCCTCAATAAATACTTTAGAGGCGTCATAATCCAAAAGAATAGCGGAAATCGGATCAAAAAAATTAAGGCTGAAAAGCGATGCAGGATTAAGCTCTTTGCTTCTCATTATATTATTGATTTTCATCGAACCGCGGATATCCGCCTTGATGATCACATGGTTGCTGACGGGCTTTTCTTCCTTTACCCTTTCCGAAGGAAGCAAAAATTCAAATAGCGATCTGTTTCCCCGCGATAATAAAATATCTTTTTCGGTATTCACGAAGTTTATAAGTTCCATTGCTTCTTTGAGGAGCCGGAAATTATAGAGATCTCTGTGGTATCGTGAAAATTGTCTGAGAAAATTTAATAAATGTGCTTTCTTATCTGTGGTTGAAAGGCCTTTTATTATGTTTACGGTTTTCTTAAGCGGAGCGATTTTAAACGCGGCACCTTGAACGCTTTTTCTCGACCTTAATTGATAAGTAATAAATATTCTTGACCAGAAATCAGTCAAAAATTCTTTAATTTTAAAAGGCGCTATCGGCGGGCAGTAGATACCGTAAACCGTTTTCATTTCGAAAGACGCCACAAGCTGGTCTAATAAACCGGATTTTTTAAATTTACGGTAAAAAAGATTCAGCAGGCTACGCTGTATTTTTATCCGCTCTTTCATCTTTTGAAGAATGGCCTTTGATTTTTTTTCATTTTTTGCGTTTTTATATTGTTTCCGGGAATCGAAAACATTCAGCATCCGGTCGATATTTTCCGGTTCCATTATCAGCGCGTCAAAGTCATGCCCTCCGGTATCGGCAGAAAATTGACCGTTTGCGCGCTTGCTTTTATCCGTTAAGCCTATTTCTTTTTTATGGCGCCGCCTTAAATCAGTTTTTTCCAGCAGGTCATAAATAATCGCCTTAACATTATTACAATTATCCGGGTCTTTACTGCGTTGACCCATAAGGACATATTCTTCAATAAGGAAAAAATCGTCTGCCGGATTATCGGTGTGAAGAATCGGATTATTGAAGAAAATAGGCGGCAGGATTTGTTCAGTCTGGAAAGTTATTTCCCGCATGTTGCGCAGGTTATCGGTTTGGATGTCCGTAATTATCTGAAATAACTCTGCTCCCGCCATTTGGATAATATGGTTTTTGGTTAGTTTGATTGTCGCCAGTTTATCTCTGACTTTACGGAACTCCGCTTCGGTATGCCTTCGCGATAATTCATAGGAAAGGGCAAGCGGCTCGAAATGAGCTAACAGCTTTTTGTATTGATTTTTAACTTCTTCACGGAATAATTTCGCCAGAGCGGCTTGGCCGAGGTAATCTATCTGAATTTCGTCTTCGGATTTTGCCCTGTTTATTCCATCGCTCAGCGCAGCCGCGCAGATAATTTTCAAGGCGTCTTTTTCGCTTTTGCAGTTTATTTTGCTGTACTCTCTGAAAAAAATTTCTGCCTGGCTATGTTTGATTACAATAAAAAAAGCGGTTTTTTGCAGCGCTTTTTGCAGCTGGGGGCTGATGTGAATATCAATGTGAATATTATCAATGCCGAGAGCAAGCCTGTTTAAAGAAAACTCGATTAAATATGGCTTCAGGGGTATGTCTTTTATTTCCGGTGGTTTTGTGAAAAGTTGAAAAATGTTCAGCATAAAATTAATCACGGCAGCCTGGCCATTGTTTTAAAATTGGACAACCAAAATATTTGATAAATTTTACATCATTGGATTGACAAAAACAAGAAGTTACTTAAAATTCAAGCATATATTATTAGAATTTTTAAAGTAAAGATTGATATTGACATTTAATTGGTAAACTCCTAAATTAAAAAGACAAAAAAATAGAGAAAACTTTATGCCAATTTACGAATTTAAGTGCGATAAATGTAAAAAACAATTTGAAGTTCTGACCATGAGCATGAGCGAGAAACCAAAAGCCGTGTGTCCGAAATGTAAATCAAAGAAGACCCATAAAATTATATCCAAAGTAGGTCGCGGAAAATACTCTTCGCCGGGAAAGGGGGGCTCAAGCAACGCTGTTTCATCCAGCTCTTCTGGTTGCTCGTCATGCACGTCATCCAATTGCTCTTCCTGCGGTCATTAATCATATTCTGACGAGACACATACAGCGAGAAAAAATTAAAGCTGTGCAAAATTAAGACTTAAAGGAGTCTGGAATTCAGATGGATTTCTTTATTGGATATTCGCGGCTTGAAGCAATCCAGATAATCATTTGATATTCAAGAATATTTTGGCCAAGATTAATACTGTTTAACCTGTTTTCATTGACAATACTGCTTCAATTATTATAAAGTCACCAAACTTAACAAACGTCTTTTTTGTATAAATCATGGAAAACAAGAAAGTTTAAGTTTTCTTAATAACTGGCCCCCAGCGAAGGGGTTTATAGCGTAAAAAGGAGAATGTTTATGGAATCGATCGTCTGCAAACACTGGCATCATTGCCCGTCTTCGGAAGTCACCACTTTACTGGATACGAATCCGGATAAAGGGCTTTCGCCATTTGAAGCAAAGCACCGGCTGGAAAAATTCGGGCCTAATGCGGTGACAGCGCAAAAACAAAAAAGCCCGCTGATAAGATTCTTGCTGCAGTTTCACCAGCCGCTGGTTTATATTCTGCTGGCCGCCGCTTTTGTAACTTTGTTTTTGCAGGAATGGGTGGATTCTTCCGTTATATTCGGCGTGGTCATCATCAACGCTATTATCGGTTTTGTTCAGGAATCAAAGGCGGAAAGCGCGATTGAGTCGTTGAAAAAAATGATGACAACTCAAACTAACGTGCTGCGCGACGGCAAATGGCAGGAAATAGACGCTGTGAACCTCGTCGTGGGAGACATTGTTCAGCTGCAGTCCGGTGATAAAGTGCCCGCTGATGTTCGCATAATTCGGTGCCGCGATTTACAGGTTGACGAGTCCGCGCTTACGGGTGAATCAGTTCCCGTAATCAAAAAAGAAGAAGTTCTCGATCCGGAAACAATCTTGGCTGACCGCCGTAACATGGCTTACGGCGGCACGCTGGTTACTTACGGGCAGGCGCGGGCTGTTGTTGTGGCCACGGGCGATGGAACAGAAACCGGCCGTATTTCTGAACTGATTGCTTCCGCGGCTAATCTTTCTACTCCTTTGACCAAAAAAATTGCCGCTTTCAGTACAGTCTTGCTTATTGCGATTCTTGTTCTTGCCGCGGTGACTTTTGCCGTGGGACTGTGGCGCGGTGAAAACATCGTTTATATGTTCATGGCCGCGGTAGCGCTGGCGGTCGGCGCGATTCCCGAGGGACTGCCCGCCGCGGTGACCATCACGCTGGCCATCGGTGTCAATCGCATGGCTAAGAAAAAAGCGATTATCCGAAAACTTCCCGCGGTCGAAACGCTGGGAAGCACCACCGTAATCTGCTCAGATAAAACCGGCACATTAACAGAAAACCAAATGACGGTAAAAAAGATTTTTGCCGGAAATAATATTTATGAAGTGGAAGGTAACGGCTACGCGCCGGAGGGCTTATTGTTACACGAAGGCAAGGCCATTACCGGAGAATTGCCTTTTACGTTGCGGGAAACTTTACTGGCTGGTCTTCTTTGCAATGATTCACGCCTTGTTCAGGAAGATAATCTCTGGCGCATTGAAGGCGATCCCACAGAAGGCGCGCTTATTGTTGCTGCCCTTAAAGCCTATATAAAACCGGAAAATATCAAAGAGGAAATGCCCAGGCTCGACGAGATACCATTTGAATCGGAGCGGCAGTTTATGGCCACGCTCCATGAAATAAAGGCTGATGATGAAAAAATAATTTATGTAAAGGGAGCGGTGGAAAAGATATTGGAAGACTGCTCAGACAATATTTGCATTGAAGACGGCAGAGCGACGCTGAATAAAGATGAGGTGCTCGCCAAGGCGGATTTGATGGGGCAGGATGGCCTGCGCGTGCTTGCCCTGGCGCGTAAGGTAACCGATAAAGAAAAGATTGAGGTAGCAGATTGCCTTTCTGGCTTAACTTTTCTGGGTCTTCAGGGCATGATTGATCCGCCGCGGACGGAAGCTATTGCCGCTGTCCGCTCCTGTCATAAGGCGGGCATTATGGTAAAAATGATTACCGGTGACCACGCGGTAACGGCAACGGAAATCGCCCGTCAATTAAACATCGGTCAGGAAAAAGGCAAAAGTGGAGAGAAGCCTATTACTCTTACCGGAAAAGAATTGGAAAAGCTAACGGACGAAGGTTTGATTAAAGAAGCGGAAAGAACATCTGTTTTTGCCCGTGTTGCGCCGGAACAGAAACTGCGGCTGGTGGAAGCACTGCAGGCGCGTGATCATGTAGTAGCGATGACCGGTGATGGTGTTAACGACGCACCCGCACTTAAACAGGCGGATATCGGCATCGCGATGGGTATTACCGGTACGGATGTTTCCAAGGAAGCTGCGGATATGGTGCTCATGGACGATAACTTTGCCAGTATCACGCGCGCGGTAGAAGAAGGACGGCGCATATTCGATAATCTGGTAAAATTCATTACCTGGACACTTCCCACCAACGGCGGTGAAGGTCTGGTTATTCTGGCCGCAATTTTTTCTGGTGTAACTCTGCCCATTTTGCCTGTACAGATTTTATGGATAAATATGACCACGGCGATTCTCCTGGGTTTGATGCTCGCGTTTGAACCGGGCGAGCCGGATATAATGGATTATCCGCCGCGCGAACCAAACAGTCCCATCCTAACAGGCATTCTTATAACGAGAATATTGCTGGTAACTGTTCTTATGCTGGGGGCGGTATTTTCCATTTTTGTCTGGCAAAAACATCAGGGCTATCCCCTGGCAGAGGCGCGCACCGTGGCGGTGAATTTGTTCGTGATGATTGAGCTTACATATCTGTTTAATTGCCGTTCGCTGACCAAGTCGATGTTTAAAATAGGTATTTTGTCCAATCCCTGGGTGTTGTTCGGCAGCGCGACGATGATTATCCTCCAGCTGTTTTACACATACTCTCCGGTGATGAACAGGATTTTTCAGAGCGAGCCTATTTCCGGAAAAGACTGGTTGATGATCGTCGCCATTTCGCTTGTTGTTTATAGTATTATCGGTATAGAGAAGTGGATGAGGCTGCACGTGTTCAAAAGGGCGCGCTGAGAAAAGCGATAAAGTGAGCGTTTTTGATTGGCGTCAGGCACAGCGCAACACTCCTCTTGCCCAAAGACAATCGCCGCAAACAGGGAATTTATTATTGAAACAATCTTCCTCGTTTGTCTCGGCCAATACGCATCCGCCGCAATCAGTGCAGGGCGGAAAATCAAAGATGCGGACATGGTTGCGAAAAGAGAGATATGCTGCGTCTCTCCAGATTTCTTGCAGGGGTCGGTCGGTCAAATTTCCGAATTCGCAGCTTAAAAATCTTTTTTCTCTGTTCCGGATAAAACATGTATAGGAGTGCATAAGGGGAAGGCAGGGACTGATGCCGCCATGCCAGCCTACGGAAACACTTCCCGCACCGACAAAAGGGCAGTAATTATTTCGCCTGTTCATAGGAAAATCAAGAAAGGCAAGATTTGAAGGACTGCGCAATATCGCCGTTAATGGTTTCATGGTGTCATCGGTAAAATCCATTTCAGGAATTATCCAGAGAGGGAAGGATGGCGAGCCGGTGTTTCTGATTGTTCTGGGCCCTAAGCGATAGAGAATTTCATCTTGCAGGTCTGCTGTATAGGGCAGAATATTTGTCAGAAGAATAAAAGACGCTTTGATTTTACGCGCGATTTTCTTGAGATAAGGAAGATCTTTGATGTTGCGCCTCATCGCCACAAAAACAATGCCAATTTTGATGGAATTAGCGGTTTTTGCTACGCTCAGATGACACAGATGAGCAACGTTCGCGGTAATTTGCTCCAGGGAAGAGCCCGGGCGAATGTTTTCGTAGGTATCGCTTGATGCGCCGTCGATGGAAACAGAAAACTGATCAAGGCCGGAATCAATAAGTTGAAGCGCCATTGCCGGGGTCAAGAGCATGGCATTGCTTGTTACTTCAGTTCTTAATCCCTGTTCGTGGGCAAGCCGGATCATTTCCGGTAGTTTTGGATGAAGAAGTGGCTCACCGAGCCCGGCAAAAGCAATTGTTTTCGCTTCGGGAAAAGCTTTCAGATCAGCGATTAATTTCTGATACACCGACCAAGTCCATATCCCCGTTTGGCTCGTTCCATGAATTGCGTATACAGATAAGGCAGTTCAGATTGCAGCGGTTGGTTGGTTCAATATATATCTTATTTAAGTCATCCATCTTCACTTTTTTTTCAATGTTTCAGCAAGAGATCCTATCGGCTGCGCAATCGGTAAGCTTCATAGCCACCTTTGAGGGCATAGATCGATTTAAATCCCCGGTTTTCCAGAAACCAAATCGCTAAATCTGCTTTATTTATTGTGCGGCAATATAGCAAAATCGGATTGTCCTTATAAATATCCAGAGCGGAACGATTAGATCGTAAAACTTCAATCGGAACATTAATAGCGCCGGAAATGTGTCCGTTCTGGAATTCCAGCGGCGTGCGCAAATCCACAATTATCGGTTTTTGCTCTTCAATAATTTTGTTTATCTGATCAACTTCAATCCAACGAACACGCGTTTTTTCTGTAGCTGGCAAATCTGAAATAAACCCGGTGAAAAGGAAGAAAATTATTACGCCAAAGACAACACTTGATATCCTAAAATTTGTTTTTATTATTTTCCCCATCTTCTAATTACCCTATAACCCACCCATACAGCATACCGGCAATAGTAGAAAGAACAACAACAATGCCGCAGTAGACGGCAGTTTTTTTAACACCCATCACGCTGGCGATGGTAATCATGTTCGGCAGCGATAAGGCGGGTCCGGCTAAAAGCAGCGCCAGCGCGGGGCCTTGTCCCATGCCGGAGCCGATTAGTCCCTGAAGGATCGGCACTTCGGTGAGCGTGGCAAAATACATTAGTGCGCCTACAATGGAAGCGAAAAAGTTTGCAAAGAAAGAATTGCCGCCGACAAGCGCCTGAATGTATTGTTCGGGAATAAGGGCAGGGTGGCCGGGGCGTCCCAGTAAAAAACCCGCTACTAAAACTCCCGCCAAAAGCAGGGGCAGAATCTGCAGAGCAAAATCCCAGGAAGATTTTACCCAGTCCTTAAGTTCCTGTTTAACGAACCAGGCTTTAAGCATCACGGCCAAAACAATCAGCAGCGCGGCGGTAATATACCATTTGGCGGAATAAACTGTTTGCCAGAGAGAAGAATCGCTTTCTGATGGTCTCGCGAAAGAAGCAAAAATTAAAATCAACACCATCGTCAGCATATGAACACCGTTTTGCCAAAGCGGCCTTGTTTTTTCTTCGTCCGGCAAAAAGATATCACCTTTATCACGATTGGCGTCGTCTTTACGGAAGATATAAGCCATCAAAAGCCCCGCGATAACGGCAAAAAGAATAGCGCCAATCGCGCGAGCCAGGCCTAACTGCCAGCCCAGCACTTTAGCGGTTAAAATTATCGCGAGGACATTTATCGCCGGGCCGGAATATAAAAAAGCGGTAGCCGGGCCGATGCCCGCGCCGCGTGTGTAAATACCGGCAAACAAAGGCAGTACCGTGCAGGAGCAAACCGCCAGAACCGATCCGGAAACGGAAGCCACGGAATAAGATAAAAATTTATTGGCCTTCGCGCCGAAATATTTGAGCACCGCCGCCTGAGAGACAAATACCGCAATCGCTCCGGCGATAAAAAAAGCGGGAATCAGACAGGTAAGCACATGCTGTTGAGCGTATTCCTGCAGCATCATAAATGCTTCCAGGCCGGACTGACGGATTATCGCTGATTCCCACGGAATGTAATAAGCGCCAAGAAATATCGCGACAATCCAAAATAGTTTTTGCCATTCTTTCATAAAAAATACTTCCCGTTAATTTAATTTTTGCAGGTGTTTTTTGAGTTCTACAAGCCCTTCCCAAATATTGACGTCACCTACATATTTTTTTATATCCGTTGCCGAATACTTGATAACACAGGTGGGTGTGGCGTTAATTTTATGTTCTTTAATGATGGCGGTCATAAGAGAAAAAACTGATTTTTCATCCATTTTTTTTAAGGTAATTTTCTGTTCTTTTAAAAATTCTATCAGCGCGTTTTCATCTTGAATACGCTTGACCTGAGCCGCGTCAAACAGAACTTTTCGAACATGAAGAATATTGTCCGCGCTATCATTCGCGTTTGCTGCATAAAGGTAGTACTTGGCGAAAATCGGAGTTGGATGTCGAAAAAGGCACATCAATAAATGTTAATTTTAACTTTGCCTGTTTCCAGCAATTCTTTAACAGTGGTTCGGCTTTGGTATCTATTCTGCGGCAGGGCGGACAGAAGTAGTCGGAAAACATCAAAACTTCATAAGAACCTTTTCCCAATGACAGGATAGCGCTGCTTTTATCCTGCCCATAGGCAGGGGTCACGGAACCGGTAAAGGTTAAAAAAACGAAAAAATACCCGATAAGGGCGACTACGGCTAAAGGCAATCGTTTTATTTTAAACATCGGAAAATTAACTTCCCCTAAAAAATAAAGCCACATCTTGCGCTGGTTTTGCAGCCATGATGGTGATGCGTCATAGTTGACGATAAACGCGGCGATTATCGTTACGGCAAATGCCAGGCAATACGGGCATAAAATATTGTTCCGAAGCTGGAAGGAAAATAAGAATATTTCCACACCAAGTCCGGCCGCCAGCAACGCGCGCACAAAATCAGACTGTTTAAAGGCGGCAAAGATTATAATGGCCGCCATATAGGCAATCCCGATCCATTTAAGATCGATGCCCAGGATATCGCCCTGCAGATAACTGCATGCGGTATCGCAATAGTCGTAATATGCCATGATTCCAATGCCGGTGAGCGCCAGCACAATCGTGGCAATATGGCGATACTTTCTAATCAGTTCCTTAATCATTGTGCACCTCCTACTTTAAAAGACACCTCGCTTTTGAAGTACTTCTGCTGAAATTTGAGCGCTACCGTAACGAGCGTTATCATGACCGGCACTTCCACCAGCGGCCCGATCACCGCCGCAAACGCCACGCCGGAATGGATGCCGAATACAGCGATGGCTACGGCAATGGCCAGTTCAAAATTATTGCTGGCCGCCGTAAACGCCAGGGTGGTTGTTTTGGAATAATCCGCACCCAGTTTTTTACCCATGTAAAACGATACCAGAAACATGACCACAAAGTAAATCAAAAGTGGAATAGCAATGCGCACGACATCCAGAGGCAGTGTTACAATCAAATTACCTTTCAGACTGAACATTACCACGATTGTGAAGAGCAGGGCAATCAGCGTGAGAGGACTGATTAGTGGCACAAAACGGCTGTGGTACCACTCTTTGCCTTTGAGTTTGACGCCGACGAACCTGGTCAATGCGCCAGCAATACAGGGAATGCCCAAATAGATGAATACGCTTTCGGCAATCTGGCCGATGCTGACGTCCACGACGGAGCCCTCCAGTCCGAAGTAAGGAGGGAGGACGGTGATGAAGAACCACGCAAATACACTATAGAACAGAACCTGAAAGATGGTATTGAAAGCGACCAGGCCCGCCGCGTATTCCGTGCTGCCTTTCGCCAGTTCGTTCCAGACAATCACCATCGCGATGCAGCGGGCAAGCCCGATCATAATGAGGCCCACCATATAATCCGGTTTGTCCGGCAGAAACAAGACGGCCAGGGCAAACATCAGAATCGGACCGATCACCCAGTTTTGCACCAGAGACAGGCCCAGAATTTTGAAATTGCGAAAGACCTGCGGCAGCTCTTCATACTTTACCTTGGCAAAAGGCGGATACATCATCAGGATCAGCCCGGCCGCGATGGGGATGTTGGTGGTTCCCACCTGAAAGCGGTTGATGAAGGCTTCAACCCCCTCTATAAAATATCCCAGGCCCACGCCCATAATCATGGCCGCGAAGATCCACACGGTCAGATAGCGATCCAAAAAAGATAATTTGCTTCCGATATGTTCCGTCATAAAATTCTCCCTATGGAATATTTGAAAAATATTGTTTCAGTTTATCCTTAATTTCATCACGCACGCGGCGGAATTCCCGCAAAATGTCTTCATGGCTTCCGGTGGCTTTAGCCGGATCGTCAAAACCGATGTGCGTTTTTTTCGTTCCGCCAATGTAGAGCGGACAGGTTTCATTGGCATCGCCGCACAGCGTGATTACGTAATCAAATTTCTGCCCGTCGAACTCCGAGAAATTCTTGGAGCGGTGATTTGAAATATCAATACCTATTTCCTTCATCACCTCAATAGCCATGGGGTTTACGAATGACGCCTGCGTGCCGGCGGAAAAAGCTTCAAGCGCATTACCGAAGAAGTGATTGGTTATTCCTTCCGCCATCTGCGAGCGGCAGGAATTCGCGGTGCATAAAAATAGGACTCTTTTTTTCATAAGAAACTCCCTAAATCCAGTTCAACGCAATCAGATAAATACCGCCTAAAATAACCAATACGCCGCAGCTTTTTTTAAGGATCATCGCACCCTTGGATTTTTCACTCCAGTGCAGGTAATGCTGCACAGCTTCCGTAAATGTTCCCGCGAAAACCAGCACCGCGCAGTGGCCAATCGCAAAAGCCGCCAGAAGCGTCATTGCCAACATCATTTGCGTTGATGCTATGCTAAACACTACGCCCAGCATCGTCGCCATATAGGCAAAAGTGCAAGGCCCCAAGGCAACCCCGAATATCAATCCCAAAATAAACGCCGCCAGAAACCCTTTTCTCTTATAGTTAGGATTTGCTCCACCCTCCATAAAAGGCAGGGGTAACACGCCAAGCAAGTTTAGGCCGACGGCGAAAAAGACAATCGCTACAAAATAATTTCCGTAACCGCCGATGTCGCCCAGCATGCGCCCCGCAAGCCCCGTGATAAGGCCGATTAAGCCAATAGTAATGAGAATGCCTAAACCAAAGAGCAATGAAAGAACAAAAGCTCTTCTTGTGCTGATATTCCCCTGTCCGTCGATGAAGCCGACGATCAAGGGGATACAGGCTATATGGCAGGGCGAAAGTATTACCGATAATATCCCCCATAAAAAAGCTGCTCCGATAGCAATTTCAGGAGACTGCGTCAGCGCCGTTGTCAGCCTGGTAAAGAGGTCAACAAGCACTTATTTGACCCCCTGCATTTTCAGGACTCTTACTACATCCGCTTTTGGATAATAGCCTTCGTGACGAAAATATTCTTTGCCGTCCTTGTCCAGAAAAACCTGCGTGGGAATGACGCGAATCCTGTATTTAGCCGCGTCAATTTTACCCTTGGGCGTCCATACATCATGGAACACAATCTTAACCTGCTCGCCGAATTCTTCTTCCACCGCTTTCATAATCGGCTGCATTGCGCGACAGGGAATGCAGTTAACGGAGCCGATTTCTACAAAAGTTGCCAGAGGCATAACAGATTTTTCCGGTTTTGGTGTTGTTTTGCCGTCTTTTCCCTGGGCAATAGCGTAATGATAGTTTGCTGAAAGGAAGATGAGAATAAAAACCATCAACAGGGCTAGAGAGCCGATTCGTTTTAACCTTAAGGACATTTGATCTCCTTTATTTATTTTTTTTATTTAATATTTGTATCCCGTAGCAGCTATTCGTTACTGTTGGGATTGTTGCTGCTGAGAAGCCGCCGTCATTCATTATTATTTCAAAAATTTCATCTATAACCTTTTCCGTAACGGGCGTTTCATGTTTTTCCAGTCCCAAGGCGGTTAAGATATAGGATTTTGGATTAACACCAATACGCTCCAGTGACTTTCTGGCGCAGGCAGTAGAACATCCGTCAATTGTAATGTTTTCATCCGCGCCTATAGCCGACTGGACAAAACCGGAAAGCCCCGCGCCCACGCCGGCCAGGCAAGTCATGATTGCATAGCCTTCATCGCGCAGTCTGCGTGCCACCCGGTCGGCAATTTCACCTACATCTGCCGAACCGGCGCAAGAATAAATTAATTTTGTACCGCCTTCACAACATTCAGTCATAGAGAGACCTCCACGGCAATATTTATCCCCTATTTATTGATTAACCTTTCAACCAGCTTTTGATTTGATCTTCTGAAGGAATTTTACCCGCGGTTTTTACTTCGCCGTCGATAACCAATGCAGGCGTCGTCATCACGCCGTAGCTCATTATTTTTTTAAAATCTTCCACTTTATAAATATCCGCGTTTATGTCCTCTTTTGCTACAAGATCACGCACCATTTCTTCCAGTTTATGACATTTGGCACAACCTATTCCTAGAATTTCTATCTTCATGATATTCTCCTATTTTTTATAAGCGTTCATGATGTTTTTTTGATCTTGAGCATTAGTGGCAAGAACCTCTTCCACACACCCCATGAATCCCATAATACAGGGACAGCGCAGGGTATAGAAAATAGCATTGCCTCTTTTTTCATCAGCCACCAGCCCGGCATTTTTCAGCACGCTTAAATGCTTGGAGACGGTGGAAGTATCGGCCCCGATCATTTCGGTAAGTTCGTTTACGCACCGCTCCTGACGCTGAAGCTCTTCGATTATCAGTAGGCGGCTGGGATGGGCGATGGCCTTGATTATTTTCGCCCGTGCTTCATATATAGTTTTTCTATCTTTTTTCATTATATAATCTCCGTTAAACTATTTGGCAATATAGCCAAATAGCCATAGATGTCAAATGTTTTTTATGAGGCATTTTCAGATTAGGGTCAGGTTTGGGAAGGGGGCTTAGAAAAATATCTTTACCCTTAATTGTATTTTATTATAGAATTAAAAAAACGAATCATGCGGTAAAAAATGGCCAGAATATTAATTGTTTATCATTCTCAGACAGGAAACACTGAAAAGATGGCCGAGGCCGTGGCCCAAGGGGCGCGGACGGTTGAAGGCGTAGAGGTGTTTTTAAAAAAAGCCGTCGATGCCACGCTGGAAGATTTATTGGCGGCGGACGGTCTGGCGTTGGGCACGCCGGAGAATTTTGGTTACATGTCGGGCATGCTTAAAGATTTTTTTGACCGAACATATCAGGGCGCGCACGAAAAGGTTTTTCGTAAACCATTTGTTGTTTTTATCAGCGCCGGCAATGACGGCACCGGCGCGCTTAAGTCCATCGAGCGCATCGCGCTGGGTTATAAATTCAAAAAAGTTTTTGAGCCGGTTATTGCCAAGGGTAAAATAACGGAAGACATTCTAGAAAAATGCCGCGAACTCGGCGGCACAATTGCCGGCGGCTGTCAGATGCGCATTTATTAGTTTAGCATGTGCCGGCTTTTCTCTTCTTGCCAATCGGGCACACAACGATGCATTTGCCGCATATGCTCGCTTCTTTGTTAAAATTATTCAAGGAAAGCTCGCGAGCTTTTTTCTGCAGGCAAACGGGTCAAAAAAATCATTACGGTCAACATTGATATTCCAGAGCATGCCATTGGCCGCTTTTGCGGGGCAATGCCGGACGCACAGATCGCAGGTGCCGCATTGACTTTCTTCAATGGGCTGCGTGCAGACAGGCAGCGGGTAATCCGTCAGCACAGTAACCAGGCGCACCCGCGGGCCGAATTCTTTGGAAATGAAAAGAGCGGTTTTCCCTATCCAGCCTAGTCCCGCGCGTGTTGCCGCCATTTTATGGGAAAAATCATAGCGTAAGGTTTTAATAAAATTTTTATCCAGGTCTTTGTCCTGTATTGTCGGTTCAATTACCATAGCCTGAGCGTCGCAGCGGATAATTTGCTCGCAGACAAGATGCGCTACTTCAGCAAGTTCTTTGTTAACAGCGTTATAGTGGTTGTAGTATCCGATGTTCGGGCCGTTTTCAATGGATGATATGATATCATTATCAAGACGGCGACCCAACACGATGCCATAGTCAAAACCGATGTATTTGTCCGGCAGAAGTCCTTGGAGATCGGCATAACCGATAAGATAATCAGTCTTGTGCGGCAGTATGCTATTGACAGTTTTGGTCAAATTCATAGATACTCATTTTCCTTTGGGGCATTGTTAGGATGTTAAAAACTAAGATATAAATATGTCAAGGTAAAAATGACTTCTTATATATGTCGCATAAACATTTTTCAAACCATGCTTGTATCTGTGGGTGTATATGGATGGCAATGCGGAAAATAAATTGTTTCTCATAAAATAAAACCGCGGCCATTTACGACCGCGGTTTTATTTTCTGATTAAAAGCTTTTTTATTTTGATTATACTACGCCGTAAGCCAGCATGGCCTTAGCTACTTTAGTGAATCCGGCAATGTTGGCTCCCGTAACATAGTCACCTTTTTTGCCGTATGCTTCCGCCGTGTCGTAGCAGGCCTTG
>CAWEZF010000005.1:0-33062 GCA_963813455.1 uncultured delta proteobacterium
GGCCACAACTACTGGCTCGCCTGCGACGAATGCGTCAAAGTTTGTCCGTTGAATAAAATGAAATCAGGGCGAAACTAGAAAATATTAGCCGACATCGCTGCCGGCGTTTGCAATATTAACACCGAGCCATATAAACAATGTTGGGAATTAATTTTACCAAGTTAAGTTATAATTTCAAATTCGCGGATTAAAATGACGCTAGAAAATTTACATATAGAGTAAATAATCATGCTAAATTTGCAGAATAAATCTATAGAATGGGCTATTAAAAGTCTTAACAAACATCACGATACATATGTATATCCCTATCCTTTTGAATTTTCTGCCATTAATGAGAACAAAGATGAAGTAATTAATTTTATTAAAAACACAGATATATATACTGCTGGAATACGATCTTATCGTAATGCATTGACACCTAAAAGTGTACTAGGTTTTAGGATAACAACGCAATTAGATCCAATCGATTCAATAATAACTCATTCTATCATTCATGAGATTTATGATGAAATTGAGACTGTTAGAATTCCAAAAAGTCAAAACATAGTATATTCTTTTCGCCTAAATCCGCAAGTAGATGGAACTATGTATGATCCATTATACACTTGGTCTTCATTTTTAGAAGAGGCATTGAATATTTTAAATAACAACGATTATTCTTATGTATTAATAACAGACATTTCAGATTTTTTCCCTAGCATATATTTACATGATATTGAGACTACACTATTTGACGCTGTTAGAAAAAGCGGGAAATTATCTCACGTGCAAGTGTTTATCAATTATATAAAAGCGATGCATTTAAGTCAAACTCATAAAGGGATTTCTATTGGGCCGCAATTTTCAAGACCAATTGCCGAATTAATTTTAGATTCTGTCGACAGACAACTACTAGATTCAAAAATAAAATTTATTAGATTTCTCGACGATTATATTGCTTTTTTTAAAACAGAATCAGACGCATATAATGCTTTGGCCTTCTTAGCGCAGAAACTTTATGATACAAGAAATTTAAAACTTAGTGAACAAAAAACAGAAATACTGCAAAGAGATTTGTTTATCAACAAATATCTTAAAAAACATCAAGATGTCACAAATAGAAAATTAATCGATAATTTTAATAGTTTGCTTGAAGAGCTTGGGGTCAGTACAGACCCATATGAAAATGTAGATATTGATGGCCTAGATGCTGATCAAAAAGAAAAATTAAAAACAATAAATCTTGAAAAAATACTTGAAGATGAATTATCAAAAGAAAGTAAGATCGATTATGGGTTGATAAATTTTTTATTGAGCAGTTTAGCTAAAATAGATAATATTAATATTTCTAATATCATTCTTGATGAAAAAAATATAAGAAAATTATTTCCTAAATTAAGTTCAATTATTTCATATATTGAAAGAGTGAGAAGTTTTTCTCCCTTACAGAAAAAAGAAGTTGGGGATAAAGCTATTTCCCTTTTAGATTGTGACTATGTTGGCAATTTACCATTCAATAGAATGTGGCTATTAAATATATTTACTAAATCAAAAGAATGGGACAACGAAGATAAGTTTATTAATATCCTTTCAAAATACAAAGATAAGTTAACAATACGAGAATTATATCTTTCCTTAGGACGATCACAAAACATTCGGTTTTTTAGAGATAATAAGAATATGGATTTGAATTTAGATCCATGGTTACGAAGAGCCTTTATTGCTGGGATAAGCTGTTTACCCGAGCCGGAACGGAATCCATGGTTTAAAGCACGCTCTTTAACAAGTAGAGATTTTTTAGATAAAGTTGTTGAAAAATGGGCAATAAAAAATCATTTTTAAATAATACAAACAATTAGTGAGAAGGGGCGGGGGGGTCAAATCTTTATTCTTGACATTTCGATTTGCTGCTTGAAATAAATAGAACAGTCCCCATTATTATTCATTATTATTCTACGGTTATTGTAAATGGTTGAATATTTTCTTCTCGGTTTTATACTCGCGGTTGCCCCTGGCCCGGATTTTGTTTTAATCCTTCGGAATACGCTGCTTCACGGCCGACAAATCGGATATGCGACTTTTGCGGGCAATAGAACAAGTTTTTGCGTGCATCTTTTGCTGGCATTGTTTGGGCTTGCAGTTGTCCTTAAAACATCTCAAACTTTTTTCCTTCTTATTCGTATCCTGGGAGCAGGGTATCTTTTTTATCTTGGTATCAGGATTATCATTGGATACCTAAAACATGTAAAACAAAACCGGCCTAAAATGTCTCCGGAAATGATTTCTTTCAAGCAAGCTTTCAGGGAGGGATTTCTAACCAACTTGCTAAATCCTCAAGTGCCTCTATTCTTTCTAAGCTTCTTTCCGCAAATTGTCACACCTGAAACTCTGACAGAAGCTCCCGTTGCTATAGCTCTATCCTTTTTTATCGGTAATAGCAGTTGGTGGATTCCGTTAATTGCTATTCTTGGCTTTATTAATATTCGAAATGTTGTACTTCGTTTTCAACGTATTACCGACATTGCACTTGGTATTATTTTTATAGGTTTTGGGTTGCGTATTATTTTTGAGCTTTTCTTTTAAATTCACCGCGGTTTTCCGCACTCTTTGCATTTACCGTTTGGACCTATAACTCCGATGCAGGATTCATCGGAACACAGAATCCGTTTTTCCCAGTCATCATCGTCGGAATCTGAACTTGTTTGTACCGGTTCCGGCTCTGCCGCGGGCTTATTTTCTGGCGTGCCGTGACCCGCGGGCAGTTTTCCTTTATAAACTTTGCCGCATTCTTTACAAAGGCCCTCCGGCCCTATAGTACCGATGCAGGATTCATCGGAGCACAGAATCCGTTTTTCCCAGTCTTCATTTTCGTCAAAAATAATTTCGTCCATTATTTGCTCCGGTAATTATTCGAGAACTTACTTATGCCGGCAGAATAAAAATGTCAAATTTTTTCTATTTTTCATTGTCATGCCGGACTTGATCCGGCATCCAGTTTAATATTTCTGGATTCCGGCTCGTAGGCCGGAATGACAAAGACATGGCTTCACCCCGATAGCTTATTATTCACAACGAGCAATAGCACAATCTTCTTAAAATCTCCCCTAACCCCTCTTTACAAAAGAGGGGGATTTTCCCCGCACACTTTTTGTGTTTTCTGGATTCCTGTTGTTTACTCCGACGTATCCGGCATGCGCCGGAGCTCCTGCCGGGCGCAATGACAAAGACACTGGATTACTGTGTAGGCCCCGGCATACGCCGGGTTGACTCTTTGACTATAGAAGCTTGTTGTGGAGTCAACCTTTGATGCAGGCGATTGACTTAAGGTTTGCCACTTTTTTCGCGATACCCGCGTTGTGCACCACCTGCACGACCTCGTGCAGGTTTTTATAAGCCTCCGGCATTTCTTCTTTGAGTGTCCCTTTGCTGCCGGCCATCACCAAAACGCCTTTTTGAGCCAATTCCTTTGCAATAGCGCGCCCCTGGGAGGTCTTGGTGGCCTGCGTGCGGCTCATCACGCGCCCCGCGCCGTGGCAGGCCGATCCAAACGTTTCTTCCATCGCTTTTTGCTGGCCTGATAACACAAAAGACCCCGTGCCCATATCTCCGGGAATCAAAACCGGCTGTCCCACAGTTTTATAGCGCGCGGGCAGAGCATCGCGCCCCGCGGGGTAAGAGCGCGTCGCGCCTTTACGATGCACACATAGTTTTTTTGTTTTGCCGTCAATATCAAACGACTCCATCTTGGCGATATTGTGGCAGACATCATAAACTAGGCGCATTCCAAGATCGCGTGGGGATATGCGCAGCGTCTTTTCAAAAATCTCTCTGGTCAGATGCATCAGAAGCTGGCGGTTGGCCCAGGCATAATTTGCCGCGCCGGCCATCGCCGCCAAGTAATTTTGACCGCGAGGTGATTTAATATACGCGCAGGCAAGCTGCCGGTCGGGAAGCTCGATGCCGGTATCCGCGGCGTGTTTGACCATGAGCGCGAGATAGTCGTCGCAGACCTGATAACCCAGGCCGCGCGAGCCGCTGTGAATCATCACGGCAATCTGGCCTTTTTGCAGGCCAAAAACTTGCGCCGCCTTTTCATCAAAAATCTCCTGCACCATTTCTATTTCCAGAAAGTGATTGCCCGAACCAAGCGTGCCTAATTGCTCTTTGCCGCGCTCGATAGCGCGCGCCGAAACTTGTGCCGGATCCGCGCCTTGTATTGCGCCCTGGTCTTCCGTTGCCTCTAAATCCTCAGGCAAACCAAAACCGTTTTTTACCGCCCAGGCGGAGCCCTCTTCCAAAACTTTGTTCTGGTCTTTGCCGGATAATTTTACAAATCCCTTCGAGCCAACACCGGAGGGAATGCCGTGATACAGCGCTGTGGTCAACGCGCCAAGCTTGTCTTTAATATCACCAAGCGTCAGATTTGTGGTCATCAGGCGGCAACCGCAGTTGATATCATAGCCCACGCCGCCGGGTGAAATTATTCCTTCTTCCACATCAAATGCCGCCACGCCGCCGATGGGAAAACCGTATCCCCAATGGACATCGGGCATGGCCAGCGAATATTTTACAATGCCCGGCAGACAGGCGACATTGGCCACCTGCTTGGCGCTTTCGTCGTTTTTCAAAAGCTCATAAATTTTATCGTCGGCGTAAATAATTCCCGGAACGCGCATTTTGCCTGTCTGCGGAATCAGCACGCGGTTGGCATCAATTCTTTCCATCTTAATTTCAGACATCAAAAATCACCCTGGCGCGCCAGTCTTGATCGCGCTTTTCGATTTTCAGCGTGTGATACGTTACGGCCTTGATTTCCATTTTCAGCTGATGCTTTTTCGCGTCATAGGGTTCACCCTGCAGTCGCGCGGTAATGTTTTCTTCTTCCATCTCCAGTATTTCACACTTCTTGCAAAGCCAAGCATCGCCGTGAAAAAGATAAAGGGCTTCACGCAAAAGATTAATCAGCATATCGGCCGTATCCGCGCCGCTTACAGCAATCTTTTTTTCCTCCCGCGCGGCGACGCTTTCGCTCTCCGCGATTAAATCAAACATGGCCTCGACGGTCGCGGCGAGCGCTTCTTCTTTCGAGCCCCCCCAAACTTCAATACCGATATCGGCGGTATGATCAAGCAGCGTGTAGTTTTTCATTAGGCAACTATAATGAATTTAACTTCCAAAGACAAGCGCCGCAGGAAAACCAAAAAAAGCCCCTTAACTTAATACAGTTAAGGGGCTTTTGAGACTTTAAGTGAGCGCGAATTTTATTCTTCGCCCTCGTCCTCTATTCCGTTTTCGTCATCGCCGCCCTCTGATGTAGTGAGGGCAACGCCAACCAGTTTTTCCTTGGCCTCCAGATCAATAAGCTTAACGCCCTGCGCTACACGATGATGAATCGGTATATCCTCTCCTTTCAGGCGAATTACTTTGCCGCCATCGCTGATCAGCATAACATGCTCTTCGCCTGATACCTGCAAGACACCAGAGACATTGCCTACTTTGGGGACAATTTTTAAATTAAGCGTGCCTTTGCCGCCGCGGCTTTGCAGGCGGTATTCCTTAATCGGCGTGCTTTTGCCGAAACCTTTTTCGGAAACGGTCAATATGTAAGTATCTTTTTCCGGAATCTCAACACCGACAACTTCATCGTCCTTAAGCAGATTGATACCGCGCACGCCTTTGGCCGTGCGTCCCATGTCGCGCACGTCTTTTTCCTTGAAGCGAATGGCCAAACCGCGGCGGGTGGCCAGGAAGATATCCTGTTTGCCCGTGGTGACTTTCACATCGACCAGTTCATCGCCTTTATCCAGAGACAGCGCGATAATGCCGCCGGAACGCGGATTAGAATAAGCGGAAAGCTCCGTCTTCTTAATCGTGCCTTTCTTGGTTACCATCACTATATATTTATTCTCATCAAATTCCCGCACCGGCAACGTGGCGCTGACCCGTTCGCCCTGGCCCATATTGATCATGTTCACTATCGCCTTGCCTTTGGCGGCGCGACCCGCCTGCGGGATCTGGTAGACTTTGAGCCAATGCACCCGGCCGGTATTGGTGAAGACCAGCAGATAATGATGCGTGGAGGCGACAAAGATTTTTTCGACAAAATCTTCTTCCTTTGTTCCCATGCCCACCTTGCCGCGTCCGCCGCGCCGCTGGCTCCGATACAGGCTTACCGGATTGCGTTTGATGTAGCCGGCATGCGTAATCGTTACCATCATGTCTTCTTCCACGATCATGTCTTCGATATCGATATCACCGCTGCTGGCAACAATTTCCGAGCGCCGTTCATCGCCGTAGCGCTCTTTTATTTCGTTTAGCTCATCGATAATTACCTGCAGAACTTTCTGCGGATCGGCCAGAATGCCTTCCAGTTTGGCCATGAGAGCTTTTATTTCTTTGTATTCCTCGTCGATTTTAGCTCGTTCCAGGCCGGTCAGCCGCTGCAGCCTCATCTCGAGAATTGCCTTGGCCTGAATTTCGGATAGCTTAAATTTGGCGCAAAGTTTTTCCGAAGCCTCCTGCGGATTTTTTGCCGCCTTTATCAGGGCGATCATGGCGTCGATATTTTTGAGCGCGATAATCAGGCCTTCCAAAATATGCGCCCGCTCCTTCGCGCGGGCCAAATCAAATTCGGTGCGCCGCACGACGACTTCGCGGCGGAACACAATGAATTTTTCGAGCACCTGCTTAAGATTTAAAACCTGTGGGCGGCCGTCGGTTATCGCCAGCATGATAATGCCGAACGATGATTCCATTGCCGTTAATTTATAAAGTTTATTCAGGATAATTGATGAATTTTCATCCCGCTTTAAGTCGATAACGACACGGATTCCGTCACGGTCGGATTCGTCGCGCAGATCGCTGATGCCCTCAATTTTTTTATCGCGCACCAGTTCAGAAATTTTCTCAATCAGCGTCGCTTTATTTACCTGGTAGGGAATTTCCGTAATGACGATAGTCTCTCTATCGTTGCGGGCGTTTTTTTCTATCAGCGCGCGCGCGCGCATTTTTATAATGCCGCGGCCGGTTTTATACGCGGAAATAATTCCTTCACGCCCGTTGATAAAACCAGCCGTGGGAAAATCCGGCCCTGGAATGAGCTTCATCAGTTTTTCGATCGTGATCTCCGGATTTTTGATGCAGGCTATCGTGCCGTTGACAATTTCGGTCAGGTTGTGCGGCGGAATATTTGTGGCCATGCCGACGGCAATACCCGATGAACCGTTGAGCAGCAGCAGCGGAAGACGCGCCGCCAAAAGCGACGGTTCCCGCAGGGATTCATCATAGTTCGGCACAAAATCGACTGTTTCTTTTTCCAGATCGGCCAGCACTTCTTCCGAGATACGCGCCAGACGGACTTCCGTGTAACGCATGGCCGCGGGAGGATCGCCGTCGATGGAGCCGAAGTTACCCTGTCCGTCAACGAGGGGGTAGCGCATGGAAAATTCCTGCGCCATGCGCACGATTGTGTCATAAACCGCCACGTCGCCGTGGGGATGGTATTTACCGATAATATCACCGACAATGCGGGCGGATTTTTTGTAGGACTTATTGTAGCGGTTGCCCATCTCATACATGGAAAACAAAGCGCGGCGATGCACCGGCTTTAAGCCGTCACGCACATCGGGAATCGCCCGGCCTATGATGACGCTCATGGCGTAATCCATGTAGGATTTTTTCATCTCATCTTCTATGTTCACCATGGTTGGCTTTTTGTGGATATCTTGTTCCATTTTAGCTTTTTTCCTCTCTAGATGTGCGGTAGCGCAAGATTTTTAGCAAAAGCAATTATTTTTTTGTCGGATTAAATGTCCAAATTGGAAACATCCAAAGCGTTTTTATAAATAAAATCTCGGCGCGGCTCGACCTGGTCGCCCATCAGCGTGGTGAAGATCAAATCCGCCTCTACCGCGTCGTCCACGGTCACCTGCAGGAGCGTGCGCTTTTCCGGGTTCATCGTCGTCTGCCAGAGCTGCTCAGGGTTCATTTCACCCAGGCCTTTGTAGCGCTGCAAACCGATTCCTTTTTTGCCGGAATTCAATATATGCTCAACCAGCGCCTTGGTGCTTTCCAGTATAACCGGATTTTTAGAGTCCTCCACCACATCGCGGTAGGGCGGCTCGCCCAGAATGGAAACTTGTTCCAAGAGCGTGCGGATTTCCGCAAACTGCGGCGAGCGGAATGTTTCAATATCCATGGCAGTAGTCACCGTATGGCCGTTTTTCTTAAGATCAAAAATCATTTCATAAACGCCCTCGTCCTTATCGGGCTTGAGCTTGAAAGCGGTAACAATGCCGTTTAAGGCTTTGATTGTTCTTTTGGCCACGGCCTGGAGATTCTTATCGTTTTTAAAAGTGCTTTCCTTCAGAGCCGGATCGCCGGCCAGAACGCGCAGCACAAACCTGTCTCGCTTTTCTTTTTCAAAGCGATCCAGCAGATCTTCGATGCGCATAATTTTTTTAATGAGGCTCAGCAATTTATTGCCGGTCGCGGGAAAACGGCTGCCGTCACCCATGACTAAATTAATTTTTGTCACGCCGTTTTCCAGAATATAATTTCTCATTCTTTCTTCGTTCTGAATGTAGAGCTCGTTTTTTTTATCCACTACCTTAAACAGCGGCGGCTGCGCGATATATAAATATCCTCTTTCAATCAGCTCGCGCATTTGCCGGAAGAAAAAGGTTAAAAGCAGCGTGCGGATGTGCGAACCGTCCACGTCGGCATCGGTCATGATAATTACTTTGTGATAACGCAACTTGCTCACATCGTAGTCGCCTGAACCGATGCCAGTGCCCAGGGCGGTCACAATCAGTTTGATTTCTTCGTTTTGCAGCATTTTATCAAAGCGCGCTTTTTCCACATTCAGAACTTTACCGCGCAAAGGCAGTATCGCCTGATTTTTTCTGTCGCGTCCCTGCTTCGCCGAGCCGCCCGCCGAATCTCCCTCCACCAGATAAATTTCGCTGAGGGCTGGATCTTTTTCCTGGCAGTCCGCCAGTTTTCCGGGCAAGGAGCCTACTTCCAGCGCGCTTTTGCGCCTGGTTAGTTCGCGGGCGCGGCGAGCTGCCTCTCTGGCGCGCGCGGCGTCCACGCATTTATTAAGAATCTGTTTGGAAATCGAAGGATTTTCTTCCAAAAAGCTGCCTATCTTTTCATAAACAATTCCTTCCACCAACCCGCGCACTTCAGAGTTACCTAGCTTGGTTTTGGTCTGCCCTTCAAACTGCGGATTCTGCACTTTGACGCTGATGACACAAGCCAGGCCCTCGCGCAAATCTTCGCCGCGCAGAGATTCTTTGCCGTCTTTAATCAGCTTGCTGTTCGTAGCGTAATTATTAAAAACACGCGTCAGGGCGGAGCGAAAGCCTATCAAATGAGTGCCGCCTTCAGTGGTGTTAATACTGTTAGCGAAGGTAAAAATATTCTCCAGGTATGTTTCGTTATACTGCAGCGCCACTTCCACAAAGCAGTCTTCCTTTTCTCCGGAAACGTAAATAGGATGTTTATGCAAAACTTTTTTATTACGGTTGATATACTCTACAAAAGAAACAATGCCGCCTTTGTAAAAAAATTCGTTTTTCTTATCCGTGCGCTCATCCGTGATATTAATTTTAACGCCGGAGTTTAAAAAAGCCAGCTCACGCAGACGGTTGCAAATAACGTCAAAACTGAATTCTGAATCTTCAAAAATTTTGTCATCGGGTAAAAACGTTACTTTGGTGCCATTGCTTTTAGTTTTTCCGATAACTTCCAGCGGAGCAACAGGCACACCTTGTTTGTAGGTCTGCCGATACACGTGGCCTTCGCGGCGTACTTCAAGTTCGCACATTTTAGAAAGAGCGTTGACTACGGAAACACCCACGCCGTGCAAGCCGCCGGATACTTTGTAGGCATCGTGCGAAAATTTACCGCCTGCGTGAAGCTTGGTCATCACAACTTCCGCCGCTGAAACTTTTTCTGTTTTGTGCATCCCCACGGGGATACCACGTCCGTTATCCTCAACCACAACACTGTTATCGACTCTGATTTTTACAGAAATAGTGTCACAATATCCGGCTGACGCCTCGTCAATACTGTTGTCGACGACTTCATATACCAGATGATGTAAACCATCTTTTCCGGTTGACCCGATATACATCGCCGGCCGCTTACGCACGGCTTCCAATCCCTCAAGAACTTTAATACTATCAGCATCATATTTGTGCGGCATATTATTTTAAAAACTCCCCAAAAATTATTTCTATATTTTTAACGGCATCACGATGCATAGATAATCATCGCCCTCTGTTTGCTTAACGGCAGTCGGTTTTATATTCACCCCAACTTCCATCAGTATATTTTCCTTATTTATAACGGAAATAGCGTCTATTAAATAATTAACATTAAATCCTACTTCCACGTCTTCTCCGGTATATGAAACGTCGATTTCTTCCGTGGCTTCACCCACATCCAGGTTGGTGGAATTTAACGTTAGCTTTCCTTCTGTAAAAGAAAGAATAACTCCGCCATATCTTTCTGAGGAAACAACATTCATTCTTTTAAGCGCGTGTAAAAACGATTCTTTCTCCAGGGTGATGCTAGTTCCTTTTTCCGCCGGTATAACTCTCTTGTAATCAGGGTAATCACCATCGACCAGGCTTACTTTTAAAATAGTGTTATCTGTTTTAATTATAAACATGTTTTTACCCATACCGATTTTCACGTTTTCGTTTTCATCCGCGATTTTTTTTATTTCCATCAAACCTTTGCGCGGAATGATAATCCCTTTACCTTTTTCTAAAAACGGCTCGCCAAAAATAGTTTTCGCGATCGCCAAACGATGCCCGTCTGTCGCTACCATTCTTAAAAAAGTTTCTGAGCCGTCTAAAAATGATTCTAAAAATACACCGTTTAAATTTTTCCTCATCTCATCCACGGCCATAGCAAAAGATGTTTTATTGATTAATTCCTTAATCAATAATCCGTTTATGTTATAAAATTGAATATTTTTATCATCCGATACATCAGGAAAATCTTCCGCCGGTAATCCCGGTATTTTATACACGGCTCTTTGACACGATATTTTTACAACGTTATTAGTGGTAATGAAATTTACCGTTTCTCCCTGAATTTCCCGCACCATTTCGTAAAGTTTTTTAGCGGAAATTGTAATCTCTCCACCTTCCTTGATTTCCGCTTCATAATCAGAAATAAGACTGATTTCCCGATCGGTGGCTATAATCTTAAGTTTATTTTTCTCCGCTTTTAAAAGAACATTGTTTAAAATAGGCAAGGTTGTCTTTTTCTCTACAATCCCCAACGTCTTTTGGATTCCATCCAGAAAGGTGTTTCTATTGATATTAAATTGCATAATTACCTCCCTCTCTCTTATATTTATTTATAATCTCTTTATATAAATAAAATAGTAATAGTAATAGTACCTGTTTATAAGTTGAATATTAATATTTTTTTAATAAAATTAAATATTTAATAAATAAAAGCCTGTTTATAACTATGTTTAGAAAAAATTAAGCTTTGTTTATTAAATTATCTTCAATCTCCTTGACTAAAATTCGTGTTTTTTGATCATCGTCTATTTTATGAGTAATTTTATTTGTTGCGTAAATTACCGTGGAATGGTCGCGGTCTCCGATTTTATGCCCGATATCCGGAAACGAAGCATGGGTTAATTTCCGGGCAAGATACATTGATATTTGACGGGCGAAAACCAGGTTTTTATTTTTATTATGAGCTTTAATATCTGATATTTTTACGCCCAGCTTTACGGCAACTGTCTTTATAATTTCGTCAATAGTAATTTCATGGTTAGAGTTTTGTTTAATCAGGTTTTTTAAAACTTCTTTGACCAACTCTAAATCAATTTCTCTGCCGGTTAATGAAGAATAGGCGCAGATTCTCACGAGAAACCCCTCTAATTCGCGGATATTAGATTCTACGCGCGAGGCGATATATTGGGCGACAGGACCGGGCAGAGTCACATGGGTTTCCTGCATCTTTTTTTCAATAATCGCTATTTTTGTTTCTATTTCCGGCGGTTGTATATCGGCGATCAAGCCCCATTCAAAACGGGAACGCAGCCTCCCTTCCAGATTGGGAATATCTTTGGGAAATTTATCGCTGGTCACCACTATTTGTTTACCGTTGTCATGCAGCGTATTAAATGTGTGAAAAAATTCTTCCTGCGTTCTTTCTTTTCCGGCAAGAAAATGAATATCGTCCATCAAAAGACAGCTAATATTGCGGTATTTTTCCCGGAATTTATTCATCCGGTCGTAGCGGATGGAATTGATCATTTCATTCATGAACTCTTCGGCGGAAACATACATGACGTTAAGTTCGGGATGAGCCGCCGCCGCCAGCAGTCCCGTGGCGTTTAAAAGATGAGTTTTCCCCAGCCCGGAGCCTCCGTAAACAAACAACGGATTGTAATTCTTGGCCGGCTGTTTGGCAACGGCGATTGAAGCGGCGTGAGCGAACTGGTTACAGGGGCCGACAACAAAGCGATCAAATGTGTAGTTACTGTTTAATGATAAATTGTTTTTGCCTGTAATAGCGGCGATGGCGGCGGCAGACGTTTTCGGCTTTATCGGCGTGGATGCTATTTGATCGGAAACAGACATTTGATTTTTTGCCAGAACAAAATCTATATCCACTTCCAGCCCCACAACGTTTTGTAAGGACTGCCTGATAGTGGAAATATAGTTATCCATAAGCCAATCTTTAAAAAACTTATTGGGCACGATAAGCTGTACGCACTTGTCTTCCATAGCAGCTATTTTAATCGGTTTTATCCAGGTATCAAAATTTTGCTTACTTATCTTTTCCTGAATAATTTTAGTAGTTTTATCCCAAACAGAATCCACCTAAACACCATTTATCCACAGTTTATAAACACCTGTTTACAAGATTATTTTAATCTAAATCGTCAAGAATGCGGCCGGAGAGCCGGTTTAGTTCGTCCATTGAGCTATATCTGATTTCGATGGCTCCTTTTTTGGGGGAACCTTTGATTTCTACCTTGGCCTGAAGTTTCTTGCTCATCGCTTTTTCCAGATCATGCAAAAAGCGGTCTTTGGTTGCCCGTTTTTTATCGACGGGTGTTTTTTTCAGTTTTTGAATCAAACGCTCCGTTTCCCGGACGTTGAGATCTCTTTTGATGATCGCCTCCAGCGCGGAGAGCTGTTCTTCCGTGGAAGAACAGGCCAAAAGACAGCGCGCGTGGCCGGCGGAAATCTTTTTTTCCGTTAAAGCGGATTTAACTTTTGCCGGTAACTTTAAGAGGCGCATGGTGTTGGCTACGGTGGAGCGATCTTTCCCCACGCGCGTTGATATGTCTTCCTGCGAAAGAGAAAATATTTCCGTAAGCGTCACGTACGCCGCCGCTTCTTCCAGCGCGTTCAATTCCTCACGCTGAATATTTTCGATCAGCGACATTTCCGCCGCTTCTTTGTCGGTGGCTTCACGAAGAACGATTGGTACATCTTTTAACCCGGCCCCCTGCGCCGCGCGCCAGCGTCTTTCTCCGGCGATGATTTCGTAACCTTTGCCCGCCCGGCGCACGATAATCGGCTGAATGATGCCGCTGGTTTTGATGGAAGCAACCAGCTTTTTTTGTTCTTCATCATTAAAAGTTTTACGCGGCTGATAACGGTTTGGACGCAATTCCTCAATGCCACAGGTCGATGCGGAGGGTTTTTGGTCAATATCGTTTAAAAGATCCGGAAAAATGGCGCCAAGACCTTTCCCCAGAGCATTTTTTTGCGCCATGTTTTATAACCCCCCTTCAATAATTTCCTGCGCCAATTCCATATAAGCTACGGCGCCACGGGATTTAATATCGTAAAGTATTATCGGCAAGCCATGACTGGGACTTTCCGAAAGCCGCACATTGCGCGGAATAATAGTCTTAAAAACTTTTTCACGAAAATGTTTTTTAACGTCTTCGGTAACCCGATGCGACAGCAAATTACGCGGATCGAACATCGTGAGCAAAATCCCGCCCAGCGCCAGATCGGGATTTAGTTTTGCTTTTACCAGTCGCACCGTGTTGAGCAGATATCCCAATCCTTCCATAGCAAAATATTCGCACTGCAGCGGCACGATCAGAAAATCCGCGGCCACAAGAGCGTTGACCGTCATAAAACCCAAAGACGGCGGACAATCGATGATTATAAAATCGTATTGCTTGTCCAGAGATTTTAGTAAATTTCGTAAACGCTTTTCTCTTTCCTCTAAGTGGATAAATTCCACTTCCACGCCGATTAAATCCTGGTTGGAGGTGATAATATCCAGATGAGGTATTGCTGTCGCTAGAATGACTTCGCTCATCTGCGCCTGGCCAATCAGAGCATGATACAGATTGTTTCCGTTACTGGTCATGCCCATACCGCTGGTGGCGTTACCCTGAGAATCGCCGTCGATGAGCAATGTTTGCTTTTCCGCGGCGGCTAAAGATGAAGCAAGATTTATCGCCGTAGTTGTTTTGCCTACACCACCTTTTTGATTGGCTATGCATATAATTTTATTCATTATTTAGCTTAGTGTCTTCCTGAAATATCTTTGGAAAAAACTGCGTTAAGAACTAACACAAATAAATCTTTTTTAGAAGAGTTTTTTGACCTTTTTGAGCCTTTTTCCCACAATAATTTTACCCTTTTTGCCCTGGGGATAAACATCTGTATCATGTTGTAATAACTGAAATAAGTTTGCCGTTGTTGCGTTTTTGACACACTGTGAAAATTCAGGTTCAACGCCCTCTCCTTTCAGGGCGATAAATTGCCCCTCACCGGCCAGGAAAAACGAGTTAAATTTTATAAATTCTTCCAGATGAAAAGCGGCGCGCGAGACTACAAGATCAAAAAATTCCTTCCAGATATCGTTTTTCATCAGGTGCTCAGCGCGATCATGGATGACAACGACTTTATCCAGATGTAATTCTCTGACGATATATTTCAAAAAAGAAGTTTTTTTACGATTGCTTTCCAAAAGATAAACTTCCAATGACGGCCGGGCTATTTTCAGAGGAATCCCGGGAAAGCCCGCGCCGCTGCCTATGTCGAGCACGCGGGCGTTTTGTTTTTCAATAAAGCGCAAGGCGGTTAAAGAATCGAGAAAATGGCGGCTGACCAAGTCTTCCGCGGATTTTTCAGAAACCAGATTGATCTTATCATTCCAGTTAAGCAGCTCTTTGTGATAAATGTAAAATTTGTCCAGTTGGGCATCATTGAGTGCAATACCCAAATGCTCGGCGTTTTGTTTGAGAAAAAGTTTATCCATGTACGTTGGATACCAAAAAGGCGGCCTGACGGCAAATAAATTAAATGAGCCCTCGATATATATATGATAAAGAAAGCGGGGATGGAGGTGCATTAATGGATTTACAGGCCAAAGCAAAAAATATAAGCGTAATTCTGCAAAAGCCCAAATACGGGGGAAATATCGGCGCCGCGGCGCGAGCGGCAAAAAACATGGGGATTAGCAACCTGGTCGTGGCGGGAGCCGCACAATACGATCAGGAAGAAATAAAAAAGCGCTCCACGCATCTGGCGGCGGATATTGTCGAAAAAATCAAGTATGTGGATGATCTTCACGCTGCGCTGGATAAATTTAATTATATTGTCGGCACAACGGCACGAAAAGGAGCAGCGCGCGGGCCTTTTTTCACGCCGCGAGCGATAGCGGAAAAAATTGCGTCTGTTTCTCAAAGCAATAAAGTAGCGCTGCTTTTTGGTCCGGAAGATACAGGACTGACTAACGATGAACTCCGTTATTGTCACGCGGTTGTTGTTATTCCCTCCTCACGAAAATTTACCTCGCTTAATCTTTCCCACGCGGTAATGATCATGTGCTATGAAATATTTCTCGCTTCTTTGTCCGCGGGTGCGGAAATACCGCCGAAGCTGGCGCGCTCATCAGAACTGGAAGAGATGTACGAACAGATTAAAACAGTTTTAACAAAGATAGGCTTTTTGAATCCGCAGAACCCCGATTACTGGATGACACATATAAGGCGGCTTTTCAACCGTACCTCGCTTTTGGCGCGCGATGTGAAAATAATCAGGGGCATATGCCGTCAAATTCAGTGGTATAACAATCAGAAAAACGCTTGACTTTAGAGGCCCTATCTCATAGGGAATTGCCTACAAAGAACACGAAACACAGATTTATTTTTATAATACAAACGGCTAAGTAGCGGAGGGTGGACAATGCAAAAAATCTTTTCTTTTACCGGCGCGAAAAAAATTGTTTTCGGAAGCGGAGCGCTGGGGCAGTTGGCTGATCATATAAAAGAGTTAAACGCGAAAAATCCCCTGGTAGTTATAGACAAAAACCTTTCCGCTGTTTTTCAGGAAAAAGTGGAAAAAATTCTCACGCCCGCGGGCATTAAATTCAGCGTCTACGATAAAGTGGAGCCGGAACCGCCCATTGAATTGGCTGACGAAGGCGCGGCGCAGGCGTTAAAAAATAAGAATGACGCGGTGATAGGTATCGGCGGCGGCAGCGCGATGGATACGGCCAAAGCCATCGCCGTTATCGCGGCCAATAACGCCAAGGCAACGGATTTTTTGGGACTGGGTAAAGTGCCCAAGCCCGGCTTGCCCAAAATCATGATTCCGACCACGGCGGGCACAGGCAGCGAGGTTACCTTTACGGCTGTTTTTATCCGCAAGGATTTGAAAAAGAAAGAAGGCATGAACAGCGTGCACCTTTATCCGGAGCTGGCGCTCTTGGATCCGGAATTGACGCTCAGCCTGCCTGCGGGACCCACCGCGCAGACAGGCCTGGACGCTTTGTGTCACGCGATAGAATCCTACACGTCGGTAAATTCCTCGCCCATGAGCGAGCTTGTTTCGCTGCAGGCGATTGCTTTGATTGCCGATAATCTGCGCACCTGCGTGCACGACGGGAAAAATCTGGCCGCGCGCGAACAAATGCTTTTAGGAAGTTTATACGCGGGGATGGGATTGGCCAACGCCGGCGTTACGGCGGTGCATTCGCTTTCATACCCGCTGGGCGGTAAATACGGCATCGGGCACGGCCTGGCCAACACCATGATGCTGTTGGCGGTGATGAATTTCAATCTTCCCGGCGCGCTGGAAAAATTTGCGGACATCGCTGATGCTATGGGAGAAAATACAGATGGACTGCCCGCTCGCGAAGCCGCATACCTGGCGCTCGACGCGGTGGAGGCGCTGATTGAGGATTGCGGCATTCACGCATCGCTAGCGGATTTTGGCATTACGGAAAAAGATTTTCCGGATCTGGCTGATGTAGCGCTCACAGTAGCGCGCCCGCTGGAAAACAATCCGCGCAAAGTAACAAAAGATGACGCGATCGCGATGTACGCGCAGGCATTATAATTTATAAAACAAGAAACATTTCAGAAATATTCAGGAGGACAAAATGGCTGGTGCGGAATTAATCGGTCAGGAAGAAATAAAAGAAGTGCTGGAGATACTCGAAACTGGCGTGCTGATGCGCTACGGATTCGACAATCAGCGCAAAGGCATGTTCAAGGTTCGCGAGTTTGAAGAGGCGTTCGCGAAATATTGCGGTACCAATTACGCGTTGGGTGTTACTTCCGGTTCCGCCGCGCTGAAAGTCGCGCTTACCGCGCTGGATGTGGGACCAGGCGATGATGTTTTGGTTCCAGCTTTTACGTTTCTGGCCACCTATGAGGCGGTGCTGGAAGTTGGTGCTGTTCCCATCATGGTGGACATCGACGACACGCTCAATCTTGATCCGAAAGAAATCGCGAAGAAAAAAACTCCCTATACCAAAGCCATCATCCCCGTGCATATGTGCGGTTCGGCCGCCCATATCGATAAAATCTTGGAGGAAGCAAAGAAGCATAAACTGTTGGTGCTGGAAGACAACGCGCAGGGCTGCGGCGCTGGCTTTAAAGGCAAGAAACTGGGCTCGTTCGGCGATATGGGCTGCTTCAGTTTCGATTACGTCAAGACCGTAACCACCGGCGAGGGCGGCATGATTATAAGCAATAACAAAGATTTATATAATCGTGCCGAATGGTATCACGACCACGGCCATGATCATAACCCGAAAGTAAGCCGCGCGCTCGAAGGCAGAACAATTCTGGGATTCAACTACCGCATGAACGAGTTACAGGGCGCTTTAGGTCTGGCGCAGCTGCGCAAACTCGATTACATCTGCTCCGAGCAGAGGAAAAATAAAAAAGTTATCAAAGACGCGCTGGCTAAAGTGCCGGGCGTAAAATTCCGGGAGCTTCCGGATCCGGAAGGCGATTCCGCCACATTTCTGGCGTTTAATCTGCCCCAGGAGAGTTTAGCGTTAAAATACCAGAAGCTGTTGGCCGCAGAAGGCGTGGATACCGTCTGCTACAAAAATAATCTCTGGCACTATGTTCCTAATTGGGAGCATTTTCTGGCGCGCTCCACGGCGATTTCTAAAAAATACCCGTTTACCGACCCCTCCTATAAAGGAAAGATCGAATATTCGCGCGAAAGTATCCCTTACGCGGAAGATATTCTGGGGCGCACACTGGTGATCCAGATCGCGGTAAAAATGGGTCAAGGAAAAACTAGACGCAATCACAAAAGCAATCGAAAAAGCCGCGAAAAACATGTAAAAATATTTCAGCAATAACAAGATAAAAAAGCCGCGCCGAAAAAGCGCGGTTTTTTTATTTGTTTACAGCAATAGTAGGCTCGAGTATAATTCAATCCGCAGAACCCTATGAAACCAAAACTGGTAAACGTAAACGACAAAATGCAGAAAAGGTACCGTTATTACCTGACGGAGCCTGCCGGAAAAAATTACGACCCGGACTTCAAACCGCAATTGACGCCAAAGCAGATGCTGGAAGCGGGCGTTTTCGGCGGCAAATATATGACGGATTGCCGGAAGGAGTTTCCTTCGTCTTGGTTTGCAAAAGCAAAGCTCTGCGTCAAGCGACATGACGCAACGCTAAATTGTTTCGGCGTGAACGCGTCAAAGCCTTTGTCTTACTGGAGACAAAAAGGATGGATTTATCACGAAGACCCGCGCGGCTGGTTTCAGTGGTATTGCCGCTATTACATGGGCAGGCGCTGTACGGATGACGCGCGCCAGATAAAAAGATGGAAAGCGATGCAGAGGCACATAGCGCAGCTGAAAAAACATTGTCCGGCGGGCGACCTCAACTGTCGGCGCAAACAGCGCCAGGCGCTCCTGCACTGGGCCTACGACAGCCGTAAAATGTAACCCCGGTTTATATCCTCTCTACCACACGCGGGGCTTACCGTGCCCATGCTTTTCAGCTTTTTATAAGCACTGTACCCACCGTTTAAAAATATTACCAAAGATACAGGATACAAAAAACCGAAGGGACGCTCGCGTCCCTTCGGCCAACATATTTACTGTCAGTTATTTTTTGCTCATAGCGTTTTTGATAACACCGACAATGGCCATCAATGCTCCGCCACCGACGCCACCCCCGGCAATACTGCCGATAATACCGGTAACATCCATGCCACCGGCGCCTGTGGCCACACCCAGAAGACTCAGCAAATAACCGCCAAGACCACCGCCGAGAATACCGACAATGGAATTACCAATCGTGCCTAAAGATAGTTTTTTCAACAAGGCACCGGCGACATTGCCGCCAACTGCGCCGCTAACCAACTGAATAATTATCGGAAGCCATGTTTCCATAATAATCCCCTCCTTCGTTTAAAAATAAAGCTTAATTACTCTAGCCTTTAATAAACAAAAGCTTACTAAATCTTTAGCAATCGCCTTAAAATTACTTTTTCTTCTTCTTTTTTGCCGCCTCTATTTCCGCTTTGCTTTTTCTTTTCATGTCCATGGAGTGAGCGCGCTTATACGTCTGAATATCCACAAAGCGCCCTTTGGCATCGCGCACCGCGTATAATTTTGTTCCCGCGACGCTGTAGTGAGTTGTTCGCTTTCTTTTTTTTGTAGCCATTGTATCCTCCTTTTAAAATTGTTTTTATGTTACGCGCCCGGCGTTTGTGGGTGCTGCGCCACAATACAAGGCAATGCTCCACAAAGATAAGCAAAAACAGTTTTTTTCAGGTTATCGTTTTGGATACGGAAATTGATTTCAGCCAGAAACAGAAACGCTGCATACGCGAACAAAAAGAAACAAAAAAAGCACATTAGAACAATATTCATAATCGCCCTTTGTTTTTTGAAAATATAGGGAAAATATCTCCTGGTGTCAAGGAGAAATCAGGCGACAAAAAAGAAACACATACAATCCGATAAACACCATAACCGTTACCCCGGGATTCCATTGCTTGACATACAATCACCAAGACCATATATTTCGCCTTAGAGCCAACAAAAAGACCAGCAGGGAACTCAATATGGAGCTAGGTTTTACTGAAAAAATCATTTTGGTTATATTTTTAATTTTATTTTGCGGTCGATTCATCTGGCGTTATGCGCTGGAGCGCGTAAACATAAAGCATTTACAAAAATATGGCCGGAAGATACCCGCGGGTTTTGAGCAGGTAATAGACAAAGATACTCTTAATAAAATGGTGGACTATACCATCGATAACTCGCGTCTGGGCTCCAAGGAAGAACTGACGGATGATATTATCACGCTAGTGATTTTATTTTTGCTCTTGCCTGTCATTATGGGCGCGATTACTGGCCAGGATATGCACCTGATTAGCCAGGCATTGATATTCTTCCTTTTTTTCACAGCCCTGGGAGCGGTGGTAGGGATACCTTTTGACCTGTACAGTAATTTTGTGTTGGAAAAAAAACATGGTTTTTCCACAATCACCTGGAGTATCTGGATCACCGACCTGATTAAATCCGCCGTTATTTCTCTAATTTTACTTGCCATTATTGTCAGCGCGCTTATGGTGTTTATCCTTAATTTTCCCGCGAGCTGGTGGTTCTGGGGTTGGGTGTTCTTCACAGCGTTTCAAATTATTATGATGTGGCTTTATCCGGTGGTGATCGCGCCGCTATTTAACAAGTATGAACCAATTCAGGATGAAGCCCTGCAAGACGGCCTCACCAAGTTAATGAGCAAAGCGGGGCTAAAGGCTAAGGGCATTTTTCAGGTGGACGCGGGAAAGCGGTCAAAACACACGAACGCTTATTTCACGGGTATCGGGAAAACCAAGCGCATAGTGCTCTACGACACCTTGATGGCTTCGCATTCAGCGGAGGAAATACTGGCGGTGCTGGCGCACGAAATAGGACATTGGAAAAAGAAACATATTCTCAAGCAGATGGTTTTTATGATTATCGGTTCTTTGGCATTGCTTTACGGGGTGTATCTGGCGGTTAACTGGCAGCCTTTGTATGCAGCCTTCGGCTTGCAGGATTCGCCCGTTTACGCGGGATTGTTTTTAGTTTCGCTGTATCTGGGCACGGCGGGATTTTTTTTGAGTCCATTAGGCGCGGCAATATCGCGCCGGTATGAACGAGAGGCGGATTTCATGGCCTGGCAGTTAACCGGAACAACAGCGCCCATGATTGACGCGCTCAAGCGCCTGGCAAAAGACAACCTGGCCAATCTTCATCCCCATCCGCTGTATGTATGGTTTTATTATTCACATCCGCCGCTCGTCGAGCGCGTTGAATACTTGCAAAAGCTGGATGATAAAAGCGCACAAAATTCGCGGGAGAGTTAGCAATGCCGATTTACGAATTCTACTGCAAGCGCTGCAACACAATTTATAATTATTTTTCCAAAACGATAAATACCAGAAAAATTCCACTATGCCCTAAATGCAAAAAAGAAAAGCTTATCCGTCAAATGTCGGTGTTTGCCGCCTTGTCCGGCAGCGAGAAATCGGAAGAAAAACATCCCCTGAACGGTCTTGATGAAAAAAAAGCGGAAAAAGAATTGACCAAGATTGCCGCGGAAGCGGAAAAAATAAAGGACGATGACCCGCGCGCGGCAGCGCAGTTGATGCGCAGATTCACGGACAAAACAGGCATGAAAATGGGAGATGGCTTTTACGAGGCGCTGAGGCGCATTGAGCAAGGCGAAGATCCGGAAAAAGTGGAAGCAGAAATGGGCGACACATTAATGCAGGAAGTACCACTTACAGATAGACAGACCGCAAAGAAAAGGGCAAGGAACAAACCGCATATTGATGAAACATTATATGATTTATAAATTTGTCAGGGCGTCAACATTATATTGAATTAATGTGTGGCAATCTTCTTATAATATGATATGAAAAATTAATTTCGTCAAAAGGGTTAGTATGGTTGATATTGCAAAAAAGGGTTTTGAATTTCCCGTCCACACAATGGTTATCGAAAAGGCAAAGATTGTCGAGTTTGCCGCCGCCGTCGCCCTTAAAGAAAAGGTGGGGGAAATAGATCCAATTTATTTTGATGAAGAAGCGGCTAAAAAAGCCGGATACAGAGGAATACCGGTGCCGCCGACTTTTATGACCAGCTTCTTTTTTTGGACAGGCGGCGGATTAATGGAAATTGTCGAAGCTCTTGGTGTCGACATTAGCAAAACTTTGCACAGCGAAGAAGAATATGAATATTTGGGAAATATCTACGCCGGCGATGTCATTACCTGGAAAATGAAAGTTGCGGAAATATATCAGAGAGGCCAAAAAGATCGCATTGGCCGGTTTGTGAATGTTGTTGTGCTGGAGTCGGAAATCACCAACCAGCATGGTGAAGTTGTAGGTAAAGTCCGCTCGACGTCGATAGAAAGATAGGAAAAGAAAATGCCGCGAGAAATTAATGGGCTGCAAATAGGGGATGTCATGCCCGCATACACAGCCGGGCCTTTGACCAGGACTCACTTTGTGCGCTATGCCGGCGCCTCAGGTGATTTTAATCCCCTGCATCACGATGAAACATTTGCCCGGGCCATAGGCCTGGATAGTGTCATCGCGCACGGCATGCTGATTATGGGGATCGCGGGTGAAGCGGTCAGATCTTGGATTGACAACAAAAACTTAAGAAAATTCGCCACTCGTTTTCTGAGCATGACCGAGCCGATTGATTGGCATGATCCGGAAAACACAAAAAGCAGGGCAACAATTATTGTTACCGGCAAAGTAGTCAAAAAGTTCGCAGAAAATGGTGAACAAAGAATACAGTGCGAGATCATAGTTAAAGACCTGCGGGGCAGCAGGAAACTGGACGGATACTTCATCGCCGCTCTTACCTGAAAAAGTATTCAGCACATTTTCCCTTAAAAAAATTTGCGATAGATGCGGCAGTGCAGATACAAAAACATTGTGGGCAGGCCGCCGATGCGCAAAAGAGCGCGCGCGATTTGACGCACTGTTTTTTGCTGAAAAACCTTATCATCAGATAAATATATGCTTAACAGTCCGCGGTTGATCAGGCGGTGAAAATCATGATGAGGCAAAGCGGAAACGCTCTGCATTGCTTTTACATAAAATTTTGTCAGTCTGTTAATCAGGACGATATCGTTGGGATAGAAAGAGCAGAAATTCAAATCATCCGCCGCGTGATCTTCAGACTGGTCGATTAAATAATCCAGCAGAATATGCAAGCCCTGGACCCAGGGGAAATAGGCTTTTTTAATATTCAGCAAATGCCTTTCCGATGCCCCAGGCTCGAACAAAGACGAGACCAGGCAGAAAATTCCCAAAGTTGAGCCAGTACAGGCGGCAAATTCATACCAGGCCATTTTTTCCGGCAAGGCCGTTTTTTTCGTATTAAACCATTTTTGTAACAGACTGAGGCGCTGATCTCTTTGCACGTGTTTATTTACCTGCAAGTCACAATACAAGCCGGCCAGTTCATGAAGATGCGGCGCGGCGCGGCGGCATTCGGGCAATTTACGCAAAACCTCCTGACAAGTTGTAACCAGGGCGGCGAGGTAACCGCCGTCATCCCGCTCTTTGCGGAAACGGTAATAGGCTGAAATTCGCGCCTCCGGCGTCAAAGCGTGCAGCATGGCTTCATGCAGCGCGCGAAAGTCATCCGGATCCAAAGACGTGCTTCGGTCGCAAAGATTGTCGAGATAATCGCTGATCGTCTGGTAAGCGACAATGAATTTAATCGCTTCTTTATAATGCTTGCCGGCCAGAAGACCGTAAACGGCGCCGCCTTCGCAGTGAAAAGCTTTTGTCTGGATGCTCGCGAGCGCCTGACCGCGCAGCTCCTTATCAGGAATCTTTTCGGCAAATTTTTTCCAGCCACCCAGAGAATCATGAACAGCCGGGCGTATTTGCAGAATCATCCTGGTAGTCAGCGTTATCAAATTTGTGGGAACAGCCAAAAAATAACCCCTTGATGAAGTTTTCAAAAAATAGCACAAGCCTCAAGATATGACAAGACCAGCATGGCTTTTAGACGGATTGACTATGCGCAATATTTCGAGTAGACCGTTTTCATGGTGGAGACAAAAATTGACGCTGATGTAATTGTGGTGGGCGGGGGAGCCTCCGGACTGATGGCCGCGGGACGGGCGGCCGAACTCGGAGCGCGTGTTTTGCTGCTGGAAAAAACCGACGGCATCGGTAAAAAAATTCTGGTCAGCGGAAAAACGCGCTGCAATCTTACCAATAGCGCAGATTTGAAAAAGTTCATCAGCATGTACGGGCTAAACGGTCGTTTTCTACACAGCTCTTTTCACCGTTTTTTTCGTCTTGAATTAATAGCTTTTTGTGAGCGCTATAACCTCAAGACAAAAACGGAGCGTGGCGGCAGAATATTTCCTCTTTCCGATAACGCTCGTGACGTTGTCGATGTTTTTAAGAAATACTTAAGCGAATATAATGTCCGGATCATTTTACGTTCCGCCGTTGAGAAAATGGCCCGAGATGAAAAAGGGATTTTCAGCGTGAAAACATCCGGACAAAATTATTTTTCACGTTGCGTGATTCTGGCCGCGGGCGGTTCTTCCTGGCCGGAAACCGGATCAAGCGGCGACGGCTGTAAGCTGGCTGCACAGATGGAGCATTCTGTTGTGGAGCTGCGCCCCGCTCTTGTGCCACTTATTGTTCAAGAGCAAAGCATTGCCCGATCAATGCAAGGAGTAAGTCTGCGCAACGTGCGCGCCACGGCGTTTCGGGGCAGGGCGGAAGATATCAAGCCGTTGCTGGTGCCCAACACTAATTATGGGCGCGGCGAGGCCAAACAGGCAAAAGATCCGGTTATTGAAAGCCGTTTTGGAGAGATGCTTTTCACCCACTTTGGTTTGGGTGGCCCGATTATTTTATTGATGAGCCTGGCAGTTGTTGACGCGCTGCGCGAAGGGCCAGCCTGTGTCTTAATAGATTTAAAGCCGGTACTGAGCGCCCAACAATTAAACAAACGCTTGCAGAAAGATTTTGACACTCACGGCAAGAAAAAAATAATCAGCGTTATGAAAGATTATCTGCCGTCCAAAATGATTGAGCCGGTAATTGACCTCACAGGCATAGACAAAGAAAAACTGGCGCATCAGATCACCGCGTACGAGCGGCAAAAAATAGCAGCAACACTAAAAGCTCTGCGCTTCAATATAAAAGCATCACTGCCGCTGCAAAAAGCAATTGTAACCGCGGGAGGCGTTTCGCTTGATGAAATTAACCCGCGCACAATGTCTTCGCGCATTGTCCCAGGGCTTTATTTTTGCGGTGAGACGATGGATATTGACGCGGATACCGGCGGCTATAACCTTCAGGCGGCTTTTTCGACAGGATACGTGGCGGGTGAAAGCGCCGCGAAATTCGTTCAGGAATGATGCGCGCGATAATTGCCATGCCCACGGTATGGTCCATGCTTAAGGCGAGGGTGGCGCGGACCCCAGGAATCCGCTAAGAGCCACGCTGGAATTTGCATCAACGCGCAAGGATAAAAATAAGTTGAGGCCAGAATACCCATCAGCGCGCCGCTTGTTTGCAGATTACGCAACATGTTCACGGCGACAAGAGCGGGAGCGAGGCGATGAAAAAAACCAAAACGTACGCGACGCCTAAAATGCCGAACATGAGATAGCGATATTTAAAGCCCATAGAAAATCTTCTCTACCGGAAAACGCGTATCACAAGGACGCAGCCTGAATGAATCTACCTCAGTAAAAATTACGCAAGTTTCTAACATAATATTTTCATAATTTCATAAAAAATAACATTGTTTAAAAAATTACTTACGGCGAAGATGTTATTTATGGTATTAACAAAAAAATTTATTGAAAACGAACAAAAACCAGAGGCACGCAAAGATAAATACCTGATATTATTAAGCAAAACAAGATGAACGCTGTTTGATGGAGGTTAAAAGTTGAACATAATAAAGAAGGCGCAGGCACAAGGCAGAAAAACACTGACGGAAGCGGAAGCGAAAGAAGTTTTAAAAAAATACGGCGTGCCGGTGGTCGAAGAAAAAATTGCCGCGACGCCTACAGAAGCTCAAAGCGCGGCGGAGCAATTCGGTTATCCGGTAGCGCTCAAAGGCTTAGGCGCGAAACTTATACACAAAACGGAAAGAGGCCTGGTAAAATTAAATTTATTCAACGAAGAAGATGTAAAAAAAGCGGCGCTTTTTATCCAGAAAGAAGCGGGAAAAGACCTGGAAGGTTTTTTGGTTCAGCCGATGCTTGCGGGGAAAAGAGAATTTGTCGCGGGGCTTTTTCATGACGAGCAATTCGGACCCACCGTTATGTTCGGCGTGGGCGGAATTTTTACCGAAGCGATAGAAGATATTGTTTTTGCTTTGGCGCCTTTAAACGAGGCCGAAGCACAAAGAATGCTCAATCAAGTGAACGCGCAAAAGTTATTAAACGCTTTTCGCGGAGAAAAAAAACCGGACACGAACGCGCTGATTAAAACATTGGTGGCGTTATCGAAAATAGGAATGGAGATATCACAAATCAGAGAAATTGATATCAACCCGTTATTGGTTACCCCCGAAGGCAACGTCAGTGCTGTTGACGCGTTGATTGTATTAGGCGATCCGCCCGAAAAGACGATAACCCACATCCCCGTATCTCCCAAAGACATGGGAAGGCTTTTCTATCCTAAGTCCATCGCTTTTGTCGGCGCGTCCGCCAATATCAGCAAATGGGGACAGCTGATGTTTTCCAATGTGCTGGTCGGAAATTATAAGGGGAAAATCTATATGGTTAATCCCAAAGGCGGTGAAATTATCGGCAGGCATGTTTATAAATCCGTGACGGAAATTTCCGAGCCCATTGATCTTGCCGTCGTGACCATTCCCGCCAATCATGTCCTGGCATTAATTCCAGAATTCAAGCAAAAGAAGATAAAAAACGTTCTTTTAATTTCTTCCGGTTTTGGCGAAACGGGGCCGGAGGGGAAGAAGCTCGAAGAGGAATTAGTCCGGCAGGCCAGGGAAGCCGGAATTTTAATTCTTGGCCCCAACACCATGGGCATATCCAATCCCTATGTTTCGCTTTACTGCACGGGAACGCATGTGCGCCCGAAACCAGGCGGCACGATGCTGGTTACACAGTCGGGAAATTTGGGAACACAGCTTCTTGCCTTTGCCGAAAAAGAGGGAATAGGAATACGTGCTTTTGCCGGCTCCGGCAACGAAGCGATGATTACCATAGAAGACGCTATGGAAGGGTTTGAAGTTGACGAACTGACGCAGACAGTCGTTCTGTACATAGAAAGTATTAAAAACGGCCGGCGTTTTTTTGAAGCGGCGAAACGCGTCGGCAGAAAAAAACCGATTATCGCCTTAAAGGGTGGACGCACCGAGGCGGGAGCGCACGCGGCAGCCAGCCACACAGGAGCCATGGCTTCCAATGTTAAGGTATTTAATGCGGCATGCAGGCAGGCGGGGATTATCCTGGTCGAAAACCCGATGGATCTGCTGGATCTTTCCGCGTCATTTTCTTCCTTGCCTCTGCCGAAAGGCAAAAAGGTGGGTATTGTGACTTTAGGAGGCGGATGGGGTGTTGTCGCCTCGGATTTATGTATGGAACACGGTTTGGAGGTGCCGCTTCTTTCTGAACAAGTAATAGGCAATATCAACAAATTACTCCCCCCCTTTTGGAGCCATGCTAATCCGATAGACATTGTCGGAGAAATGAATCCGGAGATATACATGACAATTCTCGAAGAACTGCTTCTGTGGCCGGAATGTGATGCAATAATCCATATGGGCATTATCGGCAGGAGGATAATGATTAAAGCGGTTATGGAATCCACAGTTGCCTTGGATAAAAAATATGATCAGAAGTTCATGGATGACTCATTAACTTATCTTGATACTTTTGAAACGCAGTTTATTCAAAGAACAGCCGGGCTGATGGAAAAGTATAACAAGCCGATCATCGGAGTGTATCTGCTCAATGACAATAAAACGCGCACCGTAACGGAAGCGCAAGGATGTAAATATAAAGGGGTCAATTTCATTACGCCGGAACGCGCCGTTAAGGCACTGGCGAAAATGTATCAGTACACGCAGTGGCTCAAAGGTTAAACTGGCTTGGCAAAAAAGCGCTTTATAGTCTAGCGAATGAATATGGGGTTGGAAAAAATCCAGGGACGCAGTTTGCCGCAGGATCTCAAATAAACTTCCACTCGATAAACTCCCGGCTCGGAAACTTGCCGGGAAAGTCCGGATGTCATTTCTTCTTGCAGCTGCAGGCCGTTGCGTATCACACGCACAAGCGCGTTAGCCGGCAAAGAAACTTTTAAAAACGCTTTGCTGCTCAGCTTAAACTCATCGCCCATCTGATAAACCTTATTTTCCTGTTCAATAAAAAAAGTGAAGCCGCGCGCTTTGCGGAAATATTCCAAGGCGACATACGCACGGCCCGCCAAGAGCGCCTGAAGAATTGTCTCTTTATCATTTGTGGCGTCCCCGCTAAGTTTTTCTTCCGTCAAAACATGCGTGCTGATGAACTTAAACGCGCGCTCGAAAGAAAAGGCGACAAAGTTCATTCCCAATATTTTTTTTATTGTGGCGTGATTATCCAGCTCGCCAAAACCTATGATTTTTTGTGTTTGATTAAGCTTATCCCATCTGGAAAGAGTGACCGGCTTCGGCCCGCTGAGAAACCAGGCCGGAAAAAGAAAACACAAAAGGCCTTTAAAATAGCCCTGCAGAGAGCTTTGCCAATCGGTCATAAAGTCCCAGACGCTGATCCCTTTGTAGCCGGTGACTGTCCAATCGTTCCAGGGATAATGTTTCACGTGAAACGTTTTTGCCCCTTCGTGGTCGGGATGGGCGATCAGGCCGAATCCGCCCTGCGCGTTGACTTCGTCAATGTATTTTTGCGGCGGGATATTCGGCGCGTCCTTGGGGTAAAATATAGCAGCGGTGGTATTAAAGGCCAGATAATGATTAAACCGCGGCGAGATTTCCTGTCCGACAATCAGCAAAGTGTTCTTGTGCCATCTTTCCCAGCCTTCGTCTCTGGCCCGCAGGTGGTCATGATCCGTCAGCATTAAAAAATCTAAGCCCTTTTTATTTGCAGCCCGCAGAATTGTTACGAGCGGCGAGCGCCCATCAAAGGAAAAAGAAGAATGAAAGTGGATGACACCGGTGTAATCGAAAAGCTTCATGTTGCTTTATTAAATCCTCCTCAAGAATTTGTCCACAATAAAAAAGGCAGGCGCTGCGGCCTGCCTTTTTTATTTTCATCGGGTGACAAATGCTTTTTATTCAGTGCGCATAGTGACAAAGAAGTTAGAGTTGCCGCGCCTGATTAAGAGCATGACGTTTTTATTTTTGACCGCCTTGGCAATTTCCCGATCATAATCTTTGAGCGAACTTATTTTCACTCTATTTACCTGCACAATAATATCCTGGGGCTGAATGCCGACATCGTCTGCCGGAGAGCCGGGTGCCACATTGGTGATAATCACGCCGGCAGTTTGACTGATACCAAGCTGCCGCGCCATTTCCGGAGTAATCTCCTGCGCGACAATACCAAAATGTCCTTTAGCATCTTTTGATGATGCTAACTCCGCTGTGTCTTTGCGTTCCGCGACAATAATACGGAAAGTCATTTCTTTACCGTCGCGCAATACTTTGATGGAAGCCCTTTCTCCTACCTGTACCCCGGCGATGGTCAGCAGTAAATCATGCGTATTTTTTATTTTTTTGCCGTTGATTTCAGTTATTATATCACCCACTTTTATGCCGGCTTTATCCGCGGGATCGCCCTTGAAGACATCCGAAACCAATGCCCCGGAACGCTCCGTCAGGTTCATATTTTTGGCGATATCTTCAGTGATATCCTGAACCGAGATTCCCAGCCAGCCGCGGGTTACCTTGCCTTTGGTTTTTAAATCGCTTAAAACTGATTTGGCCATGTTAATGGGAATAGCAAAACCAATTCCCTGCCCCTGCGCTACTATCGCCGTGTTAATGCCGATGACTTTTCCATCCATATTGAACAATGGGCCGCCGCTGTTGCCGGGATTAATCGACGCGTCGGTTTGAATAAAGTTATCGTAAGGCCCCGCTCCAATAACGCGTCCTTTCGCGCTGACAATTCCCGCCGTGACGGTCGCTTCCAGGCCGAAGGGATTGCCGATGGCAATAACCCATTCACCGACTTTAACCTGCTCGGAATCGCCGATATCCGCCACCGGTAAACTGTTTCTTGGTTTGATTTTGATCAGGGCAATATCCGTTTTAGGATCCGTTCCTATAACTTTTGCTTCGTATTCACGGTCATCGGATACTTTAACCAGGATTTTATCCGCCTTTTCCACCACGTGATTATTGGTGAAGATGTAACCGTCGTTGCTGATTATGAAGCCCGAGCCAAGGCTGCGCTGCTTAAATTCGCGCTGAGGGATATCGCCGAAAAAGCGGTCAAAAAAATCATCGCCGAAAGGCGAACGTCCGAAAGGAGCACCAAAGCCTTTAGTCGTTTTTGTGGTGCTGATGTTTACTACCGCCGGTTTAACGCGTTCGGCTAAATCAGAGAAGGAAAGAGGGGCTTTACCGATCTCGGATGAAGCGGTGAAAGGCGAAGTAGCTGAAGCTTTGGGGATATCCGGTATAGCGGAAGGCATAAAGGAAGAACGTAAAACTTCCACAAGGGATACGATAAAAAAGGCGATTAGAAACGCCAGTAAAAACATAAAAAATGTTTTGCGATTTTGACTTTTCATATAATCCTCCGATATTATTGAGCAGTAGTTAAACTGCTTGTTGCTTAATTTTGTGGATGAATATAACGATTGCCGTATGTTTGTCAATGGAAATCGGGGTTCGGCTATTTGAAGTAAGCGCGATCATGTGCTAATATCGGGCATCTTTTAACGCTAAAAAGAGGCTGATGAGTTTTATAGAAACCATAGGGAGCATCGCTCTTCAAAAGGCAAAATCATTCGCGCAGATGCTTTCTTTCGCGGCGTCAGTTTTCTACCGTTTATTTATGCCCGGCACTTACAATAGCGCCACGCGCACGGTGCTGGTTAATCAAATATATTTTACCTCTATCCAAATACTGCCGGCCTTTCTAGCCGTATCCGTTTTCTTTGGCTCTGTGCTGATCGGTATTGTTTTTCAGCTTCTTAAAAATCTGGGGCTTACTGATCTTTTCGGCAATGTTTTGATGGGGCTGATCGTTACGGAGCTTTCGCCTTTATTCACCGTTTTGTTGATTACTTTGCGCTCCGGGGCCGCCATTAATACCGAGATGGCCGCGATGAAAGTCAACCAGGAGATTAAAACGTTAGAAACGTTTCGTATAGATGTAATAAATTATCTTTTAGCGCCCAGAGTTGTGAACGGCGTTATATCCGTAGTGCTTTTGAGTTTCCTGTTTTCCATTGTTTTAATGGGCAGCGGCATTTTGTTTTCACGGGTGATCTTCGGGATCAGCGCGGATGTTTACGTAAATATTCTGTTAAATTCCACAAATTTTTCTGATATAGTTATTGCGCTTGTTAAGTGCGCGGTGTTCGGATTTTTTATTACGTTTATTCCTATTTATTTTGGCCTGCGGGCGACCCATGAGCTTACCAGCATCCCCATTGTTGTGTCCCGCGGCATGGTTAGTGTTTTTGCGGCAATTCTTATTATCGAGGTGCTGTCATTACTAACAAAATTAATGTGACATTTTTTGATACGGAAGAAAAACTGTCCAGGGCCGTGCAAAAGTTTCTGCGCGTCAACCCGCGCAATGCCGCGCCCGTCTGCGAGGATATTCCTCTGATTTCCAATCAGGAAGCCTGGCTCAATATCGCCTTAATTAAACAGTACCATGAAAACATGTCCGCTCAAGCGTCCAGAAAGCTAGTTCTTGATTTGCTGAAACGCCTGGGATTGGAGGGCGTTGCCGATAAGCGCAACCTGGCGCTCGGCGATAAAGAAAGATTTTTCGTGAAGCTGCTTCGCTCGGCGATGGTGCAAAACGCCGCCATATTGATTAACAGTCCGTTTAACATGATTCCCCAGCTGAAAAACATTGACCCAATATTGCAGGCGCTGAAGACGATAGATGATTTATATTCCAGTTGTCACATTTATGATTACGACTGGATGGAACAAAAATATGGTGCCCTATGCCGATGAGCCGTGAATATAAAGTTGGTATTTTTGTCATCTGCGCGGCAGCGCTTGTTGTGCTGGCTTTGCTTTTTTTGGCTGTGGAAAAAGGGCTTTTCAGCACCAGCCATACTTATACTCTTTCCTCCCGCTCCGGCGACGGTTTTGCCGTCGGCATGCCGGTTGTTTTTTCCGGTTTTGATATCGGCAGGGTCCACTCTCTGGAGTTGGACGACAGAGGCGTTGTCCTGATTAAAATCATGGTTTCCGATAAGCATGTTAAATGGATTAAAGAAGACAGCTTTTTTGTTCTTTATCGGCCGCTGATCGGCGCGGCGCGCATCGTCGTCAACACGAATAATCTGGAAAGTCTGCCGATGCCGGAAAGTAAAGTTGCCGAAGTGTTTGTCGTTAACGATATCAATGACGCCATTGAAAAAGTCCAGCCGCTTTTGGAAACCATTGAACGCCTCAGCAGGAAAATTGACAGCATGGCTTCGAAAGCCGATGAGCAGGTATTCGGCAAAGAAGGAACCCTGCCGCAGATTAACGCGATCCTCAAGGATGTTGCCGGCAAACTGGAAAAATTAAATGTGACCGTGGATAACCTGAACACGATAAGCAAAGAAACAGCGGAGGGCACTCAGGATTTAGGCGCT
>CAWEZF010000006.1:0-23367 GCA_963813455.1 uncultured delta proteobacterium
AAGGAGAACCGGGAATTGCCAATGTACGGCTGGCCACGGCGCGCGGGCTTATCGTTACCACCGACGCCGAAGGAAGATTCCATATTCCCTGCGCTCTTGTGCCGCAAGCCGACCGCGGTTCCAATTTTATAATGAAGGTTGATGAGCGGACACTTCCTTCCGGTTTCCGCATGACGACGGAAAATCCTTATACTGTTCGTGCGACCCGCGGCAAAATGATTAAGATGAATTTTGGCGCCGCCATCCATCGCGTGGTGCGCATCGATGTAACTGATGCGGCTTTCGAGCCTGATAGTGAAAATCTGCGCAGCGAGTGGCAGGAAAAAATGCAGGCGCTGGAAAAGACACTGCGCGAAAGCCCCACGGTTGTGCGTCTGGCCTATCGCATGAACGCGGATTCCAAAAGCCTGGTTAAGAAGCGTATTAAAGCAATGCGCGAAACGCTGACGGCAATTTGGAAGAAGGGCAAAAACTGCCCGCCGCTTATTTTTGAAGAAGAAATCGTGGAGGCCAAACAATGAAAATACTGCGTTCACGATTTCTGACAACCACTGTGGTGATTTTATTTGTTTTTTCCATACCGGGCAGTTCCACCTCCGCGGAAATCCGCGGCAGAATAGTGGACCGCTGTTCGACGGTGGAACAATCTAATCCTTGCAGTTCCGAACAAGACATGAAAGTTCTGATTGAGGCATCGGGACTTTCGGGAAGCGATGTTCAGGTCATGCGCGATGCGGCAGGCAAAATGCCCGCCGGCTCGGCACGGATCAAATCGGTCATGCGTGATGAAAAACGCGCTCCTCTTTTCGCGTCCGGCAGCGCTCTGATGGCTCCTGTCGCGCAAGCCCGTCTTGACGAACTTGCCGATAAACTTAAGGGCAAACAGAACATAAAGATAGAAATCGCCGGTCACACCGATAATCAGCCGATCAGCAAAAGGTTGCAAAGTAAATTTGCGGATAATCAAGTGCTTTCCGAAGCGCGCGCCCTGGCGGTGGCCGCTTATTTTAAGAAAAAGCTGAATCTCGAATCATCGCAGATTGCCGTTATCGGAAAAGGCCAGAAAAGTCCCGTCGCCGATAACGATACTCCGGAAGGAATGGCCGCGAACCGGCGTGTGGAAATCCTCATCTGGTATGATGAGCCTAAGGATGTTCTGAACAGCTAAGGCAGGGACAATCTGTTTGTGGTGAAAGTGATCTTGATCCAAATGTTCCTTTTAACATTACCGTGGATGGCGCGCCGCTGGATTTAAGGAAAGGCGTAACTGAAGCAGATCGTCAGCGCTGTGCTGATGTGGCGCTGGAGCGGGCGGATATCCGTATTCACTATGATCCCCTGGCGATTGCTCCGGCGCTCAATATCTGGACAACGCCTAACGGCGCACTGCGTAGCGTGCCCGTGCCTTTTTATACTTATTCCAACTATGCTTTCTGGATAAAAAAAGCGGAAGTGCGCATTTTTGAAAAAGGGAAAACATCGCAGCAGAAACCTTACGCCGTTGTGCCGGTGAAAATCAACGAAGCGGCATTATGGAAAGTTCCCGCCGACGCTCCGGAAAAAGTTTACTTCCTGCTGCGTGTTTATGATGAGAAAGAACGTTTTGACGAAACTGCCGCCAAAGAACTCACTTTACTGGTATCGCGTAAAGCGCAAAAGGATGAGGAAAGCCCCGAAAGGGAAAAATTAATCGGTTACGGTGAAAACAGCAGGGTGATGGCCAATATTCCCGTTAAGGGCGGCAACATCACTATCGACGGCGCAAAGATCAAAGAAGGACAGAAAGTTACGGCGCTGGGTCTGCAGGTTCCGGTGGATAAAAACGGCAAATTTGCCATGCGGCAGATAATGCCCTCCGGGCCTCATTCCATCGATGTCGCGGTTACTGATAAAGACGGCCGCGGCATGGTTTACCGCCGCAATGTTTCAATTCCGGATAATGACTGGTTTTATATCGCTATCGCTGATCTGACTTTGGGCAGAAATTCTACTTCTGGACCCGCCAAATTGGTCACCACGGATGATAGCGATTATTACGACAACAAGACATATATCGATGGCCGCGGCGCATTTTATCTTAAGGGAAAAATAAAGGGAGAATATCTGCTCACCGCCAGCGCCGATACGCGCGAGCGGCCGCTGAAGGATCTTTTCAGCAATTTCGATTCCAAAGACCCCAGCTATCTTTTGCGCCGCATCGATCCGGATATGTATTATCCTGTTTACGGCGACGACAGCACGATTGTGGATGACGCGCCCACGCAGGGAAAATTTTATGTCAAACTGGAAAGAGGCAATTCTCACATCATGTGGGGTAATTTCCAGACGCAGTGGACGGGCACGGAACTGACGCAGTACAGCCGCGGCCTTTACGGCGCGAACCTTTTATTTGTGCCGGACGCCGTCACAAAATACGGCGAGCGCAAATTATTTGTCAACGTTTTTGCCGCCGAGCCGGGAACGCTCGGCTCCCGCGAGGAATTCAGAGGCACGGGCGGTTCGCTTTATTATCTGCGCCACATGGATGTTACGCAGGGATCGGAACGAGTCTGGATGGAAATAAGAGACAAGGACTCCATGATGGTTCTGGAGCGCCGCGAGCTTGCTCCCGCGCAGGATTATGAAATAAATTATATACAGGGGCGGGTGATTCTGCGCAGTCCGCTTCCCTCAGTGGCGGATGGAACCGGCCTGGTGCAAACCGCCGTATTGAACGGGCATCCGGTTTATTTGATTATCACCTACGAATATGTGCCCGGATTAACAGAGATAGGCGACTGGGCTGGAGGTCTCCGGGCGACTTACTGGTTAAGCGATTATATTCGCCTTGGTGTAACCGGCTATCGTCAGGGCGATGATCAATCCCTGCAGCGATTGGAGGGTATCGATTTCATTCTCCGTTACCGGCCGGGAACATTTATCAAAGCTGAATACGCTCATTCCCGCGGCGCGGGTGTCGGCACGATGACTTCCATTACCGGTGGTTTTGGCTTTGGAACCCTGGTTGGTTCTGAGGCAGACAGCGCCAATGCCTGGCGTGTTGAAGGCGCGCTGGATTTGAGTGAAGTTATTGAAGGCAAAAAAGGCAAAATATCTTCTTACTGGCAGAAAAGAGAACGTGGATTTTCCGGCCCCGGACAGGTAACGCTGGCCGGTGAAGAGGTGGAGCAGGTAGGCGCCGCCGCGCATCTGCCGATTGGCGATAAAACAACAGTTGATGTGAAAGCCGATTACCGTGACGCCGACAGTCAGAGATTTCAGGCGGTGGAAGGTTCGGTGGGCTATCAGGTTACCGATTCCGTAAAGGTATCCGCGGGCATCCGCGCCGATGACCGGAAGGTGACCGTGCCCAATGCCAGCCCGACTCTTTCTGAAGACGGCGACCGCACCGACGCGATTGCGCGCGTGGATTACCGCCCGGTGGCAAAAGTACAGCCCAAAGCTGAAAAAGAAGAAACTTCTGCGGCAGCGGCCAAAACAGCGGATCAAGCGGCAGGAGAAGATCAAAAATCGAGCACCCCGCCCGCTGCTTGTTTACGAGCCCTGGGGGATTTATTTGTTCGGCCAAAAAACAATAACACATTCCGGTGAGCGCCCCGAAAATGATCGTGTCGGTGTCGGGGGAGACTGGCAGGTAACGCCGCGTTTTAAAATCGGCGGCGAAGTTTCCACGGGAAACGATGGCCTGGGCGGTAAATTAATCGGTAATTATCGGATAGACGATCGCAGCAACGCGTATATGACCTACACCAATGAAACAGACCGCCCGGATCTGGCTTATCGCGGCCGGATTGGCACGCTTGTATTCGGCACCGATTACAAAATGTCCGATCAGGCGCGGATTTATTCTGAATCGCGCTGGGTAGACGGCGCGGGGCCAAACAGTCTGGTGCAGGCGTTTGGTCTGGATCTGGCGCCGAATGATCGCTGGACTTACGGTATTAAAGGGGAAATCGGAACGGTGAGCGATGAAGTTTCCGGAGACATGGATCGCTACGCCGGCGGGATTTCCGTTGCCTATAAATATAAAAATCTTAAATACGCAAGTGCGCTGGAATACCGGCACGAAACCGGAACTATCGAAGATCGCGATACGTGGCTGATGAGAAATTCGATAGGTTATCAGGTAAATCCGTCATGGAGGCTGCTGGGTAAATTTAATTTTTCCCACAGTTATTCTTCGCAGGGTTCGTTTTATGACGGCAATTATATCGAACTTGTTACCGGAGCCGCACTGCGTCCCGTCACACACGACCGCCTGAACATGCTCTTTAAATATACCTATTTTGAAAATGTGCCTTCGCCGGCGCAACTTACCTCTTCAGGTATTATTGCCGATTATGCCCAGCGCAGCCATGTTTTTTCCGTCGATGCGATTTATGATCTTTTCCCATGGCTTTCCGTAGGCGCGAAATACGGCCTGCGTGTGGGTGAAGTCAGAGAGACCAAGGTTGCCGGCGACTGGTATTCGAGCACGGCGGATCTGATTGTTCTGCGCGCTGATCTGCGTCTTGTTCGGGAATGGGACGCCCTTATTGAAGCACGTCGCCTGAAAGTTTATCAGGCGGATGATGAAAGGATGGGTTTCCTGGTGGGAGTTTACCGCCATATAAACAAAAACTTTAAAATGGGAGTGGGGTACAACTTTACTGACTTTTCCGACAATCTCACAGATTTATCGTATCGCAGCCACGGATGGTTTATCAACGCCATTGCGACTTTCTAGTTTCTTATTACTGCCCGGTGGATGAGGCTATGCCATGTCTTCATCCATCGCGGCTCTATCTTCAGTCTCCAGTCCTTACCCTTTAGCCTTCAGCTTTCGGCCTTCGGCCTTCAGTCTAAATTAATTTGACCCTGCCGTGTTTTCGGTGTAGTCACATATTTATCCGGAAAATATGGGTTGTTGGATTTGCGCTTCTCGTAATTTTTCGGCGATAACCCCGTAGAAAAAGGAGACAACCCATGAATGGAGCCGAAGGAACCAAAATAACTGAAGTCAAAGTAAATAAAGATAATCTTTATAAAGAAGAAAATTTTACCGATATGACTTTTGCCACCATCCGCTGTCTTACGCCGATCAAAATCGACGGTTCACCTGATGAAAGCAGAGAGCGCATTTTTACCGGCATGACCCAGCTTATGTCACCTAAAGGGCCTATTCCTATTCAGTGTGTTATTGAAGGCGCAAAGACGCTCAGCGACGCTCTGGACAAACTGCCCGAGGCCATTGATAAAGCCGTTAAAGACATGATTGAAGAGGCCAAGGAAATGCAGAGGCAGGAGGCCTCGCGGATTATTATTCCCGGGCAGGAAGGTTAACTCATTATATTTTGAAGGATTTTATATGATTAAAGATACAATGAAAGAATGGCACAAGCTGATTAAAGAAAAAGACGCGGCAGGGCTGGACAAAATCCTGGCAGAAAACGTTGTTTTTCATTCTCCCGTGGTGCATACACCGCAGACGGGAAAGCCCGTCACCAAACTATATCTTATCGCGGCTATGCATGTTCTCAATAACGACACGTTCAAATACCTGCGTGAAGTTGTTTCCGGCAACAACGCTGTTTTGGAATTTCACACCGTGATTGACGGCATTACCATCAACGGAGTGGATATGATTACCTGGGGCGAAGACGGCAGAATCATTGATTTCAAAGTAATGATTCGTCCGCTTAAGGCCATTAATCTTGTTCACAAAATGATGGGCGACATGCTGGAAAAAATAAAAAAGTAACTCCTTGGAATAATTACATTACAAAGAGCATCGCGGGGTATTTGATTTTTGTCTGTTTTGAAAATATTTATTTTTTCTTGACAGTTATATGTTTGACCTCTATACTTCGTTTACGTCAGTTGGCAGTATGGTTTAGACAATTCTGGCTCATAAGTGGTTCATCATTTACTGGCCGGTAACGGCTAAAGAGCTTTTTTGGTACAAAGTTAATGGGCAATGTCTTTGCAGTTGGTTTCCCTGATAGTTCGAATCCTTTAATAACCCGTCATTTATGTTTTAAGGAGGTGTGTAATGGCTAAAGTCTTCACAAGAAAAGCCGTTATAACGGCAATTGTTTTTGTAGCTATCATATGTCTTTGTGCAGTCTTGGCGTATGCAGCTTTCACCAGTACAAAGATTGGCGACAAGGGCTTATACCCGCCGCCGGACCGGTGACCGGCATAACAGCTACTCCTGGTGTATGGACATTCTGCATCATGCCGACGGCGATTATCTCTATGTAGGGAGCAATCGGGATGTGGCCTATCTGGTTATGGCTCTATTTTTTCGTGCGCTGGATCCCGAAGCGGATTTTGCCACTGTAAAAAGCCGCATGGAAAGCTTCTTCGGTGCGGATATTGGCACGTATGAAACCGCGGGTGACGTTGATCTGAAGCCGCGCATTTTTCGTCTCAAGCTGGATGGGGCAGGTGAGTGGGAATTGGTCTATACGGCGCCAACCGTACTAGTGCAGGGACAACAAGTTCCGCTGGAACTTGGCTATCGCGGTATGCAAGTTTTTACGGATAGCGCGGGAGAAACCGCTCTTTATGTAGTTACGGATTCCGGTGTAACCAGAACGTCACGCGTGTTGAAGATATCTGAGGATTCCTCGCAACCTATCAAGGAAGTTTTTCGCGTTACATCAGCAACCACCAGTCTGCGTCCCATTGCCGTTCATGAAGGCAAACTTTACATCGGGGCGAATAACAATGTGTATGAAGCCGCCAATCCTGAAGCAACGGCAGACTGGACACCGATAGCCACGGATGCCGATTTCGGTGGGGTCATTGCCAGTGGCAAGAGAGCGATGCTTTGGCAGTTCACCAGCTTTAACGGTTATCTCTACGCTACCATGATGGAGGATGTCGACCCGGCGGGGGAGCAGGTAGAGGGCAATGGTGGTGCCTGGCTTTTCAAAGGGAGGTATGATTCTGATAGATGGGTCTGGACGCCGATTGTCGCTGACACAACCCTATTCACCAATGCTCCATATCCGAAAGGAATGGGCAATCGCTTCAATAGCACCTTTTGTCTTGCCTCTTTCGGCAATCATCTCTATGTGGGAACGCTCATGACCTTTCCCTCGCTTATTGCCACGGGGAATCTGGGTTTGGTTTTGCAAAACCGTATTCCTCCGCAAATCTATCGTTTTGATACCAACGATGTTGGTACCATGGTGATTGGCGATACAACGGGAAGCACCCAAAGCACCATTTTTTCTTCACGCGCCGGGAACTACGGGGCGGGTTTCTTCAATCCCAATTTCCTTCAACTCATGTATCCCGATCCCGCGATCCGAGATGCTAATTATTCCTTGAACCAGTATCTCTGGTGGATGACCGAATATAAGGGCAAGCTCTATGCTTCAACCTTTGACATACGGGTTTTCCTCAAATACATGACCCGCGAGAACCTGGAAGATATCGGTATGATCGAGCCGGGAGATGATGCCGCCTGGGAGAATGTACAATCCATGCTTGATGGTCTCGGCACATTCAATGATAATCCCGCCGGGTTTGATCTTTATGTAACTTCAGATGGTAACAACTGGGACCCTGTTACCCGCGATGGCTTTGGCGATCAGTTCAATTACGGCGGCCGGATTCTCCTGCCCACGGACGATTTGCTCTATATTGGAACAGCCAATCCCTTTTACGGCGCGCAGGTTTTCACTCTTGAAGATACTGGTGATGGCGGCGGAGGAGGAGGCGGTGGCGGTGGGGGAGGATGCTTTATCGCCACCGCGGCGTTCGGTTCGCCTCTGGCCGGGCAGGTTATGGTTCTGCGCGAATTCCGCGACCGTTTTCTGCTGACCAACACTCCGGGACGGGCGTTTGTCTCCTGGTACTACGCCCATAGCCCTGCGGCAAGCCAGTGGATTGAACAAAATCCCCTGGCGCAGCAGATGGTCAGAGTTGTTCTTTATCCCCTAATCGGCATGGCCTGGGCTCTGAATCATGCTCCTTATATCTTGCTGATTTTTATGCTGCTGGGCGCGGGTGGATTTGCCTATCGACGCAAGACGCTTTTGCGAGCGAAGATAAAATAAATAAAACTCAATCTGTGCCCCTGTTACGCAGGGGCACAGCTATTTTCCCCTCTTCATTTCCAACTGCCGGCCTTTGCATCCACCGGGTTTAAATGCAATTCCCCGCCAGTCGCGTCTTTCTGATTTGATTACCGGCAAATGGGAAAAGTTCAGCTTGTAAATGCTGGTTACAATTGTAACGAAGGCCGGTACGAAAGTTAAATTGAAGATAGCGGCATAAAATTAACTATTTGCCATAAAGAATAATCGGGTATATGGAAGCGGTAGATATTATTTATGGCTCTTTCACTAAGATTAAAACAAGTTTTACAAATTAAAGAGTAAGAACAGACAGGAGGCAGTTTATATGATTTGTGTCAAAGATATACTGGAAGGCAAGGGCGGTAAGGTTTATTCCATCTCACCTTCGGCAACAGTTTTTGAAGCCCTGCAGATGATGAGTGAAAAGGAGATCGGCGCTCTGGTGGTGATGGAAAACTCTAAAGTCGTTGGCATTATGTCCGAAAGAGATTACGCCCGAAAAATTATTCTTCAGGGGAAAACATCCAAAGAAACTTCGGTAAAAGAAGTAATGTCCACCACTTTGTTTTCCGTCAAGCCTGACGCGAAAGTGGAAGAAGTGATGGTTCTGATGACAGGAAAGCACGTGCGGCATCTGCCTGTTTTTGAAAAGGATAAATTTGTCGGCATTATATCCATCGGCGATGTGGTAAAATCAATTATTTCCGATAAGAACTTCCTTATCAACCAGTTGAGCGAATATATCGCGGGTAAATATTATTAAAAAATGTAAATTTTCATTTTCTGAGGGGAACGCGCGTGCCCGGCTGGCACCGGGTAAAAATTCATCAATAAAAAACAAAAAGGAGACTAATATGAAAAAAGCAAAATTAATGTTATCGGCGGGAGCAGTGGCAGCGTTTTTATTTACGGTAATATTTATAATATCTTCGGCTAACGCTCAGCCGCCCAGGCCGGGGCATGGTTTCCAGCCCAAAGCAAAATTTGAAGTTAATCGTACAATTCAAGATAATTTATTGAAATATAAGGGTAGAGAAGTTGTTGTTCATCTGAATTCCGGAAAAACCCTGCAGGGAAATGTTGAGGCGGTAGGAACTCATCTTCTCCATCTGGAAAAGCTTGCCGGCGGCAGGGATTATTACGATGCTTTGATACGTATTCAAGATATCAGCGCCATCGAAGCCAGAGCCAGAGGCGATAGATAAATAAACAAAGGGGCTGGGCTTGAAAAATAATAATTCAAGCCTGACCCCTTTCGTTTCCTGGCTTTGCCTATATAGTGATGATGCTGTTGAGTTTCTTTTGTCTATATCTTCTCAAGCCGGGCATTAGATATTTAGACGCCCAACATTCCGCTTGCATTTTTTTATCCTAAAAAACATAATATAATCTCCTTAGCAGGAGAAAAGATATGCGTGCCATTAAAGATATTGTTGATCTTCTTACACAGCTCAATAATATTATACAAAAGATTCAGACATCGATGCTGGCAATCCATGATGAAAACGCGGCAAGGGCGTCTGAAATCTCTGACTTGAAAAAGCAGATTATTGCGCTTGAAAAAAAGTATTCTTCATTAGAGATAAAGCATCCCGTGCCCCCGGAAAAAGCTGCTGTTGAAATATTGCGGGATGAACCGGAAAATGTTGATGAGAACGAGTCCGCGTCGCAAGAAGTATTTTCTGATAAGAAATTGCAGAAAATAGCTAAATTTCCGGAGGAAAAGCTTTCCTCGCCCAAAGAAAAAATTTCTGCTGAAAAATTAGCGGATAAATTCATATTTATTAAGGACGCGAAGACCGCACCTCAAGAAGAAAAAGCTTCCAGCGAAAATTTGCAGGCTAAGTCCGAGGTTATTGATGAGAAACCGTCCACGCCTCAAGAAGTATCTTCTGTTGAAAAATTGCAGGATAAGCCGCCGGAGTTTATTGATGAGACAAAGCCTGAGCCCCAGGAAGTATCTTCCGCTGAAGAATTGACAGAGAAGCCCGAAGTTGTTGAGGAAGAACCGCCCGCGCCTAAAGAGAAAACTGCCGCTGAGATTTTACAGGAGAAATACGAATTTGTTAAAAAATTCGGAATCTATAAATCTAAAGAATCCGGTCGTTATTTTTGCGCCGCTTGTTTAATGAACAATATTGAATCTCCTTTAACGGAGAAAATATCCGGGTGGCAATGTGATTTAGAAGATTGCGGACAGTTTTATATCAAGCCAGGATATAAAGAACCAAAACGCAAGCGCCAGAAGAAGTATTTACAATGGTAAATAAGCAGAGCCTGGATGAGCTAATCTCCAAAACAGCCGAACTGATAATCAAAAGCAAGCACGCCGTCGCGCTGACGGGCGCGGGCATGTCCACCGAATCGGGCATTGCCGATTTCCGCGGCCCCAACGGCATCTGGACAAAAAATCCCGAAGCCGAAAGGCAGGCCTATCAGAGCTATTTTAAATTTCAGCAAAATCCCAAACAATACTGGATAGAGCGCATGACGGGCACATCTTGGATTCATGAGCTGACCAAAGCAAAGCCCAATCCCGGGCATTTTGCCCTGGCCGAGCTGGAAAAGATGTCGCTCCTGAAATGCATCGTCACCCAGAATATCGACAACCTGCACCAAAAAGCTGGCAACAAAAGTGTTCTGGATTATCACGGCAACATTTCTTTACTGCGCTGTTTTTCCTGCGATGCGCGCTATAATCCTGCTGAATACGCGCTTGAGCAGTTGCTGGCCGAAGACCGCCTGCCGCCTTACTGCAAAAAGTGCAATGGTGTGCTCAAATCCGATGTCGTCCATTTTCACGAGGCCATTCCCCCGGATGTTTCCACCGAAAGCCAGGCGCAGGTGGGCAAATGCGATGTAATGCTCATTTGCGGCACTTCGGCGGTGGTTTATCCCTTTGCCATGCTGCCGCGGATAGCCAAACAATATCCTTCAAAGCAGAAAACAATTATCATTGAAATCAATGCCGAGCCCACGCCGCTTACCGAGGAGGGCATATCCGATTTTATGATACAGGGCAAAACCGGCACCATCATTCCGAAAATTGTGGAAGAGGTAATAAAAAGAACCTCTGTTTGATGAGGGGACAGCATCCGGTCTGGCGTAAATCTCCATTAAAGTATCATTGAAATATCATATAAAGCGTTTGATTTTTCAATGATGATCTGATAAGGTAAAGCCATGAAAATTGTTGATAGGCGTATAGATTGTGACGCTTTGAACAAATTGATGACGATTTTCCCTGTCGTGGCAATTTTGGGCCCAAGGCAATGCGGTAAAACAACGCTCGTCCTGTCGCTGAAAGCCACTCATTACTTCGATTTGGAAAATCCGCAGGATGCCGCGCTTCTGGACCAGCCGCAGCTTGCGCTTGAAAACCTGACGGGTCTGATTGTTATAGACGAAATTCAGCGCAGGCCGGATTTGTTTCCGCTTCTGCGTTATCTGGTGGACCAGAACAAAAAGAAAAAATTTCTTATTCTCGGCAGCGCTTCCCGGGATTTAATCCGACAGAGTTCGGAAACACTGGCCGGGCGGATTGGTTATCACTATCTTAGCGGTTTCCGCCTGGCGGATATCGAGCAGGCAAAGACAAAAAAGTTGTGGCTGCGCGGCGGATTGCCCCGGTCTTTTCTGGCCGCGTCGGATAAGAACAGTTTCATCTGGCGCGCTCAATACATCACAACTTTTCTGGAACGTGATATTCCGCAGCTCGGTATCAGCATTCCGGCGCGGACGCTGCGGCAGTTCTGGACGATGTTAAGTCATTATCACGGACAGATTCTCAACTATGCCGAACTAGGGCGTTCTTTTGGCGTTTCGGATATGACCGTGCGCAAGTACTGCGATATACTGGAAGGCACGTTTATGATTCGCATTCTCCAGCCGTGGTATGTAAATATCGGCAAAAGACTGGTGAAACGCCCTAAGTTTTATTTGCGTGATGCCGGTATATACCATGCACTTTCATCCATACAAACGGTAAAACATTTATATTCGTGGCCGAAACTCGGTGCTTCATGGGAAGGGTTTGCTTTGGAATGCGTGTGCCAAACGCTGGGCAAACAGGATTCGGAGTTCTATTTCTGGAATACCCATGCGGGCGCGGAGCTCGACCTTTTTTGGCAGAACAAAGGCAAGAATTGGGGTGTGGAATTTAAATACGAGGACGCGCCGCGCCTGACCCGCTCCATGCAGATTGCCGTGCAAGATCTGAAGCTTTCCAAATTATGGGTTGTCTATCCGGGCAAGAAAGAGTACCAATTGGAAAAGAATATTTTCGTTCTGCCTTTGGAAATGATTGACCGTGCATTATTGCCGCGGTAACAGGAAATCTAAAAATGTTTTAGACCAAGTTTTGGATAAGTTGTAAAAAAACTTATTTACGATTCATCCAAAATCAAAAGTTTTTAATCGTAAAGGAGAAAGAGCATAAAATTATGAAAGATGTATATCAGCGCCTGGCTGAATTTTTAGACACGATGCCCCAACGTTTTCCCGTGAACACGGAATCGGGGGTTGAGTTGAGAGTTTTGAAAAATATTTTTTCGCCGGACGAGGCGGAAATGTATATGAAACTAAAGCCGAAGCCGGAGACAGCCCTGGATATCGCTGCGCGCATTGGAGAAGATCCCGGTAAGCTGGAAAAAAAGCTCTATGAAATGTCCAAAAAAGGGCTGGCTTTCCGCAGCGGCAGGGAAGGGAATTACAAATACATGGCCTCGGCATTTCTGGTGGGCATTATTGAATTTCAGATGAACCGCATGACCCCGGAGCTGCTAAAAGAATGGGATGAGTTTGAGCCGCTTCTTTATAAATCCACCTGGCTCAAAGGAACAACCAGAGACCTGAGGACAATTCCCATCGGAGAAGCGGTTGACCCGAACTCTCAGGTTATGCCGTATGAAAACATAGAAGAAACAATCCGCAATGCTAAATATATCGCGGTATCCGATTGTATGTGCCGCCGGATTACCGCGATTCGGAATAATCCTTGCAGTCACCCGATGGAAGTATGCTTTCATTTTGGCAGCGGCTCGCATTACTTTGTGGAAAATGGCCTTGCGCGCTACATTTCAAATGAAGAAGCTCTGGATATTTTCAAAAAAGGCAAAGAGAGTGGCCTTGTCTGTCAGGTAAGCGCCTCGCAGGAGACTAATGCCCTGTGCATGTGCTGCGATTGCTGTTGTGGCCCCATCAGGGCGGTCAAGGCCTGCGCCAAACCCGCCGAAATGGTAAACAGCAATTTCTTCGCCAAAGTGAGTGATGATGAATGCACAGGATGCGAAATGTGCGCGGAGCTTTGTCCCATGGATGCGATTTGCGTTGACGATATTGCCCGGGTTGATTTAGACCGCTGTATCGGCTGCGGAGTCTGCGCCGTAACGTGCCCCGTGGAAGCCATAAAAGTTTATCGTAAAGAAAAAGACAAAGAGTTTGTTCCGGAAAAAAATATTTTCGACTCCACCATGGCCATTTATCGGCAGCGGCGGGAATGATATTAACGGTCTCAAAATAATTTTCACCATTGATAACAACATATTTTCAGTCGTCTTCCCGGCGGGGAACCAGTTCAAATAATTACTGGATGCCGGCCAAAGCCTGCATGACAATGGCGTATCTATAATCCCAGAAACTGGATAGCCAAACCGCAAAGACAGATAGAACCGCCGGCCAGCGCGTGAGTGTATCTTTCCATCGTTTTCATCGGAAGGCGGTTAAGCCCCCAGCTCGAAGCCCAGACAATACTCATCATCGTCAGAATCGTGACGGCGCTGAATGTGAGCGTCACCAGAAGCAGGCCGCTTAAGTTTTCTTTTGCCGCCGGATACATGAGGAGGGGAATCAGCGGCTCGCAGGGCCCCAGCACAAAAATGGTAAAAAGCACCCAGGGGGTTATATTTCCTGAATTTTCTTTCTCGTGAACATGAGCATGCTCTTCGATATGCTGATGCGTGTGAAGATGAAACTGACCGTCGACATGGGCGTGAACATGTTTGTGTGGCTTATTTTTCCACGCTCTGCGCATCCCCCAGACAAAATAAACCATCCCGAATGCGATCAGCGCCCACGCGGCGAGGTTGCCGCGGAATGATTCGATATCAACCAGTTTTGTTACCGCGATTCCTAAAGCTATGCCTACAAAACCCAGTAAAACAGAGCTTCCCACATGCCCGACGCCGCACAAAAATGTGATCCAGAGTGTTTTGAAAAGAGGCCAGCGTCTTGCTTTTCCCATGACAATAAAAGGAAGATAGTGATCAGGACCAAACAGCGTGTGAGCAAAGCCGATAAACGCGGCAGTTCCAACTAAGACCATCAACTCGTATGACATCATCTTTTATCCTTTCAGGCGCTGCGAAACGCCGTAACTTCTTTTTTCAGCCAGTCAACCCAGTCGCTGATACCCGCGCCTGTTTTGCATGAGATTTCTATAATCTTAATTTTGGGATTCAAGGACAAAACTATTTTGCGCATGGCGGCCATATCAAAATCGCTCAGCGACAGATAATCAATCTTGTTGACGAGCAGCACATCGCAGATGCTGAACATGAGCGGGTATTTGAGCGGCTTGTCGTCTCCTTCGGGAACACTCAGAATCATCACGTTTTTGTGCGCGCCTGTATCGAATTCGGCAGGGCACACGAGGTTGCCCACATTTTCGATGATGAGCAGATCAAAATCTTTTTTGTCTAACGCTTCAAGTCCTTGCGTGACCATTGTAGCGTCCAGATGACAGAAACCGCCTGTCCGCAACTGCACCGCGGGAATTCCCTGAGCGGCAACTTTTTCGGCGTCCACTTTTGATTCGATATCCGCTTCGATGACACCCAGTTTTATGCTGCCCTTCAGACCTTGGGCTGTTTTGAGAATCAGGCTGGTTTTTCCTGAGCCCGGAGAAGACATCAGGTTCAGCAGCATGGTTTTTTGCAGGCGAAGACGTTCCCGGACACCCGCGGCCACCTGGTTATTATCAGCCATAATTTCTTCTTTAACTTCGATCATTCGGACATCATCCATTACATGACCTCCATGTTTTTTATAAAATATTCGCGTCCGGAAATAAGCTTGGCGTCTTTCTTGCCGCAGTGAGGGCAGGGTATATCAATCTGACTTGCGGAATCTACCGTATATATTTTGGCGCAGGCGTTGCATTCCAGCCGGATCGGCATTCGTTCAATTTGAAGCTTTGCTCCTTCGGCCAAAGTGCCCTTACTGACATAATCGAAGTAGCGCTGCATCCATTCGTCTTCCAGGTCGCTTAAGCGGCCGACCTGAAGCTGAATCGTCATCACGCGGCGGACATCGTTTTTTTCGGCGTGCGCTAATACAACCTTTAGAATGCTTTCGGTAACGGGTAATTCATGCATCAGTTTATCATTTTACCGTTTTTTACATCAGCTGAAAATAATTTTATATCCCGCCAGGATGAGTATCATAGACAGGACTCTTTGTACACTCAGCATCCGGAGTTTTCTGCTGCCCAGATATGATCCGATAATGCCGCCGCAAACAGCCGCCAGGGAAAAGGTTAACGCTTGCGACGGAAACGTATGATTGCCGCTTATGAAACCAAGAAGCCCGGCGCAGGAATTTACCAGAACAAAAAATGCCGACACTGCTGCCGTTTCCCTGTTGCCCGCCCATCCGGCAAGCAAGAGCAAAGGACTTAAGAATATACCTCCTCCTACGCCGATAAAACCGGACAATAATCCCAATATCGCCCCTATGGTCAGGGTAAGGGGCAACGGCAGAACGCGTATCTCGTTGACCGACGTGACCGGATGGATAAAAAGCCTGACCGCGGAAAACCACAAAACAAGCACAATTATATATTTATAGAAATACATGGGCAGGACGAAATAGCCGCCGATATAAGCGCAGGGAATAGATGTCAACGCAAAACGCCAAAAAAGTGACCAGCGGAAATATCCGGCCCGATAGAATTGGATTGCGGCTATTCCTGAAACCAGGATATTAAGAACCAGCGCCGTGGGTTTGATAATTATGGGAGCCAGGCCAAAAAGGGTCATAACCGCAATATAGCCGGATGCTCCGCCATGCCCCACACAGGAGTAAAGAACCGCAATCAACGCGATACAGATGAGAATAGTTGTGAGTTGCGACAGATCCATAATAATTAATCCTCTTAATCAACAAAAGGGCCAAGGCCCTGGCAGGCCAAGCAGGCTTTGCCCAAACTCATCCGATAAGCTTCGCCGCAGGAAGGGCACAACCCCACTTGCGAACTTTTCTTTTTCGCGGAGCTGATGTAGTTTGGCGTAACTTTCACTTTTTTTATAGAGTAAATAGACGTTCCCGCCCGGCGAAACTCATCGATAATACCGTCAAAATCCTGTTCCTTTTTTGGCTTGTCCTTCAGAAACCACGCCCTAATGCAGTGCCAGTCACCAAGTTTTCCCGCGTCAAGAAATACCCTGGTGCCATCGCCGTTGTACTTGTTATAAAATGTAAGCGCGTAGCGGCTGGTATCCACAATTTTGAGCCAGCCGTTTCCTATCGTGCAGGGGGTAAGAATTTGCACAGCATCCGGCAGGCAGCGGCCGGTTTCACAGATAACATCGAAGAACTCGCCTGCCGGCAAATTCGCTCTGGCAATATCCACCATGATGCCGCCGGCAATGATCCCGGGCGCGATGTTGCCGTGAAAATCTTTTATCTTCAAAAGAAAATCTTCGTAGCTGTAAGTGCCTATGTTCATTATTATTCTCCCATCACGGAAACCTTTTCATCAGCGCCTAAAATTACTTTTGCGCCGGGCTAAGTATTTTTCCCGAGAAACAATATTTTGCGTCGACCAAAAGTATATCAACCAGATTGATTTTCACATTGCCTCCACCCGGCAGGGAACATACCTATGTATCGGCGTTCCGAACTGATCCCGATGCGTGTTTTTTGTCAGGCGATTGACATTGGCGCCATATTTGACGCCGTTGTAAACCAGCCCGAAGCCGTGCGGGATAACCACATGCCCCTTGCGCGCCGTGTTGGTGATTTCCAGTTCAATCTCCTCGCTGCCTGCTTCCGTCGTCACTTTCACCTGCTGGCCGTCTTTTAAATTCAAGCCAGCGGCATCATCCGGATGCATGGCCAGCGTGCAGGCGCGCTTGCCTTCGTTCCAGGCGGGATCGCGCATGTTGGTGTTGGCGTTCATGGAAGTGTGCCTGCCGGCCATAAGAATCAGCGAAAATTCCGCGGGCAGGACCAAAGCCGCTTCTTCGCTTATCGCGTTCAGCGCTTTCATTTCTTCGAGCAGTTCCGGGATATGCAAATTGATTTTTCCGTCATCGGTTTTCAGCTCGGCAAAATTGTTTTGCGGATCGAGTTTACCCACCCAGATGCCTTCGGGCTGATCCAAAATCTTTTGAAAGATATCTTCTCCAAGCTTAGGCCCCGGTTGAAAACCAACTCTTGCGGCATTTTCCTGAAAAGCTTTCGGCGTCACCTGCAAAATTCCCCAAAGCGCCGCCAGGTGGACCGATCCCAGCGCCTTGCCGAGCGTTTTCCCCAAAATAAACGGCATATTGTTTAGCGCTTTCGGTTCGGTCATCGCATATTCCATTAACGCCTGGGCAAAAACAGGACGGCTCTCGAAGGCTGCCTGATAAAGTTTGTCGGGAATCGGCGGTATCAAGCCCATTTTATCGGCAATACGCAAATGTATTTCGCCCAATTCCAGAGGCTCTCCTTCCGGTTCAACAATCGGACGGCGCATCTGGAAGTGAATGCCCGGATAGGTCATGGGAAAGAACGTGCTGTCCCATGATTCGTAACCCGTGCGGGAAGGCAGGACATAATGGGAAAGAGCGGCGGTTTCCGTCATGGCAATTTCACCAGTAACGAGCAGATCAAGTCGACTAAAAGCTTTTTCATACGCGGTGGTATCCGCGTAAGACCGCAAGGGATTACTGCCGGAAACCAAAACGGCGCGCAGCCTCTCGGGGTGATCGGAAAGAATCTCTTCCGGCATGACGTTCGGAGGAAAAACACCGCAAACCGGGAAGGAATTTGTCGTCATGGTGCGCCATATTTTCGGATTTCTTTCATCCGTATGCGACCCGATGGGCATCAGATGGCCATGAATAACGTTGCCGCCCGGGACACACAACCTGCCGCAGATGGCCTGAAGAATGACGATAAGATAGGAATTTACGGCGCTGTGGCGCCCCATGAAGAGGCCCAAATCGTAACGCAAAGATGATTTACGCGTGGCGTAATCCTTAGCCACCTCGCGTACCTGGTCAAAATCAAGTTCGCAGGTTTTTACGGCGGCACGAGCATCGAAATTCGAAAATAATGATTTCACCTGGTCAAAGCCCGATGTATGAGCATCCATGTAGGATTTAGCTTCCCAGCCTTCTTGAAGAATGATGGAAATCATCGCCTTGAGCAAAAGAGCGTCTGTGCCGGGACGGATCGGCAGGTGAATGTTGGCAATTTTCGCGGTTTCGGAAAGGCGCGGATCAACAACTATTAAAAGTTTGTCCGGGTCTTTGGAGAGGCGCTGGAGTTGGCGTGGTGCCTGCGGAATCTGATGGCTCTGCATACCGTTCCAGCCAAATATAAGCAGCACATCGGTATTGTTCACATCAGGCTGGTCATGCAGATATTGACGCCCGTGTGTTCGCCCGCACACCCAGAAAGCGCCGGCAAATTCCTGCGCCAATGCGCCGTAATGATATTGAGATCCCAACCCTCTCATGAGACGTATGCCAAAAGCCGCTTCAAGATGACAACCTTGCGTGCTTGCACCCATATAGGCAAACGAACGCGGTCCGTACTGATCAACTATGCTTTTTAGTTTAGCGGCTATTTCATCAATGGCCTGATCCCAGGAAATGCGTTCGAATTTATCTTTGACTTTCTTAAGCGGATATTTCAGCCGGTCGGCATTATGCTGATGATGGGCGATATTCACGCCTTTGCGGCAAACATAGCCTTCGCTTTTTACGTTGGATTTGTCACCTCTGGCTTTGACAATGCGGTTATTCTCCACCTCGATTTCCAGGCCGCAGTTTTGCGCGCAAAGGACACAGCCGGTTTTATGCCATTGCCCCATAATTTACCTCCTTTATCTTTAAATAATAACGCACTATTTAAGGATGCGCTCGAAAACCATCTTTTTAAAAACCAACAGCGGCTTTGTGCTCTTTCACCAGCTTCATGTGCATGATCGCCCCTTCCCAGGCGTTAATAATAAATTGCGCTGTTTGCGACGGATCCGTATCTTCACTGATATATCCGCCTGACCGCGCTTCACTCAGCAACTGTTCTATGCCCTTTTGCATTTCGGAATAGACTTCGTTTATTTTTTTCCGGAAGGTTGCGTTTAGATCACTCATCTCCTGCATCAGGTTGCCGATAGGGCAGCCGCGGCACAAATTCATTTTCGTGAAGAGATCAGCGTAAGCGTCAAAAAAGCCAGAAAGCCTGTGGATCGGCGGCGAGCAATCTTTTTTCAAATATTTGTCCGCCATTGCCCGGATGAAGTCACGGAAATAGTCGATGACCGCAAGACCGAAGTCCTCCTTGCTTTTGAAATAAAAATAAAAAGAACCTTTCGGTACGCCCGCCGCGTCCAGCACCTGCTGAATGCCGGTGGCGTTGAATCCCTGAGCATGAATGAGCCCGGCCCCTTTCCGGATAATTTCTTCACGCGTCGTGCTGTTTGCCATTATATCTCCCCCCGTGCAGCAAAAATTCAGCTCTGCATCACTTTCATAAAGGCTTCGAGCCTTCCCTTCTCCTGAAGAATTTTGACAGCCATGTCCTGAGTGGTTGCCGGAGTGGCGGGCAATTGTTTTCTTTCGTCCAAAACGATAGCATCGGCCGGGCAGCCGGTGACACAAAGCCCGCAGCCGATGCACTCCGGCGTATTCACGACGGCAACATCATCTACTATGTTTATGCATTTCATGGGGCAGCGCTCGTCGGCGCAGATACCGCAGCCCGTGCACTCTTCGGCAATAACCCGCGCTTCAAAGCGGCTGGGTTCAAAGGCGTGCGGATGTTTGAGTTGGGTTCTCCCGCGCAGGACAGTACAGCAGCACGGGCAGCAGTTGCAGATAAGATTGGCGCGATCCGCGCTATTGTTACTGGTGTGCACCAGCCCGGCTTCTTCGGCAATATCCAGAACCTTCATTCCTTCTTCCTTGTTTATCTGGCGGGCAAATCCGTACTCCACAAGAAATTTACCAGCACTGTCAAAAATCAGGCAAACCTCCTTTGGTTTATCGCACTCTCCGACGCTGACTCTGCAAGCGCAATTGGTCAGCGCGATGAAAGAGGCGTTATTGATGAAATTTTTAACTTCTTCGTAGGGATGAACGCGGTCACGCGAGGCAATGGATTTATCCACGGCCACGACGCGCATCAGCGGGGTGGGATTGCCGGCAAAGGAAGCGCCAAACACTTCATGATGATACTCTTCCCAGAGTTTACCCAAGCGTTCATGCATGGGTGTGCCGCCGCCTTTCATAAACGGAAACTCGAAAACGCCCGGAATAAGCGGCATCAGCGCGTAGAGTTTTTCGCCGTCTTTTTGGCGCGCCGCGATAATTCCTTTATGCGCCATCGCTTCCAGATGCCGTAAGGCCTCTTCCGCGGAGATTCCCGCCTTTTGGGCAATGCTGGATAGTTTATTCATTTTAAAACTCATCTGCACGGCCACGGCTGCTTCCTGCGGCGTGAAAAGTGTTTTGAGAATTTCGTTGATGGATTTCGCCTTCGGCGCGGTTGTGGGGTGCGAATCCAAAATTTCTCTTAATCGTTCATAAATATCCATGGGTTTCCTCCTCAGCTTTTGACTGCAAGCATCGTAATAGACCGGTCGTCTACAAGTCAAGTAATATTTCATCAAAAATATAAATATCTGAATTATTTAATTATTCTGAATATGATTTTGGTTTGTCCTTGACACATCGGCCTTAATTATTGATAGCTATTTCATAATAAAACAGGAGGGCGGATAAATGGCGGACGCGACACTTTACCGGCAACTGGCAGAAGGAATCGGAGCGGGAGAATCTCCCTTAATTCCAAAAATATTTGAGGCGTTAATCAACGATGAAGAAGCAAAAGTATTGCTTGCGGCGTCGCCACCCGCAACGATAAGTGAACTTACGCAAAAGACCGGTTTGCCTGAGGAAACAATTAAAACCATGATGGAATCATTATTCGGCAGAGGACTGATATTCAAAGCGCGCAAAGGCGAAGAGATGAAATTCTACCGTGTAAAAAGCGTTCCCCAAATGCATGATTCAACCAGTCTTACGCCCGGTTTATCCAGAAAAGTTCTTGATCTATGGAAAATGTACATGAAGACCGAATGGCCGGCATACGGCCGGGCAATAACGGATTTTCTTCCCGGGTCTGTCATGCGCGTTGTTCCCGTGAATGAACGCATCGATCCGCAGTCGCGTATTCTCGCCTATGACGACGTGATAAAAATTATCGAAAGCGCCAAAACACTCTCTGTCACAAAATGTTCCTGCCGCGTTATCGACGGCTCGTGCGGTAAGCCCCTTGAAGTATGCATGCAGGTCGACCGCGCCGCCGAGTACAATATTGAAAGAGGAACAGGCCGCGCTTTGTCTAAAAGCGAGGCAATGAAAATAATTGAAAAATGCGAGGAAGAAGGGTTGGTCCATGTTGTCGATAATCGCCAGACCGTGGGGCATGTCATCTGCAACTGCTGCCAGGACTGCTGCCTAAACTGGCCGATAATGAAAGGCCCGAAAAAATGGGTCGCGCCCAGCCGCTTTGAGGCCGTGGTTGATTCCGATTTATGCACGGGCTGTGAGACATGTCTGGACAGGTGCTTTTTTGACGCCATTGCCATGGAAAATGACTTGGCCGTGATCAAAGCGGAAAACTGCCTGGGCTGCGGTGTTTGCACCGTTTCCTGCCCGACAGAGGCGTTGCGGCTCAAAGAAGTTCGGCCGGCTGATTTTGTTCCGGTTTGATTAAATATTTGATAGCGATAAATTATTAAACTCATCTACAGGGGATAACGTTATGCAAAACTTTGTTTTCGAAAACCCGACGAAAATCATCTTTGGCAAAGGCCAGATTAAAAAAATCGGCAAGGAGGTCAGCCGTTTCGGCAGGAAAGCTCTGCTCGTATACGGAATGAGCAGTATTAAGAAAAACGGCATCTACGATCAGGTTACGTCCTCCCTCAAAGAAGCGGGGATTGCTTTTGTTGATTTTCCGGGAGTAAAATCCAATCCTGTTTTGTCTCATGCCCTGGCGGGTATTGAACTGGCGCGCAGGGAAAATATCGACGTGGTTCTTGCCGTTGGCGGCGGGAGTGTTATTGACGAGGCAAAAACCATCGCCGCGGGAGTCAAGGCCAGCCACGATGTATGGGAATTTTTTACATTCAGCAAACCCATCAAAGAGGCTCTTCCTGTACTCACTGTGGTCACCGTTTCCGCGAGCGCTTCGGAAATGAACAACGGCGCTGTTATTACTAAAGAGGACTGCTGTCACAAATACAGCATAGTGTCCCCTCTGATTCAGCCCAAAGTATCCATACTGGATCCGACGGTTTTGTTTTCACTGAACGCCGCCTACAGCGCCTACAGCGCCGTGGACGTAATTACCCATATGCTGGAAGCTTACTTCAACAATACGGAACCGGTAAACAGCATCATTCAGGACCGCCTTGTCGAAGGGCTGACCAAGACGATAATGGAAAACACTGACATCATCATGAAAGAACCGGATAATTACAACGCGCGGGCTAACGTGATGTGGGGCGCTATTCTCGGGTTCAACGGAATTGCTACCGCCGGCATGGGCAGAGTTCAGTTGCCCGCGCACATGATTGAACATTCGCTGAGCGCCCTTTACGATATTGCCCATGGCGCGGGTCTTTCTATTGTGCTGCCGGCATGGATGACCTACACGGCCCAGGCAAAAACCGCAAAAATGGCGCGATTCGCGCGCGAAGTATTCAGTGTCGATGATCGTGATGATTCGCAGGCGGCGCAAAAGGGCATTGCAAAACTGAAGGCATGGTTTGCCTCTATCGGCAGCCCAGTTTCCCTTAAGGAAGCAAATATTCCCGAAGAAAATATCGATGCCATCGCCGAAAATGCCGAGGCTACGGCAAAGCTTTGGTTTTATGAAGGTTACACAAAAGAGATAATTGCCGGCATACTCAAAAACGCGCGTTAACAGGGGGCCTGCATAGATAAGCCATTGCCAAACCAGACTTCTGTCGTTGCGCGGAGTGAAGCCGAGCCTGCCCCGGACTCCGATCCGG
>CAWEZF010000007.1:0-43602 GCA_963813455.1 uncultured delta proteobacterium
TTGTAGGTGAAGTTATTCGTCAAGGATTATTTTTGAAAACGAGCGCCGGATAAGTAAAAAAACTATGCCTATAATTGATTATAAGAACATAAGAGGATTAACTTTTTACGGAGACTTTTTTCTGCCGAAGGGAATGCCGAGCTTTTTCATTTTCGTTCGCAGCGTCGAGGGATTCATTTTGAGAAGCCTGGCTGCCCCTTTTTCTCCACCCACTAGTCCGCCGGCAGCATCCAGCGCGCGCAAGATGTGATTGGATATAGCATCGGTAAGAGCGCTCATTTCTTCATTATTAACCGGGGGTGTGGTTTTTGCGATATTGAGCACAGCATCTCCGATATCGTCAAAGACTAGGGGCTTTCCCCTGCTGAGAATCAAAGCGCGGTCCACGGCATTATGCAACTCCCGGATATTTCCCGGCCAGGAATATTGCATCAGTTTATCAATAGCGCCCGGCGCCAGGGTGGGAACTTCTACTAATCCCATTTCACGTGATCTCTTTGTCATAAAATATTGAACTAAAGCGGGAATGTCGGCGATCCTCTCACGCAACGGAGGAATCAAGATAGGAAATACCTTGAAACGGAAATACAGATCCTCGCGAAATTCGCCATTTGCCAACATGACTTCCAGGTTTCGATGCGTTGCCGCGATAACCCTGATATCTACGGTAAGAACCGCTGATCCCCCTACGCGTTCAATCTCCTTTTCCTGAATAACACGAAGCAGTCGCACCTGTGCTCCTGGAGTAAGCTCGCCTATTTCGTCGAGAAAAATAGTGCCGCCATGTGCCCGTTCAAAACGGCCGCGTTTCTGAAACAGTGCTCCTGTAAAAGCGCCTTTCTCGTGCCCGAAAAGCTCGCTGTCCATAAGAGATTCCGGAATCGCCCCGCAATTGACCTTGATGAACGGGCCGTTGCGCCGCGGCGAGAGATTATGAATGGCAGTCGCGATTACCTCTTTGCCCGTGCCCGTCTCGCCCAAAAGGAGTACAGGGCTGGTCAAAGGCGCTACCTGGCGCGCCATTTCCATTACCTGCTTTAAGCCGAAGTTGGCGCCGATAATTTCATCTCCGGTCTGCTGTCGCAGTTCGTCCTGCAAATAGCGGTTGTCTTCTGCCAGGATGTCTTTCAGGCGTAGGACTTCGCGGTAGCGCATATAATTGCTGAAAGCAATGGCAAATGGTTCGGTCAACAGGGAAAAGAGACGCAAATGTTCATCGGTATATTTATCCCCCGCGTAATTTCCGACAGATATACCTCCCAGCAAATTACCTTCCAGCTTCGGGCCAATGGCCATAAACGACGCGTTCGGGCTATCCATCATCCTGGAAAGAAGGCTCATTACCGGATGTTCATTGAAGTGATCGGCCACTATATCTCTTCGATGAAAGCGGATAGTGCGAGGCGTATTTTCAACACTGCTGATAATGTCGTTAATGGCATGGCGGGCTTGCTCTTGAACTGTTAATTTAATGGAGCAAATCTCTCCGCCGGTAAGATCAGCCTTGGCCAGTGTTTCCGCGGCCCCAGTAACGGGATCATAGACACTCATGAAAATCATATCGGCGGGAATGTGATGACGAATGTAAATCAGGCAGTCCCAAAGCGCCTTTTCAATTTCCAGACTGCCGCAGATTCGCAATGTGGCTTCCCGGAAAAAATCTTTTTCATTTACCATGCAGCCATCCTTCAAGGTAATCCAATTTAATGTGTTTTATAGCATACTTCAACAAAATAAGTGTGTAATAAAGTATGTATTTATGCTGCATGAAGCAGTTGCTCCAGCCCTCAGAACGTATATTTCTGTATTTATTGGGTTTAATTTTTGGCATGCTTCGAGCATAGAAAGATAAGATGAAGGAGAAAACAGTGTAAAGTCGTTGGAAAGCGTTTTGCTCAAGATATCAGGTCTTTGCGCAAATAAGGAATTTTTTACCTTACAACAATGTTTATTCAAAGATGGAGGGTATATGAATTTTCCGTGGGCTTTTTTTATGGATCTGGGAGTGATCTCGCTAGCGCTGTTAATGGCAACACTGCTGCGGGCTCGCATTAATTTTTTTCAGAAATATTTAATACCAAATTCTCTGGCAGCGGGTTTTATACTTTTGTTTTTTTATAATTTCGGGGCAAAATATTTTGGCATGAGCTCAGACATGCTTGGATCAATGGTTTACCATTTGCTGAGCATTTCCTACATAGCGATGACTTTGCGGAAAGCAACAATGCCCAAACAGAAAGGCGATCTGGGTATTTTTTCGACAGCCGTTGCTAATATTTCTCAATATGCAATTCAGATTCTTCTCGGTTTGTTGTTGACCTTCTTTTTTATAATAACCATATTTCCTTCTTTGTTCCCCGCTTTTGGTATGTTCGTAGTTCTTGGATTTTCACAAGGTCCGGGGCAGGCATATGCCATTGGCCAGAATTGGGAGTCCTTTGGTTTTCAGGGGGCCGGGAGTGTAGGATTGACGTTTGCCGCCGTCGGTTTCCTGTGGGCGTGCTTTGGCGGGATATGGCTGATCAACTATGGGATTAAACATAATTGGATTGACAAGGATAAACTGGACAAAATAAAAAAGCGCAAAGGTTCGACCGGCGTTTATCCGGAAAATAAAGAACTGCCCGTTGGCTCACGTTTGACGACCGAGACTGAAGCTATTGATTCAATGACCTACACCGCGTCAATGGTGCTGCTTGTTTATTTTTTAAGTTTTTTATTGCTCAAGTTATTAACCTATTTTCTTTCCTTCGCCGGAAAAACGGGCATGGAACTGGCCGCTAATTTATGGAGCATCAGTTTTGTGTTTGCCGCTGTTACAGCATTGGCATTCAAGGGTTTACTTAAATTGTTTAACCTTCAGTATACTCTTGATAGCGGTTCTTTGACCCGGCTCTCCGGTGTTTCGGTTGATATGATGGTTGCCGGATCAATCGGGGCGATTTCACTGGTGATCGTTGCCCAATACTGGATTCCAATATCAATCATGTGTTTTCTGGCCGGGTTAGTCATGTTGGTTACCCTTCCGTGGCTGTGTTCACGATTATTTAAGGACCATCGTTTTGAACGAACTATGATGCTTTTTGGTGCGGCTACGGGAACAATGCCCACAGGTTTGGCGTTACTTCGGGTTCTTGATCCTGATTTTGAAACTCCGGTAGCAACGGATTATATGTTCGCTGCCGCCGTGACTTTCCCCATCGTGATACCCTTGATTCTGGCAATAAATCTGCCGGCCTACAGTTATCGGTATGATAATCCATTGTATTTTTGGGCAATGGTCGGGATTGCGTTAATCTACCTGATGTTTGTTTTAATCTCCTTCCGCTTAATTGCCAAAAAACGTACTTTTAAGAACCCGTCAAAAATATGGCTTGATTGAGTATATGTTCATGCGATGCGCGGGTTGAAAAAAGAAAAACAAGGAGAAGATGTGAATTTCAGTATTGGCGAACTGCATAAGGATTTCATTAAAAATCCGCGGTTAAAAATAAATTATACAAGGAGAAATATACAATGAATTATCCACTGGAAGGCATCAGGGTTATCGCGCTTGAGCAGTATATAGCGGGACCGGACTGTTCAATGTGGCTGGCTGACTTTGGTGCCGAAGTGATAAAGATTGAGCGGCCCGGAAAGGGAGAACCACGGCGAAATTACATGCCGGTGGTGCAGGATGATAAAGGCAACTGGGCTTACGGCGGGTTCAAAATTTACAATAGGAATAAAAAAAGCGTCACGCTGGATATTCGTTCCGAAAAGGGTAAACAAATTTACAAGGATCTCGTCGCTCAGGCCGATGTGGTAATCGAGAATCTTGGCCCTCATGCCGTTGAGCGGTTGGGACTCGGTTACGATGTTCTCTCCGCAGTGAATCCGCGCCTGATCTATGCGGCAATAAGTGGATTCGGAAGAACAGAGGATATGAAAGGTATATATTCCGATCGGCCAGCATTTGATCCGGTAATTCAGGCAATGGCGGGCATCCTTGATCACATCGGAGAAGAAGACGGTCCTCCCCTCTGGGGATTACCAGGGCTGGCCGATCTATATACCGGAGTAGTTACCGGTTACGCCATCATGCTTGCGCTGTACATGAGGGAAAAAACCGGAGAAGGGCAGTTTATCGATTCCAGCATGTACGATACCCTCGTATCATTAAATGCCATGTCAATAATGGTATATTCATTTTCCGGACTTATCGTCCGGCGCGGTACGGCGGGAAAGTTTCAGTACCCGATGGGAACATTTAGAGTAAAAAACGGAAAATATGTGGCGCTCCTGGTGGCAAACGACAACGTCTGGGGAAATTTTTGCAAGGCAATCGGCCGCGAGGATCTTATCAATGATCCGAAAACGCAGAATGGCCCGGCAAGAGTGCAAAATAAGGATTATCTTGATCCGATTGTTTCGGAGTGGATGGAGGCGCGCACTAGTGAAGAGGTTGTGACCGCGCTCTTAAAAGAAAACGTTCCCGTTGGTCCGGTAAACTCTGTTGATGATCTGATTAACTGTCCCCACCTTAAAGCGCGGAATATGTTGCTGGAAATCGATGATTCCATTGCCGGCAAGCGTGTGTTTGCCAAAACACCAATTCGGATGTCAAAAATGAAAGAGAGGATACCGGTCACTGCGCCGGATTTGGGAGCACATACGGAGGAAATCATTATGAATCTCCTCAATTATAATTCTGAAAAGATCAAAGAACTGAGAGCCGAGGGCGTGGTGTGATTGAAACAATATTTATTTATCCTATCGAACAAGGAGTTAAGTCATGAAAGAAGTGGTAGTTGTGAGCGCGGCGCGCACGCCATTTGGAAAATTTGGCGGACAGTTGAGAGACTACAGTGCCGTTGACCTTGGCACAATGGCCGTCAAGGCGGTCATGAAAAAGGTCGATATTGATCCGAAGGAAGTGGACGAGCTCATTATGGGGGTGGCGGTGCTGGCGGGGACCGCGTCTGTGGCATCACGGCAGATTCTCTTTACTACCGGGCTTCCGCCACAGACTTCTTCACTCACCATCGACAGGGCGTGTTGTTCATCTACAACGAGTGTGGCAATTGCGATGAGAAACATTCAGGCGGGAGAAACCAATATTGCCATCGCCGGCGGTATGGAGGCTATGAGCCAGGCACCCCTGGTTGCCCGCGGTATACGCTGGCAGGGAGTTCGTCTCGGAGGACTGATGTTAGAGGAGCCACTCTTCATGCGAAATCCAATTGTCGATATTCCTATCGCTGTTGGCGTTGGGGAAGTTGCCCTCGAGCATGGTATTAGCCGCGAAGAGCAGGATTTATGGGCGCTCGGAAGTCATGAAAAATTCTTCAAAGCACTTGAGGCCGGGAAGTTCAAAGACGAGATTACTCCCGTTGAGATACAGCAGAAAAACAGCCCGGCGGTAATTATGGCATCTGACGAGTCACCGCGCAAAGACACTTCGCTGGAGAAGCTCGGCAAACTAACGCCGGTTTATGGCGGTAAAACCGTTACTGCGGGAAACGCTCCGGGACTCAACGATGGTGCCACGGCGCTTCTGCTGATGTCGCGGGAAACCCAGGAGAAGATGGGATTTGAACCGCTGGCGACAATTGTTTCCTACGCGAATATGGCCGGCGATCCTCTCGCGTCGCCATACATGCCGGCACAGTGCATCAAACAGGTGCTCAAAAGAGCAAATGTGGGCATAAATAATCTGAAGCGTATCGAAATTAATGAGGCGTTCGCTGCTACTGCGCTTGTGAGCACAAAGGTACTTGGAGATGGCGATGTGGCGGCCACGGAAAAAATAAGATCCATCACCAACGTTAACGGTGGCGCTGTTGCCATCGGTCATCCTACAGGTGCCAGCGGTGCCAGGCTGATTATGACCATGATCTATGAATTGCGTCGGCTTGGAGGCGGTCTGGGCGCGGCGGCGATATGCGGCGGATACGGACAGAGCGATGCTCTGGTGATAAAGGTCGGTTAAAAAGGTTACCATAAGGAGTAAGTCAATGAAATTTTTAGAAAGCGAGCTGTCGTATAAATTTACCTACAAAGATATTGTTGATATCATCAAAATTATTGATGACGCGTCTTGCCATGAGTTACAAATTGAACTTGAAGATCTGAAGCTTAGGATTGTCAAGGGCACAACTCATAGTTCGTTCCCTGCCGTAACAAGCGCTGTTGTTCCCCCGGTTCAAGCCGCAAGCGAAGCCCAAAACAGGGGGGCTGCCGAAAAACCGCCAGCTAAAAGCAAACAAAAAACCGGGGGGAAACCTGTCCGTGCGGATGAAACTTCCAGTAAAATAAAAGTAGCGGCAGGTGAAGAAAAAACCGACGGTGTCCCCATATTATCTCCATTGGCGGGCACGTTCTATTGCGCGCCGGAGCCTGGAGCTAAACCCTTTGTGGAAGTAGGCGCGAGAGTTGAAAAAAATCAGCAGGTGGGAATTGTGGAGGTCATGAAGCTGATGAACAGTATTAAGGCGCCGGTTAACGGGGTGATAAAGGAGATAAGAGTGAAGAACGAGGAAACAGTCGGCATGGGTCAGATATTAATGACCGTAGAGCCGCTGTAATATAGATTTTTATGGAACCGGAGACATGGCTATGAGCAAACTATTTTTAAATGAAGAAACTTTCCGTGATGGGCAGCAATCTCTGTGGGCCAATCGCATGACTACGGAGGCCATGATTCCCGCCGCGCCCATGATAGATAACGCGGGATTCGACAGCGTAAATATTATGAGCGGCTCAGCCTTTGAGTCCTGCGTGTTATACTTGAGAGAGAACCCCTGGGACCGTCTTCGCCTCTTATGTCAGCTCATGCCGAAGACAGATATTCAGATTCTGATACGTGGAAGAAGCGCCTTCGGATGGAAACGGTTTCCCAATGACGCTATCGAATTGCTCATCACCTGCCTGATGAGAACAGGCATTCAGGGTCTTGCGTTATTCGACGGACTCAATGATATCCAAAACCTGAAATGGCATATCGAAGTGGCGAAAAAAATCGGTCTCCAAATACACCCCGCCCTGGTTTATACGCTCAGCCCTGTGCACACCGATGAATACTATAGTGAAAAAGCGCGGCAATTAAAGGAACTGGGTACTACCAGCGTTAATCTGGCGGATGCCAGTGGCCTGCTGACACCAGAACGCGTGAAGACGCTTATTCCCGCCATACTGGACGCTATTGGCGATCAGATGTTCAGTTTCGTAAGTCACTGCCCGGCGGGTATGGGTGTGGAAAATTACCTTGAAGCTCTTAAGCTCGGCGTGAGAAACATCTCTACGACAAGCCTCCCATTATCGTACGGGATGTCACTGCCGTCGACGACGGAAATGGTTTACCATGCGCGTGAAATGGGCATTGAGGTAGGGGTTGATGATGATTTGCGCAAGCGCATTGATGACTACTTCTACTGGGTCGCATACAAGGAAAAGAAACCCATCGGACAACCGGTTGGATTTTATAAGGAGTTGTGGGAGAAATACTCGGCTCATCAGATTCCGGGCGGCATGATGTCGCACCTGGCGAGCCAGCTCAAGGGGCTCGGCCTTGAACACCGGCTTCCAGACGTGCTTGTAGAAGCCGGAAGGGTGAGGCAGGAACTTGGTTACCCGGTTATGGTAACGCCATTTTCCCAGATGGTAGGCGTGCAGGCGGTTTTCAATGTGATTGAAGGCGAGCGTTATAAGACGGTGCCTTCGGATCTGGTGCTTTACGCGAGGGGCTATTACGGCGAATCGGCCGCGAAGATTGACCAGAATGTTAAAGATAAAATACTTGAAAAGGAAGATAAAGAACCAATCAACCCGGCTGAAAATTTTGATGAGCCCATGGTTAAAAAGGCAAGAGAACAGTGGGGGGCCGGTATTTCCGATGAAGAACTGCTCCTGCACCTGTTTTTCAGCAGGCCCACACTTGAAGAGTATAATAAAAATAAACGCGTAATTTCCTTCCCCGTCGTCAGAACACCGCTTGTCGCGCTGGTTGAAGAGCTATCCAAGCGCAAGGATATAAAAAGCTTTGCCCTGCAAAAAGGGAAACTGAAAGTGGAGCAGGTGTTCTGAGCCGCCCCTTGTGTTGGGTTTGGCAGGTGTCTCGTGTTTCCTGTTGCGCTAGGTTCTTGCCGGGGAAGATAAGCATAAAACTTCAGCGGGAATACTGAAAAAAGCAAGCTGTAAATGTATTTGAAAAAACCGTAAGATCGCAAAATTCCTAAAGGGGGAAACCATATCGTGACGCTCGACAGAAAAAGTTGCCTTGATTTAATGGAAATCGTGTCGAAGTCATGTATTGACGTCTTTGAGCTGCGCTTTGGTGGTGTAGAGCTTATATTTGATAGGCGCCAAATGTCTGATTCCGCAGACGAAAAATACCTGTGTGAATCCGGTGATTTTGCGGTAGAGGTTTTGTCACCGGTACTTGGTATGTGCAGGATTGCTCCAAGTGACGGTGCTTTGCCATACGTTCAGGTGGGGCAGACGGTCTGTGAACAGGATATTATCTGCTCAATAGACGTGCTTGAAAAAAAGTTCGATGTGCCTGCCGGCGCACGCGGAATTATTGTGCAACTTAACACCCAAAGCGGCGAACTGATTGAATACAAGCAGCAGCTCGCTATTATTCAGGCTATCAGGTGAATGGGAAAATTTTGGAGGAGGACCACGTGTCGGTACACAGGAGAATGCGGCGGATTATGGTGGCAAACCGTGGTGAAATTGCAGTCCGAATAATAAGAGCGTGCAGAGAAATGGGTATCGAAACCGTTGTAACGGTTTCCGAGGCCGACCGGGAGAGCCTTCCGGCGCGTCTTGCCGACAGGGCGGTATGCATCGGCCCGCCGCCGCCGCTGAAGAGCTATCTGGACATTGACACGGTTATTACCGCAGCTCTCGGTACAAATTGTGACGGCATTCATCCCGGCTACGGGTTTCTCGCCGAGCGGGCGGATTTCCCGAAGGCTTGTTCCCGCCATGATCTTATTTTTGTGGGCCCTAGTGCGAAAAATATAATGCAAATGGGCGATAAACTCTATGCCCGGAAGATGGCAACGGAAGCAGGAATTCCGGTGATACCTGGTTCTGAACTTGTGCGTAATCTTGACGAAGCTCGCAGCGCGGCCTTGCAAGTTGGTTATCCTGTTCTCCTAAAAGCAGCGGGAGGGGGTGGAGGCAAAGGAATGAAGGTTGCCTGGGATGAAGAAGAACTCAGTTCGACATTCAATCTCGCCTCTGCCGAAGCGAGAGTCGCCTTCGGGGATAATAGGATATATCTGGAGCATTACATACCCAATGCGCGTCACATAGAAATACAAATAATCGGGGATTCAAAAGGCAACATTGTGCACTGCTTTGAACGTGACTGTTCTGTGCAGCGCCGTTATCAGAAGATGATTGAAGAAGCGCCATCTCCGGCAATTACGGATGAACTGCGTGAAAAAATTGCCTCCTCGGCTTTGATGATTGCGCGTCATATCGGATACGAAAGTGTCGGTACGGTGGAGTTCATCCTGGACTGTGACAGCGAATCTTTCTTTTTTCTGGAGATGAACACCAGGATACAGGTTGAACACCCGGTCACTGAAATCGTCACGGGTATTGATCTTGTAAAAGAACAGATAAGGATTGCCGCAGGTGAGAATCTCAATATAAAACAGGCAGACATTGAACTCAATGGCCATGCTATTGAGTGCCGTATTAATGCCGAGTCCGCATCTTCAGATTTCCAGCCTTGCCCCGGTACGATAACTGAATGGACGCCGCCTGCTGAAAACGGCGTCCGCGTCGACAGCCATTGCTATAGCGGTTATGTCGTGCCCCCTTATTATGATTCATTGATAGCTAAAATCATTACGGCTGGCAAGACCAGGGCGGAGGCAATAAAAAAAATGAACAGCGCGTTAAAAAGTTTTATCGTTACGGGTGTAGACACCACGATTCCTTTCCATCAGTTCATTCTTTGCCGGAATGAATTCCGCTTAGGAAAAATAAACACGCGCTGGATAGAGGAAACAATTATGAAGGACTACGTATCCGCTCAGAGTGCCGCCTGAAAGCCTTAAAAAACCTGAGGAGTTAAGATGAATCCCGGATCATTCATATCGCGCAACGCCCGTTACCACAAAAACGCCATCGCGCTTATGTTTCGTGAGTCTCAGCTTACATATGCCGAGCTGGAGTCAAGGACGAACAGGCTCGTCAACGCGCTGAGAACCTTAAGGGTAAGAAAAGGCGACAGAATTGCCGTTCAGTCAAGCAACCGCCCGGAAATCGTGGAGATGGAAATTTCCTGCTACAAAGGCGGCTATGTGAAGGTGCCGATTAATGCCCGGTATAACGTTGACGAGACAATAAAAATATTAAACCAATCAGGAACAAAAGTAGTAATCGGCGACAGGACTACACATTGAGCCGTTGGTGGAGAAAAAGAAAAAGATAAAAAGCGTTCAAACTTTTATTGATATGGATGGGGACAGTGAAAAAGCAGCTGGTTTTGCAGATTTGCTGAGTCAAGAAAGCGATGCGTGTTCAATGCAGGAAGTCAAGCAGGAAGATCTGGCTGTTCTTGCGTACAGCTCCGGCACTTCCGGTGAACTAAAGGCAATAATGCAGACCTTTGGAAACAGGATGGCCATGATCAGGAAAGCATTTATGATTCCTGAAACGAAAATAAACAAGGGAGATATCTTTGCGCATGTCGGACCGATAACGCATGCCAGCGGCATGCTCCTGATGCCCGTTATGGTGGCGGCGGGATGTAATCTTATCCTGGAAAAGTTCAATGTGCAGGAGCTCCTTGAAGTGATTGAACGTAAACAGGTAAATTATATTTTTCTGGTGCCGGCCATGATCAATATGATTCTCTCCCATCCCGATGTAAGTAATTACAATATGAGCAGCTTGAAAGGTATTTTTTACGGCGCGGCGCCGATGTCGGCTCACCGAATAAAAGAGGCGATTGGCCGTTTCGGTCCCATTCTTGTGCAAGGGTACGGATTGACCGAAACCACATCATTTAGCACCATCCTCACTGCCCGGGATCACTTGCAGGCCATCGAAAATGAGCAGACGGGAAAGCTTTTCTCATGCGGAAGGCCGATATTCGAATCTGAACTGAAAATTGTTGATTCCGGGGGGAAAGAAGTGGGGCCGGAGGAAACGGGAGAGATTATCATACGTGGTCCCGATGTGATGAAGGGATACTACCGCAATCGCCGCCTTACCCGCGCGGTACTGCAAGGCGGGTGGCTTCATACGGGAGATATCGCACGGAGGGATAATGAAGGGTATATTTATATTGTCGACAGGAAAAACGACATGATCATCTCCGGGGGATTCAATATATATCCCTCCGAGGTTGAACAGGTAATCTATCGTCATAATGCGGTTTATGAAGCCTGCGTTATAGGCGTTCCGGATGAACAGTGGGGTGAGGCAGTAAAAGCGGTTGTTGTTCTGAAGAAAGGACATCAAGTCGGGGCGAAAGAGTTGATCAAATATTGCGGTCAGCATCTTTCAGGGTTTAAAAAACCCCGGTCAATTGAATTCGTTGATTCTCTTCCCAAAAATCCGAACGGTAAAGTTGCACGGCGTATCATTCGGGAGCGATTTTGGCATTCGGGAAAAAGGCGTGTTAATTAAAACAAGTGTTGATTTTCCAGCGGCGGATACCAGGCAGATAGCGAGATGTGAGAAATGGCAACACATAAATTAAATCGATAAGGTGATCTCTGGCTAATGGATATAGAAGCCACCAATCGAAGAACAACGGTTAATGTTTATTGCCGGAAATTAACACTCCGGTGAGATAATAAAGGAAATGCATGCGAGGAGTTGAATAATTTGAGGGGAGACAAACAACAAATGAACGGGATGCTGTTAATCAAATTCCAGGTATTCTGGCAGTGGCAATGGGAGATGCACTACAAGGCAAAAAAGTTTTTGTCCTTATTGTTTCACAAAAAAAATGAAAAACACGACGCGAACCGGACGGGTGAAGGTAAAATAACAGATGTACGCGGAAACGGCGCGGCAGAATCAGGCGCTGTAGCTCCACCCCCTGATAACGGGAAAAACGAAGATGCGCTGCCGTCTGAATATTCCCTGCGCAACAAGATCGGTCTGGTGCTGGGACCGCTATCTTTGCTGATCATATTGTTCCTGTCCCCATCCATGGGCATGTTTGAAACGACGGCAAAGATCGTCATAACACAAGAAAAACATGGGGTGCTGCAAGCCGGAAACGCAGCCGGAATGCTGATCCTCGATGATGGCAGCAGGATACGCAGCATTCCGGACACGAAAAAATTCCTACAGTGGCTAGAGCAGAAATATCCTCAAGCTCATGAGGATGTTGTAAAAAAGACCAAGGCCATGAAAAACTGTCTGGCCGTGCTGATATTGATGGTTATATGGTGGATATGCGAATCAATTCCCTGGGGAGTTACCGGCCTGATACCAGCTGCGTTGTTTCCCCTGCTCGGCGTTTCCAGGGCCGCCGAGGCGTGCGCGCCATATGCGAACAAAGTTGTCATCCTCTTCATCGGAGCATTTTTCATAGCCCAGGCCATTTTGAAATGGAAGCTTCACAGAAGGATCGCCCTGTTCATCGTGGACAAGATCGGTTCCAGCCCGAAAAGAATAGTACTGGGATTCATGGTGGCCTCAGCCTTTCTCTCCATGTGGATTTCCAATACGGCAACAGCCTTGATGATGATGCCCATGGGGATGGCGATCATAATGCACACAGCGGAAGTGGGCAAGCTACTGCAGGCGGAGGGAAAACTGGCGGGGGTCGATTTTACGCCGGGACTTTACGTATTTGGAAGCTGTCTCATGCTCGGAATAGGCTATGCCAGCAATGCCGGAGGCATGGGTACCCTGATCGGGACTCCACCCAACATTATCTACGCGGGGCAACTGGCGTTTCTTTTTCCGGGTTCGCCGCCTGTTGATTTTTCCAGCTGGCTCATGTTCGGATTTCCCATGGCCCTGATAACTACGCTGAGCCTTTGGGCGTTGCTTGTCTTTGTCATGCGTCGTCCTGAGATTACTGAGATACCCGGCGGAACGGCAATAATCAGCGAGGAAAGGCGCAAGCTCGGTTCATGGAGTCGGGGCGAGAAGATTGTCGGTATTATATTCCTTGTCACCGCGCTTTGCTGGATCTTTCAATCAGAGAAAAACATCGGCGGGATTACAATTTATGGCCTGCAGACATTCTTGCCCTGGATTGACGATTCGACCATCGCCGTATTCATGGCTATTGCGCTTTTCATGATCCCGGTCAGCATTAAGAAGTCCGAATTTGTCCTGTCATGGGATTGGGCGGTCAAGATTCCCTGGGGGCTGATCCTCCTGTTTGGTGGAGGTTTTTCCCTGGCAAACGGCATTAGTTCAACCGGCGCCGCCACTTGGGTGGGCAACCATCTGGCTTTATTCGCTCATTTGCCTATGGCCGGGCTCATGTTCGGCGTTGGCGGCGTTATAGCGTTGGTATCAACCGTGTGCACAAATACCGCTACTGCTACAATCTTCATGCCCATTCTCGGGACCATGGCCCAAGCATCAAATTTTGATCCCAGGTTTCTCATGATCCTGGGATGCCTTGCATCACAGAGTGCATATGTGTTACCGGTTGCTGCAGCTCCACTGGCTATCTGTTTCGGTTCAGGATATGTCCGGATGCAGGATTTCGTTAAAGTAGGTATCGTCGCGACAATTATTGCCATCATTATCAGCGTGCTGGGTATTATGGTGTTGCTTGGTCCGACGTTCGGCATTTCCGCGCAGGTAATGCCGCCCTGGGCGCAGTGATTACTCACGTTTAAACAGGGGAAAAAAGAGGGGCTGCGCATGAAAGATAAAGGTCAGACGATTATCAGTTGGGCTTTGCTAGCAGCATTGTGAAGCATAGTTAAAGCTTTGAGCGGGTAATCCTCGATTAATTTTTCAAGTAAATTGTTGGGGTTTGCGGATGAAAGAGAGTTTGCTTTTATTCGGATATTCATTTAATCAGATAAAGATATATCATTATATGTTTCGGGAGAGAATATAATCCGCGTTTTTTGAAAATAATCCATCATAATGATAAAAATTTTATCATCCGCCGGAGCCCACGATAAGCCCAAAATCTCTTCTGAAAGTTTTCGCTTTTTTATCACGGCTCGCTCAGGATGATAAACGTTAAACGCGCATTAAGTAAGTCTTTTTATATTAAGGAGTAGAAAATGAAAATCAGAAACTTGGAACAGTTCTGGAAGACGGAAGATTGGTGGTCTGTATGGCTTGGCCTGGGCATTGTGATAACGGCAATTGTTGTCCTATGGATGGGCGCTTCCATCAAGGGCTGGGCAGTTTTGCCCGGCAAGCTTACCGATTTGGGCCAGGTGTGGACAGACCTGGCAAAGAATGCCCGCGGCTATCTCACCATCTTTGTTGTCCTGGGTGTAATTTTCAGCATCTCCATGAAGATTATGGGGCACAGATTAAAAGAATTCATACCCGGATTTATCATTCTTTTCATCGGCTCGTTGATTATTTTTTACCTTGCCAGCTGGAAGCTGATGGAAGATTTCAACATGGAGGCGCCTCTGCTGGCGCTGATCATCGGCCTTCTTATATCCAACATCTTTAAGGTTCCCGAATGGCTGAAGGTCTCTCTACGCACTGAATATTATATCAAAACCGGAATCGTTCTTCTTGGCGCGACACTGCCCTTTACTCTTATCATCAAAGCCGGTCCCATCGCCATGATTCAGGCCACAATTGTTTCTGTAGTCACCTGGCTGACCATCTATCTGGCGGCGACAAAGCTTTTCAAGCTTGAACCGCAATTTGGCGCGGTCTTGGGCGCAGGCGGAGCCGTTTGCGGCGTTTCCGCGTCAATCGCCGTAGGCGGGGCAGTAAAAGCTAAAAAGGAACACATCTCGATTTCCATCGCCGTGGTCACTATTTGGGCGATCATCATGATCTTTGCGCTTACCTTTATCCTGAAACAGCTGGTGCCGGATGTAATCGCCCCAGGGGTGGCAGGCGCGATTATCGGTACTTCCGAATTCGCCGATGCCGCGGGTTTTGCCGTGGCCGCAGAACTGGCCACCCGTTTTGGAGAATCGCCTATCCATACTTTCACACTGATGAAAGTCATTGGCCGCGATATCTGGATCGGAATCTGGTGCCTCATTTTGGCTTTTGTTTCCGTCATGTTCTGGGAAAAAGACAAGGAAGAAAAGAAAAGCACCATCAGCGCCTCAATAATCTGGGAGCGCTTTCCCAAGTTTGTTCTCGGGTTTCTGACGGCTTCCATAATCGTCAGCATTGTAAGCACCATGGCGCCGCCTGATTACACGGGAAATGCCGCCTGGGAAGGAAAGTTCAAGGGCAAGGAATACAAAGCTGATTTTTCCGGTTTCCCGGTGCCGTCGGAATTTGCCGATCGCCTGACTATCGACGAGGCAAAAAAAACTTTAGCATTTAAAGGCCCCATGTCCGGTGATGAACTGATAGCTTTAACCGGCGAGACGACCAACCCGGATGAAATCAGGGCACTGAGCCAGCTTGCCGCCAGTTCAAGCTGGTTTGACAGCGTGCTTAATCCGGATGTTATTTCTCCGATAAAAAAGCTACGCTCGTGGGCATTTGTTCTTTGCTTTCTTGTGCATCGGACTTTCCACTCGTTTTTCTGAAATGCTCATCTTCGGCATGAAACCTTTTTGGGCTTTCACCTGCGGGGTCATTGTAAATGTTCCTCTGGGGGTATTTTTATCTACCTTCGTGTTTGTTGATTATTGGATAAAGATATGAAACAATCCTGCTGTGAAGGTTCCTTTGCGCAATATAACGGCTTGAGGCGGCGTTCATGAAGATTCTGGTTTTGAATTGCGGCAGTTCATCAGTGAAATACAAACTGTTTGAAATGGAGAAAAATGAACTGCTCGGTCGCGGCCAGGCAGACCGAATCGGCATGTCCCAATCTTCATTCCGGCATCATGTAAAGGAAGAAAATGAATTCCTGGATGAAAAACCGCTAAAAAATCATCACGACGCTGTTTATGACTTGTTGACTTTTCTAACTGATAATAAAAGAGGCATTTTAAAAAATTTAAAAGAGATAGCCGGTATAGGCCATAGAGTTGTCCATGGAGGAGAACACTTTAAGGCCGGTGTCCTCATTCATCCGTCAGTACGTAAAGTTCTTGAAGAAACAAAGAACCTCGCGCCTCTGCACAACCCCCCGAACCTGATGGGTATTGATGTGTGCGATGAGCTTTTGCCGGGCGTGCCGCAGGTGGCTGTTTTTGATACGGCGTTTCACCATACTATGCCCGCTCACGCTTATATTTACGCTATTCCATACCGCTATTATCTAGAAAACCATGTCCGCCGCTATGGTTTCCACGGCATCTCTCATCAGTATGCCGCGTGGCGCGCCGCAGCGATACTGCGGAAAAAAATTGATCAGCTTAAAATAATCATTTGTCATCTGGGAGCAGGCTCCAGCCTTTGCGCCGTGGCCGGAGGTAAATCACTGGATACATCAATGGGGTTTACACCTCTATCCGGCATCGTCATGGCCACGCGCTGCGGCGATATCGATCCCGCCATTGTTTCTTTTATTGCGGATAAAGAACAATGCTCTCTTCCGGACGTTATGGAAATTCTAAATCGTGAAAGCGGAGTGCTAGGCATATCTGGAATATCCCCTGACTTTCGTGACTTGGAAGAAAAAGCCCGGCAGGGTAACGAAAGGGCGCGCCTGGCGCTTTCGGTTTTCGCCTACAGCGCGGCCAGGGGAATTTCTTCCCTGATCCCCGCTATGGGCGGAATCGATGTTTTAGTGTTTACCGCGGGAATAGGCGAACACTCCGCAGCGATGCGGCAGCGCATCTGCAAATTTCTTTCCTGGCTGGGCATTACCCTAGATGATGATAAAAACACAGACGGAGACATGGAAGCGATAATATCACGAAGCGATACAGCGGTAAAAGTTCTTGTTGTTCCCGCCGATGAAGAAATAATGATTGCCCGTGAAACATGGGCGCTATTAAAGAAAAATTAAACTCGCCATTAGAATTTTAAATTTTAATGGCAAGTTTAATAGCCAAGAATCAGTGGAGGTTGCAAAATGGATAAGGTAAAAATGACACCAAGTGAGGCGATTGTCGAAACCCTGCTCGCGGAAGGAGTAGATCATGTTTGTGGTATCGTCGGCTCCGCCTTTATGGATATGCTGGACCTCTTCCCGGCGGCGGGTATTAAATTTATTCCCGTGCGTCATGAACAGAGCGCGGCTCATATGGAAGACGCTTACTGCCGTGTAACCGGCCGCGCCGGCGTGGTGGCCGGACAAAACGGACCGGGAATAACCAACATGGTTACCTCTGTAGCGGCGGCAAACATGGGGCATACGCCTCTTGTTATCATCTCGCCTTCAGCCGGTACGCCAACAATCGGCTGGGACGGCTTCCAGGAATGCGACCAGGTCTCCGTCTTCCGCGCCATCACAAAATCCGTCGTGCGCGTGCCCCATCCCAAGCGCGCTGCCGATTGCCTGAGAACGGCCTTCCGGATTGCTTATGCTGAACGAGGAGCCGTCCTCTATGACATTCCGCGCGATTATTTCTACGGCGAACTGGAAGAACGCATTCTTAAGCCTTCACAGTACCGGGTGGACGCACGCGGCTGCGGTTCTTTGGAAAGCATTGCTCAGGCGGTGCGGCTTTTAGCCAAAGCTAAAAAGCCAGTTATCGTTTCCGGACGCGGCGTTGTCGACGCTGACGCTCTCGAATTTATTAAAGCCATCGCTGAACATCTGACCGCGCCGGTGGCAGTCACGTATCTTCACAATGACGCATTTTACGGAAATCATCCGCTCTTTGTAGGACCCATAGGTTACATGGGTTCAAAAGCGGCTATGCATATTTTGTCCGAAGCCGATGTTATCCTTGCCGCCGGAACCCGCTTGTCTGTTTTCGGCACTCTGCCCCAGTATGACATAAATTACTTTCCGGAAAGCGCTAAAATTATCCAGATTGACATCAACCCTAAGCATATCGCGCGGACTCATCCTATTGAAGTAGGAATTATCGGGGACGCGAAAGAAGCGACAGTGGAAATCCTAAAACTCCTGCGCGCGGACGACGGCGCGCGGAAACCCGACGCAAAACGCCTCTCTGATGTGGCCAAGGAAAAGCAAATCTGGGAAGAGGAAATTGTAAAGAGCGCCATGTTAGAAGGCAATCCTGTTAACCCCAGACGAGTGCTTCTTGAAATATCCCGGGCGCTGCCGGACGATGCGATTGTTACCACCGATATCGGCAACGTTGCCTCCACGGCAAACAGCTATCTGAAGTTCAACAAACCGCGCAAGCATATTGCGGCTTTGACTTTCGGCAATACCGGTTTTGCCTATCCGGCAGCATTGGGCGCCCAAATTGCCTGCCCGGACGCGCCGGTGATTGCCATTATTGGCGACGGCGCCTGGGGAATGAGTCTGCATGAAGTCAGTACAGCCGTTGAACACAACCTGCCTGTTATCGCCTGTGTATTCCGGAACATGTGGTGGGGAGCGGAGGCAAAAAATCAAGTGGACTTCTATAATAATCGCTTCATTGGCGTGGACATTCCAACACCGGAAAGTTTTGTGCCCGCCGCAAAAGCTCTGGGCGCCCAGGGTGTACGTGTAGAACGCGTGGCGGATATCAGAGAGGCATTTGACCTGTGCCTGAAGAGCAGAAAACCGACTGTGCTGGAATTTGTCGTTGACGGCAAGCAGTTGGCCCCGCCTTTTAGAAAAGACGCACTGGCGCTGCCTACGCGGCTGCTCCCCAAGTATGCGCACCTGGACCACCGCAACTTTTAAAAATGGTACAAAATATACGTTTGACATTTTTAGTAAAAAAATCATCTGATAAACGAGGATAAAGCTCATGCATGAAGATCTGAAAGGGAAAACGGCAATAATCACCGGAGCCGGGAAAAAAACGGGTATCGGTTACGGCATAGCCGAAAAGCTTGCCGAAGACGGTTGCCAGATTATTATTGCCGATTTAGGTAAAGCTCCAAGTCCCGAAGCCGCCCTGAAAACAGCAACGCAGGAGGAAATGAACGAAATCGCGGAGCAGATGGCAAAAGAATATAAAGTGAAAACCATGGCCGTTACCGTCGATATCACCGATAACGCTTCCATCGAAAAGATGATGGAAAAAATAAAACCTGTCTTTGAGCACATTGATATACTCTGCAATAACGCCGGTGCTTCATTCGGCGTTCCGAATACCGTGCTGAGCTATAACGAGGCAGATTGGATTAAGACTGTGGATGTGAATCTTTTTTCTGTCTTTCGTATGTCCCGCGCGATAATCCCCATGATGATGGGCAAGCCCGCGTCAATTGTCAATACTGCTTCCCGCGCCGGAAAAGTACCGCCGATTTTCAACAGCGCTTACGCTGTGGCCAAAGCGGGTGTTATTATGCTGACCAAAGTAATGGCCAAAGAACTGGGCGGTACCGGAATCCGTGTGAATGCCATTTGTCCAGGGCAGATTGCCACGGACCTGGAGAAGTGGCGCTTTGGCCTTGAGGCATCATTTTTCAACTGTACCATCGAAGAAAGAGAAAAGGAAATGTGCACGACAATTCCTCTAGGTTATATCGGCCTGCCCCGCGACGCTGCCGAACTCGCCGTCTTTCTGGCTTCCGATGCTTCGCGCTATATTACCGGTCAGGCCATCAATGTCGACGGTGGACAGTGCATGGAATTGTAAAATAATTTTTATTGCTGGAGAAAAATTTATGGATAACATTATTGGCGGAAGGCTTGTTGCGGAAGCTCTTATAGAGAGAAACGTTGATTACATCTTTTCTTTAAGCGGTGGACATATTACCCCTATTTACCAGTTTCTGGAAAAATCAAAAACGGTTATTTTTGACACGCGCCATGAACAGGCGGCGGTTTTTATGGCGGAGGCATGGGCCAGAATGAATCGCAAACCCGCTGTTGCCATGGTGACAGCTGGCCCCGGCTTTACCAATGCGCTCACCGGCATTGCCAGCACCCGCCTTTCCAACGCTCCGGTTATTCTCATTGCCGGTTGTGTCGGACTGGAAAGCGTGGAAAAACTTGATCTTCAGGACATGAGCCAGTTGCCGGTCATTGAGCCCATGGTAAAAAAGGCTTTTGTCTGTCATATACCGGAGAGGATTCCTGAATTCATTGATATGGCTTTTCGTACAGCCATGAGCGGCAGACCAGGGCCGGTCTACCTGGAGCTACCCTGTGACGTGCTTAATGCCACGGTTGATATGACAAAAGTAAAAAAAATGCGCACCGAGCTCCTTTCCCGTCCCGTGGATCGTGAAAACACCAAAAAGGTTGTTGAGCTACTCAAGGCAGCGAAAAATCCTGTGGTTATCGGCGGCAGCGGAATCTGGTACGCCGACGCCGGAAAGGACTTTATTGAGTTTGTGGAAAAAACGGGAATACCGTCCTTTACCGCCGGCGCAGGACGCGGAGTCATACCCGACACACATCCTCTCTGTTTTGAATCTTCTTTGGCCATCAGGCCCGGAGCAGCTATGTTCAGTTTAATGAGTTGCGATCTTATTTTGTTTGTGGGTGGCCGTCTGAGTCTATTCTATATCTTTGGCGAAATTTTTCCTCCCCAGGCAAAATTAATTCAAGTGGACATTGCGCCCAACGAAATAGGACGAAACCGCAGCGTTGATTTGGGTATTGTTAGTGACGCTCGTGCATTTCTAGCCGAGCTAAATTCACTTCTGGATGAACAAAAGTTAGGCGCAAATCTGCGCAAGCAATACGAACCATGGCTGGAAAACGTGCGCAACGCGGAGAAAGACGGCAAAAAGGAAGCCATGGCGATGTGGGAGAGCGAAAATGTTCCCATTCATCCCATGCGGTTGGCTAAAGAGGTCAATGATTTTATGGACCGCGAAGATGATATTGTTGTTGCCGACGGTGGCGACACTTCGACATGGATGGGCATGACGCGCACCATCCGCCGAGGAGGAACTTATCTGGATTATGGCCTGTATGGTTGCCTGGCTGTCGGTATACCCTACGCGAATGCCGCCAAACTCAAACATCCCGACAAGCGGGTTTTGCTAATCATGGGCGATGGTTCTGTCGGTTTTAACTTTATGGAGTTCCACACAGCCATCCGCAAAAAACTGCCAATTGTTGTTGTAATCGGTAACGATGAGGCGTGGGGGATGATTATGCACAGCCAGCAACTTACGCCTAGGACATCATATCCCAAATGGAACCGAATTGGGCTGGGTCGATTACCATAAGATGGTGGAAGTGCTGGGCGGCTTCGGAGCTTTAGTCGAAAAGCCACAGGATATCCGTCCGGCGCTAGAAGCGGCTTTCGCCTCCGGAAAAACTGCCTGTGTAAATGTCAAGGTCGATCCATCTGTAATCAGCCCAGGAAGTGTGGCGCTGGCAAATCTCGGCGGATACAAGAGTAGTTGATATTTCCCTTCGCTTTTTTCGTTAAGGAGGCTTTGCATTTTTAATTTAAAAAAATAGCGCCGTTTATTATGAAGTATTCTCAATCAGAAAATATCCCAAAGCGGCCCAACTTACCTCTGCGGGATATTCATTAATTATAGAAGGAGGATATTTATGGATGCAGCCGTTCTTGATCAGGTAAGATTGAATTTTAATCCGCAGGGGCTTTTTATCATTAACCTAGCCATCGGAATCATGATGCTCGGCGTCGCCCTTGAGTTGAAACTGGAAGATTTCAAGAGAATTTTCGTCAATCCGAAAACACCGGCTATCGGGCTCGTCGCGCAGTTTATTCTTCTGCCCGCTTTTACCTTTTTACTCACTCTGATTATCAGGCCTGCTCCTTCGATTGCCCTGGGAATGATACTGGTGGCTGCCTGCCCCGGAGGAAATTTGTCCAACATTATCACCTATCTTGCCAGGGGAAATACCGCCGTATCGATCAGCATGACCGCCGTTTCGACTCTGGCCGCTATAGTTATGACGCCGCTCAATCTGGCGATCTGGGGGGGGCTTAACCCGCACACGGCAACCATCCTTCGTCAAGTCAGCCTGAGCCCGTTTGACGTTTTTTTTACCATTGTCGTCATTTTGGGTATTCCGATGGCTATTGGCATGACAATAGCGCGGATTTTTCCCGGTATCGCTAATAAATTACGCCGTCCTTTCAAAATCTTCTCTCTGATTTTCTTCATATTGATTGTTGCTGGCGCGCTTCTCGCGAACTGGAGAAATTTCATCAACTATGTGAACATCGTCATTATTGCTGTGTTTATTCACAACTTACTCGCCCTGAATATTGGCTGGTGGTCGGCAAAAGCGCTGCGCTGCGGCGAGCGCGATTCGCGTGCCGTCTCCATCGAGGTGGGAATACAAAATTCCGCCCTGGGTCTTGTTCTTGTTTTTAACTTCTTTGGCGGTCTGGGTGGTATGGCTATCGTTGTTGCCTGGTGGGGAATCTGGCACATATTTGCTGGTCTTTCCGCCGCGTTTTTCTTCTCCAGAAGAAAAATACCCGAAGGAGAAGAAATTGAACAAACAGCTTAGTTTTGTTTTTGCAGGTATTACGCTATGAAAGATGTGTTCGCGGGTAAAGTAATCGCGGTGACGGGAGGAGCCAGCGGAATCGGTCTTGCCATTTGCCGGCGCTTCGGACGCGAAGGCGTTCGCGTGGCACTGATCGATATGAACGAAGAGGAAGCTTCTCGCCAGGCCGCGGCGCTGCAGGCATCTGGCGTTGAGGCAAAAGCCTTCACCTGCGATGTCAGCAGTGAACAACAATGTTTGCAATCCATCCAGGCCGTCATTGATACATACGGAGGAATTGATTTTCTGATCAACAATGCCGGAATTACCCAACGTAGCGCCTTTGTTGATACAGAAACATCCGTCTATAAAAAAGTTATGGGCATCAACTTTTTCGGATCGCTTTACTGCACCAAAGCGGCGATAAAAAGCCTGATTGCCCGGCAGGGCGTCATCGTTGTAACTTCTAGCCATGCCGGCTATGCCCCACTTCTTGGGCGCACTGGATACAGCGCCAGCAAGCACGCCTTGCACGGACTTTTTGAAAGTTTGCGGACAGAAGTCAAGAGTATGGGTGTCCATGTCATGATGCTCTGTCCGGGATTTACCAAAACGCATTTACAAGATAGGGCTCTGGATGGCGACGGCTCTGTCAGTCGCCATCCGCAGTCCAAGGTTGGAGCGGAAGACACACCGGAGCATGTCGCTCAGGCTGTTTTTAAAGGAGTTATAAAAAGGAAGCGCATGGTTGTTTTAACGCCGACAGGAAAAACGACCTACTTTCTGAGCCGCCTGGCGCCGGGACTCTATGAAAAAATTATGGCAAAAATGTTAAAAGAGGAATTGATACGTCAGGCTTAGCTTTATCGCCTCGGTCAAGTTCTAAACGCATAAGTTCTTTTTACATTTGACATGCCTAATATGACGCACACTGCCGATTATGTTATCCTTATTTCCTAAACCTGTTTTTCACTCTCAGATAGGCCATCGCCGCGCGTGTAGCAAAATCGGTTTTATCGCCTCGCTCATCATCTCCGGAGAGGCTGGCCGCTGCCGGGTCGATCATCTTCGCTTCAGGTCCATACATTTCGGCAAACATCTTCAGGACGTTTTTCCGGACCATGCCTCGCAAAGGTATATTGGCAATCATGCCGTACATGGCTGCCGCTCCTTTTTCGGAAAGTTCCGGCTTGCCTTTTACCGTCCGCACAGCTTGCCGTAGGTCTTTCAGATACTGCGTCACGATACCCGCGTGCAGTGGAGTAACCATCGCGTGCAGCGCCTCCGGAAACTGAAGACGGTCAATCTGCCATCCGAGATTCTCCATCTGGTCGCCCACGGCGTAAATATTCACGTCTCTGCTCTTCGAGCGGTAAGCAAAGACGCTTCCCAGAGGTTTGCCCAGGATTTCAAGCTCGGGAATGGCATTAATTCCGGCTTTGAGCTTGTCCGCGGTTTCTAGAATCGTCTTCGTCAATTTACAGTATCCATTCTCCCCCAGGGACTGCAATGCCGCCCACGCGGCGGCATAGGCACCGCCGGGCCTTGTGCCTAGCAGAGCCGGTGAGGCGAAAATTCCTCCGGGCCAGTTTTCATAGACAAAAAGCTGGTACTTCAATATTTCTATGCTGCGGTAAGTGATGGTAGATGCTCCCTTGGCGCTGAAGCCATACTTGTGCGTGTCCGCCGATATCGATGTCACGCCTTCGACGCGGTAGTCCCAGGCAGGTACCGGATAACCAAGCATCTCGGCAAAGGGCAGCAGGTATCCTCCCAGACAGGCATCGACATGAAGGGGTATATTCTTTTTGATGGCTATTTCGCCCAGTTCTTCTATCGGGTCGATCATGCCATGAGGATATTCCGGCGCGGAACCAAGAATCATAACGGTGTTTCTGTTGATGAGTTTTCTTACTGCATTTATATCGACCCTAAGACTTTTATCGAGTGGCGCACGCACAGCTTTCACACCGAAATATTCCGCTCCTTTTTCCCATGCGACATGAGCGGTCACGGGAATCACCATCTCCGGCTTTTTAATTTTCTTTTGATCCCTCCCCATATCGCGGTAGGTCTTCACGGCCAGAAGACAACTCTCCGTTCCGCCAGAGGTCATGACACCCGCCACGTTTTTATCGCCGTGATGAAGATTTGCCGTAATTCGTACAACTTCGCTCTCCAAGCGCTTGAGGCTTTGGAATACGGTGGGATTAAGACCGTTTGCCGAAAAATAATAATTATAGGCCTGTTGAAGGAATCGCGTATGCCCCTCCCCCAGGTAATATACCAGGCTCCATGTCCTGCTTTTTTTGTAATCCGGATCTTTCTTCCCGAAACCGCGAAGCTCGCTCAATATCTCTTTGCGGCTTCTGCCCTTTTTTGGCAGACACGTTTCAGCTTTTTTCATTTTCTCATCCTTCCCGGGCGCGGCGCTCCTATCTTTCATAATAAAATAAATATTCCTTCCTTTAAATTCTCATTAAAAAAAGTTGAGGAGTGCTAGTCCTATTGAAATGCCCAGGTAATTGCCTATCGCGTATCCGATGATGCCCGTCGTGAGCCCGGAAAGCAGCACCTCCTGATTTTTCAGGCCGTCGGTTACCACAGGCACTAGGGGTGGCGAACATATTGCGGATGCGGAAACAACAATGAAAGTATCGGTATCAATCTTGAATGGTGCACACAAAACGGCGTGCAGAACCATTGAACCGAAAATCGAAAACACGATAAAGAGCATTATGGGCACGTCGATATTTACCAGCATTTTGAAGTTGGCCATAGAGGCAACGGTGAAACAGAAAATATAGATGACATACATACCAAACTGAAAGGTTTTGGCGATGTTGCGGATTTTGGGAATAAATGACGCGCCTATGCCGAGCGTGGTTATTGAGAGAATAATAACAGAGGTAGAGTAATCTTTAGGCATCAAAGATCCGAGAAAAACAGAGAGCCCTACAATTCCCACGGCAATGCCCAGCGCCCCGGCAAGTCCCGGCAATACTTTCCTGCCAAAAATGCCTGAGTATGCCTTGATTTGTTCCGTCTCTAGTCCATCTCCTTCTGCGGCCTGGCCTTTGTTGCTCGATGCCTTCACGAAGGGAGGCAGTAACACCCCGAATACCCTGCGGGCAATGGTAATGCAAAAAATAATATAAATAATTGAAATAACGGTATCGTATGTATGGACGATGATAAAGCGAGTCGATTCCACATTGAGCGCCGTCTTAATGGCTGCGAGATTAGGCGTGCCCCCTGTATATACTCCGATGGATAGCGCCGCAAGCTGCCAAGCATCGCTGACATAGGGTTTGATAATGAAAAAACCGGTAATCGCGACAATCACTATCGAGATTGTCGCCAGCAGCATGGAAAGGAGCGTCTTGCCTGCCAGGCGCGACCATTTGCGCACATTCATCGAAAAAAGAAGGAGTGGCAGCGCGATGACCACGCTTACCTCGGAGAGAGATTCCTGAATCGGGTAAAAATTATTCGGTAGCACACCGATATTACCGAGGATAATGCCCGAAACATAACAAATAACTACAGCACCAATTTTGTTAATCCGGGGAAATCTGTGGCATAGATAAATAACCAGAGCGGGAAAAAGTATATACAATATAACAAGTATGGGTACAGACATATCAGCCTCCTTGAACATATGTTTTGTGTCAAATATTCACCTCTTTTGTGAAAGCAATAAGTTCCCTCCTTTGTTTCTCGTTTTTCGCTCTTCGGTCAGCTCACACAAGATAGCCGCCCATCCAGAATCAATCATTTATCAGCTTCCAAGTTAAGTCAAACAAAAACTTTCCCCTTCGGCTGCTGTTATCAGCCACCCGAAAGATCGATCAGATTGAAACCGAATCCCGGATCATGCCCCGCTATACCCTATTTATCAATCGGTTATCCCTTCTCGAAAATAGTCAAAATATCTCTTTTTCATCCGAACAGGAAGGCAAGCGCTTGCCTTCCGTCTTCTGGACTTCCCAAGACAGTCTCATGTGATGAGGAAGTCCGGATTTGTCAAATAATGAGTTCAGGCCTTGAAATATAAGTTTTTACCTCCACGGCCCGAACATTGACGAACCATTATCTGCGGAAATCAGAAGCGATTTTTAAATTTATTTTACAATCTTGAATATTTCTTTGGCTTTTTTGGTCGGCGGCGGTGCGCAGGAGTTCGAACAAAACCATCTCCGTGCTGGCGATTTGCGCGCCAGCACTTTTCATGGTAAAAATAAATGTACGGGTTCTATTTATCCGCAGATTGGTATGTGTTATAAAAAAATAACTGGAATGTAGTAACAAATAATAACAGTTCGCAAGAGCTGATTATAGCCTCTTTGGCTGCTCCGGCTTAGATTTCGTTAAAAACTTCAAACGTAAATCACTAAAATATTTATTCACAAGAATTATTGATTCGTAGTGAAAGTAACGTATTTTCAAAGTGTTATTTGCTTCTTGAAATTATATAATCTGCTACCGCTTGAAGCTGATCTTTTTCTGTACTCGCGGGGAAACTATTGAGCATTACCTTGGCGTCAGTGATGTATTTTTGGGCGCATTTAAGGGCGTAGTCAATGCCGCCGTGTTTTTGAATAAATATTAATATTTCTTTTAGGGATTTCTGCGATAGTTTCTTGCGCGATACTTTTTCTTTGATTAGCTTTCTTTCTGCCGGTTTGGCTTTTTTCAAAGCGTAAATCAGCGGTAGGGTCATTTTGCCTTCTTCCAGATCCTTGCCGATAGATTTGCCGAAGTCTTTTTCTTTGGCCATGTAATCGAGCGTGTCGTCCGTCATCTGAAAAGCCATGCCGATATTGTGGCCGAAATGCGCCAGCGTGGCAACTTTATCTGGGGAGGCGCCCGCCAGAATTGCGCCAGATGAGCAGGCGGCGGAAATCAATATCGCCGTTTTTTTCTGAATGATCATCAAATATTCTTCTTCAGTAAGGCTGACATCACCGCATTTCATGAGCTGAAAAACCTCGCCCTCCGACATGACATTGGTCACATCCGACATCGTCTTCAGTATTTGCATATTGCCGATTTGCGTCATCAGGGTGAATGACTTGGAATAAAGAAAATCCCCCACCAGAACGCTGGCTGCGTTGCCCCAGATATTGTTAGCGGAAGTCTTGCCGCGGCGCATAATCGCCTGGTCAATTACATCATCGTGCAGCAGCGTGGCGGTATGGATAAATTCCATCACCGCGGCCATGGGAAAGCGGTTTTTACCTTTGTAACCGCAAAGCGCCGCGCTAATTAATAATAGCAGTGGGCGGAATCTTTTGCCGCCGCTGTAAATCAGATGGCGCGAAACCTCGGGAATCAGTTTTACATCGGAAGTTATATATCGGCTGAGGTATTTTTCCACCTGTTGCAGGTCTTTTTGATAAGCGGAAAAAACTTTCTGAATTTGCATGATTTATTCTTACTTTCTAATTGGTCATTCCGGACCCCGTATTCGGTACGGGAAGACCCAATCCGGAATCCAGTATTAAAGAAACTGGATACCGGCTTTCGCCGGTATGACGAGGCTGATTTTCTATTACGAAGTCGTCAATAATTATGGAGGAACTATATTTTAATATTAGCTTAATTGTCAAACCTGTTTTTGCCTAGATTGTTTCTCCGAATAAATCATAATCATCGGCGGAGAAGATTTTACATTTTACGATGGAGCCGATTTTTGCGTCTGCGCTTTTAAGGTAAGTAATTCCGTCAATATCCGGCGCCTGCCGGCGGCCTCGGCCGATTAAATCAAAATCCGGCCTATCACTTTTTTCTTCAATAATTACTTCCTGCATTGTGCCGATTAGGCTTTTATTGATGGCATGAGAAATTACAGCCTGCTCGGTCATAATCAAATCCCGGCGGCGGGCTTTTTCTTCTTTGGATATCTGCGATTTTATTTTTGCCGCGGTTGTGCTTTCTTCGCGCGAATAGGTAAAAACACCGAGATGATCAAATTTTGTCTCGCGCACAAAATCGAGCAGTCTTTCAAATCTCCTCTTCGTTTCACCTGGGAATCCAACAATCAGGGAAGTTCTAAGCGCGAGCTCAGGAATAATTTGTCTGGCTTGAGCAATTACAGTTTTGATTTGCGTGGCGGTTACCCTGCGGTTCATTGATTTTAAAATATCATCGTCAATATGCTGGATCGGCAGATCGATGTAGGGGCAGATTTTTCTGGTATCGGCAATCGCTTTCAGTAAATCTTCGGTAACATGCGCGGGATGGGCGTAAAGCAAGCGAATCCATCTGATGCCTTTAATTTGTGCCATGTCTTTTAAAAGCTCGGATAAACGATGGCGGCTTTTTAAATCCTTTCCGTAAGCGGTGGTATCTTGGGCCGTGATGATTATTTCTTTCACGCCGCGCGCCGCCAGATTTTCCGCTTCGCGTAAAATATCTTTGGGCATGCGGCAGCGCGCCTTGCCGCGGATTACCGGTATCGCGCAGTAGGAACAGCAATTCGAACAGCCATCTGATATTTTTAAATAAGCGGTGGCTGCTTTTGCGGGAATTATCCTCGGGTGGTGATAATTCATCAGAAATTGAGGCTTGCTGATGATGCTGGCGCGGCGAAAATAATTGTTTGTCAGATTATTAATGTGCCGTACGATATTGCCGACTTCTCCCGTGCCAATAAACAAATCGACTTCAGGAATTTCGGCAAGTAGCTCCTTGCCGTAGCGCTGCGCCAGGCATCCGGCCACAACAATTTTGAAATCGCGATAAATTTGTTTTTTTCTCTGTGCCAGCGTCAGGATTTCTTCCAGAGATTCTTCTTTGGCGGCATCGATAAAGCCACAGGTGTTGATAATAACGATATCCGCGTTTTCGGATTTTTTAGTTAGTTGCCGACCGGATTTATTGAGGAGCCCCGCCATGACCTCTGAATCGATAAGATTCTTCGGGCAGCCCAGGCTGATAAAATGAACTTTTTGCGAGCTTTCTTTTTTCAACGGGGAAGCTTCCGGACAAGAACTTTTCTGGGTTTGGCGCCGTCGGAGGGGCCGACGATGCCTTCGCGCTCCATCTGCTCGATGATGCGCGCCGCGCGGTTATAGCCGATTTTCATGTAGCGCTGAACCAGGGAAATGGACGCCTGCCCCAGCTCGCTCACTAGAGCCACCGCCTCATCATATTTTTCATCATCGTCATCATCATGCTGAGATTGAGCCGCGGCTGTCTGGAAATCATCAATGGATGAATCGTAAGAAGGCTGCGCCTGCATTTTGATAAAATCGACAATGCGCGAAATTTCTTTATCAGAAACGTAAGCGCCGTGAATACGTGAAAGCTTGGATGTGCCGGGTGGAATAAACAGCATGTCGCCCGCGCCCAATAATTTTTCCGCGCCCTGCTGGTCAATAATGGTGCGCGAATCCACCTTGGAGGACACCTGAAAAGAGATGCGTGTGGGAAAATTCGCCTTAATCAAGCCGGTGATAACATCAACCGAAGGACGCTGTGTGGCGAGAATCAAATGAATGCCCGCCGCGCGCGCCATCTGCGCCAGACGGGTCAAAGATTCTTCCACGTCACGCGGCGCGACCATCATCAAATCGGCCAGCTCATCTATCACAACTATTATGTAAGGCAGTTTGACATGATTAATCGGCGGTTTTTTTTCATCACCGTTATCAATTAAATCTTTTGCCATTTCGGGATTATGCCACGAATCAGACTGTTGTTCTTCCACAGCCTTCTGAAAAGTTTTGCTTTTTGCCCCTTTAGCAAGCAAAGTGTTATAAAAATCAATACTTTTCGCGCCCACGTCGCTGATTACCCGGTAACGCCTTTCCACTTCTTCCACTGTCCAGCGCAATACCTGAGACGCTTTTTTGGGGTCGACCACAACAGGATGAATCAGATGCGGAATTCCGCCGTAGGAGGAAAGCTCCAGCCTCTTCGGGTCAATCATCAGGAATTTAACTTCGTCCGGGCGCGCTTTAAATAAAATACTGCAGATCATCGCATTGAGGGCGACACTTTTTCCCGAACCGGTTGTGCCGGCAATAAGCAGATGCGGCATTCTGGCCAAATCGGCGATTACCGGTGTGCCTACAAAATTTACGCCCAAAGCGATAGGCAGTTTGGACGATGATTCCTGAAAGTCATCATTATCCAGAACATCTTTGAGAAAAACATGTTCGCGTTTAAGATTGGGAATTTCAATCCCGATTACCGATTTGCCCGGAATAGGCGCGATGATGCGGATGCTGGGCGCCATCAGCGCCAGCGCTAGGTCATCAGCCAGATTGGTGATACGGTTTATTTTAACGCCCGGAGCCGGTTCCAGTTCGTACATGGTGATGACGGGGCCGGGGATAACTTCCGTAACGCGCGCCATGACGCCAAAATCAGCAAGCTTTTTTTCCAGGATACGCGAGTTGGTAATAAGGTTATCCCTCTTTACGCGGGTGTCCTTATGCTGTGATTCTTCCAGCAGAGTAATGGGGGGAAGCTCATACTTGCCGTCGCCAATGGTGCGGGTAAAATTAAAATGCGCCTGTTCTATTTTCTTAGGCTTAGCTTTCTTTATTGCCGGAGCGGATTTTTCAATGACCGGCGGGGTTTTTATTTCTCTTTTGAAACGGTTGAAAACAAAACTGGAAAATTGCACAAAGCGTTCTTTAATCAGAGAAAAGATATTTAGTGATGACTGGAAAAAACGCTCGGTTAAAGAGACGAGTGAAAATTCTACAAGCAAAATCAGTGTTATCAAAAAAAGAAGAATAAGGACGACATAGGTGCCGACAATGTTGAAAAAATACAGAAGGATTTTAACAATTAATGATCCGATCAGGCCGCCCGCCTGCAGCGGTGCGCCGCGGATAGTCACGCCGTTGTTAAAAATTAGCGAAAGAAGACCGGCAACCGTAAAAACAAAGACGACAAAACCCACAACGCGGCTTTTTTTTACAATAAAGGCGGGTCTTAAAAAGTATTTAAGTGAAAATAAAAGGAAAAGCACAGGCAGAAGAAAAGAACTGAAGCCCAGAAGGCGCATTAACGAATCGGCGGTATAGGAGCCGATATAACCCATGTAGTTTTTCGTGGGGGTATCTTCGGGAACAAAGCGTGTGAACGAAGGGTCTTCCGGATGATACGAAATAAGGCAAAGCAGAAAAATTATCGCCAGGGCGAAAAAAATCAGCCCCTTGATTTCCTGATTTCTTTTATTTGTTTTCGCTTTTTCTTCCATTTTGTCCGCGTAGAGAATTTAATTTATTTTGGCGGGTGTAATTATTTCAGAAAAAAGAAGATTTGACAAGTAGCGTAAAAAGGGCGAACGCCCAGCAGTAGTAGGCAAAATATTTGAGCCGCGCCTCGCGGATAATCAGAAAAAATAGTTTGAGCGACACAAGTCCCGCCACGGCGGCGGCGCAAAAACCGGCAGCGTAGGAAAATATTTCCCCCGATGATATCTGCCTTAAGTAGGATGCCTCTAAAACAACCGCGCCGCAAATGGCCGGAACCGAAAGCAGAAAGGAAAAACGCGCCGCCGCCGCCCTGTTTATGCCGCGAAAAATTCCCATGGTAATAGTGGCGCCGGAGCGAGAAATTCCCGGCAGAAGAGCGACGCTTTGAGCCAGCCCGATCAAAATGCTGTCGGTAATGTTCATGTCTTTTTCTGAGCGCTCGGCAATTTTTATTTTATCGGAAAAGAAAAGCAAAAAGCCGGTAACAATCAGGAACAAGGCCGCTGTCCGGGCGGATTCAAACGTGGCATGAATTTTTTCCTGAAAAATAAGTCCGAAAATTACAACAGGTATGGTGCCTATAATAATGAGCAAAAGGAGCCTGCGCGACGCGGCAAAGTCATTTTCCGGGGAGGTATTTGCTATATTTTGAGGCAATATGGACTTTATAATATTAAGAATTTCGTTGCGGAAATAAATGACGATGGCGAAAAGAGTTCCCAGATGTAGCACTACGTCAAAAGCTACGCCCGGCTGTCGAAAATCGGGGAAGAAACTTTGCAGAATGACAAGATGAGCGGAACTGCTCACGGGAAAGAGCTCGGTCAAACCCTGAACAATTCCCAAAAGTACCGCGGTAGAAAGGTTCAAGAGACGTCCTTTTCCGTATCTATAATGCCGGCGGTATCAGCGTCCCGCCATTCGTCATAATTTTTGATAATTATATTTCTGACTTTTTCGATAAGCGCCTGTCTGTCTTCAACGCCATATTTCTTTACATCAATAGGCTTATCGATGATTAATTTTACTCTGCCGGGGCGCACCCTGAGAGATCTTTTGGGCATAATCTGGCCGCTGCCGATGATGGTAACAGGAATAATCGGCACTCCGGATTTAATAGCCAGGTAAAAAGTTCCCTGCTTGAACGATTTTATTTCGCCATCACGGCTTCTTGTGCCTTCCGGAAATGTCATGATTGATTTTCCATTGCGGATGCGCAAAGCGGCTTCGTCCAGGCTTTGCATGGCGTTTTCTTTGTTTTGTCGGTCAATGGAAATGTATCCCGCGCCTTTCATCGCCGCGCCAAAGACGGGAATGTTAAAAAGTTCTTTTTTGACCAGCCAGCGGAATTGGCCAGGTATATATGCCAGTGCGATCAGTATATCAAAATCACTTTGATGATTGGCCATAAAAACATGCGGTTTTCCTCTGTCCAGATTTTCTTTGCCGATTACTTCCGCTTTTGTGTTGCATATTAAAAGCAGTATTTTTCCCCAGATATTGGCTATTTTGTGGACTCTGTTATCCGAGTTGGGGAAAATTGAAAAAACGACGGCGCATAAAGACAAAAAAGCCGTAATCGCGACACCCAGTGTGACTAAAAGTGCTGAACGGATCATATAATCATTCCTTATTAAGATGTAATTTTTTACTTGATTATGCTGTTCAAGTCAATACTGTTTATTTAAGATGATTATTTAGAACACGGTTCGAGATGCCGGCAAGCGGTAAATCTACGACAATGATTAATTTCTATTTTTTAAGAAAAGCAATAATTTCTGAAATATCCGGTAATTCTTTCAGTGGATAAACTTTGACAAATATAGCTTTTCTGCTTTCATCTATTATAACGTTGGCGCGTTCGGAAAAACCGAAGCGGTCAATAAACAGCCCCAATCTCAAAGCGATTTCTCCATGTGGCCAGAAATCGGCCAGTAAATCCGTTTTTAAGATACCCAGATTTTCCGCCCATGCTTTTTTACAGGGCACAGAATCAACTGAAAGGCCGAGTGGAATCGCATTTAGGCTTTGGAATATATCAAAATTGGTTTCCAATGACTGCATCTGCCGGGAGCATATATCTGTCCATGCCAGAGGGTGAAAAGAAAGCAGCAGCTTTTTTCCCGTTAAAAGATTGGTATCAACTAAAGCTTCTTTTTGGTTCTTTAGAGCAAAATCTAAAAATTTATCTCCAACTTCTATTCTTTTCATAAAGATTCCCTTATCGTTTTAGAGTATTCTTTAATCAGCAAGCTTGCTGTAATCCGTATATCCTTCGGGTCCTGTCGTGTAAAATGTCGCTTCATTCCAAAGCGCCCACTCGGCGTTTCGCGCGATACGCTCGACGAGATCAGGATTGGAAATGTAAGGTTTGCCGAAAGAAACCGCGTCGGCATAGCCGTCGATAATTATCCGATTGCCGCTTTCGCTGCGGAATCCGGAATTAATAATCATGGTTCCCTGATACATTGTGCTGAAGTGCTTGGCAATTTCTTTAACCGCGTATGGAATGCTATCCACGGACATATATGGTTCCGTAAAATGAACGTAGGCCAGATTGGAGTAACCATTGAGGCGTTTCGCGACATATTCAAACGTGGGAATCGTTTCCCTGTCGATAACTATGCCAAAAAAACTATGGAAAGAAGGATTGAGCCGAACACCCACTTTTTCAAAACCGATGGCGGAACCGATGGCAGCCAGTGTTTCAAAAAAGAAACGCGCTTTGTTTTCGTGGGAGCCGCCGTATTCATCACCGCGGGTATTGGAGCAGTTCGTAAAAAACTGGTGAAAAAGATAACCGTTAGCGGCATGGATTTCCACGCCGTCAAACCCGGCTTTAATGGCGTTTTCGGCGGCCTTGGCAAAATCGAGCGTGATATCATGAATTTCAGCTGTTGTCAGAGCGCGCGGGGTTACAGTCTCTTTAAATCCTTCATAGGTAAAGACGGAATCGTTCGGATTTATGGCTGACGGCGCCATGGGAATATCGCCGTCCAGAAAATCAGGATGAGAGATGCGACCCGGATGCCACAACTGGCAGAAGATTCGGCCGTTATTTTTATGCACGGCTTCAGTAACTAGCTTCCAGCCGTCAATTTGTTTTTTGCTATAAATGCAGGGAACGTTAATACAGCCTATGGCCTGGGGTGATACGGGCGAGCTTTCCGAAATGATGAGGCCGGCGGAAGCGCGCTGGGCGTAATATTCAGCCATTAATTCGGTTGCCGCTTTGGCTTCATTATCAGCGCGGCAACGGGTTAAAGGGGCCATGAATGTCCGATTGGGCAATTCATATTTCCCCAATTTAAGTGGCTTTAAAAGCGCGTTAACTTTCATTTTTGTTTATCCCGTAAAGTTGGCTTAAGTATAAAGGGGATACCTTTGCTGTGTCAAGGCTATAAAAACATAAAGAAATTGCTAAAGGCAGTGAGATATTATTAAAAGAAATTAATCTACTCTATGGACATCAGTGATTGCCAGCGTTCCCATTCCGTGGCATGCGGCAGTTTCTTCTTTTGCAGAAGTTTTATTATCGGTTCTTCGTTGAAGCGCAGGTAAGGATTTATTTTTCTTTCATCTGCCATTGTCGAATATACGCAATCAGGGTCATATGAATTCCAGAATTCGTCGATATCCTTGTTATTTGGCTCCAAGTGCCTGGCAAAAGCCAGTGAATCGCGGACGTAATCATGTCCGGCAAAGATTAAGGTTTTATCCGGCAAGCTCATCAGGCGCTTGATGGAAAGGTAAAAACTTTTCAAATCCCCGGTAAAGCAATTGCCGATAGTAGCGTTGAATAACGTGTCGCCGGAGATTAAGGCGTTTCCTGTATAAAAGCAGACGGAATCATTGGTATGTCCGGGGGTGCGGTAAACGGTTATCTCTTCACCTTCCTGGGTGATTATTTTATTATCTACGAGATCAGCGAAGGTTAAAACCTCTGCGCCGGTGGCCTTTGCGAGGTGAGCATTGCCGCCTGTATGGTCAAAATGCTGGTGCGTGTTGGCAATAAGAGATAGAGAAAGTTTATTTTTCTCTAAAAAGGCAAGAATTTCCTGCCAGGCAACCCCATCGATAGCCATAGCCTGTGTTTCTTTAAAAAGCAGATACGCAAGATTATCGCCGCTACGAAACTGTTCAATATTAAGCATAGAAAATATCATAAGTAATTTTTGGGAAAATAACCAGCGAACAATAAAAAACAGAACATATTTCTTCCGCTGTTTTTGCAAAAAAAGCGCCGTTTGCGATTATAAATGATGATTTAGTGAGCCTGATTTTTATGTTGAAAGCTTAGGGGGAAATATGTGTTCTCTCAATAAAACCTGACGTAAAGTCAATGGAAAAACATTTGACAAATTAAAGCCTTAGTAATAGGATTACGCCGCTTTTCAGGTATTTGGGCGCCCAGAGCGCTTTTTTAGTTTATATAGCTGATTATTTTAGGAGTTTTCCCGCGTGCATAAACTTTTAACAAAAAAACGGGCAATGGAAATTATTTCCGCTTTTTCCAGGGCAGGTGTTTTGGTCATCGGAGATATAATGCTGGATCACTTTATCTGGGGCAAGGTTTCCCGTATATCACCGGAGGCTCCCGTTCCCGTGGTTGATGTGCAAAAAGACAGTGTCATGCTGGGCGGCTGTGCCAATGTTCTCAATGGTATTGAAACTATGGGCGGCAGAGTTTATGTCGCCGGTATTATTGGCGCCGATAATATTGGGAAGAACATTCTGAAAGAACTTTACGCGAAAAAAATCGATACACGCGGAATTATTGTAGATAAAAAAAGGCCGACAACTCTCAAAACCAGAATTGTTGCTCATGGGCAGCAGGTTGTGCGTTTTGACAAAGAAAGCAAAAAAGCAATTTCACCAGCGGAAACTAAAAAAATTCTGCAATATGTTGAATCGATCCGCGGCAAAATCGGGACTATCGTTGTTTCGGATTACAGCAAAGGAGTTGTTTCCAAAAAGCTTATCGAGGGAATAAAAGATATAGTCAAAAATTCGGACATCCTGATTTGCGTTGACCCTAAATACAATGATTTTTCTGCCTATGAAGGAGCGCATGTAATAACTCCCAATCACCATGAAGCGCAAAAAGCCGCGGGCATGGAGATAACTAACGGAGATGATCTGGAGCGTTTAAGTGAAAAAATCTTAAAAAAACATGGTTTTCAGGCAATGCTCATAACTCGCGGTGAAGAGGGGATGAGCCTTTTTGAAAACGGCCGCAAAATCTTTCATACATATTTTCCCGCACAGGCCAAAGAGGTTTATGATGTCACCGGCGCGGGGGACACGGTAATCGGCGTGCTCGCTCTTAGCCTGGCCGCTAAAGCAAATCTAAAAGAAGCTACATGCCTGGCCAATGTGGCCGCGGGCATTGTAGTGGGGAAAATCGGCACATCAACCGTTTCGCGCGAAGAATTGACAAAAGCGCTATGAGTAAACCGACTCCTGCTCCGCCGGTTAAATTAATTTTCAGTGTTCTGGCAAAAGAAGCTGAACTTTTGAACGAAACAATAAGCGCGCTGTCGCGTCATTACGGACAGCCGGATTACGTAAGCGCGATGATGCCTTTTGATTATACGGATTATTATAGTTTGGAAATGGGTGAAAATCTTTCTCGCCGCTTTTTGACTATGGAACAATTAATCAAAGCGGAGACGCTGCCGGATATAAAATTGACGACGAATAAACTTGAAGAAAAAGTGCTTAAGGATAAAAAACGTCAGGTTAATATTGATCCGGGTTATCTTTCGGCGTCCCATCTGATTTTAGCAACAGGGAAAGGCTATTCGCACCGTCCTTATTTGCGCGATGGCATTTACGCTGATTTGACATTGATTTTTCAGGGCGGCAAATATTTTTCTCTGCCCTGGACTTATCCTGATTATGGCGCGGAAAAACAAAAGGAGATGCTCTCCAAAATCAGAGATAAATATTTATTGCAGTTAAAAACACATCATTGAGTTTCAGAAAAGAAGCAGGTGTTAAATGATAAGAAGCATGACCGGATACGGAAGAGCTGAAACGGTTTATGAGGGACAAAAAATCACCGTGGAAATGAAATCTGTAAATCACAGATTTCTCGAATTATCCATGCGCCTTCCTTCTGCGCTGTTCCAGCTGGAAACGGAATTAAAAAAGAAAATCTCGGAAAAATGCAAACGCGGACGCATAGAAATAAATATCAGGATAGAGGGTGAAAACGCGGATAACTCAAAAATTAATTATAATATGGACACGGCCCGCGGCTATTATGATATTTTAAGCAAAATCAAAGAGGAGTTCAATCTGTCTGAAGAAATATCTCTTAAAACACTGACATCTTTTCGTGACATTTTTACCACGCCGGCGGATACGCAGTTGAGTCCGGAGCTAATCAGCGCGGTTAGTAATGGGTTGCTCGAAGCCGTCAACATGATGATAAAAATGCGTCAGGATGAAGGCGCTGTCATGTATCAGGATATGCGGGCGCGGCTCGGGGTAATTAAAGAAATAGTCGCCACGATTAAGTTGCGCGCACCGCAGGTTGTTGTGGAGTACCAGAGACGCTTGGCGGATAGGATCAAGGAACTCGCGTCTGGATACACTCTGGACGACGCCCGTTTGGCGCAGGAAGTAGCCATAATGGCAGAGCGGTCAGATATTACGGAAGAAATCATCCGCCTGCAAAGCCATATCGGGCAATTCGAACTTTTATTGCAAAGCGACGAAGCTGAAGGTAAAAAAATTGATTTTCTCCTGCAGGAAATGAACCGTGAAATTAATACCATTGGTTCAAAAAGCAATGATTTGGAAATTGCGCGTCAGGTAATTGAGGCGAAAAGTGAAATGAATAAGGTGCGTGAACAGGCGCAAAATATAGAGTGATTTTATGAAGCAGGGATTATTTTTGGTTGTTTCCGCCCCGTCGGGCGCGGGGAAGAGCAGCATTTGTCAAAAAATGCTTGAGCTTTGCCAGCAGTTAAATTTTTCTGTTTCCTATACTACGCGCTTACCTCGGCCGGGCGAAAAAGACGGGAAAGATTATTATTTCGTTTCGCGGGAAAATTTTCTTCGCCGGGTTAAGCGAGGTGAGTTTGTCGAGTGGGTGGAAAATTTCGGTAATTTATACGGAACTTCTCGAAAAACAATGGAAAAACACCTTGCAAAAGGCAAAGACCTGCTGTTGGATGTGGAGCCGAGGGGAGCAAAAAAAATAAAAAAAGTATTCAAAAAGGGGATTTTTGTTTTCATTCTTCCTCCGTCACGCGCCGATCTTATGAAACGATTAAAAAGACGCGGACATGAAAGCAAAGAAGTTATTAAATCCCGCCTTGCCCAGGCGGAGAGTGAATTAAGAGAGATTTCATGGTATGATTACGTAATATTCAACAAAGATTTGGATAAGGCAGTGGAGAAGCTGAAAGCTATTTACATTGCTGAAAAATGTAGAAAAGAAATTTTGGCAAAAGAAATTGAAGCATTTATGAAGTAATAATTATTTTAGGGAGGCAGTTTTAAATGGCAAGAATTACGGTAGAAGATTCATTGAAAGTGGCAAAAACAAGATTTGGTTTGGTGGCGCTGGCGTCAAAGCGCGCGCGACAGCTGTTAAAAGGCGCGAAGCCGTTAATGGATAGCAAAAACAGAGAAATAGTTCTGGCGTTAAGGGAAATCGCGGAAGAAAAAGTTGTTTACGCTTATCCGGAATATTTAAAGGGAACGAAAGAAGATTTCAAGCCAATTCCGGACAGTACTGAGTTTATTGGCGATGAAGAATATATCGAATAACAGAGCAACCGATAAACTGATTTTCGCGCTCGATGTGCAAAGCTATAAGGAAGCGCTGTCCTGGATAGATTTGCTTTCCGGGCATGTTGGCATGTTTAAAGTGGGCAAGGAGCTTTTTACGGCTTTCGGGCCCAAAATTGTAGATTCAATAAAAGAAAAAAATCAGAAAATATTTTTAGATCTCAAGTTTCACGACATTCCTAATACTGTAGCCCGCGCCGCCCAGGCCGCAGTAAAGCTTGGAGTGGATATGTTTAATATCCACGCTTCCGGGGGCAGCAAGATGATAAGAGAAACAGTTTTGACGGTTGATGATTGCGCGGCCAATCTTAAAATCAAAAAACCGGTTATTTTGGCAGTGACCGTACTGACCAGCCTGGATGACCATGATTTAAGTGAAATCGGTTTCAGCAAAAACACTGATGAACTGGTAATTGATCTTGCCCGCATGGCAATTTGCGCCGGGGCGTCTGGTGTGGTCGCATCACCTCGTGATATTTACGCGTTGAGAAATAATTTAGGCAATGACTTCGTTATTGTAACCCCGGGCATACGTGCCGGGAAAAAATAAAAAAAGCAGATGACCAGAAGAGAACACTCAGCGCTTATGAAGCCATAAAAGCGGGCGCTGATTATATTGTTGTCGGCAGGCCAATAAGCGCCGCGGAAAAGCCGCTCGCAGCTTGCGGACAAATTATTCAGGAAATTGCGGAAGGTCTTGCCGCAAGACAATAATCAAAAATATTGAAACAAAAAGGCGCCAAATGGAGAAAGTTTACGGTATTAATCCAGTAAAAATTATTTTGCGCCAAAAAGAATCGGGCTTGACCAAAATTTATGTCTCTTCCGGAAGAGGCGGATCGGCCGCGCAGGAAATAATCGATCTTGCACGGCAAAAGAATATCCCTGTGGAAGTCAGGCCTCGTCAATATTTGGATGAATTAACCGCTAATCAAAACCATCAGGGCGTTGTGGGTTTGAGTAAGGCTTACTCATATAGCGATCTTGATACATTGATTGCCAACCGAAATAAATCGTCAAAATTCAGTCTCGTCTTGATTTTGGATAGCGTTGTAGACCCTCAAAATCTCGGATCAATAATACGTAGCGCCTATTGTCTGGGGGCGAACGGTGTGATAATTCCCTCAGATAGGGCTGCTTCAATAACCGCCACAGTTGTCAAAGCATCCGTGGGAAGCGTTTTACAAATGCCGGTAGCCAGAGAAACCAATTTATCGCAAACGATTAAATACTTGAAAGAGAAGGGATTTTGGGTTTTTGGCACTGAAGCCAGAGGGGGGCAAGACCCAAGAGAAACTGATTTTAATTGTCATGCAGCTCTTCTTTTGGGCGGCGAGGCAAAAGGAATCAGGCCGCTGCTGAAAAAGCAGTGCGATTTTCTGCTGAGTGTTCCTATGGCCGGTAATTTTGATTCTCTTAACGTTGCCGTGGCCGCGGGAATCATTCAATATGAAATATTTTGCAGGCGCAATCAGGAAAATATAAGTTAGCAATTAGGCGAAATGGCAATAATAATTATGATAACCGGGTTGAGTTTGTTCTTAAAATAGCCTATAATGCAAAATCATCATCTTGTTTCATTAAAGAAAGGGTTTGATTATGCCGGTTTATATTTGGGAAGGAACATCAAGAAAAGGTGAAGTAAAAAAGGGCGAAATGGACGCAGCCGATGAACTGGCGCTGGGGGCAGTTTTGCGCCGCCAGGGATTTAAATCCGTCAATATCAATAAAAAACCCAAAGACCTTGAGGAATATTTTCCTTTCCTGGCAAAGGGCGTTAAGGAAAAAAACGTAGTTGTTTTTTGCCGTATTTTTTCGACGATGATTAACGCCGGTTTGCCTCTGATACAATGTCTGGACCTTTTAGCCCAGCAGGAAAGCAATAAAACTTTTGCTAAAATTATTCGGCAAGTAAAGGAGGATATTGAAGGCGGTACCAGTCTCACTGATGCGTTAAAGAAATATCCGAAAATATTTGATGATCTTTTTGTCAATCTTATCGCCGCCGGCGAAGCCGGAGGCGTGCTGGACGTTGTTTTGGAGCGGCTTTCCAATTACATGGAAAAAGCGATGAAGTTGAAAAGCAAAGTAAAAGGCGCAATGGTTTATCCCATCGCTGTTTTGGTTATCTCGATGCTAGTGGTTGCCGTATTGCTCATCAAGGTTATTCCTGTATTTGCGGAGATGTTTGAAGGTCTGGGAGGTGAACTTCCCGGCCCGACGGCGTTTTTGGTCGGGGCCAGTGAATTCGCTCAAGGTTATTGGTGGCTGATTTTATTTATCATAGGAATAATATATTTTTCTTTCAACAGATTCTATAAAACTGAAAAGGGCAGGTGGGCAATAGATGGCTTATTGCTTAAACTGCCGCTTTTTGGCCCACTGCTAAAGAAAGTCGCCGTGGCTAAATTTTCCCGCACGCTTTCAACAATGCTTAGTTCCGGTGTGCCGATCTTGGAAGGACTATCTATTGTCAGCAAAACTTCGGGAAATGTAATTGTTGAAGATGCGTTAATGAAAACACGCCAGAGTATCAGCGAAGGAGAGTCCATTGCCGGACCGCTGGAGACATCTGGCATCTTCCCGCCGATGGTGGTACAGATGATTTCTGTTGGTGAAGCTACGGGCGCCCTGGACGCGATGCTCAGCAAAATTGCTGATTTTTATGATGACGAAGTTGATGCAACCGTGGATGCCATGATGACTCTTATGGAGCCGCTGATGATTGTTTTTTTAGGCGGGATTGTAGGTGGCATGATTATCGCCATGTACCTGCCTATCTTTAAAATAGCTTCTGTTGTCGGTTAAGAAAGTTTCGATTTCCTGGCTTGATTATAAATGGTCGGGATGGCGCGATTTGAACGCGCGACTCCTGCGTCCCGAACGCAGTGCCCTACCAAGCTGGGCCACATCCCGACACGGCAGGGAAGATATAAAATTTATTTCCAATTGTCCACTTATTTATTCAGAATAAATTATTTTAATTGCCATTGGGCTTAATTTACCATAAGTCAGTTTCTGAATGTTTTGCGGATATTAAGATAAGATTGTTTTTTAAAAGGCAAAATGTTAGAATCATTCAGAATCGTTAGAAAGAGGAATAAAGAAACAAGTGATTATTTACGATTTAAAATGTGAGAAGGGGCATACATTCGAGGGATGGTTTAAGGATCGCCAGGCGTGGATTTTACAAAATTCGCAGAAACTGGTTTCCTGCCCTGTGTGCAGTAGCGCAAAGGTGGAGATTGTACCTTCTTCTATCGCTATTATGGGAAGGAATTCGCGAATCACGGGAAATAATCAGGAGAAAGAAGTTTCTCCTGTTCAGGCGCTGCAAGTATTGCGTCAATATATTGACAAAAATTTTGAGGACGTGGGAAACAAATTCGCCGAAGTTGCTCTTAAGATGCACTGCGGAGATGAAGAGAAAAGAAACATTAAAGGGACAACTACTCCTCAGGAAGAAAACAACTTGAAGGAAGAGGGCGTTCAATTTATTAAAATACCATTATTGAAAATGGATAGTTAGATATTGTCGCCTTGTTTTTTCTTGCCGTTATAAATTTTTGCATATTTCCCTAATTAAAAGCTGTTTTTTTGTTAATGCATTATTATCGGGTTGTATTTTATGAGCAAAATATGGGAAAATATTACTAAGGGCATCGGCAATACGCCTTTGGTGGAAATCAGCAGGATTAATCCCAATAAAAAAGTAAAAATATTTGCCAAGCTGGAAAGCGCAAATCCTGGCGGATCAATAAAAGATCGCACGGCTCTTTTTATGATTAGGGGCGCGGAAGAAAGGGGAGAGTTAACACCGGACAAGATAATACTGGAAGCGACCAGCGGCAATACAGGTATAGGCCTGGCAATGATTGCCGCAGCTAAAGGGTACAAGTTGTGCCTGGCAATGCCGGAGTCGGCCAGCGAGGAAAGAAAAAAGATTCTTAAAGCCATGGGCGCGCAATTATATTTTACGCCGGCCAATCTGGGTACCGATGGCTCTATTGAATATGTTTATAA
>CAWEZF010000008.1:0-93730 GCA_963813455.1 uncultured delta proteobacterium
TACAGGAAGGAGTTCTCGTAGACAACACCTTCAAGTTCTCAGTAGAGAAATCTGGAAGGGTAACTCCAAGCGGTAGGCAGGGGCTGCGCCAGGGTATTCCTTTGCTCCGCCACGACCACCGCCAGGGTTTCAGGATATTAGTAGCTTTACACCCTTCCTTGGAATTCCGTAGATTGACGGAATAGTCCGTGATATACTGACCACGCAAAAGATTGCGGGATATCTAACATCCTTAACCAGCAACAAAGGAAATTTTTATTGATCGATCCGAAGCAACAGAAGAGTTTATCATTGCGCCAGGAATGTTCGCCAACGTCCGCGACCGAGGACGACGCCTATCGGGGTCCGAGGTGGCTGGTGAGGTGCGTTGGATATTTCCGGCTGAGATGGTCTGGCAAGGTACCTCTCGCCAAGGTCTTCTGGAACGACATGGTTTTGGTTGGCACCATCGTCAATGTCATCACGACGCTCCTCGCTATGGTTTTGTTTATCGCAGATGCGTCGATTATACTGGTCGTGATGACCTTCTTTTCGCCGCTACCGTTCAACATTTTCTTGTTCGTGTCTGTCTGGCGAAGCGCCGATTCCGCCACGGGAACCAACGCATGCGTCGCAAGAATTGCTGCCCTTGCGTGGTTTTTCGCCGTAACTGCACTATAATTAACGTCTTGAAGGTCTTGAACCGGTAGGTGAGCGAATTAGCCGATCCTTTCGAGTTGGATGGGTTAGACCGTCTGTAAGACTTTAAGTTGTTGTGCTGCCTCTGGGAGGGCATTCAGGGGTAGGATGGGGCGAAGTGAAAGGCGATCTACATGCTTCCTGAAATCAAAATATGTATCAAGATGATTTTGACCACAAAATATGGGGCACGATAAAAACGACCATGTGAAGGTACATCGCGACATACGTTCTCATGATAAATACGCTCACCTTTCAGCCTGACCACCTGCCAAAAAGGTATTTTGGACAGAATTCAGACAGGCCTCTCCGGAACGCCTCTTTTTCGATATATCATGCTTTGATGTAGTCGTATCGGGATTACTGAGTGTCCCATAGGTTTGCTCGTCATTCATTTCGGATTGAACACTTGGATACCCGTAAAAAATTACCGGAAGCTTTACTTCAGGAAGAATATAATAATGCACCTACTACTGTTTAGTTGAGGTAAGAAATAAAAGCTGATGATTAATGGTTGAAATAATAAATAAAAAAGGCAGAACCCTTGCTGGCACTGCTTTTCCTTCTACAAACAAAAAAATGATTTTGTCAAAATCACCTTTTTTTCGCAAGCCCGCCGCATTCATGTAGCGCATCTTACCAAGATCTGGCGTTTTTTCCACGGACTGTCATGTGAACCGAATCCCCTTCGCTACAAGGGTTTCGGGACAGTAGAAGGATTCCCCGTTGATCCGAATGTTCGATGATTCAAATTCCGGATTCGATTCTTGTTTGCCGCGTGGAGCTCCATGCACAGTTTCCGTTATCCTGCCACATATCGCATCGGCTTAAGAGGACTTTTGTTTTCTCAACAAGGCATACAGTTGGATAACATGTTTTCGTTCCTCTTTTATGATGTCATCTACTTTCATCTGACCGAATTTAGGGGGGACCAGATCCCGAAGCCCCAGGTAGAAAAGGATGGATTCCTTTTCCAATCCGATGGCGATGGTCAGAATTTCTTCCATGGTTTCCTGACCGGTGAGGGCATCGGCGGCTAAAGGGCTGCCTTCACCACCATGGGAATTGGCCATTGCAGCGAGGTACATCGATGATTCGTCATCGGGGTCAAAAACCGTAGCACTTTTCTCCGCTTCTGTGACATCTTTCCGCATTTCGACAAATGCGTTTTCGTGGGCATCTTCCATTGCAGCCAGTTTTAGCAGAAAATCCCGGTTCTGTTGATTGGTTTGCAATTCTGCAGCTCTCCGGTAAAATTTGGCACCACTTTTTTCTATTAGAATTGCCGCCTCAAAAATTTCATTGGCCGTAAAATCATAAGACATTAAACACCTCCTGTAATAAATGATAACTACTGATAAAGCTGATAAGAATTTCCCTCAGTATTTAGTTTTCCCGGCTCAGATTCGCTTGCGGATCCAGGTGATCAGTCTTCCCAGAACCGGGGCCTCTTCATAGATGATGCCCGTGTCCCAGTAATCCTGATGGAAAATGATTTTGCCCCGTTCGTCGAAGCGGACATGGGACATGCCCACGATCTGAATAGGTTCGTCTTTGCTGCGCCTCAATACCAGCGTCATAACCCAGCGGAAATAATAATTGCCTTCATGAACGGCGGCATCCTGGATGTCGAAAGTGCATTCCAAAAAGGCTTCCGTCGAGCTGACGAAATATTTTTCGATGGCGTCGATACCCCGCACTTCCCGGAAGCCGTCGCGGAAATAGGCGTCCTCGCGGTAAAGGGCCCTCACATCGCCGCGAATTTTCTCCGCCGAGAAGACCCGATAGAATTCCTTGAACTGATGGATAGCCTTTTTCTCCTCATTGGAGGCGGCTTTCATGGACGCGATTTGCCGCGGATCCGTCTTCTTAAGGGCTTCGTCATAATTCTTCATATACGTTCCCTTTTGAGACGCATCGTATGAACAGGCGGAAAGTAGCATCAATCCAAGACCGATTGCAATCAGAACCTTATGGCGCATCATATTTCCCTCCTCTTTTTTTTCGAAACACGGTAAACATCCCTTTATCCTTTTAGACCGCTAAAGAAACTCCTGATGATCTCGATTGACTCCTTAGGCTTCTCCTGCGGGATGAGGTGACCGGCTCCATTTACCAGCGTGTAGGTTCCTTGGGCGAACATCCGGGTGGCCTTCTTCAGGTCTATGAAGGCCCGGTTTTCACTTTCTTCCCCTTCAATGACCAAGGTGGGGCATGACACCTTGGTCAAGAGCGGCCAGGGATTATAGCGTGAACCGCCCATGAATAATGATGCCTCGCGTTTTGGAGAACAGGCCAGTTGGAGACCTCCAGCATCAAGGCTCTTCATACCATATTTAATATACAGGTCGAGCATTTCTTCATCCCAATTCTTGAACAAAGCCTTTGAGCGCAGGTAGGAAAGCGCCTCGTTACGGTCGCTCCACAAGTCTTTGCGGCGGATGGCTTTGGAGGCAAGGGGATGGTTATCGATGGTTATCTGAACCTTGTAGAAGTCTTCCGGCAGAAAGATAGGCTCAAAAAAAATAAGGCCCCGTGTCTCTAATCCAACGGCGCTATTGGCCATCGTTATTACAGTGGCGCCCATGGAGTGTCCAACCATGAAAGGCCTGTCAAGACCGAGCTCTTTACAGAAATTTGCCAGATCCTCCGCGATGGTCAGCCAGCTCAAGCCTCCCTTTTCAGGGTCAGATTCCCTGTGGTCGCAAAAGTATGGTGCAATAATTCGCCATTCGGGGGCGAGCTCACGGGCAATGGGATGCCAAAGCCAGGGAAGGAAACCCGTGGCATGCATAAGAACAATAGTGGGACCATCACCCTCATAAAGAAGATATGATAGTTCTGCGTCACCGATATCCTGTTTCATCACACTGGGCATACGGTCATTTGACATAAAAATATCTCCTTAATAACAGAATAATTTTTAAATGTTTGCATACATTAAAAGCAGTATCACCCTCAAAGGGAAATGTATTTCTGTGTAAATGATGTAGAGGCATATTAAGAAACGACCCGCTCTTATTCGGGATTTAAATAAAGCGCATCCTCTAGATCTTTCCAGAACTGTTGTCTCTTTTCTGAGTTGGCAGGGGAAAGGGCGGGCAGTTCCAAAAATGGTGTTTTGATGCTTTCTTTAGCCAATTCCTCCTCCAGTATCTCAGCCATGATCCCCCGTAGAATAGGGTCTTTTTGGTTTTTTTCATATCCTTCTTCGCTGTTGGGCGACTCTGTGCCATACCGATTCACCTTGTGTCGACCCCAGTGGATACCGCAGGTGGGGCTGTTTTCCAGGCCGATAAAGCAGCACAAGCGGTAGCTGTTCTTGAGGAATTCCCTGACCATGAGCATGGGCACCTGAAGCAACTCCTTGCAGTGGTTGCGGAAGAAGATGTTGTCGTATTGCTGGCGGCCCTGGGGATTGCGCATCAGGCCCATGGCCGTCGTCTCGGGACAGGGATACTGGATGATGCCGACGTTTCTTCGCAGGAGGTAGTCTGTTACCTCGATGGTCAAGGGGAAGTTCTGCCCCAGTACGTGTACGCGGCAATAAGGATTGATCAGGCACTGAGCGATGAGAATTATCTTCTTGTCTTTTTTGCTCATACTTTACCTCCTGGTGTCTTGCCTTTTCAGTGTAAGTATAATCTGCGCGTGGGTCAATGGAAATTTGCCCGCAATATATAATTCATGAAATTGGTGCGTCAAGATGGTCATTCATTGCCGGTGCGTCGAAGACACCGTACCAGCAATACCCGCTCAGATGACGATCAGATCATAGTCATAGGAAGGGCTCATAAACACCCCTTGTTTTTCAGGGCGTGGACGACAAGAAAGGTGTTCCATTCATTGTCTTCATCGCCCCAAGACCCGTCCACGTTCTGAACCTCCGTTATGATCGCAAGGGCCTTGATCCATTGCCGGTGCGCCGAATCGATGTGTAAGTGTGCTATCGCGTTGACGGTCTGGAAAAAAGGTATAGGGTCAGGCCAGCGTCCGGAAGGATCCTGTATTTCACCCAGATTATCGACCAGCGCGGCTGTCGCGGTATCTTGCGCATAGTCCGGATGGACGACCAATGAACGAAGGGCATTGCTGAGGTCCGGCCAGGCATCCCTGTTTCCCTTATTCTGAAGAGCCCACCGGGACAGGAGACTATAATGCGCCGCGACGCTGGAATCGCTTCTCCGCTGAAATACCGCGGCGAGAAAAAGAACAACGCAGACCAGGGATAACTGCGGTTGACCCCGGGTAAAGGGCAGTTCTCGAAAACTGTCTGCCGCCAAGGCTTCCACAGGCTCCTGCGGATAAGTTAGGTCATGGTTCAAGATCCGCTTTATGACCCAATCCAGCGCCTTATCAATGTCTTCTGTCCTCTCGCGAAGAGTCAGGTGCAGGCCGAATAAACGCCGAACAGTTTCAAGGGGCGAGTCATTCCACGATCCATCCCCGGATTGACCTTTCCTCAAATACAGGACGGTTTCACGAAAATCATCCTGCCATCTTGACGTCTCCGGTTCACCGAGCCACTTCTGCCGGGCATAAAGTCCGACGGGTGTTTTGCTTGCCTTAAAAATTTGCAGAGGATTATGAAGCAGCTTAACACGTTTTGTATGCGCTCCCCGCTCCATCTATTAACCTCTCCCAAGATCTTGAAAATTCGTAAGAACTCTTTCTTGAAAGCATGGAGTATAGAAACGCTGTTTTCTAAGGTCAAGGTATATTTTTCATTGCAACTCGGGGGTAACGATAATGTATTCGGTTCGGTGGCGGTTTTTCTTGAGCAATCGGCTCATCATTTAGGCACATCGCTCGTAGGAAAGATAATTTGAGACGCTATACGAGATCACACTTACAGAGTGTGGACCAGCGATTTCGGATTGAAGGAGTGCATAAAGAGGCTGATTGGAAAAAACAACAGTTCAGGAAGTAAGTCGCATTATCCTTCATCTGTAATTATTTAGAATATCAGAAAAAACGCCGGTTCATTGCCTGGTATATTTAGGTGTAAGATTTTAATTCAAATAATTTTTTATTTTGCGTCGAAACGATGTGATAGAACTGATCCTGCGGGATGTAGATTTAGTGCACGTCGTCGTCGCGGCGGAAGAGAAAACGCGCCAGAATGATCAGTTAACGGCCTGATTGACCACGATTCCCGGTAGAATTAAAATTATGTCAGAGAGTTGTGCATGGTTCAGAACGAGGCGTTAAGTATAAAGGTATTTGGATTTTTTTAATGCCACACTACTTACAGAATTGATTAATAAATGATTTCTTGTTATATAGATTTAACAAAATTGATCGCTTCAAAATGATGGTAATAAAAAAATGAAACAAGAAAATGTCCCCAGTAAGACAAGTAAGGGTGCGGTATTTATTCCTGAGCGATTAAAGCTGCTCGATAGCCTGGAGTATTTTTCTGTACTGGCAACACAGAATAAAAGTCAACCTTACACATCGCTCGTTAATTTCGCCATGACGGCTGACTGCAAGACAATTATATTTGCCACACCAAGAAACACCCAGAAATACAGGAATATCATCAAAACAAAATCTGTAGCGCTTCTCATTGACAACAGGTCGAAAAAGATAAAAAATCTTATGGGTACGGAGGCCGTAACGGTGGTGGGGAATGCGCGTCCCGTAAAAAAAGGAAAATCAAGGGATGCTTTCGCTGGCATTTATATTAAAAAACACCCTGACTTGGCGGAATTTATAAACGCGCCATCTACAGCGCTTATTGTTGTAGAGGCAAAGCTATATTTACACGTGAGTCAGTTTCAAACTGTTTCTGTATGGGATTGCGGGAGGAGGTAAACCATGAATAATGATATTAAAAATATCGGAATCATCGGGTCCGGCGTCGCCGGGCTTACCGTAGCTTATCTGTTGCAGAGAAAATACAACATCACACTGTTTGAAAAGAATGATTATATCGGAGGGCATACACACACTATTGTTATACCGGAAGGTCCGGATGCCGGGATACCGGTTGATACCGGATTTATCGTGATGAACCACAAAAATTATCCTTTTTTTACCAGACTCTTGGAAACGCTCGGCGTGGAGCTGAGGGATAGCGTCATGTCTTTCGGATATCATGACGAGGTCACCGGGCTTGAATACTCAAGCCTGCATTTCAATGGCCTGTTTGCCCAGCGCCGTAACCTCTTTAATCCCCGCTTCTATTCAATGCTTTTTGAGATTATGAGATTTTTCCGCGAAGCTCCTGTGGCGCTTGAGGAAGGAAAGCTCGCGGGGCTCACTCTGGGCGATTATTTCTCCAGAAACAACTTTTCCGCTTATTTCATTGAGCACCATATCTTGCCGATGGGTTGCGCTATCTGGTCCACGCCGACCAATACGATGCTCGATTTCCCCGCTGAGTCTTTTATACGTTTCTACAAGAACCATGGGCTACTTTCTGTGGGCGGTCAGCCGCAATGGCGCACCGTTGTCGGCGGTAGCCAGTCATACGTAAAAAAGATACTTAATGATTTCAAAGGCAAGGTATATAATAATAAACAGATTACTTCGGTAAAGCGTATTGAGGGCGGCGTTACGGTTCTGGCGCAGGATGGCCAGCAATTCAATTTTGATGAGGTAGTTATTGCCGCGCATGCGGACGAAGCTTTTACCATGCTTGCGGACCCTTCCGCTGATGAGCGAAATTTCTTATCACCATGGCGTTATAACAGGAACCACACGATTCTTCACACTGACTCTTCCGCAATGCCTCCAAACCGGCGTGCATGGTCAAGCTGGAATTTTATTCGCGAATCGGAAGGCGATAATGCGCTTTCACTTACCTATAACATGAACCTGCTTCAGGGTCTTTCCGCAAAGGAGCAGTATTTTGTAACGCTTAACCGGCGCAAGCCCATTCCACGCAGTAAAATCATCGCCGAGATGCTCTACACGCATCCTATTTATACGGCTGATTCCATGAGCACTCAAAAAGATCTGCCATCGCTCAATGGTAAACTCAATACATGGTTTTGCGGCAGTTATTTCGGATACGGATTTCACGAGGACGCAGTCCGCTCAGCGGTGGCTGTTGCGCGGGATTTCGGTATAGAACTATGAATTCCAGGATTTGTCGCGGAACAATCATGCACCGGCGTCACTGGCCTGTAGAGCATCACTTCACATTTCCCTATTATTTTTATGTCTTCGATCTTGATGAACTAGACGAAATCAATGGCAGCGTAAAAATCTTCAACCACAATAAGTGGAACATCGTTTCGATTCATGACAAAGACTATCTCGCGGGCAGTGGTTCGATCAAGGAAAAAATACTCCACTATCTACAGGGAGCCGGATACGCGGATGGAATCTTCCGCATTGAGCTCGTGACAAACGCGCGTTATTTTGGTTACGTGTTCAATCCCGTTTCATTCTATTATTGCTACCGCCAGGACGGAAGTGTGCATGCGGTTGTGGCAGAAGTTAACAATACCTACGGCGACAAACATCTCTATATCCTCGATAATAAAAGCGGGAAGAAATTCGTGCCGATTAAGATCACTCACGGCAAGGAATTTCACGTTTCTCCGTTTAACGATTTGAAGGGACATTACGAGTTCAGTTTTGAGGAACCAAAGGGTGCATTTCGCATCAGCATTACTTTGGTGCGTGATGAGGGAGTTATTTTGGAAGCGGTATTATCCGCCAAAGCTTCCCCCCTGACAAGCGCGACTCTCACCAAAACCATCCTCAAATACCCGATCACCTCGTTTGTCACGATTCCACGAATATTCATACAGGCTTTAAAGCTCTTTTTCATAAAGAGACTCAAGTTTAACGACAGGCCGGAGCCACCAAGCGCAATGACGATCAAACATGCAAGGACTACAGCGCCCCGAAAGCCCAATTCTATTCAGAAAACAAGGATGGTTATTGTCAAAAAAATCCTGTCCGGAGCTGACAAAGGATTACTGGAGATTGAGCTACCCGACCGATCGCGCTATTTTTTCGGAAAAGAGAGCTCCGGGCCTAAGCTTTCTCTGCGAGTGAAGAATTACCGATTTTTTAATCGCTTAATCTCATCCGGAGAGATCGGATTTGGCGAGTCTTATACAGCGGGAGAGTTTGAAACCGACGATCTGGTCGGGGTCATTTCTTTTTTCATCCAAAACAAGAAAGCGCTTGGCGATAGAGGGATGCTGGGAAGTATTCTGAATAAATCTGCGGAATTCATAAGGCACCAGATCCTCGACAACACCAAAAGCCAAAGCAGGAAAAATATCCGTGCCCACTATGACCTTGGCAATGAATTTTTCCAGTTGTTTCTCGACAAGAACATGATGTACTCCTGCGCGATTTTCAACGAACGGCAGGAAAGCATCGAATCTGCCCAAAGTAATAAAATCGATACGATCATCACCAAGGCCGGCATACGCGGTTCTGATCATGTGCTGGAGATCGGTTCAGGCTGGGGCGGTTTCGCCGTAGAAGCCGTAAAGCGAACCGGCTGTCGTATAACCACGATAACCATATCGGAAGCGCAGAGACAATACGCCATTTCCCGCATCAAGGAGGCCGGTCTTTCGGAGAAAATTTCAGTGCAGCTCTGTGACTATCGTGAAGCCAGAGGTTTATTTGATGTGATTGTTTCGATCGAGATGCTTGAAGCGGTCGGGCATCAACACCTTCCCTCTTTTTTTCAGGCGTGCGAGAGGCTCCTCAAGCCATGTGGTATCGCGGTGATCCAAACGATTACCGTGCCCGACCAGAATTACGAAATATACCGTACCCATTCCGACTGGATACGCAAACACATATTCCCGGGTGGGCACCTTTCTTCCATAACGGCCATTGCCAATGCAATGACAACGAGTTCAAATTTTTACATTGAAGAACTACAGAGCATCGGGATGCACTACGCGCTTACCCTCGCCAAATGGAAGGAGCGATTTGTCGATAATCTCCCGCAAATATCAGCCCAGGGATTTGATGATTCCTTTGTGCGCAAATGGCTTTACTACTTTTCCGCATGTGAAGCGGGATTTAGAAACAGAATTATCAATGACGTCATCATTAAGATCTCGCGAACGATGAACATGCGCCTTGAAGAACCATCTTAATTTGAAGGAGGTTTTCTTTAGAGCAAACGTGTCGCGATAAAGTAACCGGCCGTTGTTACTATGCACGACAATAATGCGCCCCAGGCCATATCAACCAAAGCCACTTTAAGTGGAAAATCTTTCATGGTGGCGTAATTCGTAAGATCGTACGTTGCGTAAGTCACGAAACCGAACAGGGCTCCCGAAATGGCGGCATGCACAACAGAGCCCTTGACCACGGAAGGCACGATCGCAAAATACACGATTCCGGCGATGAATATGAGATAGAAGATTATCGCGCCGGGCCAGTTAACGTTAGGGCGCAGCAAACTGCCGATATGCGAACGATAAAAACCACGCGCTACCAACCCGATCCAGATCATATCAACCGTGAAGAACACTATCGCTGATGAAAAATAAAGTTTAACAATAAACCAAAAAGTCATGATGCACCTCCTTCTTTATTGCGGATATTTTTCGGAAACCAGGGGATGAAAACACTCGTTCTTTTTTTATAAGCCTCGAAAGCCGCATCGCCCGCCATGCCTCGCTCGGTCATGGGTATACCGGAGACGAAGAGAATTAGGAAAGATATGACGAGTGGTCCGGCGACACCCATGTAGCCAAACGGTGACGAAAGCGCTATCACGAATATTCCCCACCACATCGTGACTTCGCCAAAATAGTTTGGATGGCGGGTATAGCGCCAGAGACCACTTTCCATTACTTTGCCGCGGTTGGCCTTATCTTTCAAAAAGCGGTCAAGCTGCCAGTCGCCGGTTGTTTCAAAAATAAATCCGGTCAGCCAGATTGCTAAACCTATTCCATCCAGCCAGTTAATCTGCCCGCTTTTTTGCGAATTGATAATTAGCACCGGTGATACATTTACCAAAAGGAGAAGTCCCTGCAGAATGAAAACCTGAAAAAAGCTTCTTAAAAGAAACAACCGCCCCCATTCATCGCGCCACTTTTTATACCGCCAGTCTTCACCACGCCCCCTGTTCCTCAAAAAAATTCTAATACCCAGTCTAGCCCCCCATATTGTCAGGAGAGTGATAACCAGAAGATTACGCGGTCCAAAAGCTTCATGATAAAACAAGGCCGCAACTCCGGCTAGAATAAAGCCAGGTCCCCAGGCGATATCTGCTATGCTGTTGTTGGAGAGAAGCATCGAGAGAATGAAAAGTATGATCATATAAGATCCTACTGCAACGCCGGCGACGGCAAAAGATAATAAAATTTGATCCACAAATAACCTCCTGAAAAATATTTCAGCGCTCTATTTTTTACTCAACTTTAACTCTAAACACTCCAATTATTATGGGGACTAGGATCTTTCTTCTCCAAATGAAGTAGCGCATAATATTCCCATTGATAATATTGCCGATTCTAAATAGTTTAGACAAGCTTTGTTTAGATCCAAATAATAACCCAACAAATTTAGTTTTTATTTATAAAACTTACTGATTGTAACATAGCATAAAAGCGGAAATTGAGAAACTGTGGCTTTCAGGAAGAATCTAATGCTGCACCTACAATTCAATAAGTCTTAAGAATAAATATTTTGATGATTTACGTTTGAAATGCCTAACGAATAAATCAGCAAGCCTATCGCTCATTTTTTCATAAAATTATTTTTTGGTGTCACCAGGTGACCCAAGCGTGAAATCAGGTGCTATGTCTCCGAATTTCAGTATCGAGTTCATTGTAATCTGCTTTTCTCTTCAAGTCTGCCTAGAGATTGCTCGCGATGCGATTGGAGGAAACACCTCAAGCACCGGTATCACGCCCGTCGTCATCGAGCTCTGCAGCGTGGGCTGTAAGTATTACGATATAGTAATCAAAACCCTTTCCCCGGTTATCGATTTTTTTTAGATTGCTTAGCTATTTTTTTCTTAACTCGTTCGAATTCTTCCTCGGTGAGTCGGTACTTGCTGAAAGGAATGAAACTGAGCAGTACCATAAGTGCCGGAAAGAGACAGAAAATGACACGCACACCAACAACTAGGCTCTCCGGCTGAACTCCCTCCCTGACGAAACCGGATAGGGCCAATGCGAAACCAACTATGGGCGGGCCAACAGAGTAGCCAATCTTCTGTCCTGCAGACCACATACCTGAAAAGATGCCCTCGCGCCGCAAGCCGGACTGCATCTGGTCATATTCCACCGTGTCGGGCAGCATAGAGAAAGGAAAAAGCTGGAAGCTGGAAAAACCAACCCCCGCCAGGAAGATTTGGACATAGAAAAGCCACAACATATCCGCGCTGGTGAAAAAGAGAGAACTCATCATCACGGTGAAAATAGTCAGGCCAATTAAGTATGACTTTATCTTTCCCAAGCGCTTCCCCACAGCTAACCAGACCGGAATGAAGAGCAAGCCGGTGATCATGAAAATGGGGAAGGCTATATTCATGGCCGTCTCGGGCAGGGACATGACATATTTTACGTAATAGATAAAGCCGGCCATCATTACGCCAATTGCCACCGCCTGGAGGAAGAAGCTCGACATCAGCATCATGAAAGGATAGTTTCGCGCAGCTATCTTGATCTGTTCTTTCAGGGGTGGCATATCTTTCTGCGGTGGCAGTGAAGGAGCGCTACGCGTGCCCAAAAAGCACCACAGGCAGGATATGACGATAGCCACGGCAAAGACGCTTCCCATGGTGCGGAAACCCGTTACACCGCCACCACCGATATTCACCAGCACCATAGCCAATCCCCCGGCCACAAGCGCCCCGATAGAGGCAAAGGACATGCGGAAGGATGTTATGGACATGCGTTCGTTATAGTCGTTGGACATTTCCGGCACCATGCTGGCATAGGGCACGTTGACGATAGTAAAGGCGGTACAGGCCAACGCAAATAGCAGAGAAACCTGGAGCGCATTGGCAAATTCGGTTTGAAAGCCTGGCGCGATAAAAAGAACAAGGAAGCAAAGGCCGAAGGGCACGGCACCGTATAACAGGTATACCCTCCTGCGTCCGAAGCGGGAGCGTGTCACGTCTGATATGGCACCCATGATCGGGTCGGAGATAACGTCCCACAGCTTGGGGATAAGCAGCATGGTGCCTGCCAGTGCAGGGTTCACGCCAACCACATTGGTGAGGAAAAACAACAGGAACATGCCGGTAGTAACGATGAACAAGTTGTTAGATATATCGCCGATACCATAACTCAGCTTGATGCCCAGGGACAGCTTTTTACCGCTTTCCACTTTCTTACCATGCGCCCTATTGTCAACATTTTCCATATTACCCTCCTTTATTATTATATTAACATTATTTATTTTTTTTAAAAGAGAAAATATACGGCGTTATTGTTCACGGATTGAAGTCTTCAATCGTCTTCAACATTGATGATTTGAGGATAACAGGAAGAAGTTAATAAACCTGAAGGCCACACGAAGGCACGCGTAACCCAATATCATAAATTCCGGAGGGACACCTATTTTTTGCTCAACCATGTAAGCATAGCCTTAACGCTACTTTGGGCCATGTCAATACTTTTATCCGCCGCGCCATAATAGAGATGCAGGGCGTCACCTTTTCCAACATAATCTCCTTAAAGCGATTTATTAGTTTATAAAATGCTGATTAACTGTTTAATGAAAGGAAACATTAACTGCATCCCTGTTTTACATAGCAAAATACAAGGATATACGTTTATTCTGCGGGAATTAATTCGAACTTCCTTTTGCTGAAGTATCTGAGTTATGGCCATGTATGTCAATTGAATGCTAAGCACAGGAAAACACATGTGATAATCATGTTGTTAGGAGAAGACACCTTCCAATACCGTGTTGCAGACGGAGCATTTATTGCCGATGAGATTCACGCCGGCAATGCTGAAACCATAGCGTTCGATTAAAAGTTGACGGCAGTTAAAGCAATACGTGTTTTCACCATCATCGCCGGGAACGTTGCCGCAATATACATATTTTAACCCCGCCTGTTTGCCGATTTGCGCCGCCCGGTGCAAAGATGAAAGAGGCGTCGGGGGCAGATCCCGTTTTTTGAATTGCGGATGGAAACGGCTGATGTGCCAGGGGGTTTCCCCGCCTATTGACGCGATAAATTCCGCGATATCTTTTAATTCTCCTTCGCTGTCGTTTAGCGTGGGAATGAGGAGCGTGGTAATTTCCACCCAAATACCCAAAGACTTCATTTTTTTTAAGCTATCCAACACAGGTGTAAGCTTTGCGCCGCATTGCTTTTTATAAAATTCATCGCGGAAAGATTTCAGATCAACGTTGGCTGCGGATAGATACGGCGCGATCATTTCAATCATCTCTGTGGTCATAAACCCGTTGGTGACAAAAATGTTTTTAATATCAAAATCGTGGGCAATTTTGGCGGTATCGTAGGCCAGTTCAAAATAGATTGTCGGTTCAGTATAGGTATAGGCAATTGTTTTGCAGCCGTTTTTTTTCGCTTGCCGGACAATGTCTTGGGGAGAAACTTCATCGCCCGCTATCATGCGCGTGGCGCGCGGCATTTGTGAGATTTCGTGATTCTGGCAAAAAGCGCAGGCAAAATTACATCCCGCTGTGGCAATGGAATAGGAAGAAGAAGCGGGCAAAACATGAAAGAATGGTTTTTTTTCGATGGGATCAATGTTTTCCGCCACCAGTGTTCCGTAAACCAGGGAGTAAAGAACGCCGTCTCTATTTTCTCTGACGCCGCATATTCCTATCTTGTCAGGATTGATTTTGCACCGGTGCGCGCACAAATTGCAGCGCACAATCTTATTGTCCTGCTTTTCATAGAGAAGCGCTTCTCTAATCATTTCTTTGTCTCTTGCAGCATGTCCCGCGCGGTTCCGGGCGCCGCCCGGCGGGCTTTTCCGTTCATATTGAAAGGTTCAAGTAAAGGGTTCTGAACAGTGCGGTAGGTGTATTTAACCGGGAATACGAGGCCGGTGAAAGCTCCTAAAGGATTATTGATTACCGGCAGCATTTCTTCCAGTTCTTCAAAAAAGCTGTAAACAAATGCGGGAAAATAAATAACGCTTCCCCATTTAATTTCAGGATTGGTTATTATATTTCCCACCGTAAGTTTTATTTCATTTAAGCTATAAAAACGTGATTGTGTTGAAATAGGAATGCCGAAAAGTTCCTTTAGCCTTTGTCTGGTTCCGGCAAGCGAATAATTGTTAATGAAGCCGATAAATACCCTTCCGCGGCAAACCCTGATTGCCTCGGTGATGACTTTACGCGGGTTTAACGAAGTTTCCAGAGCATTGATTACAGTTACAATATCGAACTCGTCATCGGAAAAAGGAATGTCTTCCGGCTGGCCGACAATTAAATCCGCTGCCGACCCTAATTTGTTTTTGGCGATATCCAGTGATTTCGCGCTGGGATCCAGGCCGGTTATTTGGCACCACTTTTCCTTGAACAATTCGAGATGGTTGCCCGTGCCGCATCCTATATCGAGCACTCTTTCACCCGCATCCGGCTTGACCATGTCAAAAATCAGTTCTTTTTGGCGGGAAAAAATGTAACGCCCCAACTGGGTTCGCAGATGATCGTCTGGTGATTTAGCCGTATTTTGGTTGAAAAACATGAAATGTTTTCCCTCAACTAAAGTGTATCGATTAGAGCTAAACTTTCCCGCTATATATCAAATTTTACAAATACATACAATTTACTAAATATGCCTTCAGCCGCCGATTTCGGACATTTCCCGCTGGCATTTCCTCAAATGCTCAGGGCTGCAACTTATGTCGTGCTCTTTTGGTTTTAACGTTATAACATCGCTTACAAACTTTTTCAATTCGGCATCACTGCAATTTTGCCTGAGCAGTTTTTTTAAATCGAATTCTTCGTCTCTAAGCAGGCAGGAGCGAAGTTTGCCGTCGGCGGTCAGGCGTAAGCGGTTACAGGTTGCGCAAAAGTGACCGCTCAGCGGGCTGATGAAACCGATTTCCCCGCGTCCGCCGATAATTTTAAAAATGTTTGCCGGACCGTCCGCCTTGTTCTTTTTTCCCTTCAATTTTTTCCAGTTTGTAACGGGTTGTAATCTTTTTCATAATCTGATCAATTGGCAGATAATTTTCCGCGTGAAAAGATTGCGCCTGCCCAAAGGGCATCAACTCAATAAAGCGCACCTGGAAGGGTTTTTCAAAAGCGATTTTGGAAAAATCGAGAATTTCATCATCGCTGAAGCCGCTCATGGCAACCGTATTTATTTTGATTGGTGCAAAACCTATGTCTTCCGCTATTTTTATTCCCCGCAATACGTTTTGCAGATTGCCGCCGCCCGTGATTTTTGCGTATTTATCTTCGTTGAGCGAATCAAGGCTGATATTGATACGGTGAATCCCCGCCTGGAAAATGCTTTCGGCAAATTCCGGGAGCAAAATGCCGTTTGTCGTCAGGCTGATATCCTGCAGTCCTTCAATTTTTTTCAGCGCGGAAATGAAATCGATAAAACCTTTTCTTACCAACGGTTCCCCACCGGTTATCCGCACCTTGATCAGCCCCATCTTCACCGCAACGGAAACGAAGCGGATAATTTCTTCGTATCTAAGTATGTCATCATGTCCCTGGAGAGAAATCCCTTCTTTCGGGCGGCAGTAGGTGCAGCGAAGATTACAGCGATCGGTAATGGAGACGCGCAGGTAGTTAATTTCACGTTCAAATTTGTCCAACATAAGTATCTAGCGACCTAATTTTATTGTGAGACAAATAGCATAATCGGTGAAACAATACAACGTATCGTTGGTTTTTCAAATTGTTCATTGAGCGTAAACATAAAAAATAAAAGCGAATGTTCTTGACAGGAAACAGGTTCTTTACTAAACAAAATTGAAATTTCAATTCTTTCCGCTGTTTTGTGTAATTCTTGTCAAAACAAGGCAAAAAATAAATTGGAGAATTTATGGAGAAGATTCCTATTACCAAATCGGGTTTTGAGAAATTGAAAAAAGATTTGGAAACATTAAAAAACGTATCCATACCTGAAAACGTTCGTGACATCGAAGAGGCGCGCGCCCACGGAGATATTTCTGAAAACGCCGAATACGCGGCGGCAAAAGAACGACAATCTTTTCTGCAGGGAAAACTGCAGGAGCTGGAAAACAATCTGGCCATGTCCAATGTTATTAGTTTAAAAGGATTGACCGCCGAAAAGGCTACATTTGGCTGTTATGTGACAGTCGCGGACAGCGACAGCGGCGAAGAAATAAAATATCAGCTCGTAGGACCGCTCGAATCAGACATCAATCAGAATAAAATATCCGTAACTTCACCCATCGGGAAAGCGCTGATCGGCAAAGCTGTCGGAGCGGAAATCATCGTGAAAACTCCTGGCGGAACGCGCAGTTTCGAAATTATGGATATATCCATTCAAAAATAATAAAATATTCCTATTCAAGAATAACCTTGGCATCAACCGCGACAAGTCCCGCACAAGTAACGATTAACGGATTGATATCAATTTCCGCATTAAGCCAATAATTTAATATAAAAAAATAAGGCAGCACGTTAATGAGCGCGCTGCCTTATTACTGAATATTTGAAAATGTTGTAGCGTAAAATCCTAATCTTTAAATGCGCGAATTATTGTTTTTCCGCGACGCTTATGCGAGTTATGGCTCTGGCCAGCGCGGCGCTCATTTTTTCATATTCTTCATTATCCTTGGCGATTTTGGCCAGCCGGTCTTCCGCGTTATCTTTAGCCTTTCTTGCCCTGTTAACGTCGATCTGGTCTGATCTTTCCGCTGTTTCGATCAGAATAGTTACCTTATTTGACGTTACTTCGGCGTAACCGGTATTGACGGCAAAATACACTTTTTTATTGTTGCGCGTAAAATTCAGCTGGCCTATATCCACAGAACTTAAAAGCGCCTCATGGCCACGCAGCACTCCAAATTCGCCTTCGGTGCCCGGTATCGTAACTTCTTCCACGTTACCCGAGAAAGCCATTCGTTCCGGTGTTACAATTTCTAGAGTTAAATCATCAGCCATTTTACTTGCTCCAATCCGATATTACTGACTAATCTTTTTCGCTTTTTCTACTGCTTCTTCAATGCCGCCGACCATCCAGAACGCCTGCTCGGGCAAATCATCGTGCTTGCCTTCCAGGATTTCTTTAAAACCGCGGACTGTATCGGCCACGGAAACAAACTTTCCTTCCGTTCCGGTAAACTGCGCGGCGACAAAGAACGGCTGAGAAAGGAATCTCTGAATCTTTCGGGCGCGGCTGACGGTCAACTTATCTTCTTCGGAAAGTTCGTCCATACCCAGAATCGCGATGATGTCTTGCAGGTCTTTATATTTCTGCAGAGTCACCTGAACCTGACGGGCTACCTGATAATGTTCCAAGCCCAGAACATTGGGATCGAGAATACGGGACGTTGAATCCAGAGGATCCACCGCGGGATAAATACCGAGCTCGGCGATCGGACGGGACAACACGACGGTTCCGTCAAGATGCGCGAAGGTGGTCGCGGGAGCGGGGTCGGTCAAGTCGTCGGCGGGCACGTAAACGCACTGCACGGCGGTAATCGAACCTTTGGTTGTGGAGGTAATGCGCTCCTGCAATTCGCCCAGGTCTGTAGCCAGTGTCGGCTGGTAACCGACGGCGGAGGGCATGCGTCCCAGCAAAGCGGAAACTTCGGAACCAGCCTGCGTGAAGCGGAAAATGTTATCGACGAAGAAAAGCACGTCCTGGCCTTCCACATCACGGAAATATTCGGCAGCCGCCAGACCGGTCAAGGCAACGCGCGCGCGCGCTCCAGGGGGTTCAGTCATCTGGCCGTAAATCAGCGCGGCCTGTTTGATTACGCCGGATTCCAGCATTTCACGATACAGATCGTTTCCTTCACGGGTTCTTTCGCCCACGCCGCAGAACACGGAAATACCGCCGTGGTGCATAGCGATGTTATTAATCATTTCCATCATAACGACGGTTTTGCCGACGCCTGCGCCGCCGAACAAACCCATCTTACCGCCGCGGGGGAAGGGAACCAGAAGGTCAATAACTTTAACGCCCGTTTCCAAAACCTGCACCGATGTATCCTGTTCCATAAATGTCGGTGATAGACGATGAATCGGCATTTTAGTTTGCGCGTTTATCGGGCCAAGACCATCCACGGGATGACCGACGACGTTCTGGATTCTTCCCAGGCATTCTTTCCCGACAGGAACCATGATCGGCGCGCCCGTGTCTTTCGCTTTCATGCCGCGCACCAATCCGTCGCTAATGTCCATGGCGATACAACGGACAACATTATCTCCGAGGTGTTGCGCGACTTCAATAACCAGATTATCTTCCTTGTCGTTAATCGCGGGGTTGGTAATTGTGATGGCGTTAAGAATACTCGGCAATTTTCCTTCTTCAAAAGCCACGTCAACAACCGGACCAATTACTTGTACAATCTTTCCAACATTCATAACTATCTCCTTAACAATAGTCGTATTTGCTTATATTTTACTTACGGCAAGCGGCTTTGGTTCTTTATCCTTTTGCCAGAGCTTCCGTACCGCCTACGATATCCATCAGCTCTGCGGTAATGGCAGCCTGCCTTGCTTTATTCATTTTAAGAGTTAATGAACGAATTAATTCCTCGCAGTTACTTGTCGCGTTGTCCATGGATGCCATTCTGGCGCCGTTTTCACCGGCTGATGTTTCCAGAAGAGCCCGGTAAACAAGCACGTGAACATACATCGGCAAAAGTTTCTGTAAAAGCGCTTCTTCCGAAGGTTCATATAAATAATCCAGGCGTTTGTCTGAATCCGCGTCAAGATCCTGTCCAATTGAGGGCAGGGGGAACAACCGGACGACCGTAGGTTTTTGGACAGAAACGTTCACGAACTGATTATAAATCAGATAGAGCTCGTCATATTCTTCTTTGATAAAAGGCGTGATCACTTCGCTGGAAATGGAAGCAGCCAGCGTCATGTCAAACTTGTTTAAAAGATCAACCCATTGACCGATTACTTTAGCTTTCTTCCGGAAAAAATCTCTGCCTTTGCGCCCGACATTGATCATTGAAACTTCTTTGCCTTCGTTGGTTTTGTCGCGCAAAAACCTTTCCGTAGCTTTAATGATGTTAGTGTTAAATCCGCCGCACAGTCCGCGGTCAGAAGTCATGCAGATAACCCTTATGCGCTTTGGTTCACGAACCGCCAAAAGCGGATGGGAGATGCTTTCCGCGCGCAGGGCCAGAGAATTGAGCACATCCATGAATTTTCCGGCGTAGGGACGGAAGTTATCCATCCGCATCTGCGCGGCTTTGAACTTCGACGCCGCCACCATATTCATGGCGCGCGTTATCTGCTTCGTTTTTTGAACGGCGCTTACTTTATTTTTTATGTCTTTAAGAGAGGCCACCTAAATATTCTCCTCAAAAGCTTAATTTCTTAATCGGCAACAAAAGCGGAATCGAAAGCGGTCAGCATTTCCTTCATTTTCTTTTCCAGTTCCGGAGAGATAACTTTTTGTTCTTCAATATCCTTCATGATATTGGCGTACTTATTCTCTGCGAAACTCAAGAGTTGCTGCTCATACTCGTGGACCTTATCGACTGGATACTTATCGATGAATCCTCTGGTTCCGGCAAAGAGAACGACCACTTCCTTGGCCAAAGACATGGGTGCAAACTGCGGCTGTTTCAATAATTCCACCAGACGCACACCGCGGTCGAGCTGTGCCTGCGTTGATTTATCCAGATCAGAGCCAAACTGCGCGAAAGCCGCCAGCTCTCGATACTGAGCCAAGTCAAGTTTCAGCGTGCCGGCCACCTGTTTCATGGCTTTAACCTGCGCCGCGCCGCCGACTCGGGAGACGGACAAACCGACGTTGATTGCCGGGCGAATACCGGAGAAGAACAAGCTTGGTTCCAGATAAACCTGGCCGTCGGTAATCGAAATAACGTTTGTCGGGATGTAAGCTGAAACGTCGCCGGCCTGGGTTTCAATAACCGGCAGAGCAGTGAGCGATCCGCCGCCCAGATCAGCGCTGACACGCGCCGCGCGTTCCAGCAGACGTGAATGGTTGTAGAAAATATCACCGGGGAAAGCTTCACGTCCGGGGGGTCGGCGCAGCAGAAGCGAAATCTGGCGGTAAGCGACGGCCTGTTTGGAGAGGTCATCGTAAATAATTAAAGCGTCCTGGCCGTTATCGCGGAAATATTCACCGATACTGCATCCGGCGTAAGCCGCGATATACTGAAGAGTGGCGGGGTCGGAAGCGCAACCGGCAACCACGCAGGTGTAAGACATGGCGTCGTGCTGGCGCAGTCTTTCCACAACCTGTGCCACGGTGGATTTTTTCTGGCCGATGGCGACGTAAATGCATTTCACGCCGGTATCTTTCTGGCGGATAATCGCGTCCACGCAGATGGCCGTTTTGCCGATCTGACGGTCGCCGATAACGAGTTCGCGCTGGCCGCGGCCGATAGGGGTCATCGCGTCAATGGCTTTGAGTCCCGTGTACATCGGCTCGTTAACCGGCTGGCGCTGAATAACACCGGGAGCGACCATTTCTATACGGCGGAATTCCTTTGTTTCAATCGGGCCTTTGCCGTCAAGAGGCGCTCCCGTGGCATCGATGATGCGGCCTAAAAGAGCTTCGCCTACCGGAACCTGCGCGATTTTTCCTGTTCTTTTGACAATGTCACCCTCTTTAATGTGGGTAACTTCGCCCAGAACGGCGACACCAACATTGTCAGCTTCCAGGTTTAGAACCATGCCTAAGATTCCGCCGGGAAATTCCAAAAGCTCCATCGCCATGGCGTTCTGCACTCCATAAACTCTGGCAATGCCGTCACCGACGGACAGGACAGTCCCTGTCTCGCTTATATCCAGCTTTTTCTCGTAGCTTTTAATTTGCTCAGAGATAATTTGACTGATTTCTTCCGCTCTGATTGTATCCATGCTTTATTATGCCTCCCCTAAGAGATTTCTCATATTATTCAGTTGGGTTCTTACGCTGCCGTCGTAAAGCGTATCACCTACACCGATGACCACGCCGCCTAAAAGATCCGGCACTGTTTCGATGGTAATTTCAGCTTTGCGCCCTGTTATTTTTTCCATATTGGAAGTTATGAATTCCTGCATTTTCCCGGACATCGGGAAAGCCGTTTTTACGTTAATTCTCACTGTTTTCAAAGCTTCATCCATTAACTGGCGGTAACAGGTTTCAATATCAGACAGGGCGTCGATGCGTCTTTTATCAACAAGCAGCTTTATAAAATTTACTGTTAAATTGGAAAAATTCAGCTTGCTGATGAGTTTTTCCACCACGGCCTTTTTGTTATCCTGCTCAATTATTGGATTGTCTAAAAATTCCTTGAGAGCTTTGTTTTGCGTGATCATTGAAGAAAAACTGCTAAGCTCAGCATAAAACTCCTCTAGTTTTTTTTCACTTGCCGCGATTTCGAAAAAAGCTTTCGCGTAACGCTTGGAGATATTGCTGATCAATTTTTAGTCACCACCTTATCAAGATATTCTTTGATCATGGTTTCATGATCGTTTTCGGTAATGTTTCTCTTTAAGATATCTTCCGCCATTTTAACAGAAAGCTGAACCGCTTCTCCGCGCAACTGAGCAGAAGCCTTTTGTAGTTCCTGTTCAATTCGCGCCTGCGCGTCTTCTTTCATTTTCTGCGCTACTTTTTTGGCGTCATCAATTATTTTCTGTTTTTCGGCAACGCCCTGGGCTTTAATCATTTCAAAAAGGCCGTCTATTTCCGCCGAGGCCTTGTCAATTTTTTCCGCGTAATCACGGTATTTTTTTTCAGCTTCTGTTTTTTGCGTTGCCGTGTTTTCCAGGGTTTCTTTTATATCTTTGCGCCGGTCAATGAAAAAAGCTTTTATTTTGTCTGCCAAAAGCCAGTATAAAAACCCCATCAGTACAAGAAAGTTCAGTGTCTTCCATGCGAGTCCAATCCATTCGGCTTTGCCACGATGAGTTTCTTCACCGCCCGCGGCAAAAACAAAGCCCGCGTAAAGCGCGACAAGCAAAAATGATAAAAAAGCGGTAAATAATTTTGACCGGAAGATTTTTTTCATCTGACACTCCTTCCGAGAACTTTTTGCGCGATGTCCACAGATAATTTTTTGGATTGTTCGTCCAGAAGCTTCCGGGCGGCGGTAATTTCCTTCTCGATTTTTTGCTGAAATTGCTGAGTCAGGGCGGGTATTTCACCGCGCACGGCGTCAACAATTTTTTTTGCCTGTTCATTACCTTCCAGAATTATTTCCTTTTTTAATTCGGAAGCGCTGGCTTTTGCCTGCTTTAACTTTTCTTCGTACTCGGAGGCTTTTTTGTCTACTGAGTCGTTAAAAAGTTTAATTTCATTTTCCAGCTCTTCGAGCTGTTTTTTGCGGCGGTCGATAATTTTCAGGATGGGTTTGTAAAGCAAAATATTAAGAACGAAAACCAGAGCCAGAAAAATAGCCATCTGGTATAAAAGCGTTATATCGGGGATGACATTAACCATTCTTTACCTCGTTGCTGTTGTTGCATAAAAAAAGCCGGCTGCTGAACATTTCTTTTGTTCACCCGGCGGCTTTCATCAGTAAGCATTACCTCAAAAAATTTTGTTGTTGTACTAGGATGTTTTGAATATTTGTAATGTTAACGCGGAGAAAACCTTACTTATTGATACCCAAAACTCGAGGTGTTAATAAACACAAGCCCACCTGCTTGTCAAGCTTTTTTATGACCGGCAGTCTAATTTTTTAGGGGCTCAAAAAAGAAAAGGCCTAAAAAAGTCTCTAAAGGCCTATATGCTTGATTATATTTATTATTTTATGAGCAATTAACGAGGCATTGAACGATTATTAATCACCTTGAGCATCAAGTATTTTTCTCTGATCCTGCTCGTTCATATGCGATTTTCCATCAAAAAAAGCGCCCTCTTCCATCACAAAAACAGGCGTATTTATATCACCTGAAAACTTACCGGTGGAATGAATGTGAACTTTCTCTTTAGCTTTCAGAGTCCCCTGAACTTCACCGCTGACATAAATGCTTTTAACGGCAATTGTCGCTTTTACCATGGCGCCTTCACCGACAATCAAGGAGCCCTGTCCGCTGATTTCTCCCTGAAAATCACCGTCGATACGGACCGAGCCGTTAAAAATCAGCTTACCCGTGAATTCAGCTCCTTTGCCCAAAATCGCTTTTATTTCTTCGCTTTCCTGTTTTTTCTCCCACATGACCTATATGCCTCCTGCCTTAATTTCTCATGGTAACTCGGTGTAAATTTTCACTTTCCTTAAAATAGCACAGATATTTATTTATGCATAATAAATCTTCGCGCGTTGATATTCATCAATAATCCAATGCCCGCCATTAAGGAAACCATGGCTGAGCCGCCGTAGCTTAAAAAAGGAAGCGGAATACCGACAACCGGCAGCACTCCCAGAACCATCCCTATGTTAATACATACCTGCCAGGAAAGAAGCGCAACTATCCCAAACGCGATAATTGTGCCCAATAAGTCCCGCGCGCGCAAGGCAATTTTTAAAGCCCACAAAATAAGCGACATAAACAAAATGAGTAAAATAAATCCGCCGATAAATCCCCATTCTTCCGCGAAAACTGAAAACACAAAATCAGTTTGCTGCTCCGGTAAGAATTTTAATTGCGTCTGCGAACCGCTTAGAAAACCCTTTCCCAGAAGGCCTCCCGAGCCAATCGCGATCATGGATTGAATAATGTGATAGCCGGCGCCCAGCGGATCTCTTTCCGGATTAAAAAAAATGATCAACCTTTCTTTTTGATAATCTTTCAGAAAGTGCCACACGATAGGAATTGATAATAACACTCCGGAAAACGCGATAATAAAAGATTTCCAGTTGACCCCGATAAAGAAAATAACAGAAGCGGATATAAGCAGGACAATCAGCGCCGTTCCCAAATCCGGCTGTTTCAGAATCAGCACAAAAGGAAGCAAAACAATAAGCGCGGGGATGAAAAGCTGTCTGAGTTTATAAGGCTTCGAGGACTTATGATCATCAAAATATCTGGCCAGAACAAGAATAATCGCGATTTTCATCAGCTCAGAAGGCTGGATCGCAAGGCCGCCTATAGAAATCCATCTTTGTGAACCATGCATGGTATAGCCGAAAAGAGAAACAAGCACCAAAAGCGCGATGGTGATCCCAAAAATGACATAAGCGCCGCGGGCGAGAAACCGGTAATCGATAAGAAACGCGACCGTCATCGCGATTAAGCCAAGCAATATCCACTGAATTTGCTTTATATAAAAAGGTGATTGTTCTCCCCCGCTGCCGTAGCTGTGCCCCGCGGAGTAAATGTTTAGAATTCCTATCGCGCAAATGGAAAGCACAATTGCCAGGAGCGCCCAGTCAAAGTCACGATCATTACGTTGGTCAGATTTAAGAAACAACATGGTTTTTCCCGATTAGTTTATTGGTTTTTCGGCACAGCCGCGCTTTGCGCGATAGCCCCTGGTTTTTTCTCCCGCGCCTGTTTTGTGAAATAAGCTTCCAGCATTTGACGGGCGATAGGAGCGGCTACCGCGCCACCCCCACCGGCATTTTCCACTATCACGGCGATTGCTATTTCCGGATTTTTTTGCGGCGCGTAACACACAAATAAAGCGTGGTCTTTATGCATATCTCTGATTTTTTTCGCGAGCCGCGCTCTCGCGTCCTGGGGCAAGCCGATAACCTGTGAGGTTCCCGTCTTTCCGGCGACATTCGCGTTTAACACCATGGCGTTTCTTCCCGTGCCGCCCTCTTCATTAACCACGCCCCACAGAGCCTTGCTCAAAAAATCGAAAGTCTCTTTTTTTAAAGTAAGGTTTCCGATTTTTACTGGTTTAAATTCTTTAAGTTTTTTGCCATCGAAAGATTCGATGCGCTGTAAATAATAAGGCTGCCAGATAATACCGCCGTTGGCAAAAGCCGCGTATGCGTTGGCCAGCTGCAATGGAGTGAGCAGGTTATATCCCTGGCCGATAGCGATGGATATGGTTTCACCGGGGAGCCACGGCTGTTTTGTTCTGGCTAATTTCCATTGCCGCGAAGGGACGATGCCGGTTTTTTCGTTGGGGAAATCAATGCCGGTCGGCTGTCCCAAACCGAAAAGACGCGCGTATTTAGCTATTGTATCCGGGCCCAGAAGTTTGCCCACGTTATAAAAATAAACATCGCATGATTCGACGAGAGCTCTATGCAGCGATACGTGCCCGTGTCCGTCTTTTTTCCAGCATCGGAAAGTTCTGTTTCCCATTGTAAAGCCGCCGCCGCAGAAGAATTGTTTGTGCGGAGTAATAATGCCTTCTTCCAGACCGGCGGCGGCGATAATCAGTTTATAAGTAGAGCCCGGAGGATATTGCCCGGAGACAACCTTGTTGGTCATCGGCGCCAGCGGGTTTTGCAGTAAATCGCGCCAGTGTTCGGCGGTGATACCCATGTTAAATAAGTGCGGGTCAAAAGAAGGCGTGCTGACCATGGCCAGTATAGCCCCGTCTCTGGGATCCAGCGCGATGGCGGAACCTGCTTTTCCGCTTAAGCCCAGCCAGGCGGCATTTTGCACGTCCGAATCTATGGTCATTATAACATTATTGCCGGGTTGAGGCTCTACGCGCCCCAGTTTCTGAATTTCTTTTTCATGGACATTTACTTCCACCAGTTCAGCGCCGTTGCGCCCGCGCAAATAGGAATCCAGAACTTTTTCCACTCCGTGCTTTCCGGCAATATCCCCAAGAGTGTATTCCGAATCCCCGCTTTCCAAATCATCTTTATCGACTTCGCCGGTATAGCCGAGCAAGGAAGCGGTTATTTCTCCCTGCGGATACAAACGCACGGGTGAAACATCCACATATATACCGGGTAAAGTCACCGAGTTTGCCTCCACGATCGCCACTTTTTCCATGCCGACATTTCTTTCCAGCTTGACGGGCATATAAGGCCTTGTTTTTTTTGAGTATTGCTTGCTCAGATCAATTTGCATCTTTTTGCGCGCGTAAAGTATCTGAAGGCGGGATACTAATTGTTCGTTATCCGCAGTTGTGCCGGGCATATAGACAACATCAAATGAAGGAAGATTATCGGCAATGACCACGCCGTTTCTGTCCGTGATTATGCCGCGCATGGGCGGAATCTTACGGAAGCGGACAGAGTTGCTCTCCGAGCGCTCTTTCAGCTCCGTCGCCTTAATAACCTGCAGGTACCAGAGCCTCATCAGCAGAAGAGAAAATACAATCAGCACTACGCTGAAAACAACTTTAAATTTCTGCCGAAATTCGGGAGCCTCCGGAGCGTTCAATCCGGTGAAACGGTTTTCCATAAACAAACACCTCTAATCGGCGCATCAAATAAAAAAACACGGGAGTAAACAGGCCGATAAGCAGGGCCTGCGGCAAAAGAATAAACGGGATGCTGAATGCCGCGTCAAATTGCAGTAGCAGGTTGTAAAACAGCACAACAAGCAGTTGTTCTATCAAAGCGCACACAAAGCCAAATATCGCGACAAAATGAAGTTTGTCGGTATCCATAACAAAAGACACGACAAAGGAAACAACAAAAATCAAAAGATAAATTAAGGTAAAAAGTCCTGTTACGGAGCCCACAAGACAATCAAAAACAAAACCGAACACAAAAGCAAGCGCGGCTCCTTTAACCAGATCCAGACGAAACCCCGCGTAGATAACCGCGATGAGAGATAATTCGATAACCAGACGTCCGGAAAACAGTATATCGGCAACAGCGATCTGCAGCGCGATGAGCAAAATAGATAATACTGGCAAAAATAAGCAATAGACCATTTTTACTTCTTGCCTTTTTCTTCAGAAGTCAGAACCAGCACTTCTTCTAATTTTGAAAAATCAATATAGGGAGTAACGCTGATGTTAAGAAAAAGCTCCGTATCCGGTTTTTTTACGTCCCTCACCTGGCCGACAAACAATCCTTTGGGGAAGACGCCGCCCATGCCGGAAGAGATAACAATGTCACCCGCAACGACATCCTGATTTTTAGTTATATATTTCAACTTACCGCCACGTAATCCCTCCCCGCTGAAAATTCCCTGAACGCGTGTCCTGTCCAGTAAAACATCAACATTACTGTTTTCGTCAATAATCAGCAGCACTTTGGCGACATTCCATGAAACATGAACCACGCGCCCGACCAGGCCGGCATGCGCCACAACAGGCATGCCCGATTTTAAACCGTCAAACGAGCCTTTGTCTATTATAATGGTTTTGGAAAGCGCCCCCTGCTCTCTGGCGATAACGCGGGCGGCGATAAAAGAGTAGCCGAGTGATTCTTTAAGAGCGAGCAGCTTGCGCAATCTTTCCGTTTCGGAATAACCTTCTTTATAAAAAAGGAGCTCGGCTTCCAGCTCGCTGATTGTTTTTGTTAAATTTTTATTTTCTTCAACCAGGCCGACCAGGAAGACATATCGATCCCATGAATTGCCCACGCTTTTGACCGTATCGTGCGCTAATTTTTGGAACGGCGCCGCTGCCTCCATGATGATTTTCCGGAAAAATCCCCCGCCTTTATCATATTTTGTGTTGTAAGATAACATGATCAGCGCGAAGAGAAACAGAAGAACCACAAAAATAATTGATTTATAATTTTTGAGAAAAAACATTTTTTATCCGATTAAACAAATAATCATAAATCCGCGCCGGCAGCAGATAATAAGAGGTGACGGATTCGCAAGGCGCGGTTATTGCCGGACGCTTTTAAACCTGAACAGCGATTTCTTTGAGCATGTCCAGTTGATCTAGTGCCATACCCGCGCCGCGGGCTACCGCGGAAAGAGGATCATCTGTTATTGTTATGGGCAATCCGGTTTCTTCTCTGATGAGAATATCAAGGTTTTGCAGCAGAGCCCCGCCGCCGGTCAGCACAATGCCCCTATCGACAATGTCTCCGGCAAGTTCCGGTGGAGAGTTTTCCAGAGCGTCTTTGATCGCGTCAACAATTATCGTGAGAGGTTCGTTAATCGCTTCTCTGATTTCTTCTGAATTGCTTTCGATGATTTTTGGAATTCCGGCAATTAAGTCACGGCCTTTAACGTCGCCAACTTTTATTTCGTCCAGAGGATAAGCGCACGCCAGTTCAAATTTTATGTTTTCCGCGGTTCTTTCTCCGATAAGCAGATTATATTTGCGTTTCATATACTGGATGATGGCTTCGTCAATTTTATCACCGGCAACTTTAACCGATTTGGAATATACTATGCCAGCCATAGAAATAACGGCCACTTCCGTTGTACCGCCGCCGATATCGACAACCATGGAACTTGTGGGATCAGAAATCGGCAGTCCCGCTCCGATTGCCGCCGCCATAGGTTCTTCAATGATATAAATTTCACGCGCGCCGGCAGACTCGACTGTTTCTCGCACCGCGCGTCTTTCCACCTGGGTGATCCCCGAGGGAACCGCTACGATAATTCGGGGATGAACGAGAGATTTTCGGTTATGTACTTTCAAGATGAAATGTTTAAGCATTGCTTCGGTCACGTCAAAATCGGCGATAACGCCGTCGCGTAAAGGCCTGATTGCGGTAATGTTTCCCGGTGTGCGCCCAATCATTATTTTAGCTTCAGTGCCGACGGCCAAAACCTTTTTTACGCCCCGCGAGTCCTGATGCACCGCCACCACGGATGGCTCGTCCAGAACAATTCCTTTTCCTTTGACATAGACAAGAGTGTTTGCCGTGCCTAAATCTATGGCCAGATCGGTGGAAAAACGTCCCAAAATATAATCAAAAAGCATTAATCCTCCATGCATTAACTATCAGAAAAACAAATTGTCGTCCGGCTGAACAACGGTTTTCTATACCGTATTTCCCCTATCTAATCAACGCCTTTTTAAATTATATTTGCATTTTATATATGACTGTAATAGGGAAACCTAGAAATAAACAATCGTCTGAAGCTGTAATCATTTTTTGAGGAGATTTTATGCTTAAATTTTTTCGTAAACACGCGCGCGGCTGGTTTATGCTTGCCGTCATCGCCATCATCATCATCGTATTTGTTCTTTATTTCGGCACCGACAGGGGCTCCCAGGCCGCTTCGGTCATAGCCATTGTGGACGGAAGAGTCATCAGTGTGGCGGAATTTCACACGGAATATGAAAGAACAATGGACATGATCCGGCAGCGCTATGGCGCTAATATTTCACCGGAAATCCTTAAACAAATGGATCTTAAGCAAAAAACTTATGACGATCTCATGAGCCGGCATGTCATTATTTCCAAGGCTGAAGATTTAAAAGTAAGGGTATCGGATGAAGAATTGCGGGAGATGATTACGTCCATTCCGGGGTTTCAGACAAACGGCATTTTTGATGAGCGCAAATACCGTCAGATGCTGCGGGCCAACCGGATTTCCGCCGAAGACTTTGAGGCGCTCCAGAGAGTCAATCAGATGGCCGGCAGAATAGAAATGATTGTCCGCGAGGGAATCAAAGTCTCCGAAGAGGAAGTTTTTGATCTGTTCGTCTTGCAAAACCAGAAAATCAATCTTCAGTATGTGAAAATATCTGGTCAAAATATCAAAAAAACAATTTCTCCCACCGCCGCCGAACTGGAAAAATATTTAACCGGAAACAGCGCCGCGTTTAGGCGCCCTGAACAGGTTAAAGTAAAATATCTTTATTTTCCCGCGGCGGCTTTCGCGATTGGCTCTATTAGCGACGCCGAGGTTCGCGATTATTATGATCTGCATAAAGACTCTTATCGCGACAAGGCAGGCAAACAATTATCTTTTACCGAGGCAAGAAGCCTTATCTTCAAAGAACTCAGCATGAACAGGGGCGCGCAAAAAGCTCAGGCCGAGGCAAAAAAAGCGCGGGATGTGATTTATCAGGAAAATAATTTTGACGAATACGGCAGAAAAAATAATTTGGTAATCAGCAGAACCGGCTTTTTCCCCGTGGATAAGCCGCCGCAGGAATTTGTTTCCGTTAAAGGTTTCGAAAAGGAGATTCTGGAATTAAGAGAAGGGGAGTTAAGCCGAATTCTGATGAAAGACAGCGGCTATTATCTGGTTGAACTCGTTGAGAAAAAAGCTTCTTACGTACCGCAGTTTAAGGAAATCGAAAACGAAGTAAGAAAACATTATATCTTTTTTGAAAAGAATCGCCTTGCCGCCGAGGAAGCCCGGCTGATTCTGGAAAAGGCCAAAGCGGGAGAGCCGCTCGATAAAGTCGCCCGCGCTAAAGGTTTTGGAGTTGATGAAACGGGCTTTTTCCAGCCGGGAGATTCCATTCCGAAGATCGGTGTTAATCAGGGCGCCGCGGAAACTCTTTATCAGCTTTCCGCCGCGAATCCTTATCCGGCAAATCCTCTTTTTGTCAATGACGCCTACATCGTGTTTAAACTCAAAGGCACAAGCAAAGTGGACCGCAAGGATTTTGAAGGAAAGAAAGCGGCTTACGAAAGAATGCTGCTGAACGTTAAACAGGAAGAAGCGATGCGTTCGTGGCTGGAAGGCAACAAAGAAGCGCTGATTAAGGCAAAAAGAATAAGCATAAAGAAGCACGCGCAGGATTTATAATAACCAAAAAGGGAATCATCACTTTATGATGATTCCCTTAATTTTTGGTGGAGCTGAGGGGGATCGAACCCCTGACCTCTTGAATGCCATTCAAGCGCTCTCCCAGCTGAGCTACAACCCCTTGAGAGTGTTTAAAAAATGTGCTGCCCAATTAACACAGGCATAAAACACTGTCAACTTGATTTTAGCTTGACTTTATCCCGACCGCTTATATAATCGCACCCCGTGCCGGAGTGGTGAAACTGGTAGACGCAGGGGACTCAAAATCCCCCGATCTTTACGGTCATGTCGGTTCGATTCCGACCTCCGGCACCAATCTTAAATTTTTCAAAATAATAGTGTTTGGCAGTTTCTGAAGATAGTATTTATCGATGTTTTTAAACATTATTCCTTAAGGAGAAATTAAAATTATGGAGAAAAATCTTGTTTACCGCGGCAAATCCAAGGATGTTTTTAAAATAACAAGCGGCGTATACAAAGGAAAGTACCGCTTTGTCTTTACCGACAAGGCTACGGGTTATATGGAAAACGGCAAACCGGTTTTCGACCCGGGGTATGATATTGTCGTGGGCGAGATTCCCGGCAAAGGCGCGATTGCGTGCCGCTTTGCCACGCATTTTTTTACACTGCTCAAAGCCAAAGGCGTTCCCACTCATTACATTGAAACCGTAAGCGATAATGAAATGATTGTCGAACCGGCCGAGCCGCTGGGCATGCCTGTGGCCAAGCCCCTGTTTCCCGGCGCGGAACCTCTGGCCAATCTGGAATTCACCTGGCGCAACAACGCGACCGGCAGTTTCTGGAGAAGATACCCGTTTGTAAGGCCTTGTAAAAATCTGCATAAAGTTGTCGAGGCGTGGACCAAAGGCGATAGCGACATTCTGATTACGTTTGAGGCGCTCCAGGAAGCGGGCGCGCTCACCAAAAAGGAAATTGCGGATAGCGTGAAGCTGGTCAAAAAAATCGCCGATATTGTTTCCAAAGAATTTAAATCAAAAAAACTGCATGTCATCGACGGAAAATTTGAACTGGGCAGGTTGAAATACGGCAGGGGCAAAATCGTGCTGATTGACGAGGTATCGCCCGACGTACTGCGCGTCTGCCGCGGCTTCAAGCCGGATAAAGCCGGAAACTGCACGCAGTTTACCAAGTGCGCCGTCACCAATTATTCCGAAGGCAAAAGAACCATCAAAAACAAAAATCAGGTTCGCGCGGCGGATTTTATTGATATCTTTTTATAGAAGATCTGATTTGCTTGCCGGTAGTGAGTGAAATTTCCCCTTGTCCTTGCGAGGGCGTGTAACGACCGAAGCAATCTCATGCTTTTCTAAAAACAAAGAGATTGCCACCCGGCATTCGCCGGGCACGCTGCTCCTGCGGTAGCTCGTAAAGACATACGCAATTTATGTTGATTTGCAAAGCGCTTCGAGTTTTTTGGTAAGAATTTCCCTGATTACTTTCGGATTGGCTTTGCCGCCGGATGCCTGCATCGCCTGGCCGATTAAAAACCCCAAAGCTTTTCCCTGGCCGTTTTTATAATCGGCAACGGCGGACGGCTGATCGCCCAGCACCTTGTCGATCAAAGAATCAATTTCTCCGTGATCCGATACCTGCTTGAATCCTTTGGCGCGCACAATCGCTTCCGGCGATTCATCGCTTTCAAACAAATGCGCCAGCACTTCGCGCGCGGCGTTGGCGTTGATTTCATCGCGCGCCAGCATTTTGAGCAGGGCGGCAAAACGCGCGGGTGTTACGGATGTCTGCCCCAGCTCCTGGCGCTTTTCTTTTACCGCGGGGATTAACTGCGTGGTGAGCCAGTGCATGGCCGTGCGCGCGGCTACTCCTTCTTTAATCAGATTTTCAAAATAAAGAGCTACTTCCGCGTCGGTACTCAGATAGGAAGCTTCTTCCGCGGAAAGCCCGTATTGTTTGACAAAACGCTCCGCGCGGGCGGCGGGCATTTCCGGCAGGCGCGCGCGCAGGACTTCAATCTCTTTTTTGGACAATTTAATTACCGGCACACAAGGGTCGGGAACGCACGGGCCTTCAAATTTGGCGCGCATCGGCGTGGTGACTTTCTTTTCCGGATCCCACAGGCGCGTGTGCAGCACGATTTTTTCGCCGGCCTGAACCGCCGCGCCCTGGCGGTTGATTTCATACGCGATGGCATCCCCCACGTGACGCACCGAGTTCATGTTTTTTACTTCCACTTTGGTATTCATCTGGCTTGTGCCTCTGGGGCGGATGGAGATATTGGCGTCAACGCGCATTGTGCCGTTTTCCATGCTGCACTCCGATGAACCGACGTTGCGCACCTGCGCGCGCAGCGCTTTGAGAAATTCCATCGCGTGATGCGGCGAGCGCAAATCCGGCTCCGATGACAATTTCCACCAACGGCGCTCCCGCGCGGTTGAAATCCACCAGGCTTACCGGTTTGCGCCCTTCCATTTCATGCACCAGCTTGGCCACGTCTTCTTCCATGTGGATGTGATGAATGCGCAATCTTTTGGCCGCGCCGTCTTCGTCGGTGATGTCAATCCAGCCGCCTTTTGACAAAGGCAAATGCGCCTGCGAGAGCTGATAGCCTTTGGGCAAATCAGGATAGTAATAAACTTTCTGGTCAAAGGCGCTCACGGGCTGAATTTCGGCATTTAGTCCCAGGCATAAAAGCGCGGCTTTTTCCAGCGCCGCCTGGCTAAGCCTGGGCGACGCGCCGGGAAACCACAGGCAGACAGGGCAGGTATTAATATTGGGCTCGTCGCCGGGGTTGTTGGGGCAGTCGCAAAACATTTTTGTCGCGCAGTTAAGTTCGATATGAATTTCCAGGCCGATAACCGCTTCAAAATCCATGATTATTTTCCTCCCCCGCCAACGAGATATTCTCCCATATCCAAGAGCCGCCCATCGGCCAATCTTGCCGCTGTCAGTTGCAGGCCTTCCCGTTTTTTATCCGGCAGATAAAGCGCGGGATGGCCGGTGACGTTGGCAAACGCTGTGTAAATAAAGTGCGCGTAGGTTTCGGCAAGTGTCGTGGGGTTTTCCGCGGCGGCAGTATTGATAGTGGGCAGAATTATAAAATCAGTTTGTTTTGTCAGCTTTGTCATTTGGGAGACCAAGCCGCGCGCGCAGGCGGCAGGCGTTTTCGTAGGCAGAATAACTTTCAAACTGAAAATACGCACCCTGAATTAAGTAGCTTTTTAAAAGTGTTCCGAAAGCCGCGCCGCGCGAGGAAAGATACATTTCGTTCCAGTTTTTCGCGCCCGGCTCGCGCTTTCCGTAGCGCACGGAATCGTAGCGCCCCGCGCACGATGAAGCCTCCACCGAGCCCACAATTTGATGCACCGCGAGAAATTGGGAAAAATCAGGAAAGGCTAATTCCTTGATGACAAAACCGGATTTTTTTAATTCATTTAATTTCTGTTCAAAACTTTCGCGCTCTTTGGCCGGCATTTCCTTTAAAATATCTTTGATGACGCCCAGCGTAGTTTTGGCCGGATCAATTTTTGCAGGTTTTAGGTCCGGCGTTTTTTCATCGGGAAGAGAAGAGTCGCGCTCATCGGGGCCCGCGATGGTCTGAAGAATATCACGGATATTTTTAATCTCTCCCGATAAAATACCGTATGCTTCCATAGAAGGAATCAAACCGGCCAGGCCGAAGCGCGAAACCAGCCCGTAGCTTGGTTTAAATCCGCAAACTCCCGCGCGCGCGGCAGCCAGACGCGCCTCACCCGCCAAATCCAAAACCAGCTCGGCATCCGCCGCGTTTTTTTGCAGCGCGGCATTCCGGCCATGCTGTCTTTGAGGCCGAAGCCGAATTCGCTCATGCGCGCGTAGCCGGCAAATTCAGCGCCTTCGCCTGCCATTTTATCCACAACAGCCGCGTTTTCCAGCGCGTGGAATCCGGCCAAAGCTTTTGAACCTGCTTCAGTCGGCCAGCCGGTAACGGAGATATTCGGCTGAAGCGCGATTTTCATTTTCTGCAAAGCGCCTTTGGAGGAAGCGGCTTTGCCGGTATTGCGGTAGAAAAAAATTGAATCCATTTTACAGCTTCCCCCTATTCCAGAATATTGGCGACTTTAAAGTAATTGCCCTTAAGAGCGGGCGCGCTTTTTAGCAGTTGCCCTTTTTCGGCAAGCTCTGATTTTTTTGCCGTAAGCCCCGGGCGCGCGATACCCGCCGCGGTAACTACCGAACGGATTGGCTCATCATCAATGGAAAGATTATTAACTTCCGCGGCAAGCTTTTGCGCCTCACGCAAAGCTTCTTCCATAACCGTGCGCTCTTCCTTGGCGATGCCGATGCGCGATACCCACGAGACGCGATCGAGCAGATTTTCTTTTTGCGCCTCGCCGGGCAAAACATCTTTGCCGCCCAGATTCAAAAGCCCCAGTTCGGCCAGCTGTTCTTTTTTGACACCCGCGGGCGCGCCGGTCAAAGGACAGCCGGCGGAGCGGTTTTTGGGGAAGGCGATAACTTCGCGGATGGATTGCGTGCGCAGAATCATCGAAACCGCGCGGTCCATGCCCAGCGCCAGGCCCCCGTGCGGCGGCGCGCCAAAGTCAAACGCGCGCAGGAAAAATCCGAATTTTTCTCTCATCTCTTCATCCGTCAAACCCAGCGCGGAAAAGATTTTGCGCTGCACTTCACGGTTGTTGATACGGATACTGCCGCCGCCTAATTCCTCGCCGTTGATTACCAGATCGTAGGCGCGCGAGCGCAGAGAAAGAAGCTCTTCCACATTTTTCGGATCGAAATCCACGCGCTCCGGCGCGGTAAAGGGATGATGGCTTGATGTCACGCCGCCTTCGTCCGTGGGTTCAAAAAGGGGAAAGTGCGTAACCCAGACCGGATAAAAATTATCTTCGCCAATCAGCCCCAGGCGATTCGCCAGATGCAGGCGCAACTGCCCCAGCGCCTGAAGTAACAATTGCGTAAGACGGGTCGGCAACCATGATCAGCACGTCGCCGTCTTGCACTTCAAAACGTTTCTTTAATTCATCGAGTTCCGCCGCGGAAAAAAACTGCACGATGTTGGATTCCAGCTTGCCGCCTTCGGCTCGCATCCAGGTCATGCCTTTGGCGCCGAAAGAAGGCGCGATTTCCTTGGCGTATTCATTCTGCAAAACGTTTTTGCTCAAACTCGCGGATTGCTGCTTAATGTTTATTCCCTTGATGCATCCGCCGCGCTGCAGAATCTGTTTAAAGATGGAATAATTGGTGTTGGCGAAAACATCCGTCACATCCACAAACCTGAGCCCAAAGCGCAGATCCGGCCTATCCGAGCCTGTTGAATCCATCGCCTCGGCATAAGTCACGCGCGGGAAAGGACGCGGCAATTCAATGCCCGCCACGGCAAACATTTTTACGGTAAGTTCTTCAATAAGTTCGTAGAGAAATTCCTCGTCGATGAATGAAGCTTCAATGTCGAGTTGGGTGAATTCCGGCTGACGGTTGGGGCGCAGATCTTCATCGCGGAAACAGCGCGCCAGCTGAAAATAACGCTCCAGGCCGCCGATCATCAAAAGCTGTTTGAAAAGCTGGGGCGATTGGGGCAGGGCGTAAAAATTTCCCGGGTGCACGCGGCTGGGCACCAGATAATCACGCGCGCCTTCGGGCGTGCTGGCGGTGAGCATGGGAGTTTCCACCTCCACAAAACCGCGCGCGTCCAGAAATTGCCGCACGCATTGAAAAATTTTATGCCGAGCAATAGATTTTCCTGCATGGCCGGACGGCGGATATCCAGATAGCGGTATTGCAGGCGTAAATCTTCCGAGACATTTTCTACAGAAGCGTCTTCAGCGCCTGCCACCATGGCTTTGTCGGAAATCGGAAACGGCAGAGCATCTGATTCGCTAAGCACCGAAAGCTCGCGGACAAATACTTCCAGCGCGCCTGTTTCAATATTGGGGTTTTGAGTTCCCTCTATTCTTTTTTTAACCTCGCCCGTTACGGCAATGCAGTATTCCGTGCGCAGCGTTGTCGCCGTTTTGCAGATATTATCTGAAGAGGCCTCCGGGCTGAAAACAATCTGCACAATGCCGCTGCGATCGCGCAGGTGAATAAAAAGCAGGCCGCCGTGGTCGCGGTAGGCATCCACCCAGCCGCAAAGCTGCACGGTTTTGCCGGTATGCTGTAAAGACAAATCGCCGCAAAAAATACGCTCAGAAAAATTCATGAAGAAGCCCTTTCCGGTTGAAAATGAAGGAACAAATTTGTGCCGCGGATAGTATCAAAACTGTACCGATGTTTCAAGGATTCATAATCGCGGTGTAAAAAGATGAGAAAATTTATAGCGGTTGGAAATTAGGGGGGGGTAATTAATGTTCAGAAAGAACGAGTTATACCAGATTCGCCTTCCGAACATTTAGGATGCTATCCTGCCACGGCGTACTCAAGAGCGCGCGGATTTTCTATTCTTTTGGATGCTTCCAGAACCTCAAGTCCGACAAGATTGCCATCTTTATCATAGTCAATAATTACACCAGGTTTGTCTTCGTCGCTTTCCTCAACAGGATGATCGCTAAATAGAATACGAAGCACATCTACTTCAGGATCGTAAAATACTTTCATTGTTATTTTCTCCAATATTTACTAATTTTACTTGTTCGGTACACCGTTATTACAACAGGAGGCTTTATTTTATCATCGACAATTGCCCTAAGCAAGAATATATTACCTTTGCCAAAATCAATTTCTGATTGGTAAACTTTCAAATCTCCTCTAAATTAATTATTAAAAATCGATACTAAAATGAAGAGTCGGACAACAGCTCAAAACGCCAAAGGACAAATCATCTTATACAAAAACAAGCTGGAAGTGCGTTTGGAGGCAAATACTGTCTGGATTGATGCACATTCAATTGCCAAAATATTTGATGTTGACCGGACAGTAATCGTCAAACACATTGGAAATATTTATAAAACCGGCGAGCTATCCTCAAGAGCAACCTGTGCAAAAATTGCACAGGTTGCCGCTGTATGGTAAAAGATATCAAGTTGAATATTTCAGTTTAGATGTCATCATTTCTGTTGGCTATCGAGTAAATTCAATCCGCCATGCGCCGGAGTTTCTGCTCGGCAAAGCAATCTCATAAGCTATAAAAATATTCCACGGCATGCGCCGGGCAGGCTCGCCTGAGAGGCGTTTCGCAATGACAAACAGCTATTGTGCCGCCGCTTTACAAGCGGGAATCCAAAAAAAGCGCGCTTATTGATGAAAAACGATTCTATTGTCTTGAGTTAAAGTTATTCAGAATAAAATCTTTAAATGTCTTTTTTTGTTTTTTTATAAATAAGTATCAAGGTTGAAAATCTGATTTAATATCACGGCAAGAATTGTTGCTGTCGGCAATGGATCGGTGAAAAATGTCTGTATAATCTTTGGCGCCCGGGCATAGAGCGAAGGCAAAAAAGCGGTGCTTAAACCAAAAAATAACGCAATGCCAACCACAAAGGTCTTGCGTTGATCCCACTTTTCGTCCAGCATTTGTATCAAGCCCGCGCAAATCATAAAACATCCGCTGAAAATGAGCGAAGCCCCGAGGACAGGCTTTGGTATGTTAGAAAGGGCATTGGTCAACATGGGGAAAAACGCGAGCACAATAAAAATCGCTCCCGCCACAACACTAATCCATCTGCTCAGTACCTTGGTGGCGCCAGCCAGGCCAATATTGCTTGAAGACGTGTCCACTGCCATTGAGCCCAAAAACCCCGATATAGTGGTTGCCAGGCCGTCCGCCACAATGCCATTGCGGATAGGCACGAAATTAACCTCATTAAGTTCAGGCTCTGAGAGCTTCTGTGCCGCCAGAAGATTGCCGAATGTTTTCAAAGTACTGCCGATGGCGATAACAATTAAGGGAATCAGCAGACTAAACTGGAATGTTATGGGATGAAAAAGCGTATTAAAGTGAGGCATCGCGAAAAGCGGCTTGTCTTTAATCAAGAGAAGGTTTTGCCAATACTCCGGAATGAGTATCAAGGCCAAAATCCAACCCGAGAATATCCCGATAATCAGACAATAAATCTTAACAAATCCTTTTCCCCATAAATTGCAGAAAACCATTATGAATAATGATACGGCGCCGATAAATATATCTATATTGCGTAAGGCATCACCTTGAAAAGTAAGGCCAAAAAAAGATGTTACTGAAATCTGAATAATGCTGATTCCGACCAGCATAACAACAAGCCCGACAATGTATATCGGGAATACATTTTTGAGCTTTTGAATAACCGGCGCAAGAAGCATCTCGATTAAACCAGCCACAATAGTAATGCCGCGCATTAAAGGCAACCCGCCTATCCACGCCGCGGAAAGCGAAAGACTTAAATATGAAGGACCGCAAAGATTCGGACATAAATAACCGGAACCCAAATAAGGCAACCGTAAAGCTTGTATAATTGAGCCAATGCCGGAGGCAAGCATGGAAAAGGTCACTAATGAAGCTGTAAATTCCGCCGTTTCGTTAAGCTGACCGGAAAAAATTATCGGTATGCCGATGGCAACAACCATTATCAAAACATGTTGAAACGCCGATAACAGCAAATGCACTATTGGCGGCACTTCATTTACGGAATACTCATATTTATTATCTTTTGACATTGGGTGCTCTCAATTATCCCGGTGGTTGAGGAAGATCCGTTATCGCGCCGACATAGATTTCCTGGCCGGCGATATATGTTTTGCGCAAGTACAAACTCTTTTTGACAAGTATCCGCTGATACCGGTTTTTCGCGAGAAATACCTCCCAGGTTGAATCCTTGCTTTCCAGTTCGTGTAACGCCTTTACAAATGGTTTATGGCCCATTTCATCGACACAATTCAGTAATTTGAAATCAGTAAGATTGTCATTCATCACGGGAGAGATAAGCAGCTTGCCGTCCGGTGTAAAAGCAAAAACTTTCACATCCCGGAAATTGTAATGGGATGCAGGGTCTGCTATTTCGGAAAGCGCGGAGAAGCCTTTCTCTTTAATCAATTGAGCGGCATCATCGACGATAATTCTGATAAATTCCTTTTCTTCATGCGGATAATTCAAGCCGCCGCCAACAAATAATATTTTCCCCTCAGGAGTTGTAACCTTGAAATGACAGGAGGATTTGGGAACAGGATAGAATTTACCCGGCTCCCACCAGGAATAATGCACCCAGGCGTGCGGATTATTTTTATCAGCCAGCGCCGCGCTTACCATCTGCACCGGTTTTTTACCGTTTTTATCCGTGAGATCCCAGAGATTTTTGCCCTCAAGTTCAGGCATGCCCGCGTGATAGATATTTACGCCGTTTATGTCGTAGATGTAAAGGTAGCGGTCAGGAGTGAAATTAATTTCGCGGTTGTTTCGAAAATACTCCAGACTTTTCAGACCGTCTTTCTTGAGCATCAGCGAAGCATCATAAACAAACTTAACAAGATCTTTTGTGTCGCGATATTGATAGACGCTAAGGTCTAAATCTTTATATCTGCTTTCACAACCCGAAATAAATATAGACAAAAGCGCAAAAAATATCGAGAAAGCAACAACAGGAAATGTTCGGATTAATTTACTCATAAATGATTTATCGTGAATTCAATCCCCGGTTGTCATAAATAAAGATTTGGCCACGTTTACCTCTTTATGTTGTTACAATATAAAACAAGATTTTCTATATTACAAGAGTTTAGATATATTTTTCTTATAATTTCGTTGACATACAAAACCGCTTTCCCTATACTTTCGCGTATCATCATTCCAAAACCGGACGAAACAAATGAAAGCTCCTCAGGAAATCCTTGATCTTGTAGCTCGCTTTGACCAAAACATTGATGCCTACCAGTCCGGCAAATACAACGAGGCACAAATACGCCGGGAATTTATTGATCCTTTCTTTAAGGCGCTGGGCTGGGATATTGAGAACATATCCGGCTACGCCGAAGCTTACAAAGACGTCATTCATGAAGACGCGATAAAAATCGGCTCCGCCAATAAAGCCCCTGATTACAGCATCCGCATCGGCGGCACACGCAAATTCTTTATCGAAGCGAATGAAAAACCGTCTCCAGAAAAGCTTAGGCAGATCCGTACAGATCAGAGAAACAGCTAACAACAAACTTAATGCTAATGACTACGATTTCCGTATCATTGATAGCCCAACTGAATTGCACAATATTATCCGTGAGAAGAACAGAGAAAAGAATAAAGCTAGATTGGTTGCAGGTTACTGCTGGAAATGGATAAGCAAACGAAACCCCCAACTCGAGGATATTGTTATTGGCGATTACAAGGCTACATGGAATCTCGACACCGATGGGCAAGCTTGGCTTATTAAGCCTAATTCTGTAAGTGAGGTTGGTTGCATACATACCTGTCAGGGACTAGAATTAGATTATGTTGGTGTTATAGTTGGTCCTGATTTAATAGTTCGAAATGATAAAATCATTACACAACCGCAAGAACGTGCTAGCACTGATAGATCAATACACGGATGGAGAGCTCTTTTTCGAGAAAAACCAGGCGATACAATGAAGCGCCTCGATAGGATTATTAAAAACACATATCGTACGCTCATGACACGTGGACAAAAAGGTTGTTATGTTTATTTTGTTGATGATGAAACGCGACAATATTTTGAAAAATGTATGGAGAAGCCGATCGCTAAATCTTTAAAAGAAGAACATAAGCCCACTGTTGTTTTGCCATTCAGGCGCTTACCACCAGAGGAAGTAAGACCTTTCGGAAATTGCGTTCCTCTGTACGATCTTAAGGTAGCCGCCGGAACATTTAGAGATGAACAACAGGTTGCGGATGTATATGGCGGATTAAGTGAGCAATCTATTCAAGATAATGAATGGGTTCAACTTCCCGATGCCTTTAGACACCAGCGGGGCCTTTTTGTCGTGCAAGTTGTTGGTGAATCGATGAATCGCCGAATACCAAACGGTTCATGGTGTCTCTTTAGGCTAAAACCTACAGGTACCCGGCAAGGCAAGATCGTTCTTGCACAACATAGAGGTATTGCGGATGCTGACAACGGAGGAGAATTCACCGTTAAGAAATACGAAAGCAATAAAAGGCTTCTTTCAGATGGTACTTGGCGGCATACCTCAATTACTCTTCGACCTGATACTACAGCACTAGGATACGAACCACTTACATTTACAGAAGAACAAGTAGATGATGTAACAGTAATTGCGGAATTAGTTGCTGTGCTGGGTTGATTTAGGATGTAGATGCCGCCTAAGGCAACCAATTTTGCAACCGATAAGTAGTTGATAAACTGGTTTACGAGCTATATGATTTAACCCCCGAAGAAATCGCCATTGTGGAAGGGTAATAATGTGTCCGGCGTGTTTTGGGAAACACGCCCTACAAGCGGGGTAAATCAGGAGCAAATCTTTATTTTTGACAATTCGTTTAATCGAAAAAATGTGAAGATTCTATTTAATAGATTGCCACGGCGGCATGTGCCGCCTCGCAACGACTGCCCGAGCATTCCCTGCATGCGCTGGGGTTCCCCGCCGGTCAAGCAGTTGGATTGCCTCATCACGCCACGGCGTGGATTCGCAATGATAGAGTGATATTGCGGTCAGGTAGTACATTTTTACCGCGACTTTATGTTTGACGTTCTATAATTTTATTATTCATTTAGCTTTTTTCCTGCTCATCACATCAAAAGTATCAAAGACGGTTGCCGGTGGTGTGTAGAGTTTTTCCTCAACTTTTTTCTCAAGTTTTAATGCCTCGCCGCTACATGTGGTGACACAAAGGCCGCAGCCGATACAGCGTTCAGCGTGAAACTCAATCTTTTCATCCTTCAGTCGCCAAACTTATTTATTTTTCTTTCGCCAGTCCTGATAACGAAGGACACTGGCGTAGGTTCTCAGTGCCCGCTCGGACGATTCGAAGTAAGGAATGCCGGCATCGCAGAACTGAGGTATATAGGAAGGGTCAAAACCGGGGATATTAACCATGAGGATAGCCTTGCCGGACTGCCGACGCGTTTCCACGACGGCATCGGTATAAAGCCTGTTTGCTTCGGGGCTCAGCCCGGCCCCGATGATCAATACGGCATCCACAGCCGGGTCGGCAACAACGGCTTTGACGCTCTGGATGTAAATTCCAATATCCAGCGAAGCTGTAAGACCGACGTCGATGGGATTGCGCAGGCTTGTGCCCGTCGGCGGCACAACTTCAGCCAGGGCATCACGGGTTTTCGGCGAAAGCTGTGCCAGACGAAGTCCATTTTCCTCGCAAGCCTCGGCGGCGGAAACAGCCAAACCTCCCGGCCCCGAAACTATGGCAATCCTATCGCCAAGCTTCTGCGAAAGCATGGCAAACCCCATGAGGGAATCAAACCAGGCCTCGAAACCTGCCACGGGAACGGCGCCGGTCTGCCTCACAATTCCCTCCCAGATGTTCCGGGCACCAGCCAAGGCGCCAGTGTGAGACGCTGCCGCCCGCGCTCCTGCGGATGTCAATCCTACTTTCCAGAGGATTACGGGTTTTTCAAGCGAAGCCGCGCGAAGCGCTTTGAAGAAGCGAGGGCCGTCCTTTATCCCCTCTATATAAGCGCCGATCAGGCCTGTTTCTTTGTCGCCTCCCAGGTAAAGGAGGAAGTCGGCGCTTGTCAGGTCGCATTCATTGCCCAGACTGATGGCCTTGCTGAAACGGATACCGCGCTGCGGGGCTACGCGACATAGGATGTTCGCCAGAGAACCGCTATGTGAGACGATTCCTACAGGACCAGGCTCTCTTGTTAACTCGGGGAAAAAGGAAAGTCCGGAACGCGGCGCGTAAATTCCCATGCAATTCGGCCCGATGAGTCTCATCCCGGAATCGCGGGCTACTTGTACCAGCTCTTCTTCCAGGGCTCGCCCTTCATCGGTACCCATTTCCTTGTAGCCCGCCGTGAACAGAACGGCCCCTTTAACTTTCTTGGCGGCGCATTCTCTGACCGCGGCAAGAGTGAGATGCTGCGGCACTAAAATTATGGCCAGATCCACCTCACCGGGTATGGCAGAGACGCTGGGATAAGCCTTATAACCGTCAATCTCGTCGGCCTGCGTTGACACGGGATAAATCTCGCCGGAGAAACCCTGGTCGAGAAGCGCCATGAAAAAAAGCTTGCCCGTCTTCAATCCCCGGGGCACTCCGACAATGGCCACCGATCGGGGGTGCATAATCTCATCTATACGTTCTAAAAGCTGCTGCGTGGAATTCATCGCTCCTCAAGATTATTATTTTGTTTGGATTCAGGCGCGCGCATCCTTATCGCGTCAACCGGACACTCTGTAGCACAAAATCCACACGAAATAAACGATGCACTTTTTTCCAAAACAGGATAGCCATACTTGATTATCAAAAATCGTGAAGCGTGAAGCCGGCCATACGGGTGAAGCGTCAACAGTGAAGAGCTAAGAGCGGCTGATTATATTAAATCAGGTAATTATAAAAGATTTGTAAATACCCGCCCAATGTATTAATTTTAAGCTCACGGAAAGGAAAACGAACTATATGCTAATCCCCATTATATCTCTTTTTGCGGCAATTTCAGGCGCTCTTATCATCATCGGCATTCTCAAAAAAAGCAAAAATGTTTTTTCGGCTTTGTCCATTATATTGTGGCTGTGCTCTCTTGTTTCGGCATTTTTTGTCGGCTGGGCATGGCTGGAAAGAGCTTATTCTGAAAACTGGGCAATGTACGGCTTCTTTTTCATCTCGCTTCCCATCATTATTACAGCGAGTGTCCTGGCAATATTGATGATTCTTGCGGTAAAAGTTCGCAAGATTGATAATATGAAGGATGTTTGCTTAAGACTTTATCTTCTTTTGATATTCTTAGCGGCGCAGGTTGTTGTTGGGTTTTTTTACGCCTAGAAAAAATGATCCAGCAATAATTATATTGCCACAAATAAGCAAATCGACAAACTGGTTTACGAGCTAAACGCTTTAACCCACGAGGAAATCACCATTGTTGAAGGGCAGTAATGTGTTGAGCATGAATTGTAAGCGCTCCAATAAGTATTTATGACAAACGACGCAATAATATCTTATATATCAAAAGTGTTTTGGCGAACAAGCCTAGACGGGTCGCATCAATATACATTACGTTCATGGAAATCTGACTTAGCAGAGATGTTTAATGAGTTTGTCCTGCATATTAGGCAACATGGATACGTTGATAAGTTCATGGGGGAAGAATACATCTATTTTAATGTGGGGGGAGCTTATCGATACTGGAGTATGGGCGCGCCTCTTGAGGAAACAATTTTGATTAATCGGGCAAAAATGAATTCAAAACAGCTTTCTGATTAATGGAGTATCTAATGCAGATCGATCTAAATAAATTTGTTCCTTTCTACCGCGATACGTTACTTAAACCGGAAGTTTTGGATATCTATGAAATTGGTAAAATATATTACTAGCCGTCTTTTTTTGATGCCTCCTATAAATTCGACGAATTCGATAATGATTCAGAGCTAAAACAAGGCGCCCCAAAATGGAGCGCCTTGTTTATATTTTTTTGCGTGCAACCGCCTACTGCACCGCCCTGCCCGGCCTTCTCTTTACCCTTACCGCGGCTCTATCTGCGGCCTTTTGCTTCAATACCGGAACAACAAAAATAGTATAGAGCGCGCACATGCCGAAGAACGCGGCCATGACAACGGCCACCCAGTAATTGGCAAACATCACGTTGCCGGCGGCGTCTTTGCTTATATCGGTAAAAATGCCAATGAGCAGGCCGGCAAAAATTATTATGGTGATGATGGGAATCAGATAACCGCCGGGCACTTTGAAATCCCGCGGGGTATCCGGCATTCTTCTTCTGAGCCTTATGACGCAGGCAGCCATCACAACATAGATGAAGCATTCAAGCGCCGCCGCCATGATAATTATGAAAAGATACTGGCCGGAAATAAGGACAAAGAAGCTCACAAGAAGCGCGAAGAACATAAGCCCGAGAATCGCAACCCACGGCGTGGCGTGATCCGGATGCAGCCTGCTGAAAACGCTGGGCAGAACATTGTCCCTGGCCATCGCGTAGGCGAAACGCGATGTGTTGAGAAGCCCGGAATTAAAAGACGTGACCGACGCAAGTATGCTCATGACTATAAAAACGGCAAGCCCGGTTTTCCCGAACAGGTTCTGGCCGAAAAGGATATGCGGGATGCTCGTACCCGAAAGCCTCTGTTCGGGCGTCAGGCCGATCCACATGGCGACGGTAAAAAGCGCGTATGTCACGGAAAGCAGGCCGATGGCAATCATCATTCCCTTGCCGATAAGCCTGTAATCGGTTGTTTCCTCGGCCAGCGGCGTCACCCACTCGAAACCCGACATAAAGGAAAACGCCCACAGCGGCAGCGGTAATGACATTGGAAAGCGTGAATTGCGGATTTGTGAGTGCCGGAATAATGCTCAGGTCGATTTTGAAGATTGCGTACAGGGAGACGAAAATCAGAAAGCCGATCATTGTGTAAGTGAGGATGTCCTGAACAAAACCTGTCAGCCTGATGCCGCGGTAATTTATTGCCGCAACCGCCAGAATAAAAAATACCAGCCAGAAAGCGCGATCAAAAGTCGGGCTTACAATATCGAACGCGTGGACAAGTACGCTGGCCAAAAGGTAACTTTCGGCGCCGACCATGGAAATGCCGAGTAGGACATAAAAACTTCCGATTATAATCGCCGCCTTTTCATTGAACGCTTTCTGGATGAACAGCTTTATGCCGGCGGCTGTCGGATACTGGGAGGTAAGCTCGGAAAAGCACATGGCCGAAAGCAGGCACAAAAGCCCGGCAATCAGTATTGATATCCATGCCAGTTCGCCGACAACAATCGTCGCCACCTGAAAACCGGCAAGGTAGCAGGATGTGGCCAGCGCCATTCCCGCGGATGCCGAAATAACCGTCCGCAGTTTGAGTACTTTTTTAAGTGTGGTCATTTGAATTTCCGCCTCTGATAAATATAAGAAAAAGTATTTATAAAATCATGCCGCGTCAAAATTCAGGCGTCGGGCCAGATTATCATGGTAATGGCATCGAGCCTGACGACATCCTCCTGCGATGCCTTAACCCGTATTTCGCCCTGCAGATATTTCTGCGAAGGGTTCAAATCTCCCCAGAACATATCGCAGAGATTTTCGCTGACCGTCGTCACGATAATATCCGGCGTTCCTTCCGCTCCGGCGCCGAAAGAAACAATCTCCCCGCTGATTACATTCATGGTGAACCAGTCGCCCGTGTCGTCGGCATGAAAGTGCAGCAGCTTTGTCCAATCGCGCTGCATTCTGCGCAGCCTCTTGTTTTCATTGCAGTTAACCTGATAATCGACAAGAGCATCAAGAATTTCCTGACTTGTAGCCACTTTTTTACCTCCCGTTTAACTATGTTGAACATACCAAGCGTTGGCCAATGAGCCCGCGAAGAACAATAAAAACATAAATAAATTTATGCAAGATTATCATGCCCTGTATGATTAGTCGTTTTTGCCTATTCCTTTTTCTTTGGAGAGTTCTTTCATGGAATCTTCAAGGGCGTTTAGCACCTCGTCAACTTCTGGCGCGGTAATGACCAGCGGCGGCATGAAGCGGCAGATGCTCGGATCGTTTCCGGTATAGACGGCAAGTACGCCCCTGTCGGAGAGTTTTCTGGTCATTCTCGGGCCGATGGAATCGTTCGTGTACTGCAGACCCATCATCAGCCCTTTTTGCCGTACTTCAAGCAGCAGCTCGGGATATTGCGCCAGAAGCGTGTCGAATCCCGTCCTAAATCTCTGCCCCATTTTTTCGGCGTTGCCGGGCAGGTCATGTTTGATTATGTAATCGATTGTCGCCAGAGCCACAATACAGCCGAGGTCCGAGCCGCCGAATGTCGAAAGGTGCACAAAAGGATGCGGAATGAAAAAATCGTTTATCTCTTCTTTGAAAATTGTGGCCGATATCGGATAAATGCCGCCGCCCAGCGACTTGGCTACAGTCATGATATCGGGAACAACGCCGAAATGCTCACAGGCGAACATCTTCCCCGTCCGGCCGAAGCCGGTCTGTATTTCATCGAGGATTAAAAGAACCTCGTTTTCGTCGCATATTTTTCTTACCTGTTCCAGATAACCTTCCGGCGGGATGTTGATGCCGCCTTCGCCCTGAATGGTTTCCAGAATGACAGCGGCCGTGTCATTATCTATCGCTTTTTTTACGGCTTCCGCGTCGCCGAAATCAACCATGGTAAAACCCGGCATCAGCGGGTGAAATGATTCCTTGTACGCCTCGCGGCCGCTTGCGGAAAGGGCAAATCCCGTATGCCCGTGATAAGCCTTTTGGGCATAGATGATCTGTTTTTTCATGGTGTAACCGCGGGCGATCTTTATTGCCGCGTCAACTGCCTCTCCTCCGCCGACACCGAAAACCGAACAGCGCAGATCGCCGGGTGTAATCTCGGCAAGCTTTTTCGCCAAGTCGGCCTTCTGCTTTGAGCAAAGCAAAAATACGCCGATATCGTAACTATCAAGCGCCTTTTTCAGCGCCGCCACAATTTCGGGATTGCGGCGTCCGGCATTCATGATGCCCGAACCTGTCTGGCAGTCGATATAGCGCTTTCCGGTCATGTCCCACGAAGATGCTCCGTCGCGCTTCTCCTCGATGATGTCAATACCAGCGCTTTTGAGCGTTCTGACTTTCATGGGGTTGATAAATTCGGCAAAATCCTTCAAGGCCTGCTGCTTGATTTCTTCAGGCTTGCTCATCTTTTACCTCCTGAACCATGCTGTGGGACTGAAATACACTACCGCAATAACGTATCTTGTTTCAACAGGTTTATAAAGCGCCTTGATTACGTTAAAAACTGTTTTTTAAAAAACGTGTCACCCAACTCATTAAAGAATGTCCAATTTTTTTCTTGCAGTCTGATGATTTATTCGGCTTTTTCCCTGCTCATCACATCAAAGGTATCAAAAACGGTTGCCGGCGGTGTGTAGAGTTTTTCCGGGACTTTTTTCTCAAGCTTTAATGCCTCGCCGCTACATGTGGTGACACAAAGGCCGCAGCCGATGCAACGTTCAGCGTGAAACGCGATTTTTTCATCTTTCATTTGAAACGCGCCCACTGTGCATCGATCCACGCAAGCGCCGCAAAGATTGCAGAGGCTTTCATCAAAAACGCATACATAATTACTTTTAACTGCCAGAGCCGGAGCGGGAAAAAGCTTTAGCGAAATGAGCATGCCGCAACAGCACGAGCAGCAGCAGCACATGGCTTCGACTTTCTGCGAATTCAGAATATGTATAACCAGACCTTCTTCCTCGCTTTTCTTCAGAATGGCCAGGGCTTCATCGGTGCTGATAAAGCGCGCCATTTTATTTTCCACATAATAGTCGGCAAAGGTTTCGAACTGCAGGCATGTTTCCGCGGGATGCTCGCAAGTTTTTCCATACAAGCGCACGGCTTTGCGGCAAAAACACTCGGCAACGGCAATGCGTGATTTACTCCTGATGATGGCCGCCGCGTCATCGTAAGGGGCGATGGGGCTATCGGCCACGATTTCGGCGTTGATGGGAATGGAACGCAGGTGCGGTGTTTTTTGTCCGTGAAACGTGGCGCCCAAGCCATTAAGATAATACTGGGAAATATCTTTCAGCAGCGGCAAATTCAAATTGTTGAGCTGAAACTCATAGATACCGACAATGAACGGCAGCGGAAAATAACGGATCTCTTCATCCTGTTTGACCCTGAAGATAAGCCCCCGGCGGGCCATGCTCTCGAGTTTTACCGCCATTTCGGAAGCATCAGCCTCCAGGCGCAATGCCACCTCGTGAACCGTTTCCGGCTGCATATCCATTTTCAGAAATATGTCCGCGTCTTCTTCACTGAAAAGCTGGCGGAGTATTTTAATCTCGACGCCGTTTGCCGTGGCCGGGTAACCGGTTGCCATAGCTTCAAGCCTGTCGCGTAATTTTTCATGGATATCTTTCATTTTATAAGCGGCCTTTCGCGGCTTTATTTAGCCGAGGCATCTTTATCAAAACCGGGGGATAATTACAACTTATGTGATTTTCTCCTGGTAAATATATGGACATTTTAATACCCAATCCTTTTTTTATTGAATTGCTTCCCGAGCATGCGCCGGGCAAGCTGGTCGTTACACTCTCTCGCAAGTACGGGAAAAGAGCTTTATTGCTTCCCCGGATCGGAGTCCGGGGCAGGCTTCGCTTTGGTCATAGCGAAGACATAGACGTAGATCGGATTGGCCCACACCGGCAATCTGACTTAAGTGCAATTTTCGGGGATTCGTCAATAATCTAAAAACAATGCCGGATTTATTTTTTGAGGCATCTTTTTTGGAGGCTTGAGTGCGCCACCACATTTTTTAATTGACATAGAATTGTGCTTTACCTAAACTCGTTTCACGGGTGAAGGTGCAATGGACAATATCCTGAGTCGCTTCGGCATTGATAAGCCGCCTGACGGCACTGGCCGTGTCTTGATCCGGCGGTTACGAAAGCTTTGGCGCCTGTATGGCATAATTCGGCGGGAGTTCCAGTCTAGGGTGCCACTTTCTATCCTAAACTCCATTCGAGCCTGGCGTTACGGTTTCACGCGAGGGAGTTACTTTCTATACGAACTGGACAAGCATGACCCACGAATGTTTATCAATGACTGTGTCCAGTATCTCGAAATGGATAAAATCAATGAGTTACATCTGCATGCGAGTGCTCATAAAGTCATTTTTTCACGATACGTTGAGGGTCTCGGCGCACCGTGCCCACATATCCACGCGTTAATCATTAAGGGACATATTCATTCTCTGGACAGCACGGAAAAATTGGGAATCGAATGGTTACTCGAACTGATTGAAGAATACCCTTTGGGAGTTGTGCTCAAACCGATAATCGGACGTGAGGGATTCGGTGTTTCTTTTTTGAAACGCGGCAGACAATGCTACGAGCTCAACGGGCAAGCTGCTACAGATGACGATGTGAAAACAGTTGTGAAACAACTTGACAACTACCTTATCACCGACTTTGTGATGCAGCATGAATACGCCACAGAGCTTTACCCCAGGACAACGAACACTCTGCGTTTGCTTACGTTGTGGGACTACGAAACCGACCGACCTTTCCTGGCCGCAGCTGTTCAGCGCATAGGCACCTCGCGCTCCTATCCCGTAGACAACTTCATAATGGGTGCAGGTGGACTAAGCGCGTTTATCGAGCCTGAGACAGGAAAGTTGAGTTGCGGAGTTCATCGCCCTGATACAGGACCCATGCAGAGGCATGCCCGTCACCCGGAAACTGGTAAGCTAATCGAGGGTGTAATCGTGCCAAGATGGCGGGAAACCGTGGAGGAAATCCTCCGGTTTTCTGCCCGGGTGCCGTACCTTCCCTTAATCGGGTGGGACGTAGTCATGACGCCCAACTACTACGCAATCATCGAAACCAACCCAGGTTGTGGCTTCTACGTAATTCAGGTGCATAAGCCATTGCTGGCAGATAGGCGCATTAAAAGATTTTTCGAATTCCACGGCTGTATTTAAGATAAATTATGGAAAAAGAAAACCATACTCAATATACCCTCCGTTGCTGCCGATGCGGAACAGAAATCGAAGACGACGGGATCATGCTGTTTCATGAAGAGTGCAAGCCCCCTGGACTTCTGCAGACAATCTATTCTGCAGCGCGGCCAGGCCCGGGCGAAAAGTCCATGGGGCTATTCCAGTATCGTGATTGGCTACCTGCCCGGAGAAATTTATCTGGTTCGAGCGCTACTGTAACCTATAAAAGTCGGGGGTTGGCCAAACACTTAAACCTTGAGAACTTATTCATTTCGTTTAGCGGTTACTGGCCCGAACGGGGCGCATCAATGATTACCTGTAGTTTCAAAGAGCTCGAGGCCTATGCCGTCTGTGCGCGCCTTCCGGATAATTTCAGCGATGTTCTTGTCGTAGCGTCTGCGGGCAACACCGCCAGAGCATTTATTCACGTCTGCTCCAAGCACAATATCCGTGCCCTGATTATTGTACCGGAAAGTTCGCTTCCCATGCTCTGGCAGAATAAAGAACCAAACAAATACGTTAATGTTTTGGCTCTCAGTGGCAACAGCGACTATACTGATGCAATCTTATTATCGCAGGATATCTGCAGAATGAACGGGTTTGTGCCAGAAGGCGGTGCCCTTAATGTCGCCCGCCGTGACGGCTTGGGGACGACAGTCCTTTCCTGCGTAGCAGAGGCAAGGCGCATTCCCGATGAGTATTTTCAGGCTGTAGGCAGCGGGACAGGCGCCATTGCCGCCTGGGAAACGAATGTCAGGCTCAACCAGAAAAAAGTTTGGCCTGGTGGGTTGATGAGGCTTCATCTCTCGCAAAACTTTCCTTTCACGCCCATTTACGATTCTTGGAAACGGCAGTCCCGCGAACTGGTATCGGTTAATCCGATGCCCGGAGCCTCTCATGGTCATCCTTACGCTTCCGTGCTATCCAACCGAAAACCTCCTTATGGGATTGCCGGCGGACTTTACGATGCACTAGTTGCCACTAAGGGAAACGTATACTGCATTACAAACGAAGAAGCCATTGCCGCCTCGCATTTGTTCGAGCAAGCCGAAGGTATCGACATTGATCCGGCGGCAGCTGTCGCGATAGCGTGCCTGGTAAAATGCGTCGTAAACAGCACGGTTCAAACAAACGCGTATATTATGCTCAATATTACCGGAGGAGGGTTCAAGCGCCTTCAGCGAGATGTCTCGCTGCAAACAATAAGACCAATAGCCGTCATTGGTCGTGCTGATTTTCAAAATATTCATTCTCTCCTTGTTGATAATGAAAAGGGAGATCTAAAGCTTCGCATGTGATATCTGCTTTGAAAGAAGGCTATGCGATAATTTATAAATAATTGATATTATGAGAAATTATTTTAAACAATTAATGCCGCTGAAACTTGCATATTTTCTTGCCAGCGTTCACCGCAAAAGAATTAAACATGCCACCTTTATTGCTATAACGGGAAGCGCTGGTAAAACAACAACCACAGATCTGATAGCCAACATCCTTGCCACATCTGGTCTTTGTCAGCGAACACATGCGTATACTACTTGTTGCCAGCTATTATTGGCAGGATTTGGCATACAAGCAAGTCCCATCGCTACTGTGTAGCGGAGTTAGCCGCAACCTCATCCGGCCCCGGCTCATTGGACATGTCTGTCCGCCTATTTAAACCGGATATTGCCGTTGTCACTGTTATTGGACGTGATCATTACAGCGCCTTCAAAAGCATGGAAGCTATCGCCGCAGAAAAGGAAAAAGTGGTGCTGGCGCTTTCACCACAGGGTATCGCCGTAATGAACATAGACGATCCACTCGTGCGATCTATGGGGGAGCGCTGCAACCGGAAGGTAATATGGTTTGGGAAAGACGCTGGCGCCACACTGCGTTTGCGCGAAGCGCGTTCATGCTGGCCGGAGCCCTTGGTCGTGGTTTTTGATTATCAAGACAAAACCTACGAAGTCCGAACACAGTTGCATGGTACCCACATGGCAATTCCGGTGCTGGCCTCGCTGGGGGTTGCGCTGGCGGCGGATCTGTCCCTGGAAAAAGCGATCTCGTCAATACAACACGTGCAGCCAATAGAAGGACGTATGCAGGTGGTGACCGGTAACGATGGAGTTGTTTTTATTCGGGATGATTGCAAGGCACCTCAATGGTCACTGAATGCACCGCTTGAATTTTTAAAAGAAGCAAAAGCCAGTCGAAAGATTGCTATTTTGGGCACCGTATCTGATGCTTCCGGAGATGCTACCCAGAGGTATAAGAAATATTCTAGACAACTGCGCGAAGTCGCGGACATTGTTGTTTGCGTCGGCCCTAATGCACACCGTGCACTACGTGCGAGAAAAAATGAGAATGATGCTACGATTCAGGGTTTTTCCAGTATTCGTGATGCGGCAGTTTACCTGCAAAGCGAATTAAGAAAAGGTGATTTGGTTCTTCTGAAAGGCTCGCACAAAGCAGATTATCTGATTCGGCTCATCATAAACAGAGACAGTCCCATTAAGTGCTGGAAAGACAAGTGCGATGAGCAAATATTTTGTGACAAGTGTTCCAAGCTTTATAAACCATCCACAAGATTTTTTAACTGATTTTATTTACTTACTACAGCATGTATGTCTATATATTTATTTACAGCAGAAAAGCTTTATCGAGCTCATATCTAAATGTCTGAATGCTCCACAATAAAATAATATTGCTCTCAGACCGTTCGCATCTGCTGATAATCCGGAATTGTTTCTGGCGCCTGGCTTATTTATTTTTCTTTCGCCATTCCTGATAGCGAAGGACACTGGCGTAGGTTCTCAGCGCCCGCTCGGACGATTCGAAGTAAGGAATGCCAGCATTACAGAATTGAGGTATATAGGAAGGGTCGAAGCCGGGAATGTTAACCATGAGGATAGCCTTGCCGGATTGCCGCGGGGCGCCGTAAACAACATTTGTTATTAATAACTTTTGACAAAAAGCCGGGGTTGAAATAATATTGACCCGTATCGTTATTCTAACGCTCCTAAACCACCAAACCGGGAGGCAAATAAATGAAAATACTTAAGATTGTTTTAGTTTCATTGGCGGTATTAATTTGCGCTTTTTTGCTGATATCCACGATTAATTACAATTATTATTCACCCCAAAAGCTTAACGTTGAGCCAGACAGCGAAGCTCTTGCGTTTTATAAAGAGACCTATGATGAAGCGCGGGATCTGTTTCGGTCAAATTCAGGACTGCTTGCCCGGAAGCTCAAGGGCGTGGAAAAAGCGATGTTCAAAGTGCCTTCCAAAGAAGACAATGATTTGAGCGTTGACATTCTCTATGTCCCCGCGCAAAAAGTGAAAAAAAGGCTGGTCATTATCTCTTCCGGAACTCACGGCATTGAAGGTTATGTGGGCAGCGCGATACAGGCAATGCTCATGAAAGAGTTTATGAAAGCGGAGATACTCGATGATACCGGCTTCCTATTTATTCATGGATTGAATCCCTACGGTTTCAAATATATCCGCCGCACGACGGAAAACAATGTTGACCTGAACCGCAACTGCTCCGCCACGCCCGAGCTCTATCAGACAAAAAATACAGGCTATCCGGCGGTTACTGACCTTATCAATCCGGAAGGAAAAGTGAAAACCCGCAGCGCCGGGAATATCTTTTTCCACCTGCGCTCCATAAAAAAGATTATCAGCGCGTCAATGCCTGTACTAAGACAGGCGGTTCTGCAGGGGCAGTATGATTACCCGAAAGGGCTCTACTACGGCGGGTCAAAGCCGGAACCGCAGATCGTCAGCGTAAGCCCCTTCATCGTAAAGTATTCCGCCGGTTATCCTCTGGTTATGAATCTTGATTTGCATACCGGTTACGGCAAAAACGGCAACGCGCACCTGTTTCCTAACCCCGCAAGCAATACGGAAGTCAAAGCGATGATGGAAAAAGTTTTCGCGGGTTACAAAATCGATTGGGGTGATACCGCGGGCTTTTACACGGTGACCGGAGATTTTACCGGATACCTTTCCAAGATTATAAAAACGAAATATCTGCCAATGTTAATAGAGTATGGAACGCTGGACAGCCAGACTACCTTCGGTTCCATAAATTCTCTGCACCGGACGCTTCTGGAAAATCAGGGCTTCAACTATGGCTATGCCTCGGAAGCGGACAGAGAAAGGGTCAAAAAGATGTTCCGGGAGATGTATTATCCGTCATCAGAAGCGTGGCGCACAAAGGTTATTCAGGACACAAGGGAGATCATGAACAGCGCCCTGAATAATTTTAAAAAGTTATAATAAATGTAAAGGTACTTTCATCAACATAAAAAGGAGATTGTAATCATGAATTTATATCCTTATCTGGTTTTGTTCTTAGGCGCGATCGCGTTAACCATGTTTCTTATTGCCCGAGACCGTAAAGGCAGCCCAGAGGCGCTATTGATAAAAACGATTACCAGTTTTCTATTCATCACCGTAGCTTTCGCGTCTTTTATGGTTAATTCAATCCAAGAGGTTACAATGTTCTTTGCGCTCATCATGATGGGGCTTGTCTGCGGCCTGATCGGCGATATTGTTTTAGACCTGAAGATAATGTACAAAAAATCGTCTTCTATTTATCAGCATGGCGGCATGGTTGCTTTTTTTGTCGGGCATGTATTCTATCTGGCGGCATTGCTGATTTATTTCGGCTTCAGCTTGATGGCTTTAGTAACTGCTTTAATTTTGGCAATTATCATAGTTTGTGTCAGCAAGTTTATTCTCAAATTTAATTTCGCCCAGCATTCAATAGACACTTATGCTTATTCATTCGCTTTGTCTTATATGATGACCCAGGCCTGCTACGCGGCAATTACTCAAGGCTATACCACCAGCACAGTTTTATTAGCCGCGGGGGCCATTTTGTTTTTGTTATCAGACCTGGTCCTGGTAATGACATATTATGACAACAAAGATTCCAAGCCGTTTATTGTAGTTAATCATGTGCTGTATTACGGGGCACAATACTCAATTGCCCTAAGCATTTTATACTTAGTCGTCTGATGATGATTGTAATCAGAGACGGGACTTCCGCCAGGGGCATGCGGGAATGACATTGAAAAACTGGATTGCCGCGTCCCGATAAATCAGGACTCGCAATGACAAAGCAGGGCGGATTAATGAAGAATAAATTAATATCTACGGCAATCAAATTGCGGAAAGCAAAGCTTTATTGCGGAATATTATTGCTATTTGCATTTTCGATTTCTCTCATGTCTTGCGCGCATTTGATACTGCAGAATCCATCATTTACGCTTCGCAAAGTCAGCCTCAGCCAGATATCATTTACAGAGTCTAATCTTCTTCTTGATCTCGATGCGCAAAATCCAAACCGTTATAATCTCACGCTTAAAACTTTTGAATGCGTCATCTATCTAAAAGATGAGGAAATCGGGAACGGCCGCCTGGAAAAGGAAATTTTGATACCATCCGCATCAACAACGCGGATACAGGTTCCGCTTAATGTAAAATATAAAGATTTAAAGGAAATTCTGAAGGTTCTTTTTTCAGAGCATGACTTGCCTTATAAATTAGAGGGAAACGCCAATGTCAGTTCCGTATTCGGAAGCCTAACTTTCCCTTTCTCCAAAGATGGACACATTAACTAGGGGGGAATAGGTATTCTGATAATCCGAGACGTTTCTTTTTAATAATTAAAAATTTGAGGAGGTTTGTATGAAAAATGTTGGAACTCTTGACAAGATTATAAGGACACTCGTCGCGCTTCTGATTATCGCCGCTTACCTCTGGGGCGTGCTTCCGGGTATTTGGGGATTGCTGCTCATAATTAGCGGGTCGCTTTTTTCAAGTGTAATGAGCGGGTATTGCCCTCTCTATACAAAAATCGGCGTCAATACGAACAAGTAAAAGCAGACCATCTTGGTCAAATTTTTATTACTGGCGATTTTGTTAATACAAAAAGGGCGTAGATAAACAGAAAAGCGCGCATGTGTGCTTTTAGTCTCCGATGATCTGAAAGACGATGTTGCGGCTTCTGGCCCGGTTATCAAAGTCAATAAACACAATCTGCTGCCATGTGCCCAGCGTCGGCTTACCGTCAACAATCGGAATCGAAAGCGATGGTTTCATTAAAGCGGCGCGGACATGGGAAAACCCGTTGCCGTCTCCCCATCTTTTATCGTGATGATAGGGAATGTCCGACGGGGCGATTTTTTCCAATGCTTCTTTCAAATCAAGCAATACGCCTGGTTCATATTCAATGGTGGTGAGCGCTCCCGTAGAGCCGGGGCAGAAAAGGGTGACCAGCCCGCTGAAAATACCCGCTTGTTCAATATAGGAAAGCACGTGCGGTGTAATGTCGATGATATCGCTGAATCCTTTTGTGTTAATGGAAATAACTTCCGAAAAAGTCATAAGCTATACTCCGCGAGCATTGGTTATGGGATAAGAAAAATGTAAATCATTGTAAAATATCTCTAATCGTAAAAACATTATGTGCAAATATTTAAGAACAGGAAGAGGGCGGAATAAATAATATCAAGAAAAAAATGGATTATAAAACCGCGACCACATTAATTTCTTTTAGTATCGTGTCTTTGGCATCCGCGGACAGATTAAGGAATTTCACGCCCATGCCCGTATCCTTTTGCGAGGCGCCTTTATTTACCCACATGACCTTGGCGTTAGTTTCTATTTTATTTAAATTACCTATAGTAAAAACCAATTTTATGGTTGAGCCTAATTCCGGCAGTTTTTCTGTCTCCACAAACATACCGTCGGCGGAAATATTTTTTGTAAAAGATATGAGGTAATCACTTTCGTGCAGATATGAAATTTCAAATTTAGTAGCCAGCCTTTTATTTATCCTGCGTTCATCTTCTCGCATATTACCTCCGCTTTATTTATAACCGGCATAAAAAATATTAGTCGATTTGTTCCTGCAAACCCTACTTCAATTTTTTTAAAAAGAAAAGTGATGAATGTCAGTTAAAGAAAACAGCGCTTTGATAAGTTCCGGATACTCATGCAGAGGATGCGTGAACTTACGTTTATGTGGAGAGTGAATTATTGCCATTCGAGGTTTTCCGCGGCTGATATATGGCTAAATAAAGATGCCGTGAAGCCTTTATCGGCATCTAATATTTTTAATCAATAGCGCTTGCATAAATGGTTGTTTTTAAAGTAAAATACGCTTAAAAGAAAAGCTAAGACAAACTGAACAAATTTTTTGGGTTGGGTGAGATGGATTTTAAAGAATTGTCACCACAGGCACAAAAAAAAGCGTATAATGATATGGCGCTAAAGCTGAAAATCGAGACTAAAACAACGTGGACCATAGGAGAAATAATCAATAAACTCAAGGAATTAGAATTTAACGCAGACGGAACAGTTAAAAAATAGCACGAACAAGCTTATCCTATCAGGCAAGCGCGTCCCCGATCATCCAGTCATCCCTTTTTCTATTTATTTGTCGAATTCTTTTAAAACAGCAGGCGGTTGTTTTATTATTTCCTCTTGTCCGGTAAAAAGCTTCGGAGGATCAATATACGGGACATCGTATAATCCCATAGCGTCAATAAGAAATAAAATGATCAAAATTACTGCCGCATAGATAAAGAATTTTATCATTTTACACACTCCAAATTTGAAATGTTGGCTGATACCGTCCCCCTGGTTTTGCTTAAACACGTAACGCCGTAAAATATCTAAACGCCTGTCTAAGGCCTCGCTTCTGGCCACGAAGTATAGGAAAAACGTTTTCGCCTGTCAATAATATATTAAGCTGTTAGCGGCAAACTTCGCGCTCGCTATCAGGAAATATTAAAGTTTATAATTTAATGACCGTGTCCGCCGTGGGCATTAGCTTCCCCGCCGTGATGTCCACCCTGGCCTTTTATGATGGCGTGCAATCCTTCCACGTAATGCGTAAATAAAATATAACTTTCAACAAATTCACGGCCGGCTGCTACTGATTCATCAGCATATTTTTTTGTTTGCAGCGCGCGCTCAAAACGCTCATTGATTCCCTTGGCCGTGGCTTTTGTTAAAACATCGACCAACTTATCTACGGATCCGGTTACCAGCGCTTCATCGGCCAGGGCAACAGCGGCATCAATAGATTCACCCGGCTTTAAGCCAGTGTAGGGAGCTCCTTCACCAGCCCGGTGAATACGAACTAGGGTTTCAAAAAAATACATATCCGCCAATTCTTTGGCCTCGGCTCCCGTGGCTCGTACAGCAAGAGCTCTGTTAAAAGCGTCAAGAATTTCTTTTTCGTCACGTGGCTGCACCCATTTAAGAAGTGGTGTGACATCTCCTTTTTCCAGAGCGGCTCTGGCCGTTTTAACAACGGGACCGTTAAGAGTATCACAGTGAGCAAAAACGAATGGCAGAAAAAGCCAGGCGAAATTGATGTCGACAAAAAACATTACCGCTAGAATAACGAAAAGAACGAGCAGTGTTTTTTTCATAATAAAATCTCCCTTTGTTTTATCTTACATGTTTTCGCTTCGCGCAATTGCGCTGTGATTGTTTAAACTTTAGCCTGAAATATCTTGATGCGGCATAAGATTATTAGCCATGTGTTTAATCAAGCCGCTAATCAACTTTTTTAAACATCTTGCCTTTGGCGCCGCATACCGGGCAGGTTTCCGGCGCTTCTTTTTCGGCGGTATAGCCGCAAACGGGGCAGACGTAATAGCTGTAAGCCTCTTTAGCGCTATCCAGTTCATCAAGAACCTGCTGATACAGACCGGCGTGTATTTTTTCGACTTCATTGGCAAAATTGAAAGACCGCTGTGCCTCCTTATGCCCTTCCGCCTTGGCTGCCTCGATCATATCCGGATACATGCTTTTGAATTCGTGCGTTTCTCCCGCGATGGCTTCCTGGAGATTTTCTCTGGTGGAACGTATTCCCTTTAACGCCTTCAAATGGGCGTGGGCGTGAACTGTTTCCGCCTCCGCTGCCGCGCGAAAAAGTTTTGCCGCCCGCGGAAAACCTTCCTGGTCGGCCTTGGCCGCGAAAGCCAGATATTTACGGTTCGCCTGTGATTCACCGGCAAAAGCTTCTTTCAACGCGTCTTCTGTTTTCGACATATTTTTCTCCTTTGATTTAAATGTTTTATTTTAGTCTTTCTTCCGATAAATGCAGGTGGTCTGTTTCAATCTCCACCAGCGCTTCAAATATCTCCTTAATTCTCGGCTCATCCGCTTCAGCCGCGGCCTTGCCATAGAAATCGATCGCTCGTGTTTCTCTGGCGTGTGAATCTTTCAGATTCTCGACGTTTTGAGCGTGGCAGGTTTCGTTTCCCTGCGGAACGGATTTGAGCTTGAGTATTTTTTTCCAAATGGAGGCGTGTTCCGCTTCAACCTTGCCCAGAGCCTTGAACAAAATCTTACCTTCGGGGTTATCCGTTTTATCCGCCGCGCAGGCGTAAAATGTCGCGTTGCTCACTTCTACCTGCAGGGCGTGTTCGGCGTTGGCCTTATCCCGCGCGCTTAACTGTACGTCAAAGTTGACAACCGCGTCTTTGGCTTCTTTAATGTAATCGATATGCGCGCCGCAAAAGGGGCAGTTTGCCGGCGGATTTTCGCCGATATACCCGTCTCCGCAAATTGTGCATCTGTATAGTTTAACCATTTGTTTTCCTTTCAGTTATTTATTGAGTTGTTATGTTTTGTTTTTTTGAAAATTGTTATATTGGCTAGAATATGTGCTAGGCATGAATTGTCAAGAAAATTGTAAATCTATTTTTTGACATAAAAAATTTACTTATGTTAACAAGGGGCTGGCAAAAATATTATAATGAAGAATAAAACAAAGCCGCTCAAAAACAAGATAAACCACCAATCAGCGCGAATACGTATGTCTTTACGGATTTGGCGGAAGGCTTTCCGCTATCATTTTGTCCCTTCCAGTTTTCTGCCGGCTATTCTGGGTGGCACTGTGGCCTGGACACAAAACGGAATTATCTATCAATGGTTTTTCTTTCTGGTTGTGCTGGGGGTAACGCTCAATCACATCGCGCTCAATATGACGGACGATTATTTCGATTATCTCGCCGCCGCTGATAAAAAAACCAAAAAAGTAATAAATCCTTACGCGGGCGGCAGCGGCACCCTGACTGCGGGGAAAATTAAGCCCCAAGATATGCGGTTTGTTTTTATCTCATTTTATTTGCTGACTATCATCATCGGCCTGTATCTTTGCGCGGCAAGAACCTGGTGGGTGCTTGCCTTTGGTTTATTCGGAATGGCCAGCTCCTATTTTTACACTGCGCCTCCGGTGCGCTACGGCTACCGCGGCTTGGGGGAAATATCGCAACTGATTAATTTCAGTTTTACCATCGGCCTGGGCGCGTATGTGGTGCAGGCGCTTTCTTTATCCTGGGAGGCGTTTTGGGTTTTATCGCCTCTGGGGCTGATGATGTTCGCGATGATCATTATCAATGAAATACCGGATAGAAAAGATGACGCGGCAGCAGGCAAAAACAACCTTGTAGTTTTACTGGGAGCGGGAAAGGCGGTTTGGCTTTACACGGCGGCGATGACCGCGGCCTACTTGGTTATTTTATTCGTGCCGATATTTCATGTGGCAAGTTTCTGGATATATCTGGCGTTTTTCACCCTGCCCTGGTCTCTTCGTGCATTCGGCATTTTGAAAAGGAATTTCAATAATCCGTCACGGCTCGCGCCGGCAAATCTCCTGACTATCCACGCGCATAATCTGACAGGAATTTCATTGATTATCGCTTATCTGATTCAGGGCATTCAGAATAATCAAGATTTGCAACCCGCTTTTTATGTCGCGTTTATTTTGGCGGGCTTTTATATTCCGGCTGCCGCCACTGTCTTTTTGGGAAATAATGATAAAAAATGACGACACAAAACTTTTAATATTGTAACATACGCAAACCTGACGCGAGGAGGAGGGCAAAATGGAATTTGACCGTGATAGTCTGGCAAAACAAGACGGCAAGGAAGGACGCGAGGCGTTGGTTGCCGTGGAGGGAAAAGTATATGACGTGACGGGAAATCGCCTGTGGAAAAACGGCACGCATATGAACAGGCACCAGGCCGGCGCTGATCTGACCGAGGCCATTGCCGCGTCGCCGCACGGGAAAGACGTTTTGGAAAAAATCCAGGCAAAGGGCACGCTCGCCAAAGATAAAGAAGATAAACCGCCGTTTCTTCCGGGGTGGCTGATCAATTTTTTAGAAGCCTATCCCTTTTTTAAACGGCATCCGCACCCCATGGTTGTTCATTTTCCCATGGCGATTTTTATTATCGCTCCGCTTTTTCTGGCCTGGTATTATCTGGTTAGTCCCGCGCAGGGGCTGCTGGAAGCTGTTTTATATCTTTATATTTTAGGGACATTATCTTTGCCCGCGGCCATCATTACGGGAATCCTCGCCTGGCTGGTAAATTATTTCGGCAAGCCCAATCCCCTGATTATCCGCAAAACTGTTTTTTCCGTTTTGCTTCTGATTTTTGATGTCATTATCGTCGCGGCGCTGATCATCAGTCCCGCGATTTTACAGAATCCTACAGGCTGGGAAAATATTATTCCGGTGCTGATTTTTCTGTGTCTGCCGCTAGTATCAATTATCGGCGAACACGGCGGGAAACTGGTTTTTCCCGTGCTGAAAAGCAAATAAGGCAAACGCAAATTATCGGGATTCCGGCTCACCGGCCAAAACGACAGCAATGGTTCTTGGGCATGCACAGCGGAAAAACATATAAGATGTTTTATGGGATAAATTTATTTTTTTTGAGAGAATCGATAAAAATTTTGTGAAACGGCCGGAAATCAAAGTTGTGCCGGTAAATTAAATGAAAGTTTCTCTCCATCAGGCAGCCCTGAATGGGAATTTCCGCCAGCAAGCCCTGCGCAAGTTCGCGCTCCACAGCGTGAATGGAAATAATAGAGACACCGAGTCCCGCGATTATTGCTTCTTTAACGGCTTCGGAACTGCCGAGCTCCGCGCAGATATTAAATTGGGAAAGATTTACTGATTTTTCCTCTTTGAGATAGTTTTCCATAAAATCCCTGGTTGCAGAACCTTTCTCTCGCACAATGAAAGGTTCTGCAAATAATTCTTTCATCACAACAGACTTGGTTTTGCTCCATTTATGTTTTTTGGGCACAACTAAAATAAGACGGTCTTTCCAAAGTTCCCGTGTTTCCAGTTTTTTATTTGAAGGGCTTTTGCCGATAATGCCCATTTCCACTTCGCTTGCCAAAACCATGTTCATAACTTCTTCGCTGTCCGCCGTTTTGATATACATGGTGATATCCGGATGATTTCCGCGTAGCGCGCTCAACACACGCGGCAGTATATAGGTGGCCGGTATGGTGCTGGCGCCGATATAAATATTTCCGCCGGTATTTGCTCCCAGCGCGGTTATTTTTTCCTTTGCCTCCTCACGAAGTTTCATTATGCGCCGCGCGTAATCATAAATTACTTTTCCTTCCGGCGTGAGCGATATTCCCGCACTGCCTCTGTTTACCAGAGGCGCGCCGAGATAATCTTCCGCGTTTCTGATATTTTTGGTGAGTGCCGGCTGACTTATGTGCATTTTCCTGGCGGCCAGGCTGAAACTGCCTTCTTCCACAAGGGAAATCAGCGCTTCCATTTGCTGAAGAGTTATATTTTTAAAATGCTCTGTTTTCATGTCCGTTTAGTATCACAAAAGAGAATTCCCCGCCATGATAAATATAACTGTGAGGAATATTCATTATTACCAATGGTTTAACGAATCAACGGTATATTACTAAAATTAATAATTGTTTTTCAAATATTACTTTTATGAATTTGCTTTTAAGTGCGCCTGCTGTTAGAAAAAACAAAATCTTTTGTGAGGTTCTTATATGAAAAACATTTTTTCTTCAAAAGCAGGGATAATTATCGTCGGTGGCATTATCGGCATTATCGCCGCCCTGTTGCAGTATTTCGGTAATCCCGCCAATATGGGTATTTGCGTTGCCTGTTTTGAGCGCGATATTGCCGGCGCGCTGGGATTGCACCGCGCGGGAGTCGTGCAGTATCTGCGCCCGGAAATTATGGGTCTTGTGCTGGGCGCGTTTGCCGCGGCGCTTTTTGCCGGAGAATATAAACCGCGCGGCGGTTCATCTCCTTTAATCCGTTTCTTCTTAGGAATGTTTGCCATGATCGGCGCACTGGTATTTTTAGGTTGCCCCTGGCGCGCGCTGTTGAGACTGGCGGGTGGTGATGGAAACGCCATTTTGGGACTTCTTGGGATTAGCCACAGGAATTTTCATCGGCATCCAGTTTCTCAAAAGAGGTTTTAGCCTCGGGCGCTCTCACGCGCAGGCGAAAGCCAGCGGCTGGATAATGCCCGGCTTCATGGTTGGCGTTATTTTTGCTTCTGGTTTTCAAAGTTCAGTTTGCCGAAGGCGGCCCGATTTTCTTCAGTGAAGAAGGCCCGGGCTCTCAGTACGCCCCGATTTTTGTTAGTCTGATCGCGGGTCTGATTATCGGCACGCTCGCGCAGCGCAGCCGCTTCTGCACGATGGGCGCGATTCGTGATGTGATGCTGACCAGAGATTTTCATCTGATCAGCGGCGTGGCCTCATTGCTTGTTTTTGCTTTTGTTATGAATTTAATTTTAGGACAATTTAATCCCGGTTTTGCCGGACAGCCCGTGGCGCATACCAATCATGTCTGGAACTTTTTGGGCATGACATTGGCAGGCCTTGCCTTCGCTCTGGCTGGTGGTTGTCCCGGCAGACAGCTATTTCTTTCCGGTGAGGGTGACGCGGACGCGGGTGTGTTTGTTATCGGCATGATTGTCGGCGCGGGAGTCGCTCATAACTTTGCTTTGGCCAGCTCCCCTCAGGGCGCGAGCGCTTTTGGGCCCATTGCCGTGGTTATCGGCTTGGTGTTTTGCCTGATTATCGGCTTTACCATGCTGCAGAGGGCAAAATAATTTTTGACCGGCTGAGTTGGCTGGTGCCGGCCGCGGGCTTCAAACCCGTCGGGCAAACAATGCAATGTTTGCTGTTGGGGTTCGATTCTGAAGCCGGTCTTCACATAGAGGTATTACAAAAAATGTTTTTTGGCGGTAAAAAACAAAATAAATTTGAGGGCGGCGGGCTTGTTCTTTTTCAGGCCGTGGATGAAGCTATCGCGGCGGAAAAAATTTTAAAGGCGGCTGAATTTGAAGTTAAATTGGTCGCGCCGCCACCGGCGCTACGCAAAGGCTGTGACCTGGCCGTGGAATTTAATATCGTGGAAAAAGCCGGTGTGGAAAGGGCGCTTGCGCAAAAAGATGCGTTTTTTGTGGAAATTCTTCCCATCAAAGGCGCGGGCGAACTTCTGGATATTGTCAAAGTTATAAATTTTGACAATGCCTGCATGGTCAAAGCCGGAAATATGAAGCTGACGTTTGATAAAAATAGCGGCGTAATTTTGAATATCTCCGGCGGCGGCTGCCCCGACATTCCATTTTTGCATCTCGGCATGGTGGATAAAAAAATCACAAACGTGGCGCGCCCCAAAGACAATGGCCGCACACTTTGCGCGCTGATGCTGGATCGGGCTTTTGTGGAAGCTCTGGAAATTTTCCGCAAGGAGGTAAATTAAAATGCTTCTCATTTGCGGAACAATTCCTAAAGAAGACGCGGGTCTGGTCATGGGCGAAGCCAGGTTCGACGGCAGCAAGCTTTTTGTTGGCAATATAGAAACGCCATGCACGCAGGGCACAGCGGCGCTCGCCAGTGCGGCTTGCGTGGTCGCGAAACATTGCCAAAGTGCCGCGCCGCACGCTGTTTTTGCCGGCGATACAGGTAACGGGAAGGGCAGTCGGCTCATTTACGATTATTTGATAAAAAATCTTCCCAAGCTTGGCGCGGACGTTGTGCTTTTACATTACATCCTGCCGGTGATGGGATTGATGAAACAGGTTAGCGCGGCCGCCGATAAATGCGCCCCAAAGCCGGTGATGATGGCGGATGCATCTTCCATGTACGCGGCTAAGGCGGCTGGGCTGGCGTCAAAATTCGATATCTTTACACCCGATCTTTCCGAGATGGAATTTCTGGCCGATCCTGACGCTATTCATCCGGCTTATATCAGCCATCATCTTTTTCGCGCGGATATCGCCCATGTTGATGATTTAATCGCGGCGGCTTTCCGCCAGAAAAGTATGGCGAAAACCGTGGTGATAAAAGGCGCTACTGACCATGTAGTACAGGAAGGAAAAATTAAATTTACGCTTTCCCAACCGGATTTGCCCGCGCTCGAAGCCATCGGCGGAACGGGGGACACAATAAGCGGCATGATAGGAGCGTTTGTTGACGCCGGTTTTACGCATCTTGACGCGGCAGTTGCGGCGCTCAAAGCCAATAGAGAAGCGGGAAAATACGCGCGGGCGACACCGGCGACGAAAATCAGCCAGATAATAGCCGCGATGCCCCAAGTATTAAACCATAATTAATTTGAATAAAAAGAAAGGAAACAGATTATGATAGAAGTAGATGCTAAAGGATTGAGTTGTCCGTTACCTGTGGTAAAAACAAAAAAAGCCATGGAAGAAAATCCGAAAGCCACGATTTCAGTTCTGATAGACAGCAACGTGGCCAAGGAAAACGTGACGCGGCTTGCCGAATCGAAAAAATATTCGGTAAAAGTTGAAGAAGCAGGTGCGGAAGAATTTAAACTCGTTTTGAAACCTTCCTCTTAATTACAATTGAAAATTCAACAGTCTGAAAGACGCTTTTCCCTTTACGAATAAAAGCGCCTTTTTTATCTGTTTACTTTTAAAAAGAAATAACGGTATAGATTAATTGAGAAAACATTATGTATTCAGCAGGGGACAAAAAAGTTTTTAAAAAAGCGGCCACGGTGATTTTGGTACGGCTTTCCGAAAGCGCCGGCTGGAAGTTATTTCTGGCGCGCCGTCATCACAAACAATCATTTATGGCGGGCGCTTATGTTTTTCCCGGCGGTCAGGTTGAAGAAACCGATAAATCTCCTGAAATGGGAAGTTATATTAACAAGAGCCCTGATTTTAATCCGGCCAGGATTTTACAGGAAAACGAGTTGCCTGAAGAAGAGGCTTTAGGTTTTTTCATTGCCGCTATCAGAGAAACGTTTGAAGAAGTGGGGATTCTTCTGGGCGGCAGTGTTTCCGGTGATTTTGTTTCTTTTCATGATAAAAACATCCGCGCGCGATATATTGAGCATCGCCGTCGGCTCTACGCTTCTGAAATAACGCTTGGTGAAATTGCCCGCGAAGAAGGCATTGTATTTTTCCCCGAAGTTCTTGTGCCCTACGCGCACTGGATCACGCCGGAATTTGAAAAAATGCGTTTTGATACGCGCTTTTTTCTGGCAAAACTCCCGCCCGAGCAAAGGCCGGTAGCGGACGCGACGGAACTTACCGAGTCTTTATGGGTAACACCGCAAAAGGCGCTGGAGATGCATAACCAAAAAGAAATTATGCTGATGCCACCTACGCTCAAAACGATTGAGGAACTTCGCGCGTTTAAAAGCATTGATGAACTTTTCGCGGCGACAGCAAATAAGGAAATTTATTCTATCCTGCCGCAGTTATCCGGAAATTGTATTTTACTGCCGCATGACCCTGAATACAGCATTGAAGGATATAAAAGGCCGGACGCTACAAGCATCCCTTCGCGCATCACCAGCGAAAACGGCGTATGGAAAACGGCGTATTATAATAAAAAACCCTGAATAGCTCTAACGAGCTATTCAGGGTTTGGGTAAATATATTCCTGCTTCTAAAATTTTACCTGCGGCGGGCCGGTTTGCGCTTCCTTCACGGCTTCAAAAAACGGCTCTTCCTTGAATCCTTCCCGCCTGGCAATAATGGAACCCGGCACCATAGCGATAGTTTTATTATACGCTTCCACTTTCTGATTATATCTCATCCTTTCCACGGCAATTCTGTTTTCGGTGCCGGCCAGCTCATCTTGCAGGCGCAGAAAATTTTCGTTGGATTTCAGTTCGGGATATTTTTCTATGACCACCAGAAGCCTGCTCAAAGCGCTGGACAGTTGATTATTGGCGGCCATCTTCTCCGGCACGCTTCCCGCGCCGCCCACTTTGGCGCGCGCGTTAGTGACTTCAATCAGCACTTCTCTTTCCTGCTTGGCGTAGCCTTTTACTGTTTCCACTAGATTGGGAATCAAATCATAGCGGCGCTGCAGTTGATTTTCCACCTGCGCCCAGGCGCTTTTAATTTCAATGCTTGCTCGTTTGAATGAATTATATTTGCCGTAGTAATAAACCGCCACAATAAGCGCCAGTAAAACAATTGCGGCAATGACGATGATTAAGCCTCTTTTTTTCGGATCCATGTATAACCTCCTAAAGTTTGTTAAGAGCTTTAATAAATATTTAATAATGCCCTGACGCGGGAAACTATTGCGTAAAGAATAATGCCTGTCAAGACAAAATAAAAACCTTTAAAATCAGGCTTGTTTTAACATTAATTAAATATTAATAAAGGGTTATATGAAATCAAAAATCGTTTTAATCAATCCTCCGGTAGTCAAACCATCCGAGCCGCCCGCGGGCATTGCCAAATTGGCCGGATGCCTCAAAGCCAACGGTGTCAGCTATCAGGTAATCGACGCGAACGTGGAAGGGATTCACTATTTGCTGGGGCAAACCGCGTTCGAGAATAAATGGCCGGACAAATGGAGCAAAAGAGCGTGTAAGAATCTGGAAGCGAATATCGCCGCGCTGCAAAATATCGAAACTTATAAAAACAAAAGCCGGTATTCACGCGCCGCGCAGGATGTAAACCGTGTTCTGTCCCTGGCCGGGAAACCCTACGGCGTGCATCTGACACTTTCCGATTTTACCAATAATATGCTGGCGCCGGCAAGTAGCGCGGATTTGCTGCAAGCCGCGCAAATGCCGGACAACAATCCTTTTTATCCTTACTTCTCCGCCCGCCTGATGGCGGTTATGCAGGAAGAGCCGGAATTTGTCGGTTTTTCCGTAAATTATTTAAGCCAGGCGCTTTGCGCGTTTGCGATGATCGGGTTTATCAAAAATATCAATCCGGGGATAAAAATTGTGCTGGGCGGCTCGCTTGTAACTTCCTGGGCGGCGCTGGGCGCGGGCATTGAGAAATTTTCCGGAGTCGTTGATGAAATGATCGCCGGAGCGGGTGAAGAAAAATTATTGCAGCTTTTGGGCGTTGAAGACGGGAACAAAAACTCGTCGCCTGATTACGATGATTTTCCCGCGCAATTTTATCTTTCTCCCGGATTTGTTCTGCCTTACAGCGCCTCGCGCGGCTGTTACTGGCGCGGGTGCGCTTTTTGCCCGGAGCGCGCCGAAGAAAATCCTTATCTGCCTTTGTCCGCGACGCAGGTAAATCAGGAATTGCCGCTGCTCGTAAAAAAACATCAGCCGGCTTTGGTGCATCTTCTGGATAACGCGCTTTCGCCCGCCCTGCTGAAAAATCTCAGCCAAAATCCGCCGGGCGCGCCCTGGTATGGTTTCGCGCGCGTAAGCAAAGAACTTGCCGATGAAGATTTTTGTTTGTCCCTGAAAAAAAGCGGCTGCGTGATGCTGAAGCTCGGCATCGAATCGGGCGATCAGGAAGTTCTCGATAAACTCAACAAAGGAATAAATTTAGGCGATGCATCGACGACGCTGCATTCGCTCAAAAAAGCGGGAATTGCCGCGTATGTTTATCTGCTTTTCGGAACGCCGCAGGAAACTGAGGTAAGCGCGCGCAAAACGCTGGATTTTACCGTGGCGCACAGCGACTGCATTGATTTTTTGAATCTGGCGATTTTTAATCTGCCGGTGGCAAATGATACGGCGCATAATCTTCAAACAGAAAATTTTTATGAAGGAGATTTGTCTCTTTATCGCGATTTCCGTCACCCCGCGGGCTGGGACCGCCAAAACGCGCGCAATTTTCTGGAGAAAACTTTTAAAAAACATCCGGCCGTGGCGCCCATTGTCAGGCGCATGCCGGAGTTTTTCACGTCAAACCACGCGCCGTTTTTCACCATGCCTTGTTGACAACTATTATAAATATAAAATACGCAAGTTGTCTACAAGCTGTAAACTATGTTTGCGCCCTGTTAATCATCAGCATGATGTTTTCATTGGCATCTTTAATGATGAATTTAGCGTTGGGGTGCTTTCCCTGCCAAATTCTGAATATTTCATCCGCGAATGCCTGACCTACTGTGTTTACATCCTTAAAATCGAGTTCAATTGTTTTAAATTTCTCAAGCCCCGCCAGAATTCTGCGGGCTTGTGACCTGGAGACATAATCTACATTATAATGATACAGTTTAACCTTGACGCCTGTTTTGGTGAATTCAAAAGATTCATCAGTGTATTTAATGAAAAGGTCGGAAAGTGTTTTTTGGGAATCGAGCCGTAAAGAAAAATCCACACGTGTTCCCTTAACCGACCTTACGTCTTTTACATAGATATCCTGCATAACGTTATCAAAAACAATTTTTTTGGAGAAACTTTTGATTTTCAAAGAGTCAGCAATTTTTGAAGTGAAAAAAATTCCTTCGCCGCTGTGCGCCTCAGGCAATGTAGTTTCTTTTCCCTTGAGCAAATCCTGTATAGCTTCCATTTCTGAGTTAAGGCGCTTTTTATTCATTATATTGTTAAGTATACCGACGCCCCAATCGGTTATGGTAAAACGAATATCATCGGCTGTTTTCATAATTACAATGTCGATTTTTTCTGATGCAGAATGTTCTATGGCGTTATTGAGCATTTCCGTGAAAGCGTAATCGGTGATTGAGGAAATGTTCTCGGCAATGTTTTGGAAAATTGCGCTTTGTCCTTTTGCTTTTTGCAGAATCTTGTCTTCAGCAAGCCCATGATTCGTCATTATTCTATGAATTATTAGGGGCTTTGAGCTTATCAGTCTTTTCTTTGAAGCTAAAATATAGTGTGCTTGATTGGATTTACCAACAAGGGTGATAACACGATCTTCGACAAGATTTTTCAGATGCCTGTGTACATAAGCTCTCGAATATTTGGTCTTTTTGACAATGTCTGAAGTTTTGACATGCCCTCGTTTCCTTATCGAATTGAGTATTAAAGTTTTAATGTCCATATATTATGCCGTTTTTGTAGACAACTTTATTATAAACTAATTATGCAAGTTGTCAACAAGTTGTATACATGTGAAAAAGACATTAATCATGGTTGTATGTTTATTGCTGATTATATAATAGTTAATTTATCTGAAATATTTATTTCCAATCACGCGCCGTCTATTATTAAAAATAAAAATTTATTATTTATGTTTTTTTGATAGTGCCGCCCGCCCGGTCGACGGCTGCTTTTTCAAATTCTGCCTGAAAACCGGGAGAGTAATTCATGTATTGCGGTATCGGATACCGTAGGCCGGCCGCATGCGTTTTCTCCAATCCTTCAATCAAAATATCAAGTTTATTGCCGGGACAGGAAAACATTACTTCGTGATCATGTGCTCCGCCCCAGATGCGGTCGCCATTGCCCAGCGTTACATATTGTGGTTTATTGGTTTTAATCGTTTTTGTCACACCTTCGTGGCAGGAGCCAACTCTACCAGCCGCGCTGAATTCTAATACGCCCCCTTCCATGAAACAATAAGCCTGAACAAACCGCATTGCCTGAGCGGGCATACAGTATACCAATACAGTGTCGGGCACGACTTTAGTCCGCGTTAGGGGAGAAATAATCAGCCCGGTAATATTTTTATCCAGTGAATAAAGATGCTGGCTGAAAGTTTTCGCGATCGCAGTGTCTTTTGCATACAGTCCAACGCTGAAAGATTCAGCCCAATCTATTTCTTCCGTCGCCGGTATATCCCATCCATATAATGCGCGCGCGGGTTTGCAGTTGATATCCGCTTCAGTAACGGCGATGGTCCAGCCGTAGGTGCGGGCCATTTTGAAATTCTGGCAGACAAAATTCTGCAGGCCCATGTCTCTGGAAGGTCTTTTATATTCAGGTAATATTTCTGTTTCCGATTGAATCAGTTTTACTGCCAATGGAAAGCTTGCGGGGCGAATCAGTTTTTCTATCAACTCGCCATACTTTCTGTATCGGTCAAGTTCTTTTGTCATTTATACCTCCTCTATGCCTTCTGTTTGTCTGATATTTACGGAAATTATTTCAGTGTTTTTGGATCGGAGATTTTTTGCGCCACGAGCATTAGCTCTATCTCGTCCAGGTCGATGTTTCTTCTGCCCCAGTTTCCCGCTGTGCCGCCCCAGATGTTTTGCACATCAAGCCCTGCCAGACGGCAAAGTAAGGTAAGTTCCGTGGGGACGAAAGCCCGTTCACGCATTTTTATGGGAAGCATTTCTTCCCGCGGTGATAATTCAGAGGATTCCTCCATAGTCAGCGGATTGAAGCGTCCTTCGGCCACGTCCTGATTGGTAAATCTGCGGATCATAAATGTTGCGTTGAGCACAGTTAAAATAACTTTGGCCTTTTTTTTAAGGCTGCGGGAAATATTGCAAAGAATAGCAAGCGGCTGATTAATCGCATCATCACGATGGCCCAGAAGTCCGAAAGACCCCTCGCACAGGCAAATGACCGCATCGAATTTGCCCGGTAGCTTAAAATCTGTTGCATTGGCGCGAATCCAGTTTATATTGACGCCAGCGGCTTCGGCTTTTTCACGCGCTTCTTTGAGCATTTCGGCGGATAAGTCAATGCCAGTGACTTTATAGCCGCGCTTGGCCAGTTCCACAGAGTGCCTTCCCGTGCCGCAGCCAACATCAAGAATCGCCGCGCCGGGTTTCAGCGCGAGCTCTTCAAGCAGGAAATCAACCTCCTGCAGCGTGCTTTTCGTGAAGACGTTTTCATCATAAATCGGCGCATGCGCGTCAAAAAATGTTTCCCAAATGCTTTTTTCTGCCATTCAATAACCTTTCTTTCGAGGACGACGATATTGTGCTTATTGACGATATCGACAACTTTGCATTCTAAATTATTTATAATATGGCGTTGACGAAAACATTCGTCACATTATCAGAAAGCTCAATAATATGCATACAATTAAAATAAAACGTTAATATTACCGGAAGAAAGAGATGAGCAGAGCACGATTAACGGCAGAATCGAAATCCAATGAAAGGTAAAAAATTGAATTCACCATAAGAGCAAATACTTAGATGATATTCATGTCTACATAGATAAAAGTCTTGACAATTATTAAAGAACAAGCTATTGGTTCAGCCACCCGGCCAATAAAGCGGGAAGAGAAGGAGCTTCATTTATGGCGAAAAAGAAGGTTTTTGCCCGACCGCTTTTACGTGCACGCCTCCACGAAGAGATCGTAACCGTTATTCAAAAGAAAATTATGTCCGGAACCATAGCTCCGGGGGAAAAATTGCCCACGGAAAGGGAACTGGCGGAAACTTTCGATGTTAACCGTGCCACAGTCCGTGAAGCCTTGCGGAAACTTGAAAATCTTGACTTGGTAGAAATCCGTCACGGCGACGGCTTATATGTCAAAAATTATCTCGAAAGCGGCAATTTCGATCTGATCATAGCCGCTTTGCATACTAACGGCAGCGGAGAAACATTAATTAATATTCTTGAAGCGCGCCGCTATATTGTTCCCCAGATCGCCTATATTGCCGCAGAAAAAAGAACACCCAAAGATCTTGATGAATTAAAAGTGGTTGTTTTTGACACGGCCTTAGACATGCTCGAAAAAGATATCCGGATTCATCAGTTGATCGCCCGGTCAACCCATAATTTGCTTTGCGCCATAGGTTTAAATTTTTTCAATCAGACGTTTCGAAATTATGGACATTTGTATTTCGATGATCGCCGTAATGCCGAGCGTTCCAATATCTTCCATCACGACATCTATGAGGCGATAAAAAACCAAAAACCGGAAGAGGCCCGCAGAATCATGAAGGAGGTGCTTATTTACGCGGAAGAAGCTGTGAAACGGGAATTACCAAACGCAACAAAAAGATAATAGGTGATCGTCATGGATAGGTTTATTGAAAAATACAATAATGAACGTTTCGATGTTGTTGTCATTGGCGGCGGAATCACCGGCGCGTCGGTAGCCTATGAAGCCGCCACACGGGGATTGAAAGTGGCTCTGTTGGAAAAAAAAGATTTTTCCTGGGCCACTTCGGCCGCGACCTCCAAAATGATTCACGGCGGCCTGCGGTATCTGGTAAACGGCGAAATTGGTCTGGTGCGCGAATCGCTCCGCGAGAGGAGAGTGCTGGAAAACATCGCTCCCAATTTTGTCTATCCGTGGCCGATGATGATGACCCATTACAAAAAGCCGCTGAAAAACAATAAATGGTTAGCGAAAATCGGAATGCTCTTATACGACCTGCTCTCCTACGACAAAAACGATACGTGGGATTGCTGCAAGAAAATTCCCTGGCACAGAACTATTTCCACCAATGAGGTGCTGCGTCAAGAGCCGCACGTGCGCGCCGAGGGACTCACCGGCGCATCAATCTTTTGCGACTGCAACAGCATTTTTCCCGAAAGGCTGACGCTGGCCTTCATCAAATCCGCCGTGGCCTATGGCGCGAAGGTTGCCAACTACACTGAAGTAAATGGTTTCCTCATGAGTGCGGGTAATCGTATTGCCGGCGTGAAAGTTAAAGATTTGTTCAGCGGTCATGTCCATGAAGTTTACGGAACCGTCACGATTAACTGCGGCGGGCCATGGGCGGATATCATGCTTGGCCTGGCAAAATCGGAAAGCAGTGTCAGCTCAGCGCTGCGCCGGTCGGAGGGCATTCATATCATAACGTCCAAGCGGCTTCTTTCCGGCAATTACACGCTCGGCTTCATGACCCCGGCCGGTCGTCATTTCTTCCTCATTCCCTGGCGCAAACACACGCTGATCGGCACGACGGATAAACCTTTCAACGGGAATCCGGATGATTATCGCGTTACCCGGGAAAGCATTATGGAGACTGATCGACGACGTCAACAGTTCTTTCGGAGACGGCAAGCTTTCGTATGCGGATGTAAAACATACCTACGGCGGTTTGCGTCCTCTGGTGGAAAAAGAGACCAGCGAGACGTATTCGTCTTCCCGCAAGTACGAAATCCACGATAATAAGGCCGACGGTCTTGACGGTCTGATTACGGTGGAAGGCGGGAAATATACGACCAGCAGAAAACTGGCCGAAAACTGCCTCCGGCTCGTTGCCGCCAAAATGGGCCGCGATCTGGGCAAGAGCATTACCGATAAACAATATCTGACCGGCTGCGAGATCAGGGATTTAGATCTCTTTATCCATGAGGCAAAAAGCCAGGCAAACGGATTGAGCGCGGTCAACGCTGGATTATCTGGCCACAAATTACGGCACGGAATACAAGGACATCGTTAAACTGACGCGTGAAGACAAGGCCTTGTCGGAGACGTTAAATGAAGACGGAGAAATTCTGGCGCAGGTTGTTTTTGCCGTGCGCGATGAAATGGCACGGACACTGCCGGACATTGTCCTGCGCCGGACCGGCATCGGCACGCTCGGCAATCCCGGCGAGGACGTGTTGCGCAAAGTTGCCCAGATTGCCGCTAAAGAGCTGCAGTGGAGTCCGGAGAGAATCGAAAAAGAAATTTCCGACACCGTAAACATGCTTAAGATACCCGAATAATCAGTAAAAAATAAAGGAGGGCATGCCCATGACATCCAAGACATTCCGTCCGGATTGGACGGAAAAAGCTCCCCCGGCCGGGACATACAGGTCTATTTTCAAATACGGCGATCCTCAGCATTTCAAACATCCCAGCGACGCCTGGTATAAAATGATCAAGGAGGATTTTAATCTCAGCGATAAAGATTTCATGTCCAAAAGCAAGGAAGGATTGGAACTGGTTTCTTTAAACCGTCCGGTCACCCTGAAATCGCAGCAGATAGAAGCCCTCGCGTCCATCGTCGGCCGGGAAAACATCGCCCTCGATGATTACAGCCGCGTAAAATACGCGTCGGGTAAAACCGCGGAAGAAATGATGGATTTACGCCATGGCATCATCCGTGACGTGGCGGATGTCGTTGTGCATCCGCGTGATAAGCACGATGTGCAAAAACTGGTGGAATATTGCAATCGGGAGAAAATTCCCGTCACGGTTTTCAGCGCCGGCTCTTCCGTCAATTTCGGCTGTCGCCCCGCGAGAGGCGGCGTGTCTCTGGTGATCAGCACGCACATGAACAAACTTCTGGAAATTAACGAAATCAACCAGACCGCCCGCGTTCAGCCGGGTATGTTCGGACCGGCTTATGAAGAGGCGCTGAACAACGCCCCCGAACTCTTTAAAAAAAAACTCCGCTACACGTGCGGCCATTTTCCTCAGTCTTTCGAGTATTCCACGGTCGGCGGCTGGATTGTTACATTGGGTTCCGGGCAGGCTTCCACCTATTACGGCGACGCTTACGATATTGTGTTCAGTCAGGAGTATGTCACGCCCGCCGGAACGTTCAAAACACTTGATTATCCGGCAACCGCCACCGGTCCCAAAATCAACGACATCATGAAAGGATCGGAGGGAACATTCGGTATTCTGGTGGAAGTGACCATGAAAATATTCCGATATATGCCTCAAAACCGCGAACGGTTCAGCTTCATGTATCCGACGTGGGAAGCGGCCGTCAACGCCAGCCGCGAAATCATGCAGTCGGAGTTCGGCAAGCCCGCCATTTACCGGATTTCCGATCCGGAGGAGACCGACCGCGGATTGAAGCTCTACGGGATGCCGGATATTGTGGATAAGTTTCTAAGCCTGCGCGGGTTCAAACCCATGCAGCGCTGTTTGTGTCTGGGCAATGTGGAAGGCGATCGGGATTACACAAAACTGGTTGCGCGAAAAATCAAAGCTATTGCCCGGAAACACAAAGCCATATACCTGACCGGTTACGCGACAAAAAAATGGGAACACACCCGTTACACGGAACCTTACATGCGCGAAGATCTCGGCGACTATAATATTCTGATTGACACGCTCGAAGCGTCCGTGACCTGGGATAATCTCCACCGGCTGCACCAAGGTGTGCGCGCCTACGTCAAGAGCCGTCCCGAGACCATGTGCATGACGCACGCCTCGCATTTTTATCCCCAGGGGACTAATCTCTATTTCATTTTTATCGCGCATATGAAAGATCCCGCGGAATTCCGGAAATTCCAGCGGGGCATTATCGACAGCATTCAGCAGTACGGCGGATCACTGAGTCACCATCACGGCGTGGGGCGGATGATCGGTCCATGGATAGAGATGCATCTGGGAAAAGAACAAATGGACGTTTTGCGGACGCTCAAGAAACATTTTGATCCGAACAGCATTATGAACCCGGGCGGTCAACTGGGATTGGAGTAATGATGTTCACTAAATAAAACACCTTTACCGAAAAAAAAGAGAGGCGCATATGTCACAGAAAAATCAGAACTCGAAGGAATTAATTCTTTCCGTGGACGCGGGAACGCAGTCGATAAGAGCCGCCCTGATTGATGCAAGGGGTAACATACTGCATATTGTTAAAACGCCCATTCAGCCGTATTTTTCGGACCACCCCGGCTGGGCGGAACAGCACCCGGATTATTATTGGGAAGTGTTCTGCAAAACCACACATCAACTTCTGCAGCAACAGGAAAATCTTAAAAGAGATATAAAAGGCGTTACGCTAACCACGCAGCGCGCTACGATGATTAATGTGGATAAAGACGGCCGGCCCTTGCGGCCGGCTATTACCTGGCTGGACCAGAGAAAAGCTGATTCACGCCAGCTCTTGCCCGGGTACCTTCGTCCGGTGCTGAAAACGATAGGATTGCTGGATACTCTGGACGGTGTCATCCAGGAATGCGAAGCGAACTGGATCCGCCAGCAGCAGCCGGATATCTGGGAAAAAACCTACAAATATCTTGTTCTTTCCGGATTTTTCACGCACCGGCTTACCGGAGAGTTTGTTGATTCGATAGGCAACAATATCGGCTACCTACCTTTTAACAATAAGACCTATCAATGGGCCGGAAAATACGATTTTAAATGGTGGATTTTCAAAGTGGACAAGGAAAAACTCCCCGTTCTGGTAAAGCCCTCGGAAATTCTCGGTAAGATTACGAAAAAGGCATCAGCGGAAACCGGCATCCCGGAAGGATTACCTGTTTTTGCCGCCGGATCGGATAAGGGCTGTGAAATTCTCGGTTCCGGTTGTCTCACACCGGAAACAGGATGCCTCAGTTTCGGAACTATTGCGACTTTCGATGTGGCCACACCTAAATATGTGGAGCTGCAGCCGATAATTCCGCCATATCCCGCTTCCGTGCCGGATGCTTATTATACCGAGGTGTCGATATTTCGCGGTTTCTGGATGGTAAGCTGGTTCAAGGAGGAGTTCGGACTGCAGGAGTGCATGCTTGCTGAAAAAAGCAATAAACCGCCGGAAACTTTTTTTGATTCATTAATCCGGGACGTGCCCGCTGGTTCCATGGGGCTCATGTTGCAACCCTACTGGACGCCGGGCAGAGACCTCGACCCTTATGCGAAAGGATCGGTCATTGGTTTCGGCGATGTTCACAGCCGGGCACATCTATACCGCGCTCTTTTGGAAGGGCTCGTTTATGGATTGCGCGAGGGAGGCGAACTGACGCAGCGGAAAATGAAAATTCCAATAACGAAACTTAAAGTATCTGGCGGCGGATCGCAAAGCGATGTCGCCATGCAAATCACGGCGGATGTTTTCGGAATGGCGGCGGAACGTCCTCATACCTTTGAAACATCGGCGTTGGGCGCGGCGATCGACGCGGCGGTTGGTCTCAAAATTTATCCGGATTTTCCATCAGCTGTCAAAGCCATGACCAGGACGGGCAGAGTATTTGAGCCTGTTCAAGAGAATCATAGATTATACGATAATCTTTACAGAAGAGTTTATCTGAAAATGTATAGCCGGTTGAGGCCTTTGTTTAAGGATATAAGAGATATTACCGGTTATCCACCGAAGGATTAGCGAAAAGCGAAGTTACTTCAAAAAATACGGAAGGGCTTTGATTTTAAATTTAAGAATGCCGCGGCAGGCCAGATCATCAAGCGCTTCTTTGAGCATTTCGGCGGATAAGTCAATGCCGGTGACTTTATAGCCGCGCTTGGCCAGTTCCACGGAATGCCTTCCCGTGCCGCAGCCGACATCAAGAATCGCCGCTCCGGGTTTGAGCGCAAATTCTTCGATCAAAAAGTCGACTTCTTTAAGCGTGCTTTTTGTAAATACGTTTTCATCGTAAATCGGCGCGTGCGCGTCAAAAAATGTTTCCCAAAGTTTTTTTCGGTCATAATATTTCCTTTGAATAATCTATATGCTTTTGTTTTGCTGTTCTTCCCTTATCATTTTATCTAACTTTCTTCTCTTGTATGAATTTATAAAAGGTTTCAGTAGCAGTAGTAATGGTATTGCAAGAAAGAACATAATGCCAATGACAACAATAAAAATTTCTGACAAGACGCTGCTGTAGATTCTTTGCTTTATTTCATATATTTTACGTTCTTTGGTAGTGGAACGTGAAATCAGTTCTAGTTTTGAATCAATGTCTTCATTTGAAATTAAAATAATGTAACGGCCATATTTCAGATCGTAACGTTCTTTTTTCGGAACAAGTATTTTCTCTAATTCTTTATATTTTTCCGGAACACAATCAATATTTGATTAACTATGACATTGGTCGCGTTTAACTACTAAAACAGTTTCAGCTGGGATTATACATTCAAAACCTCCACTATAAGGGGCAGAAAATATAGTCAAGCCATTTGCCTGGATATCTCGCTTTGCTTTAAGTCGATCACCAAAAAGAAATATTTTCGAATTATCTTTTATTTATTTCTTTAAAAGTTAAAACAAAACATTAGCTTATACGATCTTTTAATAAATATTCAAAATCATAAGCATCAATTTTTATTTGTTTTTAACTCAATATCTTTGATTGCTTTTACATCCAGCATTGACCAAATATTTTTACGCACAACCTTGACAACGTAACCATCTTTAACTTGAATCATTTTTTGCCGTGCCATGTCATTAATGACTTCCTGAATTTCGGAGGGCAGTTTTTTGGCAAGTTTGGCTAGTTTTCGTATGTGCTGCGAAATCTTTGCCTTCGGATTTTCCATAAAGTGAATAACAGTAATCAGCCGAATCCATAAATTGGTCATTTCTTCCAGCGATTCATTCGTGTTTTTTAAGCGATTAGAAAATTCCTTCAGCATGAAAACACCGATGCCCTGGCTTTCCCGCAACAGATTGGTGAAGGTATTACTGTCAATGACCGCCAGATGACTGTCTTTCAGCGCGCGCGCCGAGGCGGAGCGCGGCGCGTCAACCAGCGTGGCCATTTCACCAAAATATTGCCCTGGCTCCACTTCCACCAATATTTTCTTTACCTCACCCGCGTTTTTTTCCAAACAAACGCGTCCGGCCAGAACATAAAACATTTCATTGCCCGTGCTTCCCTCGTCAAAAATCAAGCTGCCCTTGAGGTAACTGCGGCCGAATTTTTTAAAAAGTCTTTCATCGACTTTCAGATAATTCTTATGCGGTTTAAGCATGGCGCGTTCCAGCAACAGCAAATCGCGGCGCTGAAAAGACGACATTAATTCCGCGCAAAAAAGAAAAATCAGCGCGACATAAAATACCCAAATAATGAGGATAACAACCGGCTCCAGCGTGCCGAAAATGATTCCGTAACGCGTGTAATTGGTGATATAAAAAGTGAATAGTTGCTTGGCTAATTCCATAAGCAGAGCGAACAGGGCGCTGCCGGCCAGAAGAACCATCGCCCGTACTTTTGCGGTGGGTATTATCCAGTAAAGAAAGTAAAAGAACATCACCGACACAAGATAGGGAATCACGTAACGCAGGAAAAATGCCGACATCGCCGTAAGGGAAATCTCGATTCCTCCGGGCAGTATCAGAGGCTGGGCCACCAATAAAGCGGCCACATAACTGATTATCAGGCTTGTCGCGCCTACGAACCATCCCAGAGGAATCATGCAGAATGCCAGCAGCTTGGAAAAAAAATAATTGCGCTTTTTCGGAGAGCGGAAAGTGATATTCAACGCAGTTTCCGCGGCGTTGAATATTGCTGTCGAAAGCCAGGCTAAACCCAGTAAGCCCACCCAGCCCAACAGGCCTTTCTTGCTTTCTATTTGCCCAAGCTGTTCGATGAGTTTTTCTGAAAAATAAGGATTAAAACCCCGGATAGCACCGGTGATATCGGCCTGAATTTCCGGGTTGGAACTGAAAACATTTCCCGCGACAATAATCGTCAGAATAAAAAGAGGAATGACCGAAAGAATAGTGTAGAGAGAAATAGCCGCTGCCTGATTGGCATTGCCGTTGGCGCCGAAATTGTTCACGGAATCGTATAATATATCCCAGATCGCGGCCGCCCTCATTTTGAGCGTCTCAAAAAAACGATTTGGCAAAGCACTTATTTTTTCTGCGTGCATAAAGGCCTGAAATTTATTAATTTGATTTTTGCCTATCTTACAATCAGAATTTTTATATTGCAATGATAGAAATGCTGGGCTAGTTATTTAAGATGCTTAGTTACCGTCCAATTATTTTTGTGCTTCTGGCGCTGCTTTTGATTTCCTGCGGCAAAGAAGCGCCGCAAGAACAGTCATTCCAATCGCCGGATAAACCGCCCGCCTACGGAGATATAATTGTGCGTGGCGATATCGGCGATGCGAGCAACCTGATACCCATTTTGGCTTCCGATTCTCCATCACACAGTATCGCCGGTTTTATTTACAACGGGCTGGTTAAATACGATAAAAACATGAATATTGCCGGTGATTTGGCCGAATCCTGGGCTATATCCAAAGATGGCCTGGCGATAACTTTTCATTTGCGCCGGGGCGTTAAGTGGCACGACGGTAAGCCATTTACCGCGAAAGATGTTCTTTATACATATCAGGTTACAGTTGACCCGAAGACGCCCACCGCCTACGCGGGCGATTTTCTTAAAGTGAAAAAAGCCGAAGCGCTGGACGACTACACCTTCCGCGTGACTTACGACAAACCTTTCGCGCCGGCGTTAATCAGCTGGTCATCAGCGATTCTGCCGCGCCATCTGCTGGACGGAAAAGACATCACCAAAAGCCCGCTGGCGCGTCGTCCCGTCGGCACCGGGTCGTATATTTTCAAAGAATGGGTGGCGGGACAAAAAATTGTGCTGGTTGCGAATCCCGATTATTTTGAAAGTCAGCCTTATATCGACGGCCGTGTGACGCGCATTATTCCCGATACGGCGACGATGTTTCTGGAGCTGCGCGCGCGCAATATCGACATGATGGGACTCACGCCGCTGCAATACACCCGCCAGACCCAAAACAATCTTTTCCGGCAAAACTTTGAAAAGTACCGCTACCTGGCTTTTGCCTACACCTATCTGGGTTACAATTTGAAGCACCCGTTTTTTGCCGATAAAAAAGTGCGCCAGGCTATTTCTTACGCCATCAACAAAGAAGAAATTATCAGCGGTGTTTTACTGGGGCTCGGCAAACCTGCCACCGGCCCTTACAAACCGGGCACCTGGGCGTATAATGAAAACGTCCAAAAATATTCCTACAATCCGGAGAAAGCGCGTGAACTTCTGCGCGCCGCCGGCTGGACAAAAACAAACAAGGACGGAATTCTGGAAAAAGACGGTCGCCCCTTCAGCTTTGAACTCATTACTAATCAGGGCAATGAAACGCGCCAGAAATGCGCGGAAATAATTCAGCGGCAGCTCAAAGAAGTAGGCATTGACGTTAAAATCCGCATTCTCGAGTGGGCGGCGTTTATCAATGATTTCATCAACAAAAGGCGCTTTGAGGCCATAATTCTCGGTTGGACGATTCCGCTCGATCCGGACGCGTTTGATGTCTGGCATTCGAGCAAAACGGCGCCGCAGGAGTTAAACTTTATTTCCTATAAAAATACGGAAGTGGACGCTCTTTTGGAAAAAGCTCGCTCGACATTTGATCAGAAACAAAGAAAAAGATATTATGACCGCTTTCAGGAAATTCTCGCGGAAGACCAGCCTTACACTTTCCTTTACGTGCCGGATGAATTAATCATTATCAGCAAACGCATCCGCGGCATTGAACCGGCGCCCATCGGCCTGGGGCATAATTTCATCAAATGGTATGTTCCCAAAGACGAACAAAAATACACCATGATCCGCTGATAAAGTTTTTGGGCCGTAAAAAGACTAATCTTTGATTTTTGATTTGAAACTTTTGATGCCGCTGGCTGCTTCTTTGGCCTGCTCGGGCACTGTCAGCAGGCATGGCTTTATTTTATTCATTTTTTTGGCGTCTTGGGAAAGATAATCGAAAAAACCTGTCGCTGTCGCCTGCGTCACATCAGCGAGCGCCAGGTTCACGCGGTTTGCGCCGGGAAGCTCCAGAGAGAAATCATCGATTAATAATTTATCGACAGATTCGATGGTCAGAAAGGCAAAGCGTCGCATTTGCTCCACGCTTAATTTCGCGGCGTTTCCCATGCCGCAAATCATCAAAAGTTCCGTGTTGAGGCGAGGCGGAGTTGGAATGATTACCTTTTCCGCGAGCTTTCCGCTGATACTGCCTTTTTTGATTTCACGGGAAATATAGCCGTTTAGCCGCCAGTCGATAAAACCGCAGATGCCGCGCGGCGGTTTTTCGTCGGCAAAAAGCGCCAGCACAAGGCATTTGTGTTTTTCTGTATCGGCAGGTTCTGTGGATAAGCGCAGTTTCATTTTTTGCTTAATTTCAAATTAAGGTTATCTAAAATGCCGTTGATAAAAGCGCCGGAATTTTCCGAGCCGAATGTTTTCCCTAAATCTATCGCCTCGTTGATGGTCACTTTCGGCGGAATGTCTTCGCAGTAAATAAATTCAAACGCCGCCATGCGTAAAATGCTGATATCCACTTTGGACATGCGCCCCAAAGACCAGTTATCGGAGCAGCCGGAAATTAATTTATCCAGCTCGTCTTTGTGTTCCCACGTGCCGTGTACTAAAGTTGCCGCGAAATCCTTGGCTGTTTTCGGAGCGGCGAAATTGCCCCAAAAAAGATCCAGCGCTTTTTCGACATCGATGCTGACAAAGTTAAGACTGTAAAGAACCTGCAAGGCGATTTCACGCGCCTTTCTTCTTCCGCGCATTAAAAGCCCCAAATTTCAAAAAACTTCAAATGGATTGCCCTGCTGCAAATTTTTGTTTTTAAGGTATCAGGCACTAATTTTTTTGAACAAGTCAACTATTTCGATTGCCGTCATCGCCGCGTCGGCGCCCTTATTGCCGGATTTTGTGCCCGCTCTTTCGATTGCCTGCTCAATCGTGTCTGTCGTCAGTACGCCGTAAATTACCGGAACTTCCGTTTCCAGCCCGACACTCGCGATACCTTTTGATACTTCAGCGGCGATATACTCAAAATGAGGAGTCGCGCCGCGGATTATCGCGCCCAAACAAATTACCGCGTCATAGCGTTTGGACTTGGCGATTTTTTTTGCGGCCAGCGGAAGTTCGAAAGAACCGGGAACTTTATAAATAGCAATATCTTTTTCGTCCGCGCCGGCTCTGGTCAGCGCGTCCAGCGCGCCGTCAATTAATCTGCTGCAAATAAAATCGTTGAAACGGCTGGCCACGATGCCAAACTTCATTCCATTAGCGACGATTTTTCCTTCAATTATTTTCGGCATGATTAGTTACCATCCTTATATTTTTATATTTTAAGAAGATGCCCCATTTTATCCTGTTTGGTTTTCATATATTTTATGTTGTTTTCATTCGGGTGAATCTCCAGCGGGACTCTCTGGGTGATTTCAATCCCGTATCCTTCCAATCCCACTATTTTCTTGGGATTGTTGGTCATTAATCGCATTTTATGCACTCCCAGGTCAACAAGAATTTGCGCGCCGATTCCGTAATCGCGCAAATCAGGTTTGAATCCCAGGGCGATATTGGCTTCTACCGTGTCGTGACCGCACTCCTGCAGGGCGTATGCTTTTATTTTGTTGACCAGTCCGATGCCGCGGCCTTCCTGCCGCATGTAAACAATAACGCCTTTCCCTTCCTGGTTTACCAGTTCCATCGCGCGGTGCAGCTGATCGCCGCAGTCGCAGCGTGCGGAGGCGAAAACATCGCCCGTTAAGCATTCTGAATGCACGCGCACGAGAACGTCATCGTCCTTAGTGATAGCTCCTTTGACCAGCGCAATGTGCTGGAAATTGTCCACTTCGTTTTCGTAAACGATAACCCTGAAATCTCCGCCGTAGCAGGTGGGAATTGTGGCTTCGGCCACTCTTTTTATGAGCGATTCATGCTGCAGGCGGTAGTCGATCAAATCAGCAATAGTTACTATTTTAAGTTTATGCTCACGGGCGAAAGCTTCCAGATCCGGCATGCGCGCCATCGTTCCGTCGTCTTTCATAATCTCGCAGATGATTCCGGCGGGCGTTAAGCCGGCAAGGCGGCATATATCAACCGATCCTTCGGTTTGGCCGGTGCGCACCAGCACGCCGCCCTTGCGGGCGCGAATCGGGAAAACATGGCCGGGGCTGACTAAATCTTCGGCTTTTGCTTCAGGATTAACCGCCGCCTTTATTGTTGTCGCGCGATCCGCGGCGGAAATTCCCGTGGTGACGCCTTCGCGCGCTTCAATGGAAATTGTAAACGCCGTGCCGAAACGCGCTTTATTGTCCTGCACCATGGGTTTGAGATTCAGCTTGTCCGCCATTTCTTCGCTCATGGATAAACAGATCAATCCGCGGCCGTAACGCGCCATGAAATTTATCGTTTCCGCAGACGCGAACTGCGCGGACATGCAAAGATCGCCCTCGTTTTCCCTGTCTTCATCGTCCACGAGAATTACCATTTTCCCGTTGCGGATATCTTCAATTGCCTCTGTAATTTTACTGATTGCCATTACTTTATTATCCTTATCTATTTAAAACCATGTTTTTCCAGAAAATCATTATCTATTCCCCGCGTTGATTGCAACAGTTTTTCCACGTATTTACCCAAAATATCCGTTTCAATATTGACTGTGTCGCTTTCTTTTTTACTAAGCAGCGTGGTCTTTTCCGCGGTATGGGGAATTATATTAACATAAAATCTGCCCTTTTCCACTTTGTTTATGGTGAGGCTGATGCCGTCGATAGCTACCGAGCCTTTCTCCACGATGTAGCGCGAAAGTGTATCATTTGTCTGGATAGCGAAAATGACCGAGCCGGATTTCTGCGCTTTGGAAAGAACGCGGCCGGTGCCGTCCACGTGCCCCAAAACGAAATGCCCGCCCAGGTAGCCCCCGACACGCAGCGATTTCTCCAGGTTCACATTACTGCCGGGATGCAGCTGCTTTAGATTCGTTTTGTCCAGTGTTTCGGCGGAAACATCGGCGTGAAAAATATTTTGATTTTTCTCGGTTACGGTTAGGCAAGCGCCGTTGACGGCGATGCTGTCGCCAAGGCGCACATCGGCCATGTCGATAGTGGCTTCAATTTCCAAAACGGCATCCGCGCCTTTCATGTTCAGGCGTTTTATCGTGCCCAGTCCTTCAATAATTCCCGTAAACATAAGCTATTTTTTTTCTTTATTTAATAAATCCTTCAGTTCCGTCATGAATTCTCCGACATCGCGGAATTGCCGATACACTGAAGCGAAACGGACATAAGCGACGCCGTCGAGCACTTTCAGTCCATCCATGACTTTCTCTCCGATAACCGTGGAAGGAATTTCATCGCCCTGAAATTCCTGGCAGGTCTGCTCCACGGTATCCACTATTTTTTCCATCGCCTCCATGCTGATCGGGCGTTTTTCACAAGCTTTCATCACGCCGTTGCGGATTTTCATCCGGTCAAACGCCTCTCGCCGCCCGTCTTTTTTTACCACCATGGGCAGAATATCTTCCACGTATTCATATGTGGTGAAGCGTTTTTCACAAGCCAGGCATTCACGCCGCCGCCTGATTGCCTTGCCGTCCTTGCTGATGCGTGAATCAATAACTTTGTTTTCGCCGTGGCCGCAAAAAGGACATTTCATTTTTCACCTGCAAGCTGAAGATTAGAGCTGCTTTACTTTAATTCCCGCCTCTTTGAGCATTTGCGCCGCCAGCTTATCGCTGTAGCCGTCGCGAATAACAACTCGTGTTACACCGGCATTGATTATCATTTTCGCGCAGATAACGCACGGGTGATTTGTGCAGTAGAGGGTCGAACCATCGGCGCTGACGCCGTGAAACGCCGCCTGAATAATGACGTTTTGTTCCGCGTGCAATCCCCGGCACAGTTCATGGCGCTCGCCGGAAGGTACGTTTAATTTCTCCCGCAGGCAGCCGATATCCAGGCAGTGCTTCAGTTTGGAAGGCGCGCCGTTGTAGCCGGTAGCAAGAATCCGGCGGTCACGCACGAGAGCGGCGCCTACCGCCCGGCGCAGACAAGTGCTTCTGCGGGATACCAAATCCGCAATATCCAGAAAGTAAGTGTCCCAATCCGGTCTTGTTCTGGCTGTTTTTTGGGGAATGCTTTTAGAAATTTTTTTTCCGGCCATCATTGCCACGCTTTTTGTGTGCTGAGAAATTCACGGCTTGCCGGCCTAAATTCTATGCTGATAGAGAGGAAAATTGGCGCAAATACTTTTTATTTTCTCAGCCACAGCCTTGATTTTTGTTTCGTTATTGATATTTTTTATGACGTCGGCAATGCACGAAGCGATCAGACGCATCTCGTTTTCTTTCATTCCCCTGGTTGTTATCGCGGGCGTGCCGATGCGGATTCCGCTGGTTACCTGGGGGCCTTTGGTATCAAAAGGAATCCCGTTTTTATTTACCGTAATGCACGCGCGATCCAGCGTTTCCTGCGCTTCTTTGCCGGTGACGCCTGATGACGTCAGGTCAACCAGCATCAAATGATTGTCCGTTCCGCCGGAGACCAGGCGGAAACCATGATTTTTCAATTCATCCGCCATCGCTTGGGCGTTTTTTATAATTTGTTTTTGGTATTCTTTGAATTCCGGCGCGAGCGCTTCTTTAAAAGCCACTGCTTTTGCCGCGATGATATGCATCAGCGGTCCGCCCTGTGAACCGGGGAAAACACGGCTGTTCAGCGTTTTGGCATAATCTTGTTTGCACATAATCAGGCCGCCGCGCGGGCCGCGTAATGTCTTGTGGGTTGTGGTGGTCACGTATTCGCAAACAGGGATTGGCGTGGGATGAAGGCCGGTCGCCACAAGCCCCGCGATATGCGCGATATCGGCCATAATGACCGCGCCGACCTCGTCGGCGGCTTCACGGAATTTTGTAAAATCGATTATCCGCGGATAAGCGCTGGCGCCCACGATAATTAATTTAGGTTTGTGTTCGCGCGCTAATTTTTTTACCTCGTCATAATCAATTGTTTCTGTATCGCGGTCAACGCCGTAAGCGACGATTTTGTAAAACTTGCCGGAAAAATTCGCGGGACTGCCATGCGATAAATGCCCGCCATGCGAAAGATTCATTCCCAGAACCGTGTCGCCCGGCTGAACCGCGGCGAAATAAACCGCCATATTCGCCTGTGTACCGGAATGAGGCTGAACGTTAACATGATCCGCGCCGAAAAGTTTCTTACAGCGGTCAATGGCTAGATTTTCGGCCACATCGACAAATTCACAGCCGCCGTAATAACGGTTGCCGGGATAGCCTTCAGCGTATTTGTTTGTCATGATGCAGCCCTGGGCTTCCAGAACCGCTTCGCTGACAAAGTTTTCCGAGGCGATAAGCTCGATATTTTGCGCCTGACGGCGTGTTTCTGATTTAATGGCCTGGTTTATTTCCGGGTCGATTTTTTCTAAAAAAGACATGAATCTGAAATCCTTCTTCGTGCTTGATTATATCAGGACGAATATTTTTTAAATATCAAAACCGCGTTAACCCCGCCGAAGCCAAAAGAGTTGGACATGCCCGTGTTGATTTGCGTTTTTCTCGCGGTATTGGGTACATAATCAAGGTCGCACTCGGCATCGGGATTTTCTAAATTTACTGTCGGCGGAATTATTCCAGTTTCGATCGCTTTAATTGTAAAGATCGCCTCCGCGCCGCCTGCGCCGCCGAGCATGTGCCCGGTCATTGATTTTGTTGAGCTCACCATCAGCTTTTTGGCGTGATCTTTAAAGAGGGTTTTGATTGCCTGTGTTTCATATAAATCGTTAAGCGGCGTCGATGTGCCGTGCGCGTTGATGTAATCGATATCCGATGTGTTTAATCCGGCGTCTTTAAGCGCAGCTTGCATACTGCGCGCCGCGCCTTCTCCGCCGGGAGGTGGGGCCGCCATATGAAATGCGTCAGAGGAACAACCGTAGCCAATGAGTTCAGCGTAAATACGCGCGCCTCTTTTTTGAGCAAATGATAATTCTTCGAGAATTAATATTCCGCAGCCTTCGGCGATGACAAAACCGTCACGCCCCTGGTCAAAAGGTCGGCTCGCTTTCAGCGGTTCGTCATTGCGCGTGGAAAGAGCGCGCATCGCGCAAAAACCGCCAACGGCAAGAGGGGTAACGGCCGCTTCTACTCCGCCGGTAATCATGGCGTCAGCATCTCCGTAGGCGATGGTTCTATAGGCATCGCCGATTGCCGAAGTTCCCGCCGCGCAGGCGGTTACCGCGCAATTGATCGGGCCTTTAGCGCCGAAACGAATGGAGACATGGCCGGATGCCAGGTTTGCCAAAATTGACGGTACCGCGAAAGGCGACACCTTGCGCAGATTGTTTTCCCAAAGATGTTTTATTTCACGTTCCAGTGTGGAGAGGCCGCCGATGGCAGAGCCGACAATAACCCCGACACGCTCTGCGATTTCCGGGCCGAGCTTTAAACCCGCATCCTGCATTGCCATTTCAGAAGCGGCAATAGCGTATAAAATAAATTCATCCAGGCGGCGGGCTTCCTGCTTATCCACAAACGCCAAAGGGTCAAAATTCTTAATTTCTCCGGCGATCCGTGATTTATATGCCGTGCTGTCGAATTTAGTAATCGGGCCAATGCCTGATTTTCCCGAAATAACCCCTTCCCATGATTCTCCTACGGAAATACCAACGGGCGTAATGGCTCCCAGGCCTGTGACAACAACGCGCCTTTTCATTAATAAATACCTTAAGCGAAACTAATTAATGCCTTTGTTTTTTAAAAATCCGAGGATGTCTTTAATTGTGCGGATCTTTTCCAGCTCTTCATCCGCTATTTCGACGCCGAAAGCTTCTTCCATTTCCATAATCAGCTCGACAAGGTCCAGCGAATCCGCGCCCAGATCATCGATAAAAGATGCTTCCGGAACGCATTCTTCCTTAGTTACATCCAGCTGTTCCATAACAACTTTGATAACTCGTTCTTCTAGTGTCATTTATAAATCCTCCTAAACTATATTATTACCTAAAAAATTGAAACAGATAGCGTTATTTACCTGTTTTTTAAAAATATTTCCTTATTTTTTTCATTGCCGGAAAATGTTGTGATTTTGCCGTGTTTTTTCTGATTCTTTAAGGATTTTACCGGCCGCAGGATTATTTAATATATCAGGCGGCTTTTTCCGGTTTCTTATAATCTTTGCCGCGATAAACGCCGCATGTGGGGCAAACGCGATGGGGCAATTTAGGCTGATTGCACTGGGGGCATAAAGATAAAGAAACGGGTTTCAGAAAATCATGCGCCCTTCTGGTGTTACGCCTGGTTTTAGAATGTCTTTTTACTGGATTTGGCATATTAATTATCCTCTTTTTTGTTAATTGTTTATTTTAAAATCTTTTAATACTGCCATGCGGCTGTCGATGCAGTCGCGCGGGCAAGCGCATTTATCATAATTTAAGTTAGTGCCGCACTGCGGACATAATCCCTTGCACTCATCGCCGCACAGAGGTTTAATCGGTATTTGTAAAATAATCTGTTCGCAAATAATAGGTGTCAGATCAATAAAATCGCCATGATAGAAACTAATTTCTAGCTCTTCTTTGTTCAGCTCCCACTCTTCCTTGTTTTGAGGCTCCTGCGGCACCAATGTATAAGCGAACTCGGAGGAAACAGGGATATTCGTTTCTTCGAGGCAGCGGCTGCAGTTAGTGTTTACGGTCGCGGAAAGCCTTCCTTTGATAAAAACCGTACCCGATGTTTTTGTTATCAGGCAGTTAACATCCGCCTTTTCAATGGAAAAACCGGCGCATTCTTCTTCTTTAAGGCACTCGCTGAACCATTTTTTGCCCTCAAAAAAAACAAGATTCAACCCCTCTTCGGGGATGGTTACCACATTGATTTTCAAAGAGTTAGTCGTCGAAACCATGATGACTTTTCAAACTACCGCCTTAAGCGTATTAAGCGAGGAACTTAATTACAAATTGGACGTATTGTCAAGGATAATTTAGCGTTTTTAGCCAATTGCCTCCTTGACAAAAGATTGTTCTAAATCCTATAAAGCATACGCAAATAAGGAAAATCATAAGATGAAAAAGATCAGAACACGCTTTGCTCCTTCCCCTACAGGATATTTGCATATCGGCGGCGCGCGGACAGCGCTTTTTAACTGGCTTTTCACGCGCCATGAAGGCGGCGAGTTTATTTTGCGTATTGAAGATACCGACCAGGAGCGCTCCACGGAAGAATCCACCAAGGCGATCCTCGATGCCATGGAATGGCTGGGATTGTGCTGGGACGAAGGCCCTTATTTTCAGGCCGAGCGGGTCGGTTTGCACCGGGAAATGGTGCAAAAACTCATCAAAGAGGGAAAGGCTTATTACTGCACCTGCACGCCGGAAATGCTGGAAGAAAAAAGAAAACAGGCTCTGGCCGCAGGCAAAAAACCAAAATACGACGGAACGTGCCGCGAAAAAAATCTGGGGAAAACCGCCGGCTCTGTGGTGCGCTTTTGTGGCGCGCAAACCGGCGCTACTGTTGTGGAAGATTTGGTCAAAGGCAATATCAGTTTCAATAACGAAGAACTTGACGATTTGATTATCGAGCGCGCTGACGGCTACCCGACGTATAATTTTGCCGTGGTGGTTGATGACGCGTTGATGAACATCACGCACGTTATCCGCGGCGATGATCACGTCAACAACACGCCGCGCCAGATCCTGCTTTATCAGGCATTAGGTTTCGACGTGCCTAAATTCGCGCATGTGCCGATGATTCTGGGCGCGGACAAAGCAAGGCTCAGCAAACGCCACGGCGCGACATCCGTTATGGCCTACAAGGAAATGGGTTATCTGTCGGAAGCGCTGGTTAATTATCTGGTGCGCCTCGGCTGGGCGCATGGTGATCAGGAAATTTTTTCCTTGAAGGAACTGGTGGAAGTTTTTTCTTTGGGAGCGGTGGGTAAATCCCCCGCGGTTTTCAATCCGGAAAAACTGCTGTGGCTAAACGCCCATTACATCAGGGAAGCAAAACCGGAAAAACTCTACGCGGAAATGAAAAATTTCTGGCCTGCTGCCACCGCGGGAGCTGACGCGGAGTTTGTCCAGAAAGTCATCAGTGATTTGCAGACCCGTTCACGGACGCTGGTGGAGATGGCCGCTTCCGCCGATTTTTATTTTGCCGAAAATCTTCAATATGAGCCGGAGGCGGCGCGGAAATTTCTGCAGCCGGAGGCAGCGGCGCATTTAAAGGAAATCGCCGCGAGAATCCCTGCCTGGGAAAATTTTTCCAAAGAAGGCGTTGAGGAATTTCTTAAAGCCTATGCCCAGGAAAAGGATATAAAATTAAAAGTAATCGCCCAACCCCTGCGCGTGGCGCTAACCGGCAAAACAGTGAGCCCCGGTATTGATGAAGTTATGGTCACGCTGGGTAAAGAGATTGTCATCAAAAGAATCCAGGCCGCCGCGGTCTGGATTGCGGCGAACAATTAATTCGCGAACAAGCCCGGCAGATCAGTTTTGCTTGACTTTTCGTCGGGGATTAAATAGTCATACCGGACATTTTTTCCACCATGGTCCCATCGTCTAGTGGTTAGGACGCTGGCCTCTCACGCCGGAAACCGGGGTTCAAACCCCCGTGGGACTACC
>CAWEZF010000009.1:0-171923 GCA_963813455.1 uncultured delta proteobacterium
CGGAGGGATATATATTGAATCCCCCGGAAATGATCATGTCGTTTTTCCTGTCGACAATATAAATATACCCTTCATTATCCCTCCGTGCGATATCTCCCGTATGAAGCCACCCGCCTTGCAGTACCGCGCGGGTAAGGCGGCGATTGCGGTAGTATCCCTTCATCACATCAGGACCACGTATGATAATCTCTCCCGTTTCCTCCGGCCCCACTTCTTTCCCCATGGAATCAACAATTTTCAGTTCAGATTCGAATATCGGCCTTCCGCATGAGAAAAGCTTTCCCATCTGCTCATTTTCGATGGCCTGCAAGTGATCCCGGGCAGTGAGGATGGCGCTAAATGAAGTGGTTTCGGTCAATCCGTACCCTTGCACAAGAATGGGACCGAAACGGCCAATCGCCTCTTTTATTCGGTGCGCCGACATCGGCGCCGCGCCGTAAAAAATACCTTTCAAGCTGCTCATATTGTAATTACTTACATCGGGATGGGAGAGAATCATATTGATCATGGCCGGCACCAGAAAAATATAATTTACCTGTTTACGCTCAATCACTTCAAGGAGCTCCTGCACATTGAACTTTTCCAGGATAAGATTACATCCTGACGCCACCATAACCGGCATCAGGAGCATGCCGCTGGCATGCGTTATCGGTCCGACATGCGCAAAGATATCTCCCTTGTTTATTTTCGTTTCAGGAATCATAAATGCTTTCCTGATCATGGCCATCCTGTTTCCAAAGGTCTGCATTATTGCCTTTAGTTCACCGGAAGTGCCGGAGCTGTACGCAAGAACAGCCAGATCTTCCTGCTTGACTTCCTGCATTGAACACGCATCGCTTTCTTGACTCAGCAAATCTGCAAAACCAGCTGCTTTTCCGCTGTCCCCATCCATATCAATAAAAGTTTCAACGCTTTTTATCTTTTTCTTTTTCTCCACCAATGGCTCAATGTGAGCCCTGTCGCCGATTACTACTTTTGTCCCTGATTGGTTTAATATTTTTATTGTCTCGTCAACATTATACCGGGCATTAATCGGCACCTTCACATAGCCGCCTTTGTAGCAGGAAATTTCCATCTCCACGATTTCCGGGCGGTTGCTTGACTGAACGGCAATTCTGTCGCCTTTTCTTACCCTTAAGGTTCTCAGCGCGTTGACGAGCCTGTTCGTCCTTGACTCCAACTCGGCATATGTCATCTTAGACTCACGAAACATAAGCGCGATGGCGTTTTTGTGGTAACGGGCGTTGCGCGATATGAATGATCCGGGATTCATCTTAACTCCTCAGGTTTTTTAAGGCTTTCAGGCGGCGCTCTGAGCGGATACGTAGTCCTTCATAATTGTTTCCTCTATCCAGCGCGTGTTTATTTTTCCTAAGCGGAATTCATTCCGGCAAAGAATGAACTGATGGAAAGGAATCGTGGTGTCTACACCCGTAACGATAAAACTTTTTAACGCGCTGTTCATTTTTTTTATTGCCTCCGCCCTGGTCTTGCCCGCCGTAATGATTTTAGCTATCAATGAATCATAATAAGGGGGCACGACATAACCGCCATAGCAGTGGCTGTCGATACGGACACCGTTTTCATTGGGCGGCGTCCATTGAGTTATCGTACCGGGGCAAGGCTGGAAATCTGAAGGTGCGGACTCGGCATTAATACGGCACTCAATAGCATGGCCATTGAGTTCAATGTCTGCCTGTTTTATATTGAGATTCTCACCTGCGGCAATCCTTATCTGTTCTTTTACAAGATCAATACCCGTGACGATTTCAGTGACCGGGTGTTCAACCTGTATCCTGGTGTTCATCTCCAGAAAAAAGAAAGATTCGCTGTCACAGTCCAGGATGAACTCCACCGTACCGACACTTTCGTATCCGATATGACGCGCAATCATCAAAGCCGAGGAGGCAATTTTTTCACGCAGTTCATCCGTAATTGCCGGAGATGGCGCTTCTTCAATCATCTTCTGATAACGGCGCTGCACAGAACAGTCACGTTCAAAGCAGTGCACAATGTTGCCTTTTGAATCCCCGATTATTTGTATTTCTATGTGACGCGCATTGGGTATGTAATGCTCCAGATATATCCTATTATCCCCGAAGGCGACTCTCGCTTCGGCAGAGGCGAGATTGAATGTCGAACTGAGTTCTTCTTCATCCCAGGCAACCTTCATTCCTTTGCCTCCACCCCCTCCCGCTGCTTTTAGGAGAACAGGATAACCAACTTGCAAGGCCGCGCTGCGAGCTTCGTCAAGATTACGCACAAGTTCAGAACCAGGTATCACCGGAATTCCTGCTTCCGTTGCCATCTTCCGGGCATAGAGTTTATCGCCCATTTGCATTATATTTTTCGCACTAGGGCCCACAAAAATAAGATCATGGCGGGAACAAGCCTTCGGGAAATCCGCCCGCTCGGCGAGAAACCCGTAGCCGGGATGAATGCCGTCACAATTTGTACCGAGAGCTGCGGTAATAACCGTGTCAATATCCAGATAGCTCTTCAGCGGCGGCGGCGGGCCGATGCATACCGCCCTGTCGGCAAGACGCGCCGGAAGGCTCTCCCGGTCGGCCTCGGAAACCGTTACAACGGTTTCGATACCCATTTCTCTGCACGCTCTTATTATTCGGACTGCAATTTCACCACGGTTTGCCACCATAATCCGCCGCATTCTCCTGTGTACCGACACGTGGTCCTCCTCCAAAATTTTCCCATTCACCTGATAGCCTGAATAATAGCGATCTGCTGCTTGTATTCAATCAGTTCGCCGCTTTGGGTGTTAAGTTGCACAATAATTCCGCGTGCGCCGGCAGGCACATCGAACTTTTTTTCAAGCACGTCTATTGAGCAGATAATATCCTGTTCACAGACCGTCTGCCCCACCTGAACGTATGGCAAAGCACCGTCACTTGGAGCAATCCTGCACATACCAAGTACCGGTGACAAAACCTCTACCGCAAAATCACCGGATTCACACAGGTATTTTTCGTCTGCGGAATCAGACATTTGGCGCCTATCAAATATAAGCTCTACCCCACCAAAGCGCAGCTCAAAGACGTCAATACATGACTTCGACACGATTTCCATTAAATCAAGGCAACTTTTTCTGTCGAGCGTCACGATATGGTTTCCCCCTTTAGGAATTTTGCGATCTTACGGTTTTTTCAAATACATTTACAGCTTGCTTTTTTAGTATTCCCGCTGAAGTTTTATGCTTATCTTCCCCGGCAAGAACCTAGCGCAACAGGAAACACGAGACACCTGCCAAACCCAACACAAGGGGCGGCTCAGAACACCTGCTCCACTTTCAGTTTCCCTTTTTGCAGGGCAAAGCTTTTTATATCCTTGCGCTTGGATAGCTCTTCAACCAGCGCGACAAGCGGTGTTCTGACGACGGGGAAGGAAATTACGCGTTTATTTTTATTATACTCTTCAAGTGTGGGCCTGCTGAAAAACAGGTGCAGGAGCAGTTCTTCATCGGAAATACCGGCCCCCCACTGTTCTCTTGCCTTTTTAACCATGGGCTCATCAAAATTTTCAGCCGGGTTGATTGGTTCTTTATCTTCCTTTTCAAGTATTTTATCTTTAACATTCTGGTCAATCTTCGCGGCCGATTCGCCGTAATAGCCCCTCGCGTAAAGCACCAGATCCGAAGGCACCGTCTTATAACGCTCGCCTTCAATCACATTGAAAACCGCCTGCACGCCTACCATCTGGGAAAATGGCGTTACCATAACCGGGTAACCAAGTTCCTGCCTCACCCTTCCGGCTTCTACAAGCACGTCTGGGAGCCGGTGTTCAAGACCGAGCCCCTTGAGCTGGCTCGCCAGGTGCGACATCATGCCGCCCGGAATCTGATGAGCCGAGTATTTCTCCCACAACTCCTTATAAAATCCAACCGGTTGTCCGATGGGTTTCTTTTCCTTGTATGCGACCCAGTAGAAGTAGTCATCAATGCGCTTGCGCAAATCATCATCAACCCCTACCTCAATGCCCATTTCACGCGCATGGTAAACCATTTCCGTCGTCGACGGCAGTGACATCCCGTACGATAATGGGAGGCTTGTCGTAGAGATGTTTCTCACGCCGAGCTTAAGAGCTTCAAGGTAATTTTCCACACCCATACCCGCCGGGCAGTGACTTACAAAACTGAACATCTGATCGCCAATAGCGTCCAGTATGGCGGGAATAAGTGTCTTCACGCGTTCTGGTGTCAGCAGTCCACTGGCATCCGCCAGATTAACGCTGGTAGTACCCAGTTCCTTTAATTGCCGCGCTTTTTCACTATAGTATTCATCGGTGTGCACGGGGCTTAATGTATAAACCAGCGCGGGGTGTATTTGGAGACCGATTTTTTTCGCCACTTCGATATGCCATTTCAGGTTTTGGATATCATTGAGTCCGTCGAATACCGCAAGACCCTGAATGCCTGTTCTCATCAGGCAGGTGATGAGCAATTCGATAGCGTCATTGGGAAAGCGCTTCCATCCGAAGGCGCTTCTTCCCCGTATCAGAATCTGAATATCTGTCTTCGGCATGAGCTGACATAAGAGGCGAAGACGGTCCCAAGGGTTCTCTCTCAAGTATAACACGCAGGACTCAAATGCCGAGCCGCTCATAATATTTACGCTGTCGAATCCCGCATTATCTATCATGGGTGCGGCGGGAATCATGGCCTCCGTAGTCATGCGATTGGCCCACAGAGATTGCTGCCCATCACGGAAAGTTTCTTCATTTAAAAAAAGTTTGCTCATAGCCACGTCTCCGGTTCGATAAAAATCTATATTACAGCGGCTCTATGGTCATTAATATCTGACCCATACCGACTGTTTCCTCGTTCTTCACTCTTATCTCCTTTATCACCCCGTTAACCGGCGCTTTAATACTGTTCATCAGCTTCATGACCTCCACAATTCCCACCTGCTGATTTTTTTCAACTCTCGCGCCTACTTCCACAAAGGGTTTAGCTCCAGGTTCCGGTGCGCAATAGAATGTGCCTGCCAGTGGAGATAATATGGGGACACCATCGGTTTTTTCTTCACCTGCCGGTACTTTTATTTTACTGGAAGTTTCATCCGCATGGACAGGTTTCCCCCCGGTTTTTTGTTTGCTTTTAGCTGGCGGTTTTTCGGCAGCCCCCCTGTTTTGGGCTTCGCTTGCGGCTTGAACCGGGGGAACAACAGCGCTTGTTACAGGAGGTAACGAACCATGCATAGTGCCCTTGACAATCCTAAGCTTCAGATCTTCAAATTCAATTTGTAACTCATGGCAAGACGCGTCATCAATAATTTTGATGATATCAACAATATCCTTATAGGTAAATTTATACGAAAGCTCGCTTTCTAAAAATTTCATTGACTTACTCCTTATGGTAAAGTTTTTAACCGACCTTTATCACCAGAGCATCGCTCTGTCCGTATCCGCCGCATATCGCCGCCGCGCCCAGACCGCCTCCGAGCCGACGCAATTCATAGATCATGGTCATAATCAGCCTGGCACCGCTGGCACCTGTAGGATGACCGATGGCAACAGCGCCACCGTTAACGTTGGTGATGGACCTCAGTTTTTCCGTAGCCGCGGCATCGCCATCTCCGAGCACCTTTGTGCTCACAAGCGCAGTAGCAGCGAACGCCTCATTAATTTCGATACGCTTCAGATTATTTATGCCCACATTTGCTCTTTTCAGCACCTGTTTGATGCACTGTGCCGGCATATATGGCGACGCGAGAGGATCGCCGGCCATATTCGCGTAGGAAACAATTGTCGCCAGCGGTTCAAACCCCATCTTCTCCTGTGTTTCCCGCGACATCAGCAGAAGCGCCGTAGCACCATCGTTGAGTCCCGGAGCGTTTCCCGCAGTGACGGTTTTACCGCCATAAACCGGCGTTAGTTTACCGAGCTTCTCCAGCGAAGTGTCTTTGCGCGGTGACTCGTCAGATGCCATAATTACCGCCGGGCTGTTTTTCTGCTGTATCTCAACGGGAGTAATCTCGTCTTTGAACTTCCCGGCCTCAAGTGCTTTGAAGAATTTTTCATGACTTCCGAGCGCCCATAAATCCTGCTCTTCGCGGCTAATACCATGCTCGAGGGCAACTTCCCCAACGCCAACAGCGATAGGAATATCGACAATTGGATTTCGCATGAAGAGTGGCTCCTCTAACATCAGTCCTCCGAGACGAACTCCCTGCCAGCGTATACCGCGGGCAACCAGGGGTGCCTGGCTCATCGCCTCCATACCGCCGGCGATGGCAATATTGGTTTCTCCCGCCTGAATGTTTCTCATCGCAATTGCCACACTCGTTGTAGATGAACAACACGCCCTGTCGATGGTGAGCGAAGAAGTCTGTGGCGGAAGCCCGGTAGTGAAGAGAATCTGACGTGATGCCACAGACGCGGTCCCCGCCAGCACCGCCACCCCCATAATGAGCTCATCCACTTCCTTCGGATCAATATCAACCTTTTTCATGACTGCCTTGACCGCCATTGTGCCAAGGTCAACAGCGCTGTAGTCTCTCAACTGTCCGCCAAACTTTCCAAATGGCGTGCGCGCCGCGCTCACAACTACCACTTCTTTCATGACCAAACTCCTCGTTCGATAGGATAAATAAATATTATTTCAATCACACCACGCCCTCGGCTCTCAGTTCTTTGATCTTTTCAGAATTATAATTGAGAAGATTCATAAGGATTTCCTCCGTATGCGCGCCTAAGTCAGGCGCGGTTACCGGTATTCTGTCTTTCACCTTTGACATCCGAATTGGTGTGTTGGCAAACACACGCTTGCCGGCAATGGAATCATCGATTTCCAGCAACATATTCCGCGCTTTAAGGTGGGGACAGTTAATCAGATCATCAACAGAGTTTACCTGACCAACGGGAACGTTTTCTTTTAAGAGCGCGGTCACAACCTCTTCACTAGTGCGCGCCTCCATCCACTCCGAAACAATCGGATCAAGATAATCCTTATTTTGCACTCTTGCCGGGCCATTCTGCGTTTTCGGATCATTGATAAGATCCTCGCGGCCGATTGCCTTGCAAAAATTTCCCCAGACGTTGTCGTTTGCCACCAGGAGCGCCACATATTTTCCGTTTTTTACTCTAAATGTTCCCATCGGGTACTGAAACTTTCCCGCCGTACCGCGCCGGACGATAAGTCCGGAAAATGAATATACCATTATTGACATGGCATTTAATGATACGAGGGTATCGTACATGCTGGAATCGATAAGCTGCCCTTCTCCGGTTTTTTCCCTCATGTACAGCGCAAGCATGATGGCGTAACCGGTAACTACTCCGGTATATAGATCGGCCAGCCCTGGTAATCCCCAGAGGGGAGGACCGTCTTCTTCTCCGATGTGATCAAGAATGCCCGCCATCGCCTGAATTACCGGATCGAATGCGGGCCGGTCGGAATAGATGCCTTTCACGTCCTCTCTCCTGCCAAATCCGCTTATTGCCGCATAGATAAGGCGCGGATTCATTGTGGAGAGAACATCGTAACCGAGTCCCAACCGCTCAACGGCATGCGGGCCAAGATTCTCGATTACCACATCGGCCTGAGCGACGAGATCCTTGTAGATTTGTTTCCCCTTCTCGGAACGAATATCCAGCGTGACGCTTTTTTTATTCCTATTGTAAATTTTGAATCCGCCGTAAGCCCAGTTGCCTTTATCATCCTGCACCGCCGGCATGTAATTTCGCCGTGGTTCTCCCTTTCCGGGCCGCTCAATCTTTATCACTTCGGCACCAAAGTCAGCCAGCCACATTGAACAGTCCGGTCCCGCTATATACTGCTCAAGCGCGATAACCCTGATGCCTTCCAGCGGATAATTCATGGTATATTTCTCCTTGTATAATTTATTTTTAACCGCGTATTTTTTATGAAATCCTTATGCAGTTCGCCAATAATGAATTTCACATCTTCTCCTTGCTTTTCTTTTTTCAACCCGCGCACATCGCATGAGCATATACTCATTCAAGCCATATTTTTGACGGGTCCTTAAAAGTACGTTTTTTGGCAATTAAGCGGAAGGAGATTAAAACAAACAACAGGTAGATTAAAGCAATCCCGACCATTGCCCAAAAATACAATGGATTATCATACCGATAACTGTAGGCCGGCAGGTTTATTGCCAGAATCAATGGTATCACAATGGGGAAAGTCACAGCGGCGGCGAACATATAATCCGTTGCCACCGGTGTTTCAAAATCAGGGTCAAGAACCCGGAGTAATGCCAAACCTGTGGGCATTGTTCCCGTAGCCGCACCAAAAAGCATCATAGTTCGTTCAAAACGATGGTCCTTAAATAATCGTGAACACAGCCACGGAAGAGTAACCAACATGACTAACCCGGCCAGAAAACACATGATTGATATTGGAAGCCAGTATTGGGCAACGATCACCAGTGAAATCGCCCCAATTGATCCGGCAACCATCATATCAACCGAAACACCGGAGAGCCGGGTCAGAGAACCGCTATCAAGAGTATACTGAAGGTTAAACAATTTAAGCATGCCCTTGAATGCCAATGCTGTAACAGCGGCAAACACAAAACTGATGCTCCATAAATTCGCGGCCAGTTCCATGCCCGTTTTTCCGGCGAAGGAAAGAAAATAGGTTAATAACTTGAGCAATAAAAAACTTAAAAAATAAACAAGCAGCACCATTGACGCGGTGTAGGTCATTGAATCAATAGCTTCAGTCTCGGTCGTCAAACGTGAGCCAACGGGCAGTTCTTTATTTTCCGGATAAACGCCGGTCGAACCTTTGCGCTTTTTTATTTTGTCCAGTTTATCCTTGGCAATCCAATTATGTTTAATCCCATAGTTGATCAGCCATATGCCGCCAAAGCACGCCCACAGGAAGCCGACGGCGGCAAACGTCAATCCTACACTCCCGGCCCCCTGAAAACCAAAGGATTCCCAATTCTGGCCAATGGCATATGCCTGCCCCGGACCTTGTGAAAATCCAAGCACTACGAACATACCAAAGGCGGGGAACAGATCAGGAAATATGGTTATTATAAAAAAGAAGGTTAACAACAAACCGAGAAGAAGTTGAATTGCATATTGAGAAATATTGGCAACGGCTGTCGAAAAGATACCCAGATCGCCTTTCTGTTTGGGCATTGTTGCTTTCCGCAAAGTCATCGCTATGTAGGAAATGCTCAGCAAATGGTAAACCATTGATCCAAGCATATCTGAGCTCATGCCAAAATATTTTGCCCCGAAATTATAAAAAAACAAAAGTATAAAACCCGCTGCCAGTGAATTTGGTATTAAATATCTCTGAAAAAAATTAATTCGAGCCCGCAGCAGTGTTGCCATTAACAGCGCTAGCGAGATCACTCCCAGATCCATAAAAAAAGCCCACGGAAAATTCATATACCCTCCATCTTTGAATAAACATTGTTGTAAGGTAAAAAATTCCTTATTTGCGCAAAGACCTGATATCTTGAGCAAAACGCTTTCCAACGACTTTACACTGTTTTCTCCTTCATCATATCTTTCTATGCTCGAAGCATGCCAAAAATTAAACCCAATAAATACAGATATATACGCTCTGGGGGCTGAAACAACTGCTTCATGCAGCATAAATACATACTTTATTACACACTTATTTTGTTGAAGTATGCTATAAAACACATTAAATTGGATTACGTTGAAGGATGGCTGCATGATAAATGAAAAAGATTTTTTCCGGGAAGCCACATTGCGAATCTGCGGCAGTCTGGAAATTGAAAAGGCGCTTTGGGACTGCCTGATTTACATTCGTCATCACATTCCCGCCGATATGATTTTCATGAGTGTCTATGATCCCGTTACTGGGGCCGCGGAAACACTGGCCAAGGCTGATCTTACCGGCGGAGAGATTTGCTCCATTAAATTAACAGTTCAGGAGCAAGCCCGCCATGCCATTAACGACATTATCAGCAGTGTTGAAAATACGCCTCGCACTATCCGCTTTCATCGAAGAGATATAGTGGCCGATCACTTCAATGAACATCCGGTAATGAGCCTTCTTTCCAGGATGATGGATAGCCCGAACGCTTCGTTTATGGCCATTGGCCCGAAGCTGGAAGGTAATTTGCTGGGAGGTATATCTGTCGGAAATTACGCGGGGGATAAATATACCGATGAACATTTGCGTCTCTTTTCCCTGTTGACCGAACCATTTGCCATTGCTTTCAGCAATTATATGCGCTACCGCGAAGTCCTGCGCCTGAAAGACATCCTGGCAGAAGACAACCGCTATTTGCAGGACGAACTGCGACAGCAGACCGGAGATGAAATTATCGGCGCCAACTTCGGCTTAAAGCAGGTAATGGAAATGGCGCGCCAGGTAGCACCTTTGACCAGCCCTGTACTCCTTTTGGGCGAGACGGGCACGGGCAAAGAGGTAATCGCGACTGCCATTCATAATCTCTCGCCGCGGCGCAACGGCCCGTTCATCAAGGTCAATTGCGGGGCGATTCCGGAATCTCTTATGGACAGCGAGCTTTTCGGGCACGAGAAAGGCGCTTTTACAGGAGCACTGTTTCAGAAACGCGGCCGTTTTGAACGGGCACATGGCGGCACTATTTTTCTCGATGAAATAGGTGAGCTCACTCCAGGAGCACAGGTCCGGCTGCTGCGTGTTATTCAGGAAAAGGAGATTGAACGCGTAGGAGGATCAGCGGTTCTTACCGTAGATATCAGGGTTATCGCGGCAACGCATCGAAACCTGGAAGTCATGTTGGCAAATGGCGAATTTCGCGAGGATCTTTATTTCCGTTTCAAGGTATTTCCTATCTTGATTCCTCCGTTGCGTGAGAGGATCGCCGACATTCCCGCTTTAGTTCAATATTTTATGACAAAGAGATCACGTGAAATGGGATTAGTAGAAGTTCCCACCCTGGCGCCGGGCGCTATTGATAAACTGATGCAATATTCCTGGCCGGGAAATATCCGGGAGTTGCATAACGCGGTGGACCGAGCTTTGATTCTCAGCAGGGGAAAGCCCCTGGTCTTTGACGATATCGGAGATGCTGTTCTCAATATTGCAAAAACCACACCCCCGGTTAATAATGAAGAAATGAGCGCTCTTACCGATGCTATATCCAGTCACATCTTACGCGCGCTGGAGGCTGCCGGCGGACGAGTGGGTGGAGAAAATGGGGCAGCCAGGCTTCTCAAAATTAATCCCTCGACGCTGCGAACGAAAATGAAAAAGCTCGGCATTCCCTTCGGCAGAAAATAGTCTCCGTAAAAAGTTAATCCTCTTATGTTCTTATAATCAATTATAGGCATAGTTTTTTTACTTATCCGGCGCTCGTTTTCAAAAATAATCCTTGACGAATAACTTCACCTACAAGTCAATGATTTTCGGTTTGGGTTTTTATTGAGGATTTGCATTTGAAATGCTGAATGGCCATTTTATATATGACCACAGAAATATATATAAGTATATCGCAGATTGTTTGATAAGTTCAAGTAAATAGCTTTTTTAACCGGGAAGAATGAAGCAGCACAGATTCCTCCGTCCATTTAGATCCCTTTATGGGTAATCGTAAGTGAATGCAGTAAAATCTTGTCCAGGCTGCGGAGGCGAGAGAGGCCACGCAAACAATGCCCAGGAATAAAATTAAAAGATTATCAGCGCTTTGTACTTCATCACGCAAAATGTTTGTAATTCCGATGGCCATAAAAAGCACAGCGCACACGCCCAGTGGCACTCCTATCATAAGCGTGGTGTGGAAATCTGCCTTGATGCGGGCAATGCTGTCGGGCGCCAGCGTCAGATCAAGAAGTCCTTTGCGGAAAACAGATATATGCTCACCATTTTTCACCAGAACCGTGCGATTCCTGCGCCGCCATATTTCATAACCAATCAAGCCCATACCCAGCACGGTTGAAGGTACGAAAATCATCCATAAAACGTCACGCAGTGACTTGTCACCGTGGGGCACAAAGACACAGGCGGCGGCGATAAACCAAGCGCCCCAGATCCCCGGCTGCCAGCCAAAGGTTTCTTCGACCCTGTCGCCTTGAGGAATATATTTAAGTTGCTCTACGCAAGAAGATGTTAATTCATATTTTTCCATACATGTAATAACAAGCGCCAAAAGCCATCAAGTTTTCGCTTAATACTTAGTAAAAATTGCTCATTAAAATATAGCACCGGAGAGAAGAGCTAAATCCACAAAAAACATACCCAAAATGGCGACTATCGCCAGGGCGTTCACAATTGTTGCCATCCAGCCAAGGTACTGGAACCAGAGACCTGCCAGGATGCCAAGCAGATACCCCGCAATAAGCCCTGCCGTGCCAACCAACAATCCAATCATAAAAGAATGATTGAGTGAGCCGGCGAATATACCGACAGTCAGGCCAAGCACCACGAAAAAGAAGAATACGCCGATTAGAAAATCATCTTAGGATACCGGCTCTCCCCTGCGGGAGAGAATGCTGTGGATGACAAGAGCAATTGTTCCTGCCGCACCAATACCGCCTACAATCCAGCCGATAATGGAACCACTGGAGACGGCAACGGGAATTCCCCATAATAGGAGAATTATGCAGACGGCGAAGGTGATATGGTATTCAAACGTTGAGGTAAAGACCGTACCCATCCTTTCCCTCGGACGCATACGCCCCCAGAGAAGGGCAGGGAAAAAGCGCGTGTGGAACTCAAGCGATAGAAATTTTGGCGGTGCAGCAGTTTTGATAATTCCCCCTTAGCTTACAATCGGAATATTATTGTAAGCATTCCAGCCTATGAAAGACACGCCGTCGTTACTGACATTTTACTCTGGTACAAGGATTTGTGCCGCAACATTGTATGCAATAAGTTGCGCCCCCGTCGTTGCATACCTTTATACAGCAGCCATTTCCCTGATCCATGCAATTTGTACACTCGGCATAAACAAATGCGCATAGACCTATAAGCAACCCGAGGAAACAAAAGATAATCAATAATTTATTTTTCATGTTCTTTTCCTTTCTCGATTTATTTCTTTATTTGATGTTAATTATCATGAATTCGGTTGGCCTAACAATTAATGAAACTAAATATCTCCTTTATTTTTCTTCTTCAGACGATTGGTCGTTTCGTGATTCTTGTGTCCTTATCTTTGCCAGAGGTAAATTAATCCCTCAATTTCGCCGCCGCTCCATCGCCACCGTAAAGTAACGCTCTCCCCGCTTTCACTGATGCTCCAGTAACGCTCCACGATCCTGGCAATGTCACGGGGGAGGTTGCTGTACACCGGTTCGGTGAATTCACGGCCCCTGATCTCTGTGCGGCTCTGTTCTCTATAACTTCCATCATTTTCTATCCAACCCTGTACGAATACCCTTCCCCTCACATCCAAAAGCACCTTAAATCCCTTGTCCTGCATTGCTTTTATAATTTTGTCTTTACTCGCGCCATTGATAAGAACTTGCTTTTCGTTGCCGGCAGTATTCCAAGCAGCTTCTAGCGCTCCCTTGTAAAGACCACCTCACTGTTACCACCTCGTTGCATGATATCGCCGTTTATTATAAATATGCCGTCATGTTCGGTCTCGAGAATTAGCTTATTCCCCTCCCTGCGTGTACTGGTTATCTTATAGGGCGAAAAACCCGCAACATGAGTCTCCTGGCCGATAGTCTGCATCCATGTAATTTCATTGCCGCGAATAATAAATCTATTCAGGTATCGCACGCCATTCTCTACCCATGTGTTAAAATAAACAATCCCTGCACTTTGACCTTTGGCCATTTCTTCGGCACTCTGGGATTTTCCAATAGACACTACCGTAAACACCAGCACTGAAGCTAACAGCGCTGCAAGAACTATCTTTTTCATAATATTTCCTCCGAAAAAAGGTTTTTTACATGTCCCATAAATTTTGATGTTTCGAACAAAATTAAAGGCCGTCCTTATTTCTCACGGCGAGACGCTGCTGGAGACTTTCGTTAGTATATGAAACATTTAGAGAGCTAGTGCAATACCCTCCACCACAACGCTCGGATGATGTGTCAATAATAAAGACTATTTGAATCTTGTCCGAAGAACCCGGAGCTTGAAGTCCGCGCCATACATTATATGTGCTTCCCGACTCCGTCGGCGATCCGTATTTAGACTTAATAACTGACAAAAATTTCCTATATGCTTCCAATACCGCACTACCTCCGTCCTCAGAATAAAAATTAAAGTTGCCACGAAAAAAAGTCCCACCGAGAAACCAAAAATCCAAGTTACCAGCAACTCCGATCAGCGAACCACGATACCAAATCCCATTGCTTCCATCATTGTAGGATTTACCAATTATTTGTCCCCCTGAATTGAATCCTTGTTTTGTCATAATTTGATCTATCTGGGACATGCTCGCTCCCCAAGGCACATTAGCAAAACCGTCCGGGCCAGCAGAATATCCGGATAAAGGACAAGTGGCGATGAAAAGGCAAAATAGGGTTACCAAGGTAAAAACTTTTTGTTTTATCATTGTATGCCTCCATAATATTTCTTAGATTGCTGATTCCGGGGTATTAGATTTTCTATTTTTCGCGCATAAAACCACCATAACACTTATTTTGTTTATCACACTTTGTGGCTTCACTGCCCTCAATAATGACTCTGGTTAAACCCCATGGAAGATCACTAGCAAGATCGAGAATCAACTTATTCCCATCCATGTATTGTTTGGCTACGCGATTAACACTGTACTTATGCAACGTTCCAACAGGGTGATTCTGGGCTGTGCAAGCACGTGTAGCCCATTCAAGAAAATCTGCGTCAGTGACTTCATTTCCACGAATTTCAATTATTAACTTGCCTCTCATACATTCGTCACTGTAAGGCTTCACGTATTTAATCCCTGCACTTTGACCTTTGGCCATTTCTTCGGCACTCTGGGATTTTCCAATAGACACTACCGTAAACACCAGCACTGAAGCTAACAGCGCTGCAAGAACTATCTTTTTCATAATTTCACTCCTAAAAATGTTTATTATCACGCCCATATGCGAAATTTAACTTCAGCTGTTTTTTCGGTAAAATACCGCCTTCTTTTAATTAAACATAAGAACATTACAATTTTATATCAGTTAAGACTCTGATGGAATCAAATTACTGTTGTAATCGCATACTGTACCTTTTACTTCTGAATTATTAAGCAGTACAGAATCGTCATTACTTGGATCATCTTTCAAACATGAATTTCCCGTCATTATTTCACAATATTCACTGCCACACTTTTCGCATTTCCATTCCCTGCCGTCCTTGTACCAAGTATCACCCTCTTTCTTCCCAACCGGACATGCCGCAAAAAATGGACTTGTAGTCAAAAGAAAAACGCCTACTAACAGAACAATCATAAAAGACTTCATAAATTTATGGGCATTTCATAGGAAAACAGCCACAACCGCCATTTGCAGTGGGGCAGCAGACCCATCCATCGCCACATTTCTTAGTTGCACAGCAATCACCTGCTGTAGCACATGGTTGATGAACCAAGCCAACCGCTACAATACCTAACAAAATCACAAAAGCAACCATTGCTACTACCATTACTACTGATTTCTTCATAATCTTACCTCCCTAGTTATAATTATTGTTTAGGGTTATGTCTGGAGCAGAGATTTTTTGCGTTTATTCCCTCATTGTGATTACCCAAGTGTAATGCCAATAACCATTACCGTGATCTTTTCTATTTCCATGTCTTCCTTGAATAATACTTGGCAAAAATACAAAACCCCGCACTCTTTTAAGAAACGGGGTTTCAATAACGTCTTCATGCATGGCACCACCCTTATAAAAATTGTCCAGGGAATAGCTGCTAAACTATTAACGTTGCCTTATTTTAGATTGACGATATTCTAGACCTGTCTTGAGAAATGTCAATGACTAATTTTTGCTGATCGCGGATTGAAGTAAAGCATATTAATCGATATCTATGTTTTATTGATTACAGGAAGTTGATGAGTGCTTCTGATTGAATCACTTCTGACATTAGCAATTCCTTAAAACTGACCATCTCTTCTGTAGGATCAATTTCATTTGCCATTTATTTCAAGATTTCAAAAGTAAATTCAGTATTTGATCCGTTTAAAGGACCAGCTATAGATATTCTCCTCACTTTAGAGATTTCTTCAAATATATATGAACCTAATGCTGAGCAGACAAGGGGATATCTATTACGATAATTTAAAGCGGTATGAACATCTCCACATCTGATTTTTATAGTATTGTTCCCCGTTTTGCGGGCAGGGTCAACATACTTATTATTACAATAATTTCTTACGTCTTCAGATAAGCCCATAATTATTACCTAGCTTAGTCATTTAAAATTACCCCTATACTTTATCCTTAACCTCTTAACGGTTTTTTGATTTTTATATATATATATTATTTTAAAAACAACTGTGCGAAAGTACAGGTATGGCGCAAATAAGCCGATATCGCTGCAAATGATTAATAATATATGATATTATACGGTAAAGCTGGTGTCATATCACGACAGAAAAGCCGCCTATCCTGAAGAAAACAGTGAAAACGCCAAAAATCGCAGCCGCAAAGATAAACTATAATGCGCTTTTTTAATAAGACATTATGCGTGAGGGATTCTCAGCAAGATGTGAATTTTATTATTGGCAACTGTACAAAACGCGGCTACCTATCCTTTTAGACAGGTTCATAAAAATAAAAAACCGGGTAAAATTACAAAATTAATATATACTCAGAACGCGCGAAAATGACGCGCTGAGGTAATTATGGAAATAAATGAAAGCGGCCGCTAAAGCTATTGTATAAGATCATTAGATTTTTTTAGGAAGAGAAAATGACAGATATAAAATCAAAATCATTAATACGTAAATTTTCTATTGTTTTTGTTTTTGTCGCCCTGGTTCCATTAATTATCCTTTATTATGTGTATGTATATCTCGACCAAACTCAAAAATCTATTAATATATTCAATATCAGTTTCAGCATTATCCTGGTTATTGTCGGAATAATAATTCTCTGCGGGTTCTTAATCACGCATATTACTTTAAAAAAAGCTTCTTTACTGACAAAGACTGTAAGCAAATCAGTACTACATTCAATAAATGAAGCAGATGAAAAGGTTATGCTGGAATTAGCCAAAGGTGATAGCGAAATTGCCGATCTTGCCAAATCTTTTCTCACAATCATAAAACGCACCAACGCAAATAAGGGGGACCATCATAAGCAGGCCATTGAAATAATTAACGACAGCGCGGTGAAGATCAGCAATATTCTTTCCGCACAAAATAGGTTTGCCAAGTTAATGCAGGTAGTACTTGAAAATTTAAGAGAGGCACTTGGTGCACGCCATGCGGCTATATTTTCTGCCCAAGATGGTCGATATATATTAAAATATTGGACGAGCAATGATAAGGCAGTTACCCCCGAGCAACTTACATCTGCCGCACAATTATGCCTTGAACACTTAAATAAACAAAAAGTTTCTTTACTGCCAACCGAGTCAGAAAAAAGTGACAACCCTGCCGCCGTATTTTCTCCACTTGCAGCATTTTCGCCTTTAATTTTTAATGATAACTTTTTAGGCATGCTTTGTTTAAGCGGAAACATGTATTGGAAAAATTTAGACAACTTCCCCAAGGAGCATCTGTCCGTAATAGTGAGGTTAAGCCAGCAAATTGCCTTAGCTTTTGAAAGCGCAAGTGTAGATGATCGTGCGGAACAAACCTTATTTGAAACATTGGTAGCTTTGGCGCAGGCCGTGGAAGCAAGAGATCCTTATTCCAGGGGCCATTGTGGCCGCGTCAGCAGGTACGCACAAAAAATGGGAGTATTAATGGGCTTGCCGGAAGCTGACCGTAAAATCCTTAAGCAGTCATCATTGCTGCATGATATAGGGAAAATTGGCATCAAGTATAATGTTCTTTTAAGATCAGGCAGGATTACAGTTGATGAATTAGATACAATAAGAAATCATCCGCTTATTAGCGAGATACTTCTTTCGCACTTAAAATCATATGCGCACCTTTTGGATCCTATACGCCATCACCATGAACAACTCGACGGCAGCGGCTACCCCGATGGACTTATAAAAGATGATCTTTCCACCGTCACGCAAATCATTTCCGTCGCCAATATATATGATATATTGCTAATGCAACGTCCATATAGACCGCGGATGGATTACTTCAAAATGGAGAAGGAAATGGGTCACCTTGTTAAATCCAGAAAGGTAAGCAAAGAAATGGTCCGCTTTCTTTATAGTGCGATCAAACATATCAATCAGGAGCAATAAAAAAGACCCCAAAATAGGCATTATCGGCGTCATTTGATTTCTATCTGCTTAAATATTTAAAAAATGGTTTATTCCTCTTGCCTGGCAACTTCCCGCATTCAGTCCGTGTATCGGGAAAACCAATGACATCAATGATATATTAGCTGCCGCAAAACATTCTTTCCTTGCTTTTTTAATCAACTTGATGCCCGTTTTTTCTTGCCGGCATGACCGCTAAAAGTCCTTATCAAAGATATCAAAATAGCTGGTGCCCCTTGCGCGAGTCGAACGCGCGGCACACGGATTAGGAAAGCTAAAAATACAAAAAAATTAAACCATTGATTCTGGGTCTAATTTCTCGTAACTAACAGAAAATAAAAGATTTACTATTTTCTCTTATTATCTTTTTATTCTATTGATTTCTCTATTTTCTAAACATTCTTTCACAATTTATTACATTACCAATAAACGATGATTTTAATTCGAAGTCTTGAATAGGTGCAGGGGTTGATGATTTATTGATTTCAGGAAGTATCTAATGCTGCAAAGAAAAACTTATATTTAATGATCCCAATAATGTTTTATACAGACAGCTCAGCTTCTATTTTTTTAAAGAGTTCTTTGACCATTTCGTGGTCGCAATCGTAAATCGACGTCGCAAGCGTCAGTCCTCCTCCATATCCGCTAATTCCGACACCTAAAATCGGTGGGAAGACAGCCGGGGGAAGCACCCAAGCCCTTAGAGGATTTTCATCGAAAATCAGCTCGTCCTCGTTCATCGGCCCGAGGTTTGTCAAGATATTCATCATGTTTGTATTCGTTGAAAGAAAAGCTGCGAGAGACACCAACACCTTCTTTAGATTATTGTAAGCCAAAGAATTGGCGAAAAGGAGGATGATGACGTCGTGAAGTCCGTAAAAGTCCTCTTTCTGGCAACGCGTATCGGCACTGATAACCGATAGTGTTTGGTCGAAGCTATCTCCAAGCTTTTTGCCCAAGTTGATATAGACGTAGCCGCTCAGATTGCAGAAGTCTTCGGCACGTTTTTCCGGCAAATACCATTTGCGGAAATCAATTGTAGTCAGAAGCCGATAAGCGGCTCGGTCTTCCTTCTTTTTTACCGCGGCTTGCGCTCTTATCATCGCTGTGATTAACATGTCATTGAGAGTCGCGCCGTGCGCGCGCCCATGTTCGCTGATTTGCAAAACTCTCTCGGGCTTAAAGTGGAGCACTTCAAACGAAGGCTTAAACGGCGGCTTTCCCGTTACTTGAATAGAATGGCTCATGTACGGAATGACCGTGCGTACATGGTATTTGAAAAAATTCCAGACAATCTTTGGCCATGCGTACCAAGGAATCCGCCTTATAAGTTGATCATATCCCCTGGATGCCAAAAGATTTGGTATGGGCTCCCAATCAGGTTCAGTTTTAAGCTTTCGATAAATCGAGGCCAGTTTGTAACAAATTTCTAAAGAGCCTCCTGAGTCGGCTACCTGGTGCTGCACCTTGAGACACATCCGGTCTCCGACGCCTTGTCGCAATATGTAAATCGCGAAAGGCGGAGATTTTTCGACATCTATTCTTTCTGTCAGCCACTCGGTATATTCAGCCGCCGATGAGGCAATCTTCAAAACGCTCCTCGATTTGTTATCAAACCTTTCCCAATAGGGCTGTTTGCGGTTAACGATAAACCGGCAGCCCAGAACCGGGTGCGTATCCATAAGAAGGTCTGCCGCTTTTACCAGACGGTCGATATCGATACTATTTTCAAATTCCATCTCGATTGGAAGATAAAAAAGGCCGATTCCTGCGCCCTCGCATGCGTGCATAATCCTATCGGCTAATACTGTGGGTATTATTTTGGGTATTTCAGACATGTTTTAATTTTCAAATAGACTTGTATTTTTTTAGCGGTACAACATTATTAAAAACATTGCCGTTTGTAACCTTGCATTGTTCTTAAAATAACTCAACCAAGCATTTCAGGAAGAACACAACAACTAGGGTAATTCATTTTGCATAGAGCAGAAACAAAATAATTATTCCTGATATTCTTCCTGCTCCATTAATCCCAGTAAAAGCGAAGGGTGGTTTGCGTCTGCCCCTTAACAATATTTGCTATGCTTTGTTTTTCTCTGCCGGATAGAGACGCGCTGACCGTGTATTTTCCCGTCGGCAAATCAGCATAAAACCAGGGGCCTTCCGAAACAGCGTCAAGAACCTTTTTGCCGCTGTTATCCAGAATTTTTACACGGACATCGGAAAGGTATTCCCTGCTTTTCACCGCGAATACAAGCTTCAGGCTGTAGTTTTTACCAATGCTGGTTAGCCTTTCGCGCTCATCCAAACCAATGCCGCCGCTTATATAGGAAATGCCCTTGTACTCACCTTTGCCTCCGGACGGGGCGCTTGTATCTCCGGTTGTCTGGCTTGTCGCGCAGCCGGAAATCAAAAGAATGACACAAAATAATATGTTAATATAATTTCTCATTTGGCCCTCCTTAAAGATTTAAATTTTAACCTCCAGACCAGCTAAATTAATTGCTCCTATAAAATTACCGGCGGAGCATAATATTTATCCTCCACTTCACCCGCGCGGTCTTTTTTTAACGCAAGGGGCAGATATTCCATAATATCGCGTGCCGTGATGCCGTCCATTCCTTTTTTAGCGGCGGCCAAGTCACCCGCCAAGCCGTGCAGGAATACGCCTTTGCGCGTTGCCTCGTGAGGTTTTAATCTCAAGCCATACATCGCCGCGATACAGCCCGTAAGCACATCGCCTGCGCCTGCGGTAGCCATACCCGCGTTGCCGGTTAGATTGACAAAAACATTGCCATCCGGATAACCAATCAAGGAATGCGCACCTTTCAAGACAATAATGCTGTTCAGCTTTCTTGCCGCTTCCTGCAAAATAGGAATTTTATTCTTATCAATTTCAGCAGAAGATTTTTTGGTTAATCTTGCCATTTCTCCCAGATGCGGCGTGAGAATTGTCGCTGCTTTTCTGTTTTGCAAAATGCCTGTATCTTCCGCAATGGCGGTAAGCCCATCGCCGTCGATAAGTAATGGTTTTTTGATTTCCGCGCACAATTGCCTGACCAGTTGCTTTGTTTCCTCATCAAGCGAAAGCCCCGGGCCGATCACCACCATGTCCACCTTTGCCGCGGCGGCAAGCAAATTCTTTTTATTGCTCAGAGCAATGCTTTTAGCGGCTGTTTCTTCCTGCGGCAGGTAAACAATCTCGCGGCCTTTTATTGCGAGTTTGCCGATCATGGATTTCGGCGCGGCAAGCCTGGCGTAGCCGCCGCCGGATTTCATAAAGGACATCGCCGCAAAGTAAGGCGCGCCGTAATAGCTGGCGGCGCCGGCGATAAACAAAACATCGCCCACGGAACCTTTGTACGCCTGAGCGGATCTTTTGGGCAGAGGCACATAATCATTGGTCGCAACTTTTAAATCGCTTTTTTGCGTAAGCGAGGGAGGAAAAGAAATATGCGTGACAAAAAGAGCGCCACATAGCTCATATCCGGGATAAAGCATATTGCCGATTTTCGGCAGGCCGAAAGTTACGGTGTAATCGGCTTTTACCGCCGTTCCCATAATCTCACCGGTATCGCCGTTGACACCGGAGGGGATGTCGAGCGACAAAACTTTCTTTTTGCTTTTCCTATTGCTATTATTTATGAGCGCGATTACTTCCGCGGCCAGCCCCGTGACCGGGCGGTCGAGCCCCGTGCCGAATATCGCGTCAATAATCAAATCACAATGGGCTACATCTTTTTTTGCCGCCGCAGCGCTTCGAAGCGGAAATACTTCCACGGGCAGTTTTTCCAATATAGCCATGTTGGTGCGCGCGGCTCCTTTAAACTTGGCTTTGTCTCCCAGCAAAAATACTTTTACCTGACCGCCGCCGGAATGAATAAGCCGTGCCACGGCCAGGCCGTCGCCACCGTTATTGCCTGTGCCGCAGAAAATAACAAATTTCTTGCCGATGATGCCGATTTCATTGCGTATTAAAGACACCGAGGCCAGTGCGGCGTTTTCCATGAGTATTTCCTCTGCAATACCCAAAGTTTCGATACAGTAGCGATCCATAAACCGCATTTCTTCGACGCCGGCCAGTTTCATTACTTTCTCCTTCGAATCAAACTATTTTTGCGCGATGTACTGATTTATAGTAATATTACCTCTACTTAACGCATTTGCCAACAATATTTTTTAGGAAGGATTAACTTATGCAGACACTGAGCGATGTTATCAAAAAACGCGTATCCTGCCGAACATATTCAGACAAACCGATAGAAGAAAGTATCCGGCAGCAGCTTGAATCAATACTAAGCGCTGTGCACGAAGGGCCTTTCGGCAACAAGCCAAAATTCAAACTGATTAGCATGGAAGCTATCAGCCCCGCCCAATGGAAAAAAATGGGCACTTACGGCACAATCAGAGGCGCGCGTAATTTTGTGGCGGGAATAATTAAACCCGGCCCCATGGCTATGCAAGATTACGGTTACTGCATGGAGATAGTAATTCTTAAGGCGACAGCACTGGGACTGGGAACCTGCTGGCTGGGCGGCACATTTCAGTCCGGCGCTTTTGCCCTGTCCGCAGGCTTGAAAAAAGGCGAGCTGATGCCCGCGGTAACACCATTGGGATACCCGGCGAATGAAAAATCGCTTACTGAAAAAATCATGCGCCGCTTCGCCGGCTCTGATCAGCGAAAACCGTGGGCGGATATTTTCTTTATCGATGATTTTTCCCACCCCCTTTCCGAAAATACCATTGGCAAATACCGTGAAGCACTGGAGAATATGCGCCTCGCGCCGTCTGCTTCCAACAAACAGCCCTGGCGGGTTTTATATGATTCAAAAAATAATATTTTTCATTTCTTTGTAGAGCGCTCGCGCCAATACAAAATACTGGGGATATCTCATCTGCAGGATATCGACATGGGAATAGCGATGAGCCATTTTGAAATTACGGCGCGTGAATTGACGCTGCCGGGCGCATGGAAAATTATACCTCACGCCCCAAAAGATAAATCTTTGGATTATGTAGTCACCTGGCTCAGTGAGAATTAATTACTGTGTTGCAATGTCTTTGAGAGTTAAAGTAGTGAACAGCTTGCCCGGCGCATCCGGCATGCCCAGGCATACGCCGGGCAGGGCTGCCGGAGTTCCTGATCGGGAAACAATCTCACAAGTCCATAAATACATTTAGATTGCCACATCCCGACAAGTCGGGATTCGCACTGACAAATAAGGAATTTGTCACAGTCTCTTCGCCGGAATGATTATAAGGACTTTTAATTCTAACTTTTAAAAGCCGCGGGCAATTCCAGAGGCACTTCAACCGCGCTGATGTATTTTTTCACCACATCCTGTTTTCCCGCGATCTTCAGCTTGTCAAACAAAAAAGAAAATTGCTTTTCCATCTCCACGCCCAGTTTATCACGCGTTTTCGCGGGAAGATGCCAGAGTTCCAGTTTAAAAGGACCAAATCCTTTTTTACGTGTTTTGTAGATAAACTGCTCTTCTGTATCTTTCTCTTTTTGCTCGTCCTTGAAATTGGTTTTAAGATATTGATATATCTTTTCGCGTAAATCATCGGGAAATGCAGAGCTGTCGTAAACCATGTTCTGGAAACCGGTGGCTAAATGAACTTCTGCCGTTTCCACCGCGGGAAATCTGTCAAAAGCTTCATCCGGCAGCGTCGAAGCGCCATGCTGCACGGCGCCCGCCAATCCATATTTCGCGCGCGCGACTTCTGATAATTTCTGCAAAACATCAAAATCAATTTTTACTTCTGCCACCGTGCCATCGGCCAAAGGAACTCCGCCGTGCGTTGTCCCCGTCTGCACGCTTATTTTGCTAATACCCTTAAGCGAGGGCCCATGTTCTTTCAGCGTTTCCAGATAGCCTTCCATGAAAGCTTCCAGTTCTTCCACCGTGCTGTTTTTGCCGCCCACTTCGCCGATTTCGCCGCCGACGGAAACAGTAATCCCATCCGGCTCTAAATCCCTGATCATAGTGGTTAGCTCCGCGGCCAACCTGTAATTTGTTTCCTGCTGTTCTTTGATTGTCGCTTTGGATAAATCAACCAGTGTGGAGGTATCAATATCTATGTTATAAAAACCGGCGTCAATCGCCTCCCAGATTAAATTCTTTACGGTTTGTGTTTCTTTTGTCGCGTCGGCGGCGTATTTCTTCGCGTTGATCTGAAAATGGTCACCTTGCACAAATATCGGCCCCTGATAACCGGTTTTTATCGCGGCGGATTTTATGGCGCACATATACTCTAAAGGCTTCTGAAAAGTATAATCTATTTCCGAGCGCGCAATCTCAAAAATTACCGGTCCCGCTTTCGCTTTCATCGCCGCGCGAAATATGGCCTGCGCCGTATCATAGGTGATCATCCGGATATTAATCGCGGGCACGGAAAAACCAGAAACTTCTTTGCGCCCCATTGCCTCATAAAGAGATTGGGTGGAAGCCGAATAAATCCCCAAAGCGCGCGCGGCGCGGCGGACAATCCAGCAGGCCGCCTCCTTTGTCGCTTTATCCGCGCTGAATACTATTGTGTAAATTAAATCATCAATCAGCTTTTTTCTGAGTTTTGATTCATCTAATATGCTGACATCCTGGCTATCCACTTCTATTATTTTCGCGCATTTTTCTTTTAACTGGTCTTTATTTTCAAAAATCATAAACGCTCCTTCGATGTTATGTTAATGATTACTAATTTAAAATCTTTTCAATCGCCTTAATTTTCGCGTTCAGATTAATCAAATACGCTTCCCGCGGCTGTTTGTCGCCGGGGATAGGGTCGTATTCTTCTTCTTTTATAATAGCGGCGATCTTTTCATAATCACTGCCATGCGACTTCAGCAGATTTTCGATTTTCTCACGAAATCTTTTTGTATATTCAATCGCGCGCGGCATATAGCTTCTGGCGTCATCTCCCGTATAATAATAACCGTGCGCGAGCACCAGAATTTCCACATCATAGCCGGCCAGTTTCTTCAGTGAATCCAGATATATGTGATAATCTGTCAAAAATTCGCTGAAAATGTATTCGTCCAAACCCGGCACGCCAACTGATTCAGATGGAATCAATATCTTCTGCTGGGGTATATAAAAGCTCAGCATATCCCGCGTGTGGCCGGGGGTTTTAATTATTTCCACATGGAGATTTTGCGCCACCTCCACTATCTCGCCCTCTTTCAGCACCCTCTCGACAGAAAAAGGTTCAAAATAAACTTTCCCGTCCGGCGCGCTTGTATTGAGCCTTTTAATCAGCTTGACGGCGGAGGGTTTTTCAATTATTTCGCTCGCCTCCCGTGAAGCGGCAATCTTGAGTTCAGGCATAACCCTTTTGAGCAAACCCGCGGCTCCGCAATGATCAAAATGCACATGGCTCAAAAAAAGATACTCCGGGCTCCTCTCTCCCATCAGTTTTATTATTTCCTGCCGGTAATGCTCGCCGAAAACATATATTCCCGCGTCAAAAATTATTGGGTGCTCGCCATCCAGCAAATATGAAGGAACGGCGGACGGCCCCAGACAATAAAAACTGTCTGTGATTTTGGCCGGGTTACTTTCATAAATCATATCATATAGTCCTGTTTTTCGGCGCGCTGCTATCCGCCGCGGATTAATTCAAGATGAAAACAAAATTAAACAATCAAACCAGAAATTGTTTCGCCAATTCTACTTCCGCGCGGCTGCCGATGTAAACAGGTGAACAATCATTGATGCTTTCTACTTTTAAGGAAAGAATATCCTCCTTGCCGTTTGTGGCCATACCGCCTGCCTGTTCGACGATAAAAGCCATGGGCTGTAATTCAAATAAAAGCCTTAATTTCCCCCGCGGCGATTTGAGCAACGCTGGATAAGTAAAGATGCCGCCTCTTTTTATCAGCAACTGATTTATATCGGGAACAAAACCGCCGCTGTAGCGCAGTTTGTATCCTTCTTTTTCCAGATGCTCGATAAATTTCTGATGCCCAGGCACCCAGTCTCGGCGCAATCCGCCAGGTGAAAAAATCGAGCCCTTTTCTTTCATTTTAATATTATCCTGCGCCAGCACGTATTCTCCTTCGCGGTTTAAAACAAACTCGTGCGCGCCATTACCCGCGGAATATATCATCGTGATTAGCGGACCGTAAGTGATATAAAGCGCCGCCGCCATCGTGTTTCTGCCTGTATCCAGAATGGATTCTTTATGAATGCCGATAATCGTGCCGATAGCCAGATTTGTATCCACCAGCGATGACCCGTCCAACGGATCGGCAGCCACAATATATTTCTCCTTACCGGAGCCTATTTTGGTGATTTCTCTGAGTTCTTCTGAGGCGTACTCCCGCACAAAACCGGAATACTGAAGCTGGTTTTTCATTATTTCATCGGTGGCGCGATCCAGGGATAGCTGATCTTCCCCGTATATATTTTTAGAACCGGCAAGCTTGCGGTTGGCTTCATGAATTTTCGCCGAGATATATTTTCCGACCACGGCAATCTGCCAGATCAGGCGCCGTAATTCCTCTTCCACACCGTCCATCCACATGTGACGCCGCAAATCAACGATGTTTTTCGTGTAATCGTTAATTCCTTCTCCCATATTCGCCTCCGCAATCTCAAAAAATTCTTAATTATTCCAACGAAAATCGATGTGTCTCTTGATATAAACATTCCGGCTTTATTGATTAACATTCTTTGCGTTTTCATGCAAACATTAAGGTAGCTTGGGGGTTTACCGATAGCCAATGACAGTTATAATATTGCGATATTTATATATAATATTTTAGGTTGTTTATATTTTTCTTCAAAAATAATTCCACTCTTCAAACTTATTAAAGTTAATGGTTTTGTCTTTTGACGTTGACTTCAGAAGTTCATTGCGCTAATAAATTCCACTCTTTGCGCTTCTGGCACGGTTTTCTTTATTTTTTACATAAATAATTGACAGGAGGTTTTCGTGAGCACAGCAAAATCATATAAAATAGCCGTTATCCCCGGAGACGGAACGGGGCCTGAAGTTATTGCCGAAGGATTAAAAGTTGTTAAAGCCGTCGCGGAAGCCCAATCTTTGAAATACGATTTAGTCCATTACGACCTGGGCGGCGAACGCTATAAAAAAACGGGTGAGATTCTGCCTGATTCCGTTTTGGAAGAGCTAAAAAAATTTAACGCTATTTATCTGGGCGCTATCGGCCATCCCGATGTCAAACCGGGTATTCTGGAAAAAGGGCTGCTTTTGCGCCTGCGTTTTGAACTTGATCAATATATCAATCTGCGTCCCGTAAAACTTTACCCGAACGTCCCCTGTCCGCTCAAAGACAAGCGCCCCAAGGATATCGATTTTGTCGTCGTGCGGGAAAACACGGAAGGACTCTATACGGGCGCGGGCGGAGTCTTGAAAAAAGGCACGCCTGATGAAGTTGCCACACAGGAATCCATTAACACCCGAAAAGGAGTGGAGCGCTGCCTGCGCTACGCTTTTAAATACGCCCAAAAACGCAACAAGGCAAAAAAGCTCACTCTGTGCGGCAAGACAAATGTTTTGACCTACGCATTTGATCTTTGGGAGCGCACTTTTCATGAACTGGCCAAAGATTATCCGGATATCAAAACAGATTACGCGCACGTGGATGCCACCTGCATGTGGATGGTGAAAAATCCGGAATGGTTCGATGTTATCGTTACCGACAATATGTTCGGCGATATTATCACCGATTTGGGCGCGATGATTCAAGGCGGCATGGGCATTGCCGCGGGCGGCAATATCAACCCGGAAGGCGTTTCCATGTTCGAGCCGATCGGCGGCTCCGCACCTAAATACACGGGGCAAAACGTGATTAATCCGCTGGCCGCCATCTGCGCGGGCGGCATGATGCTGGAAACACTGGGAGAAGACAAAGCCGGTAAAAGAGTGGAAGCGGCGGTAATAAAACTGCTCGAAAGCGGCAAACTTAAAAGCCTTGATGCCGGCAAGATGGGCATGTCCACCAGCGAGATTGGCGACTGGCTGGCTAAAAATATTTAAAAATGGCGAAGATTATTATTCGGCCTGATACTTCTGCAACTTGGCGCGCAATGTTTTGCGGGTGATTCCCAGACGGCGCGCCGCTTCACTTTTGTTGCCGCCGCAGGTGGCAAGCGCGTCAAGGATGCTTTTTTTCTCCACATCTTCCAAAGACAGATTTTTCGGCGGCTGATCAGATTCAACCGCGCCAACACAAAAAGCGCGGTCTTCCATAATCAGCGCTATCTCTTCGGCATCAAGTAAATCCGTGCGTGCCAGAACTACCGCCCTTTCCGCGGCATTCATTAATTCACGAATATTTCCCGGCCAGCCATACGCCATAATTTTTTGCATCGCGCGCGGAGTGTATCCCTGAATGTTCTTATTATTGCGTTCGGAAAAATGTTTCAGAAAATGCTGCGCCAGTATGGGAATATCCTCTTTTCTTTGACGCAGCGGAGGAACATTTAAAGAAACGACATTGAGCCGGTAAAACAAATCTTCCCGGAAGTTTCCTTTCTGAATCTCTTCTTTTAAATCTTTATTGGAAGCGGCAATCACGCGCACGTCAACTTTAATAAGTTCCGAACCGCCCACACGCGTTACTTCCCTTTCCTGCAATACGCGCAAAAGCTTCACCTGCATCGCTTTGGACATTTCGCTTACTTCATCAAGAAACAGGCTGCCGCCGTGCGCCTGAACAAATTTGCCTTCGCGCCGCCGTTCCGCTCCGGTGAACGAGCCTTTCTCGTGCCCGAAAAGCTCCGATTCCAGCAGTGTTTCCGTAAGCGCCGCGCAGTTAATTTTTATGAAAGGCGCGCTTTTGCGCAGAGAGTTATAATGAATCGCGTTGGCAATCATTTCTTTGCCCGTTCCGGATTCACCCGCGATCAAAACTGTGGCTTCTGTGGGAGCAACCTGCGCCACAGTTTCCAGAAGTTTTGCCATCTCTTTGCTCTGACCAATAAGGTTTTGCCGGTCAAACTGCTCGCCTAACCTGCTTTTCAGATATTCATTTTCTTTTTTCAGCCGATTGTGCTCGGTGGCGCGTTCGATCGTAATTTTCAGCTCGTCAAAATCCAGCGGCTTGGTCAGATAATCATAGGCTCCTTTTTTCAGGGCGCTTACCGCTGTTTCCACCGAGGCATACGCAGTCATAATAATTACCGGAATTTCCGGATTGATTATTTTGATTTGCTCCAACGCTTCAATACCGGAAACATTGAGCATGCGAATATCCATTAATATCAGGTCAAAAGATTTTTGTCTGACCATTTCGATCGCGACAGATCCGTCATCCGCGTCAGATACTTTATAGCCCCAGCCGCCTAACAGTTTTTTGAGCATTGTCCGGTGGGCGGAATCATCATCCACAACCAAAATTGCCTGTTCAACCTTCATCGTCGCACCTCATAATTATACTTTTACTTAACGCGGAAAATATAAAGATACTTTTGTCCCTTTTTCCTTGGCGCTTTCCACGGATACTTTTCCGCCATGAGCTTCCATTATTTTTTGGACTACTGCCAGCCCTAACCCAGTTCCCGCCGGCTTGGAGGTAAAATAAGGATCGTAAATGCGTGGCAGGTCTTTCTCCCCTATACCTGTTCCCGTATCTTGGACTGCAACTTCAACATTTTCTTTTTCCTCAAAAATATTTATATCGAGACTGCCGCCGTTTTTCATTGACGCCAGAGCGTTTAAAAAGATGTTTAGCAAAACCTGCTTTACTTTGTCCGGATCAACTTCCGCAAAAAGTTCATTGTTCTCCGGAGAAACATTTATTTGAATATTATTTTTTTGCGCCTCGCCTTCGATTAACTTCAGCGCGTGGCCAACCAAATCTGAAATACGGGTTTTCTCCTTCTTTAATTCCATGGGACGGGCAAATTCAATGAGCTGCGTAATGACGCGGTTTAATCGTTCCACTTCGTCAACAATAATGTCCGCCGTTTTTTTGTCTTCGCTGTCCGCCTGCAATCTTTCTTTCAAATAAATGGCAAATCCCTTGATGGAACTGAGCGGATTTCTGATTTCATGCGCCACGCCGGCGGCAAGCGAACTGATGGACGTAAGATGCCGGCTTCGCGCCACTTCCTTTTCCAGTTCGCGGATTTGCGTGACATCGCGCATAAGCAATATTTTACCAACAGAAGCGTCTTCATCAATTAATCCCGCAGCAACCGCTTCCCATTTTTGCTTTTTATCGCCGGGAGCATCGATGTCAATATCGCTCTCCATTAGGCCGCCTTTTTCAGGTAACTCAGCCAACAAAGATTTCAGAGGGGCAGGCAAAATAATTGTTCCCTTTTCACCTGAAATATTGGCGGAAAAACAATTCATCATTTCCCGCGCTTTTTCATTGCAGCTGATTATTTTCCCCGCGTCGTCAAAAGCAATAAGGCCGATGGGCATATTCTTCACCAAAGTTTCGGAAAATGCCTGCATGCGGGAAAGCGTGCTGCGTGTTAAACGATAGGCCTGTACCAGAAAAAGAGAAACAATAGCCAAAGAACCGACAAGCAAAAGAACGATTATCCTGATAATCGTGTTGCGCGTATCAACGGCAGCGGCTTTTTCAATCTTCTCCATGTTAAAGCCGACGTAGACCATCAAATTTTCCGGCTGCTTTTTTTGCCTTTTCCTTACCTGCCGAATAAAAGAGGAAACAAACCGCGGTACACTTCAAAAGTATCAGCTCCCTGCGGATTGGCGCTTTGCCGCCATCTGATTTCTGTGCTTTGCGCGATTTGTGTGGTATCCAGATCCAAACCGTATTTCTGCCCAATCATCGAAGGGTCGCTATCCGCGATGATGTTTCCCTTATTTCCGGTAATAATTATATAATCAATGTCCGGCTGCTGGGCCGTGGCGATAAGCAATCTTTGCATGTTAAAAACGCGGCTTTTTTCATCAGCAGCGTCTTGCAATCCCGACTCGAATGACCGGATCAGCGTGGTCGCCTTTTTCCACAAAAATCTCCACGGCCTTTTCTTTCTGCCGCTCTAGCTGCGCCATCGCCATAACGGTGGTGATAACAATCAAAACGGCAACAGCGCTGATGACCACCCAGAGAGAAATATCAAAACGGATTTTTTTTCTGCCTTTAATCATTGCCAAAAGTATTCCATTTATTTGCGGATAAATGTTATCCACATGGATATTTTAGATGGCTACATATTACCCATAAGTGTGAAATTTATTCAATTTATATTTTAATAAATATCATTATTACAATTACTTACAAAACAATCGAAATAGTGGCACACCGCTTGCTCTAAATCAGGTAAAATAAAACGAAAAACCATTTTAAGGAGAATAATTATGAAAAAACTAATGTTAACAGTGATGGCAATCGGTCTGGGCTTACTTTTAGTCTCGCCTTCTTTTGCCTTTGGCCCGCGTGAAGGAAAAAGTCAAAAGCCAAGATATGGTAACCCTGACGCTACAAGCCGCAGCTATTGCAGTCAGCCCGCAATGAGCAGGTTGGATCTTACCGATGAACAAAAAACCAAAATCGAAGCGATGCACTTGGCTTATCAGAAAGACATAAAACCGATCAGGGAAAAAATGGAAGATAAAAGAGTGGAATTACGCAGGCTCTGGTCACAGTCTGATCCTGACAAGAAAAAAATCGAGGCCAAACAAAAAGAAACAAGATTGCTGCGCGATCAGCTGGAAGATAAACAAACCGCGTTTCGCCTGGAAATGAACAAGGTTTTAACCGCCGAGCAGAAAGAAAAAATAGCCGCCTACGGTTGGGGAAATAAATCAGGCTTTGGCCCGCGCGGCGGCAAAAGAGGCCCGGGAATGCGTTAACAAACCCTTCTGTGTAACTCTACCTCCTTTCCGCGAACGGGAGAGCTTCTGCTCTCCCGTTCTTTTCTTTTAAGCAAAAATAGTTTATAATTCCAGGCTATGAAAAACGCTTTGTCACAAAAAGGTGCTGCCGTCAAAAATTGCCGCAACAATTACTTGTTGCCTCTGCTTTTTCTTATTTCTTTTTCCGCTGCAGTATTAACAATGCCCGCGGCTACGCGCTCCGCGTCGGATCTGGAATTGCCGGAAACCTCATACGGCACGCAGAATTCGGCAGTCAAAATATTGGTTGTGTACGCCACGCGTGCCGGATCCACCATCGAAGTTGCCCAAGCCATAGGCAAAAAACTGGCCGCAGGCGGAGCCGCTGTTGATGTGAAACCGGTGAAAAAAGCTGTGAACCTGAAAGATTATCAGGCCGTTATTCTGGGCAGCGCCATCCGGCGCGGCGCGGTGTTGCCGGAATTCATGGCTTTTATCAAAACCAACAAGGAAGAGTTGAAAAACATTCCCGTGGCCTGTTTTATCGTCTGTATGATTTTGCGTGAAGATAACGAACAAAACCGCGCGAAAGCCGCTTCGTATATCAAGCCCCTGCAAAGCGAACTTTCTTTTGTGGACACAGGATTTTTTGCGGGGAAACTGGATTATTCCCGGCTCAATTTCATCGATGCTTTCATCATTAAATATTTTATCGGCACGCCGGAGGGGGATCTGCGCGACTGGCAGAAAATCAATGATTGGGCGGAAAATCTCGGCGCAAAACTAAAAAATAAATAAAACTGCTAATCCTTTATTTTATTTTTCAGCTCGTTTATCTTATTTAGCGCCTCCAGCGGCGACAACGAGGAAATATCAATATTTCTCAACTCCGATATAATTTCGTCTTCTTTTTCCATAAACAAATTCAACTGCGGGTTGGCCATTTTCCCGCCCGACGCGCCGCGCGCTATCCGGGGCATGCCAATTTCATCGAATTCCCCTTTTTCCAGATTATGCAGGATTTCCTTGGCGCGCTTGATTACCTCCTGTGGCACGCCGGCGATGCGCGCCACTTCAATGCCGTAACTGCGGCTGGTACCGCCTTCCATAATCTTGCGCAGAAAAATAATTTTGTCGCCCCACTCTTTTACAGCGATGTTGTAATTTTTCGCGCCGGTTTTTGTCGCGACCAGATCCGTTAGCTGATGGTAGTGCGTGGCAAACAGGGAGCGCACGCCCGTCTGGTGCAAATCGTGGATATATTCGGCCACCGCCCAGGCGATGCTCAAACCGTCAAAAGTTGAAGTTCCCCGGCCGACTTCATCGATGATCACCAGGGAACGCGCGGTGGCATTTTTCAGAATTTGCGCGGTTTCCGTCATCTCCACCATAAATGTGCTCTGGCCTTTGACCAGGCTGTCGGAGGCGCCGATGCGCGTGAAGATTTTATCCGCCACGCCGATTTTCGCGTGGGCAGCGGGAACAAAACCGCCCATCTGCGCCATCAACACAATCAGCGCGACCTGTCTGATATAGGTTGATTTTCCGGCCATGTTCGGGCCCGTAATTATAAGCAATCTGTTTTCCCGCAAGTCCAAAAGCGTATCGTTGGGTACAAAGCCTTCTTTTTTCAGCGATGCTTCGACCACCGGATGGCGGCCGTCCTTGATTTCAAGCACATCGTCATCGCTGATTTCCGGACAGACATAGCGGTATTTCTCGGCCACCTCGGCCAGCGCACAAAGCGCGTCAAGTTCGGCCAGCACAAATGAATTTTTTTGAATATCGCTGATATGACCGCCGATTGTATCGCGCAGCGTGACAAACAATTCCTGCTCGCGCTGATTTATTTTTTCTTCGGCATTGAGTACTGTCTGCTCGAATTCCTTCAATTCCTGATTGATATAGCGCTCGGCATTGACCAGCGTCTGTTTTCTGATGTAGGAATCAGGAACCAGGTGCGCGTTGGCTTTGGTAACTTCAATATAGTAACCAAAAACATTGTTGAAGCCGACCTTAAGGGAATTAATGCCGCTTTTCTGCCGCTCGGTGTTTTCCAGCGCGGCAATCCATTTTTTACCGTCACGGCTGATTGATCTTAGCTTGTCCAATTCCTCATCGTAACCGGCAGCGATAAAACCACCATCCTGTGTGCGCGTTGGAGGGTTTTCCGCGATTGCCCGCCCGATCAAGTCCACCACTGCCGGCATCTCTTTAAGTCCGACGCGCAGTTCCTGAAGCATGGGCGCTGTAAATTCGCCCAGTGTTTTTTTTATTTCCGGAATGTTTTCCAGAGAAGTTTTAAGGGCGATTAAATCGCGGGGCGTGGCCAGCTTCAGCGCGACCCGGCCGGCCAGCCGCTCCAGATCATAAATTTTCGTAAGCGTTTTGCGCAGGTTTACCCGCGCGATATAATTTTCTTTAATCTCGGCCACCGCGCCCAGGCGCCAGCGGATTTTTTGCGCGTCAGCTAACGGATAGTTTAGCCACCAGCGCAGGCGGCGCGCGCCCATGGGCGTCAGAGTTTCATTAAGCAGAAAAAAAAGAGACCCCACTTTAGAATTGTCTTGAATGGTAACAAACAATTCCAGATTTCGCCGGGCAGTATCATCAAGCACCAGATAATGCTGCGGGCTATACCACCTGAGGCTCGTTATGTGCCCCGGACGGATTTTCTGCGTTTCCTGCACGTAGCGCAAAATGGCGGCAGCGGCTACCGCCGCCGTCTGCTTTTCCCTGATGCCAGCCTCATCCAGCGCTTCAGCCGTAAAATTTTCTTCCAGAATTGATACCGAAGATTGCGCCGCGAAATATTCATCTGCCAAATTATTAACTGTACCGGCAGGCATTTGCCCCTTGAGCCCTTCCACCAACAGTTTGTCGGCAAAAGACAAGGGCAAAATCATTTCTTTGAATTCGAGGCCCGTGCAGGCCAGAAGCAGCGCGTCGCGGTCGGAAAATTCGCTTACCTGAAATTCACCCGTGGAGATATCCAAAAAGGCCAGTCCGTAGTTGCTTTTATCGGCAAAGACGCAGGCCAGATAATTGTTTTCTGACGCAGACAGATTTTCTTCATCGAGAACAAGCCCGGGAGTAATCACCCTGATTACTTCCCTTTTGACGATTCCTTTGGCGAGCTTCGGGTCCTCCACCTGCTCGCAGATCGCCACCTTAAACCCTTTTTCCACCAGCTTGGCAATATAACCCGCGACAGCGTGATACGGAAAGCCGCAAAGCGGCACGCTGTCCTCTTTTCCTTTGTTGCGCGAGGTTAGGGTGATTTCCAGAACGGGAGCGGCAATTTGGGCGTCTTCAAAAAACAATTCATAAAAATCGCCCATGCGGTAAAGCAAGATGCAGTCGGGATATTTCTGCTTGATTTCCACATACTGCTTCATTGCCGGAGTGAGATTCATCTCTACGGCTGGCGCCATTTGCCGTCATCTCCTTTTTCCAGATCAATTAAGTCCGCCCTTTGCGGTCTGTCGATTTTACGACGGACAATGAACTGATTTGCCAGCCAGCTAACAATGCTGATAATAAGAGCGCCCAGAAAAGCGGCAAGAAATCCTTTAACTTCGAAGCCGCGAATGAGGTAGGCGACAAGCTTCAGCAGAAAAGCGTTGAGGAAGAAAGTAAAAATTCCCAGCGTCAGAATATTCAAAGGCAAGGTGAGAATAATCAGCACCGGCTTGATGAACGTGTTGATTAAGCCCAGAATGGCCGCCGCAAAAATCGCCGTCCAGACAGATTCCACTGTGATGCCGGGCACCAGCCAGGAGGCCAGCAATATCGCCGCCGTAATAATCAGCCAGCGCGTAAGAATGAACATTTTCGCTCCTTAAGTCACCTGTCCGTTGCCCGCTAATAATCGACGGTAACCATGTCCTTGGATTGGAAAAATACCCAGGCAATGCTGACACCGCCCATGAGAGATGTTTCTCTTTTTACCAGCGGGCTGTCTTCAATCACCGCGCCCTGCAAAAAATCGGCGCTGACGAAAGCATTCATTCTCAATCTTTTATATACCTTGCTTAGTCCCACGGTAAGAGTTGTGCCGCTGTAGCCACCCTTAGCGTTATAGGCAGGCCGCCACAGCGTGGCGTAAGCCGGTTCCACCCTGTAGAAATAATCATGATAGCCATTATCGGCAAAAATGGGGCCCACGGAAACTCCCAGATTTAAACCCGTACCGGGAATAACGTCGCCTTTTTCCAAATTGAGCCGCGGGCTGATTATCCATCCTTCGTAAGTTACTGATTTAAAATCCGTGGAAAATACGGCGCGCACGGGCAGGTTTACTTTTAGCGCAAATTTATTTTCATGGTTTTTCCAGATAGTTATGTCCAGTGCCGGTCCGATTTCAAAGGACGGATCCAGATCCTCCATGCCGGCGCGCGCGTCATTCTTGTCGCTGTCCACCGGAACAGAGCCGTAAAAACTGACGTCCAGCAAAACACGGTCGGTTTTAAAGATTTTGCCGGAAATCGTCTGGCGATCCACCTTTATAATATCGCCGCGATAAATAAAGTAAGGATACGGCAGGGCGTAAACCCGGCCTTCGTTAGAGCCGCGGTAATCAGGAATGTAAATCGCGCCCACCCCGAAACCTATTTCCCAGACCGGTTTTTGCTCCTGCGCTAAGATTGCAGAAGGTAGAAAAAAAACGAAAACCACAAAAACAACCGTGATCATCCGACGAATTTTCATACTCTCACCTCACAGATAAAAAGCGCGTTTAAATTAAAGTTTGCTATTACTTATTTATCAAAAGCGACAAACTGCTCTTTTGGGGCGCCGCACACCGGACATTCATCAGGCATTGTGCCGTCGGCGACATAGCCGCAGACTTTGCAGACGTAGTAATCCGTTTCGCGCTCTTCCATAAAATGCGACATTGCCTGCTTGTAGAGCTTCGCGTGCGTCTCTTCCACATCTTTGCTCTGGCTAAACTGCAAAAGGGCTTCTTTGTCGCCCGCTTCTTCCGCGAGCTTTACAAACTTATCATAAGCCACTTCTGCCACCTGTTTTTCCGATTCAAAACTGGCCGCCAGGTTTTCCTCCGTGCTCTTAATTTCCCTGAGCACACGCAAGGCGCGCGCGCCGTGAATCTCTTCCGAAAAAGCAATAACCTTAAAGAGTTTGGCCATTTGCTTATAGCCTTCGGCTTCCGCCTTTTCCGCGTACACTTTCAAACGAAGGGCTGCTTTAGCTTCTCCCACATACGCCAGATTAAGGGCATTGCGAATTTTTTCGTCCATGCGTATCCCCCCTTTAGAGTTTGTTTACCGGATATTTATTCTCTATTCCGGCGCGAATTCGTCTTTAGACGCGCCGCAAACAGGACATACCCAATCAGCGGGCAAATCCTCAAAAGCCGTACCTTTCGCTATACCTCCATCCGGGTCACCCTTATCAGGGTCATAAACATAACCGCATATTGAGCAAACATACTTTTTCATTTCATCCTCCTGATTTTTATTTCAGCTAGAAGCCAGTTTCTTTTTCAGCTCAGCCGCTATTGTTTTTCCCAACTCCTGACACATTTCCAGCGCTCCTTTGTTGGGAGCGTTTCTTATGGAAAGCGCGGGCGCCGCTATCTCCACTTTCATTTCCTTTAATATCGCTTCGAGATCGCGCACCCCTTCTCCGCTCCAGCCGAAAGAGCCAAAAGCCGCGCCGATCAGATTAGCGGGCTTCAGCCCTTTGAGATAAGTCATCGTATCGGCCATCTGCGGCAGCATATTATTATTGAGCGTGGAAGTGCCAACCACCAAAGCGCCCGCTTCCAACACCTCGTATGCCGCCTGACTGCGGTGAAAATGATTCATGGAAAGAAGGCAGGTTTTCACGCCGTCCTTCGCCAGTGATTCACTGATGGCGCGGGCCATCTTTTCCGTGGAATGCCACATTGTCGCGTAAATCACAACGGCTTTATTGACGGGTTTTTGCGCCGCCCATTTTTTATAAAGATCGATTATCCAGCCCAGATTTTTGCGCCAGATCGGGCCGTGGTCCGGGGCGATTATTTTTATCTTCCAGCCTGTGGCGGCCACCTTTTCCAGCGTTTTGAGCACAATTGCCGAATAAGGCAAAACGATGTTGGCGTAATAAGTGGCCGCTTCGAATTCCAGCGTGTGCTGCGGCAGTTCATCATCAAAGCGTTCGAGTGTCGCCAAATGCATTCCAAAAGCGTCCTGAGAGAACAAAAGTTCCTCTTCGACCAGATAGGTAAACATGGAATCCGGCCAGTGAATCATGCGCGTTTCCATAAAAGTCAGGTTCATGTTGCCCAGACTCAAAGTTTCCCCGTCTTTGACCGCGATGATTTCATGCTGGTCGTGATAAAGCTCCTTAAGTGTTTTCACGCCGATGGCCGAAGCAAAGACTTTATCCGGCTTGATGAGGTCGATTACTTCGGTAAGACAGCCGGAATGATCCATTTCGGAATGGTTGGAAATTATATATTTGATTTTTGACGGATCAATAACGGATTTGATGCGGGAAAGCATTTCGTCTTTAAACGGCGCTTTAACGGTATCAATCAAAGTGACATCATCGGCCATAATCAGATAGGCGTTGTAGGTGCTGCCCTCAGGCGTCGTGTAGCCGTGAAAATCGCGGATGCCCCAATCAATGGCGCCGACCCAGTAAACATTTTCCGTAACTTTTACCGCGGAATAAACATTTTGCATTTCTTCACCTCTATATTGGCATCGGGGTTTAATCTATTTACTAATTTCCTTGCGTCAACGGGCAGTTTAAACCATTTTCGCGCCCGCGTCAAAAGCCGCAAGGTTTGCGCCGCGTTTTTCCGCGGCAACGTTCTTGTTTATTTCTTTTTCAAAAACGCGTCGATCAATTGGCAATAATGCTGTCTTCGCCAGCGCGCCGATCATTACAATGTTGCTCAAAACCGGATTACCCATTTCCATCGCGATGGATGTGGCGTCAATCATCCAGCTTTTTGCTGTAAGCTTGGCAAAAATATTTATTATTTTTTCAGTGGATGGATAGTCATAATCACCTGTGATGACACCAATGGGATAGACCACACGGTTGTTGGATAAAACCGCGACATCGGGATTTCCCCAACGCGACAATACCCGTAGCGCTTCGGACGGCTCCAGGGCGACAATAATATCCGCCTGCCCCAGCGGTATCTGCGGGCTCCAGGCCGATTTTTCAGAAACTCGCAAGTGGCTCATCACCGAGCCGCCGCGCTGCGACATGCCGAAGGTTTCCCCGATGGTCACGTAAAAACCTTTCTCCACCAACATACCCGCCAGCACGCGCGAAGCCATAACATTGCCCTGCCCACCGACGCCAGTAATGACAATATTTGTGGGGTCTTTTGCTAAAAGATTTTTCAACTTGCGATAACCTCCGTTTTTATAATCGCGCTTTGCGGGCAAATCGCGGCGCATACGCCGCATCCGGCACAAATTACTTCATCCACCACGGCTTTCTTTTTTGTCTTATCCCACGTGAGCGCCGGACAACGGAAAATTCTGGTGCACAAACGATTACAGCCGCAGTCATCGCCCAGGCACAATTCTTCGTTTACTTTTATCTCGTATTGTTTTTTGCCTTTCTTTTCGGGACTCAACGCGCAGGCCTGCTTCAAAATCAGGACATTCAGATTGCCTTTTTCCGCGAGAAATGCATTTAGTTTTTTTGTCGTCGGCTCCAGATCAAAAGGATCGCTTACCTCGACTTTCGCCCCCAGCGCCGCGCAGATTTTGCCGATATCCACGGCAGGAACCGTTTCGCCCATGGCGCTCATCGTCAAACCCGGATGCGGTTGAAAACCGGTCATCGCCGTGCCCGCGTTGTCGAGCACCACAAAAGTGATATCGGCCTGATGATGTCGCGCGTTAATCAGCGCGGGAATCACCGCGTGATAAAAAGTGGAATCGCCGCAGACGGAAACAACAGGTTTATTAAAACCGAACATATCCAGTTTGGCAAAACCGCTGGCCAGACCCGTGCCGGAACCCATCGAATGCAGCGTGCGCACGGTATAAAAACCAATCGCCGGCGTGAGCGCAGCCATCGCGTAGCAGCCGATATCGCCGCAAACAAACCCCTCGCGCCCATCGAGTTTGAGCGCCGCGTTGATATTCCAGAAAGAGGCGCGGTGCGGACAGCCCGGGCAAAAAGTCTGATCGCGCGGCGGAATCACGGCCGCGACTTTCTGCAATTCCTGCGCGTAAGAGACGGGCAGCGTTTTGTATTTAACTTTCATTATTTTGGCCAGCGCCTGCGCCACCATGTCGGGATTGAGCTCGCCTACGGAGGAGAAGGTGCCATCGATCTTTCCATAAAAAGTTTTAACACCGATTTCCCTGGGATAACTTGCCGACAGCACCTTGATGTTTTCTTCCATAAACGGCAGCACTTCTTCCACCACCATGATTTTATGGGTCAGTCGCAAATATTTTTTTAGAAGTTTTTCCGGCAGCGGCCACGTGCAGCCGAGCTTCAGTATGCCCACACGATTTTGCAGATTCAGCATGCTGATCGCTTCCTTGCTGTAGAGAAAACAGGCGCTACTGGTAATAATCAGAAGCTGCGGTTTTTTCGGGCCGATATATTTATTGAAAGGACTTTTTTCAAAAAGCTCTTTGGCTGTTTTCAGTTTTTCCTGCTGCAGTTTATGTTTTACACCCACCGGCGTGCTGATTACCGGTCCCTTGAGCGGATCCGCTAAGGGCCCGTCATAAACAAACCGCGCCTTTGGAATTTTGGTGGGGAGTTTGCCGCAGATGACGTTGCCGCTCGCGTGCGACATGCGCGTAACCGAGCGTAACATGACGATGTTGTGAATTTTGTCCGATAATTCAAACGCCCATTTGGTTAAATCTTTTGCTTCCTGAAAATCCGCCGGCTCCAGAAGCGGCATCTCCAGCATCCGGGCGAAATAGCGCGATTCGCCTTCGTTGACACTCGATAGTGCGCCCGGATCTTCACAGCTCACCAGCACAATTCCGCCGCGCGTGCCGGATGCCGTCAAATGCAAAAGAAAATCGGAAGCCACATTGACGCCGTTTTGCTTCATCACGCACATTGAACGCAAACCGGCAAAGGAAGCGGCGGCGGCAACTTCCACCGCCACCTTTTCATTGGTGGACCACTCCACGTAAAGATTTCTTTCCCTGGCCACGGCGGCGAGAGCTTCAATGATTTCGGAAGAAGGCGTGCCCGGATAAGCGGCGGCGACATTCACGCCCGCCTCCAGCGCACCGCGCGCGATGGCCTCGTTGCCCATAAATAAAACTTCTGTATTAGCCGCGACAGTAATTTGTTCATATATTTAACCCGCCGTTTTTATTATCTCAAGGATCATGGCATCGCCACCATCCAGATACAAAAGATTTTTTGCCGAGCCGCTTTTGCGCGCAATATTTGCAAGCGCGTTTTTCTTTTTCTCCAGAGCCGCCTTTTTCAATTCCCGCAAACTTTCTTCGGGAGCTTCCCTTACTTCCAGAACACCTCGCTTTATTGGCCAGATCAATTAACTCTCTGCCCTTTTCCGTGCGCACAATCAACTGATTCCAGCCGCGCTGCTCATCTGCCGTGCCGGCAAAACGCGCCGCGCCTACGGAAATATCGGCATATTCCGCCGTGCTGTCTATACAATAATTGCACGCTTCGCGGATGCAGGCCTGCGCTTCATTAAGAGGAATTTCTTTAACACCCTCCCGCGTGTAGATCTCCAAAATATTTTTCCCCGCAGGAATGTCCATGCGTTTTATATCATCTGCCTTTATATCTCTTTTGTTCCAGCAATGCGGAAAATTTTTCCGCAGATAAAGCCCAACCGCAATACAAACCGATTACCAATTGCAGTTGATTTATTTTTTCCGTTTCATCTTTATCTTTGTTTAATTTCATCTTAGCCAGCGCCAGCGCCTGGCAGGGAGTGGCCACCACGCCGGCCCTGCCCTTTTCCTCGATGAACAAACTGATTAAACGCAGCCGCCATGGGCGAACCAGTAAATTTAACGCCCGCGCTTTTTGCGCAGTGTTTCTTTATCTGCCAGCCGTCGTTCCGTAGCGCAGATATTCCTGATTACCAGATGAAACAATTGCCGTATCAATCATACCTTCGGCCAACGCCAGTTCCATCAGCGCGGTAACTGTGCCGCCGTGCTGGGCCGCTGTCGCGAATTTCGGGATCCGCCGCGCGGGTCAGATAATAAGCTTTCACCGCGCCGATTTCCGGTGTCAGATCCTGCGCGTCAAATAAAAGCTCTCTTAAATTTTCCAAATCGGTGGGCGTGCGGGGACAATAGGCGTGGCATTTGCCCTCGGTCAAATCACAGTAATGCAATTGAACAGTGCGGTCATTATATATTGCCTGGTAGGGACAAAGGCCCACGCAGGCGCCGCAGCCGGTGCACAGTTGCGTATCCAGCACGTTATTTTTCAATAATTTCTGGCTGCTTAGCCTTTTTGCCATTAATGCTCCAATAGGATAATGATTTGTTTTTATATAACATTAGCGCCTTCGAGGCAAGATATGGATAAAAGTTGTAAAAAAAGCGTGAAAGCGTTAATATTCAGAACGAACTACAACAAAAGGAGCAAAAACCATGAAAAAAATAACTATACCAATAGTAATACTTTTTTTGTTTGTTGTGGCGGCGTGCGCGCCGACACAGAGCTCGCGTTACCGCGAAGGCTCCAATGTCGGCCAGGTAACACATCTTACGGTTCAGGATGAAGAACGCCTGACCAAAGAAGCCATGCCGCAAATGTTAAAAGATTATCCTCCGGCAAACAATCAGGAACTTCAGAAATACATTTCCTATCTCGGGCATGAAAATCGTCCGCGCAAATAAACTGGAGGGCAATCCCTATCATTATGAGTTTTCGGTTGTTGACGTGGCGCAGGTAAACGCCTTTGCGATGCCGGCCGGAAAAGTTTTTGTCACGATGCCGCTAATTGCCATGGCCACCACGGAGGCGGAACTGGCCGGAGTTGTCGCGCATGAAATCGGCCATGTTGTGGCGCGTCATGCCGCCGAGAGAATGTATATGATGGAACAGGAAAATAAGAAAACATGGCTCTACGCGGGCGGCGGCGCGATACTGGGCGGCGCGGTAGGTTTGGGACTGGGCGTTTTGCTTTGCGACAAAGGCGACACTGCCTGCCTGGCAACTGCCGCGGCTTTGGGCGGAGTTGTTGGCGCGGGCGGCGGCTTACTGGCTCAAAAATATAAATTTCTGGTCAATTCGCGCGAAGACGAGATGGAAGCAGACCGCATCGGTTTTCGCCTGGCGGTAAATGCCGGATACGATAAAAATGAGGTCGGCAAATTTTATGAAAAACTTCTGGCGGTGGAAAAACAAGGCGGCTCTGCCAACTCTTCCATTACCAAAAGTCTTTCCGACGCTTTCAGCACGCATCCGCCCAGCCAGGAAAGAGTGCAGCAGATGAAAGATCTGGCCGCGCAAAGTCCGGCCAAAAAAGGAATTGTCAATACCGCGGAGTTTAACAAAACAGACAGCTCGCCGCGAGCCTGGCGAAAAAACAGTAAGCTGTGTTTCCTTTTAACGCTGAGGCATGAATAAAATAATAAAATATCAATTACCCTTGCGAGCAGCCGGTACTGGTTTCTCTTTTTCTGTCCGGCTGCGCCAGCTTCGGCACCGTGATAAAAAAACACGAGGTGAAGGAAATTCCCGAAATTCAGTTCGAACGCATCATAAAACTGTATAATCCAGAAGGTGTTCCGGATAAAACTCTGGCGGGAGTTGTCTTTATAAAAAAAGACGCCAAGGTATGCACGGACTTCCCGCGCGAAATAACTATAAAGAGCCTTGACGAGTTGGATCCGGTGGAAAAGCAAACCTACACCCAGCTAAGCAACTACGCCATAAAATCCGGTGAGGAAATTTTTGGTTTTGTCGCTATAGCGCATCGATTACCGAATCAACTTCTGGGAAAACATGAAAGACGAAAACTGCCGGTATAAAGTGCAGATTGTCATTCCGGAACCTGCCAAGTAAAAGGCAATACCGGAGCGGGTTTTGGCATCGGCGCGGGCGGCCATGGCGGCGGAATTTAAGAGATTACATTAGTGAAAATCACCTTCGATCCGTAAATATCCCCTGAAAAACCAGCAGTCCGGCAAGTTCACCTGTAGCCAGACAAATTTACAACTTTCAAATTAAGAACTTACACGAGTCAGTTTCCAGCACTGTAACTATGGCATGTGACAGATTTTATTTGTGTATTTTACCAACCGAAAATCGGCTGGATCATTTTTAGCCACCACTCAAATTTTTCATTACTAAGGATATTCTATAATGGAGCAAATATTGCATGGTTTTTAACAGGTATTAATGTGGCTGCCGACAAGCTGAATTATTATGGCTCCTACACCATTTTCCATCTCGCCATCTGTTTGCTCCAGACTAGCCGGTAGCTCAACAAAAATGATCCGCAAAATAAAGGAGAAAATAATTGAAAAAAATAATCTGGGGCGCTTGCTTGTTTTTCGCCTTTAATATTATTTTTGGTTGCGCCGGACTCGTGCCGATTGTTCCGGTTATGGGCACAATCTATGACGGTTATGTCGGCTGGAAAGAACACCAGTCTATTAAATATTACGCCGCGGATATAAACACCATACACCGGGCGGTAATGCTATCTTCTCAACAGCTGAATTTAAAAGTAGTCCGCAAAAAACCTCCCGTAAATAAAGGGCATGCACTGGAAGTAAAATGCAAAGAGCCTTTGCAGATTGAAATTCTGCCATTTGAAAGAAAGGTAACCAAAGTTATTATAAAAATTGAACTGCTCGGCGATAAACAGTTTGCCCATTTCTTCTATCAGAGAATCGACGCCAATGTGGCCAAAATCCGGCGCGGCTAATATTTTATCCCCTCCCACGCCGTATAGTTTTGAACCCCCGATTTTTTACCAAACCGGGGGTTTATCTTTATTCTTGACAATCAACGCTCAAAAATTCTTTATGTTATGTGATGCGTTATTTCACATAAAACTCGCTAATTAAAATATTGCAATTTAAAAATTGGTTTTTCATGAAAGAAAACATATACAAAGGAATATTAACCGCTAAAAAGGAAAAGACTTATCTTCTGGCGGAAAACGGTGAAAAGGTGCTGGAGGAAGAAAAAATCTGGAGCGGCTACCTGAAGCACTTCAGCGGCTGCAAAGTCTGCGCCCGTCGGCTTTGCCGCAGCGCGATTATGAAACAGGCCGGGAAATCATTATCATGTGGCCGGATGAAGACGCGCCGGAAGAACCGTTTGTGGAGCTTTATTTCAACCAGCGACTGGCCAAATACCGCACGTCTTTTCTGGGGCATCTGGCCATAAATGTGAACGGTGAAATATTTAATTTTTCGCATCTGCTCAACGAAAACGAAATCATGAAACACGAGGATTATTTTTTCCGCCCGGCGCTGGGCGAATTCGCGCCGCATCCCATTTTGGGCAGATACAATGTTGATAATCCGCAAAAGCCCTATTACGATAAATTCGGCCGGCTTTTCATGCGGACAATTCATGTTTTGAAAATCACCGGCCTGGACACAAAAAAACTCTCGCAGATATTCCACGAACAGCTTGAGACAATAAAAAACACACCGCCCGATCCGAAAGACCCGCAAAAGTACAGAGACTTTAATATATTGACCAACAGTTGTTCTACCATCATCCGCAACGGATTTAAAAAATACGGTTTTAAAAAAATCGCCGGCATGTTCCCGCGGGACATCTTCGTGAATGTTTCTTATTATTTTCTTGTGCAGGAAAAGGATAAACGGATAAAGGCGTCGCGGCGAACTTTGCCGCAGCTTATGGTTGACGAAGCGGCACCAAGCGTGCTGCCACCGCTGATGAATCCGGTGAACCGCTGGAAAGAAAGACAATTAAGGAAGTTGGGGCTTTGAAAAGCCGGGTTCCCTTAGTCCCGTCGAGAAATGAATGGTAACAATTAGATTGCCACGGCGCCTGACAGCGGCTTGCAATGACAAAATAAAATACTATTAAATGTTATGGTAATTTAGGTGACAAGAAGCATTTAGTATTCGATGGTTCTTTTATTTGGAAAAGAAGGACGAGCGTCGTAATTTTATTAGACGCTGAAACAAACAAGTTAGTTTATAGCTCATATGATTTTAAGGAGAATTCTTTTAGGGCGTTACTTGAACTGTTCCAGGAGTTAAAGGTGGCGGGTTTATCGCCACTAAGTTGCACTGTAGACGGGCTTCCGGCCGTAATCAAGGCCTTGGCATATGTTTGGCCGGATATCATCATTCAGAGGTGTTTATTTCATATTCAGCGTCAAGGGCTTAAAGTGGTGTAGAAGTTATCCTAAAACTACGGAGGCCAAGAAATTACGGTTATTATTTTTATCGATGATTAATATTAACACTGTTGAAGAGAGGGACAATTTCTTATTGTCGGTAAAAGAATGGGAAGAAACATTACGGGTGTAAGATAAAAGACAGGCCGGAAAGAGGGAAGAGTTTTTAGCGATCTCAAAAGAGCAAGGAGCATGCTTCTAAACTCTCTGCCTAATGCGTTTCATTATTTACATGACGCAAAGATTGCAAAAACAACAAACCTTGCAGAGGGATATTTTAGTTTCATGAAAACCCGCTACCGTGATCATCGAGGGCTTTCACCTAAAACGCAGGCATCTTTAGCTGGACAATCTAATTAAAAAACTTAAAAACGGCACAATTTTTTGCCATTACACCCGCAATGACAACTAATATTTATATGAATAAAGCATCATCCTCGGAACATCCAACCAAACAAACCATAAAAGCCGTGGCGCAGCGCTGGCGAATCAACCTGAAAATACTGCATGAAGATATTCCCCTTCAGGGAAGCCCGGAACGCTCGCTTTTCCGCGTGGTGCTGGAAGACATGGAAGGTAAATATTTTGTCCTGGAACAAATAACCGCCAAATCTCTAGAGCGCAAAAACTACATCGCCGCCACACTTGATTGTTTATCCCGCAACAAGCTCCCGCGTGTTCAGCCATATCTGGCTGATGAAAACGGCTTGTTTATCGTTGAATACGAAAATGACTTCTGGCAGATCGCCCCTTTTGTGCCGGGCGTTGCGCTTGACCGCGAAAGTTATATGTATGAAAAATGGCGTGGCCCGGCGCTGGCCGATTTTCTGATTGAACTGCACAGCAAAGCGAAAAAGTCTTCCGTCCAACGGCGCAGGCAGTGTTTTTTCACTTAAAGATTATATCTACAAATTAATCCGCGAAATTAACCTCTACAATAAAAACATCCGCGCCGAAATCAATAGCATTGCCGGTTTTCTGGAAAAAGAATTTCTGCCCGCCTACGAAAGACTGCCCGTGGCCTTTTGCCACGGTGACTATCATCCGCTCAACATCATCTGGTCGGAAGATGACATCAACTGCGTGATCGACTGGGAATTTTGCGGCTGTAAAAGCGAACTTTATGACGCGGCTCTCTTAATCGGCTGTGTCGGCGTGGAAGATCCGCAAGCCCTGACCGGCGAGCTGGTGAAAAGCTTTATCGCCAAGATGATGGAAGCTAATATAATCGCCAATAAAAGCTGGCAATATCTCGTGGAATTTATTGTGGCGCTGCGCTTTTCCTGGCTTGCCGAATGGCTGCGGCAAAAAGATGAGGAAATGATCCGGCTGGAGCTCGACTACATGCGGCTCTTAATAGAAAACAAAAGCGATTTGGAAAAAGCATGACCGGTGTAGCCCCAGTTGATCATTGACATGAAGGGCGATTAGTGGAATACAACATTGCGGAAAATATAAGTTCTTATTTTATAAATATATAAAGGAATTGATTCTATGAAACAGCTCGACATGAAGCCATACCATCCATACAAGGAAATGGGAAAATCCTGCAGTTTAAGGGAAATCAGGGATAAAAAAGTTGTGTGGCCTTTGATAGATTACACTGCGCCGGATAACTCTCACTTTAAGCTCAGGGTAATTACACGAAAAGATATGGACGCGGTGGCCGAATTGTGGCGCGCTTCTTATCCTGAAGTATACGGTTCCGTCCATGAATGGATTCTGCATCCGGAACAATATGAGGGACGAGTCGCGTTCGGCGATGACTGGGCGGAGCATTCTGTCAGCAGGCCTCACGCCATCATGGTGGGAGAAGATTTGCAAACCGGTAAAATTGCGATGTCCAGCATCTACACAAAATGGGACCAGAACCTGCAGATTGAAGCAAGTTTTTTTGCAATTCATCCGGATTACCGCAAGGGAAAAGTATCTTCGCGTATCTGGTCGAGCCTGGCTTCAATATATCAATGGTTTGAAGATTCAGGCGCCGAATATGTCACTGTCTTTTGTGAAACATGGCAAAACATCACACAGTTTATCTGGTTTAAACGCTTTGGCTGGAAAATAGCGGGGATTTTCCCCGGCAGCTACACCAGGTGGGCCAAAGACAAAAAAGAATACCGGGGCTGCACGGTGCATTTTTACAGATTTTTGAACAATGGCGAGAAATATTCCACCATGCCGGAAGAATGGGAAATGCTGCCGGAAATCAAAGAGCTGTGGAATTTTCTGGAAAATATCAATAAAAACTCTTCGGAACAGTGATCAAAAGCCTGAGACATAGCCCCGCGCGGCGGGAAACAATGTTGGTCTAACTATAGGGATGATTATAAATAAATATATAATACAGCTTGAAAAATCCTAATTACTGACAAATAAAATTATAAAGCTATGTTCAAACCCGGTGCGCACAAAAAATCTATACGATCCGCATTCAGGCAAGCCATCACCTGCTTGCAGTCGGAAAACCTGACCTACTCCAGCCCCGACTACTATTATTGCAAATACACCATCGCGCTTACAAGTCTGCAAACGCCTAAATAATTTAAGTTTTCTCATCAAAAAATCCGGCAATTAAGCATCTTGACTTTTTCTTATTATCTGTTAATGTTCCCTCCAAAGCGGTAAGTTAGTCAGGTTACTTGCTCCGCTATATAAATGTGCTAAAGGCCGGCAGAAGACAGAAAATGAGCCCGTTGCCTTCCTGGCGCGGGTTTTTTGTTTAATAGAAGCACAATAAATTAAAAAGGAATAAATATAAGGAAGGAAAATTATATGAGTAAATTATCAACAAGACACATTTACACTTCAGAATCAGTTTCCGAAGGCCACCCCGACAAAGTATGCGACCAGATTTCCGACGCTATTCTGGACGCTTGCCTGGAGCAGGATAAATACGCCCACGTTGGTTGCGAGACCGCCGTGGGGCCGAATCTTGTCGTCAATCTCGGAGAAATAACTTGTAAAAACTGGAATAAAATCAATTCGCAGACAATCGCGCGTCAGGTTGTGAAAGATATCGGCTATGATGATCCCAGCGAAGGATTCAGCTGGGATACTTTCAATTATGTTACATCCATTCACGGCCAGTCGCCTGACATAAACCAGGGTGTCTGCCGTGAGCGAGCTGAGGATCAAGGCGCGGGCGATCAGGGCATGATGTTCGGTTACGCGTCCAACGCCACACCTCAATTGATGCCGGCGCCGATTATCTTCGCGCACAGCCTGCTGGAGGAACTCACGTGCCTGCGTAAAGCAGGAGCAATCGAATATCTGCGCCCCGATTCCAAAGCGCAGGTGAGCGTTCTGCACGAAGATGGCAAAGCCGTAAAAATCACCACCGTAGTTATTTCACATCAGACCCGCGATATTCCGCTCAAGCGAATACGTAAAGACCTGATAGATGTCGCCCAGCAGGTTCTTGGAAAAACAGGAATGATGACCAACCAGACAGAATTTTTTATTAACCCCACCGGTAAGTTTGTTATTGGCGGCCCCTGCGGCGATTCCGGAGTCACCGGCCGTAAGATTATCGTTGATTCTTATGGTGGAGTAGGTTCTCACGGCGGCGGCGCTTTTTCCGGCAAGGATCCTTCCAAGGTTGACCGTTCCGCCGCGTATTATGCCCGCTATGTCGCCAAAAACATTGTTGCCGCGAAGCTTGCCGATAAATGTGAAATTCAAATTGCCTACGCCATAGGCGTGGCCAAGCCGCTCAGTATCAACGTAAGCACTTTCGGCACGGGAAAAATCAGCGAAGATAAAATCTCCAAAATTCTTACCGAAGGCAAAATTTTTGACTTCCGCCCGGCGATGATGAATAAGGATTTGGGACTTATCACACCTAAAGGATGGAGTTACCGCAAAAGCTGCAACTACGGCCATTTTGGCCGCAAAGGCTTCCCCTGGGAAAAAACCGACCGTGTAGACGCCCTGCGGCAGGCGGCCGGATTGAAATAACTAATCGCGAAAAGGCGGCTATTAGCCGCCTTTTTCGCAAGAGATTAAACAAAAAATACACTTTGAGAATAAGTAAGAAAAGCTATATTATTTAGCTGCTAGTATTTTGTTATTCTTTATAAAAGATCATTTAAATTATACTTAAAATAATGTTGAGTGGAAAAATCCAATGAAAAAAATAGCTAAATTATTCTTTCAGGGCATACTAATACTGCTGCCCATCGTTCTGACCATCTATATTGTATTTATAGTATTCAAATTCACGGATAGTATTTTAGGGCGCTATTTCATCGACATAGGAATAAATATACCCGGCCTAGGCCTCCTGGCAACACTGATAATCATAATTCTGGTGGGGCTTCTCGGCAGCTGGCTGGTAAGCCGCCGCCTATTGGACTTTATAGATTACCTGTTCGGCAGGGTGCCGTTGGTGAAAACTCTTTACACGCTCATCAAAGACACGATAAACGCTCTTTTAGGCAGGCGCAGTTCCTTTGCTAAGGTGGTTATGATCGGCCTTCCCGGTGACACCGAAATTAAAATATTAGGTTTCATCACCAGTGAAGAGCTGGAATGCTTCGGTCTTAAAGATTACGTGGCAGTGTATATCTTACAGAGTATGCAATGGGCGGGCTTTACCATTTTGGTTCCCAAAGGGCGCGTTGAATATCTTGACGTGAGCCCCGATATGGCTTTGCAGTTCATAGTTTCCGCGGGCATAACCGGCAAGAATAATTATCAAAAAACAAAAGACGATGGCTCAATTGAACAATAAACATTCATAAGAATAAAAGGAGGAATGATCAGCATGAAATATTATTGCGTGAAAACCAAACGAACTTCGGGAATATTTATCTTTGCATCATTTATTTGCATCGCCGCGTTTCTGGTTAGCTCAAGTTTCGCGCTTGCCAGAAATATAGCAAAAAACGAATGCGACAAAGAAACAGCGGTGGCAGTGGTACATACCGCGGCAATCGGATTGGGAGAACTTGTCAAAGGCGTAAAAAGCGAAAGACAACGAGTTGATTTGATACGCGCCTTTGTCACCCCGATACGTTTTTACGCTGACAACTCAGGATATTTTTATGTCTATGATTACAAATGCGTTAACATTGCTCACGCAACCGAAAAGAATTTAGAAGGCAAGAATCTCTATAAGTACAGAGACGCAAAGAAAAAATATGTCATCCGGGAACTGAGCGCCGCGGCAAAAAAAGGCGGGGGATTTGTAGAATATTATTGGGTAAAGCCAGGTCACAGAAATGAGTTTAAAAAAATCGGTTACGTGGAACCGATACCAGGCACAAATTACTTTATCGGAACCGGCGTGTATGTACCGGATTGGACACAGCGCAGACCAGGAAGCAAACGATAAATAAATTTAATCAGGAGGCAAGATAATGAAAATAAAAATAATTCCTTGCATTATTTTCCTGGGACTGCTTTTTTTATTAATAAATCAGGCGAGGGCGACCGAATGGATCCTCTGCGCGTCATCTCCCTCCGGAGCCCGTCTGTATTACGATAAGAGCAACATTAAAAAAATAAATGGAAATATTATCCGCGTTTTTAATAAATTCGAATACATCAGCAAGATCGACAAAAAAATGGCTTTTGCATCTCTTAAGCAAATAAATAAAGCGCCCAAGAATCCTGATATGATGAGCCATGACTTATCGGTAAATGAAATTGACTGCGCGAATAACAAGCACAGACTGGTTTCCGCCGTTTTTTATGACGTGAAGGGCAAAGCCATATACTCATCATCGAAACCCGATAAAAAATGGAGCCGTATTGTTCCTGATTCCTTTATAGCAGAACTTCAAAACGCCCTTTGCCCTGATTCCAAAAAACGCAAACCAACGAAGAAATAGTGTTTCATGAGCGACCGCAAAAGACATATAATACTAACAGCAATTACGCTGATTATTGTGTTTGCCAGCTATTACCTGCTGCGTATTTCCGGCGATACGGCAGTTAGAGATGACTTGGTTGATTACATAAATAACAAGGTCACGAAGGCGCATAAATTAGAACAACGCGCGATGGATCATTATGACAGCATCATCAAAGACCAGCAGATTGACCAAGAAACGCTTTTCAGGAAGTTGAATTCCGAAATTATCCCCACCTATAAAAGTTTTATTGAGGAACTCAAGGGCATCAAGCCAAAAACTGGGAAGGTAGAAAAGCTTAACCAGCTCTACATTGATGCCGCAAACGCGCAATATGATGCTTTCATGTCTATGAGTGACGCGTTGGAACACAATGATGACAAAGCGCTGAGGGCGGCGAAAGACAAGTTAGAGACAAACCAGCAGCTTTTCATTAATATGAGATCAAAACTGGCGCGGGTTGCCCTACGTGAAAACATTAAGATTGAAATATCAAACAAAAAATAATCGGCTTTATTCAAGCGCCAGTTTATTGTAAACAGAGCTGGGGGCGGCTTCTTCGCCGCATTTTGTTTCACAATAAATTTTTTCCGCGAATTTATCTTTTAATGAAATAGTGATTTCCACATCCGCCACCGGAGTTTTTCTTGCCCTGATTAAATCATCAACCCAGTAGCTTACGATGTAAGTGGTTTTTAAATTATAAAGCAAATATTTATTTAATTGTGGTTCATTTTTCGGAGTGTACACAAAAGATTGAATTTCTTCGCATATCATTGTTCTGTTATCGCAGGTAATAGAGACTGAATTAATTTTTGCGATAAACTTTATTTTTGTTTCCGGCAGAGGATTCCAGCGGCCTTCCGCGTAAACAATCGTATCAATTTTTTTTATACTCTTAGGCGGCGATGATACCTTGTCCAGATCAGAACAGCCAAAAACAAGAAATGCCATAAACATTAACGCAATAATATTTTTCGGCATTTTCCCTCCTTTTGCGATCATCCCTGCATGATGTGTATCTTTGCGGCGAGAGATGATCAAATACATTATTCAGGCTACTCGACCTGCAGGGCCTCAATAAATGAATCGGCCTGAGCAATGGCCAACTCCATTTCTTTTACCAGTTGATCCACATTCGACTGAACTTTCACTACTTCCGTGTTCAATCCGGCAATGGCTTTGGCGTTGAGATTGTGCTTCATAAATAAAACCTGGTCGCGCAGAGGGGCCAGCGCCGGTTCGAGCTTGGCTTCGGCTTTTTTCATGGCGCTGATTAGTTGGGTGTATTTCTTTTGCGTTACATCATATTTCTGCTGGCTGGATCTTCGCAGCGATTGATTTGAATACTGCTTGATTTCGGCGCGCCATTCTTCGAACAACGCGGCGGAGACATTTTCCACTGCCTTTACACGCTGACGCACTTCCTCTGCTCTGGTTTTGCTTTTCGTGAATGTAGAGTTTAACTTTTTATATTCTTTTTCGAGGTTTCCACCCTGAAAGCTTACCAGGCTCTGGAATTGTTCCATAGCGGAAATAAACTGTTTTTTTGTCTTATCCTGTGTCTCGCGCGCGTCTTTAACACGGCTAACCATTATGTCGCGCTTGTCAATGCCAATTTTTTCCATGGCGTTGAAATAAAGACTATCGCAGCCATTACAACCTAATAACGCAATAAACACGGCAGCAACAATACATCGGCTCTTTATGTTCATTGGCGCCCCCTTTATTTCTGAAAATTACTTGACCTATCTCATATCACAATTTATATCACAAAAACAAAGGTGATTTCATGGAAACATTATTTTCAGTTGCCATAGGTATAGGACTTGCCGCGGCTTGCGGCTTTCGTGTTTTTGTTCCGCTTTTAATACTCAACCTTGCAGCGCTTTCCGGACATTTAACCTTGCCCGAAGGATTTGCCTGGATAGGCAGCACTTACGCGACTCTGGCTTTCACTATTGCCATGCTGCTTGAAATTACGGGGTATTATATTCCTTGGATTGACAACATTCTTGACGGCATTGCCGCTCCCGCGTCTGTTATCGCCGGAACAATAACCACAGCGGCGCTGGCTGCCGATTTATCTCCTTTTTTAAAATGGACAACGGCGATTATTGCGGGCGGTGGTATAGCAGGGCTTGTTCAGGCATCAACTATAGGATTGCGCGCAAAAACATCCTTAGCCACCGGAGGAACAGGAAATCCGATTTTTTCTACATTTGAGCTGGGCGGCTCTATCATTACTTCACTTTTGGCGATTTTTATTCCTGTTGTATGTTTGATCCTCATTGTTTTATTTTTTATCTGGGTTGCCCGCAAAACCGGCAAGTTATTATTCAGGAAAAAAATCAAAAACACATAATTGTTTTCCGGTTTTCAGCTTAATATTTTCACAAAGCAAAGACAATCTCTCAGCAAATAATCCGGCTTGCTCTTTCCGGATTATAAATATAGAGAATTTAAATATTGCTAATCATGAAACATTTAATCAGGAGGATATATTATGAATATTAATGATCTTTTGGGTGCTATGGTACAGTCCGGCATGTCTCCTTCATCAAATAAGCGAATTAAAAATTCGTTGGGTGGTGGAAACGTTTTGGATAATCTGGCGGGGATGATGGGAAAATCCGCCGGACAATCCGGTGGTGGTGGACTTGCCGATATGCTTTCCGGCGCGCTGGGCGGAGGCAAAAATAGTCAGGGCGGCACAATCGCAGATGCTCTCTCCGGAATGCTGGGCAAGGGCAGCGGAAAATCAAGCGGCGGCAGCATTGCTGATGTTCTTACAGGTATGCTGGGCGAAGCCGGAAAAGCCGTCGGTGGAAATAAAAATCTTGCCGTGGGCGGCCTGGGAGCTCTTGTCGGAGCGCTTTTGGGAGGCGGAAAAAAATCTGCCGGCGGCGCTATGGGAGGCGGCTTGATGGCCCTGCTGGGCGTGCTCGCTTTTAACGCGCTTAAGGCAAGCGGCCAGAAAAAACTTCAGATTCCTGCCGGTCTTTTGGAACCGAAAACAGCCGCCGACAAGAAGGACTTGAAAGATAGTTCCGAACTTGTTTTAAGAGCTATGATTAACGCCGCAAAAGCGGACGGCCAGGTTGATCAGAATGAAATTAACCGCATCATGGGTAAATTCAATGAGGCCGGAGTTGACGAAGAAGGCCAAAACTACGTCAAAAATCAGTTGCAGCAGCCTATGGAAACCAAGCAGCTCATCGACGAAGCCAAGAACAAACCAGAATTGGCGGCGCAAATGTATGCCGCTTCTCTTCTGGCTATTGAAGTGGATACGCAGGCGGAAAAAGATTATCTTAATCAGCTGGCCGCAGGCCTGGGCTTGACACCTCAGGTAACCGGACACATTCAGCATCTGGTAGGCTTACAACCTATTTAATCAGCATTCTGTTTGATCAGAAGCGGGGAGACTAAAAGGTTTTGTTTGTCTTTTTGTCCCCCTTCTTTTGACAATCAAAATTTTGCGTACCCCTGGCGAATAATCATACTTGCTCTTTGTAAATTTATCTATAATATAAGAAACGGAATTCGCGAGGCTCAATTATGACATATTATCTGGTCATTTTTTCCGATGGCTTATTAAATATTTATAAAAAAGAGCAAAAACAAAAAAGCCTGCCGGTTGGCGCCCGTCAATTTATCTGCTCCAGCAACGTCACTGTGCAGGACTTATACGTCTGGATTGCTGACGGATATAAAGGATTGAACACTGTCAGGGAAATCGTGATATAGATAAAACTATTATCTGTTTGCCGGCAAGAAACGGCTATTAGAAGTTTTATAGCATGTAAAGGAATTTAAATATGCCGCCTGAAGAGCAGGTATCGCGTTATGAAGTTAACCGGAAAGTCAGGATGATTTTCGCCCGCCATGAGGCGGACCTTTCCAAAATAGATTATTCCTTTATGGGCTCTTCTGTTTACCTCTACGGCGACCTGGTGCGGCCGGACAGAGATTATTCCGCACAGGAAATCGAATCAATTGCCCGGGAAATTTCCGCCCTGCCCCACGTGCGCGATATACAATTTGAACTTAACAACTGGGTTATTCTCTCTTCGGGGGAATCATGGCAGATAAACAAAACCAAAAAGTCCGTCGTGCTTCCCTCAACACGTCAGCCGGGCGCGTTGGGAGATTCAACCATTGTCATTGATAAAGCAGAAAAGCTCACAGATGTGCTCGACGATATTGAACTGAACCTGAACAAAGACAAAGAAGAACCAAAGTAAACTTCGCTTTTTGATTCCACTTATTGTTACCACGGATCCACGTAAGCGTGATTGCTCTTTTCAGACTTTCGCGCGGCCGCGGAACTTAAACCGCGCATAATCCATTTACGCGTGTCAATCGGGTCAATCACCGCGTCGATTTCCAGATGCGCGGCCATGTTGATGGCTTTGCCCCTTTCATACAACTGGGCAACAAGCTTTTCATACAAAGCTTCCCGCTCGGCCGGGTCTTTAATCGCTTCCAGCTCTTTTTTAAAACCGGCTTTTACCGCGCCTTCCAGACCCATGCCGCCGAATTCCCCCGTCGGCCAGGAAGCGGTAAAGAAAGAATCATGAAAGCCTCCCCTGGCCATCGCCATGACACCCAGGCCGTAACCGCGGCGCATAATCACCGTGAAGTAAGGAACAGTTAAATGAGCGCCGATAACAAACATGCGGCAGACATGGCGTACCTGCGCGCGTTTTTCTACTTCCGGCCCAACCATAAAACCGGGCGTGTCGCATAAAGACAGAATCGGCAGATTGTGCGCTTCGCAAATCTGCATGAGTCTCGCCGCTTTGTCCGCTCCTTCCGCCTCGATTGCGCCGGCCATATGCATGCAGTTATTGGCGATAAGGCCGAAAGGCCGGCCTTCTATTCTGATAAATCCTGTAATCATGCACTGTCCAAACTTGGAGCGCAGCTCCAGAAAGGAATCGGTATCGGCCAGCGCCCTGATGACCACGCGCACGTCATAGGCGCGCCGCCTGTTTTCCGGAATCAGTTTGCGCAGGCGCACTTGATCACCCGCTTCCCATTTTGAAGTCGCTCCCTGAAAATAGGAAAGATATTTTTTAGTGACAGCAACCATTTCTATATCGTCGGCTACTTCAATATCCACCACACCGTTTTGCGTCTGCACATCAATGGGGCCGACTTCTTCCGGCTTAAAAACGCCCAAGCCCCCTCCTTCAATCATCACCGGGCCGCCCATGCCGATATTGGAATTTTTGGCAGCAATAATCACGTCGCAGCAGCCAAGAAGCGCGGCGTTACCCGCGAAACACGGACCTGATACCACGCCAACCACCGGCACTTTCCCGCTCAACCCACCGAACAGGCTGAACGTTCTTAAATCCAGACCAGCCACTACGATTCCTTCGGCATCTACATCTCCGGGACGTCCGCCGCCGCCTTCGGCAAACAAAATCACCGGTAAACGCTCATCATGCGCCAGGTTAAGCATGCGGTCCTTTTTCTTGTGATTAAAAAAACCCTGTGTGCCGGCCAGTACGCTGTAGTCATAAGCCAACACCATACAACGGCATTTTTCCGCGGAATATTTATCAGCGTTTATTGTGCCGATGCCGGCAATCATGCCATCTCCGGGAGTTCTCTGGATTAAATCATCGACAGAACGGCGTTTGCGCTGCGCCGCCATCGTCAGCGCGCCGTATTCGATAAAGCTTTTCTTATCAAAAAGGTCTTCCACGTTGGCGCGCGTCGTGCGCTGGTTTTTCTTTGCCCTTTTCGCAACTACATCGGGACGGTTTTTATCAAGCCCGTAAGAATGCCTTTTTATTAACTCCGTCAGATCGGCACGGGGGGAATCGTCAGCACCCTCTGCCGAAGACTGAAGCGCTTTTTCTTTTTGATTATCGTCTTTCGCTTTCATCTATTACCTGCTCCATTGATATTTTTTAAGAAACCATCTCCGCGACAATTTCCTTAATTGACTTGATTTCTCTGATTAAAGCGCTTACCTGCCCGGCGCCGAACGCAGCGCGCTCATAGTTGCCTGTCTTTTCAGGATTTACATCCAGCTCAGCGACAACATCTTTTACCGCCGGGTCGGTCATTTTTCCTTTAACCCATGGTGTGACAATAATTCTCTGAGCTACTTTCATGCCCAGCGCGGGAATCAAATCCGTGCCGCCGTCACCGCATTCGACAATCGCTTTTTTCCAATGCTCTGTCGCGGGACTTTCTTGGGATGCAAGAAATCTTGTTCCCACCTGCACGCCCTGCGCGCCCAGAACCAGCGCCGCTTTATAACCGCGAGAATCGGCAATGCCCCCGGCGGCGACAATCGGCACATCCACATTATCGGCCACGAGCGGCACCAGTACCATGGTGGAAGATTCAGGATTGCGCGAACGAAGCCCCCCGGCCTCAGAACCGACGACAACAAGAGCGTCCGCGCCGGCCTTAACCGCGGCAATCGCGTGCGGCAGGGCCAGCACCACGTGTATCCCTTTCATGCCCAGACCATGAATGATCGGATAAACATCTTTGGGCGAACCGACGGAAGTCGTAACGATTTTTACGCCCGCGTCTGCCAACACCTTCAGAATTTCCGCGTTTTGGGGATTAATCAGCATGATGTTGGCGCCAAATGGCTTATCTGTAAGCTTTCTTACTTCACTGACAATTTTCTTTACCTCATCGGTATCATTAATAAAACCCAGGGCCAGCATCCCGTAAGCGCCCGCCTCTGAGACGGCAGCCACCATTTTAGGGCTGTTGAACATACCGATCGGCCCCTGGATAATAGGATAGCGGCTACCAAGCATTTTAAGCAATTCTGACATAAATAATCTCCTTAATGTTTAATTGTTTTCTCTGTATACAGTGAGTTTAGTTTTTTAAGAATAGCTTTTACCGTTCCTATATGATCGCCTGGAAAAAATCAGCAAAAAATTTTTATTCATTTATTTGCACATCAGGTGAATCACTTAATTGGCGTCTAACAATGATTATCTTCTGAACTGATTATTCAGTGTGGTCAAATAACTGAACTCTGTTTCGCCCCATTTCTTTTGCTTTGTAGAGCGCCTTGTCTGCCAGCTCAACAAGAATGTTCTGGTTGAGACCCGGCCGGGGTATCATGCTGGCGATACCGATACTGACCGTAACATAAGATGCTGCCCGTGAATGACTATGGGGAATTTTTTCCTGCTCTACGCCTTTACGAATGTTTTCCGCCAGCTGTGTGGCGTTCTCCTGAAATGTGTTCGGAAGCAATACGACAAATTCTTCCCCGCCATAACGGGCGCAGATATCTTGAGGACGGCGGATAGCCTGGCGCAGGACAGCGGCTATTTTCCTAAGACAATCATCCCCCGCCTGATGGCCATAATGATCGTTATACGGTTTAAAGTCATCAACATCTAGAAAAAGCAGCGACAACGGAGACCGGTAATGAATAGCCGTTTTCCACTCCGCATCGAGGCAGGCGTCAAAGTGCCTCCTGTTGGCCAGACCGGTCAGGTCGTCAGAGGAAGATAGTTGTTCCAGCTGTGCTTTGGTCTTTTTCAGCCGAATTGTCTCTATTTCTTTAAGAAGTTCACGCAGGTAATTCGCGCGCTGGTCATTTTCCATCTGATAGTTGGCAATCAGACTAATGATGATGGCGGATAATAATACGACGCTGCTGTTGATCACCACCGGCGGCGGCATTAGTTCAATACGGCTTACTGTCAGAACATACACGAGGAAGGTCAACCACGAAACACCGAATGCATGCCAGAATCTGAGCCTGACAACAATATTACCGAACATGACAATCAGGATGATACCGGTGTGGTAATGCACAACATTGGGATGATGGCTCAGTTCCAGCATGACGATAATGCTGGCGGAGGCCAGCAGGAGAAGAAAATCGGTTATAAAGTCGAGAAAGTGAGCGAAGGACGGCAAGCGCATTAAGAACAGGCAAATAATCATCAGGGGCGTGAAAATGCCTAACCGTATTTTCCAGGCGGTTAAATAGACGTCAGGAAGCATTTCCCGGTCGGTAAAAAGAAAGAGATTGTACATGGCAATGGCGATGATACCCAGAATGAAAAACCGTTTCCTGCGGGATTCAAGCGTGTCGGCAAGAAATATCTGTTCTATGTGGCGAGGAAAAACAAGAAACGAAAAGCCTTTTTCCTGGCACTTTTCTATTTCCGGCCCCAGGTTATGAAGGTCTTCGCGATGATTATTATCTTTCATTTTACTGGTCACGGCAAAACCTGCTACATTTGTTTTTCTCGGAAATAATGCCCGAATATTACTTCCCTGTATACTTGGGTTTGCGCTTCTCCAAAAAAGCTGTTACCGCCTCGGCGTGGTCGCTCGTCCTGGATGCCGCAAATTGATACAAGACCGACACGTTCAGCGTCTGTTCCAGCGGCAGCGAACCCAATTCATTAATTGCTCGCTTCATTATTTTGATGGAAGCCGGCCCCCTTGCCAGCCGCGCGGCAAGTTTTTCTGCCGTAGCCATCAGGTCATCTTTGGGGACAATCTGCTCGACAAGACCGATACGTAACGCCTCTTGAGCACCAACTAATTCTCCTGTGTAACACATCATCTTAGCTCTGCCCATACCAATAAGCTTGGGAAGCACACACATTCCCGCTTCCGGCACAAGCCCCATCCGGACAAAAAACTCTCCCATCTGCATCGTGTCCGCCGCGATTCTGATATCGCACATGAGCGCCAATTCCATGCCCGCCCCCAACGCAAAGCCGTTGATCGCGGCAATGGTCGGTTTTTCCACATTGTAAACTCTCATGTACATTTCACACAACGGATTAAAATACTCTTTAAATTCAATCGCCGACTTATCTTTCAACGGCTTGATATCTTCTTCCACATCACCGCCCGCGGAAAAATTATCACCCATACCGGTAAAAATCAGCGCTCGCACGCTTTCGTCATTTTCGACTTCAAAAAAAGCCTGCTGGAGACTTAGAAACAAATCCGGACTTAACGCGTTTAGTTTTTCCGGCCGGTTAAAAGCGATAATCGCGTAGTTATCCTTTTTAGTTAAAATACAATTTCCGATAACTTTTTTTTCTTCAGTCATATGAAGCCCCCTTTATGACAATTTTTCAGATGATGATTTACACCCGCTCAAATATCGTCGCCGGCGCCTGGCCGCCACCCGTGCAAAGAGTTACCAAAGCGTATCTTGCTTTTCTTCTGTGCAACTCATGAATTGCCGTAATGCTCAGACGACAGCCGGAATTGCCCACCGGATGCCCCAGCGCCATCGCGCCGCCGTTGACGTTGAGCTTATCCATGTCCGCTTTCAATTCTTTGGCCCAGGCCAGGGGAATCGGCGCAAAGGCTTCATTGACTTCATAAATATCGATATCCTTCATCTTCATACCGGTTTTTTTCAAGATCATCTGCGTGGCCGGAATGGGCCCCGTCAGCATCAATTCAGGATCAGAACCAATGACAACATTAGCCACGATTCTGGCCAGCGGTTCTAACTTGAGCTCTTTTACTTTCTTTTCATTCATAAGGATAACGGCGGACGAACCGTCGGTAATCGTGCTGGATAAACCCGGCGTCAGCCATTCGGTATTGGGTAATATCTTTAAAGCTTCGAGTTTTTCTATTGTGGTATCCGGCCTGATGGTTTCATCCGTGTCTCTGGTTATTTCGCCACCGTCTTTGTCCAGACCTTTCATCGGCATAATCTCTTTTTTAAAACGTCCTTCAAGCGTAGCTTTATGCGCCTTCTGATGGCTGGACACGGCGAATTGCTGACATTGGTCTTTGGTAATGCCGAACTTATTCGCAATTTTCTGGGCGGAACCTATCTGGTCGGGCATGCCATATTTTTCCAGATAGCCTTTGGTAATCGGATGATTCATGGGCTGTCCGTTGTACAGAGTTCCGTTCATATCGGACATAATCGTGTATTTGGACATCAGCTCGCAGCCGCTGGCAATAACCACATCCGCGTCACCCGCTGCGATCATCATGTGCGCCATTTGAATCGCCGTAAGAGAACTGCCGCACTGCCGGTTGACGGTAACGCCGGGCGTCTTTACGGGCAGCGTTGACGAAAGGATGCCCATCCGCGCGAGATTAAAACCCTGCTCTCCTAGCTGATAAACACATCCGGTGATAACTTCTTCCACAAGCGCAGGGTCAAGATTGATTCTCGCGGAGAGATTCATCCAGCGCCGCCGCCAGAAGTTCCGGCGCGCACCATCCGCGCAAATAGCCATTGTTTTTCCCCACCGGTGTTCTGACCGCGCTGACAATAAATACATCTTTCATGAATGCCTCCCGTCTTATACCCGTATATTTCAGCTTAATTACACCGCGCAATGAACGCAAGTCCACCAATATTAATTAAACCAACACCTCTATTTGTCCGCGTAGATTTTTTTGCCGCTTTTAACAATGTCTTTAAGTACCTGCGCGGGACGGAAACGTTGTCCATACTGTTTTTCCAGAGACTCCATCGAGGCCAGTATTTTAGCCGGGCCGACGCGGTCAATGTAACTGAACGGGCCTCCCTGGAAAGGCGGAAAGCCAAGCCCGAACACGGCGCCGATGTCGCCGTCGCGCGGACAGGAAATAATACCTTCCTGCAGACAAGTGAGGGCTTCATTAATCATCATCAGGCTGATTCTGTGTTGAATCAAATCCGCTTCAAACTTCCGGCGAGGCTGGCCGCCGAGAATCGCGTATACCGCTTCGTCTGGAAGCTTTTGCCCTTTCTTCTTTTTGAGATCGTAGCGGTAAATTCCCTTCTTGTTTTTCTTGCCCTTATATCCCTGCGCAAGCAGTCTCCCCATGCTCTCTGAAGCGGTTATCCCCCTTTCCAAAAACATCGGGCCTAGCTGCTCGTAAACATGGGCGCCGACATCAATCCCGACTTCATCAATGAGAGCCGCCGGACCGACCGGAAAACCGAACTGACGCATGGCCCGGTCAATGTCATTGGGAACGGCGCCTTCTTCCAGAAGCAGAACTGTTTCATTAAGCAGCGGCGCCAATATTCGGGTGGTATAAAATCCAGGGCCATCCTTCACGACGATACAGGTTTTTCCCTGGGCAATGCCCATGTCCACAGCAGTGGCTGTGACCCATGGGGCGGTTTCATTAGTGGTAATGATTTCCAAAAGCGGCATTCTCGGCACGGGTGAAAAGTAATGCATGCCGATGACGTTTTGCGGCCTTTTGCAGCCCTGTGCGATGTTTTTAATCGGTATAGCCGAGGTATTGGACGCAAAAATTGTTCTTTCGTCCGTCGCTTCTTCTACATCCGCCAAAATGCGCTGCTTCAAACTCAGTTCTTCAAATACCGCTTCTACAACCAAATCGGCATTCCTAAACAAGGAGTAATTATCACAGGGAACAAGTTTGTTATACTGCATGTCCCGGTCAAATGGAACAATAGCGCCAGATTTGGAGCGTTTGTCCAACCCTTTCCAAATTTCCTTCATGCCGGATGCCGCCGCCTCGAGGGTAACATCCTTCATCAGGATTGTATCGCAAACAGATGTCGAAACAGCGGCAATACCCTGACCCATAAAACCCGTTCCGATCACCGCCAGTTTGCCCACCTTCCGGGCAAGATTTTTTTGCGGATTTTTTTTGAGCTCGCCCATTTTAAAAAAGAGGTTTCTGAGAGACTGGGACTGGGGTGACATGACTAAATTTCCGAAAAGCTCAATTTCTTTTTTAAGTCCCGCGGCTATGCCCTTTTTGAACCCATATTCCACCGCATCGATGATGGCATAAGGAGCAGGATAACAACCATATGTCTGACTGGTAATCATTTTTCTGGCCTGGCTAAAAACAATCGCCCTGCCCACAGGATTGGATTCCAGCAGGAAATTCATAAAGGACCGTTTTCGTTTTCTGGCGGGAATGCCTCTTTTGGCCAGCTCCAAAGCTTTTTTAATCCCCGTTTCCTTCAAACCGTAGGGAGGAATCAGCTCATCGATTAGTCCAGCCCGTTTGGCTTGCTTTGCCCGCAGCGTGCGCGCGGTGAGCATCATCGGCAGAGCTGTGGTAAGCCCGATAAGTGCCGGAAGCCGCTGCGTTCCCCCGGCAGCGGGCAGTAATCCAAGTTGAACTTCCGGAAAGCCCAATACGGTTTGTGGAGAGTTGACCGCCAGGCGGTAATTACAAACCAGCGCCAGTTCGAGACCGCCGCCCAGACAGTTGCCATGGACACAGGCGACCACCGGAATTTTCATGCCCTCCAGCTCGTTGAGAATCGCGTGCCCTTTGGAAATATATGTGATTGCCTCCTGCGAGTTACGCATACTTTCTATTTCATCGATTGCCGCGCCGACAACAAAATTATCTTCCTTGGCGCTCATGATAACCAGGCCGATTACATCATTGCTTTTTTTTATGTCATTCAAAACGCCTGCCACTTCATCCAAAAAGCCGGATGAAACTTTATTCACCTTCCCGTCCGGACAGTCTATGGTGATAACCGCGATTTTCTCTTTAGTTTTTTCCAGGGTCAAATATTTCATAATGATTACCTCTATTGTGCATTTTCTAAAATGATAGCGTTTCCCACAGCCCCCGCGCCGCATCCGGCGATCAAACCAAACTGCGCGTTTTCCTCCTGCATGCGGCTGCAGCAACTGGCAATAAGCCTGCCGCCAGTAGCCCCGAAGGGATGACCAAGAGACAGGGAACCTCCGCGAGTGTTGAGCTTTTCCAAATCAACCTTCCCCAACCTGCCTGGCAAACCCAGCTTTTCTCTTCCCCACTTCTCCGACTCCATGTAGCGGATATTGGCCAGAATCTGCGCCGCAAAGGCCTCGTGAATTTCAAAAACCTTGATATCGGAAAATGCGAGGTTTGCTTTCTGTATCGCAAGCGGGGCGGCAAAAGCGGGGCCGAGCAGCAGTTCTTCCCAGGGGTCGGAACCGGCATGGGCGTAGGCGCGAATATAAGCAAGCGGCTTCAGGCCAACTTCTCTTGCTTTTGATTCTTTCATCAGCAGTACCGCGGAAGCGCCGTCCGTCAAAAAGGAGGAGTTTCCCGCTGTTACTGTTCCATATTTTTTTTCAAATGCCGGTTGTATTTTAGTCATCTTCTCCAAAGTTGCGTCCGATCGCGGACCGTTATCTTCCAATATAGCTTTGCTTGTGCCCGGCACAACTACGGGAACAATCTCTTTTTTCATCGTGCCGCTTTGAGTGGCGGCAACAGCCAGGCGGTGTGAACGCGCGGCGAATTCGTCTTGTTCCTTACGGGTAATGCCGAGACGGCGGGCAAGCCGATCGGCGTTTTCACCCATGATAAGACCGGTGGAGTATTCGCCGATGCTCGGCCGTTCAATAGCCAAAAAATCCTTAAGCTTCATCCCCTTGAGAAGCTTGAGTTTCCCCTGCAGACTTTTCGGACGTTTGAACATGGTAAAATCCAGGATGAAACGGCGGTAGCGCTTCCCTATTTTGATCGCGGGATCGGACATGAATTCCGTTCCGCCAGCAATTACTGTGTCAACCTGACCGCATTTGATCATCTCAAAAGCGGTGGTAACCGCGATGTTGGCCGAAACGCAGGCGGCCGTGCAGGTGTGCGCGGGAATGGAACCGGAAAGTCCCGCACCCAGCATTATTTCCCGTGCAACATTGGTGGTGGAGGCATCAGCCATAACCGTTCCCATAATTACATACTGGATCAGCGCGGGATCCACACCCGTTCTGGCCACAAGCCCCTTGACAGCGTAACTGCCCAGCTTCCAGGCCATCAGGTCATAATAGTCCGTGCCCGAGCGAAGAAAAGGCGTTCGGCACGCATCGATAACAGCAACCCTGTCTTGATTAACTGTTTTCATAATGTTCCTTTTACCTCGAATTTCCGGAATATCTTTGCTATTAGATTATTCCTGTATTTATCATTTATAAGCCCATGAACTTGGCCGCGATGCCTTTCATTACTTCGTTCGTCCCGGCAAATATTCTGGTGACGCGGATATCCCGCCAGGCGCGCGCTATCGGATACTCCTCACAATATCCGTAACCGCCGTGAAGCTGAAGACATCTGTCAGCGACACGAAAAGCCATGTCCGTCGTCCAGTATTTGGCCATAGCCACCTCTACGACAATATTCTTTCCTTCTGCATGTTCCACAATCAACTTATCGAGGAAGGTGCGTCCTAATTTAACTTCGGTGGCCATCTCCACGATTTCGAACTGGATGTGCTGGAATTTGGAGAGAGGGCGTCCAAATGCTTGTCGTTCCCGGCAATATCTTACGGTAAAATCCAACATAAATTCCGCGGCGGCCACGGCGCCGATCGCGCACACCAGGCGCTCCTGCTGAAGCTTTGTCATGAGTTTCAGAAAGCCGCTGTTCTTTTCGCCGAGGCGGTTTTCTTTGGGAATGCGGCAATCAGTGAAGTATAATTCGGCGGTGTCCTGACTGTGCCAGCCGATTTTCTTTATCTGTTTCCCCTTTTCAAAACCGGGCGTGCCGGATTCGACAATATAGAGGTCAACAGCCTGATGTTGCTGCTGTACCGCGGAATCCCGCGCGGCGACAATAACCAGATCGCAGTTGATCCCGTTGCTGATAAATGTTTTCTGGCCGTTGAGAATAATTTGTTTGCCGTCTTCCCGGGCGGTTGTTTTCATGGAAGCCAGATCACTGCCGGCGTTCGGTTCAGTCATGGCCAGCGCGGTAATGATGTCGCCCGACACACAGCCGGGGAGGTATTTTTGTTTTTGCTCTTCAGAACCGAAGGCTGAAATATAAGGGACGCAAATATCGCTGTGCAAAGATGCGGCCAGACCGGAAAAATTGCATTTGACGAGCTCTTCGCAGACAATCACGGAATAGAGAAAATCGCCGCCCGCGCCGCCGTAATTTTCGGGAATATCGGTACACAGAAAACCTTGCCCTCCCATTTTTTTCCAGAAACTTCGAGGGACAATGCCGGCTTCCTCCCATTCTTCAATATGGGGCACAATTTCTTTATCCAGAAATTTTCTCAGACCATCCCGGAAGATATTATGTTCCGCGGTGTAGGAAATAATGTTCATCGAATTTTTCCTCCTTCATCTTGTCTTATTGTAAGACAAGATCATTATAAGCATGTTATATTTCTTAGTCAAGCAATTTTTAATGCCTCTTTCAAATAATTAGAGAAAACTTTCGCCCCGAATGAAATTTTTAGTAGTCACTATATCGTATCATCGGAAATCGCGTCACACAGTAGCAGGGTATAAAATATTATCTTGTTCGTATTAGGAATTACCGCAAGCAATCTTTATTAATCATATATAATAGATGTATCTCCGGTGGGACGCTTATCTTTAAAATCGATGAATAATGTTAGAACGAAGTGTGACCATCAATCTCATAAAATCTTGAAATAAATTTCTATAAGAAACATGCCTTTTGCTCTTTGCTTTTCATATCACGATTTTTATTTCAGCAGACTCATTCTGGGCGGTCATTTTAAAATCTTCCTTAATGTTTTTTCTAACCAGTCTATATGCTCAATAACAGAGATTCTTGCCAGTTCTGCATCGCCTTTTTCAATTGCTGTTAATATTTTAATATGTATTGTGTAAAAGCTTTCCGAAGCTCCAGGAACAACCATGAGTTTTTGCCTGCTGTATGGCAAGACTCCCTTCAGGAGCGATGAAATAGATTTCATGAGGTGAGAAAAGATAGAATTATTGGTTGCGTCTGCAAGGTCATTATAAAAACGGGCATAAATTTTTCCGCCCTCTCTTGTGCTGAGCACGTTTTGTATTCCGATCATCTCCATATCACGCTTTAACATTTTCAATTTTACAAGCTGTCTTTTCGTTGAATGCCGGGCCGCCAGCCTTGCAGCTTCAGAATCAATGATCCTCCTTACCGCCAAGAGTTCCCAGATTTTCTTGTGATCTATCGAAATGAGCTCCTCGATAGTTGATTCGAAGGCTTGCCCACTGATATCATTTACAAATCTTCCCTTGCGACCGTGAGATAAAATGTATCCCTTGGCTTCCAGGAGCTGTAAGGATTCACGCAGTGAAATCCGGCTTATGCCGAATTGTTTTGTCATATCATTCTCGGATGGTAATCTATCACCAGGTTTAAGGGTGCCTGATTTTATATGTTCGATAATCTGCTTCGCTACCATGCTCGGGATACCTGGAGCTTTTTTGATTGGATTGAGAATCATGACATTATTCTTGGCGCTATTCATTAAATATCCTCTCTTTTTAACATTTGTCTTTTCATCCAATTAAGCTTTGAATGAGCCGTGTTTGTAATCATAGATAAACTTGGTATATATGATTACAATTATGATATTGTAATACAGTATGTCAATAGAAAATTATATTGACCGTTCCGGACTTCATAAAGAAGCGGAACCTAAAAGCAAAATAATCATCATTTTTCCCGCTATAAAAGCAAGTGCGCAAAAATCACTTCTTTTTATTTGTTATAATCCTTCTTGCAAATTTTGCCAAAACAAATAATAAAATAATTTACACGCCGTTAAATACCGCGCAAACACGCTATGGGCAAAAGTATTAGACAAATCGGCGATTATAAAATGTGAAGGTGAATATTATGGATCTAAAAATTCAGGATAAAATTGCCCTGGTTACCGGCGCGGGCAACGGCCTGGGACGCGCTATCGCGCTTGGTCTGGCCGCGGAGGGCGCAAAAGTAGTCGTAGTGGATTTAAATAGCAACGAAGCAAAAAAAGTCACGCAAGAAATAAAATCATCGGGCGGCGACGCGCTGGCACTTGCTTGCGACGCGATAAATCCTGATGATGTAGACATGATGGTGCAAAAAACTGTGGAAGAATACGGCACTGTGGACATTCTGGTAAACAATGTCGGCGGCGGATTCGGCACGGGCTTTGTATCCAAGACATTTATAGATGAATGGGATAAAACCATAGAAATAAATCTCAAGAGCGCTTTTTTGTGCTGCCGCGCCGTGGCGCAGGTGATGATAAAAAATAAAAAAGGCCGGATCATCAACATGTCTTCCGTTTCCGGCCGGCAGGGTGAGCCGCTTCTCGGAGCTTATTGCGCGGCAAAATTCGGCGTGGTCGGCCTTACGCAGGTTCTGGCCAAAGAACTGGCGCGTTTCGATATTACAGTAAACTCCGTCTGCCCAGGTTATGTTTTTACTCCCGGCTGGGAAAAGCTCGCGCAATCGCTCAAAGACGCGCACGCTTCTTTTGCCGCCAAAAGTCTGGAAGAGATTTTCGAGACAAGGGTAAAATCCGTGACACCTTTGGGACGGCCGCAGACCGGCGAAGAAATTGCCGCACTTGTCGCCTATCTTGCCTCGGAAGAAGCAAGAAGCATCACCGGCCAGTCCATCAGCATCGACGGCGGGATTTTTATGAATTGAAATTATTAACCTTGAGCAAGAGGAGGTATCAATATGGAGTTGTCCGAAGTGATTGCGGCCAGGCGCAGTATCCGCAAATTTAAGCCGGGAGAAATTTCGGAAGAAACGGTCAAAGAGCTTATTGAAGCAGCCCGCCTTGCCCCTTCCGGATCCAATCTGCAGCCAGCGCGCTTTATCGTCGCGAAATCTCCCCAAGCTAAAGAATCCATCGGCAAATGCACGCCGTATAAATTTGTCGTCAAAGCGGCGGTTATTTTTGTCTGCTGCGCGGATGTAACAACTATTACCACCAGGGAAACGCGCGTAGGCGAACTTTTCAGGGAAGGAGCTTTTGACGGCGTGGAAATGGATATGAGCGATCCTTCCGCCGTAGCCCCTATAATGGATGATAATATGATCAAGGCTTATCTTTCCATGAATACGGCGATAGCCATCGAGCACATTGTTCTCAAATCCGTTGATCTTGGTTTAGGAAGCTGCTGGATCGGCAGATTTGACCGCGAAAAGGTAAAAGATTTTTTGAAGCTGGATGATAATGTTTATCCGGTAATGCTTTTGCCCGTGGGCTGGCCAGATCAATCTCCCAAAGAAAGGCCGCGCTTGGCGCTGGATAAATACTTACTCCAGACGCTTTAAAAAACAAATACGCTGTCTTGCGCTTTTCCCTTTTTTCTGACCGGATTATAATATCTGCAATTCAACCATCCATTGCCCCGGCCATGGCTTTTCCGACAATTTTTTTCCCGAATGACTTTCCTATGCCTGTGTATCATTTTAATTTTTTCGCCCGCCAGGGAAATGCGTTGAATTTTTTTTCATTAATGGATTATAAACCGGGATGTGTCTTGCCAGGGGCTTTAGCCAGCTCTTCGCCAATCTTATTTTTCTTGACTCAAAATCGCAATCACCGTATAAGAAAAAAATTATGTCAAGCATAACAACACTATTTACCTGATGTGATTATCTTGATATTTGCCATAATCATGGATTTTTTATGACCATGCTCGACAAATTGAAAAAAATCTTGTCATTCCAAATAATTCCTAAGGATGACCCCAAACAGGAATTGCGCCTGCGGCGTTTTTTCATGGCACTGGGCATGTATGCGTTTTGTGTTTTATTGGCTTACCTTTCCTATGTAGCAAACATTATGGAATGGCGACCGATTTTCGTTTACTTGGTGGGAATTCCCATCATCAATATTAGTTTATACATAGTTTTTCGCACCGGCCTCAATCTGCGTATGCGGGATCCCAGCCTCACATCTATCCAGATCTGTATCGGCATCCTTGTTGTAATGTACGGCATGTATTATGCCAATGAAGCCCGGGGCCTTCTTCTGCTGATATATATCCTCGTCCTTTTATTCGGCATCTTCCGCCTCAATACCCGTCAGTTTTTATTCATCAGCATCTTTTCTCTGCTGACATACGGAATAGATATTTTTCTACTTCATACCTTCCGCCCCCAGGATGTTGCTTTTCAGATCGAATACCTACAATTGGGCGTATTGTCCCTTGTCCTGGTCGCCTTTTCCATTGTGGCGGGTTATATCAGCTCCATGCGTCAGAACCTGAATATGAGCAAGGCTGAATTGGAAAAGTCCGTTTTGCTCATCCGCGAAATGGCTATCCGCGATGACCTAACCGGGTTTTACAACCGCAACCATTTGATGGAGCTTATTGAATACGAGCGGAACCGCTACACTCGCACGGGTTCTTCTGTTTTCACTTTAGCCATGCTGGATATCGACCATTTTAAAAACGTGAACGATGCCCATGGCCATCAGGCAGGCGACCAGGTATTAAAAACGCTTGCTGGCCTTATCCGTAAAACTTTGCGCGGCACGGACTTCTGCGGGCGTTATGGCGGAGAGGAATTTCTGATAGTGCTCACACAAACAAATATTGACGGCGCGAAAATATTTGCCGAGCGCATTCGTAATCTGATTGACAACACCAAGTTAACCGAATCAGGGCATGAAATCAAGATTACTGCTTCCATTGGCCTCGCGGAATATAAAGCTCAGGAAGACATCGAAAAAACTATTCACCGCGCCGATATCGCTCTCTACGAAGCAAAAAACAAAGGGCGCAATCGCGTGGAATGCTGCGAGTAAAATAATATTTGAGCAGACTTCATCAATTTCAGATGATTTGTTGAATTAAGGGCAATATTCATAATGGGCATCAGCAAAAATACCACTGTTCGCTCGTGTCTTATTTGATTTGTTATTACCCTAAAAAATAAAACCACAAAACAAAGGAGATTAAACCATGGAAGATGTAGTAATTGTTTCTGCCTGTCGCACAGCCATAGGAACTTTCGGCGGAAGCCTGAAGAACCTCAACGCGGCGACGCTGGGAAGCGTAGTCATGAAAGAGGCTATAAAACGCGCGGGAATTGATCCGGCAACCATCGATGATGTGCGCTTCGGCTGCTGTATGGAACCCGTGGACACGCTCAATGTGACCCGGGTGGCGGCGCTTTTAGCCGGAATCCCGGAGAGCACAACCGCCGTCACGCTTAACCGTGTTTGCATATCGGGAATGGAAGCCACAATTTCGGGAATGGCGATGATTCAGTCCGGCATGGCGGATATTATTCTGGCCGGCGGGGTGGAGCATATGTCCGGCGCCGCCTATTCCCTGCCCGGAGCACGCTGGGGATACCGCCTGCAGGATCAGGTTCTTGTCGACAATATTATCCGCGCCCTGCATTGCGGCTCACACATTATGCCCGGCCCGGAAAAAGGCCCGCTCAAGGAAGGAGCGCTCATTGACATGTATCGGGGCAAACCTTACATAATGGGACTAACGGCGGAGTTTATCGCGGAGCTTCACAACATCAGCCGCGAGGAAATGGATGAAGTAGCCCTGCGCAGCCATAATAATGCGGAGAGAGCTACTTTAAACGGTGACTTCAAAGACGAAATCGTGCCGGTGGAAATACCCCAGAAAAAAGGCAAACCGCCGGTAATTTTTGACAAGGATGAACATTTCCGACCCAAATTGACAATGGATGAATTGAAAAATTTGCCTCCGGCTTTTGTTCCCAAAATAGGCAAGGTCACCGCCGGTAACGCCTCCGGTATTAACGACGGCGCCAGCGCGATGGTGATTATGTCGGCAAAAAAAGCACAAGAGCTGGGCTTAAAACCGCTGGCGCGCATCACGGCAATAGGCCGTGGCGGCTGCCATCCTTCCGTCATGGGCATGGGGCCGGTTCCGGCAGTAAATGATTTAATGAAAAAATCCGGTTTAAAAATCAGCGATTTTGAGCAGATTGAACTCAACGAAGCTTTCGCCGCTCAGTATCTGGGCTGCGAAAAAGAACTTAAATTCAAACGCGAGCTAACCAATATTAACGGTTCCGGAATTGGCCTGGGTCATCCGGTCGGCTCCACCGGTTGCAGAATTTTGGTCACACTCATGCATTCGATGCGCAAAAGAGGGAAAACACTCGGCATGGCCACTCTCTGCGGCGGCGGTGGCGTATCCATGGCCTGCGTTATCGAAACAATGTGAAGTATTTCATCTTAAAGATAATTAAAAGCCGGAGGGAAAATAATTTTCTCCGGCTTTTATTATTCATTGGCATGGGCGCTGATGAACTGTTCGATAGAGCCATAATACAAGGCGGGATTTACAAACTCCAAATCACTGTGGCGGCCGCCGATAATCGTGACTATCTGCTTGGAATTTTTTAAAGCGGAAAATATTTTTTCCCCCATCTCCCAGGGAACAACCTCATCTTTATCGCCATGAATAATTAAAACCGGCGAGGAAATATCCGGCACTTTCTTCATGTTATCGATAACGTCCCCCACCAGCAACGGCGACAGCCTGTAACCGTGCGCTTTTAAAATTTCCCGCCCACTGGTTAAGGGGGTAATAAGGACCACACCAGCATAGTTATTATGCCTGGCCATTTCCAAAGCGACTACCGAACCGAGAGATCGTCCACAAAGAAATATTTTGTCTTTACGATAATTCAGTATTTCCTTCGCGTATTTCAACGCTGCTTGTCCATCGAGGTATATCCCCCGCTCTGAAGGCTTTCCCGTGGACTTGCCATAACCGCGGTAACCTACGCCCAGAACGCTTACGCCTGTTTTAGACAAATTAATCAATTCAGGAATTCGCTCATAAATATTACCTGCGTTGCCGTGAAAATAAATGACCATACCGGATGATGAGCTATTAGAAATAAAAAAACTCTGCAGACGGAGATTGTCCGCGGTATCAATGTAAACTTCACTTACATCAGGAGGAATGTTTTGCAGAACATCGGCTTTAGTTACCGTGGGGGCGAAAGCCATCCGGTTGATAATCGCCTCACTGCCGCAGCCGCTCAAAATAAAGAAACAAAATAAAATTAAATATTTTATCTTCATAATAAAATTTAATCAATTAATTGACTGCTTTTATCAGCGGCAATTAATTTCTATTTGTATATCCAGGGAATAAAATAGTCGTCGTCTTTAACCGTATCTTCATATTCACTTACAACACCCTGGCGCACCATAATACGGTAAATTCTATCGGCCTGATTTTGCACATATCGTGACGAGCCATCCGTGCGGTAAAGCCTGGGATTTGGTAAAATAACCGCCAAAGTCGCCGCCTCCCGAGCGGTTAATTGGGACGCGCTTCTGCCATAATGATGACGCGCCGCCATTTCAATGCCGAATATTCCATCTCCCCATTCGGCCACATTCAGATAAATCTCAAGAATTCTTCGTTTACTTAAGTGCTTTTCCAGCCGCCAGGTCAGAATAGCTTCTTTAATTTTTCTTATCGGGTCTTTTTCTGGCGTCAGAAACAGATTTTTAGCCAATTGCTGTGAAATCGTGCTTCCTCCCACCTTTACTTTATTCTGCGTTATATTTTTTTCCAGCGCCATTTGTATGGCTTCAAAATCAAATCCCTCGTGCGTCCAGAACTTATGATCTTCCGAGATAATCACGGCTTTGGTCACATACGGAGAAACCTGCGAAAGCGGCACCCACACCTTTCTGATTTTTCTTTTCACTTTTTTTTGCTCCCAGGAAATTTCCCGGTATTTCATAAAAGCAGTTTTTTCAGGATTATATTTTTTTAAATATTTTATATCGGGATAAAAAAAATAGCGGCCGATATCAACAACAAAAGCGGCCACAATAATAATTAATATTATTGATACAATTTTCTCCCAGCGCTGCATAATAAATACCTTTTCTTTTTTCCTTTTACGCATCTAGTAAATGATTTTTGTGTTTCACTATACCCTTTTGAAAGAGATTGCAAAATATATTTGACAGATAAAAAATTTTTCAGTAAAAAACGCCCTCCAAGTTGAAAAAAACATTGTCGGCGACAATCAGTGTGCTCATGCTTCTTATACATGTAAAATCATCCGCATAGACAGCCTGGATGCCCCTTATTTTCAGACAAGATTTCAGCGCGCCGTGCGCATAAAAGGGCTTGCCGCAGACGATACCTGACAATTCAAATATCACACAAAGAAGCTGGAAATTTAAGCTTTTTATTGCCTCTTTGATACTTTTTTGCCAGTTGATAATACCTTTTGTTTATTATATGTGTTACAAGTTATTTGATTTATAATTTTGCTTATACTCAAATCCGGACGGAGAATAAGCTTAAACAAAAAGGAGGGTTAGAAATGAAAAAGAGAGCTTTTGCTTTTGCATCAATTATGGTCATAGCGTTTTTTCTCAACGGATGTCTGGTTACGCAAAATAAATATATTAAAAAATCAGAAGAGGCCGACAAACTGGCCCAGGAACTGGCGCTGGAAAGAGAAAAAAATCAAGCCCTGACAGAACAAAATCTGGTGCTCAAAGAAAGCACAACCAAGTTAGAGCAAAAAGCCGAAGAAACGAGCGGCACTTACCAACAACTGCTTAAGGAAATGAAAGCGGAAATCGACGAAGGGCAAATTACAATTAAAGAACTCAAAGGAAAACTTACCATGGATGTGGTGGATAAAATCCTTTTCGATTCCGGTGAAGCCCGTATAAAAGAAGATGGGCTAAAAGTATTACAAAGAGTGGTTGATATATTACAAACAGTAAAAGATAAAAACATACTTATTGAAGGCCATACGGATAATGTGCCTATAGTCGGCAGATTAGCGCTCAGATATCCCACAAACTGGGAACTTTCTCACGCGCGCGCCATCAACGTCACCAGATATTTACAGGAAAAAGGAATTGATCCGCGCATTCTCTCCGCGACAGCGTACGGAGAATATCAGCCTATCGCGGATAATTCAACACCGGAAGGACGCGCGAAAAACCGCCGCATTGCCATAATTCTTTTACCTAAGGATTAACTAATGGGGAAAAACCTCGTTGAAAAAATTCTGGAGCGCCATCTGCTTTCCGGAAATCTCGTTTACAAAGAAGAAATTGGCATCCGTATAGATCAGACCCTTACGCAGGACGCCACGGGAACCATGGCTTATCTTCAGTTTGAAGCCATGAATCTGCCGAAAGTGAAAACCGAATTATCGGTAAGCTATATCGACCACAATACAATTCAGGTGGGATTTGAAAACGCCGATGACCATCTTTATTTGCAGTCGGTAGCGAAAAAATTCGGCATTGTTCTTTCGCGCGCGGGAAACGGAATCTGTCATCAGGTCCACCTGGAAAGATTCGGCGTGCCGGGAAAAACGCTTATCGGTTCGGACAGCCACACTCCCACCGGAGGCGCTCTGGGCATGATTGCCGTCGGCGCGGGTGGTCTTGATGTCGCGCTGGCTATGGCCGGCAAGCCATTTTACCTGACCTGCCCAAAAGTGGTTAAAATAAATCTGGCGGGCAAACTCAAACCATGGGTATCCGCCAAGGATGTCATTCTTAAAATTCTGCAAATTTTTACCACCAAGGGAAATGTGGGCACCATATTCGAATATGGCGGAAGCGGCCTGAAAACACTGAGTGTTCCCGAACGAGCGACTATCGCGAATATGGGCGCCGAATGCGGCGTGACGACATCTGTTTTTCCCAGCGATGAGCAAACACTGAAATTTCTGGCAGCACAAAAAAGAAAAAAAGATTTTGTCAAACTGGAGGCGGACAAGGATGCGAATTACAGCAAGATTGTGGAAATTGACTTATCCAAAATAGAACCGTTGACGGCAAAACCGCACAGCCCGGATAATATCGCCACGGTAAAAAGCATGAAAAAACTTCTGGTAAACCAGGTATGCTTGGGAAGCTGCACTAATTCTTCATATAAAGACCTGGTTACCGTGGCCAAAATTCTAAAAGGCAAAATCGCCCATCCGCAGGTGAGTTTTATTTTGGCTCCCGGCTCCCGGCAGGTTTTGGAAAACCTGGCAAAAGATGGCTATTTGGCTTCGCTGATTTCTTCCGGCGCCAGGCTGATGGAAAACGCCTGCGGTTTCTGCATCGGCAATAGTCAAAGTCCTCAATCGGGTGCTGTATCCCTGCGCACATCAAACCGTAATTTCTTAGGGCGCTCCGGAACAAAGGACGCGGATATTTATCTTGTAAGCCCCGAAACAGCGGCGGCGGCGGTGCTCACCGGTAAATTCACTGATCCTCGCGAACTGAAAAAACCTTATCCGCAAGTCAAGCTGCCCAAAACATTTCTTGTTGATGATTCGCTCATCGATTGGCCAAAAAGAAATACTTCTTCTGAAAAAATTTACCGTGGCCCCAATATCGGCGCGCCGCCAAAAAACACCGAACTTCCGGAAGTCATTGTTGCCAAAATAGCGATAAAACTCGGCGATAAAATAACTACTGATCACATCATTCCCGCGGGCGCGCGGATGAAATACCGCTCCAACATTCCCAAGTACGCCGAATATGTGTTTGAAAACGTGGATGACTCTTTCGCGTCACGCGCTCGCCGCATTAAAGAATCGGGCAAACAAAATATTATCGTGGCCGGTTTATCCTATGGTCAGGGTTCATCACGCGAGCATGCCGCTATCTGCCCCATGTATCTGGGCGTGCGCGCGGTTATCGCTAAATCATTCGAAAGAATACACGCCGCCAATCTGGTAAACTTTGGCATTCTGCCGCTTACTTTTATCAACGAAAAAGACTATGACCAGCTGGAGCAGGAAGACGAACTGATTATAGCCTCAATCCGCGATATCATCTCTTCCGGCGGCGACATTCTGATACAAAACAAAACCAAAGGACATTTCCTTTAATACATCTTGCGTCTTGTCTGCCAGACAAAGAAAAATAATTCTGGCCGGCGGCGCTCTTAATCTTCGCGATACAAATTAAATTTACCGGAGCATAATTGTTTTATGAGCAAGAAAATTAAAGTCAAAACTACAATTGTCGAAATGGACGGCGATGAAATGACCCGTATCATGTGGCAGATGGTTAAGGAAAAACTTCTTTTCCCCTATCTGGACATGGATATAGATTACTATGATCTGCACGTTAAACACCGCGACGACACTGATGACCAGGTAACTTTTGACGCGGCGCGCGCCATTCAGAAGTACGGCGTGGGCATCAAGTGCGCCACAATCACACCCAATGAAGACCGCGTGAAGGAATACAGTTTGAAAAAAGCGTGGAGAAGCCCCAACGGCACGATTCGCGCGCTTCTCGACGGAACGGTTTTCAGAAAACCTATCCTGGTAAATAATATCAAACCCGCCGTTTCTTCCTGGAAAAAACCGATAACCATCGGCCGTCACGCCTACGGCGATGTATATAACAATTTTGAACTGCAAATTCCCAAGGCGGGAAAGATGGAAGTTGTTTTCACCCCGCGCGACGGCAGCGCTCCCCAGAATATTTCTGTCTTTGATTTTCCTTCGGAAGGCATTGTTCAGATTAACCATAATCTGAAACAATCTATCTTGAGTTTCGCGCGCGCCTGCTTTACCTACGCGCTTGACGAAAAAATTGATTTATGGTTTTCCACTAAAGACACTATCTCCAAGATTTATGACGCGGGCTTCCGCGAAATATTTGATATCGAATTTGAAAAAAACTGGAAAGATAAATTCAAAAAAGCAGGGATTGAATATTTCTTCACCCTGATTGACGATGCCGTCGCGCGCATTATGAAAAGCGAAGGCGGCATGCTCTGGGCTCTGAAAAATTACGATGGCGACGTCATGTCGGATATGGTCGCCTCCGCCTGCGGCTCGCTGGCCATGATGACATCGGTTCTTGTTTCACCCAACGGCTGGCATGAATATGAAGCGGCGCACGGCACGGTGCAGAAACATTACTACAAGCACTTAAAAGGAGAAGAAACGTCAAGCAATTCCATGGCGCTGATTTTTGCCTGGTCCGGCGGCCTGCGCAAACGCGGAGAACTTGACAAAACGCCGGATGTAATAAATTTTGCTGATAAGCTCGAAGAAGCGGCACTGGCCACAGTGGAAGGCGGAACGATGACCGGCGACTTGCTCGCTTTGGCGGAAAAGAAATCTTCCAACAAAAAAGTTAACACCCAGGGTTTTATTGACGCCATTGCCGAAAACCTGCGCAAAAAACTTCATGGTTAGAAACGCCGAAAATTTTCGACCAAATCTTCTTGATTTCACGCTGGAAGAAATGGAGAATTTTATCATTGGCCTGGGCAAGGAAAAATTCCGCGCGCGGCAGATTATGAAGTGGCTGCACCAGAAGAACGTATCGTCTTTTGAAGAGATGACCACCCTCTCTCGTGATTTCCGCGATAAACTCAGCCAAATCTCGCGTATCAGTCTCCCGCAAATTGTGAAAATTCAGACTTCCCAGGATACTACCAAAAAAGCGCTGCTGCGCCTCGAAGACGGATGCTTCATCGAAAGCGTTTTGATTCCGGGAAAAAACCACTGGACAATCTGCATTTCCACGCAGGCGGGCTGCGCCATGGGCTGTAAATTCTGCCTTACCGCCCGTCAGGGATTCAAAAGAAATTTAACTCCCGCGGAAATTGTCGGCCAGCTCATCGTGCTCAAGCGGGAAACTGCGAAAGGCCACGACATCAAAAATATCGTGATGATGGGCATGGGTGAACCGCTGGCCAATTACGAAAACACGCTCAAAGCGATACAAATTCTCACCTCTGATTTTGGCGCGGCCTTTTCCAACAGAAAAGTAACCGTATCCACCTGCGGTCTGGCGCCGGAAATCATTCAAATGGGAAAAGATATCTGCATTAATCTGGCCGTATCACTCAACGCCGCGGACGATAAAACCAGAAGCAAGCTCATGCCGGTCAACAAAAAATATCCGCTTGTAAAATTGCTTGCCGCCTGCCGCAAATACCCCATGCCCGGCAGAAGATTACTTACTTTCGAATATATTTTAATTGATAACGTAAACTGCTCAGTAGAGGACGCGGAAAAACTGGCCTCTCTCCTGAAGAATCAGCGCTGTAAGATTAATCTGATTATATTCAATGAGTTTCCCGGTTCTGAATTAAAAGCGCCAGCCACGGAGACTGTGCATGATTTTCAGCAGATTCTGATTAAAAACAATTTTACGACAATACTGCGCGCCAGCCGCGGCGCGGACATCTGCGCCGCCTGCGGCCAGCTAAGCGGCGCGCATAAAATTAACTCGCATTAATATTCGCTTTAATTTAGAATATCATTTACCAAAAGGACGCGACCATGGCTTCAAAATATTCCGGTTGGCTGACGCTAAAATTAGGAATTGTCGGCTTGATCGCCGGCGGTTCAATCGGTTTTTTGTACCGCCCTTCGGCGCTCATCATTGGCCAACTGCCTTTTTGCACCGTAATAACCAGAGGGGCAAACCTGAAAGGCGTGGAACAGGTCCTGATTCCGATTGCGCAGTCTTCCTTCAACCACATGATGACGATAGCAATTATCGGCGCGTCAATCGGCATTACTCTCGGTTTATTATTATCCCGCAAATAATTGCCGCGAATATTTATTTTCCTTTATCCCGTTTTTTTACAGGAAACTGCTGTCTTTCAAGCAAGCGGCGGGCAGGATTATGTTTTTTCTCCCGCAGGAGACGGGAAATATCTTTCTGTCTGCGCGTTACTTTCTGGCCTGCTATTTTCACTTTAAACTTTTTCCTCCGCCAAAGGAAAAGTAAAAGCGCGCAACCCCGCTCCCGGATGTTCAGTTTTTATTTTTCTTATCAGTTCGATAAGAATTTTAACCTTTTCGTCCGGAACTGCCATCCAAATTGTCTTGTTTTTACCGGGCGAGTAATGCGTGTCGAGCTTTGGTTCGCTTTCTTCTCCCTCACCCGTCACATCATGCATTTTTGTATATGCCTTGTAACCATCTTTTTTAAGCGTGTCAGTTATGCGCTCATCAAAATACGCGGCGTAAACGATAAAAACCATTTTCATCTTTTTGCCTCTCAAGATACTAAATATTATTTTCTATAATCTGTTTTTTCAAATTAACATCATGTAAATGGCAACAATAATTTAGCTCAACGCGCTTTTTCTATATCAAAAAGCGAAGGATACGGAAACAGACCCAAACATATGTTCTTCTTTTTGCTCATCAAATTCCTTTGTCCGGTAAACATAGGAATAGTTTATTTTCACACGATGAATAATGATCCCCACGCCTCCGATGAAATCGGCAACAAAAGGTTTTTTATCAACGCTGTGACTATCGCGAAACGTGTTTCCGTCCAGCAGAATATTACGCGCCACCGCCTTGCCGTCAACACCAAGAAAAAAATGAATGCCGAAGTTCCGCAGGGGGAGAAAAAAACGCGGATCCGAGTCATCCAGAGGAGCGCTGCTGTCTGAGCCGGGACGGATCAGATACGTGCCATAGTCGCGGGGGATATTCCAGCCAAAGCGGAACTGGCCTCCGACATTGGCGCCTATGTAAGCATTGCCCACACCCATGCCCACGTGCGGAATCACGTCATAACCCAAACCATTAATATTTTTGTCCGGCGCAAATTTCCACTTGCGCTCCAGATACAAATTTATGATGGGTTCGTCGTGCAGCTGATTTTTCCACCCTTGAGGGTCTACCGATCCAATCCATTCATGAATCACCTTTTGACAATCCTGCGCATACGAATGACGCCCGACAATGCCCAAATTCAATTCAAGGGTATCCATGTATTTACTGTTACGGCTATGAAGGCCTAATCCGAGGTATGTTAAACCCGCGTAGGGGCGGTCATCCACAATCAGCTCTTTTTGCTCCTTGTCCTGTGGCGTGTAAATATTCTGGCCCAAAGAAACAGATACGGTGCGCAGACTTTCCGGATCGTTAAGATAGGGCAATCGTTCAATCATACTGTGCATCCATAACGGCAAGGGCAGAATATCGCGATATTTAGTGAGGTCACGGGAAACCCATGATATTTTTGTTCCGTGGGTATAATAACGGTCTTTGTTTTTAAAACCGAAAAGGTCGTTTTCCAGGTAAATAGTAATGATATCGGCGCTGCGCGCTTTCTCGTCTGAAGCAAAAACCGGATAAGAAAAAAACAGCCCCAACGAAATCAACACGAGTGTAATCCAGTATCTCATTTTCATTTAACGCTACCTTTCTGCCGTGAAGCTCTATTTATCCTGGCCGCCACCCAGTGTTTTGTAAAGCGTGACAACATTGTTAATCTCCGCCAGGCGCAGCATAACCAAACCCTGCTGGGCGGCGTATAGCGACCGCTGCGCGTCCAAAACGGAAAGATAGCTGTCGATTCCATGATTATACCGCAATTGTGAAAGGCGATATGTTTCCGTAAACGCTTCCACCAGCGACTGCTGCGCCGCGACCCGCTCACTAATCGTGCCCTTGACGGCCAGCGCGTCCGCTACTTCCCGAAAAGCCGTCTGGATAGATTTTTCATACTGGGCAATGGATATTTCTTTGTCGATCTTGGCGGCATCGTAAGCAAACCAGGTACGGGCGTCAAAAATCGGCATAACAATCTGCGGCGCAAAACTCCATACACCGGAACCGGATTTGAAAAGACCTGAGAGATCCGCGCTCGCGGTTCCTATAGTGGTGGTCAGGGAAATACGGGGGAAAAAAGCCGCGCGCGCGGCGCCGATATTGGCGTTAGCCGCTTTAAGCCTGTGTTCCGCCGCCAATATATCCGGACGGAGCAAAAGCGGTTCTGAAGTTAGTCCGGGTGAAATATCTTTGGGAGCGCTGACTTCTGCCAGATTCTGGGGCAATAATTCCTCCTCTATGGGAGACCCGACCAACAGGATTAAAGCATTTTCATCCTGCGCGACCAGTTGCGTGTAACGGGCAACGTCGCCTCTGGCCGTATCCACCTGGCTTTGCGCCCGGCTAAGATCCACCTGGGAGATCATGCCGACATTGAAACGTTTCCTAATCAGATTATACGCGGTTTCCTGCGCCTCCAGCGTGGAGGAAACCAATTGAAGAGCTTCCCTGTCCGCAGCCAGGGTTAGATATGTCTGCGCCACCGCCGATATCAGCATAATTTGCGTACCGCGGCGCGCCTGGTCTGAGGCCAGATATTCTTCCAGCGCCTTGTCTTTGAGACTGCGGATACGGCCGAAAAAATCTATTTCCCAGGAAGTAATGCCGAGATTGACGCTATATTTTTCGGTTGTATGCCTGCTTCCCGTCGGGGAAAGATCCGCCGGAACTCTTTCTTTATACCAGTTGCCGATCGCGTTGACCGAGGGCAAAATTGAAACTTCGCCAATTCCATAAAGAGCTCTCGCCTGTTGCGCGTTCAGCGCTGCCACACGTAAATCCCGATTGTTTTTGAGCGCGATATCTATAATCTCCTGGAGCTTTTTATCCGTTATAAAATTTTGCCACGGCAGCTCCGCGGCTTTCGGCGCTGACGCCTCAGGAGCTGTTTCCTTATAGGCTTCGCCGGCAGGCCATTCAGAGGGCACCGGCGCTTCCGGACGCGTGTATCTGGGCGCGAGTGTGCATCCACCAAGAAAAAACGCGACAACAATCAATAAAAGAATTATTTTTCTGTTCATATCATTTTACCTTCGAGAAACTTTTTTCTTCCTGGCTAATTTCCATTTTTCCAGCTTACCCGCGATGCTTTTGCCGAAAGTCGAAAAGAAAGGTTTTGTGTCTCTTGTTCTGAGCTTTTCCTCCTTTTGCTGGCGGCCAAAAAGTTTTTCAATCAAGACATAAAACAGGGGCGCAAAAACAATAATAAAAATGGTGGCGGTAATCATTCCTCCCAACACGCTGGTTCCGATAGCGTTTTGGGCGCCCGCGCTCGCGCCGGTTGTGAGCGCCAGCGGCAGAACACCAAAACCGAAAGCGAGCGAGGTCATGAGAATCGGCCGGAATCTCAGCCTTGCCCCCTCAATCGTCGCTTGGATGATTCCCATGCCTTTTTCCAGTCCGCTTTTGGCGAACTGGACAATCAAAATCGCGTTTTTAGTGCCAAGCCCTAGCGTGGTTAGCAAGCCAATTTGGAAATAAACGTCATTGGCCAATCCTCTTGTGCTCGACGCGATAATACCGCCGATAACTCCCAGCGGAATCACCAGCAGAATTGAAATGGGAACAGTCCAGCTCTCATACAGAGCGGCCAGGCATAAAAAGATAACAAAAATGGAAAACGCGTAAAGCAGCGGCGCCTGAGTACTTGCCATCCTCTCCTGGTAGGAAATCCCGCTCCAGTCGAAACCAAATCCGGCGGGAAGTTTTTGCACCGCGTCTTCCATAACCTTCATGGCCTCACCTGAACTTTTACCCGGTGCCGGTTCACCCCAGATGTTAATGGAAGGAAACCCGTTATAACGGTCTCTCTTGGGGGGCCCCGATACCCAGCGACCGGAAGCGAGTGACGCGAAGGGAACCATTTTCCCCTGCGTATTCCGGACATAAAATTTTTCAAGATCTTTGGGCAGCATACGGTAAGGGGCATCCGCCTGAGCAAAAACTCTTTTTACTCGGCCGCCGTGCGTAAAATCATTTACGTAAGAACTGCCGAATGCCGTTGAGATAGTTCGGTGAATGGAGGTAATGGGAACACCCAAGGCGCCCGCCTTTTCCCAGTCAACATCAATACGGTACTCGGAAACATCAGGCATACTATTGGGACGAATTTTGGTTACCCGTGGGTCCTGAGCTACAATACCTAGAAGCTGGTACTGACCCGCCATCAGCGCCTGGTGACCCAGGTTGCCTCTGTCGAGCAACTGAAAATCAAATCCCGTGGACATTCCCAGTTCGGGAACCGGGGGCGGTTGGAAGACAAAAACCATCGCGTTGCGGATTCCGGAAAGCGCCCCCATGGCTCTTTGCGCAATGGCTTTCGCTTTCAGGTCTTTCCTGTCACGCAGGCCCCAGTCTTTTAGCCTGATAAACATCAAACCGTTACTTTGTGACCTTCCGGAAAAACCGACACCGGTGATGGCCATGACGGTTTCCACCGATTCTTTTTCCTTTTCATTAAAATATTTTTCGATTTGGGCCATGACTTCCCCGGTCTGCTCCATTGTGGAACCTGTCGGCATAATCACCTGCGTGAACAGTATTCCCTGGTCTTCATCAGGGAGATAAGCGGTAGGCATGCGCGCAAACAGGAACACCATGAGCACGATAACTAAGAGGAAAACAGCCAGGTAACGCGCTTTTCGCGAAAGAGAATGATCAATGACTCCCACATAACGGTCACGAAATCTGAAGAACGTGCGGTTAAACCAACTGAAAAAAGGACGCAGGAAAGAGATTGTGTTTTCCGAAGGATCTTGCCCGGGCTTTATCGGCTTGAGAAGCGCGGCGCAAAGCACCGGTGTTAGAATCAAGGCCACGACCACGGAAAGAAGCATGGCGGATATAATGGTAATGGAAAACTGCCGATAGATAACCCCTGTGGAGCCGGGGAAAAAGGCCATCGGCCCGAACACGGCGGAAAGCACCAGGCCGATGCCGATAAGCGCGCTGGTAATCTGTTCCATGGATTTGGCCGTGGCCTCGCGGGGCGGGAGCCCTTCGTCCCGCATGATTCTTTCCACGTTTTCCACTACAACTATAGCGTCATCAACCAAAAGGCCGATGGCCAGAACCATCGCGAACATTGTCAGCATGTTGATGGTAAACCCAAAAAGCCATAAAGTGGCGAAAGTGCCGAGGATAACCACCGGTACCGCGATAGTGGGTATTAAAGTGGCGCGCAGACTGCCAAGGAAAAGCCACATAACCATGAAAACCAGAAAAATTGCTATGATCAGAGTTTTAACAACTTCATCGATCGCTACTTTGATGAAGACTGTGGAGTCATTGGGGTAGATAACTCTAATTCCCGCGGGGAAGAACCGGCTTAATTCGTCCATTTTTGCCCTAACAGCTTTAGCCGTTTCTAAAGCATTGGCGCCCGGAGCCTGGCGAATAGCAATACCTGCCGCGGCTTTGCCGTTAGTGGATACTGTAATGTCATAAGCCTCCGTGCCCAGTTCGGCGCGTCCCACATCACTGATCCGCACAATTGAACCGTCAGGATTTGTGCGCAAGGGAATGGCACGAAATTCTTCAGGCGTTGAAAGCATATTTTGGATAACAATAGGGGCGTTAAGACGCTGCCCCTTAACCGCGGGCGCTCCGCCAAATTGTCCGGCGGAAACTTCCACATTGTAAGCTCTGAGTGACGCGAGTACGTCTTCAACGGTAAGGCGGTAATCCACGAGCTTATCCGGATTGAGCCAAACGCGCATGGCGTATCCGCCGCCAAATGATTCCACCTCGCCCACGCCGGGGACGCGCGCCAGTATTCTTTCTAAGTTTGATTTGGCGTAGTCTCTCAGGTCAGTGCCGTCCATCGAGCCGTCTTCCGAAATCAAACCGACGATCATCAGATAATTACGCGTTGACTTACGGACATTTACACCCTGATTCTGAACCACATCAGGAAGAGCCGGCATTGCGGCTTGCACTTTATTCTGCACCTTGGACCAGGCGATATCCGGATCTGTACCGGGAGCAAAGGTAAGTTCAAGACGCGCATAACCGGCCGAATCGCTGGAAGCGGACATATACAACATGTTATCCAAACCTGTCATGTTCTGCTCGATTACCTGCGTGACGCTGTTTTCCACGGTCTCGGATGAGGCTCCCGGATAAGAGGCATTAATAGCAATAGTGGGCGGGGCCATTTCCGGATACTGGGAAATAGGCAAATTATAAATCGCGAGCAAGCCCACGGACATAATGATAATAGCGATGACCCACGCGAAGACCGGTCGATTCAGAAAAAATTTAGATAGCATTAAAGGCTCCCGTTATTTTGTTTTTGCAGATTGTTTTGAGTCATTCGATTTTTCACTTTTTGGTTCGGCTTTCTCAAAGGGAACAGCGTTCACAGGCATACCCGGTCTTACTCTCAGCATTCCTTCCATAATTACCCTGTCGCCTGGCTGCAAACCTGACGAGACAACCCAGTTATTGTCAATGGCGCGGTCAAGCACAAGCGGCCGCGGCTGCGCAATTCCCTGTTTATCCACGATTAGAGTATAGGGTTCACCCTTGGGATTGCGAGACACCGCCTGCTGGGAAATCAGAATAGCTTTCTCATTGACACCTTCGGGCAACACGGCACGGACAAACATTCCCGGCAGTAAAATATCTTTGGGATTGGGGAAAACAATACGCAAAATAACCGAACCGGTCGTCGGGTCAACGGTCACATCCCGAAACTGGACAGTCCCCTTTAAGGGATACTCGGTGCCATCATCCAAAAAGAGGCGGGCTTTTTGCTGATTTTTGCTTTTCTGATGTATCTGCCCTGCCTGCAGTTGGCGGCGCAAACGCAGAATGTCCGCGGTGGACTGAGTAACATCCACATACATGGGATTCATCTGTTGAATAGTAGCCAAAGCGGTGGGCTGATGAGCCGTAACCAGAGCTCCCACGGTAACACTGGATTTCCCAATGCGTCCCGAAATAGGCGCGGTAATCGTTGTATATCTTAAATTGATTCGCGCTGTCTGTACCTCCGCCTGAATCTGCTTAAATGCTGCTGTCGCGTCATCATATTCCTGCTGACTCACTGCCTTGTCCTCGAGTAATTCTTTCAAACGCTCCGCCCTTAATTGTAGAGCAGTAAAATTGGCTTCGGCTCTGGCCAGTGTCGCCTGATAAAGAGCAGGATCAATCTGGAAAAGGGCCTGGCCGGCTCGAACGTTGGAGCCCTCTCTAAACATACGTTTCTGAATAATACCCCCGACCTGTGGCCGCACTTCGGCAATCAGATAGGCGGATGTTCTGCCGGGCAATTCCGCGGTCATTTCAACCTCTTTCGGTTGCACTGTTACAACGGCAACTTCAGGAAGCATGCCCGGTCCGGCTTTTTTATCCGAACAACCATAAAACATTAACCCTGAAAAAATAAGTATCGCGATTATCAGTATGCCTTTATTTTTTTTACCCATTTCACACCCCATCTATTTTAATAAATCATCCCCTGCGTTGAACAACTATATTAATTTTTCTTCTATCTATAATTAATCCTGCCACATATACACCTAACAAAATTTTTACGGCCCAATAACCCCAATGGCCCTTTGCAGTTTTGCGTAATTGATGTTGTAGTCACCAAGCGCGTTGGCATACTGCGATTTTGCTCTGGTCAGCAATGTCTGAGCGTCAAGAACTTCTGTTGATGTTGACACTCTTTCCTTGTATCTTTCTTCGGAAATACGGAAATTCTCCTCGGCCTGCTCAATCACCTTTTCCGAAACCACAATCTGGTTTTCGGCCTCCCGCAAAAGCAGATACGCGTTCTTTATTTCCAGTGTAATTTGATCATTAACCTCTTTTGAGGTTTCAATAGCCTGATTTTCCCTTGCCTTGCTGGCATCGACGCGAAATTTTGTCCTGCCCCATTCCCAGAAATTCCAGCTGGCCACCGCCATCACATACCAGCTTTCCGCGTCCTGAAACTTGCTGCCGGAAACGGAAGCCTCATCGCCGAAACGCGCGTAATTGCCGACCAGGCTCAAAGACGGAAATAATTCGCTTCTGGCCATCCATACCGCTTTTGAGGCCTGTTCTGCCTTAAGGGCGGCTACTTTCAGCTCCGGCCTATTCTCCTTGGCGATTGCAAAACATTCTTCCAGGGATTGTTCCAGCGGCTTATAATCAAGTATATCAACAATTTCTACGGGTTCAAATATCCTTCGCTTCAATAATGTATTAAACCGGGATTTTGCCATATCCACAGCGTTTTGCGCTCTGATTAATGTTTGCCTGCCGTTGGCCAGTTCCACTTCGGCCCGCAATAAATCATTTTTAGCGATAAAGCCGACTTGAAAATAGTTGTCCGCGACATTACGATGCGCCTCCAGCATTCTCACGGACTGATCCGCCGCCTCAAGTACCCTCTGCGCCCGCAGCACGTCAAAGTACGCGATTTTCACTTCCTGCACCACATCCTGATAACGGGCTTTCTCTTCTATTGACGCGACATCTTCACCAATCCTGCTGGCCATATAGTTGGCAATAATTCCGCCGCCGGCAAAAAGAGGCTGCCTTGCTTCTATATTCCAGTTATAATTATTTCTTGTTCCCGTGGTCATCTCACCGGGCGGAAACGGAAGCTGAACCGAAGGTTCTTCGTTTAACCGCCTGTAACTGTAGGAAGTGCTGAACCTGGGCAGAAAACCGGTCAGCGCTTCTCTTTTCTGCGCCGTCGCGCCTTTTGTCCCTTCTTTGGCAATATTCGAAAACAAAGCTGTTCTTCAAGAGCGATGTCGATGCTTTCTTCCAAGGTGAGAGGAGCTTGGGCGATGGCGACACCAGACGAAACAATGAAAACTATTAGCGTAAAAAAAGTAAACCAATTTATTTTATTGATCATAATTTTTCATCCCATTAAAAAATATATCTAAAATAAAATCTTTCTTGGATACAATCGACTCTTTTGTGGGTTTCAATAACCACTCGATGGTAACTGACCTGGTTAAGTGAAATAATGCCGATGCCGCGTCACGCGTCGGCACTTTCCGCAAAACTCCGCCCTTTATGCCCGCTTTCAAAATATTTTCAATAAACATTACGTTATCAAAATAACCATCGATTATCTTTTGGTTCAGCGCGGTCATTGTTTCCGATAAGGCGTCACTTTGTCCGCGCAAAAATATCCGGCAGAAGTCCGCGTTTTTTTCGACAAACTGCAGCTGCGCGGTAATCAAAGCTTCGATTTTCCCGGTAACATCTTTCGCGGAATTCACTTCCTGGCGGATTGCGGCACTCATCAGGTCAAATTTTTCCAATATCATGCTTGAGTAAAGGTCCTCTTTGCTTTCAAAAAACTGATACAGGGAGCCGATGGCAAAACCGGAGACTTCAGCAATCTCTGCCATTGTCACGTTATAATATCCCTTGGCGGAGAATATCTTTTCCGCCTGCTCTAAAATAGCCGCCCGTCTGAAATTAAATTCTCGCTCTTTTCTTTCCGCCCGCATTTAAATTTTAGCCTTTCCATACGATTTATGAATCGTCGTTCATATTATGAATATGCGTTCATATTATAGTATTTTATTTATATGTCAAGAAATTTCATCTTATTCAGAAACGCGCCTAAACCCTTAATTATCTTGACATCTAAACCCTGTTTACGTAAAGTAAATCACGTATATTTTATTGAAAAAAGCTTGATAAACATTAAAACTTCAAAGTGTCCCTATGAAAATAATGATACTTATTTTTTCTTGTCTTTTTCTTCTTGCCGCCACATTTTCGGCGATGGCGGCGGAAGCAAAAGATATCGGCTTTATCAATAATGTTTCCGGCCATGCTTTTATCAGCCGGGCGCAGTTGATGATTCCCGCCAAAGCGAACAATAAACTTTTTGCCAGCGATAATCTGATCACGGGAGACAACGGGTCTCTCGGCGTTATTCTTCAGGACAACAGTGTCTTATCACTTGGTCCAAAATCGCGCGCTTCAAAAAATATCGTTGTTGTCGGCCATACTGACGCCATCGGGCTGGACTGGTATAATGAAAAACTTTCGCTAAAACGAGCCGGCAGCGTTACATATATTTTGGTGGAGAAAGGCGTTCCCCGCGAAAGCATTGAAGTTACATCCTTCGGCAAGAAATATCCGCTGGTAAAGAGGCCGAATGGTGTGGCAGAACCAAAAATCGTCGGGTGGAAATAACTGTCCGCTAAATGATATTTATTAAATATTTTATTTTTCCATTATCCACGAGCACATTCGACAGGCAAAATTGGTGCTTTGCCTTTTTCTTCATACTTTAATAAAGCACAAATCCTATATTCAGGAGCGCGCAGATGAAAAAATCTTACATCTTAGCCCTTGACCAGGGCACGACAAGCTCGAGAGCAATTCTTTATGATTATGAAGGTAGGGTCGTAAAAATCGCCCAAAAGGAATTTACGCAAATTTATCCACGCGCCGGCTGGGTCGAGCACGATCCGATGGAAATATGGGGCTCGCAAAGCGGCGTGGCCAGCGAACTTTTGGCGACCACCGGAATTTCCGCGGAAGAGATAGCAGCCATCGGTATCACCAACCAGCGTGAAACAACGATCGTCTGGGAAAGGCAAACCGGAAAACCGATTTACAACGCCATCGTCTGGCAGTGTCGCCGCACTTCGGAAATTTGCGATAAATTAAAAGCCAAAGGCATGGAGCCGCTGATTCAGGAAAACACCGGGCTGGTAATCGACGCTTATTTTTCCGGCACAAAAGTAAAATGGATATTGGACAACGTGGATGGAGCAAGAGAGAGGGCAAAAAAAGGTGAACTGCTTTTCGGCAACGTTGATTCCTGGCTTATTTGGAATTTGACAAAAGGTAAAGTCCATGTGACGGATTATAGCAATGCTTCGCGCACAATGCTTTATAACATCAAGGAACTGAAGTGGGATGAACAGATTTTAAAAGAATTGGACATACCCGCCTCCATGCTGCCGGAAGTAAAACCATCCAGTTTCGTTTATGGAGTAACCGACGCGAAAATTTTCGGTGGAGAAATTCCCATCGCCGGTGTCGCGGGCGACCAGCAGGCGGCTCTTTTCGGCCAGGCCTGCTATTCTCCAGGCATGGTTAAAAATACCTACGGCACAGGATGTTTTATGCTCATGATGACGGGAGAAAAACTGGTACATTCGAAAAACGGACTTTTGACCACCATTGCCTGGGGCGTAAACGACAAAGTTGAATACGCGCTGGAAGGAAGTATTTTTATCGCCGGCGCCGCCGTGCAATGGCTGCGCGACAGCCTGAAAATTGTTTATGATGCTAAAGACAGCGAATACTTTGCCACGCGAGTGGAAGATTCCTTAGGCGTCTACGTAGTGCCCGCTTTTGTGGGACTGGGCGCGCCTTACTGGGATATGTACGCCCGCGGCACCATTTTGGGTCTGACGCGAGGCTCAAACAGAAACCATATTATCCGCGCCACGCTGGAATCTATTGCCTATCAGACCCGCGATGTTCTGGAACTGATGCGCAACGAATGCGGCCTTGAGCTCTGCGATCTGCGCGTGGACGGCGGGGCGTGCGCCAATAATTTTCTGATGCAATTCCAGGCCGACATTCTTGGTGTTCCCGTGGAGCGGCCGGAGATCATTGAAACAACGGCTTTGGGCGCCGCGTATCTGGCGGGCCTGGCGGTCGGTTTCTGGAGGGATCAATCCATGATTACCGAACGGCGGAAAGTCGATAGAAAATTTTTACCAGAAATGAGCGTCGATAAAAAAGAAAAACTATACAAAGGATGGAAGAAAGCTGTGCAGCGCGCGATGCTCTGGGACAAGGATGAATAATGATTAAAACTGATGTGATCATCATCGGCGGCGGCGCCACCGGCTGCGGCATTGCCCGCGATTTGGCGCTACGCGGAATTCCCCATTGTTTAATAGAAAAAGGCGATTTCGCCGCGGGCGCCACCGGCGCCTGCCATGGCCTTTTACACAGCGGCGGACGTTATGTTGTTTCCGACCCGCAATCCGCCAGGGAATGTTACGATGAAAATATCATTTTAAGAAGAATCGGCGAAAAATGCGTGGAACAGACGGGCGGGCTTTTTGTGCGTCTGCCCGGCGATTCCAAGCTCTACCGCGACCGCTTCCTCAAAAGCTGTGAAAAAATCGGCATACCCGCTGAAATAATTTCTTCCACCAAGGCGCTGGATCTGGTGCCCAATCTCAATCCGGATATCGAAGAAGCGGTAAAGGTTCCGGATTGCTCGATTGACCCTTTCCGCCTTTGCATGCTCAACATCATCTCGTCGCAGAAAAGAAACGGTATAATTTTCACCCGCCACAAGGTAACAGAAATAATAAAGGAACACGGCCGCTGCGTGGGAGTGAAAGCCGCTGATCAGGTATCCGGAGAACTAAGAGAAATCCACGGCAACGTCATTATCAACGCTACCGGCGCCTGGTCTCATCTTGTCGCGCAATTGGCGGGAAACGAAGTGCCGCTGACACTTTCCAAAGGCAGTCTGGTGATTACCAACCATCGTCTTACGAATATGGTCATCAACAGAATGCGTCCCTCGGCAGATGGTGATATTATTGTTCCGAACGAAGCCGTCTGTCTGGCCGGAACGACATCCCTCGCGGTGGAAGACCCGGATAAAATCCGCATCGAATCACAGGAAGTGGATACCATTATCAGCGAAGCTGGAAGAATGATTCCGCACTTTAACGACACGCGTATTATCCGCGCTTTTTCCGGAGTGCGCCCTTTGCTCAAATCGGTAAAAGCGGACAGCCGTGAAATAACGCGCGGCTTTCAGATTATCAACCACGGCGACGGCATGTACAGCATTGTCGGAGGAAAGCTTACCACCTTCCGTCTGATGGCGGAAAAAATGGTTGATACTGTCATGGATTATTTCAAACTGAAAAAACCGTGCGAAACAGCGGATATTCCTCTTGAAGGACAGGAGGAACTCAGCGGTTATCCCCTGGCCAAAAGATTAGCCGACATGAAAAACATTGTCTGCGAATGCGAACTGGTCTCGCGCGCCGAAGTGGAAAGAATTATCAAACAGACCGGCACCCGCTACGTCGGTGATATCTCGCACCGCACGCGCCTGGGTATGGGCCCGTGCCAGGGCGGCTTTTGCACTTTCCGCGCGCTGGGAATAATGCACGAAAAAAGCATCATCTCGCCGGAACAATCGATGAACGCTTTGCGTGATTTTCTTCAGCGGCGTTTCCGCGGCATCAGATTCTGTCTCTGGGGCGACCAGCTGCGCGAAGAACAACTGGTGGAATACATCTACATGGGCATACTGGCGTTGGAGAAGAAATAGTGGGATTAATTCAGCACGATATTATTATTATCGGCGCGGGCGTAGCGGGATTGACGGCGGGGAGTATTCTTGCGGAAAAAGGTTACAATGTGGCCTTGGTCGCCAAAGGAGAACCTACCGCTTGTCTTTCCACTGGCTGCATTGACATTTGTTCTCTCGACCACGACCCGCTCCACGGCATAAGCCATCTCCCCGACGAACACCCTTATCATCTTGTCTCGCGCGCCGTGATACGCGAATCGATTGAAAAATTCAAAGACGCAATGGCACAGATGGGATTTCCTTATACGGGTTCACCGGAGAGCAACCGCTATGTTCTTTCCGCCCTGGGAACTTTCAAGACAACATGTCTCGTGCCTTCCACCATGGCCGCCGCGCCGCAGGACGAAAAAGATGATCTGCACATAATAACTTTTTCCGGCTTAAAAGATTTTTATCCCAGCTACATAACCGCTAGGCGCAAGAACGCTTCTTTTTCCACGTATGACGCTGGCGCATCCACCACCATGGGGCTGGCGACTAATTTTGAGCGAGAAGATTTTCTGGAGAAATTTCTTTCATGGCTGGAAAAATTGAATATCAAAGAAGAGAAAATAGCCTTTCCCGCCGTTCTGGGACTGGAATCGGCGGCGTTAATTACAAAAAAAATAGAGGAGCGGCTGGGGCGTAAGGTTTTTGAAATCCCCACCATTCCGCCTTCCATGCCCGGCCGCAGGCTTTTCAACGCACTGAAAGATGATTTCCGAAAAAAGGGCGGCATGATTTACTGGAGCTGGCCGGTAAGCGGCGTGGAGAAAACAAAAAAAATAATCGAGGCGGTTACAACTCCTTCAGAAGGACGCCCCAAAAGCCTCAACGCGAAAGCTTTTATTCTTGCTTCCGGTTCTTTTGTCGGCGGCGGCCTGACGGCGCGGCGCGACACGATCGTGGAAAATATTTTCAACCTGCCTGTCTTCGTTCCCGGGAAAAGAGACAACTGGTTTGACAGTGATTATTTTTCTTTGAATCACGGCATCGGCAAGACGGGAATAATCGTCGATTCGTCTTTCCGCCCAAAAGAAGCGGATTGGGAAAACGTTTTTGTTTGCGGCAGCATTATCGCGCACACGGATGTTTTGAAAAACGGCTGCGGGCACGGCATGGCGCTGGCCACCGGGCACGCGGCGGCGGCTTCTTGCATGGGGTATATAAAATGATTAATTTTGAGCACTGCATTCGCTGCACGATTTGCGTGGAAAACTGCCCCGTGTTCCGCGTTAATGCTGATTTCCCCGGTCCGAAACAGGCGGGGCCGGACGCGCAGCGCTTTCGCATGGAAAAAGAAAAATCCGTGGATAAGTGGGTGCTTTTGTGCAGTCAGTGCAAACGCTGTAATATGGCCTGCCCGTGCGGTGTTGATCCGGCGGAAATTATCCTGCAGGCACAGCAAAGATACGGCCTACAGCATCCACGCACGCTGGCCCATCTGCTTTTCGCCAATAATTATTATTTAAGCGCGCTGGGATCGCTTACGGCTCCCGTGGCCAACAAAGTGGCAAGCACCAAAATCGGCAAGAAAATATTTCACGCCATGGGTATCACTACCTATATTCCTTTTCCCAAATTCAGCTTTAAAACGATGAAGAACGAAAAGAAAAGGAAAAGCAAAGCCGTAAAAAAAGTGGCTTTTTTCTACGGCTGTTTCATCAATTTCTATCGGCCGGATATCGGCAGAAAAATAATCCGGCTTCTGGAATCATTTGACGTTGATGTTGTTCTGCCGGAGCAATGGTGCTGCGGCCTGCCGGCTCTGGGAAACGGCAATCTGGCCATCGCGCGTTACTTCGCGCAAAAAAACGCCGCGTCTCTATCCAATTACATCGACGCGGGTTATGATGTGGTTTACACTTGCACTTCCTGCGGTTTGTGCCTGCTGCATGACTATCCCGGCATCCTGGAAATATCGCAGGCGAAAAAAATTACCGAAAACACCTATGATCTGCATGAATATATCATTGGACTGATTGACGGCGGATATATTGAGCCGCAATTCGTAGAAGTAAAGCGCAAAATCGCTTATCACATTCCCTGCCACCTGCGCGCGCTGGGCATCGGTTATCCCGCGGCGAAAATCATGGCGATGATTCCGGGCCTGGAATGCGAAATATTTGACGACACCTGCTGCGGTCTCAACGGCAGTTACGGATTTAAAAAGACAAACGAAGCAACCGCGGTGCAACTGGGCACGCGCGCTGTTTCCCTGATTAAAAAAACCGGCGCGGAAAATATCATGGCCGACTGCGGTTCCTGCCGCATGCAGTTGGGCGGCCTTTCCGGCCTGGACGCGCTGGATCCCGCGGAAATTATCTGCGAATCATTGGGCATTACCGACGAAAAATAATTCCCTGCCTGTCATTACACACAAAATTACTGCGCTCTACCTTCGGCCTTCAGTCTTCTGACTTTGGTCTTACGCCTTTGGCCTTTAGTCTTTAACCTTACTATTCCAAATCCTTTTTCATCCGGTCGAATTCTTCTTTTGTAATTTCACCTTTGGCGTATCTTTTTTTCAGAATGCTCAGGGGCGTTTCCTGAACATCGCCGCTTATATTTTTATTCTTCAAGGTCTGTACGATAAAATAAATCGCCACGCCCAGAATAATCAGAAATATTATCCACATAAACATTCCTCCGTAACCAAATCCATAATTCATCATCGGGCCGTCCCCCCACCGGTGCATTGGTCCATAGGGACCGCAGGAAGCGACCAATATCGTCAACAACAAAAAAGCTCCAAATATAGATGCTTTTTTCATCACGCTTTTCTCCTTTCTTCTTTATTCAAGAACTAATAAGGCGATTGATGTTATTTTTGTCAACTCCCTCGCGGAAAACGGCAGACAGAAAGTATTTGTTTTTACTCTTTATTATCCAGCTAACTGGGTATAATTTTAGCAGTCGGAATAACATTGCTGGATAATTTTTATCCATATCTGTTACGCTAAAAAACATTCTACACACCGCTTAAATCAGCAATATATTCATTATTACAATGTGTTACATTATATATTTTCTGGTTGGCATAGCGCTTGCTCTTAATTACCGGCAAAAGGCAGAACAAAATAAAAATATGATGATTCAAAAACCATCCTGAAAGGAGAAAAGAAAAATGAAAAAGATATTTCTTAAAACAACTTTACTCTTGATGCTGGTTCTTACGCCCGCCTCGGTGCTGGCAATGGGGCATGTTGACGTGGGCGTCAGAATTCCGTTGCCTCCACCGCTTCTATTTCCGGTGCCGCCGTGGCTGGTAGTTATTCCGGAAACAAATGTTTATGCAGTTCCGGATATCCACGAGGACATCTTTTTTTATGGCGGGTGGTGGTGGCGTCCATGGCAGAATCGCTGGTATCGTTCGCGTTATCACGACAGAAATTGGGCATACTATAAAGGCACGCCGTCATTTCACGGAAGAGTTCCATTAAACTGGCGCAGCAACTATCATCAGCAGCGCTGGAAAGGATATCAATGGGAGCAGCGCCGCGTTACTCAACATGAAGTTGAGCGAAACTGGAGCGGCTGGCAAAAAAACAGGCATTGGGAAAAACAAAATTACTGGGGAGTGCGCGGCCTGGATACCAGACAAAAGAATCAAGGATATAATTACCAGGGAAGAAATAATAACCAACGAGGTGGCGATATACAAAAAAGGGATAATTACCAAAGAGGCCGCGGCATGGACCGCAGAAGATAGAAAACAATATAGATTTTAAAACTATTTAGCTTCGAAATATAAAAGAGATTGCTTCGGCATCCTGCGGGTGCCTCGCAAAGACACAGAGCCTACTATTGTCATTTGTGATTGCGTTGAGCAAAGCAAAACATGCCCCGGACTGTGCTCCGGGGCTACAATCTCATGCGCATGCCATTGCGGTCTGTTTTAAAGGCGGGAATCCAGTTATCTAAAAATAAACTTTCCCCCAATTTTACTACTATTCAATATTTTCACTTACGCTTGCTGATTCGCCTTCTTCTTTCTTTTCTTCTTCGGGCTTTGCCGTGTCTTTTCTGAGCGATTTCAGCAAATCGCTGGATTGATTCAATATCCGCGCGGCTTCGCTTTCCGCCTTTTTCATTGTTTTTTCCAGCGCGTCGTCTGTGAGTTCCGTGTCTAAAATTTCATCATCGATTTCATCGCTCATAATAACAACCTCTCCTTTTATCCCATAAATAAACAGCGTGATTTTTTTTAACAACACCGCCTATATTTTGCAATGCTTTTTACAGGAACAATAAATTATTAACATTAATATTTTATTTATTCAGAAACATTTTGCAAGTTTTTTGATTTTTATGCTTTATGATAGCGATAATTAAAATAAAGGTTCGGCGCTACGTGCCCAGCGCATCCTGCATGCGCTGGAGTTCCTGCCGGGGGAATCCAGATCCGTCTTTGTTATTGCAGACTAATAAAACGAAAACGAGATAAAGAATATAGTGCGTTTCGAGGATTACTGAAATAAAAAATCTCCCCAATCATTTAACGTGTTTTCCTGGATGGCATTACTGAAATAAAAAATCCTCCCCTCGTGAGAGAGGAGGATACATGCTTAAAAAATAACTATTTTCCCGCTTCGTTCTTGTTTAATAGCCTCATTTGGGATGCACTATCACAGGTGGCGGAGGCTTGACTGGCTGTACTACTTTGGGCGGTGGAGGCTTCACCACTACAGGTGGCGGTTTCACTGGTTTCACCACTACAGGCGGAGGGGGATTAATTGGCTGCACTACACAGGCGGTGGGGGATTGGCTGGCTGTACTACGACAGGCCTCGGACGGGGCTGAATGATACAGCTGCTGATGATAAATATAAATAAAAACAAACTAATAGACATTAAACGCGTTATTTTAATCATAGCCGACTCCTTTCTATCTGACATTTTTAAAATTTTGTCTTGTCCGTGTATATAGGCGCGCCGCTATTTTATGTCAATCAATAATTACCAGGCGCATAGCGCCGCGATAAAGCAAACAAGGCTAAGTGGGATTTTAAAATCCGCCCTAACCCTCCTTTACCAAAGAAGGGATTAATACTACTTTTGCCCTTCAACGATGGCTATTTCTTATTTCTGCAAAAGTCATACATAAGATTACATTTTTGCTCGCAAGCCTGCTTTATTCCCACTGTTGACGGACAATCAAAATTACACTTCTGTTTATCTATCATGCATTTAGCACCGGTGCATGATTGAAATGAAATTGACATTACAAAAAGCAGCACAATCCCCGTTATTTTAAAGATTCTTTTATTCATATGGACTCCTTTAAAGATATTAGTGATTTTTGATATACAACTTTCCCTTGTAATAATAAAGAATTTGTTCGCTCTATCCGTGAAACATCCGGAAGCACCCAATTGAAAATAATTGTGCCTGTCCCGTTTTCTTTTATTTTATTGTAGGGCGTGTTCCCCAAACGCGCCCTCTATTTATTTTTTTTATCGCTTTGCGTATTTAATCAAAGCCAGAAGATACCTTGATTTGAACTGATTGCTGGCCAGTATCTGTTTTGCGGGAGGCAGTTTAAGAATAACACCAAGCACTGCCGCCATAGCCCGATGACTTAATAATATATGATTATCAAACAGGAGATTCTGAAACTTTCCGCGTTCAATTGCCATCAGTACAACTTTATGCACTGAATTCACGGGTGTGATAACCCGCTCGCTACGGGATTTCAATTGCAGGGCGGAAACGGTGCAGCCTTTCAGGCACACACCGCAGCCAAGACATTGATCGGGGTTAAGCTTTGCTTTCTTTTTGCCAGGTTTGTGCGGATCGCTGGCGGTTACCAGCGTCATAGCCTCTACCGGGCAAAGCGATACACATTTTCCGCATCCGTTACATTTTTCTTCAATTATTTCCGGAATAAAATTAGTAGTGTGAACGGGGTTTAAGAAACCAAACTTTCGGGCCGCGACTAATGCTTCGCAACAGCAACCGCAGCAATTGCAGATAAAACCTACACTTTCCTGAACATTTTCACCAAACTGGACAAGATTATGATTTTGAGCTTCATTTAGTAAATCCAGCCCTTCTGATACATCAACTTTTCTGGCAATTTTATGACGAATTAATGATTCTGCGGGCCCGTTGAAAGTCATGCAAATATCCATTGGCGCTTCGCAATTTTTGCCCACATGTTCCATCTTGTGCCGGCAATAGCAAACACCAATACCAATTTGTGAAGCTGTTTTAATAACTTCTGATGCTCGCTCGTAGTCCAGAACATGGAGAGCGTTTTCGTTGGTGAGAACGCCTTCGTTTACAAAAACTCTACCTATCTGAGTTTCCCCATTCAGGAACAAATCTTTTATAAAATCCTCTTCAACATTCAGGTACTGATAAAATAGTTCTGCCAGGACTTTTTGATCGATATCTTTTCTGTACCTCATCAGGGAGAATTCAAAAAATCCCGCCATGGGAGGAGGCAGAACATAAGTGACATTTCCATCCTCTTCATAATCGAGAAGAATTCCACGGTCGGCAAGATCGTTTAAAATAACCCGGGCATCGTTCAAGTTGAGCTTCCAGATTGCGGCTGCTTTTTTATCGGTAAAGGGTTTGATAGGAAGCTCGGAAACAAGCTTAGCTTCCCTTTCGGAAAAAAGAACTTTGAGGATTTTAAATAGCAGTTCTGTGGGCGGAGCTCCCTGGGGGAATCTGTTTAATCTCTCGGCCAGACTATTGTAACTCGCGGCCTTTATAGTATTGTGATGTGCCATTTAATACCCACCGCATTGTCATTGCGAACCATGCTTCAGCGCTGCATAGCGTGGCTCCACCTTCAGTCTTTAGTCTTTAGTCTTTCGCCTTTCTTCTTTAGCCTTCAGTCTTCAGTCTTTAGCCCTTAGCCCTTCAGCCTTTAGCCTTCTGCCTTAACCCTCTGCCCTTTGTCCTTTCAATTAAACAAAACCGTTCCCTTTTTTCGATTCCAAGGCTTCAATAAATCCTTGTTTTAGTTTTTTGAGATGAAGTTTTATCATTTCAAATTTATCAGCAAACATTTTTCTTTCTCGGATAATATCAAGAATCAAATTTTGAGAATCATGAGTTTCTTCCTCTAAAATAGATTTGACAACCATTGCCGTGTCATTGTCCGCGATCATGGCCATATCTCTGCCAAGCAATCTAATGCCGGCAATCTGATTATCAAACCCTTCTTCCGTCAGCAAATCCTGTTCGCCTGCGTAAAGCCTTTCAAAATTTCCCGCATTTTCATATTCATGCATTATTAACAACAAATCATCAGCATCTTTTGCGCGCTCGGGATATTTATCTTTCCATGAAATAAGTTTCATAATTGCCAGACCCGGTAAAGTAGGCACTTTGATATCAAGTTCAGGATCAGAAGTTAACCTGAATATAACAGAATTTTCAAAAGCTTCTTTAAAACCGACTATACTCATAAATATTTTGTGTTCCGGTGGCCAGGCAATTTTTGCTTTTTCATCGGCAATCGCACCAAATGGGACTATATCTATCGGAATAGATTCAAATAAAAATCTTTGCGGCTCTTTTGTACTGGAAAATTTACCTGTCGCGATTAAAGCATTAGTTAAATTATTTAATTGCGCCCAATTATCGACATTAATACCCAGGTCGATATCGCCCGTCATTCTGCGAGGAGTTATTCCATAATGTTTCAGTATTAGGTCTCTGGCGAAGGCTCCAACGACAAAAAAATGGATGCTCAGAATATCGGCCTCTTTTTTAAGAACCGCAAGCGCATCCAATCTTTGTTGATCAATTGTCCCTGATAAGTTTAACAATATATTTGTCATAAATTATTTTTGCGGTTTCAATATTTCTTTGATTACCTGTTGCGATAAGGTCTGCGTAAACAAGAATTGGGTGAACCATATCTCCGTATTTGATCTTTTCATCATCTTCCCAAAACTGATTGAGTATTTCAACATTACCGGCAGGATCTTTTTTAAGTTTACATTCAAGTAATAACTGATTGAGATATTCTGCCTTTGTATAGATCGTTATTATTTCAGGATGGAGATATTCAGTCATTTTTGCGGCGGCAACTTCCCCGCCCCATTTCGCGTTCAAATTATGCAATTGTTTCTTATTCCACCAGTCGTGATTTTCGCCTTTATAGCGTCCGAGAATTTGTTTAGGCCTTAATTGTTCAGGGTACGCCGTTATCCATCGCTGAAACAAGGTATCTTTTTGAAGAAGCTTGCAATCTTTGCCACCCATGTCTATCAGAAAACCTAATTCTCTCAAGTTCCCCATAAACCAACCGACCGTTCCTAATGCAACATTTGTTTTTTTCGCGATTTCCCGAAACGGCGCGCCTGCTAACTTCGGGTTACACAAAAAGGCATAAAGTATTTTGAGACCGGTTGGCTTGAACATTTTGACGGGAGTTTTCCCCGGAATTTTCGGAGGCTTGTTACCTTTCACAAAAATATACACGGGAGGCTGGTTGATAAACGCGTTACCCGCCGTATCGATGAATTCTATACCGTTCTTTGTTAATCCTTCAGCCATAACGGGATTTACATAATTTGCTATCAATAAAAGCGGGTGGGGTAATTTTTGTTTCTGCATCACCAGCAACATGATATTTGTCTTTGTTAGGGTATTCTTAATTTCGGCACAATATTTAATTTTCTTGCCATTAATCGTCACACCTAATTCCATATCCGGGCGAAAATCTAAATTATACTGGGGTTGTTTAACCAAAGGTTCAACATTTACCTGCAAGAGAACATTCTTTTTAAATGCTTCAATAGCAAGTTTGAGAATTTCATCTTCTCTGGTGCGTTTTGTATTATACATAACACGTTCACTTTTTTAGCATGTTCATTAAATGTGAACATAAATGATAATTGAACAAATGTCAAGATATTTATAACACCAATTATTTAAAATTTATATTTAAATAAGCTGATATTTCAATGAGATATAAGATATTTTGCCATAAAGTCGCAGAAATTTTGTTGATATTTTATCGTTGTTCACAAAATATGAACACTAATAAATAATGAACAAGGGCATGCGGGATCATTGCGAACCATGCCTCAGCGAGCGCATAGCGGGGCTCCACCTTCAGTCTTTAGTCTTTCGCCTTTCTTCTTCAGCCTTCAGTCTTCAGTCTTTAGCCCTAGCCCTTCGGCCTTTGGCCTTTAGCCTCTGCCCCCTGCCCTTTCACTTAAATAGAACCGTCACTTTTTTTATTTTTACTAAGGATTCGTCAGCGTATAAACCATATCGCCGACAAAGCGCCGGAATGATTCGTTTTCGACGAACTGTTTGTAGACGTGTGTGTCGTCTTTGAGTAAAAGCTGCATCACTTTACCGAGCGCTTGCGTCATGGGCCATGCCGCGCGGTGTGTGGTGTGTTCTCTTTTGCGTTTTGGTATGCCGTATCAGCGGCAACCTTGGGCGCTATGTCTTCGCGAATCCGTTTTACGACGCGGTCTGCATCGGTGAACAACGTACCGAATTGTTCATTAAATGTTTTCAGGATATTACTGAGACGATCCAGTTCCGGTTCTCTTTTTGTACCTCCGCTTCCGTAGGCACCGGCTCGATTTCTGCGTCTTGATCCGCCAAGGCTATCTTCATCGCTGCCTTCTTCTCTACGCGATAGCTGTCCATATCAATAGCTTCGAGGATGCCTCTGGACAGATCAGGCTCCGTCGGCGCGGGTAGTTTGGGCGTCAGCAAATTGAGCATGATGGAGAGTTTTTCCCATTCGCGGTTCGTGTGTGGCATAATCGAAGCGAGGAAATCATAGGTGCGGCAGAACGACTTGGCCTTACCTTTGAAGTCCACCTGTTGATCTTCATCTAGCGATTCTTTGTATACCACCACGCAATTATCTAGGATGGGATCAAGCTTGTCGCGGTCAGCGCCGCTCAGGAACAACTCAACCATCTCTTCAACCTGCTGCGGTGAATATACCTGCGCGCCGTCCAGCGCCGTTTTTAGATCGTTGAGTTTGTTCGGATCTGTTTCTTCCGCCAGCAGCGTCGTACGGTAGTAATCCTGGAAAGCGTATGTTATTGTTTCGCTGTTGTTCTGAAAATCCAGCACAAAGCAGTCGTGCTTCTGCGGGTGTGCGCGATTTAGTCGCGACAGTGTCTGCACCGCCTTGATGCCGTCAAGCGGCTTGTCTACATACATCGTGTGCAGAAGCGGCTCGTCATAGCCCGTCTGGAATTTGTCGGCACAGATCAGGAATCGATACGGATCAGTCTGTCTTTTCGGCAATATCGCCACTCGAAAAACCGTTGAGAGATGCTCCGTGACTTTCACGCCATCGTATTCATGCTCGCCCGAAAACGCAACGATTGCCTCATATGGGCTCTTACGTTCAATGAGGTATGTTTTTATCGCGTGATAGTATTGGATTGCCCGTTCGATGCCGCTCGTCACCACCATCGCTCGCGCCTGCCCGCCTATCTTTCCCGCCGCTAGCACCTGCTCATGGAAGTGATCCACCATGATTTCGGCCTTCAGTCCTATTGCGTGGTCGTGGCTTTCCACGTAGCGGCGGAGTTTCTTGCGCGCCTTCTTGGTGTCGTATTGTGGGTCGTCTTCTATTTTTTTAATCAGCTTGTAGGTAGCTTCGACCGGTGTGTAGCTCTTCAGTACATCAAGGATAAATCGTTCTTCAATCGCTTGCTTCATCGTGTAGATATGGAAGGGCCGGTGCTTTACTTTACCCTCGGCGTCTCGTGGCAACGCATCGCCGAACAATTCCAGCGTTTTGTTTTTGGGTGTGGCGGTAAAAGCAAAGTAACTGGCATTGGTCAACATCTTCCGCGCCGCCATGCGCTGCTCCAATGCTTCGTTTATCGTATCTTCGGGGTCAGTTTCTTCCTCGGTGTTGTCTGTCCTTCCCCAGCGCCTTGCTCATGGCCGCTGACGTCTTGCCGCCCTGGCTGGAATGCGCCTCATCAATGACGATGGCAAAGGTCTTGCCGCCTTGGTTCGCTATTTCATCAAGAATAAAGGGGAACTTCTGCACTGTTGAAACAATTATTTTCTTGCCCTGCTCAATATATTTGCGCAAGTCGCCGGCATTGTCGGCATGGCCGACTGTCGCGTTCACCTGCATGAATTGCTTGATCGTATTTTGAATCTGATCGTCCAGAATCCTCCGGTCTGTTACCACGATGACCGAATCAAAGATTTCCTTCCCTTCGCTGACACCGATGAGTTGATGCGCCAGCCACGCAATGGAGTTGGATTTACCACTGCCCGCTGAGTGCTGAATCAGATACTTCTTGCCCACGCCATGTCTTTGAACATCAGCTAGCGTTTTTCTGACAACATCGAGTTGATGATAGCGCGGAAAAGCCTGATTGCGTTTCTTCTTGTCTGTCTTCTTGTTTTTAACTTCGACAATCTGGGCGTAGTTTTCCAAAATATTAGTAAGGCTTGCCGGAGTAAGTATTTCTTTCCAGAGATAATCGGTCTTTAGCCCCAGCGGGTTGGGCGGATTGCCCGCGCCATCGTTGAATCCTTTATTTAAAGGTAGAAACCAGGAAGCCTTGCCCGCAAGCTGCGTGCACATACGCACCTCACTATCGTCAACTGCGAAGTGCACAATGCAACGGCCAAGTTCAAAGAGCTTCTCGCGCGGGTTACGGTCGCGGCGGTACTGCTCAATAGCATCTTCCACCGTTTGCTTAGTCAGACTGTTTTTCAATTCAAAGGTTGCTATCGGTAGGCCGTTGATAAACAAACACAGATCCAGCGCGCGGCGCGTCTCATCGGTACTATAAGCAAGCTGGCGCGTGATGGAGAAGCGATTCAAGGCATTAAGTTCTGTCGCTTTTACGTTACCTGCCGAAGGTGTGCCGTAAAAAAGATCAAAATGGCCGGCGGGATGAAAATCAATACCTTTGCGCAAAACATCAATGACACCACGTTTGCCGATTTCCGACGAAAGACGGGTAAGAAATTTTAGACGGTTGATATCTTTGGCATCATAACTGGCGGGTCCAATTTTTTTTAATGCCTCGATCTGAGTCGATTTCAAAAAGGCGAATAACTGCGGCACATCGATTGCGTGAGCTCGATCAAAATCCCTGGCGTTTCCCGCCCAGTATCCACTACCTCCCGCTTTTTGTGCGGTGATTTCATCAGGTGTTTCGGCCACCATACTGGCCACATCAGCCAGACCATCTGTGCCGGTCATGTGACGCATGATAATAGTTTCGAGACCCTTTTCGCTAATATCTGTTGTCATACGGCGATCTCCTCGTCGGCAATTTCGGCTTCATCGCTTGCATCTATTTCGTCGAACATTTCTTCGTCGGGTAAATTATGAGCCGCCTCACGGACATCTAATTTGCCTGTCACGACATCGGCGACGAGGCGCGTGCGATATTCACGAAGGAGTTTGATTTCGCTTTCGAGGCGTGAGATTGCGGCAGCAATTTCTGCAGTGGCATCGGTGACGAACTGCACTATAGTGGCCCGTTCAGTGGGGGGAGGAAAAAAGAAAGATATTTCCTTCATTCGAGACTCTGCTAGATCCCATTGCCCTACACGAACACCATCAGACGCTTGAGTAAAGAAGGGTACATATGCTTTTGAGCGAAGTGCTGTATGCAGAACGCACCGTCAACGCCGCTTAAACTAAAGACAAAATATGCTGGGCTAACGACACCATCAAACTGTGATATGCCATAGGACCCTTGCCAAGCCTTCATCTTATTCATGGCAAATTGCCCAATTCTTACGACTTTGTAGTTACTTAAATCGTCGGGAATGAAATTATGATTTTCGTCAAGATTATCTGTGTCGCGCTTGATCACTCCTTTCTCTCGCACAACGGAAAGTAGCGGCAAATCTGGACGATTTCTCTCTGTTACCCGTGCTAGGAGTTGGCGCAATTTACGTACATTCCAGTGCTCCGGAATATCATCTAACCAGGGAATGCCGGATGGTTTTAGAGGCACGGATTGATCAAGACCACGTGTAACGGCACGATGAATGATGGCCTGCTTCTGCTCATTGAGCAACGCTATTAATTTACGCTTTGCCCGAATTGCGCGCCCCAACCGTCCGTTTGTCCAATTCAAAAACTGCACAATCGCCACCTGCTCTTCTTCTTTTGGCACAAGCACGGGAATCTGGCGCATGCCGGCAATGGTCAAATCCCACTGGCCTATGCGTACACCATCGGAGGCTTGTGCAAAGTGCGCAACATAAGGTTTGCTGCGCAGAAGAACTTGCCCAAAAGATCTGTTTCCAATATCAAAATCAAAAACATAATATGCAGGGCTAACGATACCATCACATGGCGCAATCCCCATAGACCCCTGCCATGCTTTCATCTTGTTGATAACAAGATTTCCTGCGCGGGCAACTTTGTAGTTACTTAAGTCCTCCGGTATGACATTATGGTTTTCTTTATCATCAGTGAGAGAACGGACAAACACGCCCTTTTCGCGGGCAACGGAAAGCAAGGGTAAGTCAGTTCTATTTCGTTCATTTCTGCGGCGTATGAGCGTACGTAGATTACGGACTTCCCAATGTAAAGGTACTTTCCCAAGCCAGCGGCTGCCGGATTCTTTGTAGGCTGTGTAAGGGTTAAGCGTGGTAATCATGATTTGTACCTTTTGACGCGCTTGTGCCAAATAGCAACTTTCTCCAGTTCGGCTTCAAGGTCATTAACATCTGGAGCAACATAATTGATCATCACACTCTTGTCATGTCGCCTTGCCCATTGTGAAATACGGCTATAACTAGCTTCAAATTCGTTGTAGTCAGCCTCTTTGAAATGCACCAAAATCTTGACCATCGATGGCCGGACTTCCAATCCACCTTCTGCCAAAATAGGCCCCACTATTTCTTGACTGAAAATACGCTCCCAGCTCTCAGACAACTTCCCAGCCCAATTGGCAACAGCGTCATCATAGGTTTGTTGGTCACAGGCGCTATACTCCTTTTTAATTCGCGCCAGCTCACTACGTAACTCGTCAAGACGCTCAGGGACATCTTTGGCCTTCCATGGATGCATAGCGATACATGTACCCGGTTTACGTTCACCAGTGTGACTTCGTGTTACCGATCTTTCGGTAACGGAAATCCCTCGCTCTTTTGCCTCTCTTTTTAGATCTGCTACAAAAGCGACATCGTGCGAAAGGATAACCACTTGTCGCGTCCGACCGAATTCTGCGATACGACCTGCGACAAGTCCTCTGCGAACATGATCTAATGAAGTTACCGGATCATCAAGAATGATCGCTGAGTTCGATGTGTCGAGGGCCGCTTCCGTAAAGAACGCGGCGAGTCCAAGTGCTGAGCGCTCTCCCTCACTGAATACGCGCGGCAGTATAACCTGTTGGCGTGTTCCAACTAACTTCGGTTGATGAAGTAATGCGCCTTTCTCAGCACGGGTTCTGGCTATAGTAACGCGCTCGAGCCTTAACCTATCCGTTTCACGTGTAAATGTATCTCGTACAATCTCTGTAATACTTTCTTCGGATAGTTCGAGAATCTTTTTCGTGATAGGACCTGTTGCAGCTGCTGATTTTGCTGACTCAAGAATTTGCCGTTCTTTTAGACGTTTGATCTCGTTTACGATAGCATCCCGCTGTTTCTTAATCTCTTGTAATAATTCAAGCTCCATCCGCCTAGCGGACAGTCCTGCTAGTTGTTTCTGAAGCACTTCCGGTTTTGTAAGATTTTCAGCCGCGTTTTTTGCCGCATTAATACTTTCTGTGAGATTTGCCATAACGGTGCCATTCTCGATTTGTAATTGTGGCAGTTCTACCCCACTGTTGTGTGCTGTAAGTGCTTGTTCTTTTGCTAGACTATACTCCGTAAGAAGCGCGCGTATCTCGGTAACGATATTCTTATGTGTTGTCTCTAAATCCTTAAGATGATTATCTACTGTGGCAGGCATGGGTATGTGCGTTTCTAGTTGTTTTATTTTTTGATTATAGATTTTCTGTGCTTCTTTTAATCGGATTTGCGTATCGTCCTTGACAAAACGTTCAAACCGCAAGAGACGTTCGCGGGCATCAGGCTGCAAAGTTTGCTGACATAAGACACACCGGCAATCATCAGCGATCTGCGGAAAAGTTTGCCCGTAATATGCATGTGATTCAGAGAATCGCCTTGCCGTCTCCCACAACTCTTTCCAAGCAGCGGTCCCAACGCCAGATAATGGTTCCGAATCAAAAGGTTGGGCTAGAAGGGTCGAAGATTCCTCAAGAACTTTGAGTTTAGCGCGCTGCATTTGAATCTCTGAGAGATTTTCGTTGGCAAGTACCGTATGTGTCTGTTGCAAATGCGTATCTATATCATTAAGTTTTTCGCTTTGCCGGAGTAGATTCTGTCGTTCCTTAGTCGTGTCTGCGCTACGGAGTTTCGCTTCTCGATCTTTGAGATCCTCTATTGTCTCTTTAGATTCGTCATACCGCTTGATAAGCACGTCGAGCATTTCAACCGTTGACATTGCCGATAGTTCAGAGAGAAACTTTCCAGCTTCCGTATCACTCACGTCCTCGGGCACCGCCGGCATTATGGTAGCTCTTTTGCCATTCTCTAAAAGTATTTCGTCGATACGCTCCCGGACATTGATGCATGCCTCGATAAGGCCGTCCATGACGTATAGCGCTGACGGCCTGTAAGGAAACTCTGACTCCGTTACAATATATGCATTCCCGCATGCCGCATCATAGAACAACATACGTTGAAGTTCATGCTGAGATGTCTCTGGCCAATTAATTTGAAGATCATCTTCACCAATACGGGCAATGATGACCGCCGTTGGCTTTGCTATCGAAGTATCTCGAAAAACATCCGAAAGAACTTCTTCTTGGTGACGTGCCCTCGCGATGCGCTTGAGCAACCTAGCATAACCAGACTTGCCGCTTGCATTATCTCCGTAAATAATAGTGAGTCCATCCGGGGAACAAGTAAGCGGATTGATGGACTCCAATGCATTCACATGCTCAGGCTTCTGAATAGAAACAAGACGTACTGGCAAGTCTCCGGGCGTGGTGTGCGGAAACTGCTCAAGCCCGAAAATCACATCGGGAAGCTGTTTCCCCGTTACTATTTCTTCAACAAGTTGGTCGAAATCCTTAGCAGAAAACATATCGCCAGTGGCAACTCTGCGCATGACCTCACGTTGCCAAGCGGGACGGTCATTGCTCCATGCAATGATAAGTTCTTCTAGCGCCATCTTTTAACTCCCGTTATTGGTGCCTGATCTGATGATGTCTTTTAACAATCCCTCTGCTTCTTTCTCCGCGCCCATCAAATCGGCACAAATTTCCTCAAGTGTGCGCAGCGGCTGAGGCTTATAAAAATGACGGGTAAAGCTGATTTCGTAGCCAATTTTAGTTGCATCTTTCTTTATCCATGCATCGGGCGTGTATGGCAGAACTTCACGTTTGATAAAAGCTTCTATGCCACCTTCTTCTAAAAGCGGCACCTGTTCCGTATCGCGCAGTTCGGAATCAGGTTCATATTCTACGATTGCAGGCTTGCCGTCCACAACTGCTTCATATAAGCCATACATAGGATTGTCCTTAACCTTGCCCGGCTTATGTATTTTAGAAATCACTTGCGGCGCTGTATCCACCCTCCAGCTCACTGCTTTAAGAATAGCCTTAAGATCGGATGCGGATATCTTGATGTTTGCATTTTTTAGAGCATTATCAACTTCTACACGGAAAACATTATGATCTTCATAGAGCTTATCACCAAGAGACTTACGCAGCTTAGTTGCAATTTCTAAAAGGCGCCCATCGCGCTCCCATGTTTTTGCATCGAGCAACTTCTTTTTCTTTTTATCCGATAAGCCTTTAGGTTTGTCGCCATTTTCATCACTCTCTTCTTCATCATCTTTGCCCCATTCGGCAAATCGCTTCTCCAGCTTCACATATACTTTTGCGAAATCCGTAAAAAGGTCTTCGCCAAATTCATCATATAAATCGGCGCGAATATCTTCATCACCTGATGCAAAGCTCAGTGTTTCGATGGCTTTAAGAGTGAGTTGACTGTGGAGGCGAAGCGGGCGCTCGACTGTCACTTTCCAATAACCGAAAGCATCATTGGGAAATATTTTTGATTCCGGCGTTTCTTTGAAATCGAGAAATGTTTTGCTGATGCGTTCGATATCTTCAGGTGAAAGTTCACAGTTTTTCTTGCCAAGATTTTTGCGAAGCGGTTTATACCATTGAGTTGCGTCGATGAGTTGCACTTTCCCCTTACGGTGCTCTGGTTTTCTATTCGACAGGACCCAGATATAAGTAGCAATGCCGGTGTTGTAAAATAAGTTAAGCGGCAGTGCGACAATGGCTTCGAGCCAATCATTTTCTATAAGCCAGCGGCGGATATTGCTCTCGCCCTGCCCCGCATCACCGGTGAATAGAGACGACCCGTTATTTACCTCTGCAATGCGACTGCCCAGCTTTGATTTATCGTTCATTTTTGAAACCATGTTGGCAAGAAAGAGCATCTGGCCGTCACTTGAGCGCGTAATAAGCGAAAGTTCCTCACCGTTGTGCATTACTTTGAAGCGCGGATCGCGTATGCCTTCCTTACCACCCATTGCTTCAAGGTCTTTCTTCCAGCTCTTTCCATAAGGCGGATTGGAAAGCATGAAGTCGAACTCTTTTGCCGGAAAGGCATCGTTGGACAAAGTTGACCATTCCGCACCACCAGTGATGCGGTCAGCGTTTTCACCTTCACCTTTAAGCAACATATCCGCCTTGCAGATAGCATAGGTTTCAGGATTGATTTCCTGCCCAAATAGGCGGCTGTCAATTTGAAGGCCGCGCTTCTTTGCGATTTCTTTGAGTGTTTCCTCCGCCACAGTCAGCATTCCGCCTGTGCCGCATGCGCAATCATAGAGCAGGTATGTGCCGGACTTTAGTTTGTCCTCAATCGGCAGAAATACAAGGTTGGCCATAAGCCGCACCGCATCGCGCGGCGTCCAGTGTTCACCGGCTTCTTCGTTGTTGTCTTCATTAAATTTGAGAACTAATTCCTCAAAGACTGTTCCCATTGCATGGTTGTCGATGCCATTTGGCGTCAGATCAATTTCGGGATCGAGAAACTTATTGATTAATGTGCCCAGAGCATCGGCTTTAGAAAGTGTCGAAAGCTGATTGCGAAATTTGAAGTTTTCGAGAATATCCTGGACGTTTTGCGAAAAACCATTGAGATAGTCTTCAAAATCAGCGCGAAGTTGTTGCTGACTTCCACGTGATTTTAAATCGCGCAATGTAAATCGTGAGGTGTTATAGAAGGCTTGACCAGCGGCGTCGGCAAGAGCAGAGCGTTGCTCGGTAATACGCGCATCATCAAGCATCTTTTTAGTGTCGAGCACCGCCTGTTTGGTTGGCTCGAGAACTGCATCCATGCGACGAATGACGCACATCGGGAGAATTACATCGGGGTATTTACCCCGTTTGAATAAATCACGTAATACATCGTCGGCAATGCCCCATATAAACGATACGATTTTGTTGTGTGTGGCTTGATCCATTAGCGTTTTCGATCCCTTTCAGATGTATCTCGGTTGAAGTCTTGAATTATAATGCTTCCTGTTTCCAGTAGAAACTTAAATTTTCTATTGCGACAAATATTACAACTTCTAAAAAACAATGCACCTGCTAAATATTACAGGATTTAGATTTTAGATCAAATTACCCCCTCATCCGCAAAGCTAAAATAGTTGCCGTCGCCGATGATGATGTGGTCGAGCATGCGGATACCTAAGAGCTTGGCCGCGGCGGTAAGCTCGCCGGTTATTTTTTTGTCTTCCGGGCTGGGCGCAATGTTGGCGCTGGGGTGATTGTGGACGCAGATAATCGCGGCGGCAAATTTCTGCAGGGCATTGTTAATCACTTTGTTCCTTTGCTAAACAAGTCAAGATAAGATTTGAATACAAAAATACGATTACGTTGATAACCGGTCGCTTCCTTAAGAACGCCCAGATCTACAAACTTGGCAATGAGGTCATTAGCGGCTTTAGGACTGAGGTCTGCCGTTTTTTGAACGCTTCGGGCAGTAACAACAGGCCTTGAGAAAAGAGTCATGAAGAGTGTTTGCCCGGTCTTCAAGCGCTTGCCAAGAACAGGATAAAGACTGTGCTCAAATGATGACTTTAATTTGAGAATATCATTTAGAGTAGTTACTGATTTTTCAGCTGTGTCGGCGATTGCAGTAAGAAAAAATTTGAGCCACTGCACGAGATCATTTTTCTCGCGGACTAGCATTAAATTGTCGAAGTAGAGACTTCTGTGACGATGGAAAAAGTCGGAAAGATACAAGAGCGGACGTTCAAGCACGCCGCTACTTACCAGATACAAAGTTATAAGGAGACGTCCCATGCGTCCGTTTCCATCCAAGAAAGGATGGATGGTTTCAAATTGATAATGGGCAATGGCAATACGCATAAGATGCGGCACCTTTATCCCAGTATTGTGCAGAAACTTTACCAGATCGGACATTAGTTCCGGTATTTCTTCATGGATGGGTGGGATAAATACCGCATCATTGAGCGTTGCGCCACCGATCCAGTTCTGTGATTGGCGAAACTCTCCGGGTTTCTTATGACGGCCCCGGACGCCTTCAAGAAGTATCGCATGTGTCTCCTGAATAAGCCGGGAAGAAAGCGGCAAATTCTTTAGCCTACCCAGTGCGTAGTTCATGGCTGTTACATAGTTATCGACCTCTTTCCAATCATCTCGTTTTTCCGGGTTGATATCTCGTTGTTCCAACAGGGCTTCACCAATTTGCGTTTTAGTGCCTTCAATACGGCTTGACAATACTGCTTCGTTATACACATGCATTCTAATAAATAGGTCGGCATCGGGAACAAAACGAGCAAAAGAGTTAAGCTCTCCAAGTTTAAGAGATGCTTTCTCCAGAAGGCCGGAGATATTTGTGTCCGAACAGATAAAATCATGATTTATCTTTTCAGGAAGGAAGTAATGGTAATGATTGCCTTTTCTTCGGCAGCCCGCTTTGAATTCCCCTATATCCATATAGTCTCCCAAAGTAAATTATAATGAGTCCTATTTTACTTTAAGCCGCTTAAGTAAAACAAGGATTTTTTTATTTTACTTTTCGCCTAACTTATTTCTGTAGAACCCTTAAACCATTATCCCTTCATCCGCAAAGCTAAAATAGTTGCCGTCGCCGATGATGATGTGATCCAGAACTTTGACATTCATTAGCTTGCCTGCGGCATCTAGTTCCTGCGTGAACTTTTTATCTTCCGGGCTGGGCGCGATATTGGCGCTGGGGTGATTGTGCACGCAGATAATCGCGGCAGCGAATTTCTGCAGCGCGAAATGAATGATTTCCCGCACAATCGGCGCGGCCTGATTGACCGTGCCGTAAGCGGCATCGGCAATATCAATTATTTTGTTGTTGCTGTTGAGATAGACAACTTTAAAAACCTCGGTTTTCAAATCGCGCATTTGCGGCATGATAATATCGACAACTTCTTTTGCTGTTGCGATTTTTTGTTTTGAGGGAAGAACTTCGTCTTCGCGAAAGCGTCTGCCGATTTCCAGCGCGGCTTTAATCTGCGCGATTTTTGCCGGGCCTAATCCTTTGAATTCTTCCCACTCCCGCGCATCGGTATGACTCATATTGCGAAACGTGCCAAATTTGGCCAGCATCTTTCTGGCTAAATCAATCGCGCTGTTTCCTTTAACGCCGGTGCGTAAAAGTATCGCCAGAAGCTCGGAGTTGCTTAACGCTCCCGCGCCTTTTTTGAGAAGTTTTTCTCTGGGCCGGTCGTCTTGAGGCCAGGAACTAATTCCGGATGCTTTTCTTGTCATAGTCACGCTTCTTCCTTTAGTGCCAAGACAGCGTAAATGAAGTTTATTTTGTTTATAATTTTAACTGTTTCCAGTAAAGATTTTCGATATTTGGAGCTTTTAATTACCGGAAAAGATTATACCCCTCGGTTTTTGATGTGTCAACCCCGTTAGAGATTAAATTAATCTCTAACGGGATTATTTTGTTCTTTTCCACCATTGTATTTTATAAACCAGTCGAGCCTTTTATTATTTATAATAATGCTTATTTCCATGACCCGGAAGCTGTCCATTCCCCCTTGAACTCAATCCTTCTTCATAGCATAGCTTCCAGTGTTGGTTTTATGATATTGTCAACTCGGCAAATCTTTGCATACCGCATGATCTCTTTCGGCTGAATATTCTTTTCTGTTATAGCTATTTTTAGAGCTTCCCTCGCTACATCAACGCCTATTTTGTTTCGGAACTTAAAGCAATCAGCTATTGTTTTAGCAAGACAATAAACTTTGATTTTGTGGCTTTCTATCTCATATTCGCCAATACCGGCTTTCCATGCTTGAGGAGCAAATCGGTAAAATCTTACGGGAGGGTACTGGATTCTATTTGCGTGCGAATTGACAGGGATAGCTATATGCACGTATTTGGGGATTTCACTTGTTGCCTCGTGAAAGGCAAGGGCGGAAAGAAGACAAATAACTCCTCTGGGTGCTTGTAGAGATGCGGTAACAAAGTCAGGATGGGAACCGGGGATAGAATCAGTAAGCCGGTAGAGCCCACGGCCAATCTTTTCGACCTCATTTTTCTTTTTAAGAGCATTAAGAGAATCAGGATGAAATCCGGCTTTTAGAATGGCCGAGAATCGCACTACTCCTCCATGACGCTGAAAAAAGTTTTTAAGTTTTTGCGATTTTGTTGGCATAATATCCGTATAATTCCTCAACACTTGTTGATAAGTGTATATATATTATACGGTCTTGTCAATAAGTTTCTTATGTTTGCCCTCTGATGTAGAGATTAAAATTGAAAGCCGAAATAATTTGCGTTGCCGCAGGGCTTACGCTTTGTAACTTCGCGCGCGATGGCAAATGGGTGAAAAGTAAAGGCCTAAGGCGAAAGAGTGAAAAGTGAATGGTTAAGAGAGGAGACCGCGGTTTGAACACGCGGCCCCCTGCACATTTTTTGGTCTAACTTTTAAAACCTGTGCCCAGCAGTAATGGAATTGTAATTGCCGCAAAGATTCCGATAGTACCAATTATAATCCCAATCAAAAATAGTATTCCCCAGAATTTCCAAAATGATTTCTGATATGAAAGGGCGGATTCCAGTTCCAACTCACTTTTATCGCCCAAGAAACGGCCAAGCGCCGAAGAATACATAAAAAGGTATCGAGATGGAATTATATACAATAGCGACATCAGGATGTACGCTATTCCTATCAAAACAGCATACGGAGCTTCTGCTTCTTTCGAGAATATAGCGCCTCCAAATATCATAAATATTATTCCAACAATTATTATAAGCCCTGCCGTAATAAAACCTATAATAGATAATAATTTAGTCCATGTTTTTGTGGAACTCATCGACTGAATCATTTGTTCGTTCACTTTTAAATTTGCAGCTCCGATTTGCTGTTCGTTCATAAACGCGCTCCCCCTTTTTTTTATTTAAATAATTTTATGTGCTGCGGTAAATATTTTACAAGAACTGCCTAAAGGCGAATAAATAATAGAGAACAGGCGCTTTTGTGTCAAGGAACAAAATGGCTGACGGTGGGACGTTGCTGTGCAACGTTTGAAATTACAATAATAAACGCTGTGTCTTTGCGAGGCAGCTTCAGGATGCCGAAGCAATCTCTTGATATGCGTGAGATTGCTTCATCACGCCAAGGCGTGATTCGCAATGACAGAAAGAAAAAGAGATTGCCACGGCGGCTAGTGCCGCCTCGCAACGACTGCCCGAGCATACGCCGGGCAAGCAGTCGGATTGCTTTGCCGCGATAAATCGCGGCGCGCAATGACCCCGCATGCGCGAGGCAAGCATGTATGAGAAGTAGGTGAACTGCATAGTTACACCTTGAGATTACCGTGTTTAATTTTGCGCTGGGAACGATTTCAATATTGTGTATAATCAGGGTCGTGCCGGCAACGATCAGTACAGGCAGAATATGGACAGCATTAATAAAAGTATAAAAGAAATCAAAGAGCAGGGGCGTAAAGTGATCGGGTGTTTCCCTCTTTACCCGCCGCTGGAACTGTTCCATTGCCTGGGGCTTGTGCCCATCACCTTGTGGGATATCAGGGAGTCAATTCCCAAGGTCGAAAAAAGCGATCAACATCTGCAAACTTATGCCTGCTCGGTTGCCCGCCGCCTGATGGAATTCCTGCTTTCGGAAGGGAGTAAAGAACTGGATGGGTTGTTCATGTATAATGCCTGCGACACGCTACGCAATCTTCCGGAAATCATCAACTGCGGACTTGCCGAATCCGGCCGCGCGCTACCCATTTTCAAAATGCATATTCCCATGGTGCCGCGTGAACAAACGCAAACGCAAGACTATCTCAAAGCCCGGATGGAAGCGCTGATCCATGAACTTGAGAAAACCTATCAGGTGACTTTTTCTCTGGAAAAGTTCCGGCAGAGTGTGGCTCTTTATCGCGAAATCAGAAAGCTGTGCAAAAAATTGGAAAATCTTGTGGCAGATGGACGCATGAGCTACAACGAATTTTCCGGAATCATCCGGCAAGGCTGGTTTGTGCCCCCGGAACAGCAGTTACCCGCGCTCAATAAGGCGTTGCAAGAAAAGCGGCCTTTAGCGCGGGAAAATTTACCGGCCATGGCGCAGGGGCGCATTATTGTCAGCGGTATTTTGCCTCCCCCGCCGCGCATGATTGAAGCGCTGGAAAACGCAGGCCTTACGGTAGTCGGAAATGATATTGCCTCACAAAACCGCGCGTATTTTTATACGCCACCTGTGGCGGATGATCCGGCTGAGTATTATCTTGATTTCTACCATCATCACTATCCCTGCACCACGCTGCTATACACCGCGGACAGGCGCGTGGCCGCGATAAAGGAAATGGTTATTGCCACGGGGGCGCGGGGCGTTGTGTTTATCGGCGAAAAATTCTGCGAGTATGAATATTTTGAGTTTCCTCATCTGGCAAAAATATTGAAGGAGATGGATGTTCCGACTCTGCTTCTCGAATTTTCGATCGACGACGATGAACACGACGGGGCCTATGTAACGCGCATCGAGACATTCGCGGAATTGTTGCACTCCGCCAAGCAGGGAGGCCGCTATGCCGAATGAAGATAATATAAAAGCCGGACACAAGAAAACCGAGGCCGGCAAACGGTTAAGCAAAATGATGACCAATGATTACCTGCGCCTCCACCAGAAGGCCAAAGAGGGAGCTTTTGTGGTTTGGATTGCCATTGTCGTTCCCGCCGAATTGTTCAGCGGTTTTGAAAATGTGGTTTACGGCGTGCCGGAAAGCCACTCCGCCATGAGTGCCGGCAAGGGCGTCGGCCCCCTGCAATGCGAAAAAGCGGAGGCGCTGGGTTATTCCATGGACTTGTGCTCATACGCGCGGATTGATCTGGGCACGGCATTTGACGGCGGAAAGGATTCCCCGAGTTTCGGACTGCCGAAACCGCATCTGCTCATCTCGGACAACAATAACTGCTCCCTGCTGGTTAAGTGGTTTGATGTCTACCGCCGCGCCTGGAATATTCCGCACTTTATCCTGGATGTGCCGTTTTGTTACGAGCCGCAGACAGCCCGGGATCTTGACTACATTATCTGCCAGTACCGCGACCTTATCCGCACTATCGAAAACCTGAGCGGCCAGAAATTCAACATCGAGCGCGTCCGGGAGGCGCTGGCACATACCAAAGACGCGGGGACACATTGGAAGCGTTTTTTAAAAGCGGCGGTATCGCGGCCGGCCGGCCTGACCGTTTTTGATTCCTTCGTGCAAATGGCCCCGTTTCTCACGTCGCGGGGAACAAAGGAGCTTGCCGAACACTATCGCCTGCTTGCCGATGAGACCCAGGAAAATATCGCGCAGGGAATTTTCCCCGTACCCAATGAAAAATACCGGCTTCTCTGGGACAATATCGCCCCCTGGCATCAGCTGAACAAAATGTCTTCGCGCCTGGCTTCACTCAACGCCAATCTGATTGCGGCGTCTTACACCTACTGCATGGGTAGCCTGGAGGGACAGTTGGATCTATACCAGCATAACGGCGACGATCCCCTCGAATATCTGGCGCGAATACAAAATTTTTCCATCTGCCCGCACGGACTGGAACTTCGTTATCAGGCGATGCAGCGGGCTATTGAAACTATGGGAATAGACGGCGTGATTTTTGCCAGCAACAGAAGCTGCAAAGTTTATTCGCTCATGCAGATGGATTTGCTCAAGCGCGTAAGCGAGCGGCTTAATATCCCCAGCGTGATGATTGACGTCGATCACGCCGATGTGCGCAAGTATAGTGAGGAGGCAACCTTCACGCGCATCGAAGCGCTGCTGGAGATCATTGATGTCAAAAGAAAAAACACAGGAATATCGTGATATCCTGCCCTGCTGATGAGCTATGAGATTGCTTCGCTCATGATATTCGCTCGCAATGACCCCACATGCACGGGGCGCGGTTGCAGGACTTATGTTGCGTAACTTCGCGTGCAATGACAAATGCCATGGCTGCATCGGCATGTCGGTAAAGTTAAAAAATTAACGGGGGGAATGAAATGACGAAATTTAAGGCAGTAACGCCCAAAAAAATCATTATGGGGAAGCTAAGTTTCGGCTGCGACCTGCTGGAAGAGCTGACCAAAATAGCCACCGAGAGCGGTATCCGGCTGGGACGAATTGAAGCAATAGGCGCGGTACAAAGAGCGCGTATTGGTTTTTATAATCAAAACAAGCGAAAATATCAGTTTCATTTGTTTAACCAGCCCCAGGAAATAGTCAAATTAGCCGGAAATATATCCATGAAAGACGGCAAGCCGTTTGTCCACGCGCATATAACGCTGGCCGACAAAGCGGGAAAATCCTACGGCGGGCATCTCGCGGAAGGTACAACAGTATTTGCCTGTGAGTTTATTCTGGAAACTTTTGAAGGGCCGGAATTTAATCGTTACCTTGATGAAGAAACCGGATTGTCTTTGTGGTCACTATAAAATGTTTATCCGTAATGTTGATTTTATGCGGCGCGAAAGAGATTGCGCGGCGGCTCATTGCCGCCTCGCAACGAAAGACTAATAACACGAACGGAAATTATGTCTAGCGGACGGTGACTTCTCTGATTTTTGCGGCTACGGCCTTATCTTCAAAAACATTGCGTATGGCTTCGCCCAAAAGGATGCTCATGTAATCGCCCATGCGCTCCTCAGAAAAAGAAACATGCTCGTGCGACGATGTTGCTTCCACCCGGCGCGTATAAACCACATGGCCTTCTGATATATCCGCGAAGACAATGTTTAACCTTATTTTAGCGGAGTAGCTGTTTGTGGGAAATCCCCGGCGGCAGATAATTTCCATTTCGTCAATGCTTCCGCCTATAAGAAGTTTTGCCGCCACTTTAGGCATGTTTTCTTCGGTTAAATCCCACAACGTGATTTTATCGGCAACCTGGTATCCCGCTTTATTCAAATAATCTTTAAAACCATCGGAAACGGCTTTTGTGGCGACAACATATTTGGGAAAGACCATAATGTTTGTGCCATCTTTTTCCACCACACGGCCGATTACTTTTTTATCGGCGATAACTCGCTTATCTGTAAATTCCGCTACCGCGATAATAGCGCTCCCTTTACTTTCCGCTTTCAGATAAGCGGGCGGAGTCACCTGCGTGGCATCATATTTCATATTAACGCTGTATAGTTTGGGTGAAACGCACCCATACAGATTTAAAATCATTAACCCGGCCAACACAAATAGCGTGAAAAAAAGGCGGCTTATTTTCATGGTTTTTTCTCCTTTCCATTCCAATTAGTGTTGATTGTTTTTACAGTTTTTATATCGAATTTTAACTTTCTATACCCCAACAATATTTCTTTGTCCAAACATTTCGCCAATGCCGAGAAAGCTCGTGATTAAAACATTTATTTTTGCCTGAAAATATTATAGAATCCTCCCAATTTTATATATGCACACCGGAGGAGTTTTACACCAGAAAAAATCTGACTAACCAACAAACAAAAAGGAGGACTCATTATGACAGAAGCAACATTGCAGGCTTTTGACGGACTTAGGGATCTTGCCATGATTAAATGGTATGTTATTACCCTTTTGGCTTTGGTTTTTTACGTTTACGCGCGCGAAATCAACGAGGCACGCCGGACGAAAAACTGGGACGCGGTTTTAGCTGGGCTGACCATCTTCGGCGTCGATTTTTTTAACGAAACGTGGAACGGCTGGATACTGCACTTTACCCAGCGTTCCGCGTTCTGGACAACGCCCGGAGATACTGCTTTGCGCACAATGGTCGGCTGGAATATCGAAATCATGTTCATGTTTCTGCTTTTGGGAATTGTTTACTATCATACTCTTTCGAGGAAAAAAGAATGAGAAAATTCTGGGCATCGGCGAAAAATGGTTCTGGGCGATAGGTTACACCATTTTCTGCGTGTTTATCGAATGCGTGCTGAATATCGGCGGCCATCTGGTCTGGGAATACCCCTGCTGGAATTTATCATTTACGGGCATATGGCTGATTTTGCTTATCGGCTATTTTCACTTCTTCTGTTTCGCGATTCTGGTTATCAGCCTCAAGACGATGAAAAGCTAAACTTATCACGCTGGGCATTATTTACGCTGTCCCGATTGTGATGAATATCATCGCCATCTCCCAGGGCTGGAGATATTAAAACACGCGATCATCAGGGGGTGAGCAGGGAATATTCCTCGTATACTTTATTGTATTTTTCGTGAATCATTTTGCGGTCGAATTCCCAGAACTGGCCGAGCATCTTTTCCTGCTCATCCTTGCTTAAATATTCCTGCGCGGGATAGAAAAAGTGTTTATCCTCTTTTTCGATATGGCGTGGATAAAAATCGCCAAGCTGGCGCGCCAGATCCACAATTACAGCCAATGCCTTTTCATCCCCCGCCAAGTACTTATACTTTGCCGCCACCAGCGCTGCGGTGGTTTTTCTTCCCCAGACATGCTCATCAAGCAGTTCCTGCATGATTTTTTTAAGTTCCGGCGTCATATCTTTTTTTATCAAATCACGAAAAAGGATTTCTTCTTCTTTTCCGTGATGCGTGCGGTCGGCATACATTCTCACAAAATCAACGGCCGCATCAACAATAACCGGATTAATTTTCTTGTTTTTTTCCGCTTTGTCTATATGACGCATGAAAGAAGCAAGCATTTTCTCAATCAATCTGTGCTCCCACATTAAAGGCCCGATTGGTTTCATAAACACCTCCCCTTTTTTATTTAATTTTAATGTAATGTTTAAAACCTATAACACAAGAGCCGCGGCAGACATAATTTTTTGATCCATTTTTTAATGCTTGCTGGCGACTTATCTGAGTAAAAACAACGTGTTGTGATATTTATTGCATCTTGGGTGTATTTTTGCTAATGAACATTCAGCAAAATCACGCAAAAGATACTGATTTTTTAAGGTATTTTACCTAAGCCCAGCAAATGAAGCATTAAAATACCAAAGGAATAAATTATTTATGTCATCAAAAATATTCGCTTCCGTCTTAATTATTCTTACTTTAATGACGCCATCATGTAAGCCCGCGGAAGATTACGGCGCGCAAGATGACAGATTAAAAGTAATCGCTTCTATTTTCCCGCTATATGATTTTGCCCGCGCTGTCGGCGGAGATAAAGTTTCCGTTTCCATGCTGCTGCCCGCGGGAACAGACGCTCACAATTATGAATTAAGACCGGATGAAATAGTAAAAGTTATCAACACGGATGTTTTTCTTTTTATCAATTTTGAAATGGAGCAGTGGGCGCATAAAATAATCAGCTCCGCCGCTGAAAAAACAAACATGCTGGCTGTCGAAACAGGACAGGGAACAATCCTGCTGCCCTTAATCGCCTCCTTTGAGCATGACTTATCCGAGAATCATGAACATCACGCTTCCCGGTTTGACCCGCATATCTGGCTGGATTTCGCCAACGCCCAAATAATCATTGATAATATTACTGAGGCATTTATCAATAAAGACCAGAAAAACAGCGACTATTATAAAAACAACGCCAGCGAATATAAATCGCGGCTTATCGCCATGGATAAAAAATACCACAGGGGGCTGGCCAAATGTCAGTCAAACACGATTTTACACGCCGGACATTGGGCGTTTGCCTACCTGGCGAAAAGATATAAATTAAAATACATCGCGGCATACAGCACGTCAGCGGAAGCGGAGCCTCTGCCGGAAAATATTTTTAATCTCGTTGAACAAACTAAAAAAATGAAAACACCTTATATTTTTTATGAAGATTTTATCGCGCCGCGCCTGGCGAGAACAATCTCCCGGGAAACCGGCGCCGAATTGCTCAAGCTCAATAACGGCCACGATATAAGCAAAAATGATATTAAAAAAGGCGTTACCTTTCTAAATCTGATGGAAGAAAATCTGTTGAATCTGCAAAAAGGCCTGTCATGCCCTCAACCATAATAAGCACACAAAATCTTACTTACAGCTACAATTCCACCCGGGCGATCAGCGACATTTCTTTTAAACTGGAGAAAGGCGATTATCTGGGCATTGTGGGACCCAACGGTTCGGGCAAAAGCACTCTGGTAAAAAATATTCTGGGAATTTTAACGCCGCTCTCAGGCAGTATTTATCTTTTCGGCCAGCCTCAAAACGAATTCCGCCAGTGGGAAAAAATCGGCTATCTGCCGCAAAAGCTCAGCGCGCTCAACACGCATTTTCCCGGTTCTGTCAGCGAAATCACGGCAATGGGCCTGAAAAAGAGAAAAGCGCACGAAATTAAAAACGCGCTTGATATGATGGGAATCGCGCATTTGGCTTCCCGGCTAATCGGCGAACTTTCCTACGGCGAACAGCAAAGAGTTATGCTGGCGCGCGCGCTGGTCAGCCAGCCGGATTTGCTTATCTTTGACGAACCGACAACCGCGCTTGATCCGGAAACGAGAGATATTTTTTATTCCCTTACCGAAAAATTAAACAGAACCAACAAAACGACAATTATTCTTGTGACGCATGATATAGGAATCATCGGCAAATACGCCCGCCGTCTTCTTTATATGGACAAAAAAGTGCTCTTTACGGGGACGTTTGAAGAATTCTGCGCGTCCAGTGAAATGACGGGATTCTTCGGGTCGGGAAGCCAGCACATAATCTGCCATCAGCATAACGTTTTGGAGAAGATTAATTAATGTTAATCGCGGATATTCTCAGCTACGAATTTGTTCAACGCGCCCTGATCACCGGAGTGCTGATCGCCGCTGCCTGCTCCATTTTAGGAATTTTTCTCGTTTTACGAAGGTTGTCTTTGATTGGCGATGGACTAGCTCATGTTACCTTCGGCAGTGTGGCTATTGTCCTGCTCATCGGCTTTAGCCCTTTGTATGTAACGCTTGCCGCTCTACCTCTGGTTGTAGTTTCCTCTATGGCTATTCTTCACTTAACGCGTTCCCGGCGCATTCACGGCGACGCGGCTATCGGCATTGTATCATCCATCGGCATCGCACTGGGCGTAATTATGGCCAGCTTATCCGGAGGCTATAACGCCGATTTGTTGAGCTATCTTTTCGGCAATATTCTCACGGCAACACAAACGGAGCTTATTTTATCTTTTATTATTTTCACCGCCGTTATCCTGTTTGTGGTCTTTTTTTATCGTGACCTTTTTACCGTAACTTTTGACGAAGAACTGGCCAAGAGCATGGGCGTTAAAACAAATCGCGTGAATGTAATCCTTATGATTCTGACCGCCGCGGCCGTTGTTTCCGCGATGAAAATCGCCGGCATCATGCTTATTTCGGCGCTGCTGATTCTACCACCCGTTGCGGCCTTGCAGTTTTCTTTAAGCTTCAAGTCAACCATTATTGCCTCTTTTATTTTTTCCGTCATATCAGTAATCGGCGGCATGCTTTTTTCTTTTACTTTTAATCTTCCCACCGGAGGAACTATAGTAATTTTTAACGCAGTTTTTTTAGTTATTGTCCTTTTTGCTAAAAAAATGTTACGGACGCAGAGGTAAATAAATGAAAACGCTAAAGTTTATTTTTTCACGCCCCAATATACTATTCGCTTTGTCACTTCTGATTGGTTTTCTTTTTCCTCAGGCGGTATCAATAAGCGTGTTTTTAATTCTTCCCGCCCTGATACTGATAATGACCATAACTCCGCTGAAAATACCGAGTGGTTTTTTCCGCCGCCCCAAAAAGCTTATCACACCGGCTCTTTACGGAAATATCCTAAATTATTTACTGCTTTGTAACCTTATTATATTTTCCGGTATAATTTTTACCCGGGAGGAAGGCTTTTTCCGAGGCATGGTCCTGATCGCCGCGGTACCACCCGCGGTTAGCATGCTGTCTTTGAACAAATTACTGCGCGGCGATTCAACTTTTTCTATGGCCGGTTTCGCGGGAGCATATCTGGGCGCGCTAGTGCTTATTCCGCTTATCGGATTGAGCTTTCTTAAATATATAGAGATTAACTATTGGTTCATTTTGCTGATTGTCTTTTCTCTTATTTTACTACCTCTTATTATTTCCAGAATTATCGTGGAAAAAGAATGGGAAAAAATGATTGAACCGCGCGAAGGCTTAATCACAGATTGCTGCTTTTTTATTGTTTTTTATTCAATAGCCGCGCAATGCAGCACTTTAATCAGCGACTGGTCTTACGACATGTCTGTAATTCCCATCATCGCCGCGGTAATCCTGCCCGCGACTTATTTCGCGATAAAAAAAATCGGCAGGGCTATCAACACCACTGAAAGTAAAATTACATCCGCGATTCTTTTGGGAACTTTAAAAAATTACGGCCTTGCCGGAGGCATAGCAATTTTGCTGTTTCCGCCTCAAGCCGCGTTTGCCGCGTTAGCTTTTGCGGTTGTCAATATTATTTACACAAATTGGCTCAGCTACCCCAGAGTTGCTGGCAGCAAAAAAACGAGAAAGAAAAAAGTGTGACTTTTATTACTTCCACGCAACTAGCCGCACACGCGGGATAAATCCTATTATGGCTTCAAACTTCACTTCGCTCGTTTTGGGGCGAGTCTCATTGACCACGGCCTGGCCTCCGCGGTGGCGGGATCAATTCGGCTAACGCTTCAAACTTCACTTCGCTCGTTTTGGGGCGAGTCTCATTGACAAAACGAAATATAAGATTATACTCTTATTATAACAAAGAAAGGAGAATGAAAAATGGCTATAACTTTACCTCAATTACCTTTTGAAAAGGACGCCTTGGCGCCCTACATTACCGCCAACACTCTGGATTTCCACTACGGCAAGCACCACAAAGCATATGTTGATAACTTAAATAAATTAATCGAAGGAACGGAGCTCGCGACTAAATCCCTGGAAGAAATAATCAAAATTGCCGCCAAGGATTCGGCCAAAACAGGTATTTTCAATAATGCCGCCCAAGTCTGGAATCATTCTTTCTACTGGCAATGCCTGAAAAAAACGGGCGGAGGAGCGCCTACAGGAGCTGTCGCCGAAAAAATTAAAACCACATGGGGAAACTTGGAAAAATTTGCCGATGATCTGAAAAACGCGGGTATTACACAATTCGGCAGCGGCTGGGCTTGGCTGATCTCGGAAGGAAATGAATTAAAAATTACCAAAACGGCCAATGCCGATACGCCTATCGCTCATGGCCAAAAACCGCTTTTAACTATCGATGTTTGGGAACACGCGTATTATCTCGATTATCAAAACCGCCGCCCTGATTATCTTTCCGCGGTTATTCAAAATCTGATAAATTGGGATTTTGTAAATGCTAATCTGGGTTAATTAAAATAAAACGAAAAAATAAAAGGGGACTTGAGCCAAGTCCCCTTTTTGTATTTTCTATAAAAAGAAAGGAGGAGTTATTTTCCCTTGTCAACCATGTCTTTTAATTCTTTTCCTACTTTAAAAAACGGCAACTTTTTTGGCTCTACCTGGATTTTATCGCCGGTCTTCGGATTTCTTCCGGTGTAAGAGCCGTATTTTTTGACAACAAAGCTGCCAAAACCCCTGATTTCAATGCGGCCACCATTTTTCAGCTCGTCCGTAAACCCTTTAAAAACAAGGTTTATGACATCTATGGCCTTTTTCTCGGTTAAGTTGAGCTTATTGCTCAAAGCTTCAATCAGATCAGATTTGTTCATAACCCCTCCTTAAAAATGTTTACTAAATATACCGCTGAATGGTTTTATACGGTTATTTACATACCGTTGAAGTTATTATCTATTTAACCCGCAATGTCAAGAAAATTTTCTTTTTTTTCTCGTGGCCAAATCAAGTAAATTATCGATTTCTTTAGCTGTTAAATCGCGCCAGGAACCTTCCTTAAGCGAACCAATACTGACCGGGCCGACAGATTGCCGCTGCAGTCGGCTGACGCGCTTTCCCAGTGCTTCAAAACCTCTTCTAATTATTCTATTTTTTCCCTCGCGCAAAGTTAATTGCAGCCAGCAGCTTCTATCATTAAACTTTTCCAGACGGACTTGTTCCGGTCGAAAAACCCCGTCAGGTAAACTGATTCCCGCGTTTAGGTTTTTGAATTCTTCTTTGGTGAGGCGTCCCTGAATTTTGACACGGTAAACTTTTGGTATTTGAAAACGCGGATGCTGAATTTTTTGAGCAAAATCGCCATCATTTGTTAAAAGCAGGAGCCCCGCGGAATCGTAATCGAGCCTGCCTACAGGATATACCCTTTCCGGCACACCGGAGAGCAAATCGACTATGGTCGGTCTTTTTTGGGGGTCGGAAAGAGTTGTGACGTACCCGGCAGGTTTGTTTAGCGCTATGTATAAATTTGTTTTTTCGGCAAAAATAATATTTCCGTCAACTCTGATTACGTCTTTATCGCTATCGGCCTTCACCCCCAGCTCTTTAACCACGACTCCGTTGACGCTTACCCGGCCGGCCGTAATCATCTCTTCCGCGTGGCGTCTTGACGCGATGCCCGCCGCGGAAATAATTTTTTGTAAACGTTCTTTCATTAACCGGACATTTCTTCGTTTGGTTTATCGTCACTGGCGTCCGTTTCTATTTCTGTTTTTTCTTCCGTATCAGCGTTTACGTCAGATGGCGCCTCTATTTTTGATTCTGTGTCCACGCTGCCTTCCTCGTTTAAGCCTTTTATTTCTTGCGCGTTATCGTCGACCACTGCTCCCTCTTTTGTTTCCACGTCCACATTTATGTCATCTTTCGAGTCCGTTTTTACTTTTGTATCCGCGTTAGAGTCAGCATCATTTTCTATTAGTGGAGCCGCGTCGGATTTTAATACATCATCCGCTTCCGCTTCTTCATCCGCCTCCACAGGCACAAGATTTTCGGCGGGCTCATTGAGTTCTTTGAGCTCGCGCATAGTAGGCAGCTCAGCGAGGTCTTTAAGGTTAAACACTTCCAGAAATTTCTTTGTGGTACCGTAAATTATTGGCTTGCCGGGCACGTCTTTACGCCCGACAATGCGCAGTAATTTCTTTTCCAACAATACCTTGAGCGCGTGCCCCGCATCCACGCCGCGGATACTTTCAATTTCAGATTTTACAAGCGGCTGACGGTAAGCGACAATAGCCAGCGTCTCCAAAGCGGACGCGGACAAAGATGGAGGCTTTGTGCCTTTAAGTTTTTTTATCCACTGGCTCCATTCAGGGCGCGTGCGGAACTGAAAACCTCCGGCGACTTCCTGCAGACAAATTCCGCCGGCGCGCTCGTTATATTCTGCCATAAGTTCTTCCAGAATTTTTCGCGCTTCACCTTTTTCCAGCTCCGGTAAAACAGCGCAGATTTTTTCCAGTCCCAACGGCGCTTCAGAAGCTAAAATCAGCGCCTCTATGATTGCTTTCATGTTATCCATTTATTACTCCACAGCCGGAAATATCCGGATTACTCCAAAGGCCGACGCCTGGTAAGCCTTGATCATGCGCAGCTTGATTAATTCCAAAAGCGCCAGAAAAGTATAAACTATACGACGACGTGATTTTAGCTCTCCCAGTAACTCATCAAAAGTCAGGTTTTTTTCCATGGAGAGCTTATCCATGATTTCGTTTATTATATCAGTTACCGACAGCTTTTCCATGTCGATTTCCATAAGTTCTTTCTTGTCGATGCGCGAAACAAGTTTATGGAACGCCTCAATCAGCTCGAAAATGCTCACCTCGATAAGTTCATCTTCATCCGGCGGCGCTTTTTCGATTTCCTCCGGCGAAAAAGCCGCGCGGGTAAACACATCGCGCTCCAGAATCGGCCTTTGCGACAGATTTTCCGCGGCTTCCTTGAACGCCTTATATTCCAGCAGCTGCCGCACCAACTCCGCGCGCGGATCTTCTTCCTCTTCTTCCGGCTCTTCCGGTTCGGGCAGAAGCATTCTTGATTTAATATGAATCAACGTTGAAGCCATGACCAGGTATTCACCGGCCAAATCGAGATTAAGCGATTTAATCATTTTAAGATACTGCAGATACTGCTCGACAATCAGAGAAACGGGAATATTGTAAATATCTATTTCGTTTTTTTTAATCAGATATAAAAGAAGGTCAAGCGGACCTTCAAAAATATCCAATTTAATAGCGTAATCTGCTACAGGTTGTTCTTCATTCATAAGCATAAAGCCAAACTCAGATTTTAACCGCTTCGCGCACTTCTTCCATTGTTTGACGAGCTACCTTTGCCGCCCGTTTGTTGCCTTCTTCGATTATTTCATCGATTTCCGCAAGATGATGCATATAGTAATCAATCCGCTCGTGAATCGGTTTCATAACTTCCGCGATACGAACGGCAAGCATTTTTTTGCAATCTGTGCAACCGATGACCGCTTTACGGCAGTCGGTATCTATTTGTTTAACTTTATCTTGCGGCGTATACAATCCGTGAAAAGTAAAAACATTGCATATCCCCGGATCTCCCGGGTCTGTTTTCTTCACGCGCTGCGGGTCAGTAAACATGGCGGAAATTTTATGCTGCAGCGCTTTTCCGGTATCGCTTATGTAAATGGAGTTTTCGTATGATTTGCTCATCTTTCTTCCATCAATACCCAAAAGCTTGGTAACACCCGCCAAAAGCGGCTCAGGTATCGGGAAAACTTCTTTGTAAAGATAATTAAAGCGACGGGCGATTTCCCTGGTAAGCTCCACGTGAGGCAGCTGGTCAACACCTACCGGAACACCATAAGCTTTATACATGATAATATCCGCGGCCTGCAAAACCGGGTAACCCAAAAAACCGAAAGTTGACAAATCTTTACTGGAGAGCTCTGCTTTCATTTCCTTGTAAGTCGGATTTCTCTCCAGCCAGGCCAGCGGTGTAATCATGGAAAGCAGTAAAAACAGCTCGGCATGTTCCTTGACCGTGGACTGCACAAAAAGCGTGCTTTTTTGCGGATCAAGACCCGCGGCGAGCCAGTCGATGACCATGGAAGTTATGTTTTCTCTTATCCCTTCCGTGGAACTATATTCGCTGGTAAAAGCGTGCCAATCAGCGACAAAATAAAAACATTCGTATTTACCGCTGTTCTGTAAGTCAATCCAATTTGCCAAAGCGCCGTGCAAATTTCCCAAATGCAGTTTACCTGTGGGGCGCATCCCGCTAAGAATTCTTTTTAAAGCCAAAATCGAAACTCCTTTTAAAATATCATATAAACGCGCTAAGGCCTCCCATTAATTTTTCATGTAATGCGGAGGCCCCGGGCAAATGATGACTTAAAATATATTACTATTTTACTTTATCCGCTAATTCCTTGCCGGCCTTAAACTTAACAACCTTCTTGGCGGGAATTTTAATTGTGGTTCCTGTTTTAGGATTTCTGCCTTCTCTCGCTTTTCTTTTAGAAACAGAAAAAGTGCCAAAACCCACCAGGGCAACTTTTCCGCCTTTCTTCATTTCTTTGGTGACCGCGCCTACGTAAGCGTCAAGCGCTAAGGCCGCTGCCGCTTTCGTAATATCCGCCCCCGAAGCCATCACCTCGATCAATTCCGCCTTTGTCATTACTTATATGCCCCCTTAAAATATTAAAAAAATAATATGATTTTCCGAAACTGCTGCCCGAAGTTATCAATCAAGAAGCGTTACTCTAATCTCTAATTAACAAATATTACAAGTGATAATTTTAGTCTTAATTTCGTAAAATTCAGCCTGGTCAAGAGCTTAATTGGACGTTTTTTGCAAACTGGGGCTACGCCTAACATATAAAAAATTAACAAGCAAGAAATAATTTTTCCCGCGAAAAATAACTTTTAGACTTCCTTTTTATCTTAAAAACTATTCCGCGATTGATGCAAAAAGAGGTTGATTGGAGCATACTGCTTTGATAATAAAATACCTACGTGTTAATATATCAGCGCATAATTTCTGCCACGGGATGCTCATGCGACATTCTTGGATAAAAACTTTCGGGGGATGGCTTAGTCTTTCTCGTCCTTTCTTTCACCTGGTAGGAATACTTCCCTTTTCGCTGGGCACGGTATTGGCCTGGAAGCTCACAGCATCGTTTAATCCGGCTATCTTTATTCTGGGTGTTATCGCGTTAATTCTCATCATGCTTTCTACATATCACGCGGGAGAATATTCTGACTGTCGGGAAGATGAAATATCATACCGTTCCCACCGTAACCGTTTTGCCGGAGGATCCGGCGTTATTGCGAGAGGAATTCTCCCACGGCACGTCGCTTTGCTGACCAGTGCTGTTTCTTTTTTGCTCGCCGCTCTCATCGGGCTTATTTTACAATTCTACTTTAAAACCGGTCCTCTGACTTTGCTGCTGGGCGCGCTAGGAGCTTTTTCCGGATTTTTCTATTCAATGAGGCCGGTTCGTCTTGTGGAAAGAGGCTTTGGGGAAATATTTATCGGTTTTTGTTACGGCTGGCTTACCGTTGCCACCGCCTACTATATACAAACAGCCGCAATTCATCCGGTTATTCACTGGGTGGCCATACCGATCGCGCTGAGCATTTTCAATGTTATTTTGCTCAACGAATATCCTGATTACGAAGCGGACAAAGCAACCGAAAAAAGAAATCTGCTCTACCGCGTCGGGAAAAATACCGGCGTGACTGTTTACGTTATTGCCTCACTGCTTTCCTGGGCTGGTGTGTTTTCCTCCGTGTTTCTTGGCGTTCCTTTCTTCGTGATTTATTTTTATCTTCCCTTCTTCATCATATCATTTTTTATAGTAACAATGATGGTACGCGGAAAATACAAGGAGGGTAATACTCTGGAGCGCCTTTGCGGTCTTAACATCGCCGTCAATCTGGGAACATCGCTTAGCTATCTTCTGTCTTATATTGTAAAATAACTAAAGCATTGACCATCTTAAGCAGCATCGCCATAATTACTGAATACAAAATAAAATTATTTTTTGATTAATAAGTATAGTTCGCCGTTTTCTTTAAGGCTGCCGGCGGTGGCCATTGCTTTTTCACCAAAACCGCAGAATAAATCAACACGTCCCGGCCCCTTGATGGCCGCGCCTTTATCCTGGCTCAGCACAAAACGCGAAAAGGGAACGCGGCCACGGCGCACGATATTACCCTGCTCGTCAAAAAGAGGTTTTCTAAGGCGAATAAAAGCCAATGCGCCTTCGGGAAAGTGCTCGGGATCGGTGGCGATAGTTCTGTCCGCTGTCACCGGCTCACCCAGTGAACCAACCGGTTCACCGTCGGTAAAGCGGAAAAATATATATCTTTCGTTATAACTGAGAATTTCAAAAAGCTCCGTGTCGTTCTTTTGCCGCATCAATTTTTTGAAATTACGATAAGAAGCTTCACTGCCGCTGATTCGGCCTGCATCAAGCATGTATCTGGTAACGGAGCGGAAAGGCCGTCCGTTATTCTGCGCGTAAGTAACAGTAAGCAGCGTTTTGTCTTCCAATCTGATTTTTCCCGAACCCTGTATGTGCAGGGAAAACAGCTCCATGGGGTCATCCACCCAGATAAGTTCCAGGCTCTGGCCGCGTAAAACACCTTCGATATCAATTTCCCCTCGGCTGAAATATGGAACGAATTCTCCGTCTTTTATCCGTCCTATATTTGCCTCTCCCGCGACGGAAGGCCTGGCTACCAAATCCTGCGGCGGGCGATAAATAGGGTATCTGTACTTCTGCGAAGGAGTAAGAGAGCCTTCAAGCAGGGGCTCATAATACCCGGTAAAAAGTGCCTTTCCATTTTTTTCAAGACTCCCGACCAAATAAACATCAAAGTCCGCAGCAATTCTTTGTTTCAGCTCATCAGACGTCAACGGCTGACGAATTACTTCATTAAAAGCGATAAGCGTCTCTTTTAATTTTGCCGCGTTTACCTGTTTGCCCGCGACTTGGTAGATTTTATCCCGGCCGGCTTTATTATAATAATTTATGCTGCGCTCAATAGCCGCCTCCAATAAAGAATAATCAAGGTCGTCGGCAAACTCGAGTTGGTAAGCGTCAACCAGCTCAAAATGTTTCAGCGTTATTACTTCGGGTTGGAGAGAAACGGGCGGCGCAGAGGGAATCTCCGGCACAGCGCGCATACATCCGGAAAAAATCGCGGCAATCAGCGCTAGTTGCAGAAATTTGGAAATAGATTTCATAATTCCATGATCATCGCGGTTTCGTCGCAATAGTCGGGATATTTGGAGCAGCGGAAACAATCCGACCAGATTTTTTCCGGTAAGGTGGCGCGGTCAACTTCACGAAATCCTAATTTGGCAAATAAATCTTTTTTATAAGTAAGGGTGAATACTCTGAAAAGCCCTATTGTGATTGCCTCGGAAATACACGCTTCCACCAGATTTCTGCCGATGCTTCTGCCGCGATAGTCCTCCTCCACGCAAAGCGAACGGATTTCGGCAAGATTTTCCCAGATAATGTTCATCGCGCAAATGCCAGCCACCAGTTCTTTTTCTTCATCGAAGTATACATAGAAATCGCGCAGCGAGCCGTAAATATCCATTAACGAACGCGAAAGCATCTCGCCTTTTCCCGCCGCGATATTTATCAGACGGTGAATGTTTTTTACATCGGAAACTCGTGCTTTTCTCAGCATCTGTATTTATTCCTTTTTTCCGGCGGCGGCCGCCTTTGTGCCGCTGATCATCTCCAGAGCATGTTTTCTGGTTGTTTCGGTTACATCCACACCGCCGAGCATGCGGCTGATTTCTTCTAGCTTCTGTTTTTCATCCAGTTTTTCCACCGCTGTTGTCGTTCTTCCCTTGGCAACTTTTTTGGAAACATATAAATGTCCTTCGCCGTAACAGGCAATCTGCGGCAAATGCGTGATGCAAATAACCTGATGATTGGCGGATACTTCTTTTAGTTTTCTTCCCACAATTTCGGCGGTAGCTCCTCCAATTCCGTTATCCACTTCATCAAAAATAACGGTGGCCACAGAACCGGTGCGCGATAAAACATTTTTCAGCGCCAGAATGATACGCGACAGCTCTCCGCCGGAGGCAATTTTGTTGAGGGGTTTTTGCTCCTCGCCCGCGTTTGCCGTTAGGTAAAATTCTATCTCGTCTCCCCCCTTGGGGCCGTAGTCTTCAACTTTCTTGTCCGCGGCTCTTTTTTTGAAAAAAGCCTCAAAAGAAGCGTGCGGCATGTTCAGTTCATGAATTTCCCGCTCCACAGAGTTTTTGAGCTTGGCCGCGGCTTCTTTCCGGCGCGCGGAAAGATCAAGAGCTTTTTTGGTCAGGTCTTCCTTGATTACCGTTTCTTCGCGTCCCAGTTTTTCCAGCTCTTCTTCGACGGAAAAAACCTGCTTGAGTTCTTCTTCGATCTTCTGTTTCTGCAGCAAAACGCTCTCCATCGTGCCGCCGTGTTTGCGTTTAAGACGTCCCAGCATTTCCAGCCGCTCATCAATTACGGCCAGCCTTTCCGGATCGAAAAAAAGTTTTTTGCTGTAATCGCGCAGATTCAGCGCAGCTTCCTGCAGCAAAATAAAATTGGCTTCAATATCCGTATCGGCAAGCTTTATTGAAGCGTCGATATTTTTAATCTGGCGCACCTGATTTTGCACTTCTTTTATTTTTACGCAGGCGGAATCTTTATCGCCGTAGAGCAAGTCATAAGACTGCCCGGCTAAATCCACAAGCTTCTGCGAGTTGAGCAGAACTTTTTTTTCATCAGCAAGGTGATTATCTTCACTGGGCTGCGGATCAATATCGGCGATTTCTTTAAGCTGAAATTTGAGCAGTTGCGTTTTTTCCTCGCGGCTGCGCCGTAAATCTTCAAACTTTTTTATCTGCGCTCTTACTTCCAAAAATTGGCCGTAAACCTTTGAATATTCACTGAATAAATCAAGGCAGCCGCCGAATTCATCAAGAATATCGACGTGATTATCCGCGTTTAAAATAACCTGATGCTCGTGCTGGCCGCAAATATTTATCAGGGATTCGCTCACTGACGCCAGATTTGCCAACGTCGCCATCTGTCCGTTTATTAACGCTTTGTTTTTACCGGAACGAGAAATTACCCTGCGGATTACCAGCTCTTCAGAAGCGGAAAAGCCCATTTCTTCAAGTTTTTGCCGCAGGCCATTGTACGCGCTGATGTTGAATAGCGCTTCCACAATCGCGGAATCCGTCTGCGAGCGAATCATGTCGGAAGTAGCCCGCTCCCCTAAAAGAAGACTGACCGCGCCGATAATAATCGATTTCCCGGCCCCTGTTTCTCCGGAAATAATATTCAGGCCGTCTCCGAAAGAAACATTCAGCTCGTCAATAATAGCGAAGTTTTTAATGCTCAGGTCGTTCAGCATTCTTTCTTTTCCCCGCCCCTGAAGGCAAACCGCTCCAACCAAGCTTGGAGCGCAAAATTTCCCAATAACCGCGGTGCGGCGAAAGAACCAATTTTACCGCGTATCTGGATTTTTTTATCATCACCGCGTCACCGGATTTTATCTGGTAGGTCTCCTGGCCGTCGAGCGTGACTGTTGCGCCTTTTTCTTTCGACCAGAGAGTTATGTTCAAATCCGCGTCATGCGGAAAAATTATCGGCCGATTGGTCAGAGTGTGCGGGCAAATGGGGTTGATGATAATTAGATCTTTCCCTGGGAAAACGATCGGGCCGCCCGCGGAAAGAGAATAAGCGGTGGAACCGGTGGGAGTGGAAATAATCAGTCCGTCAGCTTTATAAGTTGTGAGGTACTCTCCATTCACCGACGTTTCCAGTTCTGTTATCCGTGAAAGATTTCCGCGGTTGATTACCACGTCATTGAGCACATCACCCGCTTTGATTAAAGAAGCGCCGTTTTTTATCGACACGGAAAGCATCATCCTTTTTTCCACTAAATATTTACCGCGCAAAATCAAATCAAGCGCGTCATGCAATTCGTTTAAATTTATTTCGGTAAGATAGCCAAAGCTGCCCATATTGACGCCCACAATAGGCACGTTATACCGGGCAACGTGACGCGCGGTGCGCAGCATCGTGCCGTCACCGCCAAAAACCACGAGCAGCTGTGACTTTCTCGCCAGATCATCCCAACTAAGCGCGCCGGTCAGACCCATTTTGTCGGCCAGTTCGCGCGCCAGAAAAACATTCACGCCTTTTTTTTCCAGCCATTTTTTCAGCGTGCTTATATGCCGGGTGATATTCGCCTTTTCAATGTTGGCGACAATGCCGATTGTCCGGATTTTCATGGATTTTTAACCTCGAAATATGAAGCTCACTAACACAAAATAAACCTTGTGTCTATGGATAAATATGCGCCGGAAATGATTGAACACAATCAATTTTCGGCTGTTTTCTCCGCGATTAATTCTTGACAGTCACCCCATGCTTAATATACGTTGCCGACCTGCGAGGTGCTGACTATGGGATTACTTAAAGGTGGTTTTTCTTTCGCGCGTTTTCATGTGGAAGGTGATTTGCCGCGGGATTTTTTGAATTCTATCAACAAACAAATTAAAGCTTGCGCTTACCGGGATCCGCAAAAATCCACACAGGAAAAAAGGATGGGCTGGGTTTCGCTAACTGACGTACTGGATGCCGATTTTAAACACGCGGATCATGTTCTGGGCGATTATCTTATTTTCTGTCTTCGTATTGACCGCAAACTCATCGCGCCTAAACTCCTGAAGTTAAAACTGCTGGAGGAAGAAAGGCGGTATTTGGCACAAAGCGGCAAAGAAAGAATCGGAAAACAAACCGCGGCGGGAATAAAGGAAAAAGTAGAGCTGGAAATTATGTCCCGACAAGACGCCGTGCCTTCTTTTTATGACATCTTATGGTCGCTCGGGAAAAATACCGTTTACTTTTCCTCGCTGGCCGACAAAGTAGCCGATGATTTTGCTGATTTATTTAAAAACTCTTTCGCGCTGAGCCTTAAACGATTTGCGCCGCAGGATAAAGCAGCTCAGCTTAAAGGCGCTTTCGAATCACCTGATTCAATTTCTCTGATCGGCCGCGAATTTCTGACCTGGCTCTGGTATAAATCCGAAGAACGTGGCGGCAACATCGCGCTTGACGCCGGGCAAGAAGTAGAACTTCATTTTTTAAAAAGAATCGCTCTGGAAGCGGGCGAAGGAGAATACGCCCAGGGTGTTGTCTGCTCCGGAGCGCACGCCGAGCTGAAAGAAGGAAAGGAAGCGCTGCGTCAGGGGAAAAAAGTCAAAGAAGCGGGAATCAAGCTTATTCATGACAAAAACGAATGGGAATTTATTTTCAAGGCTGATACCTTCGACATTCAATCTCTGAAACTGCCCGTAACGCAACCGCCGGAAAACCCGCAGGATAAAGAAGGAAATCTTCTGGAAAGAATTTATCTTATCGAAGCAGCCGTTAAAATAATTGATGATCTGTTCGGTGCCTTCTTAAAGGTGCGGCCAACCGACAGATGGAAAGAAGAACTTAAAAAGATTTCCCGCTGGCTGGAAAATTAATCACCGCTTATAAAATTAAACATAGAGATGGGGCAACATAATTTTTTCCAGATTTTTTCTTTGCTTCTCAAAATCATTATTATTTTTCAATTGCGGCAATTTGATTTTAGGACAAAAGCGTATGGTGACCCTGGCAAAAGGCTTGGGAATAAAAAACCTATCCCAGCTTTTCATATACCAGGCACGATCCACATGCGCATATGCAGGGACTAAGACGGCATCCGCCTCGTAGGCTATCGCGATAGCGCCGGGTTTTACAACACCCGCGGGGCCGCGCGGCCCATCTAAAATATGCGCGCCCAATCCGTTTTTTGAAAGCATTTTTATCACACCTTTCAAAGCAGCTTTACCGCCGCGCGAAGACGAGCCGCGGGCAACAGAAACACCGCCTGCTTCGACAATCCGTGTGGCAATGTCACCGTCGAGGCTGCGGGAAATCATTACACACGGTTTGTATTTACGGTATTTGGAAAGAAGTCGCACAGCGATAAAAAAATGCTGATGCCAGATACAAATCAAAACCCGGCCTCCCTTGTCCAGCACGTCTACCCATTGAGGATCCTTTTCCATCTTAACGCGAAGTGTCGCCGAATAAAGACGAATTATCGTGTAAAGAACCTTTCCCGCGAATTTGGTGGTGGCTATTTTACGCAGCTTTTTAAACATCGTATAACTTCTCCTGAAATAGACTTTATCAAATCTTTTAATTCAAAACAAATAAATTTTTACTTGATTATGAATACCTTTATTGTTTAAATAAATGGGCTGAACCTCGCGCCGGCACAAACAAAGGAAAGGTTTTTTATGAGTGATCTCCAATTAATCGCGGCGATGAACAAACCGGATTTTTATCCACACAAACCGGTTTTTGTGGAAACCGTACAGACACACATCTCTTATGTCTTTATCGCCGGCGATATTGTTTACAAAGTCAAGAAGCCTGTTAACTTCGGATTTCTTGATTTTACCACACTCGAGAAAAGAAAATTTTATTGCGAAGAAGAATTAAGACTTAACCGGCGATTGGCTCCCGGCATCTACCTGCGCGTTGACCCTCTTGCCAAAAATGACGAGGGGCTTTTTGTCGCCGGAGAGGGAAAAAAGATTGTCGATTACGCGGTTATAATGAAAAAACTCCCTTTGGACAAGATGCTGAAAACATTGCTTGCCCAGGGGCAAGCCGACGAAAAAATCATGGACGCGATAGCCGCAAAAATCGCCGCTTTTCACAAAGAAGCGCAAACAGGCGGCTACATCGACGAGATGGGAAATATTAAAACTATCCGCCATAACCATGAGGAAAATTTCGCTCAAACAAAAAAATACATAGGGATAACCATCCCAGAGTATCAGTATGAATTTATCAGCGCGTATGTTGAAAGTTTCCTGTCAAAAAACGAAAGCCTTTTCAAAAAACGAGTAAGTGAGCAAAAAATTCGCGATTGCCACGGTGATTTGCACTTGGAGCATATTTGTGTTTCCGATGATATTATAATTTATGACTGCATAGAATTTAACGAACGCTTCCGCTGTTCCGACGTGGCCGCGGAAGTCGCTTTTTTCACGATGGACCTTGATTTCAACGACTACCCTTCATACGCGGAATCATTTGCGCGCTCGTATCTCAAATATTCCGGCGACAGCGATTTGCTCAAGCTGCTTAATTTTTACCGCTGTTACTACGCTTACGTGCGCGGGAAAGTTATAAGTTTTCGTCTGGACCAAAAAGAAATACCGGAAAATGAAAGGCAGGATATCGCAAAAACTGCGGCAAAATATTTTGATCTTTCCTATAATTATGCCGCGCGGCTGGAAAAACCGGTGTTAATCCTGACCGCGGGACTGATGGGTTCGGGAAAAAGCTATCAGGCGCGCACTTTATCCAAAAACCTTGGCGCCAAAGTTATCCGCACCGATTTATTACGCAAGGAAATGCTCAGCATCGACCCGATACAACAGCGCCACGAAGATTTCGGGCAAGGCATTTATTCCGATGAGTCTTCCCGCCGAACTTATGAAAAAATTTACGAGCTTGCCGCCGGGTATATCAAACAGGGGAAACCGGTGATCATTGACGCGTCTTTTAAAAAGCGAACCGAAAGACAGAAGGCTTACGCGCTGGCAAAAAATTTGGGGGTGCCGTTTTGCATAATCGAATGTTACTGCCCTGATGATATCACCAAAAAAAGGCTGGACAAAAGAATAAGGGAAAACAACAGTATATCCGACGGACGCTGGGAAATATTTCACCAACAGAAAGCGGATTTTGAAACGATTAACGAATTCTCGGATGAATTTCACTTTAAAATTGATACTTCCGCCAATCCGGAAAAAGAGCGGCAGAAAATCATCAAAAAGTTAAAACTTGGTTAACTAGCGGGCGAAAAAATTAACGCATACCATAACCGGAAGCGCGTATTTACATCTTCGCGGATTTGGCTTTTTCCTGATTTTTCTTATTTATCTTTTCCTGCTTCGCCTTCTTTATTCTTTCTTCTTCGGCGATTTTTTCTTTTGCTTCATTAATAAAATATTTAACTTTGTAATCAAAGCCGATATTCGCGTATTCACGTTCGATCGTTTCAAAGCGCGCCAGCGCGGCCTGATACTTTTTCTGCTTTAAATAAAACTGCCCCACGTAGAATTCATGTTCCGCCATTTTTTGTTTGCATTCCCTGATTTTTTCTTCGGCCATAATGGAGAATCTGCTTTCCGGATAGCGCGACACAAGTTTTTCAAACTCCCGCCTGGCCCTGATTGTCGACGATTGATCGCGGTCGATCGATTCTATCTGGTTGTAGTGGCACATTCCCACTTGATAAATGGCATACGGCACATTTTCATTTGTGGGGTGAAAAACAAGGAAATCACTGTATTCATTTTCCGCTTCGGCATATTTCTTTTGACTGAAATGAGAATCGGCAACGCCTATTCTGGCCATAACCGCCAGTTCATGCAGAGGATATTCCTCTTTCAGCCGCGTGAAATATTCGCGGGCCTTAGTATATTTCTTTTTGCTAAACTCGTACGTACCGGCCGAATAGAGGCCTTCGGGCGTCGATCTCACCCTTGTTTTTCCGCCACCGAATAGATTCGAAAAAGAAATCTGGCAGCCGCTCAAAAAAACCAGCAGCAGCAGAGCTGTGACAATTAATTTGAAAGGTGATTTTTTATTCAATATTTTTAAACTCATTTACTTCCTTCTATCCCTTAAATTTAAGTTAACGATTTTTTAACCCTTCTTCACCAGTTCCAATATTTTTTCTTTAGCGACAAGTCCGATAATACTGTCCACAGCTTTTCCGCCTTTAAAGAGAATCATGGTGGGTATGCTGCGCACACCGAAATTTACGGCTGTTTTCTGATTATCATCGACGTTCATTTTCATGACTTTAACACTGTCTTTCAGTTCACCGGCCAATTCTTCAATAACTGGTCCGATTGCCTTACACGGACCGCACCAGGGCGCCCAAAAATCAATCAGCACCGGTTTTTCGCTTTTTAAAACTTCGCTCTCGAAGTTATCATCGGTAGCCGTTCCTAAAAATTCGCTGCTCACTTATCCGCGCCTCCCTGATTTTTGGTTGATCGCTTTTATGTCATAATACGTCAAGAAAAGTCAAATTCTATTTGCCCTGGGTTTTAGCCGATCAATTTTTTGACTGTATAGCGTTAATCTGCTATGAATGCAGTAATTAAGGGAGGTTATATGAGTTTAGTCGGCGTTATTTCCACAACATTGGTCATGGAAAGAAGTAGTTTTTTAAAAGAAGCAAAGCCCAAAATGCTGGATAATGAATTCGGCCGGGCCGCCGTTTACTTGTACGAAGGAATTGCTCTGATTTTGCGTCACGGCGATGATCCCAACCACCACATACTTCCTCATATGATAAATCATCGCGCCAATTTAAAGGCGCTGAAAGAAATCGGCGTCAGCGAAATAATAGGAATTAATTCCACTGGTTCCCTGAAAAAAGAACTACCTCCCGGCACAATTGTTATCCCTGATGATTTTGTGACGCTCACCGCCACGCCGACCATTTTTCAGGATAGTGTTGTGCACATAACGCCAAGCTTAAACGAAGAAATACGTCAAAAATTGATTAATGCGGCAAAAAATTGCTCAATACCTGCCGTGGAAAAAGCAACTTACTGGCAGACACAGGGGCCGCGGCTGGAAACAAAAGCGGAAATCAAAATGATGGCAAACTTTGCCGATATCGTGGGCATGACGATGGCCAATGAAGCCGTCATCGCCATGGAACTGGGCATGCGTTATGCTAGCGCCTGTTCCGTGGATAATTTCGGCCACGGCCTTATGGAAAAACCTTTAAGCCTGGAAGAAATTCTAAAAGGCACGCGCCAAAACGCCGATTTGATGGTTACACTGCTGGCGAGTTATTTGGATATCTCTGCTTAGAAAAGCACGATTATTTATCCAGGCCTTAGCTTTATCATCAAAAAAATTTTCTGGATTCCGGGTCAAGAGACCGTGTCACAACAGCTGTATTGTCGTTGCGATACGCCTCTCAGGCGTTGATCGGCAACCAAATATTTTCAAAAGCTTATGAGATTGCTTCGCATGCGCTCGCAAAGACATTACTGCACAGCATACAAGCCCAAAATGACAAGTTGGCTAAAAAGCGCCCAGCTGACACGGCTTTACTTTTATTTTCAGCGTTTCACAGGCGGCACAAACTTTCATCCGGGGAATATTTGAATCCGTAGCAATCTTCCACGCCGCCGCGCAGGGTAGCTTTCCCTCTTGTAACGCCTGCTCTATCTTTGTTTTCAGTTCCGGTGCGACCTCTTTTGCCGGCTGCACGATTTTTTTCTTTTCGCCGTAGCCGAAAAGACCAAGCTGGCATTCGACAATATTAATATTGAGAATATCTATGGCTTTGCCGACATCTCCGATGCTTACGCCTTTTTTGCCGGCAATTTCCTCCGCCTTTTTGCAGGCAATATTGCCATCCTGCACCTCGGCAAGAATTTCTTCTTTCAAACCTTCATCTATTGTGGAATCTTTCGGATGCTTTTCGAAATATTTACCTTTATCCTGGTGCGCCATTTTACCCTCCTCATCCCTTACATTGCGGATAGAGCTTTCGTGTCTAAAGTTTTAAATCCGTTTTCTTCCAGAAGCTTTTCCGTTTTTTGCGTCTGGTCTGCATCAACGACGAACACCGCGCTTTTGGAACCTTCCAGCACAAAACCATAGGCGTTATTGACGTTAATTTTTTCTTTGTGGAGCAACTGAGTAAGGCTATCCAGCCCGCCGGGTTTGTCCGGAATCAAAACAGCCAAAACCTCGCGCAGATGAACGGTCATGCCGGCTTGGGAAAGAGCCGCCTCCGCTCTTTTCGGGTCATCAACAATCAGATTGACCACGCCAAAGGTATCGGCCGTGGCAATCGTCGTGGCGCGGATGTTTATTTTTTCCCTGTTTAAAACGCTGGTTACCGCCGCGAGTTTCCCTGGCTTGTTTTCCGCGAAAATGGAAAGTTGATACGCGATCATATTATTCTCTCCTTGGTTTATTTTCAAGTTACACAGTATAGCCGAAATTCCCATCAACACCGTCATGCCGACAAAAACCGGCATCCAGAAATCTTTCCGGTCGTAGATGACCTCGCGTGACCTCGTGTGCCCTTCAGAGTATTGTTACGAAAGTCGGAATCCAGTCAAGCTATTTTATTATACAAATCATTCCAGTTCGAACTCCTACATTCCCTTTCTTACTGGATACCGGCGTACGCCGGTATGACAAGAGTTACGCTTACGCGCTTCACTCTTCACGAGATACGCTTTTTCAACACATCAGGCGCTTGCCCCGGCGAATACCGGGAACTTTTCCCGCGATCATCCCTCTAGTCTTTTCTGTTATCAATAACACGGACGGCTTTTCCTTCACCTTTCGGGATGCTGTCGGGTTCCACCAGATCTACTTTAGGCGTAATCAGAATTTCACTTTTTAGTTCTTCCACAATTTTTCTTCTTAAGCCTTCCAGTTGTTTCATGTCGCCGGAAAAATACTTTTGATCCACCTCCACCTTGATCAGCATATCATCATTGAATCCATCGCGCTCGAGAATAATCAGAAAATTCGTGCCGACGCCTTCTATCTCCATCAGTTTCTTTTCCACCTGCATGGGATAAATATTGACGCCCTTAAGAATCAGCATGTCGTCTGTTCTGCCTTTGATCCGTTCTATCCGGCGGTGTGTTCTGCCGCAGGGGCAGCGCCCGGGGATGATTCTGGTCAAATCCTTGGTGCGATAGCGAATTAGCGGCATACCTTCCCGCTGCAGTGAAGTCAAAACCAGTTCGCCTTCTTCCCCATCAGCTACCGGCTGCAGTGTCTTCGGGTCTACTATTTCCACCAAAAAACTGTCTTCCCAGATATGCATACCGTTTTGTTCGGGGCACTCAAAAGCCACGCCCGGCCCGTTCATCTCTGATAAACCATAGGAATTAAACGCCTTGTAGCCGTATATTTCCTCAATCTTTTTGCGCATTTTTTCCGTGTGCGGCTCCGCGCCTAAAAAAGCAATTTTTACTTTTGTGTCCTGGCGCGGGTCGAGTTTCAAATCTGCAAAAACCGTGGAAAGATGCAGAGCGTAGCTGGGGATGACATGCACAACCGTCGTTTCAAAATCACGCATCAGCTGAATTTGCCGTTTGGAATTGCCCGCGCCCGCGGGAATGATGAGCGCGCCGATTTTTTCCGCCCCGTAATGAAAACCTAAACCGCCGGTAAAAAGCCCGTAAGTCATCATGTTCTGAAAAACATCGCTCTGGCGCATGCCGGCCATATACATGCAGCGCGCCAGAAGATTCGACCAGATGGCGATGTCCCTGATTGTATGAAAGACAACCGTCGCGCGGCCGGTCGTTCCCGAAGACGAATGCATGCGCACCAGTTTTTCCTTTGGCACAGCGACAAAGCCATAAGGCCAATGCTCGCGCAAATCGTCTTTGGTAGTAAACGGAAACTTCTGTATATCGCTGACTGATTTTACAATCTTCGCGTTTAATTTATTTTCTTTAAATAACTTTTCATAATAAGGAGACTTTTGCGCTCTTCTTATCGTCTTTTGCAGTGCGGCCAGCTGCATTTTTTTCAGCTTGGCCTGGCCTATCTTTTCTACTTCTTTTTCCCAGTACATCCACTTCCTCCAATTGTATTATCGATAGAGATTTTTACAGCCCCGCAAATCTTTTATCAAGTTTAATCTTGATGTTCTCGTCAAAAGTCCAGTAATCGTCATACCGGCAGCGAAGCCGGGAGAGAAACTGTATCGTAATAGCAAATAATGTCACTCCATATCCTCCGCTGGCGGAGGTGTCACGCAGTGACGGAGGTGGATAAAGGACTTCCCAACTGTTAATCATTACGCCCACATTAACATCCACCCCCTGCCCCCGCCAGCGGGGGACATGCAATAGTACATAATAACAGGAAAATTAATTGCGAAACAGTCTCGAATGCCGGCCGGAATGATAAAACAGAGACTTTTCGGCTTTTTACTAGTTTTTCCTTACTAGAAAAAATATTTTATATCTTCCGGTATTTATCCCTTTCTTTCGCAATGATACCGTTTCTCTGCAGACGCTCCAGGTGCTTTTTTACCAACACGCGTTCGTTAGGTTCAAAAAATTCCACCGGCTCTCTGCGCCTGCCGTAAATCAGCCAGGCGGCGGAAATTTCCTCCAAAGTGGACGGTTTTTTTGTCACAAAATTCAGAATTTTATTTTCTCTTTCATAAATAATATTTTCGTAGTTATCCCAAAGCTTGCCGGGATTTTGTTCAAACAGGCCCTTTTCATGACAGGCGATCCATGTCTTGGCGGGAATCTGCCTGAGGCATCGGATAGATTCAATCGTCTCTTCAATACTGGACGCCGCATCGCCGTACCAGGGGCCGAAAGGCGTCAAATCATAATCGCCGATGAAAAGCACTTCTTCTTCGGGAAAGAAAAAAGAAAGATGTCCCGGCGTGTGACCCGGTGTCGCAATCGTCTGCACGCGAATCCCCCCGATATCCGCCTCTTCGTTTACTGGGAAAAAGCTTGCCTCTTTCAGCGGCTGGTAATTAAATTCTTCCTGCACGATTTTTTTCCAATAAGCACGAATTTGGTCATCGTCTATACCGTACCAGTTCAGAAATATTTCCAAATCCGTGAGCGGCGGAAAATCTATTTCCGAAATCCAAACTGGGGCGCCGTTAAAAAGATACATGTAATGAAAATGGTCTTCGTGCCAGTGCGAAAGCCAAACCATATCCACGCCTTCCTGATCGCGCAGGCGCGTTAGCTTTTCCAAAGAGCACGCCGGATCAATAACGATACGCGCATGCCTGCCCTGTATATAAACTGAATGATTAAACGGGTATTTGCCGTGATTTTCTCCGCTGATAAATCGCAGGCGGCCTATTTGTTTGTCTTTCATAAAAAATCCTAAACCAGCTTTTTTCTACTATAAAAAATATTAAAGACAATTTCCACCGCTAATTACCCCCCCCCGCGGATAAATACTAAAAACCCCCTTATATAAAGCTTAATATATTGTTTTGCTTTTCGGCATTTATGTAGTAAAATTAAACACAATCAAAGCGAGGCAAAACGTTACCTTAAGCATCATATTTGCCGTGAAATGACCTTAAAAACCGGTTTGTGGAGATAAGATGAATTAAACTGCAACAAAGCGTGTCTGTTTGGTTTTTTGCGCTCTGGATTCCGGCTTTCGCCGGAATGACGTAAAAAAGAGGCTGCGCAAAGCTCTCCTTGTAAAATAACGAAGGTGGGTAGCAATGCAAAAAATTTGCTCTTTTCGTAATCGGCGGCAAAAATTATCAGCAATCTGCTTAATCGCTCTCGCCCTCGTCATGTGCATTCTTCAAGTTGCCGCAAGCGATACGATTAACTCGAAGGAATCCACGATCATCGTCGGCGGAGAAATCGATTATCCGCCATATAGTTTTCTCGACAAGAATGGTCAGCCAACGGGTTTTCAGGTGGAACTGACTCAGGCCATTGCCAAAACCATGGGCATGAATGTGGAGATCAGGCTCATGCCCTGGCCGGAGGCACGTAAAGCGCTGGAAGAAGGTAAAATCGATGTTATCCATGGAATGTTTTATTCGGCAGAGCGCGCCAAAATTTATGATTTTTCTCCTCCCCATTCTACCGTAAGTAATGCCATTTTTGCCCGCAAGGATACACCGCCGGTCGAATCCCTGGAAGATCTCCGCGATAAGGAAATCATCGTCATGCGCGGCGAGGTCATGCACGACTATATCCTCGAGCATCGCCTGACGGACAGAATCTTGCTGACCGAAACACCTGCTGGAGCACTGAGACTGCTCGCATCGGGAAAAGGCGACTATGCGCTGGTTGCCAAGAGGCCCGGATTATACTGGATCAAGGAACTCAAGCTGTCCAATATCACAACTGTCGGCCCCTCTGTTAAGTCATTCAAAAACTGTTTTGCCGTGCGGGAAGGTAATACTCTAATGCTGTCCCTTTTCACCGAAGGCCTCAATATCATCAGCCAGACAGGGGAATATGAAGAGCTTTACGAAAAATGGCTGGGGGTTCTGGAACCAACCGGCATTCCTTTTAGATTGGTAATCAAATATGGCGCCATTGTGCTTACGATCCTGCTTTTGCTTCTTGCCGGTATCTTGCTGTGGAACCGGACGTTGCGCATCAAAGTTGATCAAAGGACAAAGGAGCTGCAGGAGAGCGAAGAAAAGTACCGGCTCATCTTCGAAACTGTCAGCGAGACCATCTTCATCGCCCAGGACGGCATGATCAAACTGGGGAATCACAATACGAAAAGCTTACAGGCTTCACCCTGGCGGAGCTCATGCCCGAGCCTTTTTTCTCGTTCATCCATCCCGATGATCGCCAATTGGTGACCGAAAAGCACCTGGCGCGGCTCCGCGGCGAGCTGTTGGAAAAAGACAGATACGAATTCAGGATCATCCACAAAAGCGGTGAGACGCGAACGGCACAGCTCAGCACCTCCTTAATGACCTGGGATGGCAAACCGGCAACCATCAACTTCCTGCAGGACATCACCAAGCGCAAGCAGGCGGAGGAGGCGCTGCGGGAGAGCGAAGAGCGGTTTTCCTCAATCTTCCGCACCAGTCCTGTTGCCATAGCGCTGACACGGATGAGAGACAATATTCTGATGGATGTAAATGAAAGCTGGGAAGAGTTAACCGGATATTCAAAAGTGGCCGCGGTGGGGCATTCGGCCAGGGAAATTGACCTGTGGGTTGAGCCTGCTGCGCGTCAGAGGGTTATCGAGTCTCTGCAAAAACAGGGTTCGGCAAAGAGTGAAGAAACGATCCGTCGAAAAACAGGTGAAATCGCAGATGTGTTGATGCTGGCAACGATCATCAACCTGGCTGGAGAAAACTACCTGTTGACGATGGCACAGGACATCACCGAGCTCAAACGGTCGGAAAAAGAAATCAAAAAAATAAATGAAGAACTGGAGCAGCGCGTGGCCGAGCGCACCGCCGAGCTTACGGCCAAAACGGCCGAGCTGGAAAGAATAAATAAAGTATTTGTAGACAGAGAACTGCGCATGAAAGAGCTGAAGCAAAAAATCGCGGAGTTAGAGAAAAAATCGTGAAGAGTGCTTCGTGAAGCGTGAAGCGAAAAAAAACGAAATACACTTCACGAGGTGCGCTTCACGTAATGCACTTCACGATAGACGTTTCACAAGGATGAGGAAACGATGAAAAAGCAGACAAAACCTACACACTCCAAAAATAAACCGGAAAATTCCGGCGGTAAAGAAACTCCGGCCTCTCACACAGATGATACGCAACAGGCGGGCGAGCAGCGGATGCGGATATTTCTTAATTCAACTTCAGACATGGCGTTTCTGAAAGATGAGAATTTCCGTCATATCTTCGCAAATCCGGCGTTATGTAAGTTCTACGACAAAACAGAAAGTGAAGTCCTCGGCAAGACAGATTTTGATCTGATGGACAAGAAAGCTGCCGCGGCATGCAGAGAGACAGATGAACAAACGCTACGCTCGAATGATCTCCTTATCTCTGAAGAAGTTGTTGGGGGGCGCTGCTATGAAACGCGGAAGTTCCCTGTCGAATTTGAAGATGGGGGAAAGGGGGTTGGTGCGTACATTCGTGATATTACCGAACGCAAGCAGACGGAAGAGGCCATTATTAGGGCGGCGCGGGAGTGGCAAGCGACCTTTGACTCCGCCAACGACATGATCTGGTTGCTAGACAAGGAGCAGCGCGTGGTGCGCTGCAACAAGACGTCGGAGCGGTTTTTCCAACGCCCGTGTGGTGAGTTTGTCGGCATACACTGCTGGGAAATTGTGCACGGCACGGCGGCGCCGATCCCCGAATGTCCCCTCCTGCGGATGAAAAAGAGCCTGAGCCGCGAGAACATGGAAATGCAGATCGGCGATGGTTGGTTCAGCGTCACCGTGGACCCGCTTCTCGATGCGTCCGGCAATTATAACGGCGCCGTACACATTATTCGTGACATCACCGAACGCAAGAAGGTGGAAGAGTTGTTACGTCTCAAGAATCACGTTTTCGATACATCAATAGCCGCCAAAAGCATTGCGGATGTTGATGGAGTCATCACGGAAGCCAACGATTCGTTTCTCCAAGTCTGGGGTTTTTCAAGCAAGGACGAGGTTGTCGGCAATCCCATATCGTATTTCTTAAATGATCTGGAGGAAGCAGTTGCCATCGTCAATGCTCTCAACGAGCATGGCAGATGGCAGGGGAACTTTACCGCGAAGAAGAAAGACGGATCGACCTTTATTGCTCACAGCATGGCGACCGCTATACGAGACGCAAACGGCAAAGTGACAGGATACCAATCTTCGGTAATTGACATCACCGAGCAAAAGCTGGCGGTGGAAGCCGTTCGTGAAAAAGAAATCCAATACCGTAATCTGGCCGACTCCGGATTAGCCCTGATATGGAGGTCTGGAACAGACAAATTATGCAATTATTTTAACCAACCCTGGCTAAAATTTACCGGGCGCACGCTGGAGCAGGAGATGGGCAATGGCTGGACACAGGGAGTGCATCCCGATGATTTCGACAGTTGTCTCAAAACCTACGTCACTGCATTTGATAAGCGTGAAACGTTTGATATGGAATACCGTCTGCGTCATGCAAGCGGTGAATACCGGTGGATTAGAGATTTGGGCACGCCAAATTATAACAGCAACGGAGAATTTATCGGCTACATCGGCCATTGTTTCGACATCACGGAGCAAAAGAAAGCGGAAGATGTAATCAAGAAAACTCAATGAAAATCTGGAGCAGCGTGTGGCCGAGCGCACCGCCGAACTTACGTCCAAAACAGCGGAACTGGAGGAAACAAACAAAGTATTTGTGGGCAGGGAACTGCGCATGAAAGAGCTTAAGGAAAGAATCAAAGAGCTGGAAAAGGAGAAACCGTGAAGAGTGCTTCGTGAAGCGTGAAGCGAAAAAAAACGAAATACACTTCACGAGGTGCGCTTCACGTAATGCACTTCACGATAGACGTTTCACGTGCGACGCTTCACGAGATACGAACTATAAAGATTTTTAAATATGATCTACCTCGATTTAATTTTCAATCTGGCGCTGCTTGTTGCTTTAAGCATTATTTCTGGATTCATCGATAAACGCTGTCCCAGAGACACGTGGACGGGTGTCTTGCTGCAAGGATTTCTTTGGGGAAGCGTTTCTATCGTTGGCATGCTCCAACCGCTGGTGATGGGGCCTGGGCTGATTTTTGACGGCCGCTCGATCATTATTAGTTTATGCGCGCTTTTTTTCGGCCATCGGGCCGCTGCGCTTACCGGCGCGATGGCCGCCGCGTATCGTCTTGCCTTGGGCGGCCCGGGAGCTGTTATGGGCGTTTCGGTCATTCTGGCCTCGGCCGTAATCGGCCTTCTGGCACGCCACTATTTGAGGCCGCAAATTAATCCTCCTTCCACACCGCACCTCTTCTTTCTTGGCTTAGCCGTGCATGCGGCAATGGTGGCGCTGATGTTCACGCTACCCGGGGAATTGGCGATGTCCACACTCAAACGCCTGGGGCTGCCGGTCATTACATTATACCCGCTGGCAACAATTCTTGCCGGCAAGATTTTGTCGGATCAGGCATCAGCCATCCAGCAGGTTGAAGCTTTGAGAAGAAGCGAGGAAAAATATAAAATTGTATTCGAAACGGCTAATGTCGCGAAATCTGTCACTCTTCCCACGGGCGAAATCAATGTTAACCAGACATTTTGCGATATGCTTGGTTATACCCGGGAGGAATTAAGAAATAAAAAATGGCAGGATATTACTCCTGCGGATGAGGTTAACGCAATTCAAAAATTGCTGGACTCGCTCCTGCAGGGCAAGAAAGATTCAACCCGATTCGACAAACGATATATACATAAAAACGGCTCTTATATATGGGCGGATGTGAGCGTTGCGATACAGCGTGATATTGACCGCAACCCTCTTTTCTTCATCACAACAATCATAGATATCACCGCGCGCAGGCAAGCGGAGAAAGCGCTCCGAGAGAGCGAGGCACGGTTGAACTTTGCACTGGAAACGAACCATATCGGGGTATGGGAGCTTAACTTGCTGGACCATACCGCGTATCGCACGCTGATACATGACCGTATTTTTGGCTACGAGACATTGTTGCCAAGCTGGACATATGAGATGTTCCTCGAACACGTTCTGCCCGAGGACAGACCGGAAGTGAATCGACATTTCAGCGAGACGACAGTATCGCAGTCTGACTGGAACTTTGAGTGCCGTATCCGCCGCACCGATGGCGAAGTGCGATGGATTCTGGCAATAGGTCGTCATTTGCTAATTTCAATAGGCGAACCAGTGCATATGTTGGGCATCGTGCAGGACATCACAGAACGCAAACAGGCGGAATCTCAAAAGGAGGCCTTGCTCAATCAAATTCAACAGTTGAATATCGGACTGGAGCAAAAAGTGGCAGAGCGAACCAAGGAACTGCATGACAGCCAACTGGCCCTGCTGAACTTAGTGGATGACCTGAACTTGAGCGTAAAAAGCGTCGCTGCAGCCAACCAGGCATTGGCGGCAACCAACAAGGAGTTGGAGGCCTTCAGTTATTCCGTATCACATGACCTGCGCGCGCCGCTGAGAAGCATTGACGGGTTCAGCGACGCCCTGCTGGAGGATTATCAGAACAATACTGGATGCTCCGGGAAAAAATTACCTGGAGACGCATCCGCAAGGCGACGCAGCACATGGGCGGTCTGATCGACGACATGCTGAAACTCTCGCGGGTAACCAAGGCGGGATTCCACTATCAGCCTGTTGATTTGAGTAAAATGGTCCGGTCAATTACCGCGGCACTTAAGAAAAATAATCCTAAAATAAAGAAAAAAGTTATCATCCAGAAAGGCATACGCCGTCCGGGGCGACCGCTTATCTCTTGCATATTGCCCTGGAAAACCTGATAGACAACGCCTGGAAGTTTACGGGCAGGCAAAAAGAGCCGCAAATAGAATTCGGCGCCACGCTCAAAGACGAAAAAAATGTTTTTTTTATCCGGGACAACGGAGTGGGCTTTGATATGGCCTATGCCCATAAGCTCTTCGGCGCTTTCCAGCGCCTGCATACGTCCGATGAATTTCCCGGAACGGGTATCGGCCTGGCGACCGTCCAGCGCATTATTCACCGCCACGGCGGAAAAATCTGGGCGGAAAGCGAGGTGGGGAAAGGAGCTGTTTTTTACTTTACACTAAAGTAAAAAACAGTGATTACAGAGATTAGAAGCAAAGATTACAATGATGAAAAAGCAAGATTACTGAGATTAATAATAAAGATTACAATGATGAAGAAACCAGATTATAAAGATAAAAAAGGCGGGAATGATCCTTTAACGGAAAGAATTATTGAAGCATGTTATCGTGTACATACCGAATTAGGCCCGGGATTTATCGAACGCATTTATATGAACGCGTTAAAAATTGCGTTAGAAAAACTTAATTTACAATTTACTGCAGAGAAGGAATTTACAGTCATATATGCAGATAAACCCGCAGGAAAATTCAGAACTGATCTTTTAGTAGAGAATAAAGTAATAGTTGAATTAAAGGCGATAGAAGGAAAGATGCCCAAAATATTTGAAAGTCAGGTAATTTCATATTTAAAGGCATCGGGCATAAAAGTGGGATTACTTATTAATTTTGGCAATACAAGCTGTGAGGTTAGAAGATTAATGAGGTAAAGAAAGAATACAACGATGAAAATAAAAGATTACAGCGATATTTTAATCTCCGTAATCGTCTTTTCGAATCGCCGTAATCATTTTTCAATCACTGTAATCACACAATGAGAGGAGCGAATTGTGGAAAACAAAATCATTCTGCTGGTGGAGGATAATCCCGACGATGTTGCTTTGACTTTGCGGGCATTCAAACAAAACAATATCTCCAACAAAGTGATCGTAGCCAAAGATGGTGTGGAAGCTTTGGATTACCTGTTTGGGAAGGGGATGTATGCAGAACGAGATGCGAATGATCTGCCCGTGGTTACCCTGCTGGATCTGAAACTTCCCAAAATTGACGGCATGGAAGTGTTGAAAACCATCCGCCAAAATGAGCTCACCAAACTACTGCCGGTGGTCATCCTCACCTCTTCAACACAGGAGCAGGACGTGGTCAATGGGTATAAACTGGGCGCCAATAGTTATGTCCGCAAACCGGTGGACTTTAAAGAGTTCGTGGAAGCCATCAAACTGCTCGGGCTTTACTGGCTTTTATGGAATGAGCCGCCGCCAACAAATTCGTGAAGCGTTATTTGTGAAGCGTGTAAACCCGGCAGGGAACCCCAGCGAATGCAGGGCATGCCGGGTGAAGCGAAAGAAGAAAAAGTTCAACAGTCGTAATACCGTCGAAAAAGCCTGCCCCGTACTTGATACGGGGGTATCCAGTGTTTGATGCGGAGGTATCCACAACGCTAATAATTACTGGATTTACCCTAAAGGGCACACGCCGGTTTTCATAACCTGAAGGTCATCTGTGGCCGGAATGACGAATCAATGAAGCACGAGATATGAAATCCGGCGAATGCCGGACGCTTCACGAGATTTGAGACACGAAAGAATAAAGGAAAGTTTACCGATGAAAAATAATAACAATATGGAAACAGATAAACTAAAACCCCTGCGCGCTCTTCTTGTCGAAGACGACGAAGACGACGCCCTGCTGATAATCAGGGAACTGAAAAAAAACGGTTATCATCCGGAATACAGCCGGGTGGAAACAGCCGCGGAAATGAAGAGGGCGCTTACCGACAAGGCATGGGATATTATTTTATGTGATTACAAGCTGCCGAAATTCAGCGCTCCAAAGGCCATTGAACTATTAAAAGAGACAGGAATAGATATTCCCCTCATTGTCATCTCCGGCACCATCGGCGAAGAAACGGCGGTGGAATGCATGAAAGCCGGCGCGCTGGACTATTTCATGAAAGGAAAATTATCGCGCCTTGCCCCGGCGATTGAAAGAGAACTCAAAGACGCGGCAATAAGGAGCAACCACAGGCAGGCGCAAGATGCTCTTCTGGCCAGCGAGGATAAATATCGGACGGTTGTGGAAAACGCGCAGGAGGCAATCGTTATCACGCAGGATTTAAAGGTGGTTTTCACCAACCGCGCCGCTATAGATCAGATCGGCTACCCCGAAGAAATGTTTTTATCCCGGCCCTTCACGGATTTTATTCACCCCGATGATCAAAAGATGGTCGCCGATAATCATTTCAAAAGACTTAAAGGCGAGAAAGTGTCCCCTTCGCAGTCTTTTAGAATCATCAGAAAAGACAAGGACACAAGATGGGTGATCTTAAGCGCGACCGTAATCTCATGGCAGGACAAACCGGCTGTCTTAAATTTTTTAAGTGACATCACCGAGCAAAAAAAAGTGGAAGATGCCATAAAGCAAAGCGAAGAAAAATATCGCGTGATCGCGCAAAATATGACAGACGTCATCACGGTTATGGACATGGACCTGCGCTTAACTTTTGTCAGCCCTTCCATTTTTCAGCTGCGCGGCTATACCGCCGAAGAGTCAATTGCGCATAGCCCCGAGGAGATTCTGACGCCGGAATCCCTTAAAAAAGTCTTACAGGTTTACACCGAGGAAATGGAGCTGGAAGCAGCCGGAGGTGCCGATCCTAACCGTACGCGTGTTTTGGAATTGAATGAGTACCGTAAAGACGGCTCCACAATTTGGGTGGAAGCCAGCTTTTCCTTTCTGCGCGATTCGGATGGACGCCCTTTTGGAATCTTAAGCGTAACCCGTGATTGCGACTTGCGTAAGAAAGCGGAAGAAAAACTCAAGGCAAGCGAGGAAAAATACCGGACCATTATGGAAAGCATCGATGAAGGTTACTTTGAAGTTGACCTGGCCGGCAATTTCACTTTTTTCAATGATTCTCTGTACAAAATATTGGGGTATTCCCGAGAGGAAATGATGGGCATGAATAACCGGCAATATTCAGATGCAAAAAACGCAAAAATACTTTTCCAGGAGTTTAATGAAGTCTATCGAACAGAAAATCCCGCTCTTGGATTCGATTGGCGGATTATAAGAAAGGATGGAACGGAAAGACAGATAGAAGCGTCTGTTGCACTGCTCAAAGATCCGGCCGGTAAAAAAACAGGGTTCAGAGGAACTGTCCGCGATGTTACCGAACGCAAGCGGGCGGAGGAGGCTCTGCAACAAAGCGAGGAGCGGTATCGTACCGTTCTTGATGAAATGGAAGAGGGTTATCAGGAAGTGGATATTAACGGCAAAATCACTTTTATCAACGAGGCATTCATGAAAATCTCTGGTTTCAGCAGAGAAGAACTGCTGGGCACGGATTACTCTATGTACATGGAAGCGAAAGATGTGGAAAGGGTCTATCGTGCATACAACCAGATGTACAAGACAGGGATTCCTATCAAATCGCTGGAAATGGATATTTTTATCAAAGACGGAACCATACGAAACATCGAGCTTTACGCTTCTTTGTTAAGAGATTCTAACAATCGCCCCATCGGCTGTCGGGGTATTATCCGCGATGTTACCGAGCGCAAACAAAACTTAGAAAAAGCAAGCAAGGCGCTGCAAGCCACGGTGCGGGCAATGGCCTCAATTGTTGAGACGCGCGATCCTTACACCGCCGGCCATCAGCGCGGAGTCGCCGACCTGGCGCGGGCGATTGCCGCGGAGATGAAACTTGCCGAAGAACAAATTGAAGGCATCCACATGGCGGGGACAATTCACGATATCGGCAAGATATCCGTTCCGGCTGAAATACTTACCAAGCCGGGCAAACTGACGGAAATTGAATACAGCCTGGTTAAAATTCATCCCCGTGCCGGCTATGATGTCCTGAAAGACATTGACTTTCCCTGGCCGGTGGCCAATGCCGTCCTGCAGCATCACGAGAGGATGGACGGATCGGGTTACCCCGAAGGGCTCAGGGGCGAAGCCATCTTGCCCGAAGCGCGGATTCTGGCTGTGGCTGATGTTGTGGAAGCCATCGCCTCGCATCGCCCCTACCGGCCGGCACTGGGAATTGAGGCAGCCATAGAAGAGATTTACAAAAACAGATTAATCCTTTATGATAGCAATGTAGTGGACGCCTGCATAAAATTGTTTCGCGAGAAGGGATATAAGCTGATTTGAAAGCGTAATTCGTGAAGCGCAGTGCGTGAAGCGAAAGAAAAAAAAGTTCAACAGTTGTCATACCGTCGAAAAAGACGGTATCCAGGCGTCGCCCGAGCGGAGGCCGGAAACCAGAAAATTATTGATAATACTGGATTCCGGCGTGCGCCGGAATGACGAAAATGGTTGTTTTACTTAATTATGTAAAGATCTCAAGCGAAAGCTGCATTGACGCTCCTTTTGTCATACCGTCGAAAGACGGTATCCAGGAAAAAAGAAAGTGGTGAGCAAACAACCGGCCGTATATATTCTGGCAAGTCAAAGAAATGGCACCCTTTACATTGGTGTGACTTCAGATCTCATCAAGCGAATATGGGAGCATAAGAATAATTTGGTAAAAGGATTCACAAAACGCTATAATGTTCACAACTTGGTTTGGTATGAACTGCATGAGCACATGGCATCCGCAATTGAACGCGAAAAGAAGTTAAAGGAATGGAAACGCTCGTGGAAATTGGAATTAATTGAGAGCAGCAATCCAAATTGGAATGATTTGTATGATACAATATTATAGCTGGATTCCGGCGTGCGCCGGAATGACGAACCAGTGGAGCATGAACACTAACTTAATAACTTATGGATGAATAAAAAATCCCAAAGTCGTCATACCGTCGAAAAAGCCTGCCCCGTACTTGATACGGGGGTATCCAGAAAGCTAATAATCACTGGATTCCGGATTTCGAGGTTGTGTCGTAATGTCTTTGCGAGTAAATATAATGAGCGAAGCAAACTCATAAATCTTTGATAATATATAGATTGCCACACGCACTATCGTGCGTTCGCAATGACAACTGAAAATTACGACACAGTCTCTTCGCCGGAATGACGAATCAATGAAACGCGAGATACGAAATACTTAAGGAATTAATAGTGGTAAAAAAAATCCCGTCTAATACGAGCAAGCTAAAAACACTGCGTGTTTTATTGATCGAAGACAACGAAGATGACGCCCTGCTGGTTTTAAGAGAGCTGAAAAAAGGCGGCTTTAATCCCGTCTATGAACGGGTGGAAACAGCCGCGGCCATGAAAAAAGCCCTCAAAGAAGAGCAATGGGACATTATCCTTTCCGATTACAAGCTCCCGAAATTCGACGGCATCCAGGCCATTAACCTGCTGAAAGAAACTCAACTTGATATCCCCCTGATTATTGTTTCCGGAACCATCGGCGAGGAAACGGCCGTGGTATGCATGAAAGCGGGCGCCCTTGATTATGTCATGAAAAACAATTTATCGCGCCTGTGCGCGGCCATTGAACGGGAACTCAAAGAAGCGCAACGCAGAATTAAACAGCGGCAGGCGGAAGAAGCTCTCTTCAAAAACGAACTGCTTCTTAGCGAAACGCAGAAAATTGCCGGAGTTGGCGGATGGGAATACGATGTTGTTAATCGCCGCGTCTCCTGGACGGATGAAGTTTACCGCATCTATGGCGTATCCAAAGATTTTGATCCGAACAATATCAAACAAAATATTCAGTTCTATTCACCCGGTGATCAAAAAATCATTGATAAAGCTTTCTGGCAGGCAGTAAAAGAAGGCGTGCCCTATGATCTCGAACTGAAATTCATCAATGCCCAGGGCAGACATTTATGGGTGCGCACCATAGGAAAAGCCGAAAAGAAAAAGGGCAAAATTGTGCGGGTATTCGGCTACATTCAGGACATCACCGAGCGCAAGAAAAGTGAGGACGAATTCCTGCGAGAAGTAGCGCAAGTTGATTTACTGAAGAAACGACTTGAATTTGCCATGAACGCCACACACACAAATACAAATATCATCGACGCCGATTTCAACCTTCTCTACGTTGACGAACAATGGCAAAAAATTTACGGCAACCCGGAAGGTAAGAAGTGCTACGAATATTTCATGGGCGGGAAAAAAATGTGCCCAACCTGCGCGATACCGCAAGCGCTGAAAACAAAAAATGTTGTTGTTAGCGGAAGAAGTTTTACCGAAGGAAAATAATCGCATTGTTGAAGTTCATACAATTCCTTTTCAGGATACCGACGGCACCTGGAAAGTATTTGAATTTAATATCGATATTACCAAACGCAAGCAGGCGGAAGAAAAACTCAAGGCAAGCGAGGAGCGGCTTGATCGGGCCATGGCAGTCAAAAATGAAGGCATCTGGGACTGGAATCTTGTCACCAATGAGACCTTTTTCGATGAACGCTATTACACCATGGCCGGTTACGCGCCAAACGAATTCCCGCAAAATTTCACGGCCTGGGCCCAACACGTGCACCCCGATGATCTGCCAGGCGCCAACTCGGCCATACAGGACTATTTCTCAGGAAAATCGAAAAACTACGATATTGAATTCCGTTTCAGACACAAGAAGGGGTCATGGATATGGATCCGGGGACAGGGCAAGATCGTGGCGCGGGACGCAAAAGGAAAGCCCCTGCGCATGGTCGGAACGCATATTGATATCACCGAGCACAAAATGGTGGAAGAAAACTTCCGTCGCTCCATAGATGACTCACCGCTGGGCGTGCGCATCTCCACAAAGCAAGCCGAAACAGTATACGCCAACAGGGCGATATTGGATATGTATGGTTATAAGAACTTTGAGGAGTTCAAAAATACTCCGGTGAAGGACCGCTATACTCCTCAGAGCTATGCCGAGTATCTGCTGAGAAGTAAAGAAAGAAAACAGGGTAAGCTCGGTCCATCCGAATACGAAATAAGCATCGTCCGAAAAAACGGCGAAATCCGCCATTTGCGGGCGTTTCGCAAGGAAATCCTCTGGAACGGTGAAAAGCAGGCGCAAATTATCTACATGGACATTACCGAGCGGAAACAGGCACAGGAAAAGCTTCAGCAAAGTGAGGAAAATTTCCGGCTTACTTTTAACAGCACTTCCGATGTTATTTTTTCCCTCGATACCCAATTAAGGTTAAACGAAATAACGCCCAGTGTGGAAAAAGTTCTCGGATACAACACCGAAGAACTTAACGGAAAGTCTCTGCCCAGCCTGAATATCATGAGCCCGGAATCACGCGAAAAAGCATCTCAGCACGTCAGGAAAATACTTTCGGGAAAATATGCGCCGCCGGCCGTTTATGAATTCATTCTTAAAGACGGCAGAAAAGGTTTTGGCGAAATCACCGCTTCTCCCATTATCAAAGATAATAAAATTATCGGCGTCACCTGCGTTTCCCGCGACATAACCGAGCGCCTCAAGACAGAAGCCGAAAAACAGGGCGCGCTCGTCGCGCTGCGCCAAAGCGAGGAAAAGTACCGAAATATTCTGGAAAATATCGAAGACGGATATTACGAAGTGGACCTGGCCGGCAATTTAACCTTCTTCAACGATTCAGTATGCCGAATATCAGGGTACGCGAGAGAAGAGTTAATGGGCATGAACAACCGACAGTATACAGCCCCTGAAAACATAAAAGAAATCTTAAAAACTTTTAACCAGGTTTACGCAACAGGAATTCCCGCTAAAGGATTCGACTGGAAGATTATAGACAAAGACGGAGAAAAGAGATCTTTTGAAGCATCTGTGTCTTTGATGAAGGATGTATCAAACAAACCAACCGGCTTTAGAGGCATTGTGCGCGATGTTACCGAACGCAAAAAGGCGCAGGAGAAACTGCGCCAAAGCGAAGAAAACTACCGTAACTTGTTTGACAACTCGAAAGAAGGAATACTGATTGCACAGAATGAGAAAATCAATTTCGCCAATCCCGCCCTTGTTGAAATGCTGGGATATCCGATAGATATTATCAAAAACAAGCCGTTTACATTTTTTATTCATCCTGAAGACAGTAAAAAAGTTCTTGATCGTCACTTAAAGAGGCTGCGTGGCGAAGATGTAGAAACAAATTATGATTTCAGGATAATTACCGGAGACGGCACAGAAAAATGGCTGCGGATAAAATCTCAGATTATTTCATGGGACGGCCTTCCTTCTTCTCTGAGTTTTATTGAGGATATTACCGAACGTAAAAAAGCGGAAGAGGCGCTACGCGAGAATGAGGATCGATTCCGGCGAATTTCGGAAGTTTCTTCAGATATTGCCTATTCGTGCAGCGCCGAAGAAGACGGAACCTTTTCGCTTGAGTGGATGACAGGAGCAACAAAGCAGATAACCGGCTATTCACTTGATGAAATTATGGCGCAGGAATGCTGGCGTTTCCTTGTTATCGACGATGATATAGCCACCTTTGAAAAAAACGTTACCGGCCTGACCCCCGGTTCCCATGGCTCATGCGAACTGCGCATTCGCCATAAAAATGGCAGCATAATTTATGTCAACTCTTTAGCTGAATGCGTTTTGGATCAAAAGATTCCAGGTCGACTTCTGCTGTATGGCGGCCTGGTCGATATCACCGAGCGCAAGCAAACAGAAGCGCTTTTAAAAACAAGAATGAATCTGATGGAATATTCTCTAACACATTCCCTGGGCGAACTTCTACAAAAGACATTAGACGAGATATGCGCGTTTACAGGCAGCTTAATTGGCTTTTACCATTTCGTCGAGCCGGATCAAAAAACGCTTTCTCTTCAGGCATGGTCAACAAAGACAGTTGAGGAATTCTGCAAGGCCGAAGGTTATGGCATGCACTACAATATCGACCAGGCGGGCGTTTGGGTGGATTGCCTGAGAGAAGGCCGGCCCGTGATTCATAATGACTACGCGTCCTTGCCCCACCGTAAAGGGCTTCCCGAAGGACATGCCGCCGTAATCCGTGAACTGGCGGTGCCCATCTCGCGTAAGGGTTTATTCGTCGCTGTTCTCGGCGTCGGCAACAAACCGCAGGATTACACCGAAAAGGACATTGAGATTGTTTCGTATCTGGCTGATGTTGCCTGGGAAATCGCCGAACGCAAAAAAGTGGAAGATGCCCTGCGCGAAAGTGAATACAATATGAGAAAATCCCAGGAAGCAGCGCGCTTCGGCTCGTATAACCTTGATGTCAAAAAAGGAACCTGGATTAGCTCCACGGTGCTCGATGATATTTTTGGCATTGACGATAGTTACCCCAAAAACGTGGAAGGATGGGGTAATCTCCTTCATCCCGACGACAAAGAGGAAATGCTAAGTTACCTCAGCGACCACGTGGTTAGACAGCATAATCTTTTTGAAAAAGAGTACCGCATCATCAGGATAAACGACAAACAGGTGCGCTGGGTTTTCGGCCAGGGAGAACTTACCATCGACAAAGACGGCGTTGTCACTAACATGATCGGCACAATTCAGGATATAAACAACCGTAAACTGGCGGAGCAAGCCCTGGAAGAGAGCGAAGAAAAATACCGCTTAATCTTCGAGCATTCCCCATTGGGACTTCTGTACTTCGACCAAAACGGCATCATCTTGGCGTGCAATGAGAAATTTGTGAATATTACCGGCACTTCGCGCGAAGTGCTTATCGGCCTGAACATGCTTAACCTTCCTGACAAGGGCATTGTCTCCGCCGTAAGGCAGGCGCTCAGCGGCAGTGCCGGATTTTATGATGATATGTATGATACCGTGATTGTGCCGAAAATCACACCGATCAGGGCACTTTTTACGCCTATGAACTCGGAAGGCGGCATTGTGCAGGGAGGCGTGGGCATTATTGAAGATGTCACGGAACAGAAAAAAGCTCAGGAAACCCTCAGACAAAGCGAAGAAAAATACCGCTCATTGATAGAAAACGCGCAAGAAGGAGTTTATCAAACATCTCCTGACGGCAAGTTCATGACTGTAAATAATGGTTTTGCCCGTATTCTCGGTTACAATTCGGCGCAAGAAATTTTAGAAGCAGTGACAGACATCTCTAATCAGCTTTATGTCTATCCGCAGGACAGAGGAAGACTTCTTAAAATTGTTAAAAAATACGGCTCGGTTACAAATTTTGAAACACAATTCTATCGCAAAGACGGTAGCCGTTTATGGGTATCTCTCAGTTCGAATGCCGCGCTTGATGACCAGAAACAGGTTCTTTATTATCAGGGCATGGTACAGGATATCTCGGAAAAGAAACAAATTGAGGTGGAACGCGCAGAAAATGTCAAGACACTGCGCAAATCCCTTGGCGCCACGATTAGCGCCATGGCGGTAATGGTGGAAACTAGAGACCCCTACACGGCAGGTCACCAGCGCCGTGTAGCTGATCTGGCACGCGCGATTGCCACGGAAATGAAATTGCCCAGTGACCAGATAGACGGAGTGCGCATGGCCGGCATGCTTCATGATGTCGGTAAAATATCGATACCATCGGAAATCCTTACAAAACCCACGCAGCTTACTGTGCTGGAATTTAATTTAATCAAAACACACCCGGTCTCCGGCTACGAGATTTTAAAAGATATTGAGTTTCCCTGGCCGATCGCCCGCATCGTGCTGGAACATCACGAACGAGTCAACGCCTCCGGTTATCCACACGGATTAAAGGAAAATGAGATCCTGCTGGAATCAAAAATTATGGCTGTAGCCGACGTTATGGAAGCTATTTCTTCCCATCGCCCGTATCGCCCCGCTCACGGTATTGAGGCGGGACTCCAGGAAATAGAAAAAAATAAGGGTATACTTTACGACGTGGACGTGGCCAACGCCTGTCTGAGGCTTTTCCGAGAAAAAAGTTACATTTTAGCCGCCTGACGCAAAAAGTAAATCGTATCTCGTGAAGGGTGCTTCGAGAGCTTTGCACAACCCCCCTAATCGTCATGCCTGCCCCGCATGCCCTGCATTCGCTGGGGTTCCCTGCAGGGCCGGAATGACGACGCAAGCGTCGGGGCATTAAACCCAACAGAGAATAACGTTGATTTATTTTTTAGTTTTTACAAACAAAGCCGACCGGCTTAAAGATATTTCAGGACTATCCTCAAGTATAAAACCCGCATCCATAATTAGACGCTCGCTTTCGGTAAATTTTCTTTTTGCTACATGAAATTTTGGCTCCACCATTAGAAATTTGCCGTCTTTTTGCAACAAAGAATATAATTCAATAAAGAAACGTGCTTTATCAGGAACTTCATGTACCATCCAGAAAGCAAGAATAAAATCGGCTTTCACTTTTACACCCAGAGAATCCGACGAAGCCAGCCGCAAACCTATCCTCGGTAACACTCTGGCGCGTTTTGCCTTTTTTCTGATGGCCGAAAGCATTTCCTGCTGAATATCAACGGCAATCACCCGCCCCTTATCGCCAACCATCTTTGCCATAGGTATTGTAAAATAACCGATACCTGGTCCAATATCCAAAACAGTATTCCCTTTTTTAATGTAAGGATGAAGAATTTTGTAAGGATTATGAATCAGTTTGCGAAAAACATTATCAAACGTGAAACATAGCCAGCGCGGGCAGATATGTTCGAAATCTGAAGAAAATAAATCGGATATCTTTTTCATATTACCTTCCAACTATTATATATTACCACCCGACATTTTGGACTTTGAGGCACTGTCTTTGCGAACAAAGGCAGCGCGCCGTGGCGATCTCGTCCGCGCTTGTCATCGCGAGGATGAAATCCGAAGCGATCCCATGAGCAAACCAGAGATTGCTTCACCTGCCTGCGGCAGGTTCCCAATGACGAAACAAGAAAAGGCGGGTTCGCCATTACAGATGAGGATTATGCCACGGTCTCGCAAGCAGCCTACCCGGCGAATGCCGGGGAAATCCAGAATGTCTTTCTATCTTATCCCAAAGACGATGATCCTTTGCCGCCGAAATTAAAAAACATCTTGCAAAAATTCCAGCACCTTCGCGTTTACCTCTTCAGCTTCTTTTCCCCGCAATATTCCATGACGCTCGGATTTTACCGTGAATATTTTCTTTTTAGAGGCTCCAGCTTTTTTGTAAATATCTTTTCCACTCGCTGGATTAACCACAGGGTCATCCGATCCCTGTATTACGAGCAATGGATCGGTTATATTTTTTAATCTGTCTTCAACCACATTCATCAGTTTTTCGAGCTGCCCAACCCCGCTTACCGGATTTCTTAAGTAATTTATGTGCGGATTTTCCGGATCGTTAACTACAAACTCCATTTTACCTTTTTTTGCCTTGAATGTTGTCAGTAGTTTATTCCAGGCAACAATTGCCGACGCGAACTTTGAAGAAATATTTTGCAGTTTGAGAGGAGCGTTTATTGATATTACCGCCTTGAACTTTCCAGGTTTGTTTGCCGCCTGCAAAAGCGCTATGTCTCCCCCGGTAGAAAAACCGGCAATGGCAAAATGCTTCAGGCTATTTTTCATAATTATATACGCCCGGCCGGCGGAATCGTACCATTTTTCCCATCTGATTTGCGCCAAATCCTCAGGCGCTGTCCCGTGACCGCGCAGGCGCGCCCCGTAAACACTGTAACCGTTTTTATAAAGATAATCCGCTAGCGGACGTATTTCTTCCGGCGCTGCCATATAGCCGTGAACCAGAATCACTCCCTTTTTTCCAAATAAATGTTTCCAGAAAAACGGCCTGCCGATATTTTTTGGCTTGCTTTCTTTTTCTAAATAATACTTCTGATAATCATCGGCAAAAAGTTTCTTTTCCAGCGCCATAAAATGATTTTTTATTTTTTGCCGGACATATACGTCGGGCAGCAGCATTAATTTGTTCAGCGCTTTTGTCAGATTTTTCAATGGCTCTATTTCGTTTCTTAGAACCTCGATAATATTATCTTTTCTTATAGTATGAAAATCATAAATCTTACTGAAGCGCGCGCTGTTTTTCTGGATTACGCCATCATCCAAAGTGATCAGCCCCTCGGCCAGCGACGCATCAATGAATCGCTCATAATTTTTATGATAATCATCCGTAAGCAGATAGAATTGTTTTTTATCCAGGGACGTGTGGTAATTATTAAATCCGCAGCGCCGTAAATTATCAACAGCTAAAAATACACGGTTTTTGAAATCGTCTTCGCTGATTTTATTTTTGGCGTATTTTGCCAGAATGTAGGAAAATAAATGATCATGATTAACTGTCGTCATCGCGTAAATGGATTCCATGTATTCGTACATAATTTTTATATAGAGTTTTTTGAACGGAGCGGCATATTTCAGCTCGCCAGGATGTAGGTAAAGCTTTTCGTCGGAAAGCATCTTGTGCAGTGGCGCGCTGGCCTCAATGTATTTTTTCATTGGTATCGCTTGGCCGAAGTTGATATCGATATCCACGCCGCGCGTAATCATCGACCCTTCCGTTTGGAGCTCTTCTTTAAAACGCTCGGAAATATTTTCGACAAACCTGCCCACCAGTTTGCTGATAACATTTTCTCTGGCGCGCACTGGATAATAAGTGATATTTACCGGCACGATATACGTTTCCTGCTTTAATATTTTCTCGACATCTTTCAGATTAAACCTAAAATGGGCGGCCAATTGCCCGATAGACGCCTTATCGCCTCTTTGAAGAAACAACCGCAATTCTTCACGAATAAACTGAGAACGCAAAGCGATGCGTGCCGCTCCCGTATGCGGCGGCCTTCTGGTTTCGATATTGAAAACCATGTATTTGCCTTTTTCGATCAGCTTTTTATCCTTAATCATCTGGCCTTCCGGGAAAATGATAACCGGATTATTACCGGTAAGCAGCGAATTGATCAAAATCGTGTCGCGATTAGGATCTGCCGTGGAAATGGCGCCCAGCCTGCTCATAAAATCTCCCATTTTACCGCCGAAAAATCCTTTATCCGCCAGAGAAACAGGATATTTTTTGATATATTTTTTGATAATATACGGCATCAGAATAGTTTCCATCCGCGTGAAATGGTTAATTACATAGAGCACCGGCTGGTCGGGAACATTTTCTTTGCCGTGCACGCGGATATCCATCCTCGCCGCCTGCGTTAAAGCGTCAAGCGAAACCATAATGGTTTTAATCAGCCTGTTTGATAATTCCATAATCTATTCTCCGTTTCGATTAAACGTTACTTGTTGCGCCCAAAGAAATCATCCGCCGTTTTTTTTAAAACATCGGGCTTGTTGGTAAATATCCCTTCTACACCCGCTTTTAAAAGACGGCGCATCTTTTTTTCTTCATCAACCGTGTAAACATTAACAGAAATGTTATTTTCCTTGAGATTCTCAAGCCATTTCTTATTTAACTCTTTATGGCTGCAGTTGAAGCAGTCCGCGTCAAAGAGATTAACTATTTGTGCGGGCAACTTCTTGTTGTAATATTCTTTTTCAAACAGGACGGCGACCGCCACATTATTATCAATCTCTCTTAAATGTTTTATCGCCCGCGGGTCAAAACTGGAAAAGATAATATGATTTTTCATGCCGCTATGCTCAACAATTTTCAGGGATTTTTCTTCAATGCCGCCGGCTGATTTATCAGTAACGGCTTCGGTTTTTATTTCAATGTTCACGGCGATTTTGCCTCTGCAAAGCTCTAGTGCTTCGTGAAGCGTGGGTATTGTGGCGCCTTTAAACTTATTGCCAAACCAGCACCCCGCGTCCAGTATTTTGAGTTCATGAAGATAATGATCAGAAAGCCTGCCTTTGCCGTCAGTACAGCGCGAAAGTTTTTCATCATGAAATACGACAACTTCTCCGTCGCGGGTCAGCTGAACATCAAACTCAATCATATCGGCGCCAAGTTCGATCGCCGCTTCGAACGCGTCCAGTGTATTTTCCGGATAATAGGCGGACGCGCCACGGTGGGCGATATTGGTAAAACTATCTTCGCTGCTTTTATTGTATTTAAAATAATGATACGGCCTGCCCATTTTATCCTCACAGGGTTGGCGTCATGTTTTGTTTATAAATTTAATATTCTCGTAAATTATCAATCTCTAAACAATAATTTTGGCAACGGGCAGTCCCTTTTGGCGAAGATAATTTTTCACCTCCTGAATGCTGAGCATTCGAAAATGAAAAACGGAAGCGGCAAGCAGAATGCTCGCGCCGCCTTTCACTGCCGCCTCGTAAAAATCTTCCAGTTTTCCCGCGCCGCCGGAAGCCACCACCGGTAGCGCTACAGCTGAAGAAATCGCTTTTGTATATTCGATGTCGTAGCCGGCTTTTGTTCCGTCTCCGTCCATACTGGTAGGCAAAATAACCCCCGCGCCCAAATCCTCGCATTTCTTTGCCCACTCAATAGCGTCTTTGGCTACAGGCAGCGTGCCGCCGGAGACGACCAGCTCAAAACCGGAAGGCATCGCTTTGTTTCGTTTCGCGTCAATCGCCACCGTTATTTTATCCGAGCCGAATTTTTTCGCGGCATCACTTACCAGAGGCGGATTTTTTACCGCCGCGCTATTCATGGAAACTTTGCTTGCGCCCGCGGCCAGAACAAGTTCAATATCTTCCAGCGTCGCTATTCCTCCGCCTACTGTGAGCGGTATATCGATAACCGCGGCCACTTTGCGCACCCACTCCAGGCGTGTCTTTCTGTTTTCCAGCGTCGCCGCGATATCCAGCATCGCCAGTTCATCCGCTCCTTCTTTCTGATAAAACGCGGCGTTTTCCACCGGATCACCCGCCTCTTTTAAATTCACAAAATTAACGCCTTTAACTACCCGCCCGTCTTTCATATCCAGACACGGCATGATTTTAATCTGCTGCATGAATCATCCCCTTAATTTTCTAATATATTTAATGTTTTAACCCCATCTATTAAAATTTACAACTTTAATTTACACGTCCAAATAATGTTATCAAACCACATATTGAGATCTTTGCAGAACACTATCAATCCAACACCTTTGTCACGTGTGACCTTTAGGTTATACCGGCGTAGGCCGGTATCCAGTATTATCAAGTATTTCCTGGATTCCGGCTTTCGCCGGAATGACGTAAAAAAAAGTTGTGCCCTCCTCTCATATTAATACTTGAAACTGAACTTAAATTAATCTAAGGAAGTGAACACAAATTCAGCGCCAGGAGTCTTCCATATGAAAATAAAAGAAATCAAAGCAAAAAACATGAACACGAAAAAATTCATTGAGGGAAAAGTCCATGAAATCAGGCAGGCCGTAGGCGAAGGCTTGGCGATTAACGCTCTTTCCGGCGGAGTTGACTCCTGTGTCGTAACGGCGCTCGGGCACAAAGCGTTGGGAAAAAGATTAAAAACTTACTTTATCGATAACGGTATCATGCGTGAAGGAGAACCGGCAAAAGTAAAGGCTGCTTTTAAAAAAATGGGAATTCATGTGGAAGTGGTCGATGCTGTTCAGGCTTTTTTTGACGCGCTTAAAGGAATTACCGATCCGGAAGAAAAACGGGAGGCGATAACCCAGACATTTTACAAAAAAATATTTGCCGATCTGGTTATCCAAAGCGGCGCGAAATATCTGCTGCAGGGCACAATTCTCACTGACGTTGACGAAACGGTAGCCGGAATAAAAAGACAGCACAATGTTTTCGAGCAGCTGGGCATCGACCCGCAGGTAGCGTTTGGCTATAAAATTCTGGAACCGCTGATTCAGCTACGCAAAGACGGGGTGCGTAAAGCCGGACGCGGCCTTGGGCTTTCCGAAGCGATATTTAACAGAATTCCCTTCCCCGGACCGGCATTGGCCGCCCGCGTTATCGGCGAGGTCACACCGGAAAAAATTGCCATCGTCAGAAAAGCAACGGCGATAGTTGAGGCACAGCTAAAAGGCGTCAAAGCTTTTCAGTATCTGGCCATTCTGCATGAAGACCGCGTAACAGGAATGCGCGATAACAAGCGCTTGTTCGGCAATCAGATTGAAATCCGCTGCTGGAATTCACTGGACGCCCGCAAGGCCTCGCCCACAAGATTATCTTTTAATGTGCTGGAAAAAATGGCCGCGAAAATCACCAAGGCAATACCGGAAGTAGTGAGTGTCACCTACAACATCACGACCAAACCAACTTCCACAATAGAGGCTGTATAATAATTTAAGGGGATAATGCTACCAGCTGCCGGAGGCGCCGCCGCCGCCCGATGATCCGCCGCCGCCGGAAAATCCTCCTCCGGACGACCCGGAGCTCCACGATCCACCGGAGCCGCCGGAGGCAATTGTAAAACCGCCGATGGAGGCTTTGCCTTTCGTGCGTAAGTCTTTTGCGGCTTTTTTATACCAGTCTGTATTCTTTAATAAAATTTTTGCCAACGGATAACCAACGAGATAAATTATCAGCAGGTAAAAAGCGCCCGTGGTGCCCAAAACAACAATGGGAAACATCGCCCAGAAAGGAATAAGAAAAAAGTAGAGAAACCAGCCGACACCGGGAGTTAAAACACCGATAACGGTGAAAAGCCCGATAATGCCGAAAATAAAAGCGCCGAAAAGAATTCTCTCGATAATGGAAAGATCGGACTCAATGTTTAATCCGGATGAAAAATTTGACTTTCCTGACGTTTCGCCAGAGTCTTCCGGCAATTGGCCTCCTTCCAGCACGCTGATAATAGATTTAACTCCTTCGCTGATGCCGCTTTCGTAATCTTCTTTTTTAAAATGAGGCGTAATGACATTGCGGATAATACTGCCGGACGTTCCGTCGGTAAGCGTTCCTTCAAGCCCATAACCAACCTCAATGCGCATGCGCCGGTCGCTGGGCGCGACAACAAGCAGGATTCCGTTATCTTTTCCTTTTTGACCCAGTTTCCACCCATTGAAAACATTAAGGGCGTATTCCTCGATTCCTTCTCCTTCCAGCGATGGCACAGTAAGCACGGCAATCTGGTTGCCGGTTTTATCTTCATGCGCTTTGAGCTTGTCTGAAATTATCCTTTGCGTATCCGGTGAAAGTATTTGCGCGTTATCCGTCACGCGTCCGGTTAAAAAAGGAATTTCCGTGGCATAGGAAAATTGTGCCAAAAAAAACAGCGCGAAAGCGAGCATCGGAAAAAATAATTTTTTCACACGCCCGCCTCCTCAATGATGTAGTTGGAAAGTTCATTTTTGCGCAACTTGCCGCGTTTCTTACCGGCAAGCCTTTCCTCAAGCCCGGCCAGACCGATTTCCAAAGCATGGACAACCTTACCGGACAAAAGAGCAGGTTTCATCTGGTCAATGATTTTGGTCATTGCTTTTTGATTAAGCGTCCTGTTATGCCCTTTATCCGGAAGCAGGATAATCTGATGTTCAAAAAGACTCACCAGCAGTAAAACACCCGTCCGGCGGCGTGTAGCAAACAATTCACGGGAAAGAAAAAGAGATTCGGCATACTGGCGCACTTCAACTTCAGCCCGGTTGGTGACAAGAAAAAACCGCGCGAATTTTTGCACATACAAAGATAAAATTGCGGCAAGGATACCGGCTATAAGCATGGAGAATACAGATATCAGCACCATGGTATCCGAACACCATTGAGAGAAAAAGAGATCAAAGATAAAAACAAGAAAACCGGCAACGGCGGCTCCCAGGGCGAAAGCCTTCCAGGGAATTTCCGAATAGGAATCACAGCGTTCAATTACCGCTAAAACAATCTGCGCCCCCGTGAACTTTTCCGCCTGGATAATGCGCTTTTCCAGTAAATTGCGTTCCTTATTAGTCAAGATCCTCTTCATCAATTTAGCTTCCGAATTATCATTTCGGCCCCGCATACCCTGCATTCGCTGGGGTTCCCTGCAGGGTAAACATCCCGGCGGGAAACACTATATAATTACGTTAATTGCCGGGAAGTATAAGCAGAACAGCCCCTTATGTCAAATAAATAAAAAGCTACCTGATCGCTTAATAATCCTCATATAGGGATTTAGCTGCACGTTTATCCTGCTTTATGAAGCGATTAGAGTTATTTACAAGATGTATTTTTGACGGCCGGATAATCGCTTAATCTGGCTGTAAATAAATCATTGAAATATAAAGAAAATATGTCTTGACTTCGCGCAATAAGTAACATAGTGTCTCGCCATATCTTGTACCGAGCGATGGTCATTGTAGGTAGTACGGTACAGTTGAAGTTGAGTTAAAACCATTTGAAGTGCAAAGGCGACCACCATGCTCTTTAGGGACTTGGTGGCTTTTTTATTTCTGCCATGTTGGTAATTCGACTTTGGGTAAATTTGTAAGAAAGGAGGATACTAATTATGTCAGAAGGTAAAGTAAAATGGTTTAACGAGGCTAAAGGTTTTGGTTTTATCGAGAAGAGTGACGGCGGGGACATTTTCGTCCATTTCAGCGCCATTCAAAACAGCGGTTTCAAAACTTTGACGGAAGGCCAGTCTGTAAGCTTCGATGTTGTTCAGGGCAATAAAGGCCCGGCGGCAGAGAATGTTAAGGTCCGCTAATTAAACCGGATAAAAAAAGAGGCGCTTCATAACGATATTTTGTTGTGGAGCGCCTCTCTATTTTCAGCATATTGAGTGAAGCTGAAAAGAAAAATTAAAGAGGAACTTAAAAATGGCAAAGTCCATGTATAACTTTGGTAAACATGCGAGAGAAAAGGCAAGACAGCAGAAACAAATGGAGAAAGCTGAAAAGCGCATGATGGCCAAACAGCAGAAAGCCGCTATAAAAACTAACACCCCAGACGCAGATTCAAACACAGCCGAGCCGGAACCGGCAGAGGTTACCACTAAAGCATAACATTAGGACATACCTAAGAGTATTCCTCAATATATTGAGGC
>CAWEZF010000010.1:0-308669 GCA_963813455.1 uncultured delta proteobacterium
TGGAGATGAGGGGGATCGAACCCCTGGCCTCGGCGTTGCGAACGCCGCGCTCTCCCAGCTGAGCTACATCCCCAACCTTTTAGTGATTAACCGGAAAAACGTTGGCGAGCATATATTATTGTCTGTGTTAGTGTCAAGGCATTGTTGACTTTTTCTTGCCTTGACAAAATAACCGGGTTTTCTCTATACTCTTGTATAAATATTCAATATTGAACATATTAAAGGCGACAATACTTTGATCTGCGGATTTAATTTTATTTTACCGGCTTCCTTAATGATACAATAAAGGATGAATGAAGCATAATATCATATTTCCAAGGAGAAAAAATTAATGGCGAAAATTGACGCTTTTTTTCATCTGATGCACGACCAGGGAGCATCCGACCTCCACCTTGTAGCCGGCCAACAGCCAGCCGTCAGAATCCGTGGCGAGATAGAGCGAATAAAATACGCTAAGTTGACAAATGAGGATTTAAAAGTCCTTCTCTACGAGATAACGCCGGAACATAAAATAAAGCAGTTTGAAGAAACCGGCGATGTCGATTTTGCCTATGAAGTGCCTTCGTTAGCGCGTTACCGCGCCAATTACTTTCAGCAAAAATATGGGGTGGGCGCTGTTTTTCGTGAGATACCGAATAAAATCGCCACGTGCACGGATTTAGGGCTCCCTTCCGTTGTGGCTAAATTAGCAACACTCCCGCGCGGACTGGTTTTGGTTACCGGCCCCACGGGATGCGGCAAATCAACAACACTCGCCGCCATAATTGACGAGGCCAACCGCTTGCGCAAAGATCACGTTATTACCATTGAAGACCCCATAGAATTTGTCCATGAAACTCATGGTTGCATCATCAATCAGCGGGAAGTTGGTATTCACACTCAAAGTTTTGCCGCGGCATTGCGCGGAGCGCTGCGTGAAGATCCGGATATTATTATGGTCGGCGAAATGCGCGACCTGGAAACAATGTCGTTGGCACTGGAAGCCGCTTCCACCGGCCATCTTGTCTTTGCCACGGTACACACAACCAGCGCGGCCAAAACAGTTGACAGAATTATTGAGGTTTTCCCTGCCCACGAACAATTGCAGATACGCTCCACGCTCGCCGACGGCTTGCGCGCTATCATTTCGCAGATTCTATTTAAAAGAATCGACTTAAAAGGACGCTGTGTGGCGCTGGAAATATTAATCGCCACTCCCGCCGTGCGCAATCTGGTTCGCGAATCGAAAACTTTCCAGATTCCGTCCACCATTCAAACGGGAAGAAAATACGGCATGCAGCTAATGGACGACGGAATTATGGATCTTTACAACCGCGGATGGATAAGCGCCGATGAGGCTTATATGAAATGCAATGAGAAAACCAGATTCCGCCCGTTCCTAAAATACGCGCCGACGGATTTTACCGAAGCATAAATCAAAACGAGGAAAGCTTATGAGAAAGCCGGAAATAGACCATATCCTGACCAGAATGCTGGAATCCAACGTGAACATTTCCGACCTGGTTTTAACCGTGGATAAACCCTTTCAGGTGGAAGCGGCAGGCCAATTAGTGCCGGTGGAGCTTGATCCTCCTTTTGACAAGTTAACTCCATTTCAAACGGAAATATTCGCGCTAAATTTACTGAGCCAGGACCAACGCCTGATAGAAACCCTGATCAGGGAAGGATCGTGCGATTTGTCTTACGAGTTGCCCGGCGTTGCCCGTTTTCGTGTAAATATTTTTTCGCAGCTTGGCCATTATTCCATCGTTTTAAGAAAACTGGAATCAAAGATACCTTCCTGCGCCGAGCTTGGCCTGCCCGACGCGTTTTACCGGATATCAACGGAAAAAAACGGTATCGTTCTCATAACTGGCGCGACCGGTACCGGTAAGACTACTTCTCTTGCCGCAGTTATTAATGAAGTCAATGAAAATAAGTCTTTGCATGTCATAACTTTGGAAGACCCCGTTGAATACACGCACTCGCAAAAGAAAGCCACCATAAATCAGCGCGAACTAGGTAAAGACTTCGATACCTTTGCCAACGGTTTGCGCGCGGCGCTCAGGCAGGCGCCTAAAGTAATTCTGGTCGGCGAAATGCGTGACAGGGAGTCCGTGGAAATCGCTTTGACCGCCGCCGAAACCGGCCATCTTGTTTTAAGTACCCTGCATACTATTGATGCCGGACAGACAGTTAACCGTATTCTAGGTATGTTCGCGATAGATGAAGAAAATCAAATCCGCACGCGCCTGGCTGATTCTCTGCGATGGATTGTCTGCCAAAGGTTAATGCCTAAAGTCGGCGGCGGAAGAATTGCCGCTTTTGAAGCAATGGGCACAAGCCTGCGTGTCCGTGATATTATCCTGCACGGCGAATCGGAAGGAAAAACATTTTTTGACATCATCCAGCAGGGTAAAGCCTTCGGCATGGTCACTTTTGACAGCTACATTGTTGATCTTTACGAAAAAGGATTAATCACCGAAGATACAGCCCGCGCGTATGCTTCAAACAAGTCTAATGTCGGCAGAGGTCTTGACTCGATTAAGAGCGCGCGTGGAGAGAAAACAACAGATTTGCATGAATTGGAAGTGGACATCCAATACGGAAAAGGTAAATCAGATCCATGGAAAACATAATTAACAAACCCCAACCACACTTCCCAGGGATGAGAGGAGATTAATATGAGCGAAGAAAACACATCAGCCCAGAGCACGCCTTCCGAAGCAATAGATTATTCCGGAAGGCCTTTCGGTTATCTCAGCCCGGATAAAGATACAGCCATGATTTGCATCCAGGATAAAGCCGCTTGCGATATCCTGAGCAAATCACTGACTGATTTAGATTATGACGTGGTAACCCCGACAAATTTTAAAGAAGCGCTCAGGTACATGCGTTTTCACATATTCGATATTATAATCGTTGATGAAAATTTTGATACTGATGTTTGGGAAGTAAATTACGTTCTCAACTATATAGAAGCTTGGATAATGCCGGTAAGGCGGCAGACTTTTGTTGTATTGCTAAGCGAGGTTTATCCAACAATGGATAACATGCGCGCCTATAACAAAAGCGTCAACCTGATTCTTAATAAAAAGGAGACTTCCGAAGCCGGTATAATTTTGAAAAAGGAAATTTCCGACAACAAAGATTTTTATTTTCTTTTTAAAGAAACCATCCGCAAATTCGGCAAATTTTAAACTTTCTTTATCTTGCCCAATTCATGGATAATTTTTTGCGCCTCTTCTTCTTTGCCCATCGCGCGGCAAGCGGATATTAATCCATTATAATAAACTTTGTTGTTTTCTTTATCCAACGCCTTGCGGAAATATTCAGCGGCTTCCACAAAACATCCGGCTTTCATTAATGAATTGCCCAAACGATTATAATAAACAGCCGCCCCTTTACCACTACCACCGCCACACTGAACAGCCTGATTGTAAACAACGCAAGCTTCTTCTATACGCCCCAAGCTGATCAGGCAATCGCCATAAAAACAATAATACAAAGGATTATCCTGATTAATCGCGATACATTTTTTTATTACCCTCGCAGCGTCGTTATCTTTTCGCGCCTGTTGAAATAAGGCTGCCAATTTAAAATAATAATGACTTTCCTGTTCCGGATCTATTTGAGCGCAGCGGGCATACGCGTCTTCGCTTTCGGCGACCAAACCGGCGGCAAATAAAGCTTGTCCCCAAAGGCAATAAAGCCCGGTATCGTCCTCTTCCATCTTAATCATTTTTTCATAAACGGCGCAGGCCTCTTGGGCCCGTCCTGCTTGAAGGTATGCGTTTCCCAGTTCGGTCAGAAGGTATTTATCTTGATTTTGGGCGGCTACAGCCTTTTCACAAATTTTCACCAGATCATCATACTTCTTTTCCTGCTTATAAATGCGCACAAGTTCATCATAGGCAAAACCTGTGAATACTTTTCTTTGTAATTCCGTTTCAAAAATATTATGAAAACAATCCAGCGCCCGCGCTATATCGCCGCTGTCATAATATGCCCACGCCAGCATCAACAATGCCGATTCTTCTTCGGGGCAGGCCTCGTGAATTTCCCGCAGAAGACTGATCGCCTGGTTGTATTGATTTTCTTTCAGATAGCTTTGGGCTTGTTCTAATTTTTTCTGGCTGTTCGTCATTTTTAAATAAACAGGGGGAGATAAATCTCCCCCTGTGCTTAGCAACTGCAGGACCCACATCCGCCGCCCGCGGGCTGCGAAAGGTTTGAGGTTAATTGAAAACCGGACCCTCCGGGTGCCTCGACAAAATCAACATTGATCGGCTTGGCCTGATCGTAAATTGTTTTTTCCATGACATACTTCGTGCCTTTTTCTTCAAAAACCTGATCATCTTCTTTTGGCTCATCCAGAGCCATGCCCAATGCGGGGCCGGATCAGCCGATGGATAAAGTAATTCTTATGGCCATTGACGCGTCTTTATCCTTGAGAAAGTCTTTGATAACTTCTGACGCCTTATCTGTAACTGTAAGCATTAATTTCCTCCTTATCACGCAGCGCAAATACTGCTTTAAAATTTTATTTAAATTAGCCATATTAAACCAATTGTCAATCGCCTTTTTACCTGAAACCGGATACTCTAAGCAAAATCAAGTTGTTGCCCTGGCATTGCTTTGTTTCACATGGTTCGTATTTAGCTAATCTCTGTTGTTTCAACCGCTTGCCCTTTTAATAAAATAAAAAAGCCGCGCTTGATATGAAACATCAAAAATGCGATAAAAGCACACAAAATAAACACCGGCGGAGCGAACCCTGATGAACGATAAACCTTTTGCCAGCTTTCAGAATGTGATTTTTTTCGTGCTTTTGGGAATAATTACGATCTTTTTCGGCTATCTTTTGAAAGTTTTTTTCTTTGCTATTTTCTGGGCTGTTTTAATTGCCGGCATATTCTCTCCGCTGAATAAGTTGCTCATAAAAAAGCTTAAATACAAAAACCTGAGCGCGGGTATTACGCTGGCCACGGTATTCGTTTGTCTAGTTTTACCCCTTTCTTTCCTTCTTAGCCTGCTGATTAATGAATTCATGGAACTATACAAGGCTGTTGATTCGGACAAAAGCAGGTGGATGGATAATCTCACGGCGATAATAAATTATTTAAATAATTACCCGCTTTTCGCGCGCCTGGATATCAATCAGGAATTTCTCGCTACCAAATCAGTGGAGATGTTAAAAACTTTTTCCAAATTTATTTTTCAACATCTTTCTGACATAACACAAAACACGATAATTCTTATTATTCAATTTATGGTTATGTTTTATTCTTTATTTTTCTTTCTGCGTGACGGAGACAAGTTCATTAGCACAATCACTCATTACATACCCGCCAACAAATATCATATGGACACGTTCACTCATCTTTTTCTAGCCACGGCAAAATCTACTTTAAAAGTAACGTTTGTTATCGGAGGCCTTCAGGGCTTACTGGGTGGACTGCTTTTTTATTTTACCGGAATCGAAAATGCTCTTGTCTGGGGAGTTTTAATGTTTGGCCTTGCTGTTGTTCCCGCTGTTGGCTGTTCATTAATCTGGGCGCCTGCGGGCGCAATTATGCTGTTTCAGGGGTATATATGGCAGGGAATAACAATTCTTCTGTTTGGCTCCTTGGTAATCAGCACCGTGGATAATCTATTAAGGCCGATTCTTGTTGGTCATGACATTCAAATGCATACCCTTTTAATCTTTCTTTCCATGCTGGGTGGCATCGCTGTTTTCGGCATTTCCGGTTTTGTTCTGGGGCCGGTTATCGCGTCACTTTTTCTGGCAAGCTGGAGATTGTTTCTGGAACTTTATAAGAAAGAGGAAATTGAACAGTAGGTGTATCGCAGAGAAATTTTTAGCCGCCGGTTTTTATATAATAACGCCATAGCGCGTTTCGGTGTTCTTCTTTTGCGTAGTTGATACCGATACGGGGACTGGCTAAGATTGATTTAGCGCTGATTTTTTTGAAATCCTCCACCCACAATTTACTGCCTCTGGTCACGTCCCAACCATTCAATGATTTATCTATTGCCAATGCCTGACAAAGCTTTGCCGGGCCATCCGCAAGACGCGTTCCTGTTAATTTGCGGCGCGCTTCCATTTCTTTTATTCCGTCAAGCGGCATAATGGCGCGGATGAGCACGGCGCAGGGGTTGCCTTCTTTTTCCGTGACCAGATTGAGCATATAATGCATGCCGTAAGTGAAATAGACGTAAGCGTGGCCGGACGCTCCGAACATAACCGTGTTGCGCACCGTCTGGCCGCGATGCGCGTGGCAGGCGCTGTCTTCCCGCCCGCAGTAAGCCTCTGTTTCCACAATCATCCCGGCAAGCGTTACACGCCCTATTTTGCGCACAAGTTTTTTTCCCAAAAGCGCGCGGGCAACAGAACAGGTTTCACGCTTATAAAATTTTCTTTCCAACACATCCATATTCAAATGATTTACCGCCGATAGATTCAATCAGACGTTTCATGAAATATAAGGCCGCGGCTTATAAAAAACCGCGGCCTATTTATAACACTTACAGATTTTAAACCAATTTCAGATAATTTTTCACCAGGTATTCCGCTGTCTGCAGCGCGCCCTTTGCCGCGCCCAGCTTGGTGTTATGCGCCAAGCAAACGTATTTGATTCCATTTTGCATAACCGGATCTTTGCGGATACGGCCTACGGTTACGGTCATGCCTCCGCCTTTGTCGCGGTCCACTCTAGGCTGCGGGCGAAAGGGGTCATCCGTGACATCAATCAGATGCGCGGGCGAGCTCGGCAAATGCAGTTCGGCAAAGTCATGCCCGTATTCGGTCATGGCTTTCTTCACGTCTTCGGGCGAACATTTTTTTTCTGTCTCCACAAAAGCGCAAACCATGTGGCCATCCAACACCGGAACGCGGGTGCAGGTGGCGGTAATACCAAAAACCGCATTTTGTATCGTTTTGCCGTCGTACTTGCCTAAAATCTTTTGTGGTTCCATTTCGGCTTTCTGTTCTTCTCCTGGAATGTAAGGCACAATATTTTCGGTCATATCCATCGCCGAAAGGCCGGGGGTTCTTCCCGCGCCGGACATCGCCTGCTGAGAAACCATAAACACCTGCTTAATGCCGAAAGCGTCCTGTATAGGCTTAAGCGAAATAACCAGCCCGGCGGTAGTGCAATTAGGCTTGGGCGAAACAAATCCTTTCCAGCCGCGGTTTTTCTGCTGCACGGCCAGAAGCGGCGCGTGATTCATATTGACACCGCCTACCAGAATGGGAGTGTCGTCTTCATAACGAAACGCTGATGCGGTGCTGATTACCGGAGTTGTTTTCGCGTATTTCGGTTCGAGCTCTTTTGCCGCTCCCGCGTCCATAGTTGAAAAAATAACGTCAACGGATGTGGGATCAAAGGAAGCGGCTTCTTCAACAGTCATACCGGCGATATCTGCTGGTAATTCTTCCGCGCACCACCAGCGCGAAGAACCGTTGGGATCTTTAAGCGCGTCAATATATTTTTTCCCGGCCGAGCGCTCTGAAGCAACAAGCTTTTCTATTTTAAACCAGGGATGCCCGATCAGACTCACAATCGCCTGCTGCCCGACTATCCCGGTAGCGCCGACAATAGCAACTTTTAACATTGTTTTTAAACCTCCGTATTCTCTCAATTTAAATTATTATATTTTCTTATAACAATAATGTTCTTGTTTTTTCAACATCAGCGGCGATTTGCTTCTTCAAACTTTCGGGACCATCAAATTTGACGATATCCCGCAACTTCTCCACAAAATGAACATCAATTGTCTCCCCCAATAATTCTCCGGAAAAATCCAGCAGAAAAACTTCAAACGTGGAAACATAATCCGCAAATGTAGGTTTCTCGCCGATGTTCACGGCTGCCAGGTAACGCTTCCCCTGCCGGAAAGCGTACACCGCGTAAATACCCGCGGCGGGAATAAGTGCCTTTTGCGCCCTCAAATTGGCGGTGGGAAAACCCAGCTCAACACCGCGTCCATGGCCTTTTTCCACCACTCCGGCCACATTATACCATCTTCCCAATAAAGCGCTTGCCTTTTTAACATTTCCGGCAAGAAGCAAATTTCTGATCAGCGTGCTGCTGACAATATCATCGCCCACTTTAAAAGCATCAATAACCTCAACTTCAAAATTATATTCTCGCCCCGCGGCAATCAGATAATCACTTGTGCCGCTTTTGCCATGGCCAAACGTATAATCATGCCCGATAATAATTTTTTTAATTGCCAGCTTTCCCACCAGGTCTTTTTCGACAAACTGCCGGGCGCTTGTGCGGGAATACTCTTTGGTGAAAGGAATTACCGCCACCGCGTCAATCGAGCATTCTTCAAGCAGCTTCAGCCTTTCCTCAATGTTTGTTATCAAATAAAAAGGGCGAATGTCCGGATGCAGAATCATTTTAGGGTGAGGATTAAAAGTAATCACAATAGACTTTGCCCCAACCTGTTTTGCCTCCGCCGAAAGTTTTCGGCATATATGCTGATGGCTCAAATGCACGCCGTCAAAGTTGCCGACGGTGACAAACGCTCCGCGAAAATCGCCGGTTACTGCTTCTATGCCGTTAAATACAATCATTGCCCTCTGCCGTTCTTAATAGTAATTAGCACGGCAACATAGCATTTTGGATATTAATTTCAAGCTCATTTTATCTTGACAAGAACAACGTGTTGAGTATAGTGCACTTTTCGCGTGCCGAAGTGGCGGAATTGGTAGACGCGCTAGGTTCAGGGTCTAGTGGGTGTACGCCTGTCCGGGTTCAAATCCCGGCTTCGGCACCATTTTTATAACGTCAATAAAATCAAATTTTTAAAATATCCATAATCTCCACCAACATAATGATTTAACTTGACGACAACCGACATTTTTCTTATCCTCTTTTAACTTCATTACGACAGCTAAAGAACAAAATGATAGAGAATTTACTGAGTAATTTTAGCATGTATCTGCAGGGATCGCTGTTTTTGGCGCTTCTGGCCGCTTATATCGGCGGGGTTGTCGTCAGCTTTACTCCCTGCACCTATCCGCTTATTCCGGTTACCGTTGGCTTTATCGGAGCGCGCGCCGCTTCATCCAAAATGCGCGGTTTTATTCTTTCGCTATTTTATGTTTTCGGCCTCGCCGTTGCCTACTCTGCTTTGGGCGCGCTGGCCGCTCTCTCCGGAAAGATTTTCGGGCAGATGCAAACCACTCCTCTTACCTATTTTCTTATGGCTAACCTGTTTATTATCATGGGACTGGCCATGCTGGGCGTTTTTAAAATATCTCTGCCGGTGCCGCAAAAACTGATGAAAGCGACCGGAGGAATTAAAAAAGGTTTTATCGGCAGTTTCTTGCTGGGTGTCGCCTCCGGTTTTGTTATCGGGCCATGCACCGCGCCGATTCTCGGCGTAATTTTGGGTTACGTGGCTCTTCAGACCAATGTATGGATGGGCATTGCTCTTCTCTTTGTTTTTTCTTTAGGAATGGGAACATTGCTCATTATTGTAGGAACATTTACCGGACTTATAACTTCCCTGCCCAAATCAGGAAAATGGATGGAAAAAATAAATTACATCTTCGGATTTATTCTGATTGGCGCGGGTGAATATTTCCTGTATATTGCGGGAACTCTGGCATATTAAAAAATCGATGAGGGGATTAATGAAAAATAAAATAATCATATTGGGAATAACTTTAACTATTTTGATTTTTGGGGTTTCCGCTTTTTCTTTCGGCCAGTTTATACCTAACGCGCCATTCAAATCGGCAACAATGAAAGCTCCTGATTTCACGCTGAAAGATTTAAAAGGCAAAACTTTTCGGCTGACCAAAAATGCCGGCACGCCAATTCTATTGTTCTTCGGCGCCACCTGGTGCCCCGCCTGCCGCACCGAGATTCCAGCCATAAAAAATATGTATAAAACCTACACCCCGAAAGGACTGGAAATTGTCTATATTAATATCGGCGAATCATCCAAACGCGTCGACCGCTTTGCTCAAACCAATTCATTGCCTTACCGCGTGCTTCTTGACGAAAAAGAGCAAGTCGCAGATATTTACGACATTGTCGGCGTTCCCACGTTTATTTTAATTGACAAGGAAGGTCTTATCATCAGCATCACTCACCGTTCGGCGGATTTGCCGTTGACAAAAATATTTCCCGAGAAATAAACGAAAGGCTTTTAAAATGGCAGAAAAAAACTGGTTACAGACATTTACCCGTTCCAGCAGCGATTATTGGATTGGCGGCGTGTGCGGCGGGCTTGGTGAACATACTCCAATTCCTTCCTGGACATGGCGTTTGATTTTTATTTTGTTTGTTATCATCTTCGGAACCGGCTTGCTCATCTATCTTCTGATGTGGATTTTTGTTCCCCCAAATCTTAAGCCGAAGGATGAACAATGAAATTAAAAAACGATATTTTCGTTTACGAATGGACAAACTATTTCGACAATAACTGCAACAGCTTCTACGTAGGCGGAGAAGTTCAGGCGTTAATCGATCCGGGGCTGACACGCTACGTTCCTGATTTATTAAAACAAATGTCTGACGACGGCATTAAAAAAGAAGACATCCGTTATATCATTAACACGCACTCTCACCCTGACCACTTTCAGGGTTCCGAGATGTTTGACCCGGAAACAATAAAAATCGGGTTGCACACAAAAGAGCTGGAATTCCTTAAAGGTGTTGGCGGCGAATTATACGGCTTATTTGGTATAACCGTGCCGCAAATGCATATTAATTTTCCACTGGAAGAAGGAAGCATTTCCTTAGGCAATCAGATATTTAAAATTATTCTGACGCCCGGGCACTCTCCCGGTTCCATCGCTCTTTATTGGCCCGAGCAAAAGGCGCTTTTTTGCGGCGATGTAATGTTTCAGGAAAACGTCGGGCGCACGGATTTTCCCGGCGGCAACGGCGCGCTATTGAAAAAAAGCATTATCGCTCTTTCTCAGCTGGATCTGGAATTCGTTTTTCCTGGTCATATGGGAATGGTAACAGGCAAAGATAAAATTCAGGATAATTTCAATATTATCATTCAAAATATTTTCCCTTACATTTAATATTTTCCGGAGAAAAGAATTCTATGGCCAACGAAGGCAACAAAGTTATTTACACCATGATTGGCGTGAGTAAAATATATGAAAAAAAACCTGTCCTTAAAGATATTTATCTTTCCTATTTTTACGGCGCGAAAATCGGCGTTATCGGCCTCAACGGTTCCGGCAAAAGCTCGCTTTTAAAAATTCTGTCCGGCGTGGATACGGAATTTCTGGGAAAAACGATTCTCTCACCGGGCTACACCGTGGGCTACCTGGAGCAGGAACCGAGACTCGATGATTCAAAAACGGTAAAGCAAATTGTGGAAGAAGGCGTGCAATCCACCATCGACCTCATCAGCGAATACAACGCCATCAACGAAAAATTTTCCGAACCGATGTCCGATGACGAAATGACCAAGCTCTGCGAGAGGCAGGCCGCCGTGCAGGAAAAACTAGACGCGCTGGATGCCTGGGATATCGATTCGCGCCTGGATATGGCGATGGACGCCCTGCGCTGCCCGCCGGGGGATACACCCGTAAAAATTCTTTCCGGCGGAGAAAGCCGCCGCGTCGCGCTGTGCCGCCTTTTGCTTCAAAAACCAAGCATTCTGCTTCTGGATGAACCGACAAACCATCTGGATGCCGAATCCGTCGCCTGGCTGGAACATCACCTGCAGAAATACGAAGGAACAATTATCGCCGTGACACATGACCGCTATTTTCTGGATAACGTCGCGGGATGGATTCTGGAACTCGACCGCGGCCAGGGAATTCCCTGGCAGGGAAATTACTCTTCATGGCTGGAGCAAAAACAAAACCGTTTGAAGAACGAAGAAAAATCCGAAACGGAAAGAGTAAAAACACTGGAGCGCGAACTGGAATGGATTCGCATGTCGCCCAAGGGCAGGCATGCCAAATCCAAAGCGCGCATCACCGCGTATGAAGAACTTTTGGGGAAAAATATGGAGCGCGAATCAGCGACGCGCGAAATCTTCATCGCGCCGGGGCCGCGCTTAGGCGATCTGGTTATCGAAACCAAAGACGTTTCCAAATCCTACGGCGAAAATCTTTTAGTGGAAGAGATGACTTTTTCACTACCGCCCGGCGGCATCATTGGAGTTATCGGACCCAACGGCGCGGGAAAAACAACGTTGTTCCGCATGGTTACGGGTCAGGAAAAACCGGATTCCGGTATAATAAAAATCGGCGAAACGGTAAAGCTTGCCTACGTAGATCAGAGCCGCGATTCGCTTGATCCGGATAAAAACATCTGGGAGATGATTTCCGACGGGCTGGATATAATTGCCATCGGCAACAGGCAGATTAATTCCCGCGCTTATGTTTCGCGTTTTAATTTTTCCGGAACAGATCAGCAAAAGAAAGTAGGAACACTTTCCGGCGGCGAGCGCAACCGCGTTCATCTAGCGCGTATGCTCAAGGAAGGTGGCAATGTCTTACTGCTTGACGAACCGACCAACGATTTGGATGTGAACACCCTGCGCGCGCTGGAAGACGCGCTGGAGAGTTTTGCCGGCTGTGTTGTGGTCATCAGCCACGACCGCTGGTTTCTGGACAGAATCTGCACACACATTCTCGCCTTTGAAGGAGAAAGCAAAGTGCTTTTCTTTGACGGCAATTATTCCGAATACGAAGAAGACCGCAAAAGCAGACTCGGCGCCGCCGCCAGCCAGCCGCATAGAATAAAGTACCGGCAGTTAACAAGAAGGTAAAAAGGCTAAAGGCCGAAGACCGAAGGCCAAAGACTTAAGACCTAAGGATGAAGATGTAACCGGCGAATGCCGGGCATCCTTCTAGCCGCCTCGATATCATCTTTGATTGAAAAGCGGTGAAAATTACACTTACAAACAACCATTACTTTGAAAATAAATGAAGACTTCCTTTGAATTTGCTATTCGAAAGCGCTATTGAGCCAAGAAAAGATTTGACGCTTCGCATTGCTTCCAGCGAGAAAAGCCTGTACCTAAGAACAAACTAAAAGGTTAGATTAAGTGTTGTGTCCCCCGAAATCCTCTAGCCGGTCTCTTCTACACGCGCCAGAGCTGCCAGTACCCCGGGCATATCTTCAGGATGAATCATGGTTAGTATCGTCTTCAAGTCTTGGGCCATTAATTCGGCCAGCGTGTTATGCGAGTTTTTTCATAAAATAGACGTTCCAATTCATCGCGAGATTTCTGCAAATCCTGCTGAACCATGCGCTGATAGGTTATGTCGGTTAGAACCAGGCAAAGCGAGGAAGTAGCTACGTCGTTAATCTCGCTGACAGAAATCAAAACGGGTATAGAAGTTCCCGCGGCAGACTGAAAGTTAATTCCTTCGCTGTTCGTTACGCTTGATCCATTTTTAATAAGCATCTCCATGAGGTTTTTTCCCTGCGGCAAAATAAACCCGTAAATGGATTTTCCTATTATACTTTCCAGCGGGGTTTTGACCATTTCGCCGAAGCGTTGGTTGCAATAGAGAATTGTCCCGTCGGGGGTCAGCGTCACAGCGGCTTCGTTCATGGTCTCCACCATCACCCGATAGGGTATCTCGGCGCCTTTCAGGGTGAAATCTGTGTACCTGTCGCCGTTTCGATCACCAAAGCGTCAACTTCACCCTGGTGGATGGCCCGGATGGTTTCTTCGGCTTCCGCCAGACGCGACTCCAACTCGTCAATCCTGGCCTGTAGTTTTTCTTCCTGTGTTATTGTTTTCCTCATCGCCCTTCTCATTTTCTCGGCTTCAAATCTATTCCCACCAGGAACCTTTCCGTATCCGACATATCGCCGATCAGCCTCCGCAGCGGCAGGGGAAGCTTCTTGATCAATGTCGGAGCGGCAATAATCTGCTCGCCCTGGGCAAGCTTCGGCTGCTGATAAATATCGATGACCTGCAGTTCGTATCGTCCTTGGAGATAATATTCTCACAATTTTCTAACGTTCAGGATTTCTTTCATCGATCGGGTGGTCACTCCCGTAACGTAAAGACGCAAAAAATATTTTTCTTCTTTGGCCTTGTCTATGGCCTTTAAGAATTCCTGCTCATTTGTCTTAGTCTTCTTCCCGGTCATCAGCATTGCCCCTTTTTGTCTATTTAACGAGTTCTATGCAGACTTAATATCCAGTCCGACCATTACCCGCGCCGTATTGGCCAGATCGCCGATGAGTTTTTTCACCGGAGGTGGCAGCTGTCTCACTAAGGTGGGAATGGCCAGTATCTGGTCTCCCTTGGCCAGTGTGGGATTCTTCAGCAGATCAACTATCTCGATGCGGTATTTACCGGCCAGGTGATCGTCGCAAATTTTTTTGAGATTGGCGAAAGCAGCAAGCGACTTTTTCGTTTGACCTGCCACATACAGCTTCAGTATCCAGACGTCTGCGGGGTTTGCTTTGGCCGGCTTCTTTTTTACGGTTGACGTATTTTTCATTTCAGCTTCCTCTTTCTCCCATCTCTGGTGAAATTCGTTTTGCTATCAGCTTTACGCAAACGGGTCATCTCGTCGCGCTCGGCTGTCACGCCGTTGCGTTTCTTCGCCTCTTCCGCCGCCATAATCCGGATTTCCTCCGACTCCATGTCAAACTCGGCATGCAGGGCGGCGATCTTGGCCTCCAGGATTTTGCGTTTTTGTTCCTGTTCGCGCATTCTCCGGTCTGCTTCGCTCTGATAGTCTCTTACTTCTGCCTTCTCCTTAGCCTCCTGCGCTGCCCTCGCGCTTCCGGTCAGAACTCCTCCCGAACCAAGATAGACGTCCACAAGATCGATGCCCCGGTCGGAGAGCACGACTTCCCGGATCTGGTTGGAATGGGGCATGCCGCGGGATTTCAAAATATACAGACCGCGGTTGCGTTCGCCGTTGATTTCAATATCGCGCAGCAATTGCCGGTATCGATAAGCGACATATCTCTTCGTTTGTCGTTTCCAGATTAATGCCGAAATGAACGAGGTCAGTGAGGAGCGTAGTAATATGACTGGCTTTCAGATAATCGAAAAGACGGGTAAGCACCGATTTGACTTCAATGGATGATCCTACGGCGGTTAGATTGCTGACCGGGTCGACGATGATGATCTGCGGATTGAAATCGGCAATCAGGTTATGGATAGTTACTAAATGCATCTCCAGCCCGTAAAGCGAAGGACGGCTCGCGTGAAATTTGAGCTTTCCCTTTTTCACCCAGGGAGCGAGGTCGGTACCGATAGACTTCATGTTGCGCATAATCTGGTCGGCTGATTCCTCGAAGGCAAGATAGAGGCAACGCTCGCCGCGCCTGCAGGCAGACTCGACAAACTTGCTGGCAAAGCTTGTCTTCCCGGTTCCGGCAGTTCCTGAAATCAAAATGGTGCTGCCGCGGTAGAAGCCTTTTCCGGCCAGCATGCTATCGAGGCGGGGAATGCCCGAGGAAATGCGTTCATTGGAAACAGTATGCTCGAGGCCCAGCGATGTCACCGGCAGGATGGAGATGCCGGTTTTCTCAATCAGAAACGGATACTCGTCGGCACCATGGGAAGAGCCCCGGTACTTGATGATGCGTAAACGCCGCGTCGAGATTTGTTCCCGCACCCGGAAATCCAGGGTGATCACGCAATCAGCCACGTATTCCTCGAGACCGTAGCGGGTCAGAGTTTTCTCTCCGCTTTCCCCCGTGATCACGGCGGTGACGCCCCGGTCTTTGAACCATGCAAAAAGCCGTCGCAGTTCCGCCCGCAGAATGCCGACATTGGTCAATCCGGAAAAGAGGGACTCTACCGTGTCGAGAACAATCCTTTTGGCCTTGATCGAATCGATGGCATAAGCGAGGCGGATGAAAAGTCCTTCGAGGTCGTATTCACCGGTCTCCTCGATTTCGCTTCTTCGTGTGCATATATCCATGACAACTGGAGTGAATAAACCAGCCCTGATTTCAATCTGGTCAATATATTTGCATCTTTGATTTGTTCCTGGTTCAATTTTAATTAGATGATTCCAGATTTTAATAGGACCCCCTTTCTCATTTGAATATAATTCCTTTCGATGATCATCTAATTTAACAACACGAAGATAGTGTTTCCATACCGGAAAAATATGAAAAAAGACAAATCGAGTATCAATTTCCTGCCCCTCGTAGAATTCTTCAGGCCAATTTTTGGACCCAATAAAACCGAGAAATCCGCGTGTAATAAACAAAAAAGTATCTTTTTTCTTAAGGGCATTCCATGCTTTTGCAGCAGAAGTATCAAAATATGTTTGAATTGTAGCGATCATTTTCCTCCAGGAATATAACTGCCGGATTTATTTGTTTTCTATAATTTCCTTTAAATTTTCACCTTCTTCTTTCATATGCTTTTCGGTTGCATCAACTAATGATAATATTTTCCAGTTAAATATTGTTGGTATCCTCATTTGATTAATTGCGGTAAATGTACATTTTCGGCCTTTATCTTCAAAAAGGTAGATACTTTTGGGATGAAATATGGAAAGCGGAAAAAATGATTTGCATTCAACGCTCTTAAATTTTTCTACTCTATTACACAATATTTTTATTTTGCATAGCTGACCATCAAGAATTTATTCGAAATAGGCAACAGAGCCTTGCTCATGAGGTCTCCCTTTAATCCAACGACAATTCACATGAGACTCAGGATGCCAAGACTTATAATTCGAATCAAGATTATCAAAAAATTCCCAAACTTTCTTGACGGGCGCATTAATTTCAATTGAGTGCTTTAGAACTTTACAAACACAAGTATTTCTGCGACAATTTTTTTTAATATGCTCATTTAATTAGCCCAATATTCCTATTATATCGTGCAGCAATATATTCCAAAGCCCATCGTCACACATCAGCGGGAGCCGTGTAGCACGGCGATCCGCTGGATGGAAATGTTAGGAGGGAATAATGCATTATATCAAACTAATAATTGTGGCTATTATGCTTATTGCTGCCATTATCAACGCGATTATTGAAATAAGGTTAGCCCGCCTAGCTTCCCTGTTAGATAATTTCATAGATAATTATTGCGCGCCCAGAATCATTATAATCTTTTGACATGAGCTCCTTGTCGAGTTCAGATCGCGACATTTTTTTGAGTCTAATGGGTAAAGGTTCCATTTGATTCTCTTAATAGTGTATGAGGAGGCAGTATGTTTCTATCTTTCGTCAAAAATATCATAATGCGTTTCTTACGATTGCTTTATTTTGTTTTTATCAGAATCCTCGTATTGTTTTATTTCAGCAGTCAAATCCTTTATTTTTTGTTTGAGATTAAGTTTCTCCGCTTTAAGTTCTTTGTTTTCTCTATCCGTCCTTTTTTTCTCCGCCGATATAACAAAGATATTCTCCTTGAGAATCGCAAGTTCGTCCTTAAGCATCGCTATATGCTTGGCTTGTATTGTGGCAGAGCCATGCTCGATAATAAGTTTTTCAATGGGGGCGAATAATCCGATAATGGATCTCTTATCATGTATTTATACCTAACAATTAATTTGCGACCGTTTTTTCGATAATTTGGTTTACAATAACATAACTTCTTTATGAGCCATGCATGATTCTTCGCAATATCCCAGTAGCTTTTTAATATTTTTCGATAAGATTTCGGCGTTTAATTTGATATTCTTCTTTTGATATTAATCCATTATTTAGGGCAGTTTGCAGCTCCTGTAATTTTTGACTCAATGTCTTAGGCATTGTGGTTTCTTTCTCTCGTTGCGCTCTTATAGACAGTGCATATTCATCCCTAAGTACATTAAGATAATGACTCACTTCTCCAGTTGAGAAATCACCAATCGCTGGATTAAATCCTACTGCCCTAGATGCAACTTCTACAATCCAGCTATCCATACTAGTGTGCGTAGTAATGTTTATGGTAACTAACGTATCGCCTCGCCAGAACCATTGACGGTATACTTGAATGATACCCTTAACGTCATCACGCCCATAAGATTCGTCAGGAAAGGCTTTTTGTGCTGCTGAATATGCTATATTGCGATGATTACTCTTTGTTCCCTAAATAAGCTGGCTTCAATGCTGCGTCGGGTGCTATTGATGTCCTAGCGCTGCATGAACATAGTAATAATAAAAGAAGAACGCAGACAAATTTTATTCTAATCATAAGAGTATTGATAATAATTTCCTTTAATTTTGAAAAAGTATATGAAAAACTACTTTTAATGTCAATATTATTTCCGCAAAATATCGGGTGCGGTGTCCATTTTGTCCCTAGGTGGGGAATTGTGTTTGTTACGAATTGAAGCATTTCATTTTCGTTGATGCACAGTATGCTTATTGCGGGAAGTCAAAAAATAGCTTGCTTTTAAAACCGATATATTTCTTGGTTACACCTGAAAAAATGACCGTAACAATATTTATATGATTTGTATTTGCAATATTTTCATAATTGATTTAATTGCTGCTCGGGGTAGTAACGGTTGAGGCCATACGAGAGCGAAAGGCAAAATATGAAAACTAAAAAGAGGAAAAAATACGTGAACAAGTGGATGATTGTGATCAAGGCAATGGCTGTTGCAGCGGTTGTGGCAGGCATTAAAGTTGGTATACATGCTTTAAATCTAGAATTTATTCGTATCGATTCGCTTATTTCAGCGTTGATAAGCGGCGTAATTTTTACGATAGCTATTTTGCTGGCTGGAGTAATGACTGATTTCAAGGAAAGCGAGAAAATCCCGGGGGAATTGGCGGCATCTATAAAGGCGCTTCACAAAGATTTTGAACTATTGAGCTTTACTGCCAAACAGGAGACAGATAGTGCGCTTTTACACATAAACAGTCTGATTAGTATTATAATAAAACAGTTTGAATCGAACAAATGGAAACAGTCAGAAATTTCCGAAATAATAGAAAAAATTGATAATGATATAAAGGTAATTGCCGCAAATAATATTGCACCGGCATATGTAGTAAAAATGCGAAATGAGCTTAATAACATAGAAAAAATCTCAAACAGAATCGACACAATAGAAGAAACCAGTTTTCTTCCTTCAGCTTATGCTTTGTCGCAGGTAGCGGTAATATTTGTTATGCTTATACTGTTGTTTTCTATAGTTGATCCTTATGTGATAGGAATGGCTATAATTTTTACAGTAGCTTTTCTGATAACGGGTATTCTAGTTTTAATAAAGGATATGGATAATCCGTTTGAAACCGGCGGAATTGGCAGCGCTGATGTGGATTTGTCCCATATTTATAAGCTTGATAAATATTTGAAAAGTGATGAAGAAGTGAAGTGATTAAATATACGTTAAGGATATTAAACAAATCACTTAAACGTCATGGGTGTTTATCAGAATTGTCGATTACTGATCATTCTAATCAATTAGACTAAATATGAAAACAAAAAAAGGATGATGAAACGAAACTATTGGAACATAAAGACTAAAAAACAATCATTCAGCAAGGCATTGACATCAGCGAATGTCGCTTATCTGCCGTATGTTTTCCCTTACATGCTTACGAATGGAAAGTTGCAACGCTTTAGCTCAGGCGTAATCTTTAGACCATCTCTTGAAACCATTTGCCGGGTACCGATTTATGATCCGAGAGTAGCCACCCAGTCGCCAACCCAATGCGTGACGGCAATAACAACGATGGCTATCAGAACATGTTCGCCAACGATTTTCCATGGTTGCTCACCCTGTGCTTTTGCAACAAAGTAGCTGAGAACTGTAAGAATGCACAACCCCCATACGAGACTGACTATGATAGCTGTTAAGAGAGGAAGAAAAATAACCGGGATTATGAATGTCAAAGCGAAAAAAAATTTTGCGATAAATGTTGCGATGGTGGCACTCCAGATTTGTTTGGTCGTGTGAACGTTTTCTGACTCCTCTGAAACATGAATACCAAGAGCATCGGAGAAGGCGTCGGCAATGGCAATTGTTATAATACCGCCGAGAACGACCATTCTCGACCCTGTTCCGGAGTGCAGTCCTACCATCAAACCAAGTGTGGTAATGACGGCTGATGTAAGCCCGAACGAAATGCCCGTGCGCAACGAATTCTTCATGTCCGTATCCTTCATATGTTTATCCTCCAAGTCGCACCCAGCGCGTCCATCTGAATGCATTAGTTTATATTTTTATAACCAATATTTGTTTAAGGCGTTATATTTGTCTTGCCGCCCTTCTTGAACCGGAAATCACATTTCCGGTCACCATTAGCAATTGTCATTGTCCGGGTTAATCCCCAACCCAATATCTCGCTTGCCGATTTATCAAACGAACACATTAAAGGCGCCAGTTCCGGCGCACCTTGCCGGTTGAGAAATTTACAGGCCGTACATTCAGTGTAATCAAGACCATAATCAAATGATCGCCCATCACCTTCTATAAAGGTAAGCACGTAGCCGCCGGGATACTTGTTTTTCTGAGATTCTTTCGCCCGTTTTTTTAAACGGTTTATAAAAAACGATGAAAACCAGAGATAACCTATTATGCGACGTAAAAGCATCGGCAGAACATTCCATTCAGACTCATTCATTTGGTAAATGATCTGACCAGCCTCTTCAATAGTGATCTCATTTCTTTGCAATACGCGATAAACTGCCAGATAACGGCTTGCCGGAAGAAGGAAAACAAGGAAAGGACTTCGATGACCAATAAATGGAATCTGAGGGATAAGAGCTTCATATTCACGGCGGGATTCGCTTATCAGTGAGTTGGTGCGCTCTATGCCATAATGATTAATAAGCACTCGTTTACTACGTGCAACCGACCTTTCGAAGGACTTCAAAAACTGCTTTTTGCTCGATATGTAATTATCTTCTTTCATTGTGTTTTTCCAAAAGTCGTGCAATTTTAAAACCTCTGAATCGGAAAAATAAAAATCAGCCGGAGCGTGACAACCGGCTGCATTGACTTTGTTAGCATATTTTTAACTATTACCAATTGTAATTTAGCATAAAATAGAACTGTTAGGAAAGAAACATTACAAGAAGTAATATTTTAATTTAAGCCAAATGCAGATATTAAAAAGCCCTTTTGCCTTGCGGTATTTTAATGTTTCTTTTTCCGGTTCGGAGTGTTGGAGGTAGAAAATAGCAATAATATTGATAATAACAATGATCGTGCTCATTGTCACTATACAATTTCTTGGCGATTAATTGATACGGTATATTTATTATTATTTAAAAATAATAAATATAATAAATATTTTTACCTAGAGATGAAATAATTTAAAATATCTCAAATAGCGTGGGAATAATATTAAGCTCATTGATTTCTTCGATGACTTCAAGAAGTCCCAAAAGCCATATAAACCCAAGGCCATCCAATGCACTTTTTCTGAATGTTATCGGCCTCGTAATATATTCTTCAGGCTCCTTAAGGAGAGATATCTTTGGAAAAAAACATGGAACGTTTTTTAAATAAACCTCAAATTCATTTCCGTGCACTTCCATCAACCTTTTTTCTTCGCTTTTAATTACAAAGGGATAATAGATGGCAAAGGCGAAAAAAACAATAAGCGGTATCAGAAGAGTCTCTGTGGCAAACCCAACTCCGATAGCACCCAAAAAGCTGAAGAAATAGAGCGGATTCCTGCACATGGAATATGGCCCTTGAGTAATTAATTTGTCAGTTTTGTATCCGGCAATATAAAGAGAGCACCATGCCCGCCCGATAGAAGCAGCGCCCACTAGAATCGCACCACTAAAAAATAACATAGATGTCACAAAAGGCGCTTTTTCTTCCAATAGCCTGCTAGAAAAACATATTAAAAATAATAATAGAACAATAAATATTCGAGAAATAGTTATACGTAATTTTTTAGCCATCTTAAATATTCTCCTTGCTTATGTAATTTACCGATAGCTTCAGATTAACTAACCATCGAAATTCAACTTATGCAGACTAAAGAGCATCTTCAACAGGCTGCCCTTTGCTATGCCTGCCATGTTTTCTTTTTTTTCGGCTTCGCGGCTAGCATGTTTGTTTGCGGCTTTAGTATCTTCTTCGCATTTTTTTATGAAGCTGGCCTTAGCATCTCCTGCCAATTTTTTCTTGGCAGCCTTTGATTCACAGGTCTCCCCCGAAAAAGCTACGCCCACAATAAATAGAATACCGACAAAAGCTGATAATAACTTCGTAAATTTCATTTTCATGGTAAGAAAACAGCCTTCCGGTTCAATGCTATAATAAGATTTTATCTTCCTTCTACATGTAGAACGCGGGTATATTTTTTCAAATACCTTAAGACAAACCATATAATAAAACTTGCCAATACCAGCAATATCCATCCAAAGTCATAATCAAATTTACCTTTGACAAAAAAATCACCCACGACTTCCAAAAAAAACATTACAATGACCACGGTCAGGAAACCATTGTATTCACGTTTCAGTATGTTTCTAAATGAAAAAGGCAAATCTGCTTTTTTATATTGACTAAACCTTGGAATAAAAGCAGGCGTCGCATTCGCCCACTCAAGATATTCATTACCGAATTTATTCCTAAGAAATTCCTCCTTGGCGAAAATGATGCGTTCGTAATATAAACTAAAAGATAAAATATAAATAAGCGTCACCCACCACAGAGGAATAAATAATGCCCAACCCAATCCGACAAAGAAGTTGCCTAAATACAACGGATGTCTCACGACTGAATATATACCTGTAGTATTGAGAACTTCCGCCACCTGGTGTTTTGTGTGTCTGTCCGATGTTCTTTTGGGTGTATGTCCGATAGTGAAGATACGAATACCAAAACCAAAAATACTGATAACTAGGCAGAAAACTTCCCAAATATGATGCAGTTTCTGATAGTGATATTCCGTCATTGCCAATAAGAATATACCAATCATGATCAGGTAAAGATAGCTTCTCCATTTAAAAAAGCCAGTTTCCAGTATTTTCAAAATCTTCTTTCTCAATGCCATATCTTTTCTCGCATACAATTTTATGATTTTAACTTGCGCCAACCTTCAATCAATAATTTGCTTTAAACTTATCTCCAGAATAGCAGCCTGTTTCCAAAATATTCTTAGTCTTCCTTTTTATTTTTAGGAGGAAGGGGGGAAGATTTCTCTTCCCCCCTATGAAGAGACTGCTTGTTTTACCTGTGGTTTTTAATCTTCAATTAGCGAAAAGTTCCTTATTTACAGCTAAATTTTAATTTAAATGTAATCATTAAGCATTATTTATGCCATTGTGCAGAACGTGCGTATCTTGCTGATATCACAATATTAAATATTTAGCTGAACAGGCTGAGCCCCTACAAAAGTGTCGAACTCAAATAGTTATTAAAATATTTATGTATAGATTCAATATGTTAAGCATAAAACAAAAAAAGCGCGGATTCGACATTTATGTCGAATTCTAGCTTTTTTACAAAAAGCAAAACTTCTTTATATATTTTATCGATTTGTTTTTAAAAAACGGTGAATTATGTTTGTTACAATATTGAAAGCAAGCATGTCTGCGAAAAATCCTAAACACTCACTTGCAGAAAGTAATAATTGAATATTTTTGTACATCTGCTGGTCAGGATTGCGTATTCCCATCCATCTTTCGGAAAATTCCATTTGTTTGAAACTGAACTTGCCATAAGCACCATGCACATTTTTAGTGATGAGTGGTCGAAGAACTAGGCGGCCATATCCCTATCTATACACTGGCTAAAACACAGCTTGTCCAATAAAACATAGCACTTTAATGTATTGATAAATACCTTCATTACCCGTTTTCAAAAATCAAATTTTTTATAATGTTTTGTTGACAGTATTTATTGTTTCCCCTATATTTATATCGAAATTAGTTCTATACATTGATTCTGAAGGGAATTATATGAGTTTATGAACGTTGATACGATGCGTAAAATTGATTATTATGTTGGTGTTCCTCTATGTTTCCTCAGCTCAATATTTCAGAAGGCACTTGAACTCTTTAAAAAGAATCCCAAAAATACACCTAAAAATGTTTTGTTTATAGAACTATCGGAAATGGGCAGCGCTATTCTTGTTGATCCGGCAATGCGCAAATTACAGAAAATGACGGGAGCAAAGCTTCATTTTGCGATTTTCAAAAAGAATAAACCAAGTTTGAATTTACTAGGAACCATTGAGGATGAAAACATATATGCGATACGCGAAGATAATCTTTTAGCTTTTATAGCTGATACATTAAAATTCTTTTTTTGGGCCAGAAAAAGAAAAATTGATTCCGTCCTGGATCTCGAACTTTTTTCCCGTTTTACGGCGCTCTTAACCGGATTCAGCGGAGCCGCTAACAAAGTAGGTTTTCATGCCTACTTTAACGAAGGTCTTTATCGCGGTAATTTTTTAACCCACAAAGTTATCTATAATCCGCACATTCATATTGCCAAGAATTTTATTGCTTTAGTCAACGCTCTTATGTCGGACAAAAAAGAAATTCCATATTCAAAAACATTGGTGACCGATGATGAAATTGTTTTGTCTAAGATTAAATATTCAGATTCAGAAAATAAATTGATTTTAGATATAGTTCAAGGTTGTTATCAAAATTTAAAACCTGAAGAGAACAAGATTATATTAATTAATCCAAACGCCAGTGAACTGCTCATTCAGCGCCGCTGGCCACAGGCATATTTTGAGCAATTGATAAAAATGATTTTCGATGAATGTTCAAACGCTCTTGTTTTTATTACAGGTGATCCCCGTGAACGTCAGGAAACCGAGATATTAAAAAATAATGTCGCTAATGAAAGATGTGTGAACTTCGCGGGTAAAGTAACACTCGGGCAGCTTCCTCTGCTATATAGCATATCAGAATTTATGGTGACAAATGACTCAGGTCCGCCGCATTTTGCGGCGGTAACGGATATGCCGACATTTGTTATTTTCGGGCCGGAAACTCCGGCACTTTACGGATCATTGGGAAAAAGCACACCAATTTATGCAGGTTTGGCGTGTTCCCCATGCGTCAGCGCATCAAATCACCGTAAAACAGCCTGCCAGGATAATATTTGTTTGCAGATTATTAAACCGGAAAGAGTGTTTGTTGCTATTAAGAGTGAATTAGAGAAAATTAATGCTCAGACGAAATAAAGAGATATTTATAATCATCGGCTTTTTTGCCCTAATTCGCCTTATTGTTGCGTCATTTTTTGGTTTGGGCGTCGATGAAGCGCATTATGTTTTATACGCGAAGTACCTTGACTGGAGTTATCTCGATCATCCTCCTTTGGTCGGCTGGGTGCACGCGATCTTTTTTTATACTTTTGGCATGAATGAATTTCTGGCCAGACTGCCCGCGGTTTTGATATTTGCTGCTACATCATATTGCGCTTATATCTTTATGTTGCAAATATCAAAATCAGTGCGCCTTTCCGTATTGGCTGTTTTAGCGTTAAATTGTTCTTTTATGTTTAATGTTTTAGGGCTAATGCTTCTGCCCGATTCGCTATTATTGCTGTTTGTTTTCCTTCTCGTTTTTATTGCTGAAAAAATTAACCGTGAAAAAAAGTTTATTGATTTTATTTATCTGGGAATTTTGCTTGGGTTTATGGGGCTGGCAAAATATACAGCCATATTGCTTGTGCCACCTCTTATAGTCTATTTTCTGCTCAAGAAAAGATACGACATACTTTTTTCGAAAGAAATGGTATTTACGGCGCTGATCGCTTTAGTTTTGATTACACCGGTGATTGTATGGAACATTGAACATGATTTTTCTAGTTTCCGCTATCAGGGAGCGCGGGTGTTTGGCTCTTTTACGAAAAGCTTAAAATATTTTTTTGTATCTTTTGTCGCGCAGTTCGGAGCCTATAGCCCATTACTATTTTTAGCAGCCTTTTACGGATTTTTTAAATTTATTAGATCACGAAATGATTATTTAAGACTGTCCGTTTTGTTCGGCGGGACAATAATTGTTTTTTTTCTTTTCACGTCTTTTTCCAAAAAAACGCTTCCTCACTGGCCGGCAATATTCTATTTACTTTTTATTCCATTAGGATGCTACGCACTTTTAATTGCTAAAGAAAAATGGAAAAGAAATTATTTTTATTTTGCTGTTGGTCTAAGTTTATTTTTGCTTTTGTTGGCATATACCGAACTGATTGGAAAATTTATCAAATATCCAGATTATAAGTCCCCGTTCATGGATATTTACGGCTTTCAGGAAATTACCCGGAAAGCAGATGAAATATTAAAAAATGATGAAAATGATTCTGAAAACGCAATCGCGGTGACAAACTGGACGATGGGCAGCAGAACAATGTATTACAGCATGCCTTATGATAATAAGGTATTTGTCCTTGATTCCCGGAAAGATCAATTTGATATATGGGAAAAGAAAACGCCTGTAGGAATGGATCTCTTGATAATCAATACCCATTTTAGTAAATCGGCTGTTGAAAAGGGCCTTAAGTGCGAAAGTTTGGAGAACACAGGAGAACTGACCTTAGAATTAAATGGTTCAAAAGTTGACACGGTAAAATATACTTGGTGCAGAAACTATGGGGGATTCAATATTGAATAAAACACGGATAATATTATTTGCCTTCTTTTTTTGTTTATTAATTATGATCGTCATATCATATTTTTATTGGGATGTCCCGCTTGCTTATTATTGCAAAACTGAATTGAGCGGCACAATACGTGAGATCACGCAAATTATAACCATTTGGGGTGACGCTAAATGGTATTATGGGTTATTAATTGTTGCGTTTATATTTGTCTATTTCATAATGAAAAACAAATTATTCACCAGGCGAGTTTTTTATATCCTTTTTTCGTTGATTACAGCGGGTATTGTTAATACGATAATTAAATGGCTGGCCGGAAGACACAGACCTAAAAATTTATTTAATCATGATCTTTATGGCTTTAGTTTTTTTGGCACAGGTTATGAGGTGACATCATTCCCATCAGGCCATACATCGGTAGTATTTTGCATTGCCACGGCGATCAGTATATTATTTCCGCGTTTATGCCTTCCTGTTTTTATTACGGCTTTAATCATAGGCATGAGCAGAGTAATAATAACATCTCACTTTTTAAGCGATGTCATCGGCGGGGCGGGAGTGGGCATTATATCGGCAATAGTCGTAAAATATTATTTTGATCAAAAAAACATTATACTTCAGAAAAATAATGGAAAAGAAAATTATGGTTGAACCAAACAATTTATTGAACCTTTCTTTTTTCAATCCTTTGTAAAACATATATCCGAAAAAAATAATACCGCATACAAGAAAAAATATCGAGATACCTGTGTAATATTTCTCCCACAGCTCCTTCTGCGTGTAAAGAATATTGCCCAACAAAACGGGGATTATATCCCAGAGACCAGAACCGAGCGCAGTGAACAGCAAAAATTGTTTGAAATTCATTCTGGCAAATCCTGCCGGAAGCGAAACCAACTGCCTTATTGCCGGAATCAGCCGCCCGATGAAGGTAGAACTGCGGCTGTATTTGATAAAATAATTTTCTACTTTTTCCAACATGTTTCTGGTGATAAGCAAGAAATGTGCGATGCGGGTGTCGGCTAGGCAATAGAGAACTTTTCTGCCCAGAAAAGAAGTAAAATATTAATTGAATGTGGCTCCGATGAGCGCGCCAGCGGGGCAGCACCTGATTAAGTATCGGCAGCTAACCAGAAGGTAGGTAGGCTAAAGGCCTGCTGCGGAAGGCGAAACCCCGCGCATGCGGGGTGAACCCCCGCCGGCGCGTGACGGGTGTTTTCCTAGTAGCCTTGATATTATCTTTGATTGAGAAGCGGCGTTAAATTTAATTGCAATTAATTGAATAAACTCTTGCAAGTTATGTTTAATTCTACTAAGGTAGCAAACAAATCTTTTTAGGGGAGAAAACAATATGGCAAAAGCAATGACAAAATCACAGCTGATAGAAAAAGTAGCAACCAAGGCTGGCATTACAAAAAAAGCAGCAGGTGAAATCCTGGAGTTAATCGCTGAAACAGCTTGCAAGGAAGCCAAAAATACATTCACGCTTCCCGGTATCGGCAAGCTCGTGCTTGTTCAGCGAAAAGCCAGAATAGGCAGAAACCCTGCCACTGGCGAATCCATCAATATTCCCGCCAAGAAGGTTGTGAAGTTTAAAGTGGCAAAAGCAGCCAAGGACGCGATTCTCGGTAAAAAGTAAACTGCTTTATTTTTTTGTCATTACAAGCCTACCCAGAAATGGGTAGGCTTGATTATGATCAATCACCCGCGACCACTTAATCGCTGTCCAGCAGAATAGCGTGATTCTAATCACTACTTACGATGGTGATGTAGTATAGAATTCAAATATTAGAAGTATCACCTTTCCCCAAAAAAATAATTGCCGATAAATATATTTTGCCAAACCGGCAAAAGTTTAAATATTTCTAGATATCACTAAACGCGTTCATTTGCTTCAGTCGTTCCAGCTCTCGTTCATGAAGCACCTGCCATTTTGTCTTTTTGATTTTTTTCTCAAAGAAAAACCGTATAACCGGCTTGATTAAATACTGCCATACCCACGTCCAGACGCGCCCCTGGCTTATGGTAAACGCCGACGGTGTCCACCAGCCAGCGGCTTTTTGGCGGTAATACCAGAAAAAGTATTGCAGTTGCTCGGCGGAAAGATGCTTTGTTCTGACGTTTGCCCACAATCCATTGTATTTGGAATAATCATCGTGATTTGTTATCAGACCTTCCTCCAGGAGATTTTCTCTAAGCTGGGTCTTCGGATACGGCGTCAATATCTGGCAGTAGCTTACATCAACGCCGATATTATTCAGAAATAAATAATTCTTCCGGATGGCATGTTTGTCATCTTCAGGCAGACCAAAGATTGCGCCGCCCAGCACCATAATTTCGTTTTTATGGCAAATATCGACTGCCTGTTTAGAGACAGCCACTACATCGCCTTTTTCGAGCGCTTCCAGGCCAGAAGCAGAAGCGTTTTCAATCCCCAGAAATATCGACCGGAATCCCGCGCGTCTTATTTTACTCACCATCGGCGCGTTTTTGACTATGGAAATGCAATCGGCCTGGACAGAAAGCTTTAAATCACGGTATCCTTTTTTGATGATTGCTTCGCAAACCTCATCAACCCATTTCGGGTTTAAAACAAAATTATCATCCGTCACAAAGATCACGCGTGTCCTCTTGCGGCGATAGATATCATCCAAATCATCAAGAACACGTTCAACGGGATAAGTTCGGTATGATCTGCCGTACATATGATGCATGCTGCAAAAGTTGCAGTTACGCGTGCAGCCGCGCGAAGTCTCCAAAACTTCTATTTTGCTAAACATGAGATGGTATCCGGATGTCAATCTCCGCTGATCACGGATGGGAAGTTTTAAAGAAGAAAGATCGCACAATTTCGCCCGTTCATTATGAATAAAACAATTTTCACTTTTAAATGATAATGAGGGAATTGACGCAAGGCTATCTCGCCCATCCAGCGCGTTGACCAGACGGTGGAAAGTTATCTCTCCCTCACCGCGGACAATGAAATCAATAAACTCAGATTCGGGCGCAACCGAAATCTCTTCAGCGGATAAGGTCGCGTGGTAGCCTCCCAAGGCTATCTTTACATCCGGCAGTATTTCCTTGATAAGGCGGATCAGCCGAACGCAGGTGTGATATTGCCAGGTCATGGCGGAAAGGCCGACAATATCCGGCTTGATTTCCGTTAAGGTTTTTGTCAGATATTTCCTGATCGATGCCCGCTTCCGGACAAGATCAATCAAATAAACCTGATGCCGCTCATCGACATTACCGCCCACACAGGCAATCCCGTGGTTCGCGATATGAACAGCCGTCTCGTGCATTAATATAGGGACAACATCCGGCATGGAAATGAGCACAACCTTCATGATTGCCTCTCACGTCACGTTTTTTGATAAACGGATATTTATAAAATCAAAGCTTGCTTTTCCCTAGGGAATTTTGATTTTTCTTTTTTCCGGTTCCGGCTGCTGTCGGTAGAGGATGGCAATGTTGCCGATAAGGCCGACAAGCTCGCTTTTTGTTAAGAGGGCGATTTGGGCGGAGATTTCTTTTTTGACTTCTTTGAATTCGCCGAATTTTACTTTGATCAGTTCATGGTCTTGCAAAGCCAAATCAACCGACGCGATAAGCCCGTCAGTCAAGCCTTTGGCGCCGATGATTACCAGCGGCTTTAGATGATGCGCCTGGGCGCGTAAATATTTTTTTACCGAACCTTTCATCATTTCTGAAATCTCACTTTCGCCTCTTTTCTTTTAGCGTTATATATCATTATTTTCTCATTCAAAGTATTTAAAAATAATTTTCGTGACTTTTAGTCATAAAATAATAGTGCTTGCTTTCGCTGTCTTCTTTTGTGTATATGAATATTATAAGTATTCGCAATCATAGCTGTTTCATGGAATATCCAGTTAATTCAAATGTTTGTTTCAGACGGCGGCGGGCGGAAAGGACGGATGAAAAGTAGTATCAGATGGAAGCAGCAGGTACAGTCAAAAAGAACGCTGGTGAGCACACAGTAGCATTAACTGAAGCGCAATCAAAAGAATTACTCAAAACTTACGGAGTGCCGGTGGTGGAAGAAGCCGTCGCTCTCACGCCGGAAGAAGCGGTAGCCCGTAGCACAAGCTTTAGGTTTTCCCGTTGTTCTCAAAGGCCTCGGCGCCAAACTCACGCATAAAACTGAACGAGGCCTGGTCAAACTAAATTTATCCTCCGCGGAAGATGTGAAAAGCGCCTGTCTGGATATTCAGAAATCCGCGGGAGTGGATCTGGAAGGATTTTTACTGCAGCCGCAATTACAAGGCAGGCGGGAATTTGTCGCGGGGCTTTTTCAAGATGAACAATTCGGGCCGGTGGTGATGTTCGGCCTGGGCGGCGTTTTCACCGAAGCGCTCCAGGACGTGGTTTTCCGTATTGCGCCTTTTGATGAATTGCAGGCGCTCTCCATGCTCAATGAAATTATTTCGCGCAAACTTTTGGGCGGATTTCGCGGCGAAGCGCCCGCCCAAAAAGAACAGCTGATAAAAACATTACTTGGTTTATCCAAGCTCGGCGCCGAACGCGCGGATATTAAAGAAGTTGATATCAATCCACTGCTTGTTTCTCCCGATGGACGGGTGACCGCCGTGGACGCTCTAGTAGTGCTGGATAAAAACAATGAAGCCGTCGTCGAAAAACGCTTCCGCGAAAGAACGCCGCAGGAAATAAAAGGTCTAAACGCCGCGCTTGATCAGGCAACGCACGCAAAAAGCATCGCCGTCATCGGCGCCATGCGCCCGCGCGCCAGGGGTTTTCGCGGCATGTTCGGCTGTATTAAGGATTTCGGCTTTCCCGGAAAACTCTATCCCATCAATCCGAACGCCCAGGAGATTGACGGCCTAAAGGCGTATCCTTCTCTGGTATCTGTGAAAAAACCTGTCGACTTAGTCGTGGTTTCCGTGCCGGCGCCTTTTGTGCCCGACGCGCTCAGAGACTGCGCCGCATCCGGCAGCAAAACTGTGCATATATTTTCTTCCGGTTTCAAAGAAACGGGTGAGGAAGAAGGCTTAGCTCTTCAAGCAGAAATTGAAAAAATCGCGCAGGAAGGAAAACTCAATGTCATTGGCCCTAACTGCATGGGTTTTTACGTTCCTAAATCGCGCATTGTAACCTGGATTGCCCCACCGGAAAAAAACGGCCCGGTCTCCTTCATCACGCAAAGCGGCGGGCACGCGCAGGACTTCACCAATTACACCAGCACGCGTTTCGGGCTTCATTTCAGCAAAGTAATCAGTTACGGCAACGCGCTGACGATGGACAGCACGGATTTTCTGGAATACCTCTCTCACGATGACGAGACAAAACTTATCACTATGTATCTGGAAGGAGTTAAAAACGGCCGGAAGTTGCTGGAGCTTGTTACCAAAATCAACCCGAAAAAACCGGTTATTATTCTAAAGGCGGGGCTTACGGAATCCGGCGCGAGGGCGGTATCATCGCATACCGGCTCCATGGCCGGCGGCGAAAAAATATGGAACGCCGTTTTCAAACAAAGCGGCGCGGTGCGGGTGAGCTCGCTGGAAGAAATGGCAAATGTTGCGGCGGCATTCATTTATTCCGGCAAGTCCGAAGGTCGCCGCGTGGCGGTCATCGGCACCGGCGGCGGCATCGGTGTGGCGGCGGCGGACAGCTGCGCGCAGGCCGGACTTGATCTCGTTTCTCTTCCCGAGGAAGTGACGCAGAAACTGCGCGAATATATCCCGCCGGCGGGAAACATGATCCGCAATCCCATCGACGCGCATATGCTCTTTACCAAGCTTGACGCCCTGGGAAAAACGCTGGAACTTCTCTCTCACGGCTATATCGATATGTTTGTTTTCTCTCTGCATATCGAATGGCTTTATAATTTCGACAACGGCGCGCAGATTGAAAACATAGCAAAATTTATCACTCATTCGGCCAAAAAGCACGCGATGGGAAAGCCTATTGCAGTTGTCCTGCGGCAATACAATCCTCATCCCCGCTACACGAAGAAACGCGTCCTGCTGCAAAATATTCTTTGTGAAGCGGGCGTTCCCGCCTATAGCGCTCTGCCGCAGGCGGTATTTGCGTTGGCCAAGCTGGCGGAATATTACGAATTTCAGTCCCAGCAAGCGCAACCACGGAAAAAACTTTGAGCCCTCAAAAAAGAGCAGGCCTAGAAGCAATAAATGATAATTTTGTTAAGTTGATTCAGGACACAGTGTCTTTTTGTGTCGCTGCAAGGTAAATGGAAAAAGTCGTTCCTGAATTGGCAACGGATTCTACCGTAATTAATCCCTCATGATTTTTAATAACAGAATCGCAGATAGCCAACCCCAAGCCGATGCCGCCGCGGCCCCTTTTTTCTTTTGTTGTAAAATATGGATCAAATATGCGCGAAAGGTTTTCCCGGGGAATGCCTACACCGCTGTCTTTAATGATAATACGAATGTAATCACCCTGCCCCAGCGTCCGGATATTTGTTCCGGTGAGAACATTCTCGGCGCTGAGCGCTACTAAACCGTCATCGGATACCGCTTCACGCGCGTTAATTAAAATATTTTCTATTACCTGTCTGATTTGCATCGCGTCAATTTCCGCAGGCCACAAATCTTCGGCAATGGATACGTTACACTTAACAGATGAATCACTGAAAATATTCTTTACCGCTTCCCTCAACAACGGTTCCAGCTTCTCTGCTTTGAGGACGGGATACCCCCCCTGAGCGAAAGTAATAAGCCTGTGAGCCAGTTCTTTCGCCTGCAGGCCGGCGCGTTCCGCGACAGCCAGCCCGTCTTCCACAATTTTATCTTCATCCGTGGCGGATATTTTGGCCAAGAAAACGTTGCGCAAAATTGCGCTAAGCAGGCTATCGAAATCTTTGGCCACGCCGTCGGCAAACATGCCCAGAGATTCCACCTTGCTTCTGTGTAAAAGTTCTTCTTCCGCGATTTTTTGTTCAGTAATATCTTCGAGCGTCTCCATCGCTCCAAAGATATCGCCGCCGGAATCTCTCATCGCTGCCGAAGTAATGCGAAACCATTTCCCCTTCTCACCAATATCGGGAAAAAATTCCGTTACCTCATACGCGTCATCAAGCAAACTTGATTTCGCCCCCTGTCCTGAATAAAAATCCGGAATCTTGTCAAACTTTTTATCCAAAATCAGATCCGCCAGGCAGGGGCGCTTTGCCTTGTAAAAAATTTTCCAGTGCTGGTCAGTGCCCACAATCTGCCGCGGCGTGATATTGCTCAATAACTGCAGGGCCTTATTCCAATACATTACCTCGTGATCTTTGGAAATTACAAAAGTGGGAATGGGCGAACTATGGATGATATTGATTAGCTTTAGTTCGTCTCTGCGCACGCGCCACACCACATATAAAAAGCTTACCACTACCATTATCGATAGCGCAAAAATAAAGATGATCAGGAAATAGGTGTTCATAATATGGCACCGATGCTATAAATTCTTACTTAAGTTCCGATAGCAAGATTGGGTTAAAAATGCAAGCGCGGCGTTTTTATCTTGACATAATTTTTTACAGTAAGTACACTTACTCGAATTTGTATTTTTAGCATAAGGGGAATAACGATTTGAACAGAAGAAAAATGCCCAAGAACAAAATAATATTCTTGCTGGCTATTTTCGTTGTCTTAATCGCCTCCTTTTCCCTGCACCAGCCCCTGATAAATCTTTTCAAAGATAAAACGCCACCTGTTGAACAAATACCTTCTTTCAAATCCATCAACAGCACTATCGAGCAGGGCGACACGCTTTTCTCTATTTTTACAGATCACGGCTTGCGGACGGAAGATCTTTTCGCCATGAAAAGCGCTGCCGCCAGCATTCACCAGCTGAAGGCATTACGTCCGGGTAAATCTTACAGCATTGTTCTTGATGAACAAAACTTCATCAATTCATTTACCTATGGAATAGATGATGACACGATTTTAAAAATCGAGCGGGTGGAAAATGAATTTCAGGCTCACAAATACGATATTCCTTACGAAATACGAATCCTTACCGTCAGCGGAACCATTGAAGGAAATTTAATTTCCGCCGTGGGCACAGAAAGAGAAAACTACCTGCTCGCTCTGCAGGTGGCGGACATTCTGGCCTGGGATATTGATTTTAACACCGACCTGCGCACGGGAGATACCTTTCGGATTATCACAGAGGGCTTATATCTTAACGGTGATTTCAAAAAATACGGTAAAATATTAGCGGTGGAATTTATCAATAACAAGCAGGCGTACAGAGCTTTTCTTTTCGAACAAGGCGACAAAACCGATTATTATGATTCCCAGGGCAATTCCCTGCGCAAGGCTTTTTTGAAAGCTCCGCTGAGTTTCAGACGAATAAGTTCTCATTTCAGCAGAAGCAGATTCCACCCTGTTTTGAAAATTTATCGTCCGCACCATGGTATAGATTACGCTGCCCCGTCAGGAACGCCGGTGAGCACTGTCGGTGACGGAAGAGTCAGTTTTGCCGGCCGTAAAGGCGCTTACGGAAATCTCATTATTATTACTCACAGCAACGGTTATCAAACATATTACGGCCACCTGTCTCGCTTTGCGAAAGGAATCCACAGAGGGAAAAGAGTGAAACAAGGAGATTTAGTCGGCTATGTGGGCTCGACGGGGCTCGCCACCGGCCCGCACCTTCATTATGAAATGAGACAGGGCAAATCACCGATTAACCCTTTTAGGGTAAAAAATGTCTCCGGTGAACCTGTGCCGAAAACACTGAAGGCCGAATTCAAAAAACAATCCCTTACACTGGATAAAATTTTTGCCGCGGCAATCTTTTACGACGCGCGCCAGGAAGAAAGTAAAAAATACTGCCTTAGCCCGGAGATATTTGCAGATTATTGGAACTCATCAAAAGCGGCAAAACCGCAAAGCTGAAATAATTCTAAATTATAACTAGCCGATAGTTAGATTTATCATTATAATTCCTGCTGATTTTCTAGTAGCTTTTTCTTTTGACAACAAAAATCATACAAACATTTTAAATATTTAGGCTAATTAATTTGGGGCTTTACAAAACCCCCTGTTCCTGATTAAAGTCAGTAAATATTTAGGAATGTTTAAATGAATAAAGCGAAATTACCCGAACACGATTACGATATAATAATTATCGGCGGCGGGCCGGCCGGATACACGGCAGGCCTTTACGCCGCTCGCGCCGGGCTCAAAACCCTGCTCGTGGAAGGCGCGGCGACAGTCAGCCAAATTACTGTCACCGATTTAATTGAAAATTATCCGGGCATCCCCGACGGCATCAACGGATTTGACCTGATGCAGCTATTCAAAAACCAGGCGCTTAAATTCGGCCTGGAGACTATGACTGCGGATGTTACCTCAATCAAAAAACATGATTCTGACGCAGCTATTTGGGAAATTAACGCAGGCAATAAAACCTTGCGGGCATTGAGTATTATTGCCGCCACCGGCGCCGAGTGGCGCAAACTGGGCGTACCCGGCGAAGAGGAATTTGCCGGAAAAGGGGTATCGTATTGCGCGACCTGCGACGGCCCTTTTTATCGCGATAAAGACGTGGTGGTGGTTGGCGGCGGCGATACTGCCTTACAGGAAGCACTCTTTCTGACGCATTTTGCCAAAAAAGTTATCGTTGTTCATCGGCGCGACCGGCTGCGCGCGGCGGATATTCTGCAAAAACGCGCGGCCGCGCAGAAGAAAATAGAATTTGTCTGGAATGCGACACTAACGGAAGTTGTAGGCAGCAATCTGGTTACCGGCGTCAAACTGGCCGATGTGGAATCCGGAAAAACAAGCGAAATACCCGCCGAAGGTGTTTTTATTTTTGTGGGACGCATTCCACAAACAAAGCTTTTTGAAAACGTGGTAAAGTTCGACGCGGGCGGCTATATTATCACAGATGATAACATGCATACTTCCGCCGCCGGATTATTTGCCGCGGGCGATTGCCGCGCCAAACAGTTCCGTCAGGTCATCACCGCCGCGGGTGACGGCGCCAACGCGATATACAGCGCCGAACTCTACATCGCCGCGCTCAAAGGCGAAAGTTATTAATACGCCGTACCGACGGCACAAACACATTTCAATGTCATCTTGATGGAGAGCAACAACCAACGCGATCTGGCAAGCAAAACTAAAAACACATGAGATTGCTTCGCTGCGCTCGCAATGACAAAAGGAACTTATATTTATGGAATCTTTCGCAAGCTTTTGGCAGAACCTGCCCGCGCACATAACACCGTACCTCTTCAGTATCGGCTCTTTTCAACTGCGTTATTACAGCCTGATGTATATCGTCGCTTTCGTCATTGTGTATTTTCTGGTTATGCACAGAATTAAGAATGAAAAATACAAATATACCAGCGAAGACATTCAGGATTTTCTTGTCTGGGCCATGGTCGGCGTCCTTTTGGGCGCGAGACTGGGCGATGTGCTCTTTTATAATTTGGATTACTACCTGTATCATCCGCTGGAAATATTTCTGCCTTTCACTTTCTCTGACGGCATCAGATTTACGGGTATCAGCGGCATGTCTTATCACGGCGGCATTATCGGAGTGATTATCATGTCGGTTTTATTCTGCCGCAAACGTAAATTTGATTTCTGGAAATTCGCCGATTTGATCTCGCCGGCGATACCTTTGGGCTACACTTTCGGCCGCCTTGGAAATTTTATCAACGGCGAACTCTTCGGTCGCGTAACCAGCATGCCCTGGGGAATGTATTTCCCGCTTGATCCGACACAAAGCCTGCGCCATCCCTCGCAGCTTTACGAAGCTTTTTTTGAAGGAATATTTCTCTTCGCTGTTTTGTGGGCTTTGAGAAAGAAAAAGCTTTTTGACGGGGCATTATTGGGTTTATATATTTTCGGCTACGGTTTTGTCCGCTTTATGATTGAATTTTTCCGGGAGCCTGACTATATGGTCGGCCCGATCAGCATTGGCCAATTTTTGTGTGTTCTGATGATGCTGGGCGGCATCGGCCTTTTGATGTGGCGCAAGAAAGCAGCTGCTAAAAAATGAGGTGAATCAATGGCGAAAAACTTAGTTGTTATCGGCGGCGGAGCGGCAGGCCCTTCTGCTGCTGCCGAAGCCAAGCGCAGCAACCCGTCATTAAAAGTTACCATCTTGGAAAAAGGGAATTTTGTTTCGTATTCCGCCTGACCCACCCCCTATTACATCGGTGATGTAATTAAGGATGAGAAAACATTAATCGCGAGAACTCCGGAAAAATTTCGCGAAGGCGGTATTGACGTAAAGCTGAATACCGATGTGACTGAAGTGAATCTTGAAAAGAAAACCGTAGAATTAAGCGGACGGGAAAAACTGCCTTTTGATTTTCTCGTTATGACAACGGGAACCAAAGCTCTGACGCTCAATATACCGGGAATCAACACACCGGGAGTGTTTGTGCTAAAAAATCTTGATGACGCAATTCGTATCAAAAAATATCTGCGCGACAATAACTGTCGCAAGGTAATTATCATCGGCGCCGGATTTATCGCCATGGAAATGAGCGAAGCCCTGCATATGCTCGGTATTAAAACAACAATATTTCATAGAGGCGCACTGCCGGCAAACCGCTGGGATCCGGAGCTTTCGGGCGTGATGCTCGAAGAACTTCAAAACTACGGAGTGGAATTTGTAGCCACCGCCGAAACATCAGCCGTAGAAAAAAATGGGAACACCTTCAAAGCCATCACTAATCAGGGAACATGGGATGCGGATATGATCATCGTTGCCGTGGGTGTAAAACCGGAAATTGAATTGGCTCAATCAGTCGGTCTAAAAATCGGCGCATCCGGCGCTATTGCCGTAAATCATTTTCAGCAGACGTCCAAAGAAAACATTTACGCGGCGGGCGATTGCTGCGAATCATACCACCGGGTCAGCCGGCGCTGGGTGAACATACCGCTGGGCGATATCGCCAACAAGCAGGGACGTGTCGCGGGATTCAACATCGGCGGGAAACAGGTAAAATTTGAAGGTATTGTCGGAGCTCAGTCGTTCCGCCTCTTTGGCCTGGAATGCGCCGCCACCGGCATAGACGAAAAAGAAGCAAAAGCCGTTGGGTTCGAGCCGGCAAGCAATATCGTGTGGGGCAATGCGCTAGCCAAAAACATGGGGCAGAAAAAACTGGGATTGAAACTTATCGCCGATAAATCATCGGGCAGGCTTTTGGGAGCGCAGGCGGTGGGCGAAGCCGGAGCAGTCAGCCGCGTCAACGCTTTATCCGTTGCCCTGTGGGCTGGGCTGAATATCGACGAAATAGGCTATCTGGATTTGGCTTATTCGCCGCCTTACGGCGGTGCCTGGGATATTATTCACAACGCCGCTCAGGGGCTGAAGCGTAATATTTAATTTCTCAAAGGAAAAAATCAAATGACTCTCTGGTGGATTTTATTCACACTGTTTATCCTGGCCATGCTCGCGCTTGATCTGGGGGTTTTTAACCGCAAAGCCCATGTTATCCATCTTAAAGAAGCGCTACTCTGGACATCTTTCTGGGTATCGCTGGGTTTGCTGTTCGGCGTGGGAATATATTATTTCCACGGCCACCACAAAGCCATGGAATATTTTGCCGGCTATCTTATCGAATATTCTCTCAGCGTTGATAACCTTTTTGTGTTCCTGCTCATTTTTCAGTATTTCCGGGTGCCGCACAAGCTGGAGCACAAAGCTCTTTTCTGGGGCATATTAATGGCGCTTATCACCCGCGCCATATTTATTTTCGCGGGAGTGGCGTTGATCAATAAATTTCACTGGATCATTTATATTTTCGGAGTTTTTCTGATTTTTACCGCCGTGCGAATGGCGCTGGGCAAAGGACACGAAATTCATCCCGGAAAAAATATTCTGGTGAGATTACTGCGCAAGATAATGCCGGTAACACGCAATTATCAGGAAGGTCATTTTTTTGTGGTTAAAAGAGGCGTTCGCTTTGCCACGCCGCTTTTAGCCGTGATTCTCGCGCTGGAAACCACCGACATCATTTTTGCCGTTGATTCCATACCCGCGGTTTTGGCCATCACCAAAGATCCGTTTATTATTTACACTTCTAATGTTTTTGCCATTTTGGGACTGCGCTCGCTCTTCTTCGCTATTTCGGGAATAATGAGAATTTTTCATTATCTGCAATACGGGCTTGTCGCGGTACTCAGTTTTGTGGGTGTCAAGATGCTCATTTCCGATTTTTACAAAATTCCTATTAACATTTCCCTGGGTGTAATCGCGGGCTTTCTGGCCATTTCCATTATCGCCTCGCTTATCTGGCCGAAACCCATGGAAGAACCCGCTATAAAGGCAAAGTAGGCACAGCTCTATGAAATTAAATTACCAGGATATATCGCAGGCACAATTAAAAAAATGGACGAGGCTCAATGATGCTAAAGTCCGACAGGAAGAGAATATTTTTCTGGCCGAAGGCGTAAAAGTGGTGGAAGAACTGCTCGCCAGCGATTGGGAAGTTAACGCCATGCTTGTCATGCCCGACAAAATAAAGTACTGGGAAAATCTCCCTGCGGGATCAGGAAACAAGTTTCCCGTTTATCAGCTTTCACGTTCGCAGTGGCAGAAAATCGGTCAGGATAGAGAGCCGGAAGGAATTATGGCTGTGGCGCGGATAAAAAAACCACCTTCCTTATCGGGGGCTATTTCCCGCACGGACGGAAATTTTCTGATTTTGCATGAAATCAATAATCCCCGCAATCTGGGAGCGCTGATGCGCAGCGCGCATTGGTTCGGATTTACAGGCATTATTATCAGTACAAATTCAGTGGATTACACAAACCCCAAAACCGTGCGCGCTTCCATGGGTAGCCTTTTTCATTTGACAATTGTCCCGGAAGTTGATTTATCCACGGCATTGCCGGAAATTAAGAATAGGTTTTTTATCATCGGCTCGCATGTGCGCAAAGGATTAAATCCGCACGCGGTGCAAAAAAAGGCCGCGCTGCTTTTAGGTAATGAAAGCCACGGCCTGCCGGAAGCGCTTCTAAAAGAAACCGACGAACAGTGGAGTATTCCCGGCAGCGGCAAGGCGGATTCGCTGAGCCTGCCGCAGGCTGCGGCAATTATGATGTACGAATGCACACGGCCTTGAAAAAAACTCATATGCTGCGTTGCGCTGCGCGCCGCGGCGTGATGAAGCAATTACAGTTTGGAATTTTAAATGAAGTCATACATTCAGATTTCTACCACCAGCGCCACTAAAAAAGACGCGCAGAAAATCGCGCGTTATCTGGTCGAACAAAAGCTGGCCGCCTGCGCGCAGATTTTAGGCCCGATCGAAAGCACCTACATTTGGAAGGACAAAGTGGAAACGGCCGGTGAGTGGCTGTGCCTGATCAAAACGAGGAAAAATATGTTCGGCAAAGTAGAAGCGGCAATTAAAAAACTGCACCCGTACGAAACACCGGAAATCATCGCCGTACCGATTAAACAAGGAAGCGCGCAGTATTTACAATGGATTGAGGATTCATTAATCTGAAAATATCTAAGGAGACAATATGTCCGACAAAAAAGAACTGGAAAAAACATGCATCGATACCATCCGCTTTCTGGCGGCCGACGCCATTGAAAAGGCCAAATCCGGCCATCCCGGTATGCCCCTGGGCGCCGCCGCTGCCGCATACACGCTCTGGACAAAACATTTAAAACATAATCCGAAAAATCCGCACTGGCCTGATCGCGACCGTTTTGTCCTTTCCGCCGGCCATGCCTCGATGCTTTTATACGCGCTTTTGCATTTAACCGGTTACGACCTGACGCTGGACGATATCAAAAATTTCCGCCAGTGGGACAGCCGCACACCAGGACACCCTGAATATAAACACACGTCCGGCGTGGAAGTAACCACGGGGCCTCTCGGGCAGGGTCTGGCCAATGCCGTGGGCATGGCGATTGCCGAGGCACATCTGGCGGCTTGTTTCAACCGCGAAGAAAATAAAATAGTCGATCATTTTACCTATGTGATGGCCAGCGACGGCGATATGATGGAAGGAGTGGTTAGTGAGGCCTGCGCGCTGGCAGGACATTTGCGGCTGGGTAAATTAATCGTTGTTTACGATGACAACAAAGTGACACTGGCCGGCTCCGCGGGTCTGTCTTTTACCGAAAATATCGAATTACGCTTTAAATCATACGGCTGGCAGGTGATTAAAGTCGCTGACGGCAATGATGTCGCGGCAATTGATAAAGCAATTAAAAAAGCCAAACGCGAAACGGAAAAACCATCGCTTATCTACGTTTCTACAATCATCGGTTACGGTGCTCCCTGTAAGCAGGGCAGCTGCGACGCGCACGGCTCGCCTTTGGGAACGGATGAGCTGCAAAAAACAAAAGAGGCGCTTTGCTGGGATACAAATGAAACTTTTCACATCCGTGAAGATGTCCGTAAATATTTCCGTAAGGCGCTGACGCGCGGCAAAAAACAGGAGAAAATGTGGCAGGAGAATCTGACCGCTTATCGGCAAAAACATCCGGCCTTAGCCGCGGAATTTGATCGTGCCATGCAGGGCGATCTGCCGGAAAATTGGGAAGAAGCGCTTAGCGAATTTCCCGCGGATCCAAAAGGCATAGCAACGCGCAAAGCCTCGGAAACCCTCATGCAGGCGCTTGCCGCGAAAGTACCGGAACTTATCGGCGGTTCGGCCGACCTTAACCCTTCCACCTTCACCTGGCTCAAAAAAATGGGTGATTTTCAAAGTCCGGCTTTTACGCCGGAGGGATTGCACGGCATGGTGGGCGGCCCCTGGAGTTACGAGGGCCGTAACATTCACTTTGGCGTACGCGAACACGCGATGGGTTCTGTTTCCGTGGGCATGGCGCTCCATGGTGGCGTTATTCCTTACACCGCGACATTTCTTACTTTTGCCGATTACATGCGCCCGCCCATGCGCCTGGCCGCGCTGATGGGACTGCGCGTTATTTTTGTTTTCACACACGACAGCATCGGTGTGGGCGAAGACGGCCCGACGCATCAACCCATTGAACAGGTAATGAATCTGCGTCAGGTACCAAACATGACCGTGCTTCGCCCGGCGGACGCCAACGAAACATTGGAAGCCTGGCATTTGGCGATTACCAATACCAAAGGGCCCACTACACTGATTTTCAGCCGCCAGAATCTGCCGGTGTTGGACCGCACTTCCTGCGCACCCGCGTCCGGCGCGCGCCAGGGAGGATATATTTTATGGGAATCATCATCCGAGCCCGAAATAATTTTTATCGCCACAGGCTCGGAAGTTTCCATGACTCTTGCGGCCGCCCAGAAATTGGCACAGGAGGGGAAAAAAGTTCGCGTTGTTTCCCTGCCCAGCTGGGAAATCTTCGATAAGCAGCCGCGCGATTACCGCGAAAAGGTTTTGCCGTCGCACGTCACGGCTAGAATTGCCGTCGAAGCCGGGATAACCTTAGGCTGGGAACACTACTTAGGCCTTGACGGAAAAATTATCGGCATGGAAACTTTCGGCGCTTCCGCCCCGGGGCCGGTGCTCTATGAAAAATTCGGCTTTACCGTTGAAAATATAATTTCCAAAGCCAAAGAACTGCTTCAAAGCCGGCAGAAATAAAATGAAGAAAACCCTGATCAATTACTATCCGGGAAGCTATCAGCAAATAGTTGAAACCGCCTGGAAAAAAACACAGCAGGATGATGTGGCGCGGCGCATCCGGGCAAAAGACTACACACTTTGGAGTCCCTCGCCTGACGAAATTGTCAATCGCCTGGGCTGGCTTGACGCGCCCGGTGATACTCTGAAAAAAATAGATTTCATCCGGGACACACTCGCTCCCCTAATCAACAAAAAAATAAAAGATGTTATTTTATTGGGCATGGGCGGCTCAAGCCTGGCCGCGGAAGTTTTCAGCGAAGTACGCGGCACGCGGTCAGGTTATCCGCAACTCACCGTTTTAGACACAACCAACCCGGCGATAATCAGCAACACCGCGCAAAGAATTGACTGGAATAAAACAATTTTTATTGTTTCTTCCAAATCCGGAACAACTCTGGAAATAACCTCCCTCTTCCATTTTTTCTACAACGAGGCATGGAAGAGAAAAGGCGCCGCCGCCGGTGAACATTTTGTTTTCATCACCGACGAGGGATCACCACTGGCAAAAAAGGCATGGGAACTTTCGCCATTTCATGTCTTTCTCAACAATCCGGATATCGGCGGACGCTACAGCGCCCTTTCTTTATTCGGTATCGCCCCGGCTGCAATTATCGGCATTGATGTGAAAAAAATACTGCACAATGCGCAAGCCGCTGCAGGCGCCTCTGACGAAGAAACGGGCATTATGCTGGGCGCGGCGCTGGGGGCGCTCGCGTGTCAGGGGCACGACAAACTGACCGTTTATCTGCCCCCGCGCTGGAAGTCATTCGGCGATTGGCTCGAACAGCTTATCGCCGAGAGCACGGGCAAAGAAGGAAAAGGCATACTTCCAGTTTTGGATGAAGCTGACGCTGATGTTTCTTTTTATGCACAAGACCGCGTGTTTGTGTTCTTCCAAAACGAAAATGATAATTCTTCCCGGATAAAATACTTGAGCGCCGCCGGGCATCCGGTCGTCACCGTAAAAAGCAAAGATGACTTTGACCTGGGAAGCCAGATATACATCTGGGAGATAGCCACCGCCGTCGCGGCATATTTTTTAGGCGTTAATCCTTTCGACCAGCCGGATGTCGAAACGACAAAAATGCACACGCGAAAGATGATTGAAGCGTATAAAAATAAGAAAAACACCAATGAAGAAACGCCGGTTCTTGCCACTTCAGACGGCGATGTTTACGGCGATACAAGGGGAAAAACGATAAGCGAAGCTTTGAACAATTTTTTAGCGCAGAAAAAAACCGGCGATTATGCCAGCCTGCAGATTTATTTAAACCCCTCTGAAGAAGTTGATACGGCAACCGCAAATTTGCGCGCGGCGATCTTTAAAAAAGATAAGCTGCCTGTGACCTGCGGCTACGGCCCGCGTTATCTGCATTCCACCGGACAACTGCACAAAGGCGGCGCCAACCGTGGCCTGTTTATCCAACTTACGGAAGAAAATCTTATGAATATCCCTATTCCTGACGAACTGGGAAAGGAGAGTTCTTCATTGAGTTTTGGCGAACTACTTGCCGCGCAGGCGCAGGGTGACTGGCAAGCGCTTAAAGAAAAAGGCCGCCGCATCATCCGCATCCACTGCCCAAATGATGCCGCAGCCTTTTTAAAAAAACTTGCCGTTGCTCTTTAATTTTCAGCCCTTGGCCTGACTGATTACCCTCAATATTTTCGGCGCGTTGCGCGCGGACGGTGCGGGAATTTCTTTGGGATAACCAATAATCAGCGGCGTGACAATCCGCAGGTTTTCGTCCATCCCCAACTCCGCTTTTAATTTCGGATCACGAATGTGCGCACCCAGGCCAATCCAGCAGGTGCCCAAGCCTCTGGCGGCCGCGGCAAACATGACGTAGCTTGCCGCCAGCGCGCAATCGATATCCAGCGAATGCACCACTTTGGCGCCGACAATATAAATCACGCACGGGGCGTTGTAGAATACATTGAACTTTTCATTTTTGAGCAGCTCAACATACTCTGGGCTCATACTCGCTTTCTTTTGTTCAAAATCTTTCAGCAGATTGGTCTTGCTTTCATCGGAGAGCCTCTTGATGGTCTCCCGGCAGTTAACCACCACAAACCGGCAGGGCTGATTGTTGCTGGCCGAAGGCGCCAGCGTCGCTTCCTGCAGGATTTCATTTATAGTATCAATTACGACGGCTTTTTGCTCATAATCACGCACCGACCTTCTTTTTTGCAAAAGCTCAGCAAATGTCATTTTTCTCTCCTTGTCATTTAGCGGTTCCTGCCGCACATCAAATCTGCGCGTTTTTACTTTTCAGGAGGATATTTCTCTGATTAAAAGACCGGTTGTGGAAACTTTTATTTCAAATTTAGCCGGTTTTTTTAATTCAACAAAAACAGCGGATCCATATTCGGCATCAAGAAACGGCTCTAAAAAAGAAAATTTTGTTCTCAGATTAAACATGTTCAACGGTTTCTTTTCAGCGAGCAGATATATACTGCGCTGTCTTTTTATTTCTTCTTCAATATCCATGTAACGTCCGGCCACCCGGTCCAATTCATAGGCTGTGTGCAGGCCAAGTATATTAACAAGTGGTTTCCATTTAAGGATATGCGCGTCAACATATATGGCGTCTCCTGCCAGGCGGTAGGACGATTTACGTCCGTCAGGAAATTCAAAATTGGCCATGAATACTTTATCCCCAAGAGGTTGGGTCGTTACGATCGCCGCGGTTTCTTCGTGCGTCAGGGCGAGATAACCTTTTGTCGCCACGGTAATTGTTCCGGACAAAGCGGCCAGCGCCAGACAAAGAAGCGCGACCAACAAACTTATTGTCGAACCGATAATTTTTCTTTTTTTAATAGCCACAAACATTAAGATGAAAAAAAACAGACTCAAAACACCGCAACCAACCATTATGATGAAAATTAAATTTGTCATAACTATCCTTTAATTCTTTAATCTAATATGTATATGTTACGGCAGCTCCGGCGGAAAATCTATCGGAATACTGCCCTTCCACATTAACTTTAAACCCTTTGCCTAGAGGTATTATAAAGCCTCCGTATCCACCCCAGTTTGCCTTGCTTTTAAGTTTACCTTTACCCGACATAAACGGCAGGCCGGCAACTATTGTTTTCGGATAAAAAACTACTTCTGAATAATAACCGTAGGGGCCCACGTATAATTTTATGCCTAAAGGAGCAGTTATTTGCAGCCCCAAACCGCCGCTGATATCCCAAAGATTTTTCAGTTTAAGTTCCGCGGTAAATGGTGTTCCACTTTCGATCCCGGCGACATCATCATAAAATTTGCCGAAGTAATAAGTGCCCTGCACAAAAGCTCCCACGCCGATAATCGAATTTATCGGATAAAAGCCTTTTGCCCCCAGCGTGCCGAAAAAATTCCATCTGTCTTTAAAATCGTCATGATTAGTTGTGGCGCTGCGCGAAGAGAAAATATCTTTGATTTCAAAATCCGATATGCCCACACGAGCGTATATATCAGCGTATTTATTAAAACCGTAGCCGGCTTCCGAATATATCTGGTTTTGCCGCATCAGCACGCTGGCGGATTTTTCATATTTGGTCTGGCCAAACCAATAACCGATGGCGGTATGCAAACCTCCCTCGCTTTTCGAAACAGGTTCAGGGGCGCCGAACAATCCGCCTGCAAAGCCCTGCCCGGTAAATATTACAAATAAAAACAAACTGATAAAAATTAGATATTTTTTCGTAGGATTTCCTCCCTTTTATCTGTTTTCTATTGATTGCGGCTCATCAGCGGATTTTGACTGACCGCCCCAGAAAGATTCAAATATTAACCTTCTTTGTTTTATTTTGTTTAGCCGGTATTGCGCGTAAGCGTCACGCATCGCGATATAGGGATCGATGGCCGCGTCTTTTAATGATTCGTAATCGCCAATGCGCAATGAAGTGTTGTTTACTTCTTCATACGCGCGAACAGTAAGCGGCACATAAAAAGGTTCGAGATAGGAAACCGGATATAAAAAATAATCTCCGACAATGTCCACTGAATCACGCGGGCTCGATGGGCCAAGTATCGGCCAGACAATATAAAAACCATGCCCTACCCCGTAAAAGCCTAGAGTCTGCCCCAGATCATTGTTTTGCTTTTGCAGGTTTATTTCCTCGCCGGCGGAAGGATCAAGCAACCCGCCAATGCCCCAGATTGTATTAATGGTAAAACGGCACGCTTCCGTGGCCGCTCCTATAAAATCAGCTTGCAGCAGACAGCTCACAAATCGCGTGGGAGTTTTGAGATTAGAAAATAAATTTCTTACGCCGATTCGGCCTGGTTCCGGAACTGCGAATTTATATCCCTGCGCCACCGGTTTAAGCACCCAGAAGTAGAGCTTATCATTGAAATGATACATCGCCCTGTTAAACGGCTCAATGGGATCCGCTATTTTTGCTTTTTCGGTTTCCGTGCTGTCATCATACTCATCATCTTCATAATAATCTTCATCAATGCCGCTTTTTTTATCGCCAGATTCCGTTTCAGAAGATACCAGAAGTGTTTTTAATTTAAACTCTTCCGCGAGCGGCGCCGCCGAAAATGAATAATTAGAAGTGTGCGCGCATCCCATAAAAAGAAAAATGCAGACTGAAATGAAAGCCAAATAATATTTCATAAGGCAAAATCCTTAAAATAGATTAAGTACCGCCGTAACTATGCGCCCCGAACAATATTTTGCTTATTGTTCTTTTACCCTTTTGCGCAGAATTTCCAACAAATGCTCCGGGTTGTTCTTAGCCAATATGTCGTTGAACTGCGTGCGATAGTTTTGAACAAGGCTGACATTTTCTACCACGACATCATACACTCTCCAGTTGCCGTCCGCCAGGATCATTCTGTAAAAAATCGGTATTTCCTGCGAGGACGTGACAACTTTTGTCTGCACCTCGGCCTGCTTGTCCGAATGCATTATTTCTTTGTAAAATTCGATTTTTTCGTTGGTATAGGATAGGATTTTATCCAGATAAGTTTTTTCCAGCACCTGCTCGAAAAGATCAACAAACTCTTTTCGCTGCGCGGGAGTAAATTGATTCCAGTTTCTTGCCAATGTTCTTCGGGAAAATTCCAGCTCATTGAACATTCCTTTATAAATGACCCGCAGCTTCTGCGTCTTTACCTCTTTTGCCGAGGCGGCTTTAAGTTTTGGATCGCGTAAGACATCCAGAACTTTATTAACATTTGTCTCGACCACTTTTATCGGAGCTTCCGCGTATACCGGAAAAACAAATACAAAAATTATCAGTGCTATAATAAATCCCGCTAATTGTTTTTTCATTATTTAAACCTCCTGGGTTTTTCCTCCTGATTTTATTTTTTCACGTCACCAAACGCATATTTGCTTATTAGCTCGATTATGTCCACCGGCGACTGAGTTTCGATAATTAAATCGCCGTCTTTAAGCGCTTCACCCGCGCCTCCCGGATCAATGCTCAGGTAACTGTCACCCAGCAATCCTTCTGTCTTGATTGAAGCTATGGCGTCGTCGTAAATTTTTATACCATTTGTGATTTTTAATTCAACTACCGCTCTTTGCGTTTCCTGATCGATAGTAATTTTAGATATTTTCCCAACCTGAATGCCAAACATATTAACTTCATTACCTATTCTCATTCCAGACACGCTGTTAAAACGAGCGACCAGGCGATATGTGTTATCGCCAAAAAGAGAAATATTGCCCAGTTTAACCGTCATGTATCCCACACAGATCAACCCCAAAACTACAAATATTCCCACAATCGTTTCAATTTTATATTTTTTCATATATTCACTCCCCCGCGGCCCATTGTCGCCGACCAAATTTCTTTTTGATTTGTTCTTGCCGCTTCTATAACTGTTTCAATTTCTGTAACGGGCTTTCCTTCGGCAATACCCGCAACAATGGTGAATGTTACCGAACCGGACATCGCCACCCTTCTGCGCACGCCCGCCCATCTCCAGATATCTTTTATGCCCTGCCCATGAAAATCTTTTACAAAATCTTCCAGGATGCTTTGCGCTTCCTCGATATCAGAATGGGGCAGCATGGTGACAATTTCGTCGGTGTTTAAACGGGTGGAAATACCGCCGATGATGCCGAAGTGTTTATCTATGTAAGCATATAAGCGACTTAGAGCCTCATGTACAACATCAGGCCCCAAACCGGAGATAATGTAATTAATATCCACCAGCTTAAACACCACAATCGCGTAAGGTTCACCTGATTTTTTACGTTTCATCTGGACGCTGTTGAGAACCTTAAATTGCCTTTTGGAATAAAGGCCTGTCAATTCTTTTTGCAGAGATTCCAGGCTGCTGATAACTTCATCGTTGAAGGGATGGTCAAATTCTTCCAATTCTTCCGGCGTGCCCTGAAAAACAATTTTTTTTTCATAAAGAGCGAGGACGCGATTGGAAATAAAGTAAACATCCGGAATCTCATGGCTTACCAGTATAGCGGTAAATCCGAATTTTCTTTGATACTGGGCAATCAGGCTCAGTATCGCGTTCTTGCGCACGGGATCCTGGCCCGTTGTCGGTTCATCAAAAAGAACGATTTTCGGATCAGTAACCAGGGCGCGCGCCAGGGCAGCTCTTTTTTGCATGCCGCCGGAAAGCTGTGACGGATATTTATCGATCGCCTCAGTAAGCTCGGTCTGTTCCACACGCGCCATAACCCGCTGGTGAATTTCTTCCTTTTTCAGATTAGATGTCTCCACCAACGGTAAAGATATATTTTCATAAACAGTTAATGAATCAAAAAGAGCGTTCCCCTGAAACATATAACTCATTTTGGAAAGCGCGTCTTTAATTTCCTGCTTCGTCATTTCGGCCACAGATTTTCCGCGGAGAAGAATCGTTCCGCTATCAGGGGTAAGCAAACCGATAATGTGCTTGAGTAAAACGCTTTTGCCCGAACCGCTTAAGCCAATTATCGTTGTCACTTCGCCTTCATATATTTTGAGATCAATGCCATCGAGGACATTAAGTGCCCCAAAGCATTTTTTTACATCTCTGAATTCAATTAACGGCGTGGTCATAAAATCTCTACATTAAAATTGAAGTTACCACGTAATCTGAAACAAGAATCAGCACGCACGAAATCACAACAGCCGATGTCGTCGCCATACCAACAGCTTTGGCTCCATGACTGTCCTTGCGAATATGGGCATAATACCCCTGATAACAGCAAACCGTAGCAACGATAACCGCAAAAACAATGGACTTTATCAATCCATCGGTAATGTCTTTCAAACCCACATTGGCATAAATACTGTTCATATAAACACCCGCGTTAAGACCCAGTAACATGACGCTGGAAATATAGCCGCCGATCATACCGATAAGATCAAAGACAGTCGTAAGCAGCGGAAAGCTGATAATCGCCGCGGCAACTCTCGGGCTGACAATGTGCCGGAGAGGATCAATCCGCATAGTGCGCAAAGCGTCAATCTGTTCGGATATACGCTGGATGCCGATTTCCGCCGTGATTGCCGAACCGGCACGCGCCGTAATCATAATGGCTGTAAGCACCGGCCCCAGTTCCCTAATCAAAGATAAGGATACCAGCGTGCCCACTGCCCCCTGCGCACCGAAGGTTACAAGGGCGTGATAGGACTGCAGGCCTAAAACCATGCCGGTAAACAAACTTATCAGCATGATGATGGCGGTGGACGTTGCTCCGACATAATAGATTTGATGAATTACCTTGGATAATTGCCTGGCGCGGAAAGTTTTCCACAGGGCCAAAAAAAGAAATATTGTCGCTGAGCCCAAAGTGTCAATCCAATTAATAACTGCCCTGCCGATTGCATCAAAAGGCTCTGCCAGCTTTCTGCCAAGGCTCTTTTGCCCATTGATATCTGTTGCGTTACAGCCGTTTGCCTGCGACATTACAAAATATTCCTTCACCCGTGAAATATAGACGTGGAATTTTGCATATTTATATGATTTCGTCAATCAAAAGAGTATAAGGACAAACGTCCGGACAAATTGTTAACAGGGCGTTTTAGCGCTTCAGCAAACTTTTCTTTTTTGCGGAAATTTGATTGTTTTTTTTGAGTTTTTTTATGGGTTTTTTCGAGGCGGCAATTTTCCTGCGTCTCATTTTTGCCCGATAAGCGACGCCCGACCAGAAGCCGAAAAGGAGTACCTGCACGGCTAAAACCGCGGCCAGCCCTATCCGCACACCGGAACCCATTGTCTCGGCCATCTGATTGGCCACCTGTTCAATTTCCCGGTAAAGCACCAGCATATTGGTAACGGCGGTAATCAAGGTGAACGCCGCGCCGACAAATACTCCTTCCACAATAGCCCTGCCTCTGGATGTGTAACCAATCCAGAGACCCGTGCCCAAGCTGGTGATGAGGGCAAGAAGAGATAAATTATAAAAACCGGACGACCCGTTAATCCAGGGATGATCACCCCTGATGAATTTGCTGATAGTGTCAATATTCAGTACAGCATAAATATCAGTAAAAGTCGAATTCCCTGATTGGATATAAAGAACAAGAAAAATAAATTCGAACGCCAGCTTAATGATAAAACTCAGGGCGATGGCGATTAGAATTCTGCTGACGGTGATATTTTCAAATAATCTGGTGATGCGTGGCTTACTTATAATTTTATCGTTCTTTTTTGGTTTGCTCTTTTCCTGCCTTCTTCTTTCGAGGATTTCATAAACAAGGGCGTAAAAAACAGGAACAAGAGGAAAAATATTTGTGGGGTAAAATTCTAAGCGTAGCAGGCGAAGCAGGCCGACCACACCCGCGGACAAAAGAATCGCCATGAAGAAACTGATAAATAGATTATTCATTTTAGGCACTTAGAAGCATGTATCAATTGCGGTACTTGCCAAAATCAGACGTGATTTGTATATGAAAATCAACATAACATGTCAAGGCAATTAAGGATGTTCAATCTATCTTGTCGGGGCAGGCGCTACTAAAATATTTAAGAAAATGAGGCTTAATGCGGAAACCAGCCAAACATTTTGTGAAATAACTTTAAATTATCAGGAAGATTTCCTTGCCAAGCTCAGTTTGATAAAAAACCATGGCGCACCGGCAGAGATCCATGCTCCGACCAGAACATAGCGGATGTAACGCAAAATATAAGCATAAACAGATTCTTCACCAGAAACAAAGAGCGCAAAAAGCAACTTCAGCCCAAAGTAGAAAACGAGCACTCCGGCAAGCCCAAGTACGTATCGTAAGATGCGCTCCCAAATAAAACCGTTGACATCAAACCCGCCTCGGCGGTTTATCCAGGACAGACCAACCAATAGTCCGAACATAGTTCCGGCGGTGGTAAAGGCGGCTTTCATTGATACGGCAGCATTTGTGTATTCTGCCCAGGCCAGCGGTGGTTGCCAGTTTGTGCATTTCAGCCAAATAAAAGGAATAAGATAGAGCAGGATAATCATCAGTGAGCTAACAAAAGACGCCATGATTTGTTGTCCAAAGCTCATCTTTTTCAGAAACTCGGTGACCGGTTTCCAGAAACGCACCACAAGCCATAGCAATAATCCTCCTGTCAACCAGCCGAAAATTATATCATGCGGAAAGTGAACACCAAGATAAAGGCGTGAAATACCAATCAGCACAATAAGCATGATTGCGATAAACCATCCCCACCACTTGCGGATACTGTTTGCCAGCATTCCCCATACACTGAATGCAATCTGGGCATGGCCGGAAGGCAAGCCGAAGGAACTCTCCCTAGCATAAGCGATAACATCCGTACTATACCAGTACGGGCGAGGACCATGAAAAAACATTTTAAGAGAATCGTTAACCGAAGCACTCAAAAGAAGGATCATAGCAACTCGTATACCGATGCTGGTTTCCATGCACCAGTAGAGTGCCGGTATAAGCAGAAGAAAAAAATTTTCCGTCCCGAAAAAGGAGAAGATTTCCATGGGCGTCTTCAGCCAAATACCCAGGTTTTGAAGGAAGATGTTCCAGGCAACACCGCTATTCCAGATAGTCTCCATAGAGCTCCTCCCTTTTTGACAAAATATTTTTTCCGGTGGAAGGAAGTATAAGAAGCTCTGTTTTATATGTCAATTAAATTGATCAGCTGGGTAGAGTGTGTAATGCTGAAGATGCTGCAAAATTATCAGCGCGTATAAGTGCTGTGATGCAGGTCGCGTTATCCTCCAAAACAGCAATGGTATAAGTAAACATCTTTATCCTTTCCGGGAAGCCAGAATTGCCGCGCCGAGTGCACCGATGAGCTGGGGATCTACGGAAAGTGGGGCGATGTCAATCTGAAACATGCGTTTGAGTTCGAGAAGGAGACCCTGGTTTTTCGCGCAACCGCCGGTAACGGTGAGGCGGGGTTTCAAGCCGACGCGCTTGATGAGGGTGAAGCAGCGCTTTGCCACAGCGTTTTGAATGCCCGCGGCGATATCGGCTGGTGGATTACGTTTGGCCAGCAGACTGATCACCTCAGTTTCAGCAAAAACGCTGCACTGTGCGGTCACGGGAATCGGTTTTCCCGCATCAATAGATAGCTTCGAGAATTCTTCCAGATCCATACGGAAGATCCGGCTCATGGCCTCGAAGAAACGTCCCGTTCCCGCGGCGCACTTGTCGTTCATGGCGAATTCCCGCACAGTGCCATCATCGGCAATGGCGATGGCTTTCATGTCCTGTCCGCCTATGTCCACGATGGTCCGGATGGAGGGATCGCACCAAAAGACCCCTGTGGCGTGGCAACTGATTTCAGAAATGTTTTCATTGGCGAATGGTACTTCGTTTCGCCCGTAGCCCGTGCCAATAAGGTAGGCCAGATTTCGGATATCGCCAAGGTCGGGAACAGAGGCACACGCCTTCTCCATGGCCAGGCGCGCTGTAATTTCCGGGTCGATCTCGCTGGGGATGAGAGACGAACCGACGATGCCCGCGGGCCCGATGATAACAGCTTTACCCGTTGTGGATCCCACATCGCACCCTCCGTAATACCTGCCGTTGTTCATTTTATGCTCCCTGTAATAATTTTTTAACTGAGGCGCTTGGCCTTCATAATATTCTCCATGAAGTCCCCCACCTGCTTTTGGATGCCTTCTTTGGTTGTAATCCGCGAGTCCATAAGATCGTAGTCAATGACAAGAAGCGGTATCCCCGCGTCCCGGCACTTTTCCCTCAGGACACCACTCATCGCCTGGGTGTTTTTGCAGCCGATATGTCCCGCCACCCAGACCATGTCCAGATCAAAGTGTTTGACCATGTGAAAAATGTCTGGAAAATAGTTCGCTTCCGCCGGGCCCCGGGTGTGCCGTGACATCGGCCCCTGCATGATAATATTGCCAAGGCTCTTCAGCATGGAATCGTGTGATGACGTATCGATGAAGGGCTGGCGGTTGAAGGACATGCTGTCGAGGATGAGGCTGACGCCGTAAGTACGCTCCGCCCACACCATAAGGTCGATGTAATGGAGCGTCGGGGGATTCCAAAGCAGCGCACGGTATTTTTCATTTGGCACAGCGCTTACATTGGCTTCCAGATTCTCTTGCGTCAGCGCTTTGATGTCGTTAAAGATTTTAATCGAGGTGTCATAGCCCGGATTGATGTTGAAAAACCAGAGATGGCTCATCCAGATCGCCTCGGCAGCCATAGGCGCCGGCCGGTGGCGGATCATATCCCATATGTCCAACTCCAGTTCGGCCATGGTGTTACGTTTCTCGCAGATCTCCTTGAGGCGCTCCCAGTCCATTCTTCCCGGTGTGTGAATCTCGAGCCAGGCGATCATGTCTTTTAGTTCACCCGCAAAATAATCAAGTGCCCGTTCATTCTTGAAATCAAAGGGTATGTCGACCCAATAGGCGGGCTTCTTCATCTGCCGGGCGATGACTGTGTACGAGGACATGCCGCCGTCGCAGGGCATATTGGACGATACGATGGCCAGTACCTCGGGGAATACATTTTTCATGGCCATTCCAATGGTCGCTCTGGGGAGGCTGCATATATCGGGCGGAATCCCCTCGCTTTCGGCCGCGTCCAGATATTTCTGCATAGTATCGGGAACGAGCATGGGCAGTAGTATCCCCAAAAGTTCGGGAACCCACGGCTGCAGACCCATGGCGCGAAAGATTTCCGGAGGCAGGAGGTCTTCATGCATGATCAGGCGGTCTGAACGGTAGAATATTCCTTCGAGAATTTCAATTACGCCCTCAACAACGCCGCAAAGGACCATGGCAACGGCCTTGCGGTAATTCCCCGATCTCCCTACCACCAATCGCTTCAAAACAGAGTTGACTTCCAGCAAATCCCATATCCAGGGATACCGCTTCAAATCACGGTGCATGTCCAAGGGGCCGTGTTTTGCCGCCATGAGGCCAATATTCTTTAGGTTGATAGCCCTGTACTTGTTGAATTCCAGATAATCGCCGAGGCCTGGTTTTGTGATTTGCATGATGTTATCCTCTATCTGCCCATGCTTTCGATAAATGCCTGAATGCGCGTCCGGAGCTGTCCTTCTCCGCCCAGGCGGTAATCACGCTCCAGACGCAGTACCGGAATTCCTGCCTCCCGGATGTAAGAAACAAACGCGGCTGCCTCCACACCCCAGGTGTCGCAGAATTTCATAAGCTGTATCACAACGCCGTCCGCCATGCATTGCCGGGCCAGGGAAACGATATCTTCCGCCCGTTCCGTAAATGCTTCCATCATGCGTGGGCAGGATGTCTTTGTCAGATAATGTTTTGCCAGCACGGCGATAGGATCACCAATCTCCGGTATGGGCTGAAGGCCGGGATAGGAGCCAGTGCATAAACGGTCGCCGACCACCAGGCCCCCTTCGGATTCGATGATGCCGATATAACCGGGATCATCAAGGTGCCCACCCACCAGGAGGAGGCGCGCGCGGTATGCCGGAAGGGGATCGCGTTTCGGCAGCTCATCGCTGATTTTCTTCAAAACAGGAAGGAGAGCCTTCTTGGGCGAGGCGCTGGCCGCGACGACGATGCGGTGATATTGCGTCCCTGTCATGACCGGCTTATCGCCACAGCGGTACTCACCAATTTTCCTGAGGACGGCATTGAAGGCGTTGTGTTCCCGGATTGCCTTTGTCAGAGCCTCTGCACCCAGGTCGACACCAAAGTTTTCCGTCAGTGCTTTGGCAAAGAGCTTTAGCTCATCTGTGTACCAGGTGATGGCGGCATCGCCGGTCTTGTGGGGCACATCGAGAATGTGGGAGAAGCCAGGCCTTTTCAGATATTCGAGGTTGTCATAAAGGCGGCGGAGATGATCGCAGCTGGCGGCGAAAACCCAACCCCGGAGAAGATCGTAGCGCCCGTCCAGGGCGAATTCCAGCAGGCTTCGTGTATAGGAGCAGACGACACACGACAGGTAGTTGTCCGCAAGTTCCGTTCCGGCGATGCCGGGGGCGCGCAGCCGGACAGGAAATAGCCCGTCCACGGAAAGCATAACGTCGGGAACATAGCTGCACAAATAGCCTATGGGGATTTGTCCTTCATCCACGGCCTTCTGAACCAGTTCGTTTACGGGATCATCCAGCAGTTTTGAAAACCATTTGTCTATATCCATGCGAACAATTCCGCACCTTTCTTAATTCACAAAACCGGTAATGGCTGCTCTGACAGCTTCAATTGCGGGGCAGGGCTTTATCTCCATGAGGTTTCGGCCAGCGATGTCCGCATCACGGATCTCGTCGTCCTCGGGAACCCAGCCGATCAGGGGGATTTCCGGTGGCAGCGACAATCTGTTTTTTTCACCTTCGTCGCGAATCCGGTTCAAAAGCAAGCCGGCCTTCTCATAATGAACCGCAAGTCCTGCGACAGTGCCGATGGTACCTGTAACTTTTAATCCCTTGGCCGAGGCGTCGGAGACGAGGAGCAGATGGGTGACTGTGGCCAGGACGCGGCGGTTAACCTGCTCAATGCCCGCTTCGCCGTCGATGACCACGTAGTCAAAATTCCACGCAACGGATTCAATGATGTCCCGGAGCATGGCGTTGACCTTGCAGTAGCAGCCTTCCTTCTCGGGCCGGCCAATGGCAAGAAAGGCGACGTTATCCCTTTCTTCCAGGGCGGCCAGAACCTCGTAATCCAAAGCGGCCAGAAGGGCCTGGCGGTTTTCGCTTTCACCCTTTTTCGATGCGGCCGATCAGGTCGTTGCGGATGTCGTTGACGGTGCGGTTTCCACGGAAGCCCAGAGCTGTTGCCAGACCAACGGACGGATCGGCGTCGATGGCCAGAATGCGCCTGTCTGATTTTTCCGCAAGAATTCGACAACGACTGCGCTGATGGATGTCTTGCCAACGCCTCCCTTGCCGCAGACGGCGATCAGAAGTGGATTTTCTTTGTTTGTTGTCTTGCTTCCATGTGTAATCTCCTATGATGTTTTCCGGGCGGCGTGCATTTCCCTCAATCCGTCCACGGTATCGCAGACGACGCGGTAGTCGCAGGTCGGGCAATCCGCCTCGATCTCTTCGTTCATCCGGTTCAGGGCGCCGATGATGGCCATTGCTCCGTTGGCCACCTCACGGAGTTCGCGGACGGCCTCAGGGCTTTCCGTCACGAAGAGGATTTCCACCGCGTCGATGTATTCCTTTGCCTTCATAGTATCGATGAGGGCACTGCCCAAGATGGATAAGGAAAATCCTTTATCCAGCGAGTCATGGCTCACACGGCTCCATTCGCGTTGGTACTGTGAAACAGCGCGCATCATGTAACCGGCGAGGTCTATGTCAAACCGCAGGAGATCCATTTCCTGCCACCGGTCGCAGGTGTTTTCCTCGTTAAAGCCATGAACAGATGCCATGACGATTTTGGCGAAGGGCAGGCTCTTGCCCCCTTGATTCCGGCAGGTCGGGACCGATTACGGTGATTCGTCCATCCTGAATTACACAATGCCCTTCTGCCCACAGTATCAGGGAAAGTGATTCCTGCCGGGGGTTTCCCAACTCTACACCCGTATCCTGAGCCAGGACAATGTTCTTTTTACCTCCGTTTGGCCATGGACACCCCTTACTATCGTAAAGGAATGTTGTACCTGGCTGCCCCGGATAACGGCGGCTCATGAAGTCTGCGATCTGGCCGATTGCGGCATCAAGGATCCCCATAGATGTGTTCCTCCCCTTCAGCCTTTTGTCGCCGCGGTATCCCGGGCAAAGAGGGCGGCGCCGACTGCGCCGTTAATCTGTGGATGTTCAATCATCCGGATGGGAACTCCCAGCGCTGTTTCCAGGGCGCTGAACATTCCGGCGTTTTTGGCTACACCGCCCGTCATGGCTACTTCCGGTTCGGCGACAATACTGCCGACCATAGCCGCCGCCCGGTTGGCCAGGGCGCGGTGCAGGCCGGTGATGATATCGGCGACATCGCGGCCTTCATTGACCAGCGAGATAATTTCCGTCTCGGCAAAGACGACACACTGATTGGAGAGGGTGACGGGATTCGTGGCGTTGCGGGCAAGTTCGCCCAAATCATCCAGCGCAATACCCAGGGCATCAGCCATGACCTCCAGAAACCGCCCTGTTCCGGAGGCACACTTGTCGTTGTAGATATACCGGATCACGTTTCCCTCGGCATCCACCTTGATGGCCTTGGCATCCTGGCCGCCGATATCCACGACTGTGCGCACCGTCGGAGCAAACCAGACAGCCCCCCGCCCGTGGCAGGCAATTTCCGATTCTTCACTATTGGCAAAGGGAATCTGTTTTCTGCCATATCCCGTTCCAACACACCAGGCGATATCCTTCATGTCCAGGCAGGCTTTCGTCAGTACCTTGTCCATAACCGCCTGAGCCGACAGGGCAGGCTTTGTTCCCGCGCGGATGATTTCCCAGGCCAGGATTTCTCCATCTTTCATGATGACCGCCTTGGCAGTCAGGGATCCGACATCGCATCCGGCAACGATCATAATGCTGCCCTCCTTTCGCCCTTCTCTCCGGCAATGAGAGCTGCCCCCAAGGCTCCGACCAGTTGCGGGTCAACTTTTTTGATCCGTTTGATCGTCATTCCCAGGAGCTTCTCCAGAGCGATGACGACACCGGCATTCTTGGCGACCCCGCCCGTCATGCACAGATCCCGCTCCAGGCCGATGTTGTTGGCCAGAACGGCCATCCGTGAAGCCATGGCATTGTTGATACCCGCGCCGATATCTTCCGCGGCGACACCGTCATTGAGATGTTGGATAACATCCGCCTGGACCCAGACGGTGCAGGCGTTGGCCACGGTGATCGGCGCTTTTGCCCTTGCTGAAAGGCCTCCCAAATCGTCCAGGGTAACGCCGATTATTTTGGCCATGACTTCCAGAAAACGGCCTGTTCCCGAAGCACACTTATCGTTGGTGATGAACTTCACTATCTTACCATTCTTGTCGATGCGCATGGCCTTGCAATCCTGGCCACCGATATCGATAACAGTATTCGCTGTCGGCAGAAGCCAGCGGGCGCCCCGGGCATGGCAGGTAATTTCCGATACCGCCTCCTGGACAAACGTAATTTTGTCCCGGCCGTAACCGGTTCCCACACAGAAGTTGACGTCCTTCAGGGTCATCCCCGCCTGCTGCAGGGCGGATTCCATAACAGTCAAGGCAGACTCCGCCGGTTTTATCCTGGACAGGATAACCTCCTGGGCCACGATCCGGTTATCCTTCATGATGACCGCCTTCGATGTCAGCGATCCTACGTCGCATCCTGCTGTAATCATGAGCGCAGTCTCCTTACTTTCAGAAATTCCTCAATCCGCGATGCCGTTGTCTCCCATGATTCCACCCGCAGATCGAAGGCATCGGAGTAGAGGATGAGGGTGGGGAATCCGTTTTTTTCCGTATCGCGGGCGAACGGTTTTACCATGCCCCACGTGTTGCGGCAGCCCGGCGTTCCGTTATAGACGATGAAATCAGCCTTGTGCAGTTTTGCCAGGGCAAGTGTGTCCTGTAGCCACATCTGGGGAGCGTCGTAGGGACCGCGAATGGATTTGATCATGGGCATCCGGGAGTTAAGATCGGCGATGCTGTCGATCAGTGTGTCCAGATCCGTTGTATCGATGGTGTAGGCATCTTCCTGGCGGTCGAGAGCCTTGACGTAATGGGCATCCTGCGACCACATCTTGCTCAGGATGTTTCCGTGATAGCTGATCTCCATACGATCCAGGAGCTCCCAGAGACGGAGGTCCTGACCGTAATGGTCGATGTAGCAGAAAAAACCCCGGAGACTTTCTTTGCCGCTGCTGAGGCCTGACTGATTGCGCCGGGCGTTTTCCCGGCCGATGGCGAGCATGGATTCGAGAAGCCTTGTGCATTGCGGCATGCCGGCGAACAGAAACCGGCCGGCATAGATCAGGAGATTGAATGTGACCGGCAGCGGATTGGGCACCAGTATCTGAAGCTCTTCGAGTTCTGCCATGAGAAGATCCTGTCTGCCCACCTCTTCCAGAATGCTCCGGAGTTTTTCCGTGTCGAGTTTTCTTCCTGTCTGCTCTTCCAGAAAGGCGATCAGGGCGCGGTAATCGGCGCGGTGATATTCCGTGGAACGCGCTCCTGTGAGATCCGGCGGCATGTTGAGCTGGAAAAAAGGTTTGTCCAGATAGGCCGAGGCGAAGGCGAAGGCGTTGACGTTTGTGTCGCACACGCCGGGGCTGTCCGCCACGACCATGTCGATGGCCACGCCGTTTCCCGCCAGATATGCACCGAGCGTCCCGCGCTGAGATGAACAGGATGTTTCTGTAAAGCCGACCTCGTTGCAGTAGTCGAGAAAATCTGCCGTTCCCCGCTTGTAAGTGGCGCTCATGGCGACGGTCACCAGCTCCAGGGTGATGGGGACAATATCGAGGGCGTAAAAGATGGCGGGTGAAAAACAGAAAGTCGTGATGGCGGTCTTCTGTCCACGCTTTCGGGCATGGATGATCTTTTCCAAATATTCGGCAACCATCTCGATGAAAAGTCTTCCCGGTTCACCGATACCATAGATCGCGTCAAGGACGCCACGGAAGTAGGGAAGCTGATTTACAGCATGATGATATTCCTTCTCGCTGCCTGCCTTCATGCGGGCGGCGGCGACAAAGGTCCGCCACAGCATCCAGTCAAATGGATATTCTTTCAGTTCTTTTCTCATTTTTCCAACCTCTCCAGAAAGGCGTCGATCCGCATCCTGATTCTTCCCGTTTCCACCAGGGGGCCGTATTCCCGCTCGATCCGCAGGCAGGGGATGCCCGCTGCTTCGAGGTCCCTCTCGAAGATGCCGTTTTCCGATCCGTGGAGGTCGCAAAACCTGATGTTCTGCAGAATCACGCCGTCCACGGCGGCACGTTCAATCTTCTCTTTCAAAATTTTAAGGCGGCCCTTATAGTCTCCGAACATGCGCGGACAGTCGTTATGGAAGAGATAGCGCTTAGCCAGAGCGGCAACCGGGTCACCGTCTTTTTCCACGAGATCAGCATAGAAGCGGGCGCCGAAGCAGAGGTTATCTGCCACGACAACAGCCTCGTCGCCTTCGATGAGTCGGACCAGTTCCACATCGTCGTTGGCGCTGCCGACAAGCATGAGACGCTTTCTGCCGCGGATCCTGTCAGTGCCGGCTTCGAGCCGAGCAATCAGGTCCGTGAGCAGACGATTGAATGTCTTGCGTGGGATCGTCGTACTGGCCAGGACTACAGCCAGGGCATCGGCACCCGAAATGGCTACATCTGTGGCGCAGCGCAGGGTATCAAGGCGCGACAGAAGCAGGCGACCTTCGTTGTAGATGTCAATGGCATTATGAGTTTGCTCATCGGTAATGGTGACGTTAAAATGTTTTTCAACGGCGGCCTTCAGACGCTGTGTTTCCTCAATGAACCACTTCAAACTATAATCGGCCGTCTTGTGGGGGACGGCATAATGGAAGAAGAACGACGGGAGAGTTTCCGATCTATCCTCACCCGCTTTTCGCCAGCAGTCATCAAGGCGTCGCATGGAGTCACAGCCCGGGGTGACGATGACCCCGTCCAAAAAATCGTATTTCCCTTCGCCGGCTAATTGCAAAAGGCACTTGGGCAGACTGCAGATGAAGGGGCCGAAATAGGCATCGCCGATGTTCATTTCCTTAGCCCCGATCCCCCGCAGGCGGTAGGGGAGAATGCCCGCCGCGTGAAAGATCTCGTCGGGGACATAGGAACAGGTATAACCTACGACGCTGCCGCCACCGGCTTTCCAGTCCTGGACGTGGCTATTGAATAGTATTGTTGAAGATTCTCGGAAGTCATCCATCATGGCGTCACCCCCTGAACTGCATTTTTCAGCGCGGCGAGGGCGGCTTTTATTTCTTCACTATCATCTCCGGATTCCGGTGTGAGCAATTCGGCTAGTCCCCTTATCAGCGCGGGCATGACAGCCCCGGCCACGGGCTTAACGGCGTCAACCGCGGAAGAGACGATCCACCTGGACGCCTCATTGAGTTCATCCGTATCAATTGTCGCGGCTACCCCGGCAAGAACACGGGGGATGGCCTCCGGATGGGAACGTCTTAGAGAATTAAGGAGACGCAGGACCACATTAATCGTTTCTCCCAGTTCCTGTGTATCCAGATTTGACAGGCCTGAGGAAAGGACATTATTAACCTCTTCTTCCGGCATGTCCGCAAGAAGGCTCACTTCCCTTCTTGTCGCCCGGATCTGGGAATTCCGACCATCCGCAGTCTGTCGCAGGCTTGCCAGAAACAAATCCGGCCGCTGGGCCATCGTCTCCGTCCAGGCATTGCGGATGGACTCCAAGTCTTGGGCCAGTGCTGTTCGTGCCTTTACGAGCACCTCGGGATCCAGGGCGGAGGCGAAGTCCCTAAGGATGTTCCGTATGTCAGCGTCGAATTGGGGTAGTCCCTGATCGCCGATGAGGGCGCTCCCCGTATGGGTTTGGCGGATAACTTCGGCCAGGCCATTGACAAGTTCTCCTGCCTCCTTGCCGTTGAGACTGCGCATAAGAGAAAAAATGACGTCGGCTATGACGTCAGGGGCCTGGTCATTAATGGGCTTCAGGGTTTCCTTTACTGCCGATACGGTCATGTTCACAGCGGCGGGCAGCAGTGATAACAGACAAATCATCTTGGCCGGATAACGCCACATCTCCTCATTGGCCATTCTTGCCATAGCTGTAAAGTCTTCATGAGAGCCGTCCACAGCTTCCTTTATCTCGCCGAAATCAACGGACTCAATAAAGCGGCGGAAGTTCCCCCTAACATTTTCGCTTATAAAGACAGGCGCGGCAGCATGGACATTGTTAACCAGCACGACCATGCGCGTTATAATGCTGCCGATTATCCCGGCGTCAATTCTTCCGGCAAGCGTTGCCGCAAGGCGCAATTTTTCTTCGTCTGGCAGCGTGATGGCCTCTTTCAAAGCGCTATCCAGAACTCCCAGAATGGCGTTGATCAACGAGGGGCTCTCAACCGCTTCCCGGGCAAAACTCTTCTGAATGTTTTTATCTATAATGCCGGCAACCATTTTCTTTACCGGGTTTTTTCCCGCCCATTGTGACGCAACTTCCGGCACCACGGACCGCATGATTGTTTTAAACTCAGCGGTACGGACAAAGGAGCGCGCCAGATTATCTAAAAACGCCTGTTGTTGTCGGACTTCCTTTTCCTGTCTCTTGTCTTGATTCGGCATAACTGTGATCATCGGGAACGTCCCCCCTTGTTCATAGCGCTCTTTTCTTTTTTAAAAACAGCCTCTCCGCCGGGAGAAGAATTCTTCATCAGCATCGTGGCGATTACTTTTTGGATTTTTTCCACTGACTGTCCGATATTCTCAGACGCGTTCACGATGAGTGGTTCTATCATCGTGCTGAATACATCGATCTGGCGTTCATACTCTTCTTTTCCTGGTGTGGCCAAAGAATGGAAAGTTACGCCGAGAAAATGAATAAAAATGAACATGGCGAACTCGCGCGAGATGTTGAGCTGTTCAGACATGGCAACTGAATAGCGATCCGAGAAAAACGCATAGACTTTACCGTACTGCTCATCGCTCGCGTTCCTCTGCATATCAATTGTCAGCAGCATTATATTCTGGTAGAAATTGCCATTTTCCTTCCAAAAATCCACAATCAGTTTAAAGCGCTGCCGAATGCTATCGGCAGGCTTGACCCGGCTGATATAATCGTTCACATTTTTTTCACCCGCCCAGGCAATCAACTCACCGAGGATATTCTCCTTGGTGGAAAAATAGTGATAGAGAGTCCCCGTGGATATGCCGATCTCATCGGCAATTTCTCTCATAGTTACTTTGGAATAACCCTTGCGGCTGAAAAAATGAAAACACTTTTCGAGCATCTCTTCCCGGTACTCATCATGATCCACAATTTTGGGCATTTTTTATTTCCTTTATTATGATTTCCTGCTGCGACGCCGATCGCGGAAAAATCGCCATAGCGACTTCCAGGACATAAAGCGGGACTTATGGTCCAGAACTGCGTTGAACAAAATACCTGCCGCCGCTTCGGCTTCTTTTTTGTCTGTGTTGTCCAGTGTTTTCGATACAAAGCGGGATACGGCGCGGGGATCCTGCCGGTTAATTTCATTAATGAAGCTGGCGGCGGACGTGATGCCTTTCCCAAGAACGCGGGGGAGATTTTGTGACAGATAATCAGCAACAGTTTGCCTGAACTCAGGCGAGGATTCCCAGAGATTCGAGATGATCCTTCCCCAAACTTCGGCGCAGACTTTGAGCCGGTCTATGTCGATATCATTGCCCATGGCAGTCAGATAACTCTTGAGAAGTTCCGGAGAGAATTTTTCGTCAAGCTCCCGACCTCCTTCGGAAAGGGCGCCGGTGCAGCGGTTCACGAGGTGGGGCAGGCTCGAAAGCACGGCAAGGGAGACTTCGGGATCTTCCCACAGGAGCGTCCGGACAAGAGATGGATCGCTTTCGTTGGTAGCTGTTTTCAGGTTTGCGCGGATGAGATCCTTGATGATGGGGGTTGAGAGGATTTCCTTGATCACACTGCTCTTTGCTACATCTGCGGTTGGTTCGGTTTTAGTTACGGATTTTTCAGCTTTTGGTTGATCGGCGTTCTCTTTCAACACTTCGTCCGCTATGGCCAAGATAATTACGGAAAGTTCCTTGCCGTTTTTGATGATGCGTTCCAAGGTTTCCCTGTCCACGGAGGAGACCATGGAGCGCAGGAAGTCGTGGAGGAGCAGGGGCGACATCTTTTCTTGAAGTTGGATGAGGAGCTCGTCGATGCCCGAAAGAGCGGCATTGACAACAGTGGGCAGAGAGCTGATAAGGCCGAGGAAGAACTCCGGATCCTGCCACATGAGTGTTCTGACCAACCGTGGGCTCGATTCCGGGTCGATGTTTGTCAATACTGTCCGGACGCTGTCTTTGAAGGAGGGCTTTTTCAGAAGTTCTTTCAAGATACGATCCGCCAGGTCAATGACGCCCTTATTTATATTTCCTGCTTCCATTTCTATCCTCCTGACACGGCGAAGCCGGAGCCAATAACATTTCCTCTCCCCCCGCGGGAGGGAATCAAGAAAAGGTGGCAAATGAACGGCTGATTCACTATTTTTAACCCTCATCAAAATTCTCTACTCTAAATGCCGCGCGTTCTGCAGAGGGAGAATTTTGCTTATTCTAAAGTTTTGAAAAAATATTTTACCAAATTGTTAATACAGTATACGAATTCGCAACTAAAGGGTTTTGCAATTGTAAAAATACCGCGCCGCTTCCATCTGGCAAAGCTGCTTGCCGCCCATCCAGAGCTGGATGATCTTGATGTCCCGCCAGTGCTTTTCGATATCGTATTGCCGGTCCGGCCCGTAAAGGCCCAGAACATCCATTGCCCTGCCGAAGTTCTCCACAGCCCTGTCGCAGACAAAATCCTTGAGGTTGCGGAGTTTGGCGAGGACTTCCTCGGAATAAAGCGGGTGGCCGTATGGGCGGTTTCGTCGATCACCTATTCGGGCACCTTCATAGGCAAGTATCCGGCAGACTTCAATGTCTCCGGCGATGCGACCGATAAACCCGGCGATGGCGTCATTTTCCTTGAGGGGCCTGTTACCGTAGGTTCTGGTCGATGCAAATTCGTAAAGAACCTCATAAAGATTCATCATGGCCCCGACGAGAAATCCCATACTGCCCACAAGTCCCCAGGGAATTATCTCCTTAAAGACCTGCGCGTCTTTTCCCGGACCGTGGGCGCGATACCAGGCGGGAACGCGAACGTCCTCAAACCATAAATCTCCGTTTTTGTCCGCGGCCATGCCCGCCTTTTCATAAGGTCCGCCCTGGGTGACCCCTTTGACGTCCGCCGGGACGAAGATGAGGGCGAAGTCGTTTGGATCCGTGGAGCCAACACGGGTTGTACAGGGCACGCCAAAAAGCTGCCCGACACCTGCGGTATTTGTTGGCCAGAGCTTGTGACCGTTGATGACCCATTCGTCGTTATCGAGGCGGGCGGTTGTCTTGATCGTCTTTCCACCAAGCAGTTCCATGTTTTCGATATCGGCTCCGCCCTGGGGCTCCGTCATCGCGAGTGCCGCAAAAACAGCCTTATCGGAGTTGCAGAACATCGGCGCGAAATGAGCCGCAAGTCGGCGATTGACGTGAGGTTCCACAAGAATTGCTGTCAGTGGCCAGTAAGTAACCATGAAAGCCACCGCCATCGCGGTATCGGCGCGACCGACTTCTTCGGCCAGAGTGCAGGCGATAGTAAAGGCATAGTCCGATTGTCCCAGCCCCCAGCCACCCAGATCGGCGGGGAAACAGGGCCTTCTGAATGCCAAGCCCCTTGTTGGCCATGAGGGTATCGAAAGCGGGTTCGATGAGAGCGTGTTCTTTCCAGTCCTCGTCAAACCGGCGGCGGTAGGGCAGGACATCTTTATCCACCCAGGCGCGGACCGCGCTTCGAAAGTGTTTATCCAAAGGCGAAATATATTCTTCCGGCCGTGAAAAATCGTCGATGCTTTTCATGATTATCCCCCCTAGATTTTTTTGCAGTCGAAAAAGAACCGCGCTGTATGTAATTTGACTGGCACTTCTGCCCCGACGCCGCACAGGTATGACTGGATCGTCTTGATGTCTCGCCAGTGTTTTTCCGCATGCCATTCCCGGGCATAACCGGCTGACCCCATTAGTTCCATCCCCCGGTTGACGGCACGCAGTGCCCCTTGCTGTATCCGGTATCCCAATATTTGAGACATGGTATAGACATGCTGCAATTCTTGTCCATTGGTGCCTATCGTCCTGGCGATGAGACGGGCAAGATCATCCGTGAGAAAGCGGGCGATAGCGATTTCCTCGGCCACATCGGCAAGGACGGAGGCGCAGAGGGGATTTTCCTTCATGATGCTACCAGCCCTTGATGGTTCGCGTGTTGGCCCAGTCATAGACAATTTCGAAGAAGTTCATGGTGGCGCCGATGCTGACCGCTCCGAGAAGGAGGTTCAGCCAGGTATAGAGCTTCTCGATGGCTTCATTTCCTTCGAGAATGGCTTCCCGTTGGAATCTGGACATGATTGAACGTGACATCGGCGTTGGCGCAGGCGTTGAGGCCGGTTTCTTTGAGAATGTTGCCTCTTTGTACACCTTGGGCGTCAGCGGGAACGATAGCTATACATGGTTTGCCCTCACTGTCCGCGCAGACCACGCAAAAGTGATCGGCGATGGCGCCGCAACCGGTGGGGCGGATATTGTTACCAGCAAGTATGTTGTTGTTACCTTCATGCATGAGACGGACGTTGATGGAGCGGCCGAAAAACAGTGGTGTCTGTTCATCCAGAGAGCCTGAACCAGGCAAAATCAATGCCGGGTTTACAGGCCGATCGGAACTGTAAAAGTTTGATATCAAAGCACCGACTGATGTTGCGTTGTCAGCGCCGGAAGCGAGAATGGTAGTAAACTGAAGCGCGGACAGGTAGGCCGTAGAGGCGTCAGCCCGGCCGATCTCCATCAGAACAGTTGCCAGACCGGAGGCGCGGGTGACGCTGTTCCAGCCGAAGCCACCATCCTTCTCGGACAGGACCAGACGCTGGAGCCCGATGTCCATCAGCAGCATCCGGCGCTTCGCGGCGAATTCCCGGTCGTAGTGTTCAAGGTAGGAAAGGCGCTTGTCTATAATCTCCCTATCCGCCCACTTCCTGACGGTGTTGACGATGCGCTGCTCTTCCTCATCAATTGATTCGCGCGTCGAAACAAACAGACCATCCAGGGATTTGTGCATCTTGCCCTCCTTCTCGGAGATCCGTAAAAACGGTGCCGAATTTTTATTTATAACGGACGTTCGATATACAATACACGCGGAAATAATTATGTCAAGAATATTTTTAAATTATAGAGGTATTTATTTTCATGTGGCTGGTAGGTAGCTTTTTTGTTGCACGGACAGTTGATATTAATGGTGCCCCTGGCGCGAGTCGAACGCGCGGCACACGGATTAGGAATCCGTTGCTCTATCCTTCTGAGCTACAGGGGCAACCGTTTTTTATAGAAGTTGCCGCGATTTAACATGGTTTGATAGAGCCTGTCAATCATAACAGCGATTGCTTCCCCGGATCAGAGTCCGGGGCAGGCTCTGTCTTTGGCGGACTCGCAGTGACAGATGATTTATTTTTCCGGTTCAAACTGATTTTTGGCCGACCAGAAAGACGGCAGATGGCGCAGTAAATACATAAGGCTTTTGCGGTGCTCCCAGATACGACGGCGGAATTTTTTGCGCCAGCCCGAATCGGAGTAAAAGCGCTTCACATGTTCGTTATACAGTTGATCGAGCCTCGCGCTTGGAAGAAATTCCCTTGGGAACAAAAACAAAATTCAGGCAGTTCATCAGCCGCCAGTTCTCATTAAACTCTCCCTCTTCCCGAATATTTGCCCACAGCGGCGCGCCGGGAAACGGCGTGAATTTGGCCATGTTCATATCGTCAAGGCCCAGAGAAATAATAAAATCAGAAGTGCGCCGGATTGATTCTTCCGTCTCTCCCGGAAGCCCCATCATAAAAAGACCTTTCGCGCGCAGACCCGCTTTCTGAATACGGGCTACGGTATCGCGCACGTCATCAAGCGACACGCCGGATTTATGCCGCGCGAGCATTTCCGGATCGGCGGATTCAATGCCCAGCGAAACCATCAGGCATCCCGCGTCTTTGAGCATCTGCAGCAATTCATCATCAGTGTAGCCCACGCGCACGGCGCAGTTGAAATTTACGCCCAGCGGAAAACGCGTAAGCTTCTCGCAAAGCTCGACGATACGCCTGCGGTTTGCCGTAAATAAATCATCATAAATATTGATGTGCCGCACTCCGAATTTTTCGCGCAGATGTTTCATGTGTTCATAAATATAAGCGGCAGAATTATAACGAAATCCTTTTTTAAAAACCGACCGGTCGCAATAAGAGCACTGATACATGCAGCCACGCGAAGTTATCATCGTGGCGCCGGGCGTCTGGATATAGCTAAAAAGCGGCAAATGATAATCATGGGGGAAACCGTGCAATTTTTCATAGGCGGGAAAAGGCAGATTGTCCATATCGGGAATTTTAGTCCGCGGCGCGTTAGTAACAATTTCCTCTCCATCACGCCAGATTAAGCCCTGAATTTCGGCGGGCATTTTCCCGGCGGCGAGCTCCGACATGGTGATTTCACCCTCGCCCGCGACAAGATAATCAAATGCCGGATAGTCGCGCAGTAATTTTCCTTCCAGCGCCGATACATGAACTCCGCCGCAGACGGTTACAATCTCCGGCGCTTGTTCCTTGATTTTTTGCGCCAGCTCTGCGGCATCGGGGAATGATGAAGTTGTGGCGGAAAATCCGATGATATGCGGCTGATAATTAAAAATAGATTTGGCCTGTTTATTCAGGTCAAAAGAAACTTCGGCGCCGAGGCAATCGTAAACAAAAACCTCGTGCCCCTCGCGCATTAAATACGCGGCAATGGAAAGAAGCCCCTGCGGCACCATCCGGTTGGCGATATCGGTAATATCGCGCTTTCCAGGGAACCAGTTGAAGCCCCGCGGATGAACAAGGACGATTCTCTTTTTATGATTTGTCAAAATCTTCATTACCGGGATAAATAAACGGGATATTTTTCTTATTTCCGCGCCAGGATAAACGCCTGCCGTCCGGCAGAGTTAACATTGTAATGGAGGAAACAGCCGGTCTTTTTTGACTGAAGAGCATGGGCAATACCAAAAGCGGAGGCGACTGGATGAATACCGCAGCAGGGCAAATAATCATGCACTTGCCAGTTGTTTTTATTCTTCCAGATATCTATTTGCTCATCCTTCACGCGGAAGCCGGGCAGAAAATGTTTTTCTTTTGTTTCCATACCAGGTAAATTGTTTGCGGGCGAAACAACTTTTTCCGGAGGCGCAAAGTGCACCGGCTAAAATATCACCAATCTTGGGCTGCTCACCGCGCCCTACCAACAGCCAGGAGCTTCCTTCGCCGACCGGAAGCAGGCGGGAATTATCCGTTGTCAGATTCATTCTTTCGCGCGATTCTGCCACCGTAGGCGTGAAAACATCGCAGCCACCGACCAGCGCCAAATCGATCTCTCCACTTTCCAGATAGGTTTGCGCCAGCCATAATGCTGATTCAAAAGATAATTCCTCTTCAGAAATAGTCAGAATAATACCCTTTACACCCGCCTCACGCGCCAGAAAAAAGGCAGCGGCATTGCTCACGGAATTGGCAAACTGATTGGGGCTGGGAAATCCGCCGTCATGCTTGAACACCTGAGTGATGAACGGAAGAATTTCATCGATATTTCCCAAACCGGTAGACAAAAAGATACCTACTTTTTTATCGTGTAAAATTTCTTTGGGTACGCTCTGCAGGCAGTCCAGCGCCCCGCAGCAAACCAGTTTGATGAACCTTCCCGCGCGCCGCATCGGCTGCCCCATAATTTTCTGCACAAGTTCATCAGGATTGAGCGGCAACTTTGCTTCCTCCCACAGGGCATCGCCGTTGGCCACCAGCGCCGGTCCCACAAAACTTGCGGCAATTACCGGAAGAGACGCTTTAAAAATATTTGTTTTATCCAGCGACAATATCATCACTCCTTGATAATCAGATAACTGGTGCAGGTTCCGCCAAAACCGAAGAACGTGCACAGATAAGCGCCGTTTGGCGCGACGTTGTTTTTCTGGGCAGGAGCAAAGCCAATTTCGGGATCCAGCTGGCTGAAACCGAAACTTTTCGGAATAACTCCTTCTTCCAGGCAAGATAGCCAAACCGCTGTCTCCATCGTTCCCGCCGCGCCCAGATGCATGGCCCATGGCGCCCTTAAGTGAAACCACGGGCGGAAGTTTTTCTCCAAATAATTTATGTAAGCCCAGGCCTTCGGAAAGATCGTTATCTTTTGTTCCCGTGCCGTGCGCCTTAATTGCCACAATTTCAGAAGCTGATACTCGCGAAAGGCTTAAAGTCTGCGCAACAACTTCTTTAACCAGTTCACCATCCAGCCCCGCCTGAAGTAAGGCTGCTGTTATCGTTAAACAGGTAGCCTCCGGCAAATTTATATACATTTTTCGCGTGGCGCGTTTTACCTTTGCGCTCCAATATCACCGCGCCCGCCGCTTCCCCTATTTGCATGCCGGAACGAGTGGCGCAAAACGGGCGGCACTGATCATAATCACAAAGGAGCAAACTGGCAAAACCGTGCAAAGTAAGATTCAAAAGCGGTTCAAACCCGAAAACAATCGCCCGCTTAATTTTTTTCTGTTCCAGAAGACTGGCGGCGACAACCAAAGCGTGCGAGCTGGAAACACAGGCCATGCTTAAAGTAAAAGTCATGCCCTTGATGCCGTATTTATCGGCGATTACTTGTGCTACCTCACCTGGACCTCTGTTGCGGCAGGAAATAGGCGGCGATTCCTTATCGGGATTCCGGCGAATCTCTTCAGTAAATTCATATTCGTTGCGAATAAAAAGGCCGCCGGTGGTTCCCACGAACAAGCTGGATTCGGCAATTTCCGCCCGGGAAAGTCCCGCCCTTTCTATGGCTTCATCCAGCGCGCCCTCCAGCATCTTTTGGGATTTGTTCAGAGGATCGCCATCGCATGGGATAGAAAACGATTTGAATTCTCGGCTGATTAAATGAGACGCCTCACCGGCTTTCGCCGGCAGGACTTTTCCTTCAATTAAATTTTTCGCGGATTCCGGAGCGCTCCAACCGAGCGTGGTTACTGCACCCCAACCGCGCACGCAGATATCTTTCTCGCTCACTTTTTAACCTTGGGCGCGTTAATGACAAAATCGGCAAGCGTATTAAAATCCTGCATCGCTTTGGCCGCGGTGGAAGCGTTTTTTAATTCCACTCCAAACTGATACCTCAGCTCCATGGCTATTTCCATGGCGTCAAGGCTGTCTAATTTCAGCGGTCCATCTCCTCCGATAAAAGGGACATCCGTGGGCACATCTTTGGGATCCACATCTTTAACTTCACACGCTTTAATCACCAGTGCCTTGAGCTTGAAAATCAATTCATCTCTGGAGGCCACATTTAATTCTTTATACGCCTGTTCTAAATCCATTTAACTCTCCTTCCAGCAATATAAAAGCAGATTCCTGCAAATAGTGTCAATATAATTAATTTGGGCAATATTGTGCCTAATACCGCGTCGCGTAAAAAAATATCAAGATACGCCTGATGCGCCCAATACATCGGTGAAATCATAGCCAGTTTTTTCATGAATAGCGGCATAAGCACATGCGGCATCATGATCCCTCCAAAAACACCCATCAATATGGCTCCTGTTGCCGCAAGCGTGGAAGACTGTTCAGGCGTTCGCGCCAGTGACGCAACAAGCACGCCAAAACCGGTTGTGGCGGCGGCAACAACCAATGTGACCGGCAGCATATGCCAGGGATGCTCTCCCAGATTAAAAGAAAAACTGATAACATGGGACATAATATAAACACCAACCAGAAGCATTAAAACAAATTGCAAAATATTTATCAAATAATAAGGAATAATTTTCCCCAGTATAATTAAATTAGTGTTTACCGGATAAGTAAAAAGACGCTGGAGGGTGCCGTCTTTTTTTTCCTTTAAAAAGCCAATGGACATGGGAATGGCAATAAAAAACATCGCGAATATTGCGTAGGCCGGAACATTTTGCTGAAGTGGAGTGGGAAATTCTTTATTAGGTTTTGTTTTCTCTACGACTAAACCGGCAACCACAGCATCCAGGTTTTCAATGCCCATGACCACCTCGACGGTTAAACTGGTGATCAGCGAACGAGCGGCTATTTTGTAGCCGGCATCAATCACCGGATCAAAATAAATTTCTACCGGGTTATCTCCTTCATCAAAACCTTTAGGAATCGCAACAACCGCATGCGCCTTGCCATCCGCGAAAATTTTATCATCGTCCATACCTTGCGGCCGCACAACATACTGAATCATTTTATTGGATTTTATTTTTTCCTCAAGCAGGTTTGCCTTGGGAGAGCTACTCTCGTTTTCAATAACCAACTGAATTTTACGTCCGGTCAATTTGTCCACCCATACGCCTTCCATGGCCAATGACAGAAATAAAATCAGCGCCACCGGCATAATAAAAAGAAGCAGGATTGTCTGCCGGTCGCGAAGCAGAATCAGCATTTCTTTTTTGATTAATTCTTTCAGTTGTCTTAAAATCAACTTATTCTCCCAGCAATATACTTTACGGTAAAAGCCGCGCGTTGCTTACTCTGTATGTAATGTTTATGCATCACGCAATCCCTTTCCTGTCCGCTCCAGAAAAAATTCTTCCAAATTATCAATTTCTTTCATATCTCCGGAAAAAATATCTTTACCCTGATCCACCAGCGTTACATGGGAACAAAGACGCTGGGCCTCTTCCATAATGTGCGTGCACAAAAGAATAGTCACACCGGATTTGTTGAGCTCTGCCAGTGTTTCATAAATATGATTGCGGCTCTGCGGATCTACACCTACTGTCGGTTCATCCAGAAGCAGCAATTTAGGCGAATGCAGAAGCGCTACCGCCAGATTAAGTCTTCTCAGCATTCCGCCAGAGTAAACAGATACCGGTTTTGCTGAGTAAGCAGATAAGCCTGTTTTCTCCAATGCTTCGTTAGCCCGTTCCTTGATCAATTCTTGTTGCAGACCGGCCATAGAACCAAAAAATTGCAAATTTTCTTTTGCGGTGAGTGTCGTGTATACCGATATCGGCTGAGGAGCGTAGCCGATTACCCGCAATGTTTCTTTGTCCAGCATTTTATTTCCATAGATTGCCGCGGAACCGGAATAACCGCGCAGTTGCCCGGTAATAATACGCATAAGTGTTGTCTTGCCGGCGCCATTCGGCCCTAAAAGAGCGTGAATTTGACCCTCTTCCACAAACATGGAGAAATCTTTCAACGCGTATTGATTCCCGCCGTTATTCGTTTTATCTTTCGGTAAATCATAAGAAAAAGTTACCGAGGAAATATCGAGTGTCTTCATGCCTTGAGTTTCCTTGCGACTTTCTGAAGTTTTTTAAAGAATGCTTCTTCGCGGTCAGCACATTGCAAAATCAAACCACCCGCCTTGGCAAAGGTTTCTTCCTCTTTGTTCCTTTGCTTGATAATACGCGCGGCCGTCACGGAAAACTCACGCCAGTTATCGCCAATTGCTGTCATTTCTTTTGACAGATCGGCGAGCTCATCCGAACCGAACAGTCCGGCAGCCTCCTGCAAAAAAGCGGCATACATGTAACGAAATCCGGCACCCCCCGTGCCGGTCTCTTCCACCCAGCGGACTGTACCGGCAAGATGACGGCAGGCTTCTTGAAAACCAAGCTTATCCGGACTTTTGATTACTTTTCTGGCCAGAAATCGCATGCCGCGGACACCAAAAATCGGCAGAGGAATTCTGAGCATCAAGTTGCAGGAATCCTTCATTCCCTTGATGCAGGCTCCCCGCAAATCAGGATGTGGATTAACGGATTTATTGTAATACATATAACCGCGAGGGTTCATAGTCCCGGGTACGAAACGTGCCTGTTCCAAACCATCCGCAGAGCAATCTACCAGGTCTCCAATTGTCGGGTCACTGACGCGAAAACCGTTTTCAATTTCGCGCAATAACAATAATGTTGTGTCCGCTAAAATTCCAACGATGACGTTCGGACATATAGGGAAGCCAGTACATATTGGTGGCCAAACCAACAATCTGCCCGGTTTTAAGCACCTGCCTTAGTTCATCCATGCTTTGTTGCGGATCGCGATAAGTTTTGATCACAAAATTCGCGCCCAGCCTTTTGGCCGCCTTGCGAAAGACCGACCCGGGCTTAGAGCGAAAAGCACTGATCGGCAAATGTGTAAGCTTCATAAACGGCAGATAACCAAAAAAAATGCCGCTGCTGATGCCGAAAATCATCGACTCGGAAATATCCACGCCCTGATAGCGAAACAGGGCGGAGGTAACACCTGTCTCACAATGCGCGCCTTGCTGATGAACAAATGGTTTACCGTTGGCTGCGAGTTCTGTCGTCATGAAAACAATGGCATCCTTCCTTAATTTCAGATATTTGGCACGTTTTTTAATTCTTCCAGCGTGACCCTTAGTGCCTTCGTATAACGATTTAAAACAGATGGTTTAAGTTTGGCAAATATCTCGGGGCGCAAATGTCTCTTCACCCGGAATACCACTATGCCCGCTGCCCTGGCCAGCATACCCGGGGTCATCTGCCGCATTTCCATATAATAACAAAGCGGGCTTTTCTGACCGGCAAGCACTGCTTTTCTTATTTCCTCGAGATTGGCGCGATTAGCTGAAATAATCAGGGAACAAGACACTTTTTCCGCCCAGGGAGCGTTTGCCTTTTTCTCAAGGACATATTGCCCTTTATCATTTTTTTTGTAATACGCTTTCGGCAACCCGTCATCAAAAATTTCATCTTCTACTTCCACGGCCGGTTCCTTCTGGTTATATTGATATTTTTACTGTTCTTATAATAATTTTAAAAAGTCGCAAAGAGATTTTACACAAAAAAACGAAATTTATCACCATGATTTTTAAATTAGAAACGTTCAAAAACCAATAAAAGAAATGCGCAGCGCTTTCACGCTTTAAGCTTTCTGGCAACTTTATCCAAGTCTTTAAAAAGCTGCTCTTCGCGCCCCGCGCAGATCAACATTAGTCCGCCCGCCTTGGCAAATGTTTCTTCAGACTGGCCACGTTGTTTGATAATGCGTGCGGAAACCACGGCAAATTCCCGCCAGATATCGCCGATTGCCGTCATTTCTTGCGACAGCTCGGCAAGTTCGTCCGAACCGAAAAGTTCGGCGGCTTCCTGCAGAAAAGCGGCATACATAAACCGGAATCCCGCGCCGCCTGTGCCTACCTCTTCCTGCATGCGCACCACGTTGGCCAGACGCCGGCAGGCCTCCGAAAAACCAAGCTTGTCCGGACTTTTGATAATTTTTTTAGCCAAATATCTCATTCCCTTAATGCCGACAAAGGGAAAAGGCACACGTAACATCATGTAGCATGATTCTTTTATGCCCGCGAGACAGGCGTTCCGAAAATCAGGATTTTCGACAACAGTCTCGGCCCAATACATAAATCCCTTCGGTTCCAGCGGGCCGCGCGCGAAACGCGCCCGTTCCAGATCTTCCGTCAGAGCAATCCACTGGATGATCCAGAATAGGATCACTGACGCGAAACCCGTTTTCAATTTCGCGCAGGACAATAATATTGTGGCCGTTGAACTGAAAACGAAAACGGTTGGGAAAATAGGAAAGCCAGTAGATATTGGTCGTCAAACCGACAATGTGGCCATCACTAAGCGCGTTTCTCAGCGCCGCCATTCCCTTTTGCGCGTTGCGGTATTCTTTGGTAAAAAATTTTCCTCCCAGGCGCTTGGCGACTTTAGGAAAAAGGGTCCGCGGTCGGGAACGAAAAGTGGTTATCGGCATTCCCACCCATTTGATAAACGGCAAATGGCCGAAAAACATGCCGCTGCCGATGCCGAAAACCATGGCTTCGGAAATCTCCACGCCCTTGTCTCGGAACAGCTCTGCGGTGACACCGCTCTCACAATGCGCCGCATGCTGATGAATAAAAGGTCTGCCGCTGACGGTTATCTCTGTATTCATTTTATTTACTGTTGCCTCTCCCCTCTCTTTTTTCCGGCACGGTTTTTAATTCTTCCACACTCAAAGCCAGCGCCTTCGCGTAACGCGCCAGCAAAGAAGGTTTGAGCCGGGCGAAAATTTCCGGCTGAAAATGTCTTTTTACCCGGAATACAAAAATACCTGCCGTCTTGGCCAGAATCCGGGGATTCATTTGCCGGCTCTCCATATGGTAGTAAAGCGGGCTTCTGATGCCGGCGAGCACCTCTTTCCTGGTTTCCTCCAGATGCGCCGCCAGTTCGTTAACGGCAAGCCCGTTGACCACTTCTTCATATTCCCAACCCGTACTGGGCACAATTACATATTTACCCTCATCGTTGAGCGCATAGCAGGCGCGCCTTTCGCCTTCGTAAAATGTAATGTCTTGTGGAACTTCTGTTACCTTCATTTAAAACACTGTCCTCGGTGTTTAGGAGCTGTTCTTATACTAATTTTATCCAAACGACTAGCAAATCATTGTCACCGGTTAATTAAGATTCCTTATAAAATTTTTTCCCTAAAAAAAACTCGAAATGATGCCATTCAAATGGATGCGCGCGGACAAAATCAGTCAGCTCATCGGCATAACGCTGAGCCGACTGGGAAACCGCCTGTCTGCGGTCAGCCCGTGACGAGGCAACTACATTTCGACCCGGAGAAACCGTCACATGATATTTGCCGAAATCCTTTTCATAAACAAAAAAAGTCATTAGCGGCGCGCCGGTCATCAGCGCAAATAAATGAGGCGTGTCCGGTATTTTTACTTCATGCCCCAAAAAATTCACAATGGCAAAACTCTGATTTCCCCAGAGACGGTCCCCGCTCATGAAAACAATGCCTCCGTCACGCAAAAAGTTTATTCCTTCCAGCAGGGCGAAAGGGGATTTTTCCTCTTCGGAAGTCGTTACTATCTTTATACCGTGCGCGGCCAATTTATTTTTCTGAATACTTTCCACCTGCTCTTTGTGTTTTACCTTAGCGCCCAAATAGAGCATCATCGGCATTCCTTTACGCTTCAGCATCCGCGCGGCCAGTTCCCAATTGCCGACATGCGACATGACCACCACGGCGCCGGTTTTCTTATCGACAGCATCGTCCAGATACTGCCAGCCCTCTTTGGTAAATTCAATTTTATCTTCCGGCAAATGAACAAAGCGGTGAATATATACATTGGTAAACTCATGATACTGCTTCCATGCGCAGCGCAAATAATAAAAAAGGCTTTTACCGGGAATCAGGGCTTTATAAAATTTATAGCTGTGCGCTACGCGCCAGGGAAAAATAAAGTAATAACCGGTGGCGATAAACCAGGAGAAAGTGCGGAAAAACCAAATTCCCCACCGTCTGGAAAAATAAAGAGCAACATAATAGGATATTTTTTTTACCACTTTGCTTTATCCCACTGGATGATGACATGCCGCATGTATGGATTTACTTTGTTGGCAAAACCAGAATTGGCAAATTTATCGTGTCGATTATTTTTACGTCAGGGCTGTCAAAAACTTTCCCGTATATTTTAGGCCTTAATTTATGTCCGACAATAACCAAATCAATACTGTTATCCGCACAGTATTTGACAACTTCTTGGGCCAGATCACCTTTTGCCGTCGCATAGATTACGCTCACGGACGATAATAGTTCATCAGAGGATAGCTCTCTCAGCTTTAGTGCCACCGCGTCTTCGCGGTCTGCCGGATGGCGAAAACCGGCCTGCGGATCATTGACGTATAAAAAATGTATCTCACTGCCGAAGGACTGCGCGATTTTCAACGCACTGACGGCCGGCGCAATATTGGCCGAATCAAGATCTATGGCAAACAACATCTTTTTAACACCGAACATGAGCTTATTCCTCACCAATTCACACAGATATTACAAGTACAGGCCAATATATGTCAACAGTATGTTTTTCTGAAAAAATCAAACTTTCCTGCCGACAAACCACTTTTCTTCAACTTGAGCAACCGCGGCGTCAAACACCTTGACCTTAAATCCGGCCCCGGTTATTAATGCTGCTATTTCCTCGCGCGCGCGGAAACGTTCCGGCAGGCGCGCAAACATCAGCCTGAGCACTTCTATCCAGCGCTTCCAGGGAATTTTTCTTTCCGCTGGCACCGTCGCGCGGATAAGCAATGTGCCGCCCTCTTCCAGCTTTTCATAGATGCGCCGCAGCGCCAGCTTCGCTTCTTCATCCGAAATCAGATGAAACATATCCAGCATCAATACATGATCAACGCTGCCCTCAACGGGCGGCAAATCGGGCGAGCGGCCAGCCTGCACGCTTCCTCTTTGCCCTATCGTCCGCGAGGCAATCAGCACCCTTTCTTCATCCGGATCAAGCCCGAAAACTTTCGCCTGCGGATAAATTTCCAAAAGCCATGTAGCCGGGACACCATAGCCGCAGCCGATATCGATAATCCGCCGCGGATTATGAACATATTTATGCAATTCGGCAAACATCGGGTCCATTTTCATTTTAAAGTGCGCAAACAGACGCGGATATCCGGGCAAATGACGGTAGCGCAAAACAGCGCGGCGGAAATGTTCACGGGATGCGGGGGCAACCGGGCCGGTCGGGTAATCAACCTCGGAAAATATTTTAGTCATCAGCGTCGGCAAAAGGAAAAATGTACCGATAAAAGAATATATAATGCCAAACATCGAAGTCAAACCGATGCTGCGCAAAAGCGAATGCCGGGCCAGCGCCAAAACGCCGAAGCCGATTAAAGTCGTGGCGGCAGCCATGAACATGGCCAGCTTTATCGTGTCCAGTGCCGGATGATCATTATCCGGGTAGCGCTGATACATGCAAACATAGTAAATCGCGTAATCTATCCCCATGCCCATAATGACGATCCACAGCATGATGCTGGGAATATCCAGAGGATGGCCGATCAGCTTAAGCGTGCCCAGCGTGGCCACAAGCGCGAAGGAGATGGGGGCCAGTACCGCCAGCGACAGGAGCAAATCCAGATGAAACAGCAGGACAACCAACACGATACCCACGCTGACAATCAGGGCGATTTCGATAAAGATACTTTTTAGAAAATCACCAAGCCTTTTATTGAACAAATCGACATCGAACATTTTGGCAAGATTTTCCGCGGACAGTTTCGCGTATAATTTCTCTGAGTCATAATTGGGCCCTGCATTGAGCAGGCTCAGCTGCGTGTATCCGGCGGAGCTTTTGGCGATACCCAGCATCGCAAAATAATTTTCCGGGATTCCCACCGTCCGCGGCTTTGGGCCTTCGATCATTTTCCAGAAAGGCGCAAATGCCGCCGGGGCAAAACCGAATTCCACGGCGGCTAAATTGAAATCATTTTTTAGTTTTTTCAGCCGCTGCGGATTCCAAAAGGCGCGCCAGGCTTCATAATTATTTTTGCTTCGCCCGTCGGACGGAAACAGAACCGCGGGCAAAAAAGCGTCGGGGAACGTTTCTTTTTGTCCGTCCGCGGATAAAATATCCAGCAGCGCGTCGTTTTTGCTTTGCAGCTCACGCATGTCGGCCGCCTCCAGAAACAGGTAACATTTGCCGGAAAAATCTCCCCAAACGCTTTGCATTTTTTTCTCGGCGGCAATAGTTTCCGGCAGCAAAGAATTCATGGCGCTTATATCGACATTGAATACCGGCTTGGCAAAAAACAGCATCACCGCCGCAAACAAAATCACCGCAGTAACTTTCCAGGCAGCGGGAGCCGCGAACATCTTTACGCCTTTCATCAGCCAGGGATTTGTTCTTCTCTTTGCCGGCGGCATATGGGGAAATACCCGGGGGAAAATAAAATGAACAAAAAGCAGGGCAAAGAAAACGCCCAAGGCGGCAAACACGCCTATTTCCGCCAGAATCTTAAAATCACTGATGAGCAACAGCAAAAACGCGCCGAAAGTGGTTAAAACAGATAAAAGTTCCGCCGCCCAGAGCTGGCGGGCGACACGCCGTCCGTAAGTCTCTTCCGGCCGATCCAGAAAAAGCAGATAAGTTAGGCCCAAATCAACCGTAAAGGCCATAATGGCGCCGCCGAAACCAACCGCGACCATGGAGACGGATTTAAAGATTAGCGAACAGATGAATAAGGCGCTGATGGCCCCCACCATTGAAGGCAGGAGCGCCAGAAGCCCGATGAGCGGACGCGGAAAAGTAAAGATAAGCAGCAGGGCAATTCCTATTGTGGTCAGCATAATCGCCAAACGGGTGTCGCGCTTGGCAATACTTTCATTATCCAGCGCCGCGCGGTATGCGCCGCCGGACGTAATCAAATAATCCGCATCGGAAAAATCCGGCTGAGTGCCCAGTTTTGTCCCGATATTTTTCAGCAACTTCTCGATTTGCGCGCCTTTGGCGGTGTCCGTTCCGATTCCGTCAATATGAGCGATAATCAGAGCGTGGTCGGCCGTCAGCGGAAATCAGCTGGCCTTTATAGAATTGGGCGTTATTGCAGGTAGCAACGAAGATAGTTTTTTAAAAACAATGCCGGAAAATCCCAGCGGATCTCTGGTCATCATGTCCGCGCGGCCGATTCCTTCGAGCTGCTCCAGAGAACGCCTGGTTTCGTAAAGAGTATCCCTGATCTTTTCCGGCTCAAGCAGCGGTTCTATTTTTTCCCGGAGTTCTTCTTCGCTCAAAAGAATTGGCAGGCCATCCAAAACATGTTCGACAAGACCCGCCAAATGCTGGGCGTCGTCGCTGATACCCACCTTGGTAAAAAGGCCGCTTTGCTTAAGTTCATCAATGATAAAGTTAGCCGCCCGGACCAGCTTATCCTTGTCGTCGACAGTTTGCTCCAGATCCAGAAAGATTCTGTCCTGAATCGGCAGATGTTCGATAACCTGGCGCGCGTCCGCCAGCACGGGATCGTGCTGAGGCATGGATTCGAGAATGTCCGTTTCAATTTTAAGGTGGCCTGACTCCCAGATAAAAAACAAGACTGTAACAAGCGTCACAAAAAGGATAACCGGCCATCTTATTTGATATTTACCAGAGTGCATGCCAACCCGTAAACTGCTGCAACATTAAGTATTTAACGATGGTTTTATAAAACATATTTCCCGGGTAGTGGCAAGATAAAAACCCTGACGCGAAAAAAAGAGATTTGCTTAGCGGCGGGAAAATATGCGGGCAAAAATCAGACGGCTGAAAGTTGAGGAGTTGCGCATAAAATCAACAAATGGGCGGAAATGAGATATTCTTTTGCCAGCAGGATTGTATTTAACGCGCACCGGCACTTCAATAACCGGAATCCCTTTTCTTTTGGCTCTCACCAGAATTTCCACTTCAAACTGAAAACGGCGCGCCTTGGTTCCTAAGTTTATTGATTCCGGCAGGGGATAAATCCTCATGCCACTTTGCGAATCAGAAAGAGCGGGACCGCCGGATACCCAAACCCAAAAATTGGAAAACTTTCGGCCAAAGCGACTGGTCCATGGAACATGCTCGCCTGCCGCATACATTCTTTTGCCCACCACAATCGGCCTTACCCCGTCCGGAAGAGCGGCGACAAGCGTGGATGCGTCCTGCGGATAATGTTGTCCGTCGGCATCAATGGTAATCACCATCTCGGCCACCTTTGCGGCAGCGGCAAAGCCGCTCAGTATCGCCGCGCCCTTGCCCCTGTTTTCCTTATGCGTAATGATATTAATTCCCGTAATTTTTTTCAATCTCTGCGGGGTGTCATCGGCTGAACCGTCATCGACAACAAAGACTGGATAGCGCAACTTCATAGCCTGGCGAACGACTTCCGTTACCGTTGCCGCATGATTATAAACGGGGATAACCACGGCTAGACGTTTAGTTAATTTTTTTTGTGGGAGGCTGATTTTTTTCCTGCTTTTCACAATAATGCAAACTCCGGCAAAAATGCCACCGCCCAAGTTCCCGGCCCCATATGCGCGCCGGAGGTTAAAGATAGGGGCTGTAAAATAATTTCCGCCTGCGGGTAGAGCTGCCCGATGAGCTTCTTGACCGCTTTGTTCACCCAGTCGAAGTTATCGGAATACTCAAGCATGATAAACGCGCGGGAATCTTTTTGCAGGGATGCGGCAAGTTTCTCCTGCGCCATTTTCAGCTGATCGGCCTGGTTTCTTACCACACCCACCTTCTTGGCTCCTTCCGGTTGGGGAGAAATCACCGGCTTCATTTTCAGCATATCGCCGAAAAAAGCACTGGTCTTGGAAAGGCGGCCGCCCGCGGCCAGGTACTGCAGCTTATCCAAAAATACATATTCTTCACATGCGCTCATTGCTTTTTGCGCGAAGGCGTGAGTTTTTTCCATATCGCTTGTCTGTGCCAGATAGCGCGCCGCGGCCAGCGCGATGACGCCTAATCTGCCGGATGCCGCGCCTGTATCAATAATAAAAAATCTGTTTTCTTTATCATGCGCTTTCTTCCAATCCATAGCCACATTGTAATTTCCGGTAAAAACCGAGCCTACGCATAAATACAAAACCTTTTCAAAACGAGCCAGAGCAGCCTGATAAAACTGATGCCGCTCATAAACCGATGCCTGCGACGTCGAAACTTTTATTCCCTGGCGCATCGGGCCGTATAATTCTTCCGGCTGATAGTAAGTTTCCGGCATGCATTTATCACCCACCGTCAGATAACTGTTGAGCAGAGTGATGCCGTATTTTTTCGCGTCAGCCCTCGTTACGGAACCGGCCGCGTCGGTCATGATATTCATTTTTTGGCCGGCCTGCGCGTTCATAAATTCCTTTATCTGATAAGAAAGGTTATCCTCTTCCCAGTGCAGCATGCTGCCCAGCTCTTTTACCTGCCCCTTGATTTTTTCGGCGTTTTCCGTGTGCAGGTGAATTTTATAAATATTGCCTTCCGGTATAATCACCGCGTTGTCCTGCCCTTTGGTTATTTCCGCGAGCTGCTCCGGTGAATAATCTTTTGCTTCGACAACAAAATCCACGCAGTAACCGTTATCCATTTCCTCACGGAAAGAAGAGGAAATATGCAGGCTGTTTTTGAATATTTCCGTCACCGGCCGCGCGTTATCCGATACTCCCGCCAGAGAATTAAAAAATCCTTCAAAGAAAATATACATGCCCAGAGCTCCGGCATCCACCACCTGCGCCTCTCTCAGTTTGGGCAGCGTTTCTCTTGTCTCGTGCACCGCTTTTTCCAGGCGATTAAGTATTTTTACCACTGCTTCTTTATCCGCTGCAAATTGAGCGGCGGGCAATACTTCGGCCAAAGCATCGAACAAGCTCAGCATGGTTCCCGCGCAGGGATCAGCAACAGCTCTCCAGGCGCCCTGAGCTCCTTCCTGGGCTCTCGCATGAAGATCAGGTATAAAATCAGCCATGTAAAAAGATGAGAAAAACCGGGAGGATATATTGCCGGAGTTGCCGCGCGCGGAAAAAAGAAGCTGTTCCACCACTTTTTTCCTGTCCGCGTCCGCCGTGCGCAGGGGGTAAAGACTAATTGATAAATTGCGGCCGGTATCGCCGTCGGCCACGGGAAAAACATTAATCGCATCAAGCAAATCCGCCCAGGCAGCGACGCGCTCCGCCCCGATAACAAAAGAATCCGTCAGCAATTTATCCATTTAAAACCCCATCGCTTTTTTTATTTCCTCCGGTATGGAAAAAAGAGTTTCCATCTCCGGTACTTTTACTGCTACCTGTTCCGTGCGGCCGCGCGCGCATACTTTTCCACTGGCCGACATCCTGATTTCAAAATCAACGACAATTTTTATATTAATATCCACAAGAGTGGCTTTGCATATTATTTCATCACGATGGCGCAGCGGCAGGATGTGCTTGGTGGAAGTTTTGATAATAGGAAATATTAATCCATGTTTTTCATAATAGGAGTACAGATCCACTTCGTAATGATCAAACAGCGCCGCGCGCGCGATTTCAAAATAATTAAGGTAATTTCCGTGCCAGACGATCTGCATGGGATCCAGATCAAAAAAAGGCACGCTGATTTTCACTTCAAAACTTTTATGCGTGTTTTTCATTCTTTTACAACCTGAAAAAATCAGAATATCTGATTGCCGCGCACATCTTTTCGATATCCTTATCCAGCGGCCTGTCTTGGGCCAGCGGCTTGCTGACTAAAGATATTTTCTGTGCGGTTTTGGCCAAAAGCGGCCGGGTATTAATATTCTTTCTTAAATGGCAGGCCTGGGCCGCGGCCATAAGGTGAATGGATAAGACGCGTTCCGTAAGCGTGCAGACTCTTTCCGCGTCCCGGGCCGCAATTGTGCCCATACTGACTTTGTCCTGATTATGCGACTCAGTAGAACGGGAAAAGGAAGCCGCCGGCATGGTTAATTTCAAGGCTTCCGCCGCTAGCGCGGAGGACGAAAGCGACATGGCTTTAAATCCATGATACAGACCGTTTGATTTGTCAATAATGCCGACCAGATCGCCGGGCAATCCCCGGTTAAACGCGGGATGGACCAACAGCATCACCTGACGGTCACACATGTCGGCAACAGAGGCCAGCGCCGCCTTAAGGCCGTCCATGGCAAACGCGATATGGCCGCCGTAAAAATTACCGCCCATCAGCACCTGGCCCGTGGCGGGATCAAAAATAGGATTATCGTTGGAACTGTTGGCTTCTATCTCCACCCACTTCCTGATCCAGGCAAGCGCGTCATGCAGCACGCCGATCACCTGCGGCGCGCAGCGCAGCGAGTAAGGATCCTGCAAGGCTTCGAGCGCGTCGTCTTCCAGGTCGCGCGCGGAAACATTTGCCTTTAAAAGGCCGAAAATCTTGCCGGCGACATAACCTTGCCCCACAAAAGGTTTGGCCTCAGAAATTGTCGGATGAAAATGATGCGCGTTGCCTTTGACCGCGTGCACGCTGAGCGACGTCGCATAAATCGCCGCGGATAAAATCCGCTCGGCCCGCTCCACATTCATGGCGGCAATACCCGTCATGGTTGTCGTTCCGTTAACCATGGAAAGCGGTTCTTTAGGTAAGTATTTATACGGCTTCAACCCGGCTTTTTTCAGCGCTTTGACCGTCGCCATTCTTTTCCCCTGATAAAAAACTTCGCGTTCCCCCATCAGGCAGGCTCCGATATAAGACATCGGCGTCAAGTCGCCGGAGGCGCCGACCGAGCCTTCCGCCGGCACCACGGGCGTTATTCCTTTATTAAGGAAATCAGCCATCTGTTTAAGGAGACCTATGGAAACTCCGGAATAGCCGCGCGCCAGACAGATAATGCGGCATAGCATCGCTGCGCGTGTCTCCTCGATACCAATCGGGTCGCCTGTCCCACAACCATGAAAACGAAAAATATTTGTGCTGTTTTTCTTAACAGCCTCCATCGAAATACGGCGACCACATGATCGTCCATAACCGGTGTTCACGCCATAAACGGCTATTCCTTTATTTATCGCCTCCATTAATATTTTTTGAGTTTTACCCATTTTGCTTACAAAGTTACTTTTTTTACTTATTTCCACGCGCATTCCGTCTCGCGCGACAGCAATGATGTCTTCAATTTTAACATGGCCGCCGTCAACAACTACGGCGGATTTTACCTTTTGCTTGTTCATTTTTCCTGATTTTCTCCTTTCGCTACCGAATGAAAACACTACTCGCGCGTACGCGGTTTATAAGTTCCATCCGCCTTCTCTTTATCCATAACTTGTTTGAGCATTTTGAACATTTTGTAATTGGCCGGCTCTTCTTCGTAAAATCTGTCCCAGCAGTAATAATACATCTCCTGGAGCTTTTCCGGTGTCATCATTTTGGGCTGAAATACTACTTTGCCGCAGGTGTAATCACTCCAGTCATAAGAAAATATTCTTTTGGCGTCATGTAAATCATCAAATGTTTTTGTATGCGGAAAAGGCGTAAGAATGGTAAATTCCGCCATATCCAGTTCAATATCCAGTAAAAAATCCATCCATTTTTTTATATAGTCCTCGGTGTGGTAATCCAGGCCAAGCAGAATACTTCCCTCCACGGCAATGCCGTAATCGTGATAGCGCTTGATGCGATCGCGGATAAAATCGGAGGAGTCAAAAATCGCCTGATAAACAAACCACGCGCCCGCCTGCGCCGCCAAATCCAGCACCTTATCGTCATCTTCTATAGGATGGCAGCACCATTTCTTTTTGAGCGGGATCATTTCTTTAAAAAGACCAATTTCCCAATCTTTATCCTGCGCTAAAGAATTATCCACGATAAAAAGCCGGTTATTATCGATGCTCGCCATCTCCTCGACCACTTTGTCGTAAGGACGGGGGCGAAATTTTCTGCCGCCCAGAAAACGCACGGCGCAGGGATAACAGTTGAACCGGCAGCCGCGCGAGGCATGAACCAGATCAACCATCTGTACGCCGCGATAATTATATAGATCTTTATTCAGGATGCCGCGCCGGGCGGTGCCCACGTTTTCAATGGGCGGGAAATTTAGCATATAGTCATAAACTTTTTTCAACTTGCCCTGCTTAAAATCCTCAAATACCTGCTCTAATCTTCCCTCGACTTCTCCCAAAAACACGGAATCGGCGTGATCCTGCATTTCTTCCGCGTGCAGCATCGTGGCGATGCCGCCGAAAATTACTTTTATTCCTTTGTTCCGGTAAGCGGCGGCGATTTCCCAGCCGCGCTTAATCTGAGCGGTCAGCATCATCGAAATGCCGACAAAATCCACGGCATCGTCAAAATTTATTTCCTGCACATTTTCATCGACAAATTCTACATCAACATAATCGGGCAGCGCGGCAGCCATAACGACAGGCCCGTGCGGCGGCAGTGTGAATCTCGTCTGCTTGTCTAATTTCTCCCATTTGGGATAAATCAATTTAAATTTCATTTTTCCTCTTTAGCATATTTATTTTGTTATTTCTCTACCCACAATCATTTTCTTTATTTCGTTGGAACCGGCCAGTATTCGCGTCACTCTGATGTCGCGCCAGACACGAGCGATAGGATATTCCTCGTAATAGCCATGCAATAACCAACGAAAAGCCGCGGGCAACCATCCGCCACTATTCACTTTTCTATTCTCGTTGCTCGCCGCGTCCGGCAAAAACCAGACAAGCGTAGGTTCCGCCAAAGGAAATGCCGGAAAGGAGAGCATTTTTAATATCGATATCTGGTTTTTTATTCGCAACAAAATTCAAGGGAAGTACGGGATTAACCAAGCCCAATGTCGGCGGCAGCGCTTTTTCTTTTATCGACAGCGCCAACGCGCAGGCGCGCATGCCGCCGCCGGAAAAACTTTCACCCAACGCGCCTTTTATCGCCGTTATGGCTGGTTTCGTACGATTATCCGCGAATAATTTCTCATACGCCTGCGCTTCTGCGGCATCCAGATATTTGCCGCCGTTAGCCGTGGCGTAAACAGCGTCTATATCGATAGCAGTAACTTCCGAATTTTTCAAAGCGCGGGTAATTACTTTTTCAATTCCCGCGGATTCACGCGGCCATTGGGTAGGACCGCAAATGGATGACCCAAGGCCAAAACCCTTGATTTCACAATAATAATCACTTCCTCTTTTTTGTGCCGATTCCATGCTTTCCAAACACACTATACCGCAGCCTTCTCCCGCAACAAATCCGTTGCGCGCCTGATCAAATGGCCTGCTTCCCTCCTTGCCGCCTCCCGCTGGGGAAAGAGCATGGAAACGGGTGAGTGATTCATAGTAAAATTTTGACAAAATGTCCAAGCCTCCGGCCAGGATAAAATCCGCTGTGCCGCGGCGAATTTCCGCAGCAGCATAAGCAAGAGCGATTTCCGCTGAAACGGCATAATGAGTAACCGTCGTGTTGACGCCGCGAAAACCCAACTCTATTGAAGCATGTCCGGCAGGCGCGTTCATGACCGTATTGGGCACCAGAATAGGATTTACCGCCGCCGGCCCCTGCACCAGCAAATTTTCGGCAAACTGCACAGTTACGTCAGTCGCGCCGAAGGCATTGCCCAGAATAATGCCGATACGGTCTCTGTTCTCTACAGTAACTTGTATTTTCGCATCTTCCAGCGCCAAACGCGCTGCGGCTACCGCCATCGGCGATATTTTATCCATCCGTCGCAGATTTTTTACAGAAATAAAATCTCGCGGCGAAAAATTCGCCACTTCCGCGCCGAGATGCGAGGTAAAATCTTTAGTATCAAATGATTTTATTTCACCAATGCCGCACTCTCCGCCAAAGAGCCGATGGTAAAACTCCTCTTTCCCGACACCCAAAGGTGTAACCATACCCAACCCGCTGACCACAACCTGCTTTTTTATGTCCCGCCTTAATTTTTTAGCCATTTCGTGCGCCTCTTTCAGAATATTTGCCGAAGATGACAGTTGTGTTATTACCGCCGAAGGCAAACGAATTGGAAAGAACCGTGCGCAAATTTGTTTTGCGCATTCCTTCAGTAACGTAATCAAGGTCACATAACGGATCCTGATTTAAATAATTTATCGTGGGGGGAATAAAACCATTTTGCAGCGCCAGTACGCTGACGATACCTTCCAGGGCACCTGCCGCGCCTAAAGTATGCGCGTGCATCGATTTTGTTGAGCTTACGGGAATTTTATATGCGCGCCGGCCGAACACTTCTTTTATCGCCTTGGTCTCCGTCAGGTCGTTAACCGGCGTGGCTGTGCCGTGCGCGTTGATGTAATCAATATCGTCAAGAGAAAGATCAGCGTCTTTTAAAGCGGCCTGCATGGAACGAACGGCGCCCGAAGCTTTTTCATCCGGGGCGGTCATATGAAAAGAATCGCAGGAAATACCGTAACCCAAAATTTCGGCGTAAACTTTTGCCCCCCTCGCCAGCGCTTCGTCCAAGGGCTCCAGTACCATTATCGCCGCTGCCTCGCCCAGAGAAAGCCCGGCCCGGTCGCGGTCAAATGGACGGCAGACATCCGGCTCCACTGATTGCAGGGCGTTGAAAGCCGCGTAGGTGATGCGGCACATTGGTTCCACGCCGCCGGCAAGCATAATCGATGCATGATTTTCCGCAAGCAAGTCCCGCGCGTAGCCCAGTGCCGTGCCGCCCGCGGAGCAGGCCGTCATAAAAGTTGTTTTGGGACCGGCTAAACCAAACGCAGAGGCAATCCGATCGGCGGAAGAAGCGCAATAAACACTGGAGAGCGCGGAAAATCTGGAACGGGAAGAACCCTTCTTCAGTAATCGCTCATAAAAATTTTCCGCTTCAAAAAGACCGCCGGAGCCGCCGCCGATGGCCACTCCCATTTCTTCCTTTAATTGTGCAGGCACTGGATACAGCCCAGCATCGCGCAGCGCTTCCAATGCCGCGGCAAAAGAAAACTGATCGGCGCGTGACATTCTTTTTAACGAATATTGGCCGGGTATGTAGTCGCGGGGGGTAAAATCTTTTATCTGTCCGCCGTTTTTTGTGCGAAATTCTCTTGTGTCAAAAAGATTCAGCGGCCCGATGCCGCAAACACCTTCCTGCAAAGCTTTAGTGAAACCGGAAATGTTTTTTGCCAGGGCATTCATTGTGCCTAACCCTGTTACAGCAATGCGTTTTTTTACATTCATGATCAATTAATACCAGGAGGTGATTTCCCACTACTATTATAATTTTGGAACTTTAAAACCGGCAGGCAAAAAAGTCAAGGATTTAGACGCTTTATTGTATTGATCCATCTTTGCTTTTTAATACAGGCCCTATTATTAATTATTTTACCTATATTCGAAATACTAATCTTTATGCATAAAAAAGCGGGAAATGGATTGATATCCTTTTCCCGCCCGAATTCCGCACTAATCAAAAATTATCACCCGTAGAATATCGTCGGTAAGAACAAAACAAGATCCGGAAAGGAGGTGAAAATAAACAAGGCTATTATCTGAATAATGAGAAACGGCAAAACACCCCGGTAAATATGCCCCCATTTTATGCCCTGAATCTTCATGCCGGCCAGGTAAAAGAGCGCGTAACCAAAGGGAGGGAGAAGAAAGGATATCTGCAGATAAAGAGCCATCATCATTACAAACCAAACCATATCGAAACCCATTAAACGCGCGATTGGCAAAAAGATGGGGAAAACAAGAAAAACCAAACCAACCCAATCAATGAAACATCCCAAAATAACCAGAGAAATCATCATAATAAAGAACAGTCCCCATTTATCCAAACCTATAGAGATCAGAGTATCAACAATGGCTTTGCCGCCACCCATACCCAAAAAGATTCCCGTAAAGCAAGACGCGCCGACCATAATGATCATAACCATGGTGGTTGCCTTAGCTGTCTGGTAAAGGGTGGCCAGAAAATCCTGCCAGTTGAAACGGCGGTAAATCAAAACTAAAAGGAAAGCTATTGTAGCGCCAATTCCCGCGGCTTGCGTGGGGGAAGCAAAACCAAAAAATATTGCCGCGATTACACCAGCAATCAATGCCAGCGGTAAAAGAGAATACATGATGAAATCCATCAACCTGTCGCCAAAAGGCATGAGCGATATTTCATCTGCGGGAATGGGCGGCCCCAGTTCAGGATTCAGACCGCAGCGAACGCGGATATAGGTAGCATAAAGAATGCCTACAAAAAGACTGGGAATAACAGCCGCCGCAAGCATTTTATCTACCGGCACCCCGGCTGTATCACCCATGACAATGAGCATGATGCTGGGAGGGATTATCAATCCCAACGTGCCGCCGCCGGCGACAATACCCATTGTCAATTCCTTTTGGTATCCGTACCGTAACAGCATCGGCCCCGTTAGAAGACCAACTGTTACAATGGATGCGCCCACAATGCCGATACAGGCGGACAAAACAGCGCAAACAGCCAAGACCGCGACGCCCAAACCACCGCGCGTTGCCCCCAGAAAAAAACGCAAAGATTCAAAGAGCCTATCGGCAATTCCGGAAATAGTCAGAAAATTCCCCATTAATATAAAAAGAGTGATGGCGACTAATGTGAAATTTCCCATGATACCGACAAAAATTCGGTCCATAAAGGTGCTGAAAAAACCTGTCCCCACAACGAAAAAACCAAACAACGTTCCCACTCCGCCGAGAACAAAAGCCAAAGGATGACCAAGGAAGAAAAAAACAATAACGGCTAAAAACATTAAAAGGGCAATTGTCGTCACACTCATTCGAACACCTCCCCTGATATCTCAGATAATATAGTAACGGTTACAATCGCTTTTATTACTTCCGATATCCCCTGTATTATCAGCAGAAATGCGGCGAAGGGAATAACGAATTTAATCGGATATAGGACGGGTGCCCAAAAACTATATGATGTTTCCGCAGCTGACCATGAGGCATAAAAATAATCCCACCCATAATAAAGCCAGACCACAACAAACGGGAAAAACAACAAAAGGTAACAGATGATGGAAATAATCGCCTGCGCCTTTTGAGACAAGGTGCTAACAAAAAGGTCTATACGCACATGGGAACCGTAAAGCAATCCATAGGCGGCGCACAACATAAAATGAGCGCCAAAAACAAACCTGCTGGTTTCATCAGTCCAGACCCTAGGCGCATTTAATGATTTACTCACAAATTCGATAATAATAATTATGGTCAAGGGCACTACCAGCCAGCAAAAAATCCTTCCTGACCATTCAGTAATATTATCAAGAAAATTAGATAATCTTATTAATGCTTCCCCTCCCATATTTTTCTCCTTTTTTATGTAATATAAAAAATGGTTTGCCACCGCCTTTAAACCTGCGGCAAACCATAATTAAAAACCTTACTTCAAATGGGGCAAGTTAGGCCACTTCTTCGGATTTCGTCCCTGGGCATACGGCACTTCGTAATCTCGCGCATGACTGAAATCTTTTATGAACTGAAACATGGAGGTGACGACTTTATCGTAATCGGGATTTTTCTTTGCTTCTTCCTCAATATATTCCCATGCCCATGCCTCTATCTGAGCCAAGTCTTTGTCGGAAAATTTACTAACTACAGTGCCTCTTTCTTCAAGCTTTTTCAGCGCCTGAGCATTATCCCATTCAGCCAAACTAGTCATCCAGAGAATACTATCATTTGCCGCGATTTCAATAATTTTTTTTAAATCAGGAGACAAAGTATTCCATGCGTCTTTGTTAATCATTATGCCTCCGACGCTTGAGGGCTGATTCCATCCGGGGCCAATGTTATATTTAGCTGCAGCCAGGCCAAGAGTGAGATCAAGAGCGGGAGTATTAAAAGCCGCGGCATCAATAGCACCTGTTGTCAGGGCTTGAGCAATTTCGTTAGGCGCTGTCATAACCGGAACAACGCCGGCTTTCGACATGATGTATCCGGCGGCCTTACCTGCTATTCTGATTTTTTTGCCCTTTAGATCACCTAGGTTTCGAATAGGCGTGCGTGAACGTATTCCCGAAGCCTGGGAAGTAGTGCCGGTAACAAAATAAATCATGTTGTATTTGCCGTATATATAATTATAGATTTCATGCCCACCCCCCTGAAAATACCAGTTTATTATATCATACTGTGAAAGCGCCATGGGCAAAGACCCTAAAGGGTCAAAAGCGGAATTTTTACCCGACCAATAAGTAGCCCAATCCATGCCGATCTCTGCGGATCCTTTGGAAACCGTATCAAAAACTGCTTGCATGGGAACGAGTTCTCCTGCCGAATAAGTAGTAATATGCAGACGGCCGTTGCTAAGCTCATAAATATTTTTAGCAAGGCGTTTCTCCATTTGAGCGAGAAATGAGTAAGAAGGCCAGCAGGAAACCAGCCGCCATTTTATTTGCGACGACTGGGCCAGGACTGCAGGCGGAGATAATATCAGTGATAAAAAAATGGTCGCCACAATGATCATTGTACAGACTGTATTTTTTTTCATAGATTGATACCTCCTTTAGGCTTTCGTTTAGCAGTACCCTTATCGCCCATTTGATAAAAATTACCTCAATTTAGGCAACTTGGGGTACCTGGTCGGATTGCGTCCCTGGGAGTATGGTTGCTGATACTCTCGTGTCACGCTGAAATCTTTCAAGTACTGAAAAATGGAAGTAATAACCTTTTCAAAGTCGGGGTTTTTCTTAGCTTCTGCTTCAATAAATTCCCAAACCCATGCTTCTATTTGATCTAATTCTTTATCGGAAAATTTACTAACTACAGTGCCTCTTTCCTGAAACTTTTTAAGTGACTGAATGTTGTCATATTCGGAAAAAGAAACGTAATAAGCAAGATTATCGACAGCGGCAACTTCCATAATTTTCTTTAAATCAGGCGGCAGCGTGTCCCAAGCATCTTTGTTAACCAATACGCCTCCAGCCGCCGATGGAATATTCCAACCGGGACCAATATTATATTTTGTAACTTCTGCTAGCCCAAGGGTGAAATCAACACCAGGAGCGTTGAAACTTGCGCCATCGAGCTGCCCTGTGGCTAAAGCTTGCGCTATTTGCGCGGGCTCTGTCATCATCGGAGTGGCCCCGGCTTTCGTCATAACGTAACCCGCCGCTCTTCCAGATACTCTGATTTTCTTCCCCTTAAGATCTGCCAGCGTCCTGATAGGCGTACGTGAACGTATTCCCGATCCAGCCGATACAACAACTTGCAACATATAATGAAGCCCATATTTACCGTATATTTCATTATATAGCTCCCGCCCGCCGGCATGAAAATACCAATTTACTATGTCATGCTGGGAAGCCGCCATGGGTACTGTTCCCAGTATGTCAAACGCGGAGTTTTTACCCTGCCAGTAACCGGCATAATCTATACCCATCTCCACGGAGCCTTTGGCGACTGTATCAAAAACAGCCATTGAGGGAACAAGTTCTCCTGCTGAATAGACGGTGATCTGCATGCGCCCGCCGCTAAGCTCGTAAATGTTTTTAACAAGACGCTTTTCGGCCATAGCAAAAGATGAATATGACGGCCAGCAGGAAACCATTCGCCATTTATATACCGTTTGAGCAACAGCTGTAGATGACAACATCACCAAGGCTGTGATGGTAGCTGCAATTATTGTAATTCCATAGGTTTTTCTCATTTCAAACATCCCCCTTATCCAAAAAACATTCTATTTTTTAAATGTCATTTTAACCCGCATAATAACTTAGCTATCTTCAAAAACATTAATACTTATTAGCTTCGGTTATATCTCATGCTGACTTATCTCTTCTGAAACCCGAAACCAATTTCTCTTTTTTTATTTCACAAAATATTAATTTCTTTCTCCGCTGAAAGTGCCTAGCACCTTCTCTGCTCCGTCTGAAAGCTCAACATTTCCGGACATTTTATTACCATCAACCGTGCCCGTATAAACACTTGTTACCCCACCCAGCGAAAATCTGATTACAAATTTTCTCCCTTCAACGCTTCCCCTTACTGATGCTTCTCCGAACAGGCCCTTATAATCACCGGTTAATCTGTTGCCATCCTGCTTCAAGTCAAAAACAGGATTACCTGGACCACGCGGCGTGATAACGCTCACTTCCCAGTGCCCGGCCATATCTACACTCGCCACGGCCGGTCTGGGAGCCGGGGCTGGAGCCGGAGCGACTGGAGCTGGCGCCACTGGTTTAGGCGCGGGTGCAACTGGAGCTGGAGCCGGCGCGACTGGTTTAGGAGCTGGGGCCGGTGCAACCGGAGCCGGAGCTGGAGCAACTGGTTTAGGAGCTGGGGCCGGAGCCACTGGAACTGGCGCGGGTGCAGGAGCCGGCGCTACAGGTCTAGGCCTAGCGACGGGAGGCGCGCTTGTTCTTTCTCCGCTAAAAGTGCCTAGCAACTTCTCTGCTCCGTCCGAAAGCTCAACGCTTCCGGACATTTTATTACCATCAACCCTGCCCGTATAAACACTTGCTACCCCGCCCAGCGAAAATCTGATTACAAATTTTTTCCCTTCAACGCTTCCCCTTACTGATGATTCTCCAAACAGACCCTTATAATCACCGGTTAATCTATTGCCATCCTGTTTCAAGTTAAAATCAGGGTTACCCGGACCACGCGGCGTGATAACGGTCACTTCCCATTTCCCGGTCATATCTACATCCTCAGTATAGGGTTTGGGAGCCGGGGCCGGAGCAACTGGAGCTGGAGCCGGGGCTGGAACAACTGCAATTGGAGCGGGAGCCACTGGTTTAGGAGCTGGCGCTACAGGTCTAGGCTTAACGACGGGAGCTGTACGTTTTACGGGCGCCGCAACAGGTTTTGTGGGCTTAACAGCCGGCTTGGCTTCGGCAACAGGTTTCTTTGTTTCTGCCATTAGATCTTCTTCTTCCAAAGCGGGCGGCGGATTAAAACCTTGTGCAGGGAAGGGATAAATCAATTTACCTGTGGCTAATTCCCACGGCCAGATAATTTTTACGCTTCCACCTTGCCATTGAAACAGCTTGGGATAAATTGCCGCCTGATACGTTACACCCAGCGATCTGTAAAAACTAATTGTGCCCCCTAGAGGAGTTTCATATTTTGTCGACGCCAGAGTGCTTATCAAAACTTCTTTTTCCAAAGAACCTGCTTTTTTGATAGCATCAGCAACAATCATTATATTTGAATAAGCTAAAGGACCAAAGTAAGTCGCGGGCGTCTCTTTGAATTCCTGGTTGTAAGCATTCATGTATTCAAGGCATTGCTTGTTTCTATCTTTCATGGATTCATGCCAGTAGCTGTAAAACATAACTCCTTCGGCGCCCATTTGGTTACCAAAATCAGCGGGCCATGTTACCACTGACTTACCCAGGAAAACGGGCGGCGCGAATCCGTAATTTTTAGCGGCTTCCAAAATCGGCGCAGCATCTTTTTCCGAACCATCCCAAATAAAAATATGCGGCCCGAATTTTACGGCGTTCTTTAATAACGCCGGGAAATCAGCGGCTTCTTTGTAAACTTCTCCCCTCAGCGGATTTAAATAGGCTTTCGCCACGGGAATGCTCGCGTTATAAATATCAGAACCGAAAGGATCTTCTCGATAAGCGACAAATGTTACCTTGCTCTTAACAGGAGGGTATTTTTGTGCAATTTCTCTCCATATCTTTTCATAATAAGGGCCTAGCTCATAATCCCATGCGTGCATATGAAAAAACCAGTTCTGTCCTTCTAATGCCTCGTCTATTTTAGCTGAAGAAGCGCCGGTCCAGACTGTTATTTTTTGATATCTTTTTAACAAAGGCACTATTTCCATGGTTATCGCGTTGCCTATACCGCCGACTATTACATCAACCTTGTTCGTATTAACTAATTTTTCTATAGCGGCGGCGGCTTTATCCGGCATTCCTTCATCATCAACCAAAACCAGTTCCACCTGTCTGCCCAATAAACCGCCGGCGGCATTGATCTGCTTTACAGCAAGCTGCATGGACCTGGATGCATCTTTTCCGGCAATGTCAGCCAGGGGCAAAACAGCGCCTATTTTAATGGTCTCCGCGGCAATTGCCTTATTTTCTATGGAAAAAGAAAAAAGGAGGCTGATTGCAAGGACCGTTGATATCAAAAACATGTTTTTTTTCATAATTAATAAACCCTCCCAAAAATTTTAATAGATACGATCAAAAAACATATCAATTACTTGCAGCCTTTAGCGCTGCATGAAATATTAAATTTTTTTATACCTACATTTTTTTGGATATTTGTTGACTTGCTTATCGAAAGCGGTGAGATTAGCCTCATCGTGATAGAGTGAGCGTACAAAGGAAACATTCAAGCACTTCCTCACCGAAATTGGGATTATCGTAAAGTTATCTTCAATTTACAGGTATTTATTAACAGTAAACACTAATTATGTCAAGAGATATGAAAAAAAACCAAGGCGTCAGCAGTTACTAAAAGATCAAAATGTTTTCTGAAAACAAAAGACGCTTGAAAGCCTCTATTTGTTGTTTTATTAAATTTCATGCCTGCGATCAAGTATCATGCCCGCCCAAAAGCTTGGCAAATATATCCGGCGAAACGGGCTTGCTAAAGTAAAACCCCTGCATCTCATCACAGGACTGCTCACGCAAAAATTCCATTTGTTCCTTTGTTTCCACGCCTTCGGCCACAACAGTAGAGGCTCAATGTTTTGCCCATTGCAATAATCGCTTGAGTAATCGCTTTGTCTTCGAATCTTTGGGAATATTGCGGATGAAGGAGCGGTCTATCTTCAGTGTGTCGATGGGAAAATATCTTGATTTGGGAAAGAGAAGAGTAGCCGGTGCCGAAATCGTCAAGGGCGAGGCGCACGCCCAAATTTTTTATTTTGGCTAATGTAGCTATCACTCGTTCAGGATTATACATCACCATGCTTTCGGTGATTTCCAGCTCCAGAAGATTCGGCGCCATGCCGGAATCTTTCAAGCGCGTTTCTGATATCGTCAATCAATTATTCATCCAAAAGCTGACGCAATGACAAATTTACCGCCATGCACACGGGGGGAAGACCCTGTCTCTGCCAGGCGACATTTTGGGCGCAGGCGGTTTTCATATACCCACCGGCCAATAGGCACAATCAGGCCTGTTTCTTCGGCTACCGGAATAAATTGTGTGGGCGTTACTGAGCCCAGAGCCGGGTTGTTCCAGCGCAGCAGCGCCTCCACGCCGGTAATCACGTCCGGTTTTGAAATCAAGCTTGGCCTGATAATGCAGAGATAGCTCGTTTCGCTCCAGGGCAAAACGCAAGTTATGTTTCAATCGACAAGCGTTCTATGGATTGCGACTTAATATCTGCGGAATAAAACTGGAAGTTATTTTTGCCCTCTTCCTTGGCAAAATACATGGCGATATCGGCATTTTTCATCAGGGTTTGTTCATCCTCGGCCATCATTGGGAAATACACTGATGCCGATGCTTACTGTTACGCGGCACTCTTCACCGATAAAATAGACATGGGTTTCATAACGGTGGAAAGAATCTTGTTGGCCACCGTTTCGAGTTGAATTAAATTGCTTCACTTCCTCCACAGAATGACAAACTCATCTCCTCCCAGACGGGCGATGGTATCAACTGCCCGCAGCGTTTGCTTCAAGCGCGACGCAATTTCTTGCAGTAGCAGGTCGCCCGCTTCATGACCCAGAGTATCATTGATAATCTTAAAGCGGTCCAGATCCATGAATAAAACGGCACATTGTTTCTGATAACGTTTTGCGGCCTGAAGGGAGTGGTTTAACAGTTGGGTGAACATAAAGCGATTGGGTAAACCAGTAAGGGAGTCGTGCGTGGCCATGTGCTGAATTTTTTCTTCCGCCTGTTTGCGCTCGGTGACATCGTGAGTGACTCCCCTAAACCCGATCGGGTTCCCTGATGAATCTTTTATTAACGATATAGATGATTCGAGGAATCTTTTTGTCCCATCTTTTCTTATAATCTGCCACGCGAATTCTTTGGCGGGTTCCCCTGTTCTGTAAACTTCATTAAAAGCTTGGAAAAGTATTTTTAAATTCTCTTTATCTGTATATTGCCGGTTATTCATGCCCATCATCTCCTCTTTAGAATAGCCAAGGAGTAAGCACGTTGCATCGTTGAAAAAGGTGAAGTCACCGTTGAGATCTACTTCGTAATAACCATCTTCGATATTTTCCAGAATGGTTCGATATTTTTCCTCACTCTGACGCAGTGCTTCGAGCGCAGCCTCCCTTTGGGATTCCGCCTGTTTGCGCTCGGTAACATCGCGAGTGATTCCCCTAAACCCGATCGGATTGCCTGATGAATCTTTTATTAACGATACAGATGCTTCACCGAATCTTTTTGTCCCGTCTTTTCTTATAATCTGCCAATCGGATCCTCTGGCGGTGTTCCCTGTTCTGTAGACTTCAGTAAACGTTTGGAAAAGTATTTTTGCGTTCTCTTCATCTGCATATTGCCGGTTATTCATGCCCATTAATTCCTCTTGGGGATACCCAAGGATTCGGCACATGGAATCGTTGAAAAAGGTGAAGTTACCAGCAATGTCCACTTCGTAATAACCATCTTCGATATTTTCCAGAATAGTTCGATATTTCTCCTCACTCTGACGCAGTGCTTCGAGCGCAGCCTCCCTTTGGGATTCCGCCTGTTTGCGGTCGGTAATGTCATGGCCAATACCCCGAAAGCCGATTGGTTTACCTGATGAATCTTTCCGTAGAGATACAGATACCTCAATGAATCTTTTTGTCCCATCTTTGTTGATAATCTGCCAATCAAATGCTTCGCTGGGATTCCCTGTTTTGTAAACTTCGTTAAACGTCTGGAAAAGTTTTTTTGCTTCCGCTTTATCTGTATATTGTCGGCTATTCAAGCCCATCATTTCTTCTATGGGATACCCAATAACTCGGCCCGCTGCATCATTGAAAAAGGTAAAGTTACCGGCAAGATCAACCTCAAAATAGCCTTCCTGCATATTTTCCAGAATGGTTCGATATTTTTCCTCACTCTGACGCAGAGCTTCCTCGGCGAGCTTGCGCTCCGTGACATCGCGTACAATCCCTCTAAAACCAATTGGTTTATCGGATGAATCTTTTAGCAGGGACACGGATGCCTCAATATATCTTTTTGTCCCGTCTTTACTGATAATATGCCAATCGAATCCTTTGGAGGGTTTTCCTGTTTTGTAAACTTCGTTAAATGACTGGAAAAGTATTTTTGCGTTTTCTTTATCTGTATATTGCCGGCTATTCATGCCCATCAATTCTTCTTTGGGGTATCCCCATATACGGCACATGGAATTATTGAAAAAGGTTAAATTGCCGGCAAGGTCTACTTCGTAATAACCATCTTCGATATTTTCCAGAATGGTTCGATATTTTTCTTCACTCTGACGCAGTGCATCGAGCGCGGCCTCCCTTTGGGATTCCGCCTGTTTGCGCTCGGTAATATCGCGTGCAGTTCCTCTAAACCCTATCGGGTTGCCTGATGAATCTTTTTTTAGCGATGCAGATATTTCGATGGATCTTTTTGTCCCATCCTTGCTCATAATCTGCCAATCAAATGCTTTGCTGGGATTCCCTGTTCTGTAGACTTCATTAAAAGCTTGGAAAAGTATTTTTGCGTTTTCTTTATCTGTATATTGCCGGTCATTCATGCCGGTCATTTCTTCTTTGGAATACCCCATGACCCGGCACGTTGCATCGTTAAAAAAGGTAAAGTTGCCGGCAAGGTCAACCTCAAAATAGCCCTCCTGCATCTTCTCCAAAATGGTTCGATATCTTTCCTCAGACTGCCGTAGAGCTTCTTCCATTTTCTTGCGTTCAGTGATTTCACGGCCAATCCCTCGAAAACCAATAATCTCTCCTTTTGTGTTTTGCAGAGGGAAACCTGCAATTTCGGCAAATCCTATTGTTCCATCCTTACGAATAGCTCTGTAGGAAATGCCCCTTTCGGGCTTACCGGTTTTGTAGATGTCACCAAAAGCATTATATACGATCTCGAGGTCCTCTTTATGCAAATGGCCTCTAAAGCTCGTTCCAAGCAGTTCTTTTTCTTTGGAGTATCCTAAGAGACGGCAACCTGCATCATTAATAAAGATAAAATTACCGGCTAGGTCTACCTCAAAATAGCCGTCCTCCATTTCATCAAGTATCGTCCGGTATCTCTCCTCGGATTGGCGTATCGTCTCCTCCGTTTGCTTACGCTCGGTAATGTTCCGTACAACCCCCCTAAACGCTATCGGGTTCCCTGACGAATCTTTTATTAACGATACAGATGCTTCACCGAATCTTTTTGTTCCATCTTTTCTGATTAGCTGCAACTCAAGTGTTTGCAGGGTTCCCCTGTTCTGTAGACTTCATTAAAAGTTTGGAAAAGTATTTTTGCGTTCTCTTTATCCGTATATTGCCGGTCGTTCATGCCTGTCATTTGCTCTTTGGAATACCCCATGACCCGGCACGTTGCATCATTGAAAAAAATAAAGTTACCGGCAAGATCAACCTCAAAATAACCCTCATGCATTTCCTCCAAAATGCTTCGATATCTCTCCTCGCTCTGGCGCAGCGCTTCGAGCATAGCATCCCTTTGAGGCTCCACCCGTTTGGAAATGGTTTTTTTGTTCGGTTTTACTGCTGATTTATGTTTGACGGATGTTCTCGATTTAATCGCCATAGTCCCTTAATGTCCTTGGCGTTTCCTGATAAAAAATATTCTATTTGCTTCGACTAATACTAAAATTAATTTTCATGTAATATTATAATATAAATATGTATATATTGATACTTTTCTTTTTTCGGATTATAAGCCTTTACTGGAAATTGGGCAACAAACCACTTATATGCTATGCATTGAATTGAAGCGAATCTTCACATCCGGTGATAGTAAGTTTAAACATTGCTTAGAATATTCATAAACTATGAGCATACCAATAGTATCCATCGTCGGCAAATCAGACTCCGGCAAAACAACCCTGCTGGAAAAACTTATTCCGGAACTGACAAAAAGGGGCTATCGCGTAGCCACGGTTAAGCATGACGTGCATGGTTTTGATATTGACCATGAAGGCAAGGACAGCTGGCGGCACAAAAAAGCTGGCGCACACACAACCATTATTTCTTCGCCGCAAAAAATGGCGATAATAAAGGATGTGGACCACGATCACTCCCTTGAGGAAATAAGAGATGCTTATGTGAAAAACGCGGACATCATTCTTACCGAAGGATATAAAGGAAATCTTTTTCCCAAAATCGAGGTTTTCCGCTCGGCGCTCAAGCGCGAACTATTATGCAAAAAAGAAGATAATTTGCTGGCTCTGGCCGCGGATACAAAACTCATCATTGATGTGCCTTGCTTTGATATCAATGACGCCAAAGGAATTGCTGATTTAATCGAAAACAAATTTCTGAAACAGTCCAAAAAAACAACTCTATAGTTTAATCTTTAAGCTTTTTTCCAGATACTTTTTGAAATCTTCATATCTGTTGGTCACCGCAACAGTGCTGCCTGCGCGGGAATCAACGTCTTTTAGACTTTCGGGAACATCCAGTTTCAGCCCCAAAAGATTCTGAATTTCTTCCGGAAATTTAGCGGGATGCGCTGTTTCGAGACAAACAGCCAGTTTTTTATCCGCGGTTTTTTTCCAGTAAGCCTCCAAACCCGCCCAGCCCACAGCGCCGTGCTGTTCCAAGATCACTTTGTAGCGCCCATATACTTCTTTTATGGTTTCTCTGGTCAGTTTATCGGAAATACTGACGGAATAAATTTGCTCGCGCATTTTTTCCAGGTCGGGGTAACGATGCACATAGCCCGCACGGTCGACAGTGCCACCGTACAATTCAAAAAAACGCGCCAGATTGCTCGGATGGCCGACATTCATGGCGTTAGATATGCAGGCGCGTGAAGGAGAAACTTTCTTATACTTGCCCGTCTGTAAAAAAACCGGGAATTCATCGTTTTCGTTAGTGGGCATAACCAATTTAGCCACCGGCAATCCCATACGGCGCGCGTATTCACAGCCCAGCGCGTCGCCGAAATTTCCGGACGGAACGGAAAAAATAATTTCCTCACCACCTTGGGCAAGCTGCGCGTAGGCGTAAACATAATAAACGATCTGCGGCAGGATACGGCCAAAATTTATTGAATTGGCGGAAGATAAATTAAATTTGGCCAGTTCTTTATCGGCAAAAGCCTGCTTGACCAGATTCTGACAATCGTCAAATTTTCCGTCAACAGACAAAGCTCTGACATTTTGCCCGATGGTGTCGAGCTGTTTTTTCTGGCGCGGGCTTACTTCTTTTTCCGGATAAAGAATAACAACATCGATTCCCGCCACACCTTTAAAAGCTTCACCGACAGCGCTGCCGGTATCTCCGGAAGTTGCGACTAAAATATTTATGCGTTCTCCTTTGCGACGGCAATGGCTCATGAGCCTGGCCATCATGCGCGCGGCAAAATCTTTAAACGAGGCAGTCGGCCCCTGATCCAGACGCATCAGATATACCCGGGGACACACTTCTTCCAGCGGCACGGAAAAATTGTAAGCGTCACGTGTCACATTTTCTAAAATTCCCGCGGAGAATTCATCGGACAAAAACGCCCGCGCCACAAGCAAAGCGGTCTTCCAGTAAGGCTCACCTTTTAATTTTTGAATATCCGCCAGTGAAAGCCGCGGTATGGAATCGGGCATAAACAAACCTTCATCAGGCGCCTGGCCGGCAAGCAGGGCTTCTTTAAAAGAAACGCTGCCGGTAAACGGCGAAATTCCCGCGACGTTTTTCAGATTACGATTTGTGCTGTAGTAGCGTATGGACATTCAATTCGCCCTTTTAGTAAAATTTGTTTTCTTTAAACTTATTGCACTAAATAAATCAACAAGAAATCTGATGGTTATTTTTAAAAAACCGTCTGATTACCAATAAATTCATTTGGAATATACACCCTTATATGTTAAAAAAGATCAAGTTAAAATGTTCAATCATATTGACAGAGTTTTGAGATGGACGAAAAAAAGAATTTACGTTTGACCGAAACCGTGCAGGGCGCGGGCTGAGCCTGTAAGATAGGTCCGGGCGACCTTGCCGAAATACTGCGCGATTTACCGCTGATTTCCGATCCGAATCTGCTAACCGGATTTGAACACGCGGAAGACGCTGGGGTGTATAAGCTCTCCGCTGATCTGGCACTGGTGCAGACTGTGGATTTTTTCACGCCGATTGTTGACGATCCCTTCACTTTCGGCCAAATCGCCGTGACTAACGCGCTCAACGATGTTTACGCCATGGGCGGCAAACCCATTACCGCGATGAATATCGTCTGCTTCCCGGTCAAAACAATGGACAAAAATATTTTGCGGGAAGTTCTGCGCGGCGGCCTCGATAAAATGCGCGAGGCGGGAGTATTGCTGGTCGGCGGCCACAGTGTGGAAGACAACGAATTAAAATATGGCCTCGCCGTCACCGGTGTCATTCATCCGGATAAAGTTTTATTCAATCACGGCGCGAAACCGGGAGATTGCCTGATTTTAACCAAACCGCTGGGAACGGGTATTGTCAGCACGGCAATAAAAGTCGGAGAGGCAAATCCGGCTTTAATGAATATGGCGACTTCCTGTATGACGCGTCTAAATAAAAAAACCTCCGAAATAATGATTGCCGCGGGTGACATTCATTCCTGCACCGACATTACCGGCTTTGGCTTTTTAGGGCACGCAAGTGAAATGATTGAAGGAGAAAATGTCGGCCTGCGGATAAATTCGTCCACCGTGCCGGTTTTTTCGGGCGTGCAGGAATTGGTGGAAACAGGATTTGTTCCCGGCGGCCTTTACCGTAATAAAGATTTTCGCATAAAAAAGGTGCAAAAAGAAAAAAGCTGTCCGGACTGGCTTTTTGATATCCTTTTTGACCCGCAAACCGCCGGCGGATTGTTCTTCAGCCTGCCGCGAAACAAAGGAAACGCCCTGATTAAAAAACTGCATGACGCGGGAGTAACCGACGCCGCCATCGTCGGAGAAGTTGTTGCCGAACATGCCGGAAAAATTGTTGTGATCTAAATTTCTTAGCCGGCCGTTTTCCTTAAGACAGCCATGAAAATAAAATCCATTCCGATAAAAAAAGAAACAGAGCAAAATCTTAAAAAGATATTGGAAATGGTTCGTCCCAATGATTCGATGGCTTTTATGATGTACGGAAGTCCCGATCCTGACGCCATCGCCTCCGCCATGGCCATGCACCGGATCATACAACAAACAAGGCGGCTCACCAAATACGCGTTTGTCGCCACCGAGCCTTTGGCACGGCAGCAAAATATAGCTCTGGCGGAGGCCATGCGTTTAAATATTCAATTGATAAATAAAGTGGATTTGACTGCTTATCGCCTTATAGCTCTTTTTGACGCGCAGCCGTCTTTCTTTAAAAATAATATTTCAGCAGATATGGTTTTCGACCATCATCCCCGTGAAGGACAGTGGCGTGCCGAGTTGGAAGATATCCGCCCCGGCTATGGCGCATTATCGAGTATCATGACCGAATATTTACTCTGCTCTCGTGTATATATTCCCCGCAATCTGCACACCGCCCTCATGTACGGAATTAAAACCGACACAAATAATTTCAACCGCGACACAATATTTGAAGACATCAGCGCCTATACTCATCATTCAAAACGCGCCAACATACAACTCATCCAGCGCATCGAGCTTAACCAGACACCCAAGCGCTTTCTGAAATATTTCGACCATGCTTATCATTACACAAAAACCTTTCCCGGCGGATACGTCTGCAACCTTGGTGTTATGGAAAGCGCGGATGTCGGGGTGCAGGTGGCGGATTTTTATTTGCGTCTGATTGGCGTAAACTATGTTATCATAACTGGAATCGTCGGTGATAAATTCATTATTATTTTTCGCGGCGACGGCTACCGTCGGGACTGCGGCGCGCTGGCGCAAAAAACTTTCGGCGATTTGGGCAGCGGTGGCGGCCACAGAAGCGCCGCGCGCATGGAAATCCCAATGGAAACACTGCGGCAAAAGCTAAATGACGATTTGTCGCAAAAAAATATTGACCGGTTCTTGCTGACAAGATTAAAAAGAAAACACGGAAAGGATAAAGATGAGGTTTAAAGCATTTAAAAAAGAAATAACCAAAGGGCGTTACCTTAACGCTTTTAAAAACTTTGAGGAAAAAGAAATTGCCATTGAACTGCGGCATGATGAAATTACCGGCGTGGCTTGCCGCATACTGCCCTACCGCGTCCGCACCGTGCATAAACCGGATGTCGACAGCTATCTGGAAAAGTCTCCGGAATCATTGTGCCCATTTTGCTCACCGCTTTTCGAAAAAACAACGCCGAAATTCATGCCGCACGTCATCGCGGAAGGAAAATTCCGCCACGGCAATGCCTGGCTATTCCCCAACGCTTTTCCTTACGACGCGAATAATTCGGTGGCCATTCTCTCCTCCCGCCATTTCATTCCCATGGATGAACTGACACCGCAAACCATGAAAGACGGTTTTGAAGTCTGCCGCGATTATCTGTACCGCATGGCGGAAATGAATTTAGGTTATAAATACTGTTCCATCAACTGGAACTACATGCCGCCCGCGGGAGGCGGCCTGGTGCATCCGCACCTGCAGACAATTGTCGGGAAAAAGCCGACTAACTTCATGCAGCGGCTTATCACCAGCGCGCAGGGCTACGCGGCGGAAGAAGACGGTGAGAACCTCTGGCACAGCCTGATTGCCAAGGAAAAAGACGCTAAAGAAAGATTCATCACCAACACCGGCGCGATAAGCTGGCTGACCAGTTTCGCGCCCAAAAGCATGGCCGGAGAAATAGATTTTTATTTTCACGAGAAAACTTCGTTTTATGATTTGACGGAAGCTAATATTGACGAGCTTCTGGCGGGGCTTGCCAAAGTTTTCGGCTATTTATACGCGAATAATTTCATCAGCTTTAATCTTTCTCTTTACGCGCCGATGCTCAGCAACCGGTATTTATGGGTGCAGGGGAAAATAACGCCGCGCTTTGAAATCAATCCGCTGGGAACCAGCGATTTGAATTATTTTGAAAAACTGCACAACGAAATCATCTGTCCGGTCGTCCCCGAAGATCTCTGCAAAGAACTCCAAAATTACTTCGCGGCGCAATGAACTGATTAATAACCGACAGGCAATAAAAAAAGCGGCGTCATCAAACGCCGCTTTTTTGTTTCTTCTGAATTTTTTATCTAATCTTCTTTTTTGCTGGTTGACTTCGTTTCCGTTGACGTGTAACTTTCCGTGCTTGTTGTTTCCTTATCCTGTTTTTTTGCCGGCTGCTGTTTCTTGCCCGCGTAGTCCGTTGCGTACCACCCCGTCCCTTTAAGCGCGAACGACGTCATGGAAATCAACTTATGAACTCTACCCCGGCAGAATTTACAGCTTTTCAAATCGTGAATCATTTATTCCCTGCAGCGCTTCAAACTGTTTGCCGCATTTTTGGCATTTGTATTCATAGATAGGCATATTAAAAACCTCCGCAACTGTATGTGTCAAAAATTTTAAAATTATTGCTGAAACAATCTAACACTATATTCATGTCCTGATAATTTACCATCTGCAAGGCGTTTTTTGTCAGATTGTGAACGATGGCTTCTTCCTTTTCCTTTTCTTCCGCCGCCGCGTGAAAATCGCTTTCATTGTTTCCGAAGCGCAAAACATGAATCAGCTCATGCACGGCGATGTAAAGCATCAGGGGGCTAAGCTTTACAAAAGGATTTGCCCGCTGCACCGCGTTCAGAATAATATTGTCTTGCAGGCAAACGCGGTAAAAATCAAAACCGTCACCGGTGCTTTGCGCCTCGCCTTCCGGCTTTTCATATGAATATTTGCACAGATGGGCAAACGCGCCGTCTTGTATCTCGTGTTCATCCAAATATGCAAGTGTTTTTACATCATACTTATGTTTTTTAAATTGGCTTTCATTTAAACGAAAATATCCGGAAACCAGCTTTTCGGCATCCGTAAAAGCCTTGTTTGCCAGGGGCACTTGAGATTCATTAAAAAACTGCGCCATATAAACACCTGTTTTTATCCGGATTACGCAACTAATATATGTATTTGAATAGTTATGTCAAGGTTAAGACGAAGCGTAAAAAAGTAAAATTAAATTGACAATTTAAGCACTTAGGGCTTATATATCTTCAAAACAATCACACACTATGACGGGGTAAAAATGGCGAAAAAAGTAAACCCTTCGAAAAGAGAAGCAAAAATACGCGTCGGCGTTTTGTATGGCGGCCGCTCCGGCGAGCACGATGTTTCTTTATGTTCTGCCGCTTCTGTGGTGGAAGCCCTCGATAAAAATAAATACAAAGTAACAGCCATCGGCATTGACAGAGACGGTAAATGGTATGTTCAGGATAAGCCGCAAATTATCCCGCACAAAGATTTCGGTAAAGTTCTCGCCTTAAAAAAGAAAGGCAAGTGGCTCGTTAATCATTTTCAGCAAAACAATCAACTGCATTTATATGACCTGACAAATAAAAATAAAAAAATAATGATTGATGTTGTGTTCCCTGTTTTGCACGGCACTTTCGGCGAAGACGGCACGCTGCAAGGGCTATTGGAGCTGGCGATGGTTCCTTACGTGGGCGCGGATGTTATCGGTTCTTCCGTCGGCATGGATAAGGACGTGGCCAAAAGATTACTCCGGGAGGCGGGCATCCCAGTTGTTTCTTCGCTAACAGTAAATAAAAGTGAATGGAAATCTAACACGCAAAACATTATTCAAAGCGCGGTGGAAAAACTTGGCCTACCTTTGTTTGTCAAACCCGTCTGCACCGGCTCTTCCGTGGGCGTAAAAAAGGTAAAGGAAAAAGAACAACTGCAAAAAGCGGTTAATTTTGCTTTTCAGTTCGACACGCGTGTGATGATTGAAAAAGCAATTAACTGCCGCGAGATTGAATGCGCGGTTTTGGGAAACGAAAATCCTGCCGCATCGGTGTTGGGTGAGATAATTCCCAAGCATGAATTTTATTCCTATGAAGCCAAATATATTGACCCCGACGGCGCGGCGCTGATCATTCCCGCGAAAATTGATTCATTCTCTTTCCGATAAAATCAGAAAGTTTGCGGTTGATGGCTATAAGGCCTTGGCATGCTCCGGCATGGCGCGGGTTGATTTCTTTCTGGATAAAAACACGAACGAATTTTATCTAAACGAAATAAACACCCTACCCGGCTTCACCAGCATCAGCATGTATCCCAAACTCTGGGAAGCCACCGGCATCAAATATAACAAGCTGCTGGATAAACTAATTGCATTGGCTCTGGAACGACATAATAAAAAAATAGAAATTAAGACAGAACATGTCTAGCAAGAATGAAAGATGAAATTATATCATATAGGCAAATGTGTGATGCTGAAAATGTTCAAACACTACAGCGCGGGATGAACTATCGTCTTAACCCAAATTATTCCGTTATCTTGATGTCTCAACGCCGTAATGCACCTTATACCGATAGCATTTTGTCTGATGGTTTAACAATAGAGTATGAAGGCCACGACACACCAAAAACATCAAGTAAAATTAATCCAAAAATAATCAACCAACCAAGAATAACTAAATCAGGCAAGCTCACCCAGAATGGATTATTTGCCGCGGCAGTAGACAATTGCAAAGCTGGTAGAAGAAATCCGGAAATTGTCCGCGTTTATGAAAAAATATTTTCTGGTGTTTGGTCCGAAAAAGGTTTTTTTCGTCTCATAGACTACAACTATCTTAACGTAAAAAATCGCAAGGTGTTTCGCTTCTTTTTAGAAGAAACTGAAGTAGATTTTAATATTAATGGCTTGTCTGAAAATAAATTGCGTCAACGAACGCGGATGATTCCCAGTGAAGTTAAAAAAATTGTTTGGGAACGGGACAAAGGACGTTGTGTTCTTTGTGGCGCCATAGACGAACTTCATTTTGATCATGATCTGCCGTACTCAAAAGGCGGCACAAGTATAGCCCCTGATAATGTTCGCATCCTTTGCGCACGGCATAATTTACAAAAATCTGATAAAATTGAATAAAAAGATTTTAGGAGGTATAACATGAAACGACCCGCATCATTAGTAGCAGCCATTTTATTCTTTGTGATGGCAATTGGACAGTTGTGCCGCTTCTTTTTACAGGTTCATGTAGTCGCCGGAGAGATCACCGTACCTCTCTGGCCCAGCGCGCTCGCCGCCGTTGTTTTGGTATTGCTGGGCATCTGGCTTTTGGTGGAAAGAAGCAAATAGCCCACCAAGACAGTGCGTTAATTATTAGATTGCTTCACCCCGCATTCGCGGGGTTCGCAATGACAAAAGGGGTGTCATCGCGAGAAGTCTGCTATCGGCAGACGACGCGGCGATTTCAAAAGTTTTCTCGCAACACTCGGAACGAGGCTCTGCTTCCCTTAAGCTGTGCTCGTGGTTTTGAGCTCACCTCAATGACTAAATTGGCACGGCGGTTAATTGCATCGGTTGCGCTGTTATATGTCCCAGAAGAATATGACCCCGCTCGTCGGAAATATCCATTCCCTGTCGGATACTCTTACTTTAACGAATTTACCCTTGGCTGAAGTTACCACAGCCTCCGGATGCCTGCCGGCAAAAAAGCTTTCTTCTCTCACGTTTTTTAGTTTTGCTTTTTGATAATCAAAATTTATTTCCACGCCGCGTGTCGGATAAACAAGGTAAGCGGGGAATATTTTATTTTCTTTTGCCTGCTTGGTGGTAATTTCAATTTCAATTTTAACTTCGGTGTTCAGTCTTTCTTTCAGAAAATCCGCGCCGCACCATACCTCATAGCCGCGTGCTGTCTTTTTCGCTTCGGTAATCGGAACTTTCCGGTTATCAACGCGAACGTTTTCCACGCTGAAATCGCGCGCAATTTCAGTGCCTTTTGCCGCTCCCAAAAGCCAGCGGTATTCGCAAAGCGGGTCTTCAAAAAGCGCGGAAAGTTGTTTGTTATCCACGGCGCAGCCGATCATAAAAATATCGTTTTTAAGCGTTTTTTTATAGCTGACACGGGTGTTGACGCGAAAATAATTCTGTCCGTTATCTTTTGTTTTAGGCATTTGCGCGATGTTGATGTCATAGCGAAAAGCCGAGCGCAGTTCCAATTGCCGGTCTTCCTTGCCGAAAAGCGTTTCAAACATTTCATAATAAATGGCGTTGCCTAATTCCTCATTGCGCGCCCGAGTCTGAAGACAATGGCGGATAATGTTATCGATGCGGGAAATTGATTTTTCCTCATCCGGAACGAATACTCTGCGCAATCTCGGTGAAACCGCGCTCGCTTTCCCTTTTTGCAGAAAAATACGCGGCGCTCTTTTGCCCAGCGCGCAAAGAACCTCGTAACTTATCGTTCTCGCTTTTTTTGCGATTTCATCCGCGGTGATGCGCTCATTTCCCTGCAACCCCAGTAAGACAACTTCATCGCCCAGTTCGCATTCGGGGATATTGGTAACATCAACTGTGGACATATCCATGGAAATCCTGCCGATAATCGGCGCGCGCCGTCCGCGAATCAGCGCTTCGCCCTGATTGGAAAGAATAACGCCATAACCGTCTCCATAACCTACCGGAATTGTCGCGACGCGCGTCGGCTTTTTGGTAACAAACGTGCTGTTGTAGCCGATGCCATAATTAGCGGGAAAATCTTTGAGCAAAATAATAGTGGTCTTAAAAGACATTATCGGAAGAACCGTGGCTTTTGATTGCGTCTGCTCCGAAGGATAAATGCCGTAAGCCATAAGCCCGGGACGCACCATATTTAATTTGAACGTGGGATAATTTAAAATAGCGCCACTGTTATCCATGTGGCAAATCGGAATTTCTATTTCCGCGCCCTGCAGTTCGCCCAGTAAATCCAAAAACGACTGCCATTGACGGTGATTGCCGGGAACAATAATTTCGCTCGCGGCATAATGGCTGAAAATGCCTTCGATGATGATATTCGGAAGCTTGGATATATCCATTACCAGCTTAAGCGCTTCGCCGCGCATTGTTCCGCCGCGCCCCATGCCTGTGTCCACTTCTATGTGCACAGGCAGTTTGCGCCCCGCCTGTTGCAGGGCTTTTTGCAGTTGCCGGGCAAAAGAAATATCGGAAACAGACGCGGTTAAATTATATTTTATGATATCTTCAATTTCCGCCACGGTGGAAGGCCCCAGAATAACAATGGGCGCGTCAATGCCGCTGACACGCAGCTGAATGCCTTCATCGGCATTAGCGACACCAAGCATTTTCGCGCCGTTTTGCAGGGCGGTATTGGATATTTCTATGGCGCCGTGGCCGTAAGCGTCTGCCTTGACCGCAGGCATAAAATCAACATCAGGCCCGATCAGCCTTTTTATCTCCTGAAGATTGGCAGCAAAATTATCCAGGTCAACTTCAACCCAGCTGCGGTATTTTTGTTCTTTTTTTAGCGGCATAAATTATCAACCCCGTTGTTTATGTGCCCCCCCATGAAATGAGATTAATCGGTATGATTGGTGAAAGCTTCTCTGAATGTTGTTTCATGGATTATTTCCTTGATTTGACGGCAAAATCATATCAAACCGACAATGAAAGTCAAGCCGTCAATGTGTTTAAAAAAAATCATTATCTGCTTGAAAGATATTTTTTTTTAAATTAGAATCGGCCGAAGTTATTAACTGAATCAGGGAGGTGAAATAAATGTCCAGAGCAAAAAAGGGAGATCTTTTGTGTTGCGAGGTATGCGGACTTGCGGCGATCGTGGAAGAAGAGTGCGGCTGCGCGAACGTGGGAGTTCTTTGTTGTGAAGAACCGATGATCAACAAAGGCCCGGCGCCGCCAAAGAAAAAAACGGCGGTAAAAAAGGCAAAAACACCTAAAAAGAAAGCCGTGAAAAAAGCGGTAAAGAAACCAGCGGCTAAAAAAGCTGCTAAAAAGATACCGGCCAAGAAAAAGAAACGCTGATATTTTAGAAGCCACGCTGCGGGCTTCAAAAAAAGCTACTAGATTATTTGTTATAATTTTTAGTCAGCTACAAAAAAATAAACCGCTTGCCACGAAAAACAAATGTGCGGAAGATTCGTATTAGTCAGTGAAATGGGTCAAATTGCCGAGGAATTCAATTTGACCGGTTTTCATGAATCTATGCTTACCCGTGGCGATATGCTCCCCGGACAAAAATGCGCGTGCGTGATCGCCGCGGAAAACAAAAATCTTCTGCTTAATATGCAATGGGGCTTCCCGCCGCGCTGGCCGACAAAGACAGCGGCCAAACTTCTGATAAACGCCCGCGCGGAAACATTATCCGAAAAACCAACGTTTAAAGAATCTTTTCAGCGCCGGCGCTGCATCATTCCCGCCGACGGCTTTTACGAATGGTCTAAAGATAAAAAACAATTCTGCTTTTACCTCAGAAATCAACGCTCTTTTGGATTGGCGGGCATTTACGAAGAAAATAATTCGCCGGCGGGAAAAGAAACTTCTTTTGTGATTATAACTACCACTCCAAACAAACTGATTGAACAAGTGCACAATCGCATGCCCGTGATCATACCCGCCGACAAACAATCTCTTTGGCTCGATAATGCCAGATTCGACAAATCACAACTTTCGTCTTTATTTGTTCCTTATCTTGAAGAAAAAATGGAAATGCGCCCGGGAAGGTATCCGTTACAATAATTGAATGGGAATTTTTATTGGAGGCAATTTGTCGCCTTCATACAATACTTTTTCCAAAAACAGGCCTGACGGCGGCGCGGTGAAACGCGCCGGAATTTCCGAATAGGAAGCAAGCAACTTTTCGACATCACGTTCGGATAAGTTCCCGCGTCCCGCCTCTACTGTTATACCGACCACCCGCCGTACCATTTTCCATAAATAATGAGACGCGACGATTCTTATGGTAAAGATTTCTGCAAATTGTTTTAACTCGACGCTTTCCACGTTAACTTTTGTGGAAACGCCTTTGTCCATCCTCTTGTCGGCAAAAGAACTGAAATCGTGAAATCCCTGAAAAAGGCCAAGCACCTTTTGCATCCGATAAAAATTGAGTTCGTCTTTTATCCACCATACATAACGCTTCGCGAAAGCGGTGCGTCTTTGGGCAATCAGATAAAGGTAACTGCGGCTTGTGGCGTGGTGACGCGCGTGAAAACGCGGCGGAGCATTCTCCGCTTTCAGGATATTAATGCTCGCGGGCAGATTGTCGTTTAAGTTTATGCGCAGAATGTCCAGATTAATTTTCTGAGGAATTTCCAGATGGGCAACCTGGGCAAGAGCGTGAACACCGGCATCGGTTCTTCCCGCGCCCTGAATATCAACAGCCTTGCCAAAAAGCTCGCCGGCGACACCGAGCAGTGTTCCCTGGACGCTTCTGGCGTTTTTTTGCGCCTGCCAGCCGTGGTAATTGGTACCGTCGTATTCTAAAATCAATTTGTATTTATGCATGTTATTCTGACTACGGACCCTCCGGAACCGGCGCCAATATATTCATGGCGGATATTTTATCGATTAAATATCCGTCCTGTAAATCAATGTCTTCTAATTCAGCGCCGGGGCGCAGCGTGGTAATTACAGCCTGACCGATGATTTTTCGGCCATTCGTTCCCGTCTCGTCTTTTATCCTTATTCCCCAGATGTTGTGGAAAATTAGCGCGCGGCCTTTATCCTGGCCGATATAAATCATTACATGACCACGGAACCACAAAAGGCTCAAATAAGGCAGGCCTTTTTCAATAATCATTTTTTCTTTTTCTTCCGCGGTCAAGCCGCGCAGATCAAAATATTGCCCCACTTCATTAACCTGATCCGCGGAATGGCGCGGCAGCCAGATGCCAAATGGCGCGAAAAAGTCCCTAGTCATCGCCGAACAATCGCGGTTTCCGTAGAGACCTCCCCAACCGTACGGCTCGCCCAGTAATTCATTGGCAACTTTCGTTACGTTATTGTGATTAAACTGTAGAGGTTTTAACGCGGCCTGCTCACGGGAAACAAAACCGCTTTTTATTACCGCGTTTCTATCCTCATCAGAGGCGGCAACAAGTATTTCCAATCTTTCCTGTTCTTCTTTAACCAGCGGAAAAATGTGCCCGATTGAAGTCCTCAAAATAAAATTTCCGTTCGCGTCCAGTATGGAAGTCTTATTGGCAGTAATCGCGGCGTAGCGGCCTGATTCCCATTGCTTAATAAAATCATCATTAACCCGCGCGCTGTCTTCAATGGGTATCCAGCCGAATGTAAAACTCGTTTCTACCAGCGCCCAAGATTTATCGGCACTGATATGACAGACAAAAATCGGCGTATTGGCGGCTACGGACGATCTTTGCATGTTGTCAAAGGGCCAGCCGGAGCTATCACTGTCGGAACTGCTGAAATGAGCCCCCTGCGTGGGCAATGCGCGAAGATTAGTGTTTCTTGTTGTTATGGCCGGATACAGGGCGTTGGGATAATTTTTCAGCGAGGCGTTTTGCTCAAGCCTATTAATCCATTCACCTGTGTGCCTGATTTTGTTTTCGCCGTAACCGGGATTTTTATAAAATCTTTTAAAATCAAGGGAAACTCTATCCGGCAGGGCGTGAAAAGGCTGCCTTTGATGCCACATGGAAAAATGAATTATATTGTAGTCTTCATCCATCTGCTGCTGTATTTGCCGCGTTAAAAGCTCTTCTGCACCAAGCGCGCCCTCGTAATAAGAAGCGTGATTTTGAGGCAAATCTCTTATGTCTCTGATAGCGCCCGATTGGGGAAAACAGCCGGCCAGTGCGAGGATAAACGTCAAAATAAATATGATATGTCTTTTTTTCATAAAAAATTCTTGATTTAATTTCATATACTTTTATAGTCTTTTTTTAAGTTTAGGGCAAGTTTAAACAAGCAAAAACCCGTTTTTATAGAAGAGCATCAAATAATTTTGTGGAATATGGCGTCAAACGCTGATATAAAAAGTAATAATTTAGCCACAAAAGAAAGGAGTTTGTTTATGGTCGACAAGTTAGCGATGAAAGGTGTTACCTTTTTCAAAGATTTCAGCGATGAGCAAATAGCTAAATTAGCCCCCTTAGCCAAAGAAGAAAAATATACTTCTGGTTCGCTGCTTTATCAAAAAGGAGACCCGGCAAGAAGCCTGTATATCATCGAGGAAGGCAAAGTCGCTCTTTTTATGACTACGGAAATGGGAAAAAATAAACCCCCGATGCAGGTTACCGTGGACATCATTACCAAAGGCGAAACAATGGGCTGGTCGGCTGTTGTGGAACCATATATTTACACGCTTGCCGCCCGCTGTCTTGACGACACAAAATTCATCGCTTTTGACGCTTTTAAGTTACGCACATTAATAGACGAGGATTGCGCTTTAGGATTTAAAATAATGCAGGCGGTGTCCAAAGTCATTTCCGCACGGTTGACGCATACACGCATTATTTTAGTCGGCGAAAGAGGCCTGTCTGTTTTAACCGAATACTAAAGCGGGGAAAAAACATGAAAGATAAAATTATAATTTATGGAAAGGCCGGCTGACCCTACACAGACAAAGCCCGGGAGGCATGGAAAGACAAAGCGATTTACTATGATGTAAAAAGCAATCCGGAAAAACTGGTGGAGATGCTTGAGCTGTCGGGCGGAAGACGCCAGGTGCCGGTAATTGTAGAAAGCGGCAAAGTATCCGTTGGTTACGGCGGATCATGAGGAGTATGAGACACCGGTCGGGAACCGGTTATTAACAAAAGGAGAGGTTAATATGAAAGACGCGAATCTTGATTCCATAATTGAAAAAGCCATTGCCAATGAAGAAGAGGCAAATCAGTTTTATTTGAAACTTGCCGGAATAGTTACGGATAAATCGGCAAAAGATACTCTGCTTTACCTGGCCGGAGAAGAAAAAAAGCATAAAGAATATTTGTTGCGTTATCGGCAGGAAAAGTTTATAGCGAACGCCACAAAAAGCAGTGAAGTAAACAATTACAAAATCGCGGAATATCTTCATTCGCCGGAAGTTAAAGATAATATGGAAAGCAAAGACGTGTATCTTATCGCCGCGGAAAGAGAGCTAAACTCCTACAATTTTTATAAAGGGCTCGCCTCTCTTCATCCGGATGGAGAAATCAAAGATATGCTCTTGAAAATGGCGACTGAAGAACTGAAGCATAAAGAAAAAGTTGAATATTTATACGCTAATACGGCTTTTGTGCAAACAGACGGCGGCTGATAAGCCACGTTGTTTGTCTGAAAATAAATTATTCTGCCCCACCTACGGCGGAAAGAAGGAGTCGAAAATTGGATTATTTTGTCCCTAAAAAAATTTTTTTCACAAAAGGTGTGGGCACGCACAAAGATGAATTGCATTCCTTTGAGCGTGCCTTACGCGACGCCGGAATAGAAAAATGCAATATCGTGCAAGTCTCCAGTATTTTTCCGCCGGGCTGCAAGGTTATTTCTAAAACCCAGGGGCTTAAATGTCTTATTCCCGGGGCTATCACTTACTGTGTTTTAAGCCGCGGCTGCTCCAATGAACCGAAAAGGCTTTTGGCGGCATCCGTCGGCTGCGCTATCCCCGCGGACAAATCATCTTACGGCTACATCAGCGAACATCACGCTTACGGCCAGACCGAAAAACAGGCGGGCGATTACGCAGAAGACTTGGCCGCGGCTATGCTTGCATCCACCTTGGGTATTGATTTCAATGTTGATGAGAGCTGGGACGAGAAGAAAGAAATATTTAAAATCAGCGGCAAAATCGTCCGCACGCTGAATGTGACACAATCGACAATTTGCCGTAATAATAATTATACTACAGTAATTGCCGCCGCTGTTTTTGTTTTCTAAAAGCCGGCCTCATTTATTAAAGCTTTATGGCGGGAAATTTTATCGCAAACGATATACCACAGTTAGAAAAACAGGATGTTGGCGGAGCCGAATTGCCTTACCTCTACTATGGCAGTAACGGCTCCGCGTTATTTTTCGCTCATGCCACCGGATTTCTTCCCTGGTTGTGGCATCCCATTGTAAAAGAATTTTCTGATCAAAACAGAGTTTGGGTTCCCTATATATGTAATTATCGCGAATGCGATCCGGAAAAAGGTGGCTTGAGCTGGGATATCATAGCCAAAGACCTGTCTGTCTTTTGTGCTAAACAAAAAATTCAGAAACCTTTATTTGTCGGTCATTCCATGGGCGGGACAGTGCTCACCATCGCCGCGGCGCTCTACGGCGTTGAACCTGCCGGGCTTATTCTCATAGAACCTATTTTTTTGCCGGAAGATATTTATTCGATGACCCCAACCGTGAAAGATCATCCGCTTGCTTCCAAATCAATAAAAAGAACGAATCATTGGAAAAGCGAAGAGGACGCGTGGAATTATTTGAAATCGAAAACGCTTTTTTCGGATTGGAACGAAGAAGTTCTGCGCCTGTACATACAATACGGAATGGAAAAACAACAAGCGGGAGATTTGAAACTTGCCTGCGCGCCGGAAAACGAAGCGGCGATGTTCATGGGCGGCTGGAACAGAAATCCCTGGCCGCTGCTTAATAAAATTAAATGTCCGGTTCTGGTAGTTGAGGGAGAAAAAAGCGAAAATCGCGGTTTTATCGATTTGCAAAGAGCCATTTCTTTATTTCCTAACAGCATTTATAAATTAGTTGAGGGGGCGGGTCATTTAATCCCCATGCAAAAACCAAAAGAGACAACGCGTATAATTAAAGATTTCTTAAAGCAGCTGGCCTGAAAATCAGCGCCTTTAATTTATTTTTTCTTCAGAGCTTCAATCTTTTTTTCTTTCGGCAATTTTTTAATATGTAATTCCAGGCGTAAAGCTTGTGTGCGGTTCATGCGTTTGCTTAACGCGAGCAGTTTCACGGGTAGTCTGCCACGCGTGTATTTGGAAGCTATTCCTTTATTATGTGCCGCGATTCTTTTTTTAATATCTTTGGTCACGCCGGTATAAATAGTTTTATCAGCGCATCGCAAAAGATATACAACCCACAAACTGTCTTCCCGCATATTTTCCTGCTCCCTTTCATACAATTTATAACATGACGTTGTCTGGATTTCTATTTTAAATAGATTAAAAAGGTTAATTTCAGCACCAAAATCCTCAAACAATTAGACCAGTTAGTCAATAATAATTTATTATATTCTTAAATATAATAATAACTTGACAAAATAATAACCCAATTATATATTTTTGTCGACCAAGCAGTCGATATTAAAACCGGGGGATTTATGCCAAAGATTGTCGACCGGGAGAAAAAACGCGTCGAGATAGCGCAAAAAGCCATTGAGGTTCTGGCCAAGAGAGGCTTCCAGGCTACCACCATTCAGGATATTGCGGACGCGGCCAGCCTGGGCAAAGGAACCATCTACCACTATTTCAAAACAAAAGAAGAAATACTCTGGGCTGTATCGGAGCAAATGTTTCGCGAAACAGAAAGATCCCTGGGCGCCGCTCTTTTGAAAATTAACGAGCCGATGGACAAACTGGTTGCACTCATTGAAGAAGCCCTGCACATCACGGAAGAGCTGGAACACGTTTTTATAATCTATTCCGAACTGTGGCTCATGACCGTCAGAGGCGAGCAGACCGGCGATTTCGTCAATGTGCTCAGGCGCCTGCAAAATGACATGACAAACCTCGTAGCTTCAATGATTCGCGAAGGAAAAAAACAGGGACTATGGCCGGGCGATACCGATGCTGACGCGCTTGCCGGTTATCTGGCTTCATCGTTTGACGGAGTTTTCGCACACTATATGATAGATAAAGAAAATTTCGATATTAAACGCGTAACCAATGAATTCATAAAATTTCTTATAAAACAGAGCGCGCCGAAAAATGACTAAAAAAAAGACGCGGGCGGAAGACACCGCAAAAATTGTTTTTCATGTTGAGAACCTGACAAAAACTTATCACATGGGCGAGGTGCAGGTGCACGCCCTGCGCGGCGCGGATATGGAGTTATACGAAGGCGAAATGGTGGTTATGCTTGGACCTTCGGGAAGCGGAAAATCCACCCTACTAAACATCCTGGGCGGGTTGGATACTGCGACCAGCGGCCTTGTTGTTTATCGTGACAAGGATTTAACGAAAGCAAACGAGCAGGAACTCACCGAATACCGACGTTTTCATGTCGGGTTTGTTTTTCAGTTTTACAACCTTATTTCCAGTCTCACCGCCCGAGAAAACGTGGCGGTGGTTACGGAAATATCGAAAAACCCGATGTCACCGGATGACGCGCTGGCGCTGGTCGGACTGACACAGAGATTGGATCACTTCCCCGCGCAGCTTTCCGGCGGCGAACAGCAGCGCGTGGCTATTGCCCGCGCCATCTCCAAAAATCCGCAGGTTCTTCTTTGTGATGAACCCACCGGCGCGTTGGATTCCGAAACAGGCATTGTAGTGCTTGAAGCGCTAGAGCGGATAAACCGGGAACTGGGCACGGCCACGGCCATCATCACGCACAATGTGGATATCGCGGGCATGTCAGACCGCGTTATTCACTTAAGTAACGGCGTCATCTCCGAAGTAAACATAAACAAAACAAAGAAATCTCCGGGCGAACTTCACTGGTAAGACGATGAAAACACTGGACAGAAAACTCTGGCGTGATTTGTGGCATATGAAAGGCCAGGTTCTTGCCATTACGCTGGTCGTGATGAGCGGCGTGGCTACGTTTGTCATGTTTATCACCACTATGGATTCCCTGGAATACACGAGAATAAAATTTTACCGTGATTATAATTTTGCCGACGTTTTTGTTCACCTGAGGCGGGCGCCGGAGAGTCTCATAGAAAAAATTAAAGACATCGAAGGGATCAGGCAGGCGGAAACAAGAGTCGTGGCTCAGGTAAAACTCGATATCAGCGGCTTCAACGAGCCGGTCAACGCCCGGGTTATATCAATTCCCGACGGCGGCAAGCCGCTGCTCAACGGAATTTATATCCGCAGAGGATCTCTTCCGGATCCGGCCAAGGACAACGAGGTGGTAATCAGCGAAAACTTTGCCCAGGCGCATAATCTAAATATCGGAGACCAGTTTGCGGCCATCATCAGCGGCAAATGGAAAAAAATGACTATTTGCGGCATCGCTCTTTCCCCGGAATTTGTTCTGATGATGAAGCCGGAAGCGATGAGTCCGGATTTTAAACGCTATGGCGTTTTGTGGATGAACCGCAAGGCTTTAAGTGAAGCATACAATATGGATGGCGCTTTCAACAGCGTTGTCCTCACGCTGCAGCCGCAGGCCAGATTAAACGATGTCCTGCGCGCTATTGACAATGTTATAGGAAAATACGGGGGGTTCGGCGCTTACGGCCGCAAAGACCAGATATCGCACCGTCTTTTGAGCGAAGAATTTAAACAGCTCAAAACAAGCTCTAAAATTTTTCCTTCTATCTTCATTTTCGTTTCCGCGTTTCTTTTAAATGTGGTTATGAGCAGAACGATAAACACGCAGCGCGAACAGATCGCTGCGCTGAAAGCCTTCGGCTACGGTAATTATGACATCGGAGTTCATTATGCCAAACTGGTGGTGCTGATCATCGCTGCCGGCTTGATTAGCGGTATTGGTTGCGGCATCTGGTTTGGCCACATTCTCGGCGATATTTACATGGCGGTTTACCGCTTCCCTTATCTTGTTTATATTCTCAAACCATGGGTGATAATCGCCGCCATTTCTGTCAGTGTTTTTTCCGCGCTGGCCGGTACACTGCACACCCTCTGGCGCGCCGCCAAGCAGCCACCCGCGGAAGCGATGCGTCCTGAACCTCCGGCGCAGTACAAAGTATCACTGATTGAAAAGATTGGCATGGGAAAAAATATTACCCAGCCTTCAAAAATCATCATGCGTAATATCGAGCGCAAACCAATTCGTACTTTTCTCTCTATTATCGGCATTTCTCTTGCGTGCGGCACGATGATCGCGAGCGGATTTTTTAAAGACGCGGTAGATTATATGATCAATGTCCAATTCGTCCTTTCCCAGAAAGAAGACATGAGTGTTTCTTTCTTCGACCTAACGTCACGTCGCGCCGTCTATGAACTCCAGCAGATTGACGGAGTGCAGTATGTGGAGACTTATCGTATCGTGCCGGTTAAATTGATCAACGGCCACCGCTCTTACAAAACAGTTATAAAAGGAATGGAACCGGACAGCCGGCTTCAATTTCTGTTGGATAAAAATCTCAACAAAGTAACCCTGCCCTCTTCCGGCCTGATGCTGACAGATCACCTGGCGAAAATTCTTAAAGTGCGGCCCGGCGACAAACTAACGGTGGAAGTTCTGGAAGGTTCACGCGCCACCCGCGAGGTAACCGTTGTCGCTTTAATAAAACAATATCTTGGAGTTACAGGATACATGGATTTAGCGGCACTCAACAGATTGATAAACACGGGCGACTCCGTATCGGGCGCTTATCTGGTTACCGACAAAAACAAACAGGAAAAACTTTTTATGGAATTTATCAAAACACCGCGCATTTCCGGAACAGTGGTTAGAGCAAACGAAATAACCAATTTTTATGAAATTCAGGCAAAGGGAATGCTGTTCTTTACTTTCATCGCTACCCTGATGGCCTGCTTTATTTCTTTTGGCGTCGTTTATAACAACGCCCGCATCGCTTTTTCTGAAAGAAGCAGAGAGCTCTCCAGCCTGCGCGTGCTGGGTTACACGCGCGGCGAAATTTCTTATATACTTTTGGGTGAACTCGCGCTCATTACCTTTATCGCCATTCCCATAGGTTTTTTGCTGGGATACTGGCTTTGCGCCTATTTAGCATACGCGCTGGCATCAGACCTTTTCAGAATTCCGCTCAACATATCTTCAAGTACTTTTTCCATGGCCGCGCTGGTGGTTTTGGTTTCAGCTTCCGTATCAGGATTAATCGTACGGCATAGGCTTGACCATTTGGACCTTGTTGAAGTATTAAAAACCAGGGAGTAAAATAATGAATAATCTAACACGCAGAAAATTATTGATTGCCGGATTCAGCCTGCTTGTAATCTTGCTGATTGTTTACGGATTTCTTCCCAAAAGACAGGATGTTGATCTGGTCGCTGCCAACCGGGGCAATTTTCAGGTAACCATTGAAGAGGAAGGACGAACTCGTCTAAAACAACGCTTTACCGTATCGGCTCCCACGGCGGGATATATGCAGCGTTTTGATTTCAAAGTAGGCGACGCAGTTAAAAAAGGACAAACCATTGTTGTTTTGGAACCTCTGCGTTCACAATCACTTGATCCCCGCAGCCGCGCGCAGGCGCAATTGAGCATTTCCGCGGCCCAGGCCGCACTCGAAGCCGCTGTAGAAAAGGAACGCGCGGCCGCTTCCGATGCCGAATACATTGAAAAAAGGCTCGAAAGAATGTCCAATTTATTTTCCAAAGGATATATTGCCAAAGATCAGTTCGAGCAAACCGAGGCCGAAGCGAAAAAAGCCCGCGCTTACCGTCTTTCCGCCAAAGCCGCGGTGAACATGGCGCGAGCGGATATGGAAAGCGCAAAAACAAACCTGCAAAATTACAGCACGACTAAAAATATCGGCAAGCAGAACCTCCTTTACGTTTCTTCTCCGGTAGACGGCTCTGTTTTCCGTATATACAGGGAAAGCGAAGGAGCGGTAAATGTTGGTGAACCTCTGGTAGATATAGGCAATCAAAAAGACATGGAAATCCGCGCGGAAGTTCTTTCCTCTGACGCGGTAAAAATAAAAGCGGGAACAAACGTCTTGTTCAAACGCTGGGGCCGGGATGAAACTCTTACCGGGGTTGTGCGGGTGGTAGAACCGGCCGGCTTTACTAAAATATCAAGCCTGGGCGTGGAAGAACAAAGAGTTTTGGTTATTGCCGATATCACGTCGGAGCAGGAAAAGTGGCAGGCCCTCGGCGACGGTTATCGACTGGAAGCGCATTTTATAATCTGGGAAGGTAAAAATATTCTGCAGATTCCCGCCAGCGCGCTTTTCCGTTTGGGAAACGACTGGGCCGTGTTTGCGGCGGAAAAAGGAAAGGCGCGCCGGAGAATAGTTGAAATCGGACATCGCAACGGCCTGGCAGCGGAAATTATCTCCGGATTAATGGAAGGCGAAAAAGTCATTGCCTATCCCGACGATGCCATTAACAACGGAACCAGAATAAAGCTGAGAAAATAAGCACGAAAGATTTCTGTGTTTACGAAGTGATTTTCGAGCGGATGCGCTCCTGATATTCCATAATTTCGTTTCTGAGAATATCCAGATCGGCAATGCGCTCTTCCAGCATTTTTAAGTGATTGCTTAACAGCTCCAAAAGGCGGTTGAGCACTTTTTCGTTGGACTTTTCAATTGTCCACATTGCTTCAAGTTCCTGCATATCAGAAAGTGTCAGCCCCATGATTTTGAGACGTTTGATTAACTTCAGGCGGCGCAAGTCGGCATCGGTGTAAACACGGCGGCCTCCTTCCATGCGCCTTATGGAATTGAGCAGGCCGATTTCTTCATAATAGCGGATGGTGCGCTGGCTCATTTCCAGTTTTTTAGCGAGCTCGCCTATGGAGATAGATTCACCGTTCATGTTTCAAACCAATGGCCTTTTCGTGATTACGCGGCGTATTTCTGGCGCAATTCCCTTTCTAATATTTTGCCGGATGGATTTTTCACCAGTTCCTCGGCAATAAATACCTTTTTGGGACATTTGAAGCCGGCCAGCCTTTCTTTACAAAAGTCAATTATATCTTTGTCCCCAACCAGCGCTCCGTTTTTCGGAACCACAACCGCCGATACCACTTCTATCCATTTGGGATCAGGCAATCCGATAACCGCCGGGTGAGTGTAAATAACTTCTTCCCCTTCACGCGAGGCTACGTTTTCTCCGCTTGTCTTTATCATATCTTTCTTTCGATCCACAACATATAAATAACCGTCACTGTCCATAACGCCCAGATCGCCGCTGTGAAACCAGCCGTATTTAAAAGCTTCTACCGTCTTTTCCGGGTCATTCAGATAGCCGCTCATCACCTGTCCGAAGCGGTGAACTATTTCTCCTACTTCGCCAACGCCAACAAAGCTGCTCTCATCATCCATCAGGCGTGTTTCCACATTAATCACCGGTCTACCCGCACAACCTGCTTTGGCCAGCTGATCTTCCGGTTTGAGAATAGTCGCTACCGGGCTTATTTACGCCTGACCATAATAATTCCAGAGACGAATTCCTTCAAAAGCATTGCTTAGCTGTCCGATTACTTCTAGCGACATAATACTTGCCCCGTACGCGCCTTTTTTCAGGCTGGCGAGATTATGATTTTTGAATTCCGGATGATGAAGAAGGCCGATCCATACGGTTGGTTGGGGGGTGGAGGGAAAACATGTGGGTTGCTTTGTATGTTTCAATATTTTTCAATATTTCCGAGGGATCGGCCTTGTGCAGGATAATACTTTTCGCTCCGACATATATAAAAGGCATTAAAAAGCAATGCAGCTGCGTGCAGTGGAAAAGCGGCAGGCCGTTTTACCCAACTCATAAAACGTGAGGATCGTATCTCGTAAGATAATCGCCGCTCGCTCAGGATAGCGCGCCGCGGATCTTCGGGAAATGTCTCCTATTGTATTGTAATGAAAATTTTCAGTCATTTTAAACCATCATTATGACATATCAAACATTTATATTCTTTTGAGTGTTTTTGTGAAGAAAAGCCCTGTGACAAGCCCAGACTTCAGTTTTTATATTTTTCGGCAAATATTTCTTTCATCTTATACTTCTGAATTTTACCGCTGGCCGTCATCGGATAGCTATCCACAAATTCCCAGTATTTTGGAATTTTATGACGGGCGATCTTGCCCTTGCAGAATTCGGCAAACTCATCCTCCTCGGGTTTATGGCCGTTTTTAAGCTGTATAGCCGCGAGCACCTGTTCGCCGTATTTTGAATCGGGAATGCCGATTACCTGCACATTTTCAACCTTTGGATGTTTATAGAGAAATTCTTCTATTTCCCGCGGATAAATGTTTTCACCGCCGCGGATAATCATATCTTTGATTCTGCCGGTTACCTTGAAATAACCATTTTTATCCACCTCTCCCAGATCACCCGTGTGCAGCCAGCCATCTTGGTCAATGGCCTCTTTTGTAGCCTGCGCCATTTTATAATAACCTTTCATCACGCAGTCGCTGCGGGTTACAATTTCCCCCTGAACACCGAAAGGCAAATCCTTTCCGCTATCCGGATCAATAATCTTACCTTCAATATCCGGCAGGAGCCTGCCTACGGTAGACACGCGCAATTGAACCGGATCATCACGTCTCGTCATCGTCATGACCGGCGCGCATTCTGTCTGGCCGAAGGCAATGACAATTTCCTCGCAATGCATTTTATCTCTAACCTGATTCATTGTTTCTTCAGGACAAGGCGCCCCGGCCATAATACCCGTGCGAAGTGAGGTCAAGTTGTAACGGGCAAAGTCTGGATGATTTAAAATGGCCACAAACATAGTCGGCACACCATTTATGGCAGTGCATCGCTCCGAGTTTATGGCCGCAAGCGCCTTAGGGGGGTCAAAAAATTCCATCACTACCATTGTCGAGGCGTGATACACAGCGTTCATCGTGCTCATCACGCAACCGAAACAATGAAAAAGCGGAACCTGTATAAGAAGCTTATCTTTTTCGGTCATTCCCATAACATCGCCGACCATACGACCGTTGTTGACAATATTGTGGTGTGTAAGCATGACGCCTTTGGGAAAGCCGGTTGTTCCCGATGTGTATTGCATATTGATAACGTCGTTTTCATCTAACGACTTTACGCGCGCATCCAATTCTTCATCGGATATACTTTCTCCTAGCGCTACCATCTCTTCAAATCGCAGCATGCCGGGGGCTTTATCTCGATTTCCGATATAAATAACTTTTTTCAAAAGCGGAAGTTTTTCGCAAGAGAGTTCTGCACCTTTAGTTTTGTCCAGTTCCGGAATAACGCGGCGCACCGTTTCATAAAAGTTCACATCGCGGTAAGCTTCCATGACAAACAAAATGCTGGAATCGGATTGTTTCAGTATGTATTCCAACTCATGAGATTGATAATTTGTGTTCACCGTTACCAGCACACCGCCTACCATTCCCAGTCCAAACTGTAGATAAATCCATTCCGGGATATTGGTTGTCCAGACGGATACATGATCGCCTCTTTTAACGCCCAAAGCCATGAGACCTTTAGCCACTTTTCTGCACTGGGCGTAAAATTCCTGATAATTTAAACGCACACCAAAATCGGGGTGGACAAGAGCGGCATTGAGCGGATACCGCTTGGCGGTATCGCTGATTACCTGCCCTATTGTTTCATTTACAAAACCCGACATGATTTTCCTTTTTGCCGTTTTACGCGTCGTTAATTTACCCGCTGATCATGTCAGCGCTTATTCAAAACAATTCTGGCGAAGTTCCTTTACCAAGAACTTAATGCCAGTTAACGTTAAGTGGCATTTTAAGTGGTTTATTTAAATATGTCAAGAAATATTAGAAGCTTAGTCAACTATCTATTTTTAAATAAAAATTAGACCCATGGTCAGTAAATATTTAATTTTAAAAGAATTTTTCCTAAATCATCTTTTATATATATTGTCTCACCTTCAGATACAGATAAGAAATTTTTATCAATATAAAACGTTTTAGATTCTTTGATGATATGATAAGCATACTCAAACTTTTGCGATAAAATTGTTTAAAAAGGAGATTCACATGTTCAATAAAAAAATTACCGTATTGGCTTTTTTGTTTACACTTGTGTGGGCGGCAGGCGCGCAGGCGGAAATCAAGGAAGGCCTTTGGGAAATCACGACTAAAGTTGAAATGAAAGGTGTGCCCATGCAGATGCCAACTACCATGGTGAAACAATGCATCACCAAAGACAAAGCCGTGCCTAAATCGGCATCCGAAGATTACGAATGCAAAACCAAAGACTATAAAGTTAGCGGCGATACTGTAACCTATTGTGTTGAATGCTGGGGCAAGGGCGGCCTGATGATCACGGAAGGGAAAACAACTTATAAAGGAAACACTTTTAACGGCACGTCGACAACAAAAATAAAGGCAAAAGGCCAGCCGGAAATGCAACTCAGCAATAAAATATCAGGCAAATATATCGGGTCCTGCAAAAAATAATTTAAGATACATTCAAAGTCGGAAATAAAAAGGGTGATAACGAAAGAACGTTATCACCCTTTTTTATATCAAGATTTCTTAATGGTAGAAATTTTAAAAGGCACATAAAGCGGGCAAAAACCGATAATGCTCGTCACCACGAAAATCACCGCAATGACTCCCAGAACAACTGCCGCCAGGCCGGTGATGTTGCCGGTCAGATAAAGAATCAGGACAACCACAGCCAATAATACTCTGATAACTCTGTCCACAGTTCCCATGTTCTTTTTCATGCTTTTCTCCTTTCTTTTTGTCTAAAATTTTTAATTTCTCCCCTTACAATCTATTCGGTTTTAATATCTTCAACTTCGTCTTTTGCCTTGCTGTCCTTGCCCGGACAGGCTGGTTTCATTCAGGTAGAAATTCCCAGCCGCGGCAGGAGCCAGCCTTGCAGAAAAACCCATACACCAACGATAATTATTAAAATCCATAATTCATTCATTTTACTGCACCTCTCCCTTGCTTACGTCATTAATATAGGCACGATTTTACTGCAAGCAAGACAATAAACATTTAGACAACAGGCAATTCCTGCGACTTGCCTGTTTTTGCCTCCTGTTCCTGCTCATCGAGAATAATTTTGAGCGCCAGGCGCGCGGTTTTTCCCACCAGTGTGGCGCATTTTTCGGGCATACCCGCGGCTTGTGCCGCCTTCAGATCTTCCATATTATAAAGGTCGAAAAAACGGCCGAATTGCTTGATTTGAATATCATGGCAACGGCAGGTGGAAAATTCTTGCAAAAATTCCGCGTGCAGTTTTTTGGCCAAAAGAAGCGCTTTTAGCTGCTTGCCAATCCTGTGCAGTTCTTCTTTTTTTCTGCCGAAGAAATAACCGATAGCGATTGTACCGCCGGAAAGAGCGCCGCAGTGTCCATCGCCGGAAAGCCCCACGCCGTCGGCCAGACCCGTGGCGGCTCTGATTACATTTTCGTCTTCAACGCCCATAACTTGCAAAATAGCCGCCAGGGAGCATTGCGCGCAGTTGCCGCCTGTTAATTCGCCTTCTCTCGCCTTATCGTACACTTCCTGAAGAATTTTCTCCTTATCCATGACAATTCCTTTCCTGATCATTTTTGCGCTCTGCCCATAATTTCAGCAATACCAAGAACTTCCAGTTTGTCTTCCAGATTTTCCATCTTCACCGCGTCGGTTAGCATTTTGGCACAGCTCGGGCAGGCCACGGCGATGATACCTGCCCCTGTTTCCAGAGCTTCCCGAACACGAACACGCGCGGCGCTGTCTTCACCCGTGCCCAGAATATCCGTGAAAAAGTTACCGCCTCCCCCTCCGCAGCAAAAAGCATTGAGGCCGTGGCGGCGCATCTCGATTAGCTCCACGCCGGGTATGGCGTGGAGGATTTCCCGCGGTGCCGCGTATATCTGATTGTGTCGCCCTAAATAACACGGATCGTGATAAGTGACTTTTGCCGGATATTTTTTAAATTTTATTTTTTTCTTTTTCACCAAAAAGGCGAAAATCTCGGCGTAATGGAACATCTGAAAATTCGCGCCGAGTTTCGGGTAATCATTTTTAAAGGTATTGAGCGCGTGCGGATCGAGCGTGACTATTTTTTTAACGCCCTTTTCTTTAAATTTTTCGATATTGGTCTGGGCGAGTTCAGCAAACAAACCCATTTCACCCAGGATTCTTACTTCGTTGCCGTCGCAGGTTTCTTCTTCCCCCAAAATACCAACGGACACTCCCGCTTTGACAAGCATTTCCCCCACGCTCTTGGCCATTTTTTGCCCGACCTCGTCGTAAGAGCCGACACAGCCCGCGTAAAACAGATATTCCTGCCCGGAATATTTTTGCAGTCCAGTTCCCTTCGCCCAATCGCCTCTTTGGGCCTGCGGCAGCTTATAGGGATTGCCGCTTACGGCGATGGCTTTAAAATAATCGCGCACACCTGGCGGTATCAGGCCGTCGCCCACCAGTTCCGCTTTTGTTTCCTGAAATACATCCGGCAGAAAATCCTTGAATTTCGGAAACACGCATTGGTTTTTGCAATTATCGCAAGCCACGCAGGAATACATAATTTCGGCAAACCGCGGGCTGGTTTCGATTTCACCTTGAAGCCAAGCGCGGATCAGCCACATTCTGCCGCCCGGCGCGTAGGTATCCCAGCCGAAAGCCTTGTAGGAAGGGCAATTAAAATCGCTGTAATCTTCCGGAAATTTACAGTAGCCGCAGCGAAAACATCTGTGAACGATATCTCCATGTTCCAAGTTTCGTAAGTAGGCCATCAGTTCACCTCCCAGTTGCCGGGATTCATAATACCCTGTGGATCAAGATTGTTCTTTATCATTTTGATAAGTTTGCGCGCGGCAGGATCCATTTTTTCCAGCGCCATTTTTTGTTCGGAATAATTTGGCTTCCAGGGAATTCCACCCATTTCCAGGGCAAAGGCCATGGCCTCGTCCAGTGCATTTTTCACCCGTTCCATCATCGCCGGATTGTTGCGGTTGAACGCAAAAGATATGCTGAACATCATGCAGTGCCCGCCGTGAATAAGGCGTGCCGCGCTGGCGTACAGAACATCATATTTTTTGGCGAGATCAATAACCTTGGCGGCGTATTGCGGATAATGTTCGATAATCGTTATCGGTCCGGAATATTCAAAGCCGCCGCCTTTGGGAACATCGGCAAAATCGGCAATGCCCCGGCCGGGCATCTCCAAAAGCATGTTTTTCATATACTGCACACCCATGAATCCACCGTCCTTCGCGTCAATGAATTCCTGTAGAGCATCCCAGATCATTTTCCTCTTGAATTCGACTTCTTCTTCCGTGTCGCCGGTGAAAAAAATGGTGACATGAAAATTTCCCGCAAAGACAAGGGGCTTCGGTTGAAACCAGACATTCACGTCTTCGAGCATCTCCAGATGAGAGAGCTTATAGAGAATTTCCGGTACAAGTTCCACTCTGTCGGTAACAAATAATTCGACATCACGTATCTTTTTGTTAGGATATAGCCGCAGTCCGATCTTGGTGATGACACCCGTCGCTCCCAACCAGCCCAGGAACAATCCCGAAAGGTCAGGCAAAGTCGGCCCTTTGGAAAACCAATAAGGTCCTAAAGATGGCGAGCCGACCAGGCAAATTTCGCCCGTGGGCAAAACTACTTCCATACCCGTAACCATGTCGGAATTAAAACCGTATTGATTGGTTAAGCGCCCTTGACCGTGCAAGGCGGCATTGGCGGCAATAGTTGTGGAGGGCGGCGCGTCGGGAATACTGTGGCGCAGCTGTGGATAATTCTCCTGAAGATAAGCTTTGAGAACGCCCTGAGAAGTTCCTCCCTCCATGACAACGTAACGGGCTTTTTCGTTGACTTCCAGAATTTTATCCATCCGTTTCATATCCAGGACAATTCCGCCTTTGAGCGGAATCACCAGGCCGGTAAGCGCCATACCGTTCCCCATTGGCACAACGGGTATTTTTTCGCGGTTGGCCAGTTGAACAATTTTTTGCACCTGCTCGGTTGTCTTGGGCGCGACCACATAATCAGGTTTATGCGGCGCGAGCACGCCGGGGTCGCGCGCGTAGAACCAGAGCTCTTCAGGAGCGTTGGATACGCCTCTTTCTCCGACAATCTCAATAAGGGATTTCAGAATATCATTCATCAGGCCACCTCCCTTTCCTTTTCGCCTATCGCCATCTTGCATAAATCAATTATGTGCACCGGCTTCAATCCTCTTTTGGAAACTTTTTCCGAAAGTGAAATCTGGCAGGCCGGACAGTTGAACATGCAGTATTCGGCCCCGGCATTCAGCATATCGTCGATATTTCTTTTCTGCACATCATCCGCCAGCTTATAACCGGCAACAGAACGAATTACTTCACCGCAGCAAAGACAGTTTTCATCCTGATAAGTTCTTTTAGGCATTTTTACACCGATTAGATTCAATATCTTTTTGACGACCGGAAGCTTATCGGGAATAAGGCGGTTGGAACACGGACGTTGATAAGCAACCTTAATGTTCAGCGGTTTTATTTTGCTTTTAAGATCCTTCATCCTCTCCAACAGAAAGTCCATGTAATAAACCGGCTTGAAGGGAACTTCCATTCCGTAGGCGGAAGCAATAGAGGTAAAAGTGCCGTAGCATTCATCATGCAGGCAGATAACCTCTTTCACGCCCAGCCTGCATAAATTATCGATGACCACGGGCAAGCGTTCTTTTATTACCGACATTTTAGCAAAATGCGTGTGCACGGCCGGGCACATAAATTCCGCGCCGAAGGCGCCGGCCATAGCAACATCTTTGAAAATTTCTCCCGTGCCTAAAGCCCCCAGCTCGGGAATGTAACAGCAGGAAAGAGCCTTGTCTTTTATATCACCGGCCAGAAACTTGCCCTGCATCTGTGTCATGTTAATCCACTGATTGGTAATAGGGCGCGGCGCGGTGAACATGCCTTTTTCCTCGCGCCGCTCGCAGATTAGATAATAGGGATGATTGCCTCTTTTACAGTATTCCTCACAGGCGTAACAGGTTACGCATTCCTGCAGAACTCGCGAATCCTTGCCACGGATAACTTTCATTATCTCCGCGTGCGCTTCCTTATGCCCACTGAAGTTCATATACTGGCACTTCAAAAGACAATCGCTCGAAGGACATGTCGCGCAGACTTTTTCATTGAATTTCAATTTATACATCAACCGCCTCCATATAATTTAAATTGCCAAATCCTCATTTATTCAAAGTTACATTTCAAAGATTACTATTTTTTCAACGACCAAAATGGCCCGGTTTTGCCGATTTCCTGCATCGTGGTTATCCATTCGATGGTGTATTCGCGCATGTGCGAAAAATAATCCGGATCCAGCCGCCGCCTAAACATCTGTCCCGAAAATAATTTGAGCAAATCCGGCAGGGCAAATATCCCCTCTTCCGTTCCCGTTTTAAACTGCGCCCAGTTGCGAAGATGTTCTTCCGACCGGAAGAATGTCATCGTCGATCAGGCGTAACTGATATTTTCCATCCACCGCGTAAACGGCACTGCTACATAGCCGATTATTTCTTTAGGCTCGGCTTTTAAAATAACTCCGTCTTTAACTTCCAGATGAATCGGTTCGCCGCAATCGAGACACGGCGTGTCGATATTTACCGTTTTACCCGGGAAAAGCCAGCAGACCGCCAGCGATTCAAACGCTCACTGCCCGAACCATTTTTGCTGTCCGTCAATGGTTATTCTAAATTGCGTGGGCTGATTGTTAAACGGCGCGAAAGAAGCGATAAAATCCGTGCCAGGCGCGAGCCAGCCGGGAACTCGCTTGGCAATAAGCTCGTGCAGCTTCTGCCTTCCCTCTTCCATGGAAACGCGTAGCTCTTTGGCTATTTCCGTGTAGTGGGGGGCCTGGCCTTTTTCAACCATGCGCCTGGTTATAAAGTGATAGGTCTTGTCCAAAACGGTGGGAAAATTCATGGCGTTACCTCCTTAATTTTTCATAGCCAAGAAGTATAGCGATTAGCTCAAGATTACTTATAAGGAAACGCCCCGGACGTGTCAAGACAAGAAACCTTTGCGCGGAAAATAGGGCGTAATTTTCAAAACATTGCGATAAAAATATGTGATATTGTATTTATTTGGCGTGAGGAATTTATTTAAAAAAATATTTGACAAAATAATGACAAAGTTGTTTTATTCTAATAATTCGAAATCTTTGAAAAAATTCTTCTTTATTATTCCGGGCTGAATCCGGAAATAAAACCGGATAGCTGCTTTGTCCGGCATGATAGTTATTAAAGGAATTTTAAAATTTTTAGCATTCTGGTCGGGTGTGCCATGCAGGTTCATCATAAAAATCGACGGTCAAAAATAAGCAAACGCGCCCTGCTCTTGTTTTTTTTCTTTTTGCTTTCAATACTTGCCTCCTGCGCGCTAAAAGAGATGATCATTGAAACCCCTGCTTCTCCGGAAGGAATATGGACTTATCCGGGCGGCAGCGCGGAGCCAATGTCAATGGCCTTTTATCCCGGCGGCAAACTTGTTTTCGTCGGCGGTTTTACAAAGTTCAACCCGGCCACCTGGCACTACGACCCCAAAACGCAGAAGCTGCAAATCAATGTTTCCAACTACGACAAATACGATACCGACTGCAGCGGCTATGGTAACGCGGCTTATGCCTGCCTTTCCTACAACAGTAAAAACGACAACTTCGAGTGCAAATGGACACCCAAAACAAAAAGCTTAAGCTTTCTGGGGTGGAATTTTTTAAGAGAATAAGCGAGCCAGCTACCGCAAAAGCAATACGAATGAAAGACAAGCCGATAAAAAATAATTGGATATTGACACATCCGGCATCATCAAATATTTGAGCATATAATTACAAAATACTGATAGCTATTAAAAAACACAAAGGAGCACTTATGAATTTTTCCGAAACAAAAACAGAATTATTTCAGGCTGACGAAAAAACAAAATTACTCGTTTACGAATGGCTGCCGGAAAAGAACGTTAAGGCAGTAATGATCGCTATCCACGGCGGCATGGCGCACGGCGGCGACTGGGTCACGCCGGCGCTGTACTTCAAACAGGAAGGAGTGGCCACCTACGCGCCCGACCTGCGCTGGCATGGAACCTATCCAAATTATAATGAAAAGGGTAAAGTTTTTTTTCATATCAACTCCTATGATGAATATGTCGCCGATATTCACAAACTTTATTCATGGGTAAAAGAACGCCACCCCAAAAGCCCGATTTTCATCATCAGTCACTCCAACGGCGCGCTCATCGCCCTGAAGTACGGCCTGACGCTGGCGGAAAATGCAGACATTAGGGGATTCATCGTTTCCTCTCCGTGGCTGGAAAACAGGGTGAAAATTCCTGCCATCATGAAAAAGATTGCCAGGCTAATCGCGGGTATCTATCCAACTTTTGCTGTCAAACCACCATCTGTTACGGATGTGCTGACTCATGACGAGAAAATTACCTCCCGTCATCATCGCGACGAAGAAATAGGCCTGAGAGGAGCAGCAGCTTCGGCAAAGCTGGGCGTGGAGAGCGAAAGAACCCAGGCGTGGGTGATTGAAAACCTGAAAGCATGGAAACGTTTCCCTGTGTATGCCGTGCTGGCCGGCGATGATCAACTTGCCGATGTCGAAAGCAGCAAGAATGCCCTGAATTCGATTCCATCAAAACTTCTGACCTTAATTGTCCACGAAAAAAACTTTCATGAGAACTTTAACGAAGTGAACAGAGAAGAGACCTTCAAGGGAATCTCGAAGTGGATGCAGAAAATAATTGCTTAAAAAATACAAATTATTTTTTAAGAAAGATTAAAAATTAACCCGGTAGCAGGAAGGAGGAGTCAATGAAAAAGTTGACAGTTGTCGTTTTTGTGATAGCGGTTATTTTAGCGGCGCTCCCTTTTATAACTGGAAACCTTGAAACAGAGGAACTTAACGACGAGGCAAGAAAGGGACTCGGGTTGAAGTTTATCCAGCTTACTGATGGAATGGTACATTATGATGTCAGCGGGCCGGGAAGCGGAGAAGTAGTTGTCCTCGTGCACGGTAACGCGGCTCCTTACTTTTCCTGGGATAAAAATATGGCTGCCCTTACCGGCGCCGGTTTCCGGGTTGTCAGGTATGATCTCTATGGTTTTGGCTATTCGGATCGCCCGGATGTTGATTATTCCCGCGCTCTTTACGACCGCCAGCTTATGGAACTGCTGGAAAAGCTTAAAATAAGAGGCCCGATCAACCTCGTGGGCACCTCGCAGGGAGGAAGTATCGCTGTTTACTTTACGGCCACGCATCCGGAAAAGGTGAAAAAACTGGCCCTTTTGTCGCCGTTCATCAATATTCTTCCCATGAAAGCGATAATCACCCTGATAAAAATTCCCGGTATCGGTGAATATCTGGGCAGCGTTTTACTTGACCGGGTCAACACCAACTATCCGGAAAAAGTTTTTGCGAACCCGAAAACGATACCGGCCGAGTTCACGGAAAATTATACAAAGCAACTTACCTATAAAGGATTCAAACGCGCGAGGATTTCCAATCTGCGCGGCGATTCACTGGCCGATTTTACTGCTCAGTATGAGGCGGTTGGCAAGACAAAGATTCCGGTTCTTTTCACCTGGGGCACTGCCGATAAAGTTATTATGGCCGATTCGGTTGCCAACATAAGAAAAGCGATGCCATCAGTCGAGTATCACGAAATAGAGGGAGGCGGGCATCTCGTCCATTACGAAAATCCGGAACCGGTGAACAAAATACTGGTTAATTTCCTGAAAAAGTAAAATACCGCGGCCGGCGTTTATAACGCCGGCCCGTTTCACCTGCTACGCGCCAATTAAAACTTCTCATTCTCTTGCTGCTTAGAGCTTTTTCATCAGCATATTTAGTAGAAAGAGTTCATTATTTCCAATAAATATAAGATTCGCCATCAGGAGGCAAAAATGCATATAAAAAATTTTATTTTAGCGTTTTTTACATTCACGCTTTTACTGGCCTGCGCCTCGGCAGAGGTGACGCAGTCGCCTTCTACCACAGGCGCTATCGCTCCGGATTTCACCCTGCCTGATCAGGACGGTAAATTATGGACAGCTCAGCGAAGTTCTGAAAAATCACCGCGGCGTGGTGCTGGCGTTTTATCCCAAAGATAATACAGGCCTCTGAATTAAGCAATTTGTTGAGTTTCAACAAAACGTCAAAAAATACGAAGAGCGTAACATCAAAATTCTGGGTCTAAGCCGTGATTCCGCCGAATCGCACCGCAACTTTATCGCCAAACACAAGCTCAATGACCTGACGCTTTTGGTAGACGAAAAAGGGAAAATCGCCAAACTCTACGACGCTGATCACTGGCTACTACCGCTTTCTCGCCGTGTTTATATAATTATCGATAACAACATGAATATAATTTACCGCAAGGATATGGGCTTCGTTATGGGCTTTGGTCTCTTGGAAAACCAGACGGAAACACTGCTGGAAGAAATCGACCGCCACATAAGATAGCGGCAAAAAAATTCCCCGGATACTGGTAAAAGCTAGCTTTCAAAAAAGAGCAGGCAATTAAAAGCGGTAAACAGTTTTTAGCTGGAGAAAATGCCCTTTGGGAGAGTTTTCCGCGTATGCATCGTAAAGGTACGTCAGACGTTACACTCAACCAACGAAAAGCGGTAATAAAAATCGGCGCCGACGGAAAGTTTTTCTCTGGCGCTGCCACTAACTCTAGCGCCGTCTTGCTTTTTATCTTTGCTGATCATCCAGTTGACCGAAGGGCCTAATTTAAATTTGTCCGTCACGTTGTAGCCTAAAAGGCCCTGCAGGTGAAGTTCGTCTCCCGGCACTACATCGGTGGCGTTATTTTCCAGCCGAAAATAATATTTCACGGCGGCATCAATGCTGAAATCTGCCCATCGTTTTGTGAATAAAAACCATGGGCGCGATGTCGTACTGATTTGAGCCGATATTGGCGGCCTTTGAGGAGCTGTATTCTCCCGTGGGAAATTTTACAAATAGCATGGGAAGGATATCAACCTGCTTTACCGGCAGAAAATAACCGGCGCCAAGACTAATATCCCCCAGGCCGGAAGAGTCTTGATCCAGCGAACTGATTTTTGTGTAACCAAAAGGAACAACAACGGTCGCGACAAAATCAGGCGAATAATAGCAAAGGCGCAGTATTTCCTGCGCGCTGAAAAGGCCAAAATCTTTGTTTACTGATTTCCCGCTTTTGTTTGTTGTCTCGTCCGCATAGTAAGCATAGGTATAGGTAAGAAAATAAAAGCCCTGCTTCGCTCGCGAGCCATCATAAAAATTTACGGCAAAGGCGTTGCGCGGAAGCAAAACAAGCAGAAAAAGCACAACAGCAAATCGAATATAGTTATGAAACAGCGATTTCATATTGCAACCCTCTCATCAAATTTGTGCTAAGCACATACAATAATTTTGCTTGTCTGCAAAGAAAATATATTAACGTTTTTGTAAACCTACTTGTAAATATTTTATCTGTTTCTTCGCAAATCCGGAAAACCTTATCGCTGATGAACAAAAGAGATTGTTGTTAATAATAAAAATATTATGCACGCGCAAAAAATCATCAGCGCTCTTTTTTACATTAGAATTTTATCAATGAATATTTTTTCAAAAAAATGATTTTTTACTTGAATTTTAGAAAATTATTTTGTTATACTACATATGGTTAAAAAATAATTTCGCCCCGATAACCGGAAACGAAAAACTAATCTCATTCTACTGGGCGGCAAGGCGGAAATTTCATGAACGAACTCCGACACAACTTGCCTGTGCTTCTTTTGCACAACATGAATCCTGAATGGACACCCGAAGAAAAATCGGAAAGCGGACAAGATGTCGCCACACTTGGCAACGCGTTGACTGAATTAGGACATCCCATAGAAATTGTAGCTGTGGAAGACGCGCGTCTGGCCGAGCGGCTCAGCACGTTTGATCCGCGTGAGCATATTGTATTCAACTGGTGCGAAGAAATTCCCGGCATTCCGCACAGCGAACCGGAAGTTGCCGCGGTGATGGAAAAAATGGGTTTTGTGTTCACCGGTTCTTCGCATGACGTACTCACTCTTTCTTACGACAAGCCACGGGTAAAACGTGTTCTTGACGAAGCAAACATTCCGACACCGCCATGGGGCGTCTTTGATACTCCCGATGTCGGAGAATGGAATATTTATCCCTCCATCGTTAAAGCTGCTAATGAACACTGCAGCGTCGGCATTTCTTCTGAATCTATTGTTACCTCGCCTGCGGAACTGGAAAATCGCGTAGCTTTCATCATTCAATCTTACAATCAACCCGCCCTGGTAGAGGAATTTATCAACGGGCGGGAATTTCTCAACGCTGTCTGGGGCAACGGAAAAATATCCATGCTCCCCGCCGTGGAAATGGACTATAACGAACTGACAGACATTCGCGACCGTCTTTTTACTTACGAGGCTAAGTATGTTTCCAGTTCTCGTCTATATGATAGTATTGATATGTGTGTCCCTGCCCAACTGGAACCGTCGGCGCTGACCGAACTGGAAAGAATAGTTCTGGCCACTTATAAAGCCACCGGCTGCAGAGACTATGGTCGCGTTGATGTCCGATATCTCAACGGCGTTTTCTATGTCATTGACGTCAATCCAAATCCCGATATAAATCCGCAGACTTCCATGACCCACGCCGCCGCTGAAGCGGGCTACTCCTATGGTCAAATGGGCAGCCGAATCGTTAATCTGGCCGCAGCCCGGCATCCGCTTTTTCGTAAATAAAAATTATTATCAATCCTTAAACTAAATCCGCCTCCAATAATTTTCTTGAAAAAATAAATTTTCAATATGAAACTAAACAAAATATTATACGAAATTTTATGATGCGGAAAAATAATAAAATTTTCTATACAAAAATAATATTATTAACGTAAGATGAATGACATATTTTCCCGGCTAATAACGATTGACGAATTTTAAATATTATGTAATATAATAAATAACATATGTGTTTCAGTATCTTTAAAATCACGAGGAGATCATGACAAGTAAAAATCGCGCGGCGATGACCATCTTCGCCATATGTATAGGTTTGTTCTTTTTAACCGTCTCTACAGGAATTGCGAAAGAACTGAATTCTTCCACCCAGCCAGGCTCTACTCCTAAAATACCGGTGTTACGTTCCGCCACCGCTTTGGTTGTTGACCAGGACACAGGCGAATTCATCATTCAGAAAAAAGCTGACACGATAGTACCTATCGCTTCTATCACCAAACTGATGACCGCCATGGTTGTTCTTGACGCGGATATGGATCTTGAAGAATCAATAATCATCGAGAGCGAAGATCTGTTCGGCCTTCGCCGCCGCATTCGCGCTCTTCTGCCGGCAGGCACTGAAATTACACGAAGAGAAGCGCTTTTGCTAACACTTATGTCTTCAGATAATCGCTGCGCCCGCGCTTTGGGACGGACATATCCGGGAGGCATGGAAGCGTTCGTCAGCGCCATGAATGAAAAAGCTCAGTCTTTGGGATTAAAAGAAACGCGCTTCGCGGAACCCACCGGACTTTCCAGCAATAATGTTTCTTCCGCGCGGGATTTAGTCCAGTTGGTCGATGCCGCGTATCAATACGATCTTATCAGGGAATTTACTACCTGTAAAAAAACTGTTATCGACACAGGCAAGCATGCAAGGGAATTTTATAACACCAATCGTTTAGTTCAAAATCCCGGCTGGAATATCGGACTTTCCAAGACAGGTTTTATCAGCGCCTCAGGACGATGCCTGGTGATGCAGGCGGAAGTCGCTCAGCGCTCACTAATTATTATTTTGCTTGATTCTTACGGAAAGCTCACCCGCATTGGCGATGCCAACCGAATCAGGCAGTGGCTGGAACAACTATCTATCTGAATAAAAAGTCTAAATAAGTAGAATCCTGATAACTGGCGCTTAATCCACCAGGCATAATTAATCTCAAAATAATCTTAATAATCAGTATATTGCCTCTCCTGAAAAATATGTCTTGACAATATTCTCGCGCAAAGTTATGGATTTACCTAAATAGGAATCATTCCTAATTAAAATGATTAGCAAAGAAGATTTGATAAGCCAGTTAAAGGAGAAAGGCCTGAAGATAACGCCACAGAGATCGGCTATTATCGACGCGCTTGTTAAGAATTGCGAGGCTCATCCCGGGGCCTCTCTTATTTATAAAGAGGCGCGAAAAAAGGTCAGAAGCGTTAGTTTATCCACGGTATATGCAACGCTTAAAGAATTTTCCGAAAGGGGCATTATTAAATCCCTGGAATTCGACCGGATGGAAAACCGCTATGACGGCAATCTTTCCGAGCACATCAATCTTATCTGCGAGAGCTGCGGAACAATTATCGACTACAATCTCCCCGCGACAGTCGAACCAAAAGACATTGCCAGAAAATCAGGATTCGTCGTTACAGAAGCCCGTATGGAATATTACGGTTACTGCCGCGACTGCCTGAAACGTAAGGCTTAGAACCGCTTTCAGAATAAATGGCGGATAAAAGACGCGTGTTGTTGTAACATTTTTTATTCGGAATGATTCCGGATTGTAAAGAGCAAATAACCATGAACTTGAATTTTCAAAATCAAAAACGAACAACAAACCGTGAATACAGGGGGAGGTGTCTCTGCTGTATAAATTTTTATGGCAGGACATACTTAGATATTCAACAATTTGTGTAACATTAAATAAATTATAGCTATGAAAGGAGAAAACATTATGACAGAAGAAAGCAAGTGTCCGGTAACGGGCAGGATGAAAAAACCAATTTCCGGCGGCGGCACCTCGAATCGTGACTGGTGGCCCAATCAGGTGAATCTGAAAATTCTTCATCAGCACTCAAGCATTAAAGCAATCCGATGGATGAAGCGTTCAACTACGCCAAAGAATTTAAAAAACTCAACCTCGGCGCCATCAAGAAAGACCTCTATCGCGCTCATGACCGATTCGCAGGAGTGGTGGCCGGCCGACTGGGGACATTACGGCGGTCTCTTCATCCGGATGGCGTGGCACAGCGCCGGCACCTACCGCATGGGCGACGGCCGCGGCGGCGCGAAATACCGGCTCGCAGCGCCTGGCGCCGCTAAACTCCTGGCCGGACAATGTCAATCTCGATAAGGCCCGCAGGCTTTTGTGGCCGATCAAACAAAAATACGGCAAGAAAATCTCCTGGGCCGATCTGATGATCCTGGCCGGCAACTGCGCGCTCGAATCGATGGGATTCAAAACCTTCGGCTTTGCCGGCGGACGCGTCGATGTCTGGGAACCGGAAGAAGACATTTACTGGGGCTCGGAAGACAAATGGCTTGGCGACAACCGATACTCCGGTGAACGCGACCTGGAAAACCCGCTGGCCGCCGTGCAGATGGGCCTGATCTACGTGAACCCCGAAGGCCCCAACGCCAACCCCGATCCGGTCGCTTCCGGCCTTGATGTTCGCGAGACCTTCGCGCGCATGGCTATGAACGATGAAGAAACCGTCGCGCTGGTGGCGGGCGGTCACACCTTCGGCAAGTGCCATGGCGCAGGGCCCGCAACCCATGTGGGACCAGAACCGGAAGGCGCGCCTCTTGAAGAACAGGGGCTGGGCTGGAAAAGCAGCTTCAAAAGCGGCAAAGGCGGCGATACGATCTCCAGCGGCATCGAAGGCGCGTGGAAGCCGAATCCGACCAAGTGGGACATGGGCTATCTCAAAGTGCTTTTCAAATACGAGTGGGAACTGGTCAAAAGCCCTGCCGGCGCACATCAGTGGCTGGCTAAAGATGTGGAAGACGAGGACATGGTTGTGGACGCGCACGATCCGTCGAAAAAGCGCCGCCCTATGATGACCACGGCGGACCTCTCCCTTCGCTTCGACCCGATCTATGAACCGATTGCGCGTCGCTACCTGGCTAATCCCAAGGAATTCGCCGACGCTTTCGCCCGCGCATGGTTCAAGCTGACGCACCGCGATATGGGCCCGCGATCGCGCTATCTCGGCCAGGAAGTTCCCAAAGAGGAGCTGATCTGGCAGGATCCGGTTCCGGCCATCAATCATAAGTTGATCAACAAGTCGGACATCACTTCTCTCAAAAAAGAGATCCTGGCCTCGGGCCTCACTGTCTCGGAACTGGTTTCCACCGCCTGGGCGTCCGCTTCTACCTTCCGCGGCTCCGACATGCGGGGTGGCGCCAACGGCGCTCGCATTCGCTTGGCCCCCCAGAAGGATTGGGAAGTCAATGAACCTGCAAGGCTTGCCAAAGTGCTCAAAGTCCTTGAGCGCATCCAGAAAACATTCAACAAAGAACAGGCAGGCGACAAAAAAGTATCGCTGGCTGATCTGATTGTTCTGGGCGGTTGCGCGGGTGTCGAACAGGCGGCGAAAAACGCCGGCTACAAAATAACGGTTCCCTTCTCGCCGGGACGGACGGATGCTTCGCAGAAACAGACCGATGTTGCTTCTTTTGCCGTACTCGAACCGAAAGCCGATGGTTTCCGTAACTATTCAAAGAAAAAATACTCCGTATCGTCCGAAGAAATGCTGGTGGACAAGGCGCAGCTTTTGACGCTCACCGCGCCGGAGATGACTGTTTTGATCGGCGGCCTGCGCGTGCTGGGCGCTAATTTCGGCGGCTCACCGCATGGCGTTTTTACTCCGCGGCCCGGGACGCTCACCAACGACTTCTTCGTGAATCTGCTCGACATGGCCACCGAGTGGAAGGCGTCGGCAAGTGATCCGGACGTGTTTGAAGGCCGCGACCGAAAGACGGGCGAACTCCGCTGGAGCGCCACACGCGTTGATCTGATCTTCGGGGCGAACTCCCAGCTTCGCGCGATCGCGGAAGTCTATGCCTGCGCGGATGCGCAGGAAAAATTCGTTAACGATTTCGTGGCGGCGTGGAACAAGGTCATGAATCTGGACCGCTTCGATCTGGCGTGATTTTAAGTATAACCGTCTTTTCGATGGTTCCATGCTGAGCAGCAAAATAAATCTCCGTTTCAACGGTTACAGCGGCAGGCGATACGCCTGCCGCTGTAACCGGAACATTATTTGCTCCCGGCAAATGTTCGTATGATCTTCATTCTTAATGGTCTCATGCGAGCATGGAAGCACCGATTGTATTATCGTAATTTTAATTTATTCTCTTTTACTTTTATATTATTGTAAGGTGATTAAATAAAAAACTAATAAAAGTTTCGAAATTTTAGGCGAACAAACAGAAATTTATCCCGTCCGTTCGCCTAAATTCTATATGGTTAGCATATTTTAATCAAACGCCATGGAGGTTTTCCACACTTCCCAGACTTTGCCTACCAGATCCGGTCCGGGTTTGAGCGTTGGCTTGCCCGGTTTCCATCCTGATGGCGTGGCCTCGGTTCCCTTGCTGTTGCGGACATGCTGAAAGGCCTGCATCTGTCGTAAAGTTTCGCCCACGTTTCGCCCTACCGGAGGAGTAAGCACTTCAAAGCCCTGGATAATGCCGTCGGGATCAATGAGAAATCTGCCACGCGCTTCCACGCCCGCGTCTTCCAGATAAACACCGAATACGGAGCCAACTTTTCCTCCGCCGTCAGAAAGCATCGGGAAAGGTATGCCGCCTTTGACCATTTTAGAAAGTTCATGGTCGTCCCACATTTTATGAACAAAAACACTATCCACGCTCATAGACAATACTTCCACACCGAGTTTCTGAAAGTCTGGATATTTTTCGGCGACCGCCGAAATTTCCGTTGCTCAGACAAAAGTGAAATCTCCCGGATAAAAACAAAGACTCACCCATTTGCCCAGATAATCGGAAAGTTTAACGGAAACGAATTTACCTTTGTGATAAGCCGGTGCGGTAAAATCCGGCGCCTTTTTGCCGACGGTAACCATAGTTTTCACCTCCTTGATGACTGCTTGTTTTATAATTTCTTTTTTATCGTCAACTTTTTCTCCGACCGGGCCGCCGGTGGGTCTGGCGCAACCGGCCTTTATTTCTTCAGCCATAAACAAAAACCTCCTTTCTTGCTTTATTTCTGTTTAAAACTAGTTTAATTATTGTAGCTGCTTACTTTTCAATACGCCTTTTCCTTTAAAAAGAATTATTTTTTTGTGTTCGTCGGCATCATATTTTCGGGTATCTGCACGGCAACAACTTCACCTTTGGCGCAGACTTTTCCATCGGCAATAAGCTGTGATTCGACTACTACCCTGCGCCCCTTGACTTCCTTGACTTTCCCCCGTATTTCGAGCGGACCGTCAATGGGAGTCGGCCGAAGATAATCTACATGTAAAGACGCGGTAACAAAACGCAGAGGCGGCATTGTGTCCATCGCGCGGTTTTCAGCCTTATATTTTGCCGCCGCGGCTGTGCCGGTGGAGTGGCAATCAATCAGCGACGCGATCAGTCCCCCGTAAACAAACCCAGGCATTGCTGTATGGTAAGACCTGGGAGTATAAACACAAACGGACTCGTCACCATCCCAATGACTTTTTATTTGCAAGCCGTGCTCATTTAGCTTTCCGCAGCCGTAACAACAGCTTAAATCATCCGGATAGTAATCCTGAAATGCTTTTTGTGTCATGAAAACTCCTCTCATTTTTGATTATGTGAATGTTAATTTTGTTCCCGCCATATTCAAAATAAATTTATCCGGCATTTGTTTTTCCATAGCCATAATCGCCTTGCGCCCCGTGCAGTGCATGGGAATTATATAATCCGGATTCAGCTTTTTCATCTCTTCCGATGTCCTGTCAATAATCCCTTCAAACAACGGCCCGGAAAGATGAAAGCCTCCCATTACGACGTGAAGCTTATTAATACTCGTTACGTCTATCGCGTGATTTACAGTATTGATAATGCCCGCGTGCGCGCAGCCGGAAACAATCACCAGCCCCTTATCTTTGAGATTCATGACAACAGAAGTATCGTCTTCTATGGCATCCCACATCTCTTTGCCGTCTTTTTCCCAGTGCGCCACGGGAAACCCTTTTTCAAAATCAGTAAGGTGGGGGATTTCGCCCAGAAAAAGAATAGTGTCATCCAGAAGATAATATGGCCTGTCACTTTCGGTTACGGAAAAACCGGCGGATTGAACTATCTCGCGTGTCAATTTAGGAAAGTTTATTTTCAGCTCTGCGGAGTATTTAATGTAACGCGGCGACTTAAAAGCTGAAGGATGCACAACAAAAGGAATATTTTTTTTGCCGGTCATGGCGGCAAGGTTGGCAATCCCGCCGGTATGGTCGGAGTGGCCATGCGAAAGAGCAGCCGCCTCAACTTCGGCCATATTTACACCAAGCGTTTTGGCGTTTTTTGCCGCTCCGTCTTCGGAAAAGCCAAAATCAAAAAGTAACGTATGGGCTTTGCCGCTTACAGTGGTTTTAATCAGCGCTGAAAAACCATGCTCCGCGATTATGGAGGCGCGTATTTCACCTTCCTTAAGCGGCGCGGCGCGGTTAATGACGGCGCTGTTGTCCATTGCCGTCATTTCGATATAGTTGTCCTGTAAGGTCAGAATTTCAATTTTGTCTACAGCATTCAATTTTGCTGAAGCCACAATAATTCTCCTTCTAGTGATCGCAAAGATTGTCTCCGCCTTTTAACGTGCCAGCAAGATATTCATTCACAATGCGTTCAGGCGTGTCTGCCGACGCGCCGACAATAACTTGAATTCCCTGCTGCGCGAATAAATCCTGCGCGCGGCTACCCATGCCGCCGGCGATAATCACTTTGGCGCCCCGCTCGGCGAGCCACGGCGGCAAAAGACCGGGTTGATGCTCAGGCGCGGCAATGTCTTCACGCTTGATTATTTTTTTTGTTTCCAAATCCACGTCAACGATAGCAAAACTCGCACAGTGCCCAAAATGCTGGGCCAGCTTGCCTTCGGCTAATGGTATTGCAATTTTCATATTATTTTCCTCCTGCTTTTATGAATTTAATTTTTTTGTTTTATCTGAGTCAATTATCTGGTCTATTATCTTCTGCATAATTATTGCCGTGGGGCTTTTAGATTCATGATAAATAAAAACCTTGCCGGAATCACCGGAGCGGGAAACAGCCGGGTCCATCGGAATTGCCCCTAAAAAAGGCACGTTCATGTCAGACGCTATCTTTTTGCCACCGCCTTCCGGCAGAATCTGCGTTATCTCACCACATTTTGGGCAAACAAAACCACTCATGTTTTCAACAACCCCTAAAACCGGCACATCGAGCCTGCGGCAAAAGCTGATGGATTTGCGTACATCTACGGCAGCTACTTTCTGAGGCGTAGTGACAATCACCGCGCCGTCCAGCGGCTGAATCAATTGACAAATTGATAAAGGCTCGTCACCCGTTCCGGGAGGCACATCAACGACAAGATAATCCAGATCGCCCCATTGTACATCCGTCAAGAACTGCTTGATAACTCCCATTTTCATCGGGCCGCGCCAGATAACCGCGTCATCAGGGTTCTGCAAAAGAAATCCCAAAGACATTACTTTCAAGCCTCCAAATTCAATGGGTAAAAGTCCGCCTGGGTTGCCTTGAAGATGTTCGTTTTCCAAGCCCAACATGGTAGGCACGCTGGGCCCATGAATATCAACATCAAGTAAACCCACACTCAGCCCGTTAAGCGCCAATGCCGTGGCCAGATTAACAGCAACAGTGCTTTTGCCCACGCCGCCTTTTCCGGAAAGAACAATAATTTTATGTTTGATCCGGCACAGCGTTGCCTGCAATTTGCGCCGATCAGCGTATTCTTCCGGACTTTCCTCTTTATTTTGTTTTTTCGCGGAGCAACCGGTATCAGCGCATGTGTCGCATGTTTTTTTCTCTTCCATTTATTCAACTATATCCTTTCCTGCTTTTATGTTTTTTTTAGATAATCATCACAGGCGGCCTTCAATGTATTTGCCGCCAAAAGAGCGCAATGCTGAGATTCCTCGGGCAATCCTTCCAGCGCCTCCAAAACATCTTTTTGGCTGATGGATTTTGCCTCATCGACAGTTTTGCTTTCCGCAAGGCAAGTGGTCATTGAGCCGCTTGCCATAGAAGGGCCGCAGCCGTCGGTGATAAATGAAACTTTTTTAATTTTGCCTTCCTGCACCTGAATCCAGAATTCCATCGTGTCTCCGCAGGGGCCGGTGATTATCGCGTGCCCGTTGAAATCATCAAGCGGCCCCATATTGCGCGGATCGTCGGCATGTTCCATCGCGGTCAAATAAAGCTCGTCCAGTCTAATAATTTCCATACTAATTTACTTCCTCCTGCAAATTAAGATTATCCCAGATTTTTACAATGTCCTCGGCGCATGCTGCGTCTATTTCCACAACCGCTTTTTGCTCAATCTGCGCGCGAGTTACGGCGATATCGTACCTGATTCGCCCGGCGATTTTTGCTCCGGAAGCTGATGCTTTTGTCTCAATTCGCTCGGTCATCTCAGGATTGATGTCCCATTTATTGACACAAACAGCAGCGGGGATTTGAAAATGACGGGCAAGTGAAAGAACTCTTTCCAGGTCGTGTTCGCCCGAAACCGTGGGCTCGGTGACCACCAAAACCTGCGACGCGCCGGTGAGAGAAGCGATTACCGGACAGCCGATGCCGGGCGGCCCGTCCACAATTATTAGATTACACTTTTTTTCTTCAGCAAGCCGGCGCGCCTCCCGGCGCACAGTGGAGACAAGCTTGCCGGAATTTTCCGCGGCCACCCCCAGACGCGCGTGCACCATCGGGCCGCAGCGCGTTTCCGAAAGAAACCACTTTCCACACATCCGCTCGGGAAAATCAATCGCTTTTTCCGGACAAAAATGCACGCACACGCCGCACCCCTCACAGGAAACGGGATCAATGGAAAATAGAATATTTCCGTTGTCCGCTTGTTTAGTCTTTACCGCGTCAAAGCGGCACACGTCCTGACAAATTCTGCAGCCGATACAGTCATCCTGACGGATTACCGCTTCATGACCGCTAACAAATTCATGCTCTTCGATAATTTTGGGCGCCAGCACCAAATGCAAATCAGCCGCGTCCACATCGCAGTCGCAGATTACCGGTCGTTTGGCCAGCGCGGCGAATGACGCCGTGACACTGGTTTTGCCTGTTCCGCCCTTCCCGCTGATAATCACGAGTTCTTTCATTCGTGTTTCCCCGCGATCTTGTAAAATAAATCGTCATCGGCGCGTATAATTGCCGCGCTTCCTTCTTCAACAAGATTCTGTAGTCTTTTAGCTGCGTCATGCGGATGCAAACCTAAACCCACACAAATTCCGTAAAGGGTGCTCGGCCTTCTGGATAAAATATTTAAAATATCTCTATCTGTCGTTCCCCGCGAAGATCCTTCTGGAATATTAACTTTTTGCGCTCCTCCAATAATTTCTACGGTCCCCGGAAACAATCCGGCGAGTTTTTCCATCTGCTTTCTTTCCACGGCACAGGCAAAATCTTCCACTGCCGGACGCTCCACTGTATTTAGCTGAACCTTCTGCGCGCCAATTATTTTTGCCCAAGCGGCAATTTTTTTCACCTCCGCTGGCAGACCGGTAACACCGGAAATCAATAATACTTCCAGCCAAACCCTTCCGGAAAATTGTCGGGTAAAATCAATCAAGCCTTTGACCATCAAATCGAAAGAAATATCCTTGTGCGGACGGTTGACATAATGAAACAGGTCTTCATCGCCCGCATCCAGCGAGGGAATCACGAGATTTGCCTTCATCAACGCATCTCGCACTTCCGGAAGATACATTAAAGAGCCGTTGGTTAAAACAGCGACAGGAATTTTCGTCATTTCTTTTATTTTATCTATAATTTCACCAATTGATGAATGTAAAGTCGGCTCACCGCAACCGGCAAGACTGATGTAGTCGCAGGACACACCTGCTGACAGTTTCTCGCGCAGTTCTTCCAAAACATCATTCACCGGGACATATTCGCGTCTTTCGATGGTTTTGTGGGTGGTTCTGCCCAATTGACAGTATATACAGTCATAACTGCATGTTTTATGCGGAATCAAATCAATGCCTAGGGAACGCCCCAAACGCCGGGAAGCCACCGGGCCATAAAGATGTTTAAATTTTTTTGTATGCATATTTTTAATCTCCGCATGGCGCGTCCGAACAACGCTTATCGGCACCACAACAGGTTTTCCCCGTTTCTTCCAATGAACAACTTTTTCGCAAATCAGGCCGCGTGGCGCCCGATGGTTTAAAAATAAAACCGGTGCCACCGCTTATCTGCCGCTGTACTTGCGCCCCGCATTCGGGACAAATTTTGATCGGTTCGTCTTTCATGCTCTGCTGTATTTCAAAATGCTGGCCGCATTTTGTGCATACATATTCATAGGTCGGCATAATTAACACTCCCTTTGTATTTATAAAATATTTTTACATTTCTCCGACGTCCATACTTTGATTGGCCGCGACCGCGGTCAGCACCCGCTTGTGCCTCACGTGAAACCACCTCCGGAAGTTCCGGCAGACAAAGAAGACTTGGAGGCAAATACAGAAAGCAGTTTTTTTGTATTTTTCCCGCCGCAATTGGGACAAGCTTGCTTTTTATCAGCCTCTGAAATTGAGATAAGCTTTTCAAATCGCTTACCGCACTTTTCACATTGATACTCGTAAAAAGGCATTTTTATACATTCCCCTTATTTTTGATAGTCATTTATTTTAACCGCAAGTTGCTCAAAAAGATTTCTATATTCCTGCAAAGCGTCCACCATCAGAATCCCTCGGGAATAGGCTTCGGCGATTCTGCGGTCGTCAGGAATTTCTAAAATAATTGGGATTTTTTCTTTCCGGCAAAAATCATGCACGCGGTGATCCCCGCTGCCCATACGATTAACAATAACGCCAAAAGGAAGTTTTATTTCTCTTACCATATCCACGGCCAAGGTAAGGTCATGCAAACCAAACGGCGTTGGTTCCGTTACCAGTAAAACAACATCCGAATCACGAATAGCAGCAATAACCGGGCACGAAGTTCCGGGCGGCGCGTCAAGTATTGCCGCGGCATTTTTGGACACGCGGTCTTTGACCGCTTTGATCAAAGGCGGTGCCATCGCCACGCCAATATCAAGCCTTCCCGTAATCAGAGTAATATTTCCATCATGTGATGTTTCAACAACACCAATGCGCCGTTCCTGTTCAACGATTGCGCCGGTAGGACAGACCTTCGCGCATCCGCCGCAGGCGTGACACATTTCAGGGAAAACCAGCGGCGGCGTTCCAAAAGTAACGATCGCTGAAAATTCACAAATTTTCGCGCATTCACCGCAGGAATCACATAATTCCTCATTAACCCAAGGCACTAAAACAGACGCAATTTCCTCATTCAAATTTTCTGTTTTTAGAAACAAATGCGCGTTCGGTTCCTCTACGTCGCAGTCGGCCAGCACGACGGGAGCGTTAAAGACACGCGCCAGATTGACGCTGACCGTTGTCTTGCCGGTGCCGCCTTTTCCGGAAGCTACAGAAATTCTCATGGAGCATCTCCCTTATCTTTTATCCAGAGCAGCGGGAAAACGATGTCGCTGGTACAGCACGGAACCCACACGGCCAAAAATAAAAACAGCGCGGCTAGAATCCACGTCGCCACATCAACTTGCGTTCCCAGAGCCATAATCATATGAAATAAAGACGCCCAGGTGCTCAAGAGAACATGACCAGCGTGCGGAATTTTGGTGCGCGGCAGAAAATAGCCCACGAAAATCCCCGCCAAAGCCAATGGATTGACCAGCCACCACTTTTCAATAAACCCCAGATGAAAGCCGCGATGTGGCAAATCAAGCATCCATTCTCCCAAATACGGAATCAGAGAATCACTTAGCGTGGCAATTCCTACCGCGCCCAAATAGCCGATAATGATTGTACGCACGGCGCCGCCTTCTCCATGAATTCTGTACATGGCCGTAGTAACCAATGCGCTCAAAAAAACATGCAGCGGATGCGTCAGCCAAAATAAAGTGGCAGAAATTTCCTTGGATATCTGAAAATGCACGAAGACAGCCATAATCACAATTCCCGTCACCGTTCCAAAAGTGGTAAAGGGCGCGTGATGTCTGAGTTCACTGGCGATAATGACAGGTTTCATTTTTTATAATCTCTCTTACCGCGCTGATTAGCCGTATTCTCGTCTATTTCATCCTGCCAGCCGCTTTTTGTGACATCGTACAGGTCAAACTTGGCAGCGTAGGGCTTAATATCCAGAAGCGGCGTGCCGTCGAGAATATCCACGTCCTCGACATGCAAAATATTTCCTTCACGTCTCATCAATTTTACAATGCTCAGGCCAATGGCGTTGGGACGGCATGGTGCACGAGTGGCAAACACGCCTCGTTCAGCGTCTTGTAAAAACGGCTTAACCAAAAGCTGCGCGGGCGTTGCCTGGTGAAAATGATACAAAAGATAGATATGCGAAAAGCCTTCCAAATCACTTAACCCTACGGAAAATTCCTCGAATATTCTCACCTGGCCTTTGCAGCCCTTAGCATAAACGGGCTGAATCGGCGTCTTTTCCGCAACAGTATGTTCGCTGTGAATTACGCCAATGGGCCGGTAATTTACCGGTATACTGATCATACCCAGTGCCCATCCACATCGGCTGAAGAGGCTTCAGCAAGTTTTCCCGCGCGATATTGTTCCAGCGCCTCGCCTACGGTAGCAGCCGACGCATTGTATATCTTAATACCCGCCTGCTTAAGAACGCGAAAAGCTTTTGGCCCGCAATGCCCCGTGATGAGCGCGCCAACGCCCAAACGGGCGATATTTTGAGCGGATTGAATTCCCGCCCCCTGGGCAGCGTTCAGATTTTGGGCATTGTCCACAACTTCAAATTTATCCGATTCAAGGTCATAAATAAGAAACTTCGGCGCGCGCCCAAAACGGCTGTCCAGCGGCGCGTTCAAATCGCTACCTGACGTTGTTAGTGCTATCTTCAATGTATTTTCTCCTTTTGTATTAGAATTAATTAAACCGGATGACAGTGCGGCATTCACTGACCGCACTGTCATCACCGGGCATAACGCTCTTCTTTATTAAGCGCTGCAACTTCTAGTTTAATTATTTGTTTTTAGGCTTAGCATCCAGCTCTTCTAATCGCTTTTTTATTGCATCCATTTCAGACTTCAGAGCTTCAGCATCTTGCTGAAGAGCCTTTTTTTCCATTTCCGGATCAAGATTATGATAAGGCGCGCCTAAACCGCCAAACGCAAAACGCCCCGGAACGCCGGTGGCATAAAACCTATTGCGAAAACCGAATCCGCCGCCGCGGCCACTGCGACCGCCGAAACCACCTCCACGTCCGAAGCCCATACCAAAACCACGCCCTCCGGCGTTACTTAAATAACCAGGCATGTTATTCCCTGCACAATATCCGGCCCCCCGGCCAGTCATTGGTCCCATTCCCATGGGGCCTGTTGCATCTCCTCTTGGCATTGTCTTAGCCTCCATTCTTATGACATTATTCCCTAATCATTGCCGTCCCACACTTTGGACATTTTACCTGAGTGCAGGGCACTCCCCTTTCATGCGCTTCGTGATGACCACATTGAGGGCATACACAAGTGCCAGCAGCACCTCCAGCAAGCGGTCCTCCCATGCGACCTCGACCGCCTCCCTTTCCTCTTCCGCCACGATTTGTTGCGTTCATAATTATTTCCTCCTTATTCAATCTTCCATTGTTCTCAAAAAACAAAAACCGCCGCCGCCAAAACAGTAGTATAATCCTTGTTTTTAAGGACACAGGATTGCGTGATATTTCTTGTACCGACGATTTTTCCACTTATTTTAAATAATTCCTTTTTTTCATCCCAACTTTCATCAACGTTAAAATCGATACCCAGTGTCGAAGCCAGCATCGCCGCCGCCAGGTCTTCCGCGTAGTCACCGGTCTGGCGTTCAGTAAAACCAAAGGCATGATGTTCGCTGATGTAGCCATAGGCGCTTTTATCCACGGGAATTGCGCAGCCAATCGACGCGGAAATAAGCCTTCGCGGTTCATTGCTGCAGCAACGGCTCATCACACAAAAAGTTATCGCGCCCGGCTGTAGTTTTTTCAAACCTTCAGCCCTGGAAATCACCCTGCAGCCTGGAGGCATAATACTGGATACCTGTACCAGATTGCATTTTTCAATTCCCGCATCACGCAACGCCAACTCAAATGAATGAAGTTGCTCGCGGTGCGTGCCGACTCCTTTGGTGAAAAATAATTTCTTTGGAATATACTCGTTCAATTTCTTGTTCTCCTTTTCTGTATGAAATATCCCCGCGTAAAATTATCCAAGCTTTTCAGCGGCAGTGCATACCGCGGCTTCTGCCCCGGCCTCTTCCATGTCCTCTGCCGCGGCAACCTGGCAGCGCATAAACAGCTTGCCCCAACTTGCCATCCTGATAAGCGGAAATAACGTCCTCTACTTTACCGCGAACAAACGGATAAACAAAAATACTTCTCGCTGATATAGATGCCTGCATCGGCATAGAAATAGCACCACAAATCAGAACATTGACTCCTTCTTCGCTGAGCTGGGAAGCACGTCTGATCGGGTCAATTGTTTCCAGCTTCACCATCGTGCGTTTTTGCTCGCCTGCGCCATTTATCTCTAATACTAAAACATGCTGCGACGCATCGAATACCGTCGAAATAGAATCTTTAAAAACTGATATGGCTACTTTCATTAAATTACTTTCCCAATACTTGCTCTTACAAAGTCAACGTCATATTATGATTGCAAGTGCAATGCCAATAAACAAAAAATAAAATACATTGTATATTCAAATACATATAAGAGGGAGTTTTATTATAAAAGTTATATTAGTCGCATATATGCGACTAATATCGCGACCATGTAGCATATTTGCAACATTGTTATGAAGGGAGTTTAATGCCGAGGGATTTGATTTTCCGATAAAGCGTGCTCTTGTGCATACCTAGCTGTTGGGCCGTTTTCAGACGGTCCCAGCCGTTCTGTTTGAGCGCTTTGAGTAAATAGCCTGCTTCCGCATCACGCAAAGATACGACTTCGTTTTCATCGTGGTCAGGCTTGTGAAAAAAAAGATTTTCGGGCAAGTGCTTCTTTTCAATCAGCCCACCCTTACACAAAATAAAGGAGTATTCAATTATATTGGCCAGCTCACGGATATTCCCCGGATAGTTATGACTCATCAAAATGGACATGGCTTCTTCGCTTACACCCTGAATGTTTTTTTTCTGTATAGAATTAAAGCGCGGGATAAAATGATCAATTAAGAGAGGAATGTCTTCCAGTCGCTCCCGTAGCGGCGGCAGGCTGATTTTAAAAACATTTATTCGATAATACAAATCTTCCCGAAATCGCCCTTCCTGAACCAACAGATCAATATTTTTATTGGTAGCCGCAATCACGCGCACGTTATGCTCAACGCTTTGCGTCGCGCCTAATGGTTCATAACTTTTTTCCTGTAGGACGCGCAGAAGCTTAACCTGCATAGAGGTGGTAATTTCGCCTATTTCATCTAGAAACAACGTACCATTTTCCGCAAGGCGAAAGCGGCCTGGCTTGTCTTTTTTAGCATCGGTAAAAGCACCCGCCTTGTAGCCGAATAATTCCGATTCCAGCAAAGTGTCCGGTAGAGCACTGCAGTTTACAGCGATAAACGGCTGCTTTTTTCTGGGGCTGAGATTATGAATGGCGCGGGCGAACAGTTCTTTTCCCGTTCCGCTTTCACCCTCAATTAAAACTGTACTGCCACTCGCGGCAATATCCGGAAGAATATCAAAAAATTGCAGTATGCGGTGATTTTTGGAAATAATATCCTCAAATGAATATTTGGCGTGAATAGCTTTGCGCAAATCTTCTTCCACGCTGATATCACGAAAAGTTTCCACCGCACCAAGAAGCTTGCCTTTGCTGTCACGCAAAAGAGCGGTGGAGATGCTGATCGGAATTCTTCTGCCTTCCGCGTCAATAATATAAACATTTTTATTAACTATTGGCTTGCCTGTTTTCATGGTGGCACGCAGGCAGCAGTTGCTTTCGCAGATGTCCGCCTTCAGAACATCCTTGCACAATTGGCCCACGGCTTCTTTACGCGAGACTCTGGTAATCTCTTCCGCGGCGCGATTAAAGGAAGTGATACGCCAATCTTTGTCGACAGTGAAAACGCCATCTGCTATGGAATCTAAAATAATATTCTGCTCATCTGAACTATAAATTTCTTTTGATTTTGCAGGCTTTTTGCTTTTCATGCAGATGCTTTTCCGTACTATAATTTGTTGATATTTAAAGTAATTACATCAGTTCTGGCGCGGAAGCAAGAAAAAGAAACCCTGAAATAATTTAATTTATCGCCTCAAGAGGCACAATAAACTATGGACGAAAAAGAAATAATGAATTTATAATGATAACTGCAATAAATTAAAAAGAGAGGTTTCAAAATGGAAAAAAATCAATTGGCTGCCTGTGCCGAATGTGGGCTTTTAAGGGATGAAAGAATTTGCCTGAACCCCAAAGGCAAGGCATCCCCGCGATGCCCGAGTGCAACCGAGAAAAAAGCGGTGAATGAAGCAAAAAAAATATATGAGAATCCGGAAATTATGAAATTCGCCCGTCAGTCGTCTATTCAGGAAGGCGAGTGCTACGCGGGCAGAGATAAAAAACCTTACACCAGGCATCCGGTCAAACCACGGATTCAGGAAATTTGCGAATTCGCCCAAAAGATGAATTATAATCGACTGGCACTCATTTTCTGTATCGGTCTGGCCAAAGAGGCAAAGCTGGTTTGTGATATCCTTGCAAATCAGGGCTTTGAAGTCGTATCCGTTGTCTGCAAGGTAGGCACGGTACCCAAAGAGGAAATCGGCGTAAAAGAAGAAGAAAAAATATTTATCGGCCAGCATGAAACCATGTGCAACCCCATCGCACAGGCGCTGATTGCCAATAACGAAAAAACTCAATTCAATATCCTGCTGGGACTTTGTGTCGGGCACGATTCATTATTTTTCAAATATGCCGACGCGCCGACAACCGTCCTGGCAGTAAAAGACAGGGTGACCGGCCATAATCCCCTGGCCGCCGTCTATACTTCCGGCAGTTATTACGGCTGGCTTAAAAAAACCGCGGAAACAAAATGAATGAAAAGTAAGCTTATAAAGACAGAATATAAAACACTTGAGGCGATGATCGGACTTTACTGCCGCGATTTGCACGGCACAGTTAAACATGACTTGTGTGCGGACTGCGGGCAACTTCTGACTTACGCCAAAGCGCGCCTGGACAAATGCCCTTATCAGGAACAAAAACCAACCTGCGCGAAATGCCCGATCCATTGTTACAAACCGGCAATGAGGGAAAAAGTCCGCAATGTTATGCGCTATGCCGGCCCACGCATGCTGAAACATCATCCTCTGCTGGCCCTCCGCCACTTGTTCCATGGCCGCAGGGAAGCTCCACCTCCCCGAAAAGGTTGAAGCCACAAATCCTTTATGCTATAAATTGAATAATCCTCATCCTCGAATATTGCGCATTACAGTCCCAAATATCAAAAATTTAGGAGGTGTAGACGCGATGACTCAAGAATCAAAGATAAAAGAACAACATCTGGAAAAACTCACCATTAAAAAATTGCAGGAAATCGCCGCGGAATTACCCCATGAACGGGCGATTCATGACATGAAAAAAGAAGAGCTTATCGCTTTCATCAAACAGGCCAAAGGGATAAAAGATGAAGCGTTCGCGCACAAACACAAACATAAAGGCAAAATTAAGATGGCCAAGCCCGAGCTTAAGGCCAAAATCCGTGAACTGAAAAAGCTGCGTCTGAAGGCGCTCGATTCTGGTGAAAGCAAAGAAGCTGTCACACTACGCCTTCATATTGCCCGGCTGAAAAAATTATCCAGACGAGCCACAGTGGTAACCTGAACAATGACATGAGAACCGGATAATTTTAATTTTTTAGAAGCAGGATAATTAATACTGATTAACATTATATGTTCTTCATTGCTTTTTTGATTCGATCTGCGTAATCGCTGACAATTTTTAACAGCCCGGCATTGTTACTGTTTTCGGCAATAAGTTTGACCATGGCGGAACCAACGACAACGCCATCTGCCAACTTACCGATTTCTCGCGCCTGCTCCGGTCGGGTAATGCCGAAACCCACAGCCACCGGCAATGATGATACTTTACGGATTTTTTTCAAATCCTTTTCAATATCAGCAAGCTTCGGCGCCGCTGTCCCAGTAACGCCGGTAATGGAAATGTAATAGAGAAATCCTGTGGCCGCGTTGGCGATTTTTTTTACTCTTTGCATACCTGTGGTGGGAGCAACCAGAGAAATAAAGTCAATGCCTGCCGTGTCGGTGAACTGCCGCAGCTCTTGCGCTTCTTCCGGAGGCAGATCAACCACCAGCACTCCGTCCACACCGGCTTTGCGGGCGTCCTCGGCAAACTTTTTCACGCCGTAGGAAAAAATAGGATTAAAATAACCGAAAAGCACTATCGGAATCTGCGATATCTTTCTTGCATCGGCAACCATTTGCAAAACACCTGTAAGCGTCGTTCCCGCTTTGAGCGCGCGCTGGGCTGCCTCCTGAATAACGGGCCCGTCCGCGGTGGGATCCGAAAAGGGAACACCGATTTCCAGAATATCCACACCCGCTTTTTCCAAAGCTAAAATCATTTTTTTTGTCATCTCCAGCGACGGATCACCTGCTGTCAGATAAACAACAAGCGCTTTTTCGTTTTTGACGCGCAACGCGTCAAATTTTTCCGATATTCGTCCCATTATTTTCCTCGTTTCGTTTTCTTGTCAGCCATGAATGCTAAGTCATGTCATCGCGAGGAGCGAAGCTACGTGGCGATCTTGAATTTACTTGGATTGCCACGCCATCCGAGGGATGGGATGGCCCGCAATGACAACTTGATCATGCTCTTCCATAAAAACGCTTTGACACGACAGAAATATCAAAGCAAATCCTTTTCAATAATCGTCTGCGCGTCTTTATCGCCGCGGCCGGAAAGGCAGACAACGATAATTTTATTTTTGCTCATCTGCGGGGCTATCTTCATTGTGTAGGCCAGCGCGTGCGAGCTTTCCATGGCGGGAATGATTCCTTCCTGGCGCGATAGAAAACAAAATGCATCAATTGCTTCCTTATCGGTTACCGTTACGTAATCCACTCTTTTTGTCGCATGAAAATAAGCGTGCTCCGGACCCACGCCGGGATAATCAAGACCCGCGGCAATCGAATAAGCGTCGCGCACCTGACCGTGCGCATCCTGCAGAACATATGTTTTATTTCCGTGCAAAACACCTACCGCTCCCGCGTTGATGCTGGCGGAATGTCGTGAAGTATTTAGACCGTATCCCGCCGCTTCCACGCCGAACATTTTCAGCTTCTTTTCCTGATAAAAAGGATAAAACATTCCCAGCGCGTTGCTGCCGCCGCCCACGCAGGCCACCAATACATCGGGATTGCGTCCTTCCTCTTTTTTAATCTGTCTTTTTGTTTCCCGCCCGATAACGGACTGAAAATTGCGAACCATCACGGGATAAGGATGAGGCCCGGCGGTTGTCCCAATAATATAAAACGTATCGCGAACACTGGATACCCAGTAGCGCATCGCTTCGTTCATCGCGTCTTTAAGCGTCGCCGTGCCGCTTTTTACCGGCACAACTTCCGCGCCCAGTATTTTCATGCGGAAAACATTTGGCGCCTGACGGCGGATGTCCTCTTCACCCATGAATATTTTGCACTCCATGCCGAAAAGAGCCGCGACCGTTGCCGTGGCAACACCGTGCTGTCCCGCGCCTGTCTCGGCAATGACTTTTTTCTTGCCCATCCGGCGCGCCAGAAGCGCCTGCCCCAAGGTATTGTTGATTTTGTGAGAACCGGTGTGGTTTAAATCCTCGCGCTTGAGATAAATTTTTGCTCCGCCCATCGCGTCTCGGTCATTCTTCGCGCGAAATAAAGAGGCGTGGGGCGTCCGGCATATTGGCGCTGGTAATAATCAAATTCTTTCTGAAATTTTTTATCTGCCTTTGGCTTTAACATATGCTCTTTCCAGATCAAGCAGCGCCGGCATCAATGTTTCCGCGGCGTAGCGCCCACCGAAAATACCGAAATGGCCCTCTTTATCAGGCATTTTTTTAATCATCTTTTACTCCTTGGTAAAAATTTTCTCTTTGCTCGTGGTGGCAATATTTACTTTTTCCACAATTCCCATCAGGCGCGCTATTTTATCCGGATCCTTTCTTCCCGGAGAAATCTCTACGCCGCTGTTGATATCAACCGCCCGCGGCGCGACTGCTTCCATGGCCTGCCTGATATTTTTCTGATTAAGGCCGCCGGAAAGAATAAGCGGCCTTTGGACGGAAAGCCTCCGGGCCAGTTCCCAATCGGTAACCATCCCCGTGCCACCGTAAAGACCCGCGTGGCGGTTGTCCGCCAGAAGCGCGGCAACTTTATACGCGCAGACATTTTCCACGTCATCAATTTCTTTAAGCGATACTGCTTTGATTATTTTTTTTGCCGGCAACCTGCGGCAAAACGCGGCGATTCATCACCGTGGAGCTGAATAAAATCCAGACCGCAGTATTTCATCGACACTTTTTATTTCTGCCGCGCTTTCGTTGACAAAAACACCGACTTTGGCGATATGTGGCGGCAATTTCTGCATAATTTTACGCGCGGCCTGCGGCTCAATATACCGGGGCGAGGCGCTATAAAAAATAAAGCCCAGCGCCGCCGCACCGAAATTTGCCGCGCAAAGTGCGTCTTCTTCGTTGGTAATGCCGCAAACTTTTACCTGCGTCATTTTTCAGTCGTTCTCCGTTTAATTCTCTCAATTTTTTTCCACTATCCTCCGCGGTAATAAGCGCTTCTCCAACTAAAAAACAATTTATTCCGGCCTTCAGCAATAACTCTATGTCTTCTCTCGAGTTAATGCCGCTTTCGGCCACGACAATTTGTCCTTCCGGCACCATCCGGCGCAGCCGGCAACTGGTATTAATATCCGTGACAAATGTATCAAGATTGCGGTTGTTAATGCCGATAATTTCCGCCCCGGCAGCAAGCGCCACGGCCAGTTCATTTTCCGTATGCACTTCGACCAACGCGGCCAAACCAAGACTATCAGCCAGCGTTATAAATTCCTTGAGCTTCCGACCTAAAACACGAACAATTAGCAAAACCGCGTCGGCACCGATGGCTCTGGTTTCGTAAATCTGAATGTGGATCAATAATAAAATCCTTGCGCAAAACGGCAATGATATTTCTCTGTTTTATTTGCGTGAGATAATTTTTATGCCCGCAGAAAATATTTTTCATCCGTCAACACGGAAACAGCCGCTGCGCCGTTTTGCGCATAAGTCTGTGCGATGCGCCAGATAATCAAAATCTTCCAAAAATCTGCCGCGCGAAGGAGAAGCGCATTTGACCTCGGCGATAATGGAACAATCCGCAACGCTGATCGCCTTGCGAAAATTCCGGCAGGGCTCAAGACCGCCAATGACCTCTTCCAGTGCCTCGACAGAGGTCACCTTCTTCAACGCCGCCACTTCTTCCTTTTTGGTTTCAACAATTTTGTCTAAAATCATTTATTATCCGATCAAGCGTGTCATGGCGAGGAGCAAAGAGACGTGGCCATCTCATGATTATAGATTGCCGCGTCCCGCTAAAGCGGGACCCGCAATGACAAATAAATAATTAACTGTTGCTCATTTCAATCAGCGCCTGCAGTTTTTTCACAGCCGCGCCGCTGTCGATACAATCTGCCGCGACTTTTATTCCTTCTTTGATATCGCCCGCTTTTTCTCCGGCGATAATCGCCAGCGCCGCATTGAGCAGCACGACATTGCGGCACGCGCCGTTTTTACCGGAGAGAACATCACGGATAATTTGCGCGTTCTTCTGGGGATCGCCGCCGCGGATATCCTCCAGCGGATACGTCTTGCCGAAATAATCAACCGGATTGATGTTGTAGGTTTTAACAATGCCGTCTTTTAATTCGGCCACGCGCGTCTCCCGCGATAAAGTAACTTCGTCGAGACCGTCCATCCCGTGCACGACGAAAGCTCTTTTTGTTCCCATATTCTTCAAAACATCGGCAAACATCTCGGTTAGCTTGGCGTCATAAACACCCAATAGCTGCGCGGTCGCTCCCGCCGGGTTGGTCAGCGGCCCCAGCATATTAAAGATAGTGCGGATCCCGATTTCGCGGCGCGGACCGATGGCGTATTTCATCGCGCCGTGCAGTTTGGGGGCGAAAAGAAACCCGATGCCGATCTGCTGCACGCACTCTTCCACAATATCCTGATCCGCGCTGATATTTACGCCCAGCGCTTCGAGCACATCGGCGCTGCCGCAGCCGCTGGAGACGGCGCGGTTGCCATGCTTGGCCACGACAATTCCCGCCGCCGCCACAACAAACGCGGTGGCAGTCGAGATATTGAAAGTGTTGAGCGAATCACCGCCGGTGCCGCAGGTATCCACAATCGTCGTCGCGCAGGCGTTAATGCGGGTGGCTTTCTGCCGCATGATCCGCGCCGCTCCCGTGACTTCTTCCACCGTTTCGCCCTTCATTCGGAGCGCCGTAATGAAAGCTCCAATTTGGGCGGGCGTGGCCACGCCTTCCATAATTTCTTCCATGGCCTGCATCATTTCCGCTTCCTGCAGGTCTTGTTTTTTTACCGCTTTGTCGATTGCTTCTTTAATCATGATTATTGCCCCTTTCGACCGGTATATTTTAAAAAGTTTTTGATGATTCTTTTGCCCTGAGGAGTAAGCACTGATTCCGGATGAAACTGGATTCCTTCCACCGGAAATTCTTTGTGGCGCAGGCCCATAATTTCTCCTTCTTCCGTGTGCGCGCTTATTTCCAGACAATCAGGCAGTGTCTCGCGCTTGACAATCAGAGAATGATAACGTCCCGCGGGAAAAGGATTGGGCAAGCCAGCAAAAATGGTTTTCCCGTCATTGATTACCGGCGATGTTTTTCCATGCATGATACGCCCGGCGCGCACAACATCCCCACCAAAAGCGTAGCCGATGGACTGATGCCCCAAACAGATGCCCATGATGGGAATGGTTTGATAAAAAGCCCGGATAACATCCACGCTGATACCCGCCTCGCGCGGCGAACAAGGACCGGGTGAAATGAAAATCGCCTTGGGTTTTAATTTTTCTATTTCTTCTGACTTTATCTGATCGTTGCGGAAAACGCGCACATCTTCGCCCATCTGCCCCAGATACTGAACAATGTTAAAAGTGAAAGAATCGTAGTTATCAATCATCAAAATCATCTTTACTTCTCCTGCTGACCGTTCTTAATGACAAAGCCGCCCGCGGCCAGGCGAACCGCCTGCAGCATGCCCTGGGCTTTATTTATGGATTCCTGGTGTTCCGATTCGGGATTGGAATCGTAAACAATGCCGGCGCCCGCCTGAACGTAAATTTTGTTGTTTTTCAGAACCATTGTCCGGATGGTGATGCAAAAATCCATATTGCCACTGAAGCTGAAATAACCAACCGCGCCACCGTAGGGACCTCTCTTCACTTTTTCCAGTTCATCAATAATTTCCATAGCGCGGATTTTCGGCGCGCCGGTTAAGGTGCCGGCGGGAAAAGTCGCGGCCAGCACATCGAAAGCGTCTTTGCCGGGGGCCAACTGCGCGCGGACATTGGAAACCAGGTGCATGACATGAGAATATTTTTCCACAACCATGTACTGATTAACCTGCACGCTGCCGGTTTCGGCAACGCGCCCCAGATCGTTTCTGCCCAAATCCACCAGCATGACGTGTTCCGCCCTTTCCTTCTCGTCGGAAAGCAGTTCGTCGGAAAGAGCGCGGTCTTCCTGCTCCGTCTCTCCCCTTCTTCTGGTGCCGGCAATCGGCCTGAGTTCCATTGTATCCCCTTCGAGCCTGACCATGACTTCCGGCGAGGATCCGATCAAAGTCAGCTCATTAAGTCTTAAGATAAAATAAATAAGGCGAAGGATTGACGTAGCGCAGGGCCCGGTATAGATTGACAGGGTGACAGTTGGAGTCCGTCTCGAATCTCTGGCTGAGGACAACCTGAATAATATCTCCCGCCGTAATATATTCCTTGGCTTTTCCGATAATATTTTTGTATTCCGCAGAAGTCATGTTGGAGGTAAAGGAAATTTCTTTACCTTCTGAGCCTGGGTTGATTGAGTGCGGTGAGGGCATCGACAGTGTTTCAATCATGTCTTCGATCTTTTTACAGGAAGCGGCATAAATATCTTCCAGTGAATCCGCATTGTCCGTATAAGCGCAGGAAACAATCTTTATAGTATGGCGGATGTTGTCAAAAACCATAATGGTATCGCTGATCACAAAAAGCGCGTCATCAATCTGCAGATCATCGGCAGCGTTATGCGGCAGTTTTTCAAAATAGCGCACCATTTCATAACCCAGGAATCCCACCGCTCCGCCGAAAAAGCGCGGCAGACCCGGCACCGTCACCGGTTTATAGCGGTTCATTAAGTCGCGCAGAACTTTCAGTGGCTGACCTTTATGGTCACGGGAAGTAATTTTTGTTCCCTCTTCAATAATAACTTCACTGGCTCTGACCCGGAAGATTATTCCGGCATCGGCGCCCAAAAACGAATAGCGGCCCCACTTCTCACCGCCTTCCACGCTTTCCAGCAGATATACGTACTTTTTTTGTTGCAGTTTCACCAAAACAGAAACTGGCGTTTCCACGTCGGCAAGTATTTCCCGGCAGACCGGAACCAGATTGCCCTTTTGGGCTAGCTTTGCAAATTCAGTAAAAGAGGGTTGAAACATTTAATACTCCTTAAAAATAAAAAAGGCCGTGATTTTATCACGGCCTTTGCTGTTATAAACACAAACAAAAAAAACCGTGAAGACCCTGAGGTTCTCCACGGCTTTGATTTTAATCAGACTTAATCAGCGGCGGAAAATCCTCACTGTGAGACTCCACCACCACCAGTTATTAAGTGAAAATTTGACTTCTTTTTTATTCATATAATTTTTCCTGCGATTGTTGGGTGCTCATATAGCAACACTAAATAACCCTGTCAATACTTTTTTCCATGAATAATTTCCTGATCTGTTATCTTTTCTTCACGTCCCCCAGACCAATTAGCGGCACGCCTCCCGTACCTACAACCTGCGGTAGTATTCCGTCCCATTTCTCAATGGCTTTGAGATTTGCTTCTATTTTCCGCAGTTCGATCAAGTCAGGTGAAATATTCGCCCTTTGTAACCTCAAAGATTCTGCCTCTGCTCTGGCCGCCGTAACTTTTTGTTCCGCTTCTATTTTTACTCTTTCCAGATCTCTACGCGCTTTAAGGGCAAGCTGTTCCGCTGTTTGTTTTGCTTCAATCGCTTCCGCAAAAACCTTGGAAAAACTGAAAGCAACAATGGAAAAAGCGTCAACTGCTATATTGTACTCTTTGAGTCTTTCCATAAGAGAAATTCTCATCGCCTCGCTGACCTGAGGCCGCTTAGTGATGAGCGCTTCTGCTGTATATGTTGCGGATACGGCTTTTACCACCTCAAGAATCGCCGGATCAATGATACGCTCTTTATAATAAGCGCCGATTGACTGGTAAACAATATTGGCTTTATCGGGAACCAGGTGATAATTTAGGGCGATAGAAGATGTGACATCCTGCAGATCCGCTGATGCCGCCACGGTATCGGTTACCACTTTCTGCACCCTTACGTCCATAATGACAACTTCCTGCATTATCGGAACGCGAAAATGAAGTCCCTCATCCAATACATTCTCCTGCACGGCGCCAAAATAAAGGACAACTCCTCTTTGGCCTGGGCCCACCTGAACCCATGGTTTGGCAAAAAGAAGTACTAATATCACTATGGCCGCAGCCAATATAGGAGTCGGCACTTTCTTTACTCCATCTCTCATGCTTCTCATTGTTCTTTCATCCATTATTAAAACCTCTCTTTCTATTTCTATGAGTTATTATCTTCGTGTTTTACAGTATAGGCAATAGATTATGCTGTGTCAAATGAAAACGAAATCTAATATAATTTCATAATCTTGCTTGACAGTTTAAAAGTTTTTTCTGTATAACGTTCACAATAAAGCAAAAGGGAAATCGCATGGATTTGATCGCTGCTGCGTTATCCGCTATAAAGAGCCTACGAATACAGGATGTTCTGGATATCGCGATTATTGCCATTATGCTCTTTGCTTTTTTTATCTGGTTTAAAAACAGGGCTTCGCGCTTTGTGCTCATCGGCATTATTCTTCTTGGCGGAGTTTATATGGCCGCCCGTTTCATGCAGCTTTATCTTACCACTATCGTACTTCAATCTTTTTTCGCCATCGTATTGTTTGTACTGGTAGTAATTTTCCAGGAGGATTTACGCAATCTTTTTGAAAGGTTGGCTCTTCTGGGCAATATCCGGAAAAGAGCCCGTCCCCTTTCCGACCTGGAAAAAGCCTCCGAGATAATAACACACACGGCGGCGGAACTGTCAAAAAAGGGCGTCGGCGCGTTAATTGTCCTGCAGGGAGAAGATCACCTGGAAAGACATCTAAACGGAGGAACAAAACTTGATGGATTGCTCAGTGAACCTCTGCTGGAAAGCATTTTTGATCCCCACTCTGAAGGTCATGACGGAGCCGTTCTTATCAAAGACAACCAGGTAAAAATGTTCGGCTGTCATTTGCCTTTGTCTGTAAACACATCAAGATACGGAAATATCGGATTACGCCATACGGCAGCGGTCGGGCTCGCGGAGCGTTCCGATGCCCTTTGTGTTGTCGTTTCAGAAGAATCCAGGTCAATATCGATTGCCTACCAGGGCCTGCTTATCAAAATGAATAACGCTTCAGAGCTGCATAACGAACTCGATAAATTTTACGTGCGCAAAGTGCCGTCCAAAAACCGGCATCCGATAATCGCCTGGCTTAAAGAAAATTCCAAAGAAAAGATAATCGCTTTGGCTTTGGCCTGCATTTTATGGTTTGCCTTTGGTTATCAAAGAGAAATCGCGCGCCGTATTTTTATTATTCCGATTGAATATCGAAATGTTCCGGCTGATTGGCGAATTGATGAACCACGCCTGACCGAGGCAAAGGTCATTCTTCAAGGCCCCCAACAGGCTTTTTACTTGCTTGATGAACGCGCGCTAAAATTATCGCTGGATCTTTCTTCAACATCCGCGACAAAACAAGAAATTATACTTTCCAAGGACATGATCAGCGTTCCTTCCAATTTATCAATTACAGAAATAAAACCGGCTAAAGCACACATTTATGCTACACGACTAATAAACGGTTCCTTTCCCGTGAAAATTTCGACGCAGAATTCATTACCAAACAATCTTTCATTGCAAAGGATAAGCATATCGCCCCAAAAGATTAACCTCCTCTTTGATTCCCGCATGAATCACGGAAAAATAAAGATTGAAACAGAACCGATCGATTTACAGAACATAACTTCCAACACTACCATCGATGCAAAAGTTGTATTGCCCGAGGGTGTTTATTTTCCGGAAAGAAAGCAGCCGACCATACGTGTAATAATCAGCGTAAAAAACAAGAAGTTTTAAAACAATAAATGAAATTATCGTCAAATCAATTATATAGCCTTTTAAAACACTTGCGCGAAATGCAAAACCATTGCATTAGTTAAAGAAATATGCTCAACTTTTAAAAAGTTAAATCATCCAAAGCAGGAGGAGTTAAGTATGGGAGTTTTTACAGCAAGTGACATTGTGGAAGTGGCCATCAGGATTGAAGAAAACGGCATTAATTTTTATAAATTTGCCGAGCAGATAGCAAAACAGCAGGAAGCAAAAGAGCTTTTTGCCCATCTGGCAAAAGAAGAGGCGAATCACAAAAAGATTTTTGAAGGCTTATTCGCGAAAATAGAGAAATATAATCCGCCCGAAAGCTACGCGGGAGAATATAGCGAATATCTACGTTCTTACGTCGATAACAACATCATTTTCACTAAAGAAGCGATGGATAAGGAACTATCCAGAGTAACTGATACGGTGGCCGCATTTGACTTTGCCATCAGGCGCGAACTGGATTCAATTCTTTATTATCACGAAATTAAAAAATTAGTTCCCTCGGCGCAACACGACACTATCGAGCAAATTATAGAAGAAGAAAGAAAACACTATAAGATTCTAACTGAAATGAAGAAAAGAATCGAAAAGTAGCTGTCAACGATGTTTTAAAGAAATCTACTTTAAGTTTTCGAAGAATATTTTTTAAGTTTGTAGCGCAGCATGCGTTCAGACATGCCAAGTATTTCCGCAGCTTTTGTTTGATTGTCGTCAGCCTTTTCCATGGCGTCGGCAATCAATTTTTTTTCTAAATCTTCGACAGATTCTTTTAACTGGCCAAAATGTTTTTTCCCGGAATCGATAACTGGCGATGAAGATTGAAAAGGCAGGTCCTCGGTGGCAATATATTCACCTCGTGCAATTACTACTGCCCGCTCCAGGATGTTTATCAGCTCGCGAATGTTGCCCGGGTAATTATATTTAAAAAGGAGATCGCGCGCTTCCGCGGTTATACCTTTGATTACTTTTTTATTTTCATTGGCGTATTGTTGAATGAAAAAATCAATTAAGATGGGCAAATCTTCTTTTCTCTCTCTCAACGGCGGCAAAGACATGGTCACAACTTTTAACCGGTAAAACAAATCTTCTCTAAAAGCGCCATCTTTTATTTGCTCCTCCAAATCGCGGTTAGTCGCGCTTATTACCCGCACGTCGACATTTATATTTTGATTGCTGCCGAGGCGCTGGAGTTCCCGCTCCTGCAAAAACCGCAGCAGCTTAACCTGAACAGTAGGAGTCAGCTCGCCAATTTCGTCAAGAAACAATGTGCCACCGTCCGCTTCTTCAAAACGGCCGATGCGCCGTGACGTGGCGCCGGTGAACGCCCCTTTTTCGTGGCCAAACAATTCACTCTCGAGTAAATTTTCGTGCAGCGCGACACAATTAACAATTATGATCGGCTTGTTCGCGCGGGGGCTCAATTGGTGAATAAGTCTGGCTAAAAGTTCTTTACCCGTGCCGCTTTCTCCCTGAATCAAAACCGACGCCCGACTGGCGGCCACACGGCCGGTCATATTAATTATTTCAGCCATTTGCGGACTTTTATAAATAATCTTATCGGCAGTAATGCCTTTTTTCCCCAGTTCCTCTCTCAAAAGCTCGTTTTCTTTAATCAGCTGTCTTCGCTCTGCCACACGGTTTACCAAAAGCAGCAGCTCATCTAGCTCCACCGGTTTGGTAATATAGTCAATCGCGCCGACCTTTATCGCCTCAACGGCTGTTTCGATCGTGCCGTAAGCGGTAATAATTACAACATCTATTTCCGGATTGATGCGTTTAATTTCTTTGAGAACTTCCAATCCGTCCATCCCCGGCATTTTATAATCAAGAAGAACAAGGTCGAAATGATTACCCATCACAGCTTTAAGAGCCTTTTTGCCGTTCTCCGCTTCAGAAACGTTATGCCCTTCGGAAAGCAAAAAATCCCGCAGCATTTCCCTCTGGGACTGGCCATCTTCAACTATGAGGATGCTCAATTTTTGCATAATTTTATCCTTTTTCTTTCAATGGCCTGTCATTAAATCTTTCCCGCGGCAAGATTACCTCAAAAGTTGTCCCCTCGCCTTCTCGGCTGATCACGCGTATTTCCCCTCCGTGTCCGCGGATGATCTCGCTAGCCAATGGAATTCCCAGCCCAACGCCTTTTTCCTTGGTTGTGTATTCGGGGCTGAAAATCCGCTCTATTTCATCCGCCGTCATGCCGCAGCCGGTATCGGAAATTCTTACGATAATATACTTTTTCCCTTCCTTATCGACTGTGATAGAAATTTTCCCCTGGGCGGGTATTGATTCCATGGCATTTTTGATTAAGTTAAGGAATGCCTGCTGAATTTTATTAATATCAACCGGAATTACCGCGGGTGACTCGCGCCATTTGGTTTCAATAATCACTCCGCGATCCTGCGCCTCTTCCCGAAGTAGGCTTACGATTTTCTGTAAAATTTCCGTGATAGAAAAATCACGCAGCTCCAGCCTGCGGCTTTTGGAAAAAGATAAAAATTCTTCAATGATACCGTTTAACCGCTTTATTTCATCCTTGATAACACCAGACAAATTATTAAAGTCTTCTTCTTTACTTGATCCAGCGGGAACAAAATCTTTTTTCAGTCTCTGGGTAGCGATACTGATCGCATTTAATGGATTACGGATTTCATGAGCGACGCCCGCCGCCAGTTGTCCCAGTGATGAAAGCCTTTCTGCTTTTTCCAGGCGCCTTTCCATTTCAATAATACCAGACAGATGCCGGTTCTGATCGTAATAAAGAAGCCACATCGAAAGAAGCGCGATGATTACAATAAAAACCATAAACACAAAAATATTTTTCTTGTTTTCCGCAATAATCTTATCCATCGAGCCGCGATCAAGCCCCATCCGGACAATGCCGACAACTGTTTTGTCTAAAAACAGGGGCGCGGCCAGATCCAAAATTTTTTGTTCACCGTAATCGACTTCTCTGCTGGCAATCTTAATCTTGCCGGCAAGAATGTCTTTATAATTAAAATCGGTTTCTTTTAAAGCATGGCTTGGATTGCCAACACTGCTCAAAAGCTTTTTTTGATCGTTTATTATCTGAACATAGGTGATGCCGTGCCCCTCACCGATTTTTTCCATGCCTCTTTCAACGGCAACTTTAAGGCTCCAGTAAATCAACCCTTCTTTATCCAGATTTATTATAACCATGCCACTGTTATCTTTGCGGCGAAGAACAACAAATCCAATTCCATGCTTGGCCCGAATTTTCTCCAGTATTTCCAGCGTTGTCAAATAACGTCCGTCGATTCTAAGTTCTCTGGGTTCAAGTAAATTTGTTTGCAAGGGACCGCTCTGATGGACGACTTGACCATAGCGATCCAGCACGGCCAGGTACCAGAGATTATTTTCCGCGGCAAACTTTTTCAAATAATCATCGTTTACCTTACCTTTTCTCCACTGGTCATCTATTTTTTTACCCAAATCAGTTACTGCTTCAATAACCCATCTTTTGGAGTAAGCCGCTTCTTCCCTGCTTGGCGACATCAACCGGGATGACTTTTTATCAGCCGCCGAAATTATGCTTTTTAAATTCTCTTCCGTTAATCGCTGCAAAACACTGATCGTGCTTAAAGCCTGGTCTTCCAAAAAGCCAACCAGATTAGCTTTGCTTCTTCTGATATCGAGTAAACCCATAATTAATATCAGGGTTACTAAAATAGCGCTCACAATGCCTACTGCCAGCGGCTGAAGAACAGTGCCTCTTTTACCTCTTAGTTTGCTGTTGAGAATTAATTCCTTTTTTCTAAAAAAGCGCATTATTATCCTTTGTTATTAATTTCGGCGGTAATCTTAAGCTATTGATGAGAAAAGTCAACTTTTAATCCTAAAAAAATCGACATTTTTGTCGAAAACTTCGCCAATTATGTAAAAACTTCTTAAGTATTTGTATTGTTTATATATTTACCATAAGACTCTCTTTTCATCCGACAATTATTGCCGTAATTTAAGAGCCGCTTATCTCTCACAAGATTGGTATTTAAAGCCTTTATATCAATAATTTCAGCCATTTAAAATATTTAAGCTGATGTTGGCACACTAAATGCTTGATTAAAAGTAAAATTGGTAACAATTGTCGACTAAAATAACGGGCATAACTAGCCGGCAGCAGATTAACCTGGAAGGCATTAAGCCTTCTCTCTTCACTCCTAGGGGGGCTCCAAAAGAGCCTCCCTTTCCTTTTGTGCCAAAACAACTAATCATCCCTGCTCTTCTTTCCTTTTTTCCACGCATCTATTCTGTCTTTGATAATCTTTTCAAAACCTGTGCCTTTTGGCTGATAAAATAACTTCTGCCCGATTTTTTCCGGCAGGTAATCCTGGGCAACATAAGAATCCTGATAATCATGCGCGTATTTATATCCTTTGCCGTAATCAAATTCTTTCATCAATTTTGTGGGCGCGTTGCGAATATGCAGCGGCACCGGCAGATATCCGCTCTGACTTATTTCCTCTTTGACACTTCCCAAAGCCGTGTAAAGGGCGTTGCTTTTGGGAGCCGTGGCCAGATAAACAGCCGCCTGCGCCAAAGCCAATTCTCCCTCCGGCAAGCCGATAAAGTGATATGCCTGCTGTGCCGCCATACAAACAACCAGTGCCTGGGGATCGGCCATTCCCACATCTTCCGAGGCAAAACGGATCATACGCCGGGCAATGTAGAGAGGATCTTCCCCCGCCAGCAACATTCTGCCCAGCCAATATAAAGCCGCGTCAGGATCACTGCCGCGCAAACTTTTATGAAAAGCGGAAATAAGATTATAATGTTCCTCTCCGTCCTTATCATACAAAAGAGCTTTTTTCTGCAACGCTTCCCTGGACAAATTCCAGTGTAACATTTCTCTCGTTTTCAGGTAAGTTTTGTACCATGGAGACAACCGCTTCCAGATTGTTTAAAGCATTACGCGCATCGCCATCAGACAGAAGGACAACATAGCGCAATGCGTCTTCATCCGTCCGCACATAATATTTTCCAAGTCCTTTCTGTTCATCTTTTAATGCCCGCGCAACAATAGTTACAAGCTCTTCTTCAGAAAAAGGCTTCAGAATCAAAACTCTGGTGCGTGATAAGAGAGGAGCAATAACTTCAAAAGAAGGGTTTTCCGTGGTAGCGCCGATTAAGGTAATCAAGCCGCTTTCTACATGCGGCAGAAAAGCGTCCTGCTGTGCCTTGTTAAAGCGATGAATTTCATCAACAAAAAGAACAGTTTTTTTATTTTTTTCATTATGCAATTGACGGGCTTCATCAATAACCGCGCGAATCTCTTTCACTCCGGACAGCACAGCGGAAAAACTGACAAATTTAGATTTGGTTTCATTGGCTAAAATTCTGGCCAGAGTGGTTTTTCCCGAACCGGGAGGCCCCCAGAAAATCATGGAAAACAGCTTGTCTTCTTCAATGGCGCGCCTTAACAAGCAACCATCGCCCAGAAGATGAGGCTGCCCAACATATTCGGAAATATTTTGCGGCCTCATTCTTTCCGCAAGCGGCGCCGATTCTTTTATTGCGGCTGCTCCGGTATTACTGAATAAATCCAGGTTTTTCATTTTTTCGCCTTGGCTTTTTCAATAAGTTCTATCAGGGATAAAGCCTTTTCTTTGGGCTTAGCGCTGATAAAACGAGCCCATTGATCCGGGGTTAAAACACGATTGAGCACATCCGTCACGTCAAAAGCCGCCTGCCAGCAGTTGATGATACGGGCGCATGGCAGATCCCCCGACTCTCGCCGGCAATAGGAAAAAGTCATTTCATCACCCAGCTTCGGACAACGAATCATTTTTTCATCATGCTCAGTTTTCATCACGGTTCAGCTTGTCGAAAAAAAGAAAAGCCGTCAAGAAATATGTTTCCTGACGGCTTCGTGAAAAAATGATAATCATAGATTAAGGTTTGGGAAAATCCTTAATCGCCAAAAGCGCCTTTTGTATTTCTTCATCCGGCAATTCATAAGCCTGAAGTTTTCCGGACAAATAGGCGTCGTAAGAAGTCAGATCGACCAGGCCGTGACCGCTCCAATTAAAGAGAATGGTTTTTTCCTTGCCTTCTTCTTTAGCTCGCATGGCCTCATCAACAACCGCCGCCAAAACATGGTTGGTTTCCGGGGCGGGTATAAAGCCTTCCGAGCGCGCCCACTTGACACCCGCGTCAAAAGTCTTTAGCTGATCATATGCCCGCGCTTCAATAATTTTCTCCTTTACCAGATGGCTGACGATCGGCGCCATGCCGTGATAACGCAGTCCGCCGGCGTGAATCGGCGCAGGAATATAATCATGACCTAAAGTATACATCGGAAGCAACGGTGTAGTTTTGGCCAAATCGCCAAAGTCATAGGCGAACGGCCCCTTGGTCATCGTGGGGCACGATGACGGTTCCGCGCCTACTACTTTTACCTGTTTGCCGTTAATTTTATCGCAGACAAACGGCAGAGCGATGCCGGCAAAGTTACTGCCTCCGCCACAGCAACCCATCACGACATCGGGATAGATACCAAGTTTCTTGATCTGTTTTTGGGCCTCTAGACCTATTATCGTCTGATAAAGCAATACGTGGTTCAAAACACTGCCCAAACCATAATGCGTATTTTTGCTGGTGACCGCGTCCTCAATAGCCTCACTAATGGCGATGCCCAGGGAGCCGGGAGAATCGGGATGCTCGGCCAGAACGTTACGGCCTGCCTGCGTCAGGTTACTGGGGCTAGGAATACATTCTGCTCCCCAGGTATTCATCATTAAACGCCGGTAAGGTTTTTGCTCATAACTGATCTTTACCATGTAAACACGGCATTCCAAACCAAACATCTGGGTGGCCATGGAAAGCGCGCTGCCCCATTGTCCGGCGCCGGTTTCCGTGGTCATCCGCTTGGTACCTGCCACCTTGTTGTAATAAGCCATGGGAACCGCCGCATTTGGCTTATGCGAACCGGCAGGACTCACGCCTTCGTTTTTATAATAAATTTTAACAGGGCAATCTAAAAGTTTCTCAAAATTAAGCGCGCGGTAAAGAGGAGATGGCCGCCACAACAGATACTTCTGTAACACCTCTTCGGGAATATCTATCCAACGCTGACCGGATGCCTCCTGTTCAATGATATTCATGGGGAAAATGGCCGCAAGATCCTGCGGAGTAACCGGTTGCCCAGTACCGGGGTGGAGCGGCGGTTTCATCGGCGTAGGCATATCCGCCATAATGTTGTACCATTGCCTGGGTATTTCATTATCATCTAAAAATGTTTTAACCTGTTCCATATAATCTCTCCTTACAAAATTATTTGAAAAATAAAACTAAAAAAAGTGCCATGGTTTGTTTCCCATGGCACTTGACTTTAATTATCAGAAGCATGGGAAGGAGCTTCCCCGCCCACGCTCATTATTTTCTCTGAGATTATGGGCAGATATTGATTACCTGCCACCACCAACTGATATTCAGAATATCTGATAACATTCATTCTTTCCGGCTTAATATTTAATTGTGATTTCACGTAGCATAGCGAATAAATGATTGTCAAGATTATTTTTCTCAAACAACGGGCTTGCCTGAAATGAATCAAGCATGATTCCGCAGCTTCAGTTCCGTGGGGTGAGGATTCAAATACACCTGTTCAGCGAGATAACTTTGCCGATATTTACGCGCATAATGCCTGATTAAGGTAACAGGAACAATCAGAGGAACAAAACCTTTATGATAATCAACGATTATCTCCAGAAGCTCCGATTTCTCATCAGCGGACAATTGCTCTTTAAAATATCCCATCATATGCTGAAGGACATTCGTATGTTTTTTAGGCGTAGCTCTTAAAGACAGAGCTTCCAGCAAAAGAATCTCATATTTACCACGTAATTCGATCAGTGGTATTTTTTTCTGGTCAGCAACCAGCCTGCCCATTAGCTGATAATGTTTTGTGCTGTGCGAAAGAATCAATAATTTATGTGTGGTATGAAAATGTAAAAGGCTCCCCCTGCCTTTCGTATTTTTTAGAGACTCACGCCACTGCTTGAGGGCAAATATTCTTTCGATAAAGTTTTCTCTCAGAAACGGATCATGAAGCCTTCCATCATCTTCCACCGGTAAAACAGGAAAATGTTCCATGAAAATGCCGGCAAATATCCCCACGCCTTTCTTCACCGGCATTTTGTTTTCATTATATATTTTTACTCTTTCCATACCGCTCGACGGGGAATCGCTTTTGAAAATAAAACCGCACAGATCTTCTTTTTCCAGTTCCCTTACGCGCTTTTGCGCCCAATTTACCATACGTCGCGTAAGGTCAATTTTGGTGCGTGTTGTGACAAGACGCAAGGCATCAGGTTCGCCTTCCAGATGCATGGATTCGCGCGGAATACCCAGGCCACATTCCACCTCAGGACAAACAGCGATATATTCCGCATATTGCCCCAATGTTTCTTTGATAAATTTATCCAGTTTATGCCCGCCATCATAACGAACATTTTCACCAAGCAGGCAGGCGCTGATGCCCAGCTTTATCTTTTCAGAAGTAATCATTTCTTATTAAAAAAACAGTTCTTTGTCACGGCGGTACCAGTAATTGGGAAGAATACGGTACATAAATCTGGACATTGGTCCGATATATTCTTTTTTCCTTTTATCATACTGGCAGGCATGGATAATCATATCTCTGATTTTATCTTTACTGCCCGCCTCGTTAAAGAGCTTATACGCGCACGAAAAAAGCGGGCTATACATATTTTTCTTTTCCAGATATTTATGAACGTTTCTTATTGTATTGGGACCTTCCGGCATGCCGTCAATTCTTTCCAACACACGCAAATTGGTTTCAATTGAATTGCCTGAATAAAGTTCATAAAAAAACTTTCCATAACGATAATTTTTGCTCGCAATCGATGATACGGTCACATACAAATCACCCACACCTGCCTGGCTGTGAAAAGCCTGAAAATGACCGCCGAGAATTCTGGATAAAGAACGTATCTCCACTCCAGCGCGGGAAAAGAGTGTGCCGGGCAATGAATCGCCGAGAGCAAGAGAATCTGCAACACCCTTAATATTAGCAACTATATTTTTCAGCGCTCCGCACGCTTCCACTCCGACTATATCAAAATTATAGTAAGTATTCAGCTCTCTGCGATTAAATTTAAGAAAATGTTCCCTTACGATATTGGTAATTCTTTTTTTGCCGGCCACAGTAAGGCAAACAGGATTTCCCAAGGCCAAATCAACATCAAAAAAAGGGCCGGCGACGCATACAATGTCATACTTATGCTTAATGCCGGCAAAATTATAATTTATCATTTGCGAGGGCGTAACAAGCTCTTTGTGTATCTCGTTGGAAATCAAGCCCTTTATGGGAGAAATCAAACAGGTGTCACCGGCCTTTTTGGCAATTAAAGGTTTCAGATAATTGAGCAATTCGGTCAGGCGATTCATCGTTACGGCCAGAATGATGAAATCGTTGTTTTCCACAACATATTCCAGATCATTGGTCGCGTAAACATTCGATGACAGCCGGGGAACGTTTTCCGTCCCGCCTAGGCGATCAGCCAAGTCTTTCGTCAGATGTAGCGGGTTTAAATGATCGTTGTTAATCGCTTTGCATACTTCGGAATCGTGATAATAGATGGTAACTCGCTTTTTATCGCGTCCCAGCTTATAGGCGAAAGAAGTGCCAAGGCGGCCGGGCCCGATTATCGCCACCTTTGTTATGTCCAGATTAGAAATTATCATCAATAATGCCTTTTATTAAAAATACAGCGTTATTATAGGAAAAAATGCTCTTGTGTCAAACAATAATAGACACAAACCAAAAATAATTAAAAATGTTTATACGCTGCTTTTTTGTTGCAATATCACAAAGGATTGCTTAAAAAAAGTGTTGTCTTCGACAAACTAAATAACGTACAATAATATAAAGAGTTATAGGTATGGTAAAAAGAGCCTGCGTGACCAGATTTCAGCGGGATTATATCCTGAATTTTAAAAAAGAAAGAGGATTTAAGCTGTAGGCTTATATTTTTATGAGCAAATTTATTGATAATCCGCAAGAAAAAAATTTATTTTTCCCCAGCGGCAATATAAAAGAAAAAAAATACATTCTGTCGGGGAAACTCGAAGGCGAATATATATCTTATTACAACAGCGGACAGATATTGGCACGTCTGCATTTTGTCCGCGGCAAAAAACACGGTGCGGCAATAACCTATCATCCTGATGGCCAAATAAAGGAACGGGTCAGCTTCAATAACGATAAAATGGAAGGCCCCTATATTTCTTATTATGAAAATGGCCGCATTCGCGAAGAAGAATGTTACAGGGCGGGGAAACTGCATGGCCGTTACCGGCGCTATTTCAAAACTGGCGAATTAAGAGAAGAAGAAAATTTTAATAACGGCAAGTTCGACGGTGACTATATTTGTTATTACAAAGACGGGCAAATCAAAGAAAAGGGGTGTTTTGTTAATGACAAGCGGCATGGAGAATACATCGCCTATTTAAATACTGGGCAAATCAAAGAAAAAGCTGTTTATCAAAACGGCAATCTTATTGGTAATTTTTTTTCCTGCAGTAGCGTAGCAAATGATTCAACTCTCTCAGACGAGGAAAAAATAGAAAAGGTTTGGGAGGAGAAAGACATCGCCGATTTATTAAAAGACTTGGCTAATTTTGACAAAATAGAAAAATGATTTTCGCCAAAGGAAAAATCTGCCATGGTAAATAAAATTCTCGTTCCGGTAGACGGTTCCGTCAACGGATTCAACGCCCTGGAATATGGAATTTATATCGCCCGCAAGCTGGGGGCTTCGCTCATTGGCGTTTATGTACTGGATGTGAACTTAATTCAGGGTCCGATGTTCGCCGATATATCCGGTTCGGTAGGCATGCCGCCTTACGACGGTTTTTTTGAAGCTGTTGAAACTTCTCTCAATGAAAAAGCGGATTTTATTTTAAAAGATTTCGCGGCGCGCTGTCGGCGGGCGGGTGTCAGCTTTGAAACAAAAAAACCTATCGGCAAAATCAGCCAAGTGATTATTGAAGAGGGGCAAAACGCTGATTTGATTGTCATGGCGAGAAAAGGAGAACATTTTCACCTGAAAGAAGGCGGCCTGCTGGGCTCGGTAGCTGAAGCTGTTGTCCGTAATTCCGGAAAACCGGTCATTGTTACCCCGGAAAATTTCATAGAAATTGAAAGCATGGCGATAGCCTACGACGGCAGTGAACCGGCAAAAAAAGCCCTCAAGTTTAGCGTGGATTTTTCAGAAAATACTGCCTGGCCGCTTACCGCGATTATTATAACTGCAGATTCTAAAAAAGCTGCCGCTCTGGCCGACGAAATTGAGGATTCGCTGGAAGATCGTTCCACGGATTGCGCTATTGTAACCCTGCAGGGAAAAGAAACGGAAGAAATTATCAATTACATAAAAGAAGGAGCGGTTGAATTAATGGTCATGGGGGCATTCGGACATAACCGTCTTCGTTCGCTGATTATGGGCAGCACAACATCACATGTTATTCAAAAAAGCACTATTCCCGTATTGCTGACCCGCTGATTGCCGCCGCTTCTTTTACAGTTTGCTTTCGGATACCGCTTTCTGTAAATCGCCAAGCAAATCATACTTAGTTAAATCGTATTGAATAGGTGTGATGGTCACATAACCGGCAGCCAAAGCGTTAACATCGTTATCCACTTTTTCCGCAGTAGCCTTATATGATCCGGAAACCCAGTAATAAGTATTTTCTCTGGGATCGACTCTTTTTTCAAAAGATTCGATAACATTATTTTTACCCTGGCGGACAACCACCACGCCTTTAATTTCTTTTTCAGGCAGGCAGGGTATATTAACGTTAATGGCGCTGCCGTGCAGGGCCGGGTTTTTTAAAATTAATCTGGCCATTTTTCGGGCGAACTTTGCCGCGTAGGAAAAATCCGCTTCTTTGTGCGTGTCCAGAGAAATAGCCAGGGAAGGAATGCCGATAATCGCCGCTTCGGTTGCCGCGGAAACAGTTCCGGAATAAATAACATTAATACCCGCGTTCGAGCCGCGATTGATTCCGGAAACAACCAATTCCACCGGTTTTTTGGCCAGTTCTTTAACTCCAATTTTGACACAATCCGCCGGCGTGCCGTAGACGGCATATCCTAAAAAATTATTGTTCTTTGTCGCCCGGCGCACCATCAGCGGACGAAAAATTGTTATCGCGTGCCCGACCGCGCTTTGCTCAATTTCCGGCGCGACAATCAGGCATTCCGCGTCACGGGAAAATTCTTCATAAAGAGAGCTCAAACCCTTAGCGTAAATCCCGTCATCATTAGTTAACAAAAACATCGTCAATATATCCTTTTGCCTTCAGCCTTTAGTCTTTCCTATCTTACCTGTTCAAGTTTTCCGTTTTTTATCCTCAGGATAAAAGGTGTTTTGTGAGAAACACGGTCATAGCCAAAAGAGGTAGTTCCCGTCACACCCGGGTAATTTTCCATCCCCGTTAAAGATGCCACCAGCTGCTGGCGTGTCTGAATATTTTGTTTTTCTATGATATTGAAAATAATTGCCGCGGTATCATAAGCGAGAGCTTCAATGTTTTCCGGATCGCGGCTAAATGCCGTGTAATAACTATCAATAAAATCATTGGTTTCGCGGGAAAAAGTGGTGGGGAAAAAGCTGTCGGCAAAAACCGCGCCTTCCAGATATTCCGCCCCTCTCGTTAACAAATAAGGAGAATTCCATAAGCTTGTTCCCAGCAGGTTAATGTTGCGCACATCATAAAAAGCAAGCTGAGCTGAAATCATTTGAATGCGTTGGTAGGAATCCGGAATAAAAAGAGCTTCAAAATCAATAAATATTTTTTTCTTAGGCTCTGTTTTTTTCTCCGCTTTTATTCTTGCCGCAGTTACTTGATTGCCGGTTAATTTATTTATTGCGTCCGTAAAATCCGTCTTGTTTTTGGCGTAAGGAATCGCCCTCTCCAGCCTGCCCCCGACGCGCGCCACTTCTTCGCGAAATATTTTCACCATTTCCTCGCCATAATCATCATCGGGATACAGGGCTGAAAATATGGCGCTATTCAAATTATTCAGAGCGTAATTCACCACCGCTCTTACCTGCTGAGTGGGCGTTAAAAAATGCTGAAAAACGTATTCGCTCGCCAAAGTAACACCTTCACGTGAAGTAATCAAAATCAGCGGCACCTCCAGTCTCTGTGCCTCACGGGCGGCATCAAGCGCTTCCGCCGTACCGGAAACGGCGATAATCGCCATGACATTATCTGTTTTGGCCAGATGTTCAATGGCTGCTTTTGTATCATCAGGTAAGCCGCGCGAATCCCGCGCAATTATCTTCCATAATGACTCGTTTTTTTGATCAAACATTTTCGCTGATAATAAAATCGCGTCCAGGGCTTTTCCTCCCAGTTCCGCGTAAGTCCCGGACAACGGCAACACACATCCTATCGCGTAACGATCTACTTTAGCCAAAAAAGTTGGGAAAAGAGGGCGCCCATCTTCCGGCGGCCTTACTCCCTCTTCTGAAGGGACAGTGCCCGGCTCTTTGACAACGACTGCCGGCTTGGCGCAGGACGCAATAAAAATCATCAATAGTAAAATTGCTACCTTGGCAAAGATTCTATATTTTTTCATTTTGCCTCCTTAACAATAGTAAGAATATAATCACGCGCTTCACGAGCCAGCTCCTGGCTTTCTACCAGCAATGATATTTCATTGTTATATTTAAGGGCGGATTGCGTCCAGTTATGGCTACCCAGAATAACCAGGCGCTGATCGATGACAATAAGTTTTGTATGCGTTGTTTTCTTCGGTGAATCTAAATAAACAACAACTCCCTGCTCTTCCAGCAGCTTTTTTGTTTTTCGGTTTTGTGCGCTAAGTTGATCGCTTGTTTTCCCCGTATTTTCCAGAACAACCTTGACATTTACACCTCTTTTTACCGCGCGCCCGAGGTGCGCCAGAATCCGGTCGGGATAACTTCTTTTATGCACACCGGCACGAAAAGAAAAAATGGATATGAATATTTCGTCACGGGCTTCATCAATCGCTTTGAGCAGCGCGGGGAAAAAATCATTATTTTTAAGCACAATTACAGGGCATCCAGATTCCGGGCTGCCCGAACCGACAATAGATTTTTTGCCGCCCGCTTCAGCATTTGCCAAAAAAACAACAAGCAACAAGAATACGACATGCGCGGCTATTATTTTTTTTCCGGTAATAAACATTTTTATAAACTGCTCACAACTTTTGTCGCATTGTATATTATTTTTAAACAGCAGTCGACACAAAAAAGCCCGAAACAAAACAAGATGTTTCGGGCTTTTGAACAAAGATATTTTTATTTCACTTCTTCAAAATCAGCGTCTACTACGTCATCATCTTTTTTGCCGGAAGCCTGTCCGGAATCGCCGCCTTGCTGCTGCGCGCCTTCGCCTCCCGCAGGGCCACCAGTGCCTCCCGCTCCTGATGTTTTCGCGTACATGGCTTCCGCCAGTTTATGAGAAGCGCTCATTAATTCATCCTGCGCTTTTTTGATGGCCTCGGCATCGTCTCCTTCCATGGCTTTCTTTGTCTTGGTCATCGCCTCTTCTATCTTAGTTTTTTCTGCAGCGTCCACCTTATCGCCGAATTCTTTGATATTCTTTTCGACGCTGTAAATCATGGAATCCGCCTGGTTTCTTGCTTCAATCAACTCCTTACGGCGCTTGTCTTCTTCTACGTGCTGCTCCGCGTCACGTACCAGTTTCTGAATTTCTTCTTCGGAAAGTCCGCTGGACGCGGTGATTTTAATGCTCTGCTCTTTTCCGGTGCCCAGATCCTTCGCGTTGACGTGCACGATACCGTTAGCGTCAATATCGAAAGTTACTTCTATTTGCGGCATACCACGCGGCGCGGGAGGTATGCCTACCAATTCAAAACGCCCCAGCGTCCTGTTGTCCGGGGCCATCTGGCGTTCGCCCTGCAGCACATGAATACTCACCGCCGGCTGATTATCCGCAGCTGTGGAAAAAATCTGGCTTTTCTTGGTAGGAATCGTCGTGTTCTTCTCAATAAGCCTAGTCATCACGCCACCGAGCGTTTCGATACCGAGGGAAAGCGGCGTTACGTCAAGCAGCAGCACGTCTTTAACGTCTCCGGCCAGAACACCTCCCTGAATTGCCGCGCCGATTGCGACTACTTCATCCGGATTCACGCCCTTGTGCGGTTCCTTGCCGAATATTTCTTTGACCTTCTGCTGAACGCGGGGCATACGCGTCATGCCGCCGACCAGAATAACTTCATCAATATTTTTCGCGGACAAATTGGCGTCCTTAAGCGCGGTCTGGCAGGGCCCTACTACTTTATCAATCAATTCTTCCACCAGAGATTCCAGCTTGGCCCGCGTCAGTTTGATATTCATATGTTTGGGACCCGAAGCGTCGGCGGTAATAAACGGCAGATTAATATCCGTCTCCATGGTTGTGGAAAGTTCCATCTTTGCTTTTTCCGCCGCTTCTTTCAGACGCTGCAGTGCCATTTTATCATTTCTCAAATCAATACCCTGGTCTTTTTTAAATTCCGCGACAAGATAATCCATTACGCGCTGGTCAAAATCTTCACCCCCCAGATGGGTGTCGCCATTGGTGGCTTTAACTTCAAAAACACCTTCGCCTAATTCTAAGATTGATATATCAAAAGTCCCGCCGCCCAGATCGAACACGGCGATTTTTTCATCTTTCTTCTTATCCAGGCCATAGGCGAGCGCCGCGGCTGTCGGCTCATTGATAATCCGCAAAACATTCAGGCCGGCAATCTTGCCTGCGTCTTTGGTTGCTTGACGCTGCGAGTCGTTAAAATAGGCCGGAACTGTAATCACCGCATCCGTTACTTTTTCACCAAGGTAATCTTCCGCGGTCTGTTTCATCTTCGTCAGAATCATCGCGGAAATTTCCGCCGGAGAATAATTTTTGCCCCGCACCGTCACCTGCGCATCGCCGTTGGGCGCTTCGGTGATCTTGTAGGCGGAGATCTTTACGTCGTACTGAATTTCTTTGGAGCTGTATTTCCTGCCAATCATTCTTTTGACAGCATAAACTGTATTTTCCGAATTGGTTACGGCCTGCCTTTTGGCTACCTGCCCCACCAGCCTCTCTCCATTTTCCGCAATCGCCACTACCGATGGCGTGGTGCGGTTACCTTCCTGATTGGCAATAACGACCGGATCCCCTCCTTCCATTATGGCCACACAAGAATTAGTTGTTCCCAGATCAATCCCGATAATTTTTCCCATTTTTTACCTCCTATTCTCCATTATCCGCGCTTTTATCGCTTGTATTATTTTCTTTATTATTCCTCTTGCACACGCAAACTTTTGAAGGCCTTAACAACCTGCCGTTGAGTAAATATCCTGTGGCTATTTCGTTAATAACCTTATTTTCTTCATGCTCGTCGCTGTGCATATGCATCATTGCTTCGTGAAAATTCGGGTCAAAATCGCCCCCTGTGCTTTCAATTTTTTCCACGCCGTGTTTTTTTAAACAACATAAAAGCTGATCCTGAATTAATTTAATGCCGTCTTTAAAACTGTCCAGCTCGTCGGATCCGGTGTGTTCCATAGCCCTGTCCAGACTGTCCATAAAGGGAAGGATGTCTTTTATTAATTCTTCATTCGCATACTTTATGTTGTCAACTTTGTCTTTTACCGCCCGTTTTTTATAATTGTCAAAATCCGCGACCATACGCAGATATTTATCATAATTCTCCGCGGCTTCTTTCTCTTTTTCCTGAAGCTTTGCCGTGAGCTCATCAATTTCATTTACCGACACCGCCCCTTCTTCCTGGGACCTAGCATTTTTCGCGTCGTGTTTTATGCCGTGTTCTTTTTTACCCTTCACTATAACCTCGTACTCATTTCTATTTTAAATCAGGTTTCTGAAAAAGCTTAACATCCACAAGCTCGCAAATCACGTGACTGGCGGTGATATGCGCTTCCTGAACACGCGCCGTATGCGAGGCGGATACATGAATTGAAAAATCAGCCATTTTTGCTATTGCCCCTCCGTCTTTGCCGGTAAAGGCAATTGTTATAAGTCCCATTTTTTTTGCCGTTTCCATGCCTTTAATGACATTAGGGGAATTGCCACTCGTGCTGATTCCCCAGGCTATATCACCCGCTTGGCCAATAGCCCTGATTTGTTTGCTGAATATTTCCGCGAAATCATAATCATTGCCGATGCTCGTTATTATCGATGTATCCGTAGTCAGAGCTATCGCCGGCAGAGGCGGTCTCTCTATCGTAAAGCGGTTGACAAATTCGGCGGCTATGTGCTGCGCGTCAGCGGCCGAACCTCCGTTACCGAAAATCAATATTTTATTTCCGGATTTCAGCGCCGCGGTTATTGCCTCGATAACATCTGACAACTTGCCTAAATTTTCATTTAAGAAATTCTCTTTGACGCGGCCGCTTTCCTTAAATATTTTTACTATATGATCCTGCATCTACACCTTCAATTACCGCAAATGATTATGTTTTCAAATCCCTGCTAATATATTTACCGGTATTTGACCTGTCAAGGGCGCAAGCTGATAATTTCCGGATTTTTCAATTGTTTTAACCCGTAAAGATACGGTTGTTCACAAGCGATCTTGACAACAAAATTTTCATAAATATATTTAGAGCAAATACTTAAAATAACCAATAAAAGCAAAAGGTTATGATATTAACCAGAAAGGAGAAAAGTTTATGTTCACACCAGGTTTTTGGAGAATGAGAAGATTTTCAGAAAGCGTTCCGGAAATTCTGCGGCTACAGCAGGAGATGAACAGACTCTTTTCCAGCGCCGGACAAAGCGCGTCCATTGATTATCCGGCGATAAACGTTTGGGAAAAAGATGGCGCCGCGGTGGTTACAGCGGAGTTACCGGGAATGAATATTGAAAATATCGACATTTCCGTAACCGACAATGTTTTGACAATTTCCGGAACAAAAAAAGCTCAGGAACTGAATGATGGAGAAAGCTTTCTGAGGCAGGAAAGAATGCCTGGGAGCTTTCAGCGCAGCGTGCAGCTGCCTTTTCGCATAGCTTCAACAGAAGTTGACGCGAAATACGAAAAGGGAGTTCTCATCGTTACTTTGCCCAGGCTCAAGGAAGATCTTCCGAAAAAAATTAAAATTAATGTGAATTAAATTAAAGAAAGGAGGCCGGTAACAATGGCGGAAAAAGAACTTCAAAAGACAGAAAGCACAACGGCGACGGAAAAAATCCGTAATGTGAAAACCTTCATCCCGCGCGTCGATATTTACGAGACCAAGGAATCAATTTTTTTGATTGCCGATATGCCCGGTGTTGACGAGAAGACAGTAGAAGTTGAACTGGAAAAAAACATTTTAACAATTACCGGGTGGACACAGGACAGCAAACTAAAAGATCACTCTATTTTATATTCCGAGTATGAAGCAGGGGATTACGAGAGGTCTTTTACTTTATCCGATGAAATAGACCGGGAAAAAATAAACGCGACGGTAAAACAAGGTGTGTTGCGTCTGGAATTGCCAAAGGCGGAAAAAGTTAAACCGAAGAAAATCGCCATTAAAGCGACATAAAAAATTACGATTAAAGAAAGGAGGAAATGATTTATGAAAATAAAAAATCTATTGCCGGCGGTTCGTCCCGGCAAGGAACAAGAAATTGATCATCCCTTCTATTCTCTGCAGCGCGAGATGAACAGCCTGTTTGATAATTTCTTCCGCGGTTTTGACATATCCCCGCGGGGATTTTATGAAAGCGATTTAGGAGGGTTCAGTCCTTCCATTGATGTGAAGGAAAACGAAAAAGAGTTCATTATCAAAGCGGAAATTCCGGGCGTGGAAGAAAACGATGTTGAGGTAACCGTAAGCAATGATTCGGTAACGATCAAGGGAGAAAAAAAAGAGGAAAAAGAAGACAAGGACAAAAACTACTATTACATGGAAAGATCCTACGGATCATTTCACCGGGTAATTCCTCTGGCCGCGGAAGTTGAATCCGGCAAAGCTCAAGCTCGCTTTAAAAACGGAGTTATCGACATCAAAGATTCCGAAAATCCAAAACTGCACAATCAAAGGGAGTTAAAATACCGATAAAAACCGACTAAACTATTTCCCCGCCCCTTATTCAGGGGCAGGGAATAAAATTAATTATATCCTTCGTCGTAAGCGATCATATCCAAATGCAGGGTGGCAATATCTTCCACATCCAGATTGAGCTCTTCGCTTGATTTGGGTAATTCCACAATTTTGATATAGCGGCGGCACTTGTTGCACACATCAACCCGGTGACGTTCTTCCCCTTCCACGGCAAAATATGCCAGGGAATGCTGCTCGTCATTGCCGCAAAACGGGCACTTGATCCGGCGAAAGTGCCATTTAAAACCGCACTGATTGCAGAAAAGATATCTCCTGCCGTCTTCGCCGGCGCGAATTTCGCCTATCTTCGGTTCTTTGCCGCAAATCGGGCAATAACCTTCCGACCAGCCCGCTTTCTCCACGGCAGCGCCGTATTTTTCAGCAACTTTCTCCAGCTCGGGCCGCAGACTTTCTTCGGCAAAAAGATCTATCAGATCAAAATTATCCTGATCTTCGACCGCAGAAGAAACAACTTCTGTCGCGGTTTCTTCATTTGCTGTCGCCATCAACACGATCAAAAGAAGACTTGATCATTTTTTCCCAATTAAATTCCTCGCTGTTAATAAAATCCGTTATTTCTTTTCCCGCCTGCGGCATTCTTTTTTCCGCGATAGCGATAAGCGATTGAAAATATTTTTTGGGGCGCGACAAATCATATTCGTTACCGGCGATATCAACCAGAGGAAGACCGCCTTCCATCTTTTGCGCGAGCAGATTTTCTTGCACAGCAAAGATGGACTCGCTCATGTTTTTACGGTATTCCTCCCGCAAAACAAGAATATCCGCCAGTATATCCAGTAAGTCAGAGTAATGGGGATTCACTGATTTGTAATTTTCTATAGTTTTCAAAGAATCTCGCAGTGTTACAGTCATTCGTTATTCTCCTGTTTAAGCCTTTCCTTAATTGTTCAGCGCGTGTATATCTGCTTTCCCGGGTATCTTCAAGGACTATTTATGACGCGCGCTACCTCTTCATTGCGGCTTATGTTTATTTCATATCTGTAATTTAATCAGTAAAACAAAAAAGTCATCAGCAGAAATAAAACAATTAAAATGGGGAGAGAATATTTCAGTATATAACCGAAAAAAGTAGGCATATTCACACCTGCTTCTTCGGCGATAGATTTAACCATAAAGTTCGGCGCGTTGCCGATATAAGTGTTTGCTCCCATAAAAACGGCCCCGGTGGATATAGCCATCAGATAAGGAACCTTCTCTACGATTAAGAAGGATACCGCCTCAGCCTCGGGGAGCCCCGGATAAAACTTGCCGATAACACCGCTGAAAAAAGTCAAATACGTGGGCGCGTTATCCAGAAAACTGGAAAGGCATCCAACCAGCCAGAAATATTGCTGCGGATGCTCCAGCCCTCTGACCAGAAAAGCCAGGGCGCCGCGTTCGCCCGCTTTCAATATTGCCAGCGCGGGAACAATAGTAATAAATATGCCGGCAAAAAGATAAGCCACTTCCATAATCGGCGCCCAGCTGAATTCGTTTCCCTTGCGAACATCCGGCGATGTCCAGATAAGCGAAAGACATCCCATAAAAATCAAAACCACGTCTCTTGTTAAATTTTCAATAGCCTGCAAAACACCAAAGATCTCCACATTACCAAGTTTAACTGTGCCGCTAAACAACACAGCCGCGACAATACCTGCCAAAAAAATAAAATTGCGGCGTCCCTTGATGCTCAAAGGTTCGACAATGGATTCCGCCGTATCATTTTTAATTTCCTTTTTAAAATAATAGGAATCCAGAACATAATACAAAATCAAAAGCACGGCGGAGGCAAACGCCATTTTGGGAAAAAGATTCAAAGTCCAGAAAAACGGGACGCCGTGCAAAAATCCGAGAAAAAGCGGCGGGTCGCCCAGCGGCGTGAGCGAGCCGCCTATATTACTGACCAGAAAAATAAAAAACACTATTGTATGAACCTTGTGCGCGCGCCAGGAATTTGAACGCAATATCGGCCTTATCAAAAGCATCGAGGCGCCGGTAGTGCCGATCACGGACGCCAGTATCGTACCGATCAGCAAAATAACCGTATTAACAGCGGGCGTTCCTTTCAAAGAGCCCTTGATATAAATGCCTCCGGCGACCGTGAACAAAGACCAAAGCAAAAGCATAAAAGGAATGTAATCGATAATGATCACGTGAATTATTTCATGAAGCGCTTGTTCCCTAAAGAAAAATAAGAAAGGCACGATAAAAACCACCGCCCAAAAAGCGGAAATTTTAGGAAAATGATAATGCCAGAGACGGGGAGCGACAAGAGGTACCAGCGCGATGGATAATAAAATGCCGACAAAAGGTGCCACTGACCACAGCGGCAGAACAACACCGAGCTCCGCGCCCGTAACCGGCACGACTGATGAATCTGCAAAGCATGGCGCGGCAGACGCAAGAAGCGAAACCAGATAAAGCAGCAAAACGCGGATAAACAACTTCATGAAAGCAAGTTTCTGTTTGATATTTTTATACCCAAAAAAGCATTTGATAAAATAATTTAAGCGCAAGATATTCCTTGCGCTCTTTTTTCTTTACCACACAAGCAGCATTTTCACTATCAATAATAACTATATATGAAGCCTTGTGCTATGCTTCACGCGGGATAAACAAAGTTTGCGTGGGGTAGGCAAATTCAATGCCTTCTTCCTTGAAACGTCTGAACATCTCCAGATTAATCGCTTCCTGAACGTCCATATAAACATTGAATTCAGGATTGGTCACATAATAAACAACCTCAAAATTGAGCGAAAAATCACCATATTCCTTAAAATGAACACGGTCCAGGCGCGCCAGCGGCTGATCCTTAATGATCTCTTTGATTATTTTGTCAATCAATTTGAGTTTTTCCAGGGATGTTTGATAGACGACGCCGAATCCAAACACGATGCGCCTCTCCGACATCCTTTTATAATTATGAATACGGCTTTTTAAAAGATCGATGTTGGAAAAAATCATCTGTTCACCGCTGATACTTCTGATGCGCGTGGTTTTCAGGCCGATATGCTCGATTGTGCCCATCAGGTCATCAACGATAATAAAATCACCGATCACAAAAGGTTTATCCAGAACAATGGAAAGCGAGGCGAACAAATCTCCAAGAATATTTTGCAATGCCAGCGCGATGGCAATACCGCCGATGCCTAAACCGGCAACCAGGCTGGTGATATCGACGTCCAGATTATCGAGAATCAGAAGCAATACGATCGACCACAAAAAAACGCGCGCCACAAAGCCGAGAAAAGAGATTGTTGTGGCGCTGGCCGAATCCTCGCTCATGCGCTTTTTTATCGCGCGTCCCAGCCAGAAGTTGATGCCGCTGCCCGCCCAGAAGCCGGCCTGCAAAATCAAAACAAAAATAAATATTTTCTGGCTTACGGCGATTATCCCGGGCTTTAGGTTAAGAAAATTCAGGCCCGCATAAAAAGAAATAACCAGCAAAGTTAAAAATTTTGTTTTTGCCAGAATATCCGCCAGTAAATCGTCAATCTGATTTTCTGTTTTTCTGGCCAGCATCGTTAACTTGGAAATGGCTATTTTCTGGGCGATCTTCAAAACAATAAAAATAGTCAGGATAATGGAAAATGCTACCGTCCAATCCTTTATTGAATTACCAAAATACACATCCTGCCAAAACATCACTCTGGGCTCCTTTTAAAAAACATATTTATTTAAAGACAAAATATACGAGGCAAAATCATTTCTGTTGTACAGAAAATATTTACTAGGCCAACTAAAAGAACAAATGACAACAACATATATTGAAATGGATTATATACAAGCATCGGGATATGTCAACATTTTCAGTTTTACGCCTTGACAGAAATTTAATCAATTTTTAATAATTATTGACATAGGAGAACCGCGCCCTTATACTTTTACAAAAAAGGAAATCTAAAAAATGGACTTGGCGTCTTTTTACAATTCTGAATTCTTTGCTCTCGTTATTATCCCTCTGCTTATTTTTATGGCGCGTATCTGTGACGTCACGCTGGATACCGCGCGCATTATTTACGTATCCCGCGGCATGAAATTATTAGCAGCGGTTATCGGATTTTTTGAGGTTCTTATCTGGCTTATATCCATCACTCAGATTATCCATAACCTGACTAACATCATTTATTACGTAGCTTATGCCGGCGGGTTTGCCATGGGAAATTATATCGGCATATATGTAGAAGAGAGGATGGCCATCGGTACGGTGGTTATCAGAATAATCACGCAAAAAGAAGCGGCGGATCTTGTCGAATGCCTTAAAAGCGAAGGTTATGGAGTAACCTATATTGACGCCAAAGGCTCCATGGGGCCGGTAAAAGTTGTTTTTACTATTATCAAAAGAAAAGATATCCGACAAGTGCTTAATATCCTTCGCAAATTCAACCCCCTGTCTTTTTATACCATAGAGGATATCCGTTCTTTCCGTGAAGGAGTTTTTAGAAAAAAACCAAAAAAATCATTTATCCCCAAAATAAAAAGAAAACATAAATCCAAAGAAAAATCTCGAGATAAAGACTGAAAATCAGGCCTTTATGCCGATTTATTATATCGTATTATCAATACCATAGAGATTTCCGCCTGCGGGCGAACCTTATATGCTTGACAGGTCTTTTATTTTGCTAAACAATATTTAGACGTAAAAAAACCAAAGGAGGTAATATATGGGATACAGCAACATTATTTTGTCAACGCAGGATTTTATCACCACGATAACCCTGAACCGCCCGCCGACAAATTCCGTCAATCTGGGCATCCGCGAAGAACTGAATCAGGCGATAACCGAAGTGGAACAGACGAAAGAAACCCGTGTGGTGATTATCACCGGCGCGGGCGAAAAGGGCTTTTGCGCAGGCATGGATGTAAGCGACATCGCCAACATCGCCAAAGGTCCCAACGGCAATGATATCATGAATAAAATTGAACGCTCCACAAAACCATTCATCGCGGCGATAAACGGCTACGCCCTGGGCGGCGGCTGTGAAATCGCGCTGGCCTGCCATTTCCGTTTTATGACAGATAACCCCAAAGCGCTGATCGGCTGTCCGGAACTGAACTTGGGCATCACTCCCGGCTGGGGCGGCATTCAGCGTTTGCCCAGACTCCTCGGAAAACCCAAAGCGCTGGATATGATTATTTTCGCCAAGAGACTGACCCCTCCCGAAGCTTTAGCTATCGGTCTGGTCGATAAAGTTGTTCCCGCAGCTGACCTAATCAAAGAAGCCACGGCTTTTGCCCAGACGCTGGCCAAACGTCCTCCTCTGGCGGTAAGCGCGGCATTACAGGGCATGAGTATCGGATTGGAAAAAGGCCTGGAAGAAGGCCTACGCGTGGATAAAGAATGGTCGACCAAGCTCGGCCAGAGCAAAGACGCGGTGGAAGGAATGACGGCGTTTTTTGAAAAGCGCGAGCCGGCATTCAAGGGCGAATAATTCCATCAGCGGCAAGCCAAATATAAAAATGAAAATCGATATCGGCAGCGTAAAAACAATCGGTAGTGGTTTGGTGCGCCCTGAGGGCGTGATTGCTTTGGATGACGGCCGTATTTACACCGCTGACGGCCGCGGCAGATGCGCGCGGATTGAGAAAGACGGTCGCACCGGCTTCTGGGGCAATCTCGGCGGCGTGCCCAACGGCATCTGTATTGATAAACAAGGCAACTGCATCGTTGCCAACATCGGCAACGGCCAGGTGCAATCTTTAGCGCCCGACGGAAATCATATTATCTTAATGACGCATGCCCAGGGCAAAAAAATGTCCAGCCCCAATTTCCCGTTTATCGATTCGAGGGAAAGATTATGGGTTTCCAATTCCACGAGCATGCCGGACATCGATTCCGCCCTGCAAACTCCCGTTGACAACGGTTCCCTGGTGGTCATTATCAAGGGCGAGGCGAAAATTGTGGCGGAGGGCATCTGTTTTGCCAACGGTGTTTCCATCGATGAAAAGGAAGAATTTGTCTACGTGGCGGAAACGATGAAAAAGCGCATCCTGCGCTTCCGCATCAAAAGTGATTCCGCCGTGGGGGAACAAGAAATTTACGGGCCGGACTCCCTGGGTCCTTTAGGTTTTCCCGACGGCATTGCTTTTGACGAAGGAGGCAATCTCTGGGTGGCGCTACCCGCGCAAAACGCCGTTGGTTTCATTACTCCTGCGCGCAAATTCGAAATATACCTTGATGATCCCGAACAGAAAATTCTGAAACGCCCAGCTAATATCTGTTTTGGCGGAGAACAAAGAAAGGCCGCTTTCATCGGCTCTCTCGACGGCACAAATGTTCCCTATTTTGCAGTGCCGTATCCGGGAGCAAAACTAATCCACCAGAAAAATTAATCTAAAAACCCCCGGCTAGATAATGCCGGGGGTTTTTATTGCCTAGAAAAATAGCATGGCCAGAGCTTCGGCAATACAAGATGGTTTTTCCTGTCCGTCAATTTCGATGGTATGCGTAGTTGTCATCAGAATGCGGCCGGGGCCTTTTTCTTCCAGCGCGCTGATAGACATCTTCGAACGCACGCGCGAACCTACCGGGACGGGATTGAGAAAACGGACTTTATTCAGGCCGTAATTTACCGCCATCTTTAATCCTTCCGGCAAATACTTTGCTGAATCACTGAATACCGGAATCAATGAAAGTGTCAGAAATCCATGGGCAATTGGTCCGCCGAAGGGGCCTTTTTTCGCTTTTTCGATATCCACATGAATCCACTGCTGATCCTCCGTGGCATCGGCAAACCTGTTGATTCTATCCTGGTCAATAAACAACCATTCGCTTACACCGTTGTCCTGGCCAATCAAGCTTTTAAGTTTTTCGAGGGTTACTAGTTCGGGCATTTTTTCTCTCCTTTTTTATTAATTGTTTATCAGCCAAAGCGGTTTTTCACCTTGCAGCACCCTGGCCAAATTATCCAGCGCCATATTAATGATGCGCCCCCCTGATTCCCGGGTTGAACCGGCCAAATGACAGGTTAAAATCATATTGGGCAGACCGAAAAAAGGATGATTGGGCGGCGGCGGTTCTTCGGTGAACACGTCTGCTGCGGCAAAAGCGATTTTCTTCTCCCGCAGGGCCTGAGCCAGCGCTTCCTCATCAACCAGCGCGCCTCTGCCTACATTTATTATAATGGCGGATGGCTTCATCAGCGCCAGGTTGGCTGCGTCAATAATTTTTGTGGTTTCCGGCAATAGCGGCAAATGAAGACTTACTACATCAGCAGTTTTGAGAATTTCTTCCATCGAAGCATAAGAGGCGCCATATTTTTTTTCTTCTTCAGCGCTTAACTTCACAATATCATAATAAAGAAGCTCAACGCCGAAAGGCACCAGGCGCTCAGCCACGGCGCGCGCTGTGCGTCCCATGCCCAGAAGTCCGTATATCTTTTCGTTAAGTTCAAACACTCCTGTGCTCTGTGCCTCTGTAAACAGCCATTCGCCTGTGTGGGTTTTTGCGTTATAGTAGGGAAGCTTTTTCAACGCAGCCAAAGCCAGCATTATAGTATGTTCAGCCACGCCGATATCATTGGCACCCGGAGTGTTGGCCACGGGAATACCGGATTCCTTGCACGCGGCGATATCGATGTGATTGTAACCAACGCTAGGCTGCTGGATAAGTTTGAGCTTTTTGGCGTTTTCGACCGTAGCGCGGGTTATAGGTGTGCTGCCGGTATAGTCGCCCAAAACGATATCCGCATCGGCAAATTCCGCCGCAAGTTTATCTTTAGAAAATTTGTGCGCATCAAAAACTGTAAAGTCAATTCCGGAAACCTTGGTTTCGACAAGACTCTTCAGAAAGTCTCCGGGAAGAGGGGCGGTATTAACAATTTTCATATATCCTCTATGCTTCTTAATTAATAATCAATCAAAATAAGGACTCTTTTTTCTAGAATATTGACTGCCCAATGTCAACATGCAATAAATTTTGACGGCAGCTATTGCAACTTAATTTTATTGACGCACAAGTTCCTTACTCATATACTCATGCAATTAAAGAATAACAAGGCCAAAGACGATCGACCACAAATATTTTCTTTAGATCCGGAGGAATAGTTTCATGACCGGCGCGGAAGTTATTTTGCAGACAGCGAAAAATTCAGGCGTTGAAATATGTTTTGCCAACGCGGGGACGACCGAACTGCCGCTGGTTGCGGCCTTCGATAAGGTAAGTGGTATCCGTCCCGTACTGGGGCTTTTTGAAGGAGTTTGCACCGGAGCGGCCGACGGCTACGGCCGGATGACGCAAAAACCGGCGATGACGCTTCTGCATCTGGGGCCGGGCTTTGCCAACGGCATTGCCAATCTGCATAACGCGCGGCGCGCGAAAACTCCTGTTTTCAATGTCATCGGCGAGCATGCCTCATGGCATCTGGCGGCCGATCCTCCCCTGAATATGGATATCAAATCTCTGGCCAAACCGGTTTCGGACTGGCTCAAAACAAGCCATTCGGTAAACACGCTTGCTAAAGATACAGCCGAGGCGCTCAACGCCTCCCTTTACGGCCAAATTTCAACGCTCATCGTTGCCGCCGATTACCAGTGGTCCGAATATAATGGAAAATACTTGACACTTCCCAAATTCAAACGTGAACCGCTCAACCGTAAAAAAATTCAGGCAGCGGCAAACCTCATCAAAAAATCGCCCAAACCTGCTTTGGTTTTAGGTGGACGCGCCCTGCGTAAAGAAGCGCTCCTGACGGCGGCAAAAATCAAAGCAGCCACAGGCTGCGATTTGCTGATGATTACTTTTCCCGCTTATCTGGACCGCGGCGCGGGACTGCCTGCGCTTAAAAGAATTCCCTATTTTCCGGAACAGGCCGCAAAGCTTCTGGGTGCTTACGATTCCTTTGTTTTGGCGGGAGCAGATGAGCCGGTAGCTTTTTTCGGGTACCAGGGCGGGCAAAGTTTCTATCTTGATCCCCGGCAAAAGAAAATCAGGATCGACGGCGACAAGCAGGATACGGCGCAGGTGCTTTCTGAATTGGCCGAATCTCTTGGCGTAGGCGCGAATACCGATGCAACACCTGTTTTAGCCGGATTTGCTCTGCCGGAAATACCCGTGGGAAAACTTAATTCCCAGAAACTGGGAGCGGTAATCGCTAACTTGCAGCCAGAGGACAGTATTGTTGTAGAAGAAGGAGTTACCGCCGGAGCACCTTATTACGCGTTAGCACAGACGTTAAAACCGCATAGCCATTTGTCACTTACCGGCGGCGCCATCGGCATGGGCATGCCTTTAGCCCTGGGCGCCGCGCTGGCCTGCCCCGAAAGAAAAGTAATCAATATCGAAGCCGATGGCAGCGCCATGTACACCGTTCAATCTTTATGGTCACAGGCGCATGAAAAGGCCAATGTCATCACAATAATTTGTTCCAACCGCAAATATTTTACGATTGAATTCGAATGCCGCCGCGCCGGAATGACTTCGTTGGGCAAAGCGGCCTCGGCGCTCATTAAAATGGATAATCCGCCGGTTGACTGGATAGCTTTAGGCAAATCCATGGGCGTGTCTGCTGTTTGCGTCGGCACCGCGGAAGAATTGACAAAAGAGTTAAAAGCGGCACTGGATGAACCGGGGCCGCACCTGATTGAAGCGGTACTGGGCAGATAAAAATCGCAAAGATATTCGTACGCGATCTGACTAAATATTTAATTTGCTTGACGCGTAAACTGAACCTGCTAGTATTACCAAACTAACAAAGTCTTATAAAAAACAAGAGGGAAGAAAATGACTAAGATGCATTATACCATTGAAGACAAAATCGCCTTCATCACCCTGGACGACGGGAAAATGAACGTCATGAACCGGGAATTTCTACAGGAACTCAACGATTGTCTTGACCGCACATTAGCCGATAAAGCTTCTGTCCTGATTTTTACGGGACGGCAGGGAATATTTTCCGCCGGCCTGGATTTGAAACTTCTGCCCACGCTTTCCACTATGGAAGAACAACTTACTTTTCAAAAGACGTTCGCCTCCACCATGCTGCGGGTTTATATGCTTCCTGTTCCGACCATCGCGGCCTACACGGGACACTCTATCGCGGGCGGAGCCATTCTTTCTTACGCGTGCGACCGTTTCATTCTCGGCGACGGCCCCTATAAAATTCAAATCAATGAAGTAGCCAACAAAATGATACTGACCAGCTGGATTTTGCTGATCTGCCGTTCCTCTATTCCCCATCAATACTGGAAAGAAGCCATGCTGCACGCGCGGGCATATTCGCCGCGCGAGGCATTTGAACGAGGCATCGTCGATGATCTGATTGCGGGGGAAAATAAAGTCATAGAAGCGGCAAAAGAACTTGCGCGGGATCTTTTCCGGCTTCACGGGCCTGCCTACGCCTTTACCAAGAAACTCATGCGCCAGGAAGAAGCCGATAAAGCATTAAATGCTTTGGAAAAAGAACTGCGCGAATGGGCAAAATAAAAATCCGCCCCAAACGTCCGTAAAACATTTTTCTTATGAGCGATAAACCCGGAAAAACAGCGCTGGTGGTGGAAGGCGGAGGAATGCGCGGCATTTTCGCGGCGGGCATACTGCACGCTTTCGGCAGAGAAGGTTTTGATCCTTTTGATTTGTATATCGGTGTTTCCGCGGGCGCCTGCCATCTAGCCTCGCATCTGGCGGGGCAAAACGACCGCAATTTCGATATAACGTTGCGCTACGCGCTGAGTTCCGAATTTATCAATATCCGGCGCTTTCTGCGCGGCGGACATTTGATGAACCTTGATTGGATGTGGGAGCAGACCATCACCCACTATCGTCTCAATCTGAAATATCTGTTTGAAAAACTACGCGCGAATAACAAAGATTATTTTGTCGTCGCCACGTCGATGAAAACCGGAGAAGCGCTGTATTTAAAACCGTATGAAGACACACTGGAAGATTATCTGAAAATTTCCAGCTCGCTTCCCGTTTTTTACCGCAGCATTCTTCAAGCTAACAATGAACCGGCCACCGACGGAGGAATAGCCGATGCTATTCCCGTGCGCCGCGCATATGAACTGGGCGCGAAAAGTATAATTGTCCTGCGTTCCCGGACGTCTGACTATGTTAAAAAACAAAGTCGCCTAACATTTATCTTTTCTCTGTACTTTAGAAATTATCCACGTCTGGTGGAAAAATTCAAAAGACGGGCGCAAAACTATATGGAGTCCGTAAATTTTATCCAGAATCCTCCGCAAGGAGTCCATGTAATCGAGCTTGCCCCGCCCGGCAATTCGGGCGTGAGCAGAATCACGCAAAACGAAGTCGCTCTGCGGGCAAACTACGAAGCAGGCATTGATTACGGCAACAACTTCATAAAAAAATGGAAATGCCCATAAGGCGCTTAGGGCATCGCCCTGAAGGCTTTCGTCCGTGAGCAACCATCACACGCCGAGCTTGGAACGAAAATCCTTCATGTTTGCCCGGTATTTTTCCACCTCATCGGCAGTCATTTCGTCGGGAAACTGCAGCTCCACCTGCGTCATAGCATCCACCAGCGTGTTGGAATGAGGAGCAATGCTCAGGACACCCACCTTGCTGCCGTGATCTAGCTTAATTTTTCCCAACATAAAATCTGTGACAAACTTGGTCTTTTTCGTGAGAATGCTTTTCCATTCTGCAGGTGTTGCCGAGAGAATGAAGTCGGCAAATTTAACTGCGTTCTCGGCACTGATGAATTCAATCTTAGCCAGCTTTCCGGATTCGAGGGCCGCCCCAAAAATTATATTTTTATCGATCCCCCATTTCGGGTCGGCCAAGACCTTGAAATATACTTTTGAGGTAAGTTTTTTAAGGGCATTCTCATATTTTGGATTAGCATTATACGCCTTTGCAAAGGATTCCAGCCACTCCGGTGTACAGTAAGGTATCTTTGCCATGTGTCGTCACACCTCCTTTTTTATTCTTTTGAATACTCGCAGATATCTATTATTTCTTGTCAAGAATTCCTTCGAACTCATCGCGGAGTTCCTTCTTCCACAACTTTCCTGTTACCGTAATAGGAAGGTCATCTTTGAAAACCACCACCTTAGGAACTTCGTAATAGGCAAGCTTTTCCTTGCAGAGATTTATGATTTCCTCTGCCGAAACCTTTCCGGCAAACTCCTTTCTGGTCCTTACAATGGCCACCACGCGTTCGCTTCCCTCCTTCTCAGGGTCCGGAACCCCGATAGTAGCAACCATCTGAACCCCGGGGTGGCTAAAGATCACATCATCCACCTTGGTGGAATAAACTTTCAGACCGGAAACATTAATCATGTCCTTGATCCTGTCGGTAATATAGAAAAACCCCTCGTCGTCCATGTAGCCCAGATCCCCGGTATGGAACCATCTGTCTTGAGTAAGCCCGGATGCATCAGGCCAGTAGCCCTTCATCACCTGCGGCCCCCTGATGATTATCTCGCCGGTTTCCCCGAAGGGCACATCCTCGCCCGTAACAGGATCAATCACCCTGAATTCCGTATCCGGCACCGGGATTCCCAACCCTCGCTTCTCTTTGGACATGAACCCGGTAATCTTCGAAAATGCCGACGGATTTATCGTAGCAAGCGGGGCTGTCTCTGTGAGCCCATAACCCTCGCCTATGGGATTGCCCATGTCCTTCATAACCGCTTCGCGCACCGAATCAGGAAGAGGAGCCGATCCGGAAAAGAAAAGACAGTTCACCCTGCCTATTTTGTATTTCCCGATTCTCATCAGCTGCGTAGGAATGGTGGGAATAAGGAACGGGCGGTGCTCCTTTATGGTATTCACTATGTCTTCAATATCCCGCGGATCTGGCGCAATTATTACTCTCAGTCCCCAAAAAGCAGCCATGTGCACAAGAGCGTGTCCGTAGGAATGGAATAACGGTATGGTTATAAAAACCGAGGCCTTGCCGATTATTCCACGGGAGAGGGGGTCCATCATCCATGCCAAACCGTGGACCAGGTTTGTATACCTGTTGAAGTGGGTAATCATCACTCCTTTAGGCAATCCCGTGGCGCCGCCAGTGAAGGAAAGCTCACACAGGTCATTGACCGGATCGATTTCCACCGCCACCGCTTTTCCCAGATTTTCCTTGAGAAGCTTTTCAAAATCGCAAACTCCTGGAGGGAGGCTGGCGATTTTCAGCGTCTCGGACCCTAAGTCCGCAACTAGGATAATATTCTCAACTGCGGTTTTAGATTTCAGTGCCATTACGCGTTGCAGATCAGCTTCGCAGCAGATTATTGCCCTGGCACCGGACTGCACCAGTTCATGGAGAAGCCCTTCATCCGTCCTCATGGTGCTTGTCGGCACCGAGGCGGCACCAGATTTAATGATTCCCCAATCTCCGATGACGAATTCGATACAATTGGGCAGAAAGAGACATACGCGGTCACCGCGCTTTATCCCCATACCGGCCAGTGAAAAGGCCAGGGCATCCGCCTGTTCCCGCAGTTCTTTGTAGGAAACGGTCCTGTCCCCTAACTTCACCGCAATCTTCCTGCCATGTTTCTCCGAGGCGCTGTCTAGAATTTTGGAAAGCGGCTCTATGGGATAAGGTTCACAGGTCACTTTAAGTTTGTATGGCCCGAGCTTGTAGCTCTTGAGCCAGGGTTTGTCGGAATAGTTCACAGTTTTTCTCCTTCAATAATTACATTTTTTTTACATCTTCGATAAGTTCGTTCAGGCCCAGCTCCTTGAGCTTTTCCGACGAAGGTATCCCGCTGGTTAAATCCCAGCCGCGGAACTTATAGTAGGCATCCTTGAGCATTTCCAGGGTCTCCATATCTATCACCATTCCCTCTGCAGGTCCGGCCGGCAACGGTTCTTTCATCAGCCTTTCCGGAAGCGTATCGTCTTTTCTTCTGATACCCTCCCGGTTGCAGTATACCCTTACGAGGTTGTATATTCTTTCGCCGCTCTTTCTGAAATCATCGACGGTAAAGTCATCCCATCCAGTGGCACACTTTATAAGCTCCACAAGATCCTCAGCCTTCAGGAGAGCCCCCATGAATTTGCAGCCCCCAAGGGCGTCCAAGGACGTAAGGGCATCCTCCATATCCACAAGAATTTTGGCTTCTTCTGGCTTCACATCGAGCGGGTCATATATGCTGCTTTCTTCAACAAGAAGTATCGGGGCATCGATGAAAGTTGGGGCTTCAATAAAACCCGTTATGTGGTCGCCGCCGCGGTTTGCCGTTACGTATCCCAAACCGCAGATCTTGGCTGCACGGGGGTCATATGCCGGGAGTTCCAGCCCCTTTACATTCATAGCAAAAACGGAAGAATCTTTGCCAAGCCTTTCCGCCATGACCTTTGTCCCTTCCGCCAGGAGATCTCCTACTCCTTCTCGTTTTGCAATTTTTTCCACCAGTTCCACAATAATATCACTATCACCGAAATTTATCTCCATGCCGCCGGTCATTTCCTTGGTGAGTATCCCCTTTTTAAAGCATTCCATGGCAAAGGCTATGGTTGATCCCGCAGATATCGTATCGAGGCCGTATTCGTTACAAAGGTAGTTCGCCATAGTCACGGCGTTCATGTCGGATATGCCGCAACAGGCCCCGAACATATTGGTGGTTTCATATTCCGGCCCCTCACCGCTTCTTCCGGCCCACTTGCCTTCTTTAATTGCCGTTCCTCGTCCGCATGCTATTGGACAACTAAAGCATGCCAGCTCCTTTACCAGTACCTTATCGGTCATGGCCTGACCGTTCATCTCTTCAATCTGATCAAAAACGCCGCCCTGCCAGTTCATGGTGGGGTATCCCCCCCGGGCATTTACCATGTCCGCTACCATGTTCGTCCCGAAAGCCTCAAAGCCTACCTTGAGCATAGACTCATTAAGGAGACCTATCTGCTTTTTCGAAACCTTCTTGAACATTTCCGGATCATGGAGTTCAATCTTGGCCTTGCCTGAACAGACAATAGCTTTGAGCTTCTTGGAACCCATGACAGCTCCCAGGCCACAACGCGCCACAGCACGATGAAGGTTGTTCATTATCGCCGCGTATCTTACGAGGTTTTCTCCCCCCTGACCGATGGATGCAATAATAGGCTTTTTATCGGCACCTTTCTCAATAATGGCTTCGGTCTCGTTTACGCTTTTCCCCCAGAGGTGCCCTGCATCCTTGAGAGAGGCTTTCCCGTCAATGATTTCCAGATACACCGGTTTCGGTGACACCCCTTCAAAGATTATTCCGTCATAGCCGCTTCTTTTGAGCATCGGACCGAAGTTTCCACCGGAATTCCCATGCCCCCATATTCCTGTCTGGGGCGACTTGGCCACAACGGAGTACCTCGCTGCGCTGGCTGAAGCAGTTCCGGTGAGGAGACCCGTCATGAATATCAGCTTATTTTCCACGCCCAGCGGGTCAACACCTGCAGGGACTTCGTCATAAAGATAATTCGTAGCAATACCCACACCGCCAAGATATTTCCTCATTTTATCTTCCGGGATGGCCTCTTGAGAGATTGATCCTGCTGTCAAATTAACTCTTAATATCTTTCCCATAAAACCGTTCGCCATAATTAAAACCTCCAGTTGTATGCCAACTCTTAATTTACGCTGGCTTATTAAAACCGTGAAAACGATTACTCAATTTTTTTATGCTTTGATTCCTTTAACAGGTATTCCTTAACACTCCACACTTCTTCAGCCTTCAAATATCTGATTTTACCGCTCTTCGGCTGAATATATGACATGGCTCTTTCGGCAAACGCCAAAATAGACAATGCGGGATTTACGCCAAGATTTTCGGGCATTTGTGAGGCATCACAAACCAGCATATTATGATATCCTTTAATCCGGTTTTCTTCATCAATAACCCCGTTGTCAGGCGCCTGCCCGATCGTGCAGCCGCCCATGATGTGCGCGGTAATCGGCGCATCCATCAAATTCTCTGTTGTGATATTAGCGGGGGTGCCGTCCATTCGCTTGGCCAAGCGCCTTGCAAAGTCGTAGCCGATTGGAATCCAGGTTGGATTTTTTTTCTCCGTTCCGTACGATGAAGTCAGCGTCCTGGAAAAAGGCCACAGGAACCTTCGTTTTCTCTGAATGATAATATAATTATCAAGGGTCTGCATGATGAGAAGAATAATGGAACGCTGGGCAAAGCCTATGGGATTACATACCCGCAGGAAAGTGATCGGATGAAAAAGGGCGTTAAAAAACGCTTTAATCTGCCGCGGTATCTTGCCGCCGCCTTCCGTCATGATTCCGGTGAGCAATCCCATGAAATCATGGCCTTTGCCGTAACGCACCGGTTCAATATGGGTATTCTCGTCGGGATGAACGCTTGAGGTAATGGCAACCCCCTTGCTGAAATCCGCGTCTTTGGACTTCGCTTTCACGCCGATTATTGATTCGCTGTTGGTGCGGGAAAATTGTCCGATATGATTGGAAATCAGCGGGAGACGCCCGTTCTGTTTTAATTTCATCAACAAAGACAGCGTGCCGATGACGCCGGCACAGAGAACTATTCCCTTGGTTTTATAAGTCCGCCCGCCTAGCCGCCCGAGTATGCCGGTTGTCTTTTTTGATTTGACGAGATATCCCTGGTCGCCATTGGGCGACAGCGGAATAATATCATAGACCTTTTGCTCGGCAAAAATTTGAGCTCCGAACTTTTCGGAAAAATAGAGATAGTTTTTATCCAGAGAATTCTTAGCGTTTTTTTTGCATCCCGTCATGCACTCGCCGCATAGTTCGCAGCCGACGCGGTCCGGCCCCTCGCCAAAGAAATACGGGTCATCCTCAGGCATTTTTTCTTTGCCATAAAAGACAGCGACATCCGTTGTGGTGTAGGTGTGCTCTCGGCCGATCTCCGCGGCTGTTTCTTTTAAGAGCTGATCCTGGGGGGTGGCAACAGGATTAGGCACAACCCCGACCATTTTTTTCGCGATATCGTAAAAAGGCAGCAATTCCTCTTTTCCGCCCAGTCGCTTGATGGTTTCATGCTCAAAAAATACCGGGGGAGGAGTATACATCGTGTTGGCGTAGTTAAGGCTTCCCCCGCCCACTCCAGCGCCCGCCAAAATAAACACATCTCTCAAAAGGTGCATTCTTTGTATGCCGTAGCACCCAAAGGTGGGAAGCCACATAAACTTTTTAACGTTCCAATTGCTTTTGGGAAATTCATCGGCATGCCATCTCTTTCCGGACTCGATAACAGCTACTTTGTATCCTTTCTGGGAAAGACGCATAGCGGCAACGCTGCCGCCAAAGCCGGATCCGATAACAACATAATCAAAATCAAAATCGCCTTGGCTTAAATTTGTACTCATTGGGGGTTCCTCCTCATAATTACGCAATTGCCTCTTTTGCAATTTTTAGGGATGGATGATAATTACTCAAACGTGACAACTTCCGAAAAAGACCGTTTAATACAATTATGACAGATTTCTGTTTACGCTTTCATTTTGTCGTTTTTCCTCGCCGGGCAAATTCCTTCAAAGAACATACAAACTACTTGTTTAAGTATTTGTATTTTTCATAGGCTTCTGTTACGAGACATGCTCTTTCGTGATTGACCGTAAATTCCGTCTCCTGTGCCAGTTTTCGTAATCGATTTACTCTTGTATAAGGCGACAGAGAATCACCCATACTGGTGACACCCACGCCCCATTCCCTATCCAATGGCTCAATAACAAAAGTTTTTGATGAGTCTTGTTTTATTCTTTCAATGGCGGTTTGCATATTTTCCTCCTTTAAACTGTATGGGAAACTTCTTAATAGATCATTTTTTTCTAAACAATTACTATTACTCCTGCTGAACTGACATCTTGCCCAGTGCGGTTAAGAACCATATAAAATCCTTGTAGTTGCCCTCAGACCACAGCTTTTTCTCTGTCATGGCAGCGATGATCGCTTCATCGTCTCCCGCCGACATCGCTTTGAAAGCTGTGTCACCGTCTGACCATACAAAAGCAGCATCAGCATTTGAAAAATCCGAGGATGATGAGGTAATTGTTCCATTTCGCAAAGTAAAAGAACGTCCTTGTTTGCCGTCGGCAGTTTTCATAAGAACTTTAACATTCTTTCCTTTTATGAAATCTTTGAAAGATAGGGTGCTTTTTGCTGCCTTTTTCAATTTCTGACTTAAAATGAATAACAAAAGTTTAAACTTCATAAACACCTCCTTTTATTTATAATGATTTTTTGCTTACATTAATAGAACAGCGTTATTATTATTTACAACACTGTTACTACCTATTGTCAAGCTTTTTTACAATTGTCCTATAATACTTTGCTTTATTTCATGTTTTTATCATTTTTACTTGCTAATTTGCCTTGTATATTTTAATAATATTAGATAGCAATTGATGATAACTAGTTAAAATATCGGAGCAGGAAATCTGTTTTTTTGTTATCTAAAAAACTTTTCTGACGAAACAAATTGCGTTTTGCAATGCAAATGGCGCACAGAGGTGGTAACCATTTTCAATATTAGGAAAAATTCCAATGGCAAATAAAGCGAGATCCCCTGAAGTTATTGAGTTTGAAAAACAACGAATGAGCATGGTGGCTTTGGAAATGATTGTAAAGGACGGATATAACAACCTAAGCATGCGAAAACTATCAAGGATGCTCAAAGTATCCCCCAACACAATTTATAATTATTTCAAGAACCGCGAAGAAATCTACATTTATGTTTTGAACAAAGGGTTTGAAATGTTGTTAAATGAATTTCAAAAAGCCTATGATTCTCATCCGGACCCTGTTGAAAAATTAAAATCAGTGTGCAGGAGTGTTTTTTCCTTCACGGTCCGCGAACGGAACCTGGCATTAATTATGTTCGTATTAGACGTTCCTAAGTATTACGACTTTGTGAATACTGACTATGAACCTTTCATGAATATTGAATTAGCTAACGCCCTTAAGTGCCGGGACTTGATCGTCCGTGTAATGAATGACATGGCAGAAAAATACCCGTCTTTTCCTAAAGAAGACATCCAGCGCTGCTCAATGATTATTATTACTCAGCTTGTCGGTCTCATCACCATTTATAATAATAAGGTCATTGAATATATTACAGACGACATTGAGGGTGGAATAGAACTATTACTCAGAGAAGTTTCCCGTCCTTTTGAGATCATTAGGAGTACGGATGCAAAAAAACCTAATATTGCTGCAAAATAACTTGATGGTAACCTTTAATGCTTCAATTTGTTTCTGAGTAGAAACAATCATTACTATTATTAAAATAGTAGCAATAACTACGTTAGCTAAAATATGAAATCTGGGCGTGCGTCTCGCCAGTGACGATTTCGGCACCGGCTGCTCCTCTCTTTCACAAATTAGATATCTCCCTGTGGATACGCTGGAAATAGACCGTTCCTTTATTCGCAATATTCTCAAAGATTCATAAGACAGGGCTATTACCCAGACGATTATTAAGATGGGCAAAACTTTGCGCATGGCCGTTTTTGCAGAAGGTTTGGAGACAAAGTAGCAAATGGACTTTTTGAGCGAACAGTCCTGTGATGAGATACAGGGGTTTTACTTCAGCAAACCCGTTATACCGGAGATGTTCGCCAAGCTATTAGGTTGCATGCCACCTCAGTGTAAAAGGGAAGATTGAAAATGACAAATTGAATTGACCTTCTCCTGAATATGTTCCTGATACAAACCGGGTATTATCTTGCAGCGCAGTTTTATGTTCTTTAGCAAATTTATTATGCGTTTTATCTTCTAATAGCCTTCAAATAATTAATTTCCCGTGTGCTCTTTTGCCGCGAAGGTGAAAAGCGACCGGCCCGGGGAATTCATCAAACAATTAATTTTTCAAAAAAACAAATGATCCGAGCAGCTTAGCATCTTAAACGAAAACAAAAAAACCCGCGGGGCCGTTTCTTTAATATATCAAGAAAATGACCCCGCGGTTTATATCACCTCAGCAATCAGTTAAAATGGAAAATGTGTCGCCTGTCCGGCAACGACAAACCACACAATCAACAGCGAGTTAAGAAATGCTCCGGTGTAAATATGCCCTGTTTTACGGTAAAAATAGGTGGACACCAGAGCGCCCATAATAAACAACGGAAAGAACTGAAACATCACAATGAAAAACAAGGCCGCGTCAGGGATAGCCAAGCCACCTCCGGCAAAAAGCGGCGCGTACTGGAAAGCCAGGAAAATAATATATCCCGTTATCCACAGGAAAATATTAACCAGTATTTCCTGCCACATTTTAAGGTCACCTTTTTTGCCGCGACGCAGTTGTCCGTGCAGGATAAGCGCGATAACCAGAAAAAATACCGCAAAGGGTATTAGGTAGCTCAAAAAGATGCGGAAATGCAGGAAGGTCATCGGCTTTATCGCGAACACCCACAGGCGGTAATCCGTTTTAAACGCCCAGCCGGAAAAAGCGACCGTCAGATAGGCAAAGAAAGCGATAACCGCCGCCAGCAAAAATGACTTCCCTACTTTTTTCCAGACAATTCCTTTATCCTTCCAGGTGACACCGTAATTCACAAAGGTGGCGTTTTTACGGTTAGCTATAAAATGCCACAAAAGGAAAAGAATTAGCGAAATAGCCGCTACTCCCAGCGCCCAGTACATAAGTGTAGTGGTGATATTCTGCGGCCATAGAGCCGTTGCGGCTTGATAACCCTTACCGTGAGAAATGATGAAAATGATAAACAACGGCAGAGGTATCAGCACTGTAAGAACCGCGCCTATCCACCAGCCAAAGCCCTTAAGCGATTTTTTCGTAGGCGGATTTTCGGCTAACTCCTTGAAAAAACTTTTTTGTAAAAGTAACGTACCTAGTGGAAAAATCAGCAAAATCATTCCGATCATCGCGATAAAATTCCCCAGCTCTTTGTACTGCCATATTTGGTTTTCCGGAGGAATCTCCTTGCCGCCATCAAGTGTCATCTGCATCCATTCAATTGCGTTGCCGATTCCTTCTTGGGAAAAATGAACGCGCGGATGTATCATATTAGGTTGATACAACTTTCTGGCCGTGCCCTTTTCAATAGAACCGTATAGCTTGCCGACTTCGATATCTTCCGCTGTTCCAAATAATTTCTTCAGTTTGTCCGTTTTGACAATTTCACGCGGAATATCCGCTTCCCACATCAATTTAGAAAATTCATCATATTTGGAAAAAATGAGTCCCACGTTACGCGGGAAGGTTGCGGTTCCTTCTGGTATCGGGATAACAGACCCATCAGGCTGCTTCATGCTGCCGGTATTAGAGCTGGCCAAAACTATTGATTTGTAACCTGCAGGATTTACAGCGGCTGCCACAACTGACGCCCAGCCGCCCATCGAATGTCCTTCCATGCCGATGTTCTTGGGGTCAACAATATCCAGCGTGCGCAGATATTTTAAAGTATCCATCCCGCCGAAACCTGCCGCGAATGCCGGCGGGTCGGAAAAACCGTGTCCGCTCTGATCCACGGCTAAAACAACATAGCCGCGCCGCGCGAATTCAATGGCAAAGCCATCCTGTGTTTCACGAGAATTAATGTAGCCGTGCGTGGCCACGATGCCGGGTGCGGGATTTTTGTTCGTCACTCCCGGCGGAATATATAAAAGGGCGCTGTTGATTCTGCCGTCCGATCCGACGAACCGCACATCTTTTATTTTAACTGTATTACCGGCGGTTTGAATACAATACGCCAGCAGTCCTCCGGCCAGAATCAACACCAGTGCAACAAACATCAGCCATTTTGCTTTTTTTGTATCCATATCTCCTCCTCTTTTTACTCTTGTGATTTTAAAAAATTAAAAATATTCCGGCGGAAAGATATTGCCGAATATAAACGAACAAATTTTGAAATGATTCAGGGAGGCGCGCGGCAAATCGTGAGAGCCGAAAAACATTGAAAAGTGATTTGATATTGAAGGTTTATGCCGCAGAAGCGAAAGAACCCACGGCAGGGTGATCTATTGTTTTCTTGGGCGAACCCGGCGTTTATTTTGACGGATCTCATAGACACCACCAAAAATTTATTTAAACAATCGCCAGGAAAATAGCAAACACATTGCCGATATTAAGTCAATTTATATTCGGCAATGTGTTTGTATTGAATTTACGTTTTTAACTTAAACGTTTTTTGAGTTCTTCCAACTGCTTTTTCAGACGCGCGGGCAGCCGATCGCCGAATTTATCGAAATGTTTTTCGATATCCGGAATCTCCGCTTTCCAGGCGGCAAGGTCAACTTTTAGCAATTCTTCCATATCCGTCGCGGGAACAGTCAAGCCTTTCAGATCAAGGTCTTCTTTTTTCGGCAAGAAGCCTATCGGGGTTTTCACCGCGTCAACTTTTCCTTCCACTCTCTCACACATCCACTTCAGTACGCGGCTGTTTTCGCCAAATCCCGGCCAGAGCCAGCGGCCGTCAGCAGTTTTTCTAAACCAGTTGACGTAGAAAATGCGCGGCGCTTTGCTTTTGAGCTTATCGCCCATGCTGAGCCAGTGATGGAAATAATCGCCCATGTTGTAGCCGCAGAAAGGCTGCATGGCGAAGGGGTCACGCCGCAAATTTCCCACCGCGCCGATATTGGCGGCAGTCGTTTCCGAAGAAGCGGTCGCGCCCAGGAAAACGCCGTGGTCAAAATCGTAAGCCTCATTCACCAGCGGAACAACGCCGGCACGGCGGCCGCCGAAAACAAAAATATCAATAGGAACACCTTCCGGTTTTTCCCAGTCCGCGCAAATAACCGGGCACTGAGCGGCCGGCGCGGTAAAGCGGGCGTTGGGATGCGCGGCGGGCTCTTTAGTTTCGCCAGGCCAATCACGCCCCTTCCAGTCGACGGCGTGTTTCGGTGGCTCACCATCCATACCTTCCCACCAAACGTCTCCTTCATCCGTCAAAGCACAGTTGCTAAAGATGATATTTTCTTTGATTGTATCCATAGCCATCGGGTTGGAATCATAAGATGTTCCCGGCGCGACGCCGAAAAATCCGGCTTCCGGGTTGATGGCATAAAGGCGTCCGTCCGGACCTATTTTCATCCAGGCAATGTCATCGCCGACACACTCGCATTTCCAGCCGGGAATGGTCGGCTGCAGCATTGCCAGATTGGTTTTGCCGCAGGCAGAGGGAAACGCCGCCGCGATATGATATTTTTTTCCTTCAGGGCTGGTCAAACGCAGAATCAGCATGTGTTCGGCCATCCAGCCTTCCCTTTTGGCCATGGCCGAAGCAATACGCAAAGCCAGACATTTTTTCCCCAAAAGCGCGTTGCCGCCGTAGCCGGAACCAAAAGACCAAATCAGATTTTCATCGGGAAAATGGCTGATATATTTTTTCTCTATGGGAGCGCAGGGCCAGGTGACGTCTTTCTGTCCTTTTTCCAGCGGCGCGCCGATGGAATGCAGACAGGGGATAAATTCGCCATCCGCACCCAGTTTATCAATAACTTTTTTCCCCACGCGGGTCATAATGTGCATGTTGCAGACAACGTAAGGGCTGTCCGTAATTTCTATGCCGATTTTGGCAATGGGCGAATCAACTGGCCCCATGGAAAAAGGAATCACATATAGCGTGCGCCCTTTCATGCATCCTTTATAAAGCGCCTTCATCGTCGCCTTTAATTCGTCAGGGTGAAGCCAGTTGTTTGTTGGCCCTGCTTCACTTTGCTCGGGCGTGCTGATATAGGTTCTGTCTTCCACTCTGGCGACGTCAGATGGATCGGAACGAAACAAAAAGCTGTTCTTTCTTTTCTTAAGCGGTGTTGCACTGCCGCTTTTCACCATCTGCGCCATCAGGCGGTCATATTCTTCTTTGGAGCCGTCGCACCAGTAAACACTGTCTGGTTGGCACAATCCTTCAATTTCTTTAACCCAGTCTTTCAGCTTTTTGTTTTTTATCTCCATATATATAAACCTTTCTTTTTTTCAGATTATTTAAGTTTCTTTTTAGCAGTTTTCTTTTTGGCAACGCTCTTTTTAAGAGACTTCTTTGCCGCTGCTTTTTCTTCGACTACTGCCTGCGCGGCGGCCAACCGGGCAATCGGCACGCGGTAAGGCGAACAGCTGACATAATCCATACCAACGCGGTGACAAAACATGACGCTGGAGGGCTCCCCTCCATGTTCACCGCAGATACCGACCTTCAAACCAGGCCTTGTTTTGCGTCCTCTTTCAATACCCATGGCAATCAACTGGCCCACACCCTTCTGATCAAGCACTTGGAAGGGATCAACCGGAATAATTTTTCTGCCCACGTATTCAGGTACGAAAGCGCCAACATCGTCACGGCTGAAACCGTAAGTCATTTGCGTAAGGTCGTTTGTGCCATAGCTAAAGAATTCCGCTTCTTCGGCAATCTTATCGGCCAGAAGCGCCGCACGGGGAATTTCAATCATCGTTCCCACCATATGCGGTATTTTTTTCAAACCGTATTTGGCGCATACTTCGGGGTATATATTTTTGACTAGCTGTGCCTGGTGACTGATTTCCGCTTTATCGCAGACAACCGGAATCATTATTTCCGGCAGGGCTTTTTTGCCTTCCTTTGTCAGCTCCGCGGCGGCTTCCAAAATGGCGCGTATCTGCATTTCGCTGACTTCCGGATAAGTAATGCCTAAACGCACACCGCGATGTCCCATCATCGGGTTTGTTTCATGCAATATTTCTGCCCGGCTGTTGAGCTTATCGATGGAAATATTCAAACTTTCAGCCAAGCGTTGACGTTCCTGCAGGTTTTCCGGAACAAATTCATGTAACGGCGGATCCAAGAAACGAATCGTTACCGGCCTACCGGCCATGACTTCCATCGTCTTTTTGATATCGCTTTTCACAAACGGAAACAAATCATTCAAAGCGGCGCGGCGCTGCTCCACGCTGTCGGACAATATCATTTTGCGCAGGTGGAACAGCGGCTTATCGCTGTTTTCGCCGTAAAACATATGCTCGGTGCGGAAAAGGCCGATGCCTTCCGCGCCAAATTGAATAGCCTTGGCGGCATCTTTGGGGGTTTCGGCATTCGTGCGTATTTTAAGACGCCGAATTCCATCGCAGATTTTCATAAATGCCGTAAAATACTTATCAGCTTCCGCGCCGCCGATCATTGCCAGCGCGCCCCGGTAAACACGACCGGTTGTTCCGTTAAGGGTGATGACATCACCCTCGCGAAAAGCCTGGCCCCCAACCGTCATTGTCTTCTTACCGATATCCACATGCAGGGAACCGGCGCCGACAATGCAGCATTTCCCCCAGCCGCGCGCTACCAGAGCAGCGTGGGAAGTCATGCCTCCGCGCGCCGTAAGGATTCCCTGCGCCACGCGCATACCTTCCACATCCTCGGGATTGGTTTCTTCGCGCACCAGAATTACTTTTTTCCCTTCGTTGGCCCATTTAACCGCGTCTTCGGCGGTAAAAACAATTTGACCGGCGGCGCCGCCGGGACCAGCGGGCAATCCCTTGACCAGAAATTCACTGTCCGTCTCGGCTTTGGGGTCAACCATGGGGTGCAGCAATTCATCGAGCTGGGCCGGTGTCACGCGCATTACCGCTTCGGCCGCGCTGATCGTTTTACTTTTATACATTTCCACTGCCATGCGCACCGCCGCCGGACCGTTGCGCTTCCCGTTGCGCGTCTGCAGCATCCAGACATGCCCATCCTGAATGGTGAACTCAAGGTCCTGCATATCCCTGAAATGCTTTTCGAGCTTGTTTCGAATTCTTTCGAGTTCAATATAAGCTTTGGGCATGGCTTTTTCTAAAGAAGGGTGCCCTTCGGTGTCGTCAATCTGTCGAGTTTTTTCATTTATCGGATTAGGCGTACGTAAACCAGCCACAACATCCTCGCCCTGCGCGTTAGTCAGCCATTCGCCGTAGAATTTATTTTCGCCGGTGGCCGGATTGCGGGTAAAGGCCACGCCTGTGGCGGAATTTTCGCCCATGTTGCCAAAGACCATCGCCTGCACGTTAACCGCTGTGCCCCATTCATCGGGAATACTTTCAATACGTCTATAAGAAATAGCGCGTTTGCCGTTCCAGCTTTTAAAGACCGCGCCGATCGCGCCCCAAAGCTGTTCATCTGCATTGTCCGGGAAAGGTTTTCCCAAAACCTGTTTGACTTTATCTTTATAAATTTCCGCGAGCTCGGCCAGGTCATCAGCGGTGAGATCAACATCCTGCTTGGCATTGCGTCTTTTCTTCATTGCTGCCAGTTCGCGCTCGAGCTGCTGGCGCACACCCATACCTTCGGCAGGTTCAATTCCTTCGGCTTTTTCCATAACCACGTCCGAATACATCTGGATCAGACGGCGGTAGGAATCCCAGACAAAGCGGGGATTGTTTGTTTTTTCAATCATGCCGGTGATTGTTTTAGAAGTAAGCCCGATATTGAGCACGGTCTCCATCATTCCGGGCATGCTGCTGCGCGCGCCGGAACGGGCGGAACATAAAAGAGGATTCTTCGCATCGCCGAATTTCATGCCGGTGGCCGTTTCCATTTTGCGCAGTGCTTTATAAACCTGCTCTTTTAATCCCTGCGGATAACGTCCTTTATTTTTATAAAAAAGATTGCAGACTTCCGTAGTAATCGTAAAGCCGGGTGGGATGGGAATTTTGAGATGCGCCATTTCCGCGAGCCCCACTCCTTTGCCGCCTAATAAATTCTTGCTTTTGCCGTATCCTTCCGAAAAAGTATAAACATATTTAGTACCCATATCTTTTCTTTTACCTCCTGCCTTTACTTGCCTGAATTATTAAGACTGCTATAAAGTCATTAAATTATATTTATTGTCAAGCTAAAACGCATCTGAAAGAAAACATGCCGCGGGAAAATTGCGCCGGGAAAATGACTTGAATATCGCCGTGATGTGGTAATTTAAAAAGAACACTATCAGACGGGCTGACCCTTTAGGAATCAGCCCGCCTTAGCGTGAGTTATGCGCTGAAAAAACTATTCTTTCAGCGCGCCGGTGAAGCTTTCCGAAACGGATTTAATCGCCGCGCCCTCATTGTTCATGATGGCGTCCATCATTCCGAAATACTTCGGAAATTCCGCCCCGATAAAGAACTGGGAGGAAAGCACTCTGCCGCTGTAATAGGCGGCTTCGTTGTTGTTCGCGATAATTTTTTGTCTTTCTTCGCCTTTCGCGTCACCGACAAGTTCCTTCACTTTGGGGATGGTAATCGCCAGGCTCCACAGGTGCAGCCAGGCCACGATCAGCGGGAACATCGCCTGCTGCAGCGGCGTGGCATTGAGCACCAGCGCCATGAACTTGCCTTCGCCCATCTGTTTTTTCATCATCTCGATGACTTCTTCGAGTTTCGCCAGGCCGCGGACAACCGGGTTGATGTATTTATCTTCCACTATACCCTTGGCTTTATCAATCGTGTCGTTCATCCACTTTCTTAGCTGTGAGTAATTATACATTTCGGGATTCATGAGTATTTTGCGCATCTGCAGGTCAAGCGACTGAATGGCGTTGGTTCCTTCATAAATCGAGAAGACCTTGGTATCACGGGCATACTGTTCAACCGGATATTCCGAACAGTATCCGTAGCCGCCGTAAACCTGCATGGCTTCGGCCGTAACCAGCCAGGAGGCATCGGAAATACCGGCTTTGACGATGGGTGTAAGAATTTCGACAATACCGTTCGATGCTTTGCGTTCTTCCGGATCGGGTGATACGTGCATGACATCTTCATGGTAAGCCAAGAACAGGCAAAGCATGCGCATCCCTTCAACGGTGCTTTTCATATACATCAGCATTCTCTTCACATCAGGATGCTCGATAATAGCCACGCCGGGGGCTTTGTCGTTGAGCATTTGCGTGATGTGCTTGCTCTGAACACGGTTGCGCGCGTAAGTTACAGCGTGCATATAGCCGGCGCTGGACTGTCCCAGAGCCTGAACACCCGTATGAATGCGGGCCGCGTTCATAAGCCGGAACATAACCTTCATGCCTTCGCGTTCCTTGCCCAGAAGATGGCCGACACATTTACCGTTATCGCCGAAGCTCAGAGATGATGTGGCGTTGCCTTTGAGACCCATCTTGTGTTCGACACCGGAGCAATAAACATCGTTTCTTGCTCCGAGAGAACCGTCCTTGTTGATGAGATATTTCGATACCAGGAAAATGGAGATTCCTTTTGTGCCTTCGGGATCACCTTCAATTCTGGCCAGCACCGGATGGATGATGTTGGGGTTTAAATCGTGCTCGCCGTTGCTGATGAAAATTTTCTGACCGGTAATCAGATACGTGCCGTCTTTTTGTTTTACAGCCTTGGACTTCAGCGCGCCCACGTCCGAGCCCGCGCCCGGTTCGGTAAGGCACATGGTGCCGCCCCACTCACCGGAAAGCAACTTGGGAAGATACATCTGCTTGACTTCTTCGGAAGCGAAAGGCTCGATGATAGCCGCGGCGCCGGTAATCGCACCACAATACATCGTCAGCGATGTGTTGCCCGCGTTGAAATATTCCGCGGCAGCCATAGAGACACTCTGGGGCATACCCATACCACCAATTTCCTGCGAGAAAGACAGGACGTGGAATCCGGCTTCGACATAAGCGTTGAATCCCTTGTGGAAGGATTCGGGGACCTTTACTTCATGTGTTTTGGGATCAAATTTTAATCCGGTTTTGTCACCGTCGGCATTAGATGAATAAAACTGATCAATGGCGATTTTTTCCGCCAGCTCCAACGTGTCCTCATACATGCTCCGGTCAAATTCTTTGAACTGGTCAAACCGGTTCATTTTCTCCAACTCAAGCATTTCAAAAAGGACAAATCTCACGTCACGTGAGTCAACTAATGGGTTTAACGACATAAAAACCTCCTTCAAGTTTCCTTTATTAAGAACTGTGTCGGGCGGGAATACCTTACACAATTTTCTCGCAAGATCATTTAAAACTGACCGGCAGTATAGTTATATAAAATGGCCGTGTCAAGGTAATTGCGTAAAAATGTTTTTATGGCAAACAAGGCCTTTAACCACTTGTTTGGCCTTATATAAAATGATAAAGTAATATCCTAATTTCATGAAAGAATTTAATGATTTCAGATGAACGATAACAAACTCTATCTTGTCTTGATGGGTCTGCCTGCGCGGGGTAAATCGACGCTGGCCATACGGCTGCAGGAAACCTTAAGAAAAAACCGGATTCCGGCCAAAATATTCAATAACGGCAATCTGCGACGGCAAAACCTGCCGGCAAAAGACACCTTTCCCGCGGAGTTTTATCATCCGGAAAACAAGGCCGCGAGACTTCTGAGAAGCAAATTTGCTCTTACTAATACAAAAATGGCCAGAAGCTATCTTGCGGGCTCCGGCCAGGTGGCGATACTGGACGCGGCCAACGTTACCCGGACACGCAGGAAAATGATTGAAGAAAATCTCAGCAATCACCCTGTTCTTTTTATTGAATGTCTTAACGATGACAAAGAAATCCTTTCTCTGATGATTGAGGCCAAAACAAAACTGCCGGAATTTTCGCGCCTCAGACGTAATAAAGCGCACGCGGAATTTTTAAAACGCATAAAAAACTATCAAATGGTTTACACGCCCCTGAAGGATGAAAGAAATTATTTTCGCCTGGATTCGCTGCAAAACAAAATATTCGAAGAAAAACTTACGGACAACATTACGCTGCATTTATTAATTAAAGATATTCTGGTAACCGATGTGGTGAAAAATCTTTTCCTTATCCGGCACGCGCAAACCAGATTCAATGTTATCGACCGCATCGGCGGCGATTCCACGCTGACCTCCGAAGGAACCATGCAGGCCAAGGCGCTGGGACGATTCTTTCAAAAACGTGAAATATCCTACATCTTCACCAGCAACAAAAAACGCACCGCGCAGACAGCGCGGGCAATCGCCGAAAGGCAAAAAGACTGCAAGATAATTTCACTCAAAGAGTTTGATGAAATAAACGGCGGAATCTGCGAGGGGATGACTTACAAAGATATCGAAAAAAACATGCCGGAAGTATTTAACGCGCGCAAGGCGAATAAATATTTCTACGCGTATCCGGAAGGTGAAAGCTACGCGATGATGAAACCGCGCGTGGAGGCGGGGCTGAAAAAAGTGTTTTTCCTGAACCGCCACGCCCAAAACATCATGATTGTCGGCCATCAGGCGATCAACCGGATGATTCTGGCGCGTTTTCTCTTTCGCCGCGACGACGACGTGCCCTACATCTACATCCCGCAGGATCAGTTCTACCACATCGTCTCGACACAGAATAAAAAGCTGTTTGAGCTAAAGCCGTACGCGTAAACGCGTTTAGTTCGTTGAATAATAATCATGGTCATAGTAATCTTTATAAAATTAATTGTTAATCGAATGCAAAATTACGAGCATAAAAGTTAATGATATATCTTTTTGTAACGATTTTTCTTGCCCCATTATTAATTGCGCAAGGCCTCTATGTCAGGTTCGTAACGCCGAGGTTGCCCGAGCCGCAAGGTAATCGCTGTGGTATTGACGGATCTGGACCAATCTTGCGTTTGCTGATTATCGGAGATTCTGCGGCAGCTGGTGTTGGTGTATCGACACAGGATCAGGCTTTATCAGGTCAATTAGTGACTGCGTTGAAGTCGGATTTTCTAGTTTATTGGAAATTATTGGCACAAACAAGCAATACCGCGAAAGATGTTTTAGCAAATATTGAGATGGCTTCACCGGAGCCGTTTGATGTTGTTGTCACGTCCGTGGGAGTTAATGATGTCACACACGGCACAACATTAAATAAATGGATTTATCAAAAAATCAATATTGTTCAGTTGCTCCAATCTAAGTTCTGTGCGCAGCAAATACTTTTATCAAGCCTTCCCCCAATGCATCACTTTCCTGTCCTACCTCAACCCCTGAGGTGGTATCTTGGTATAAGGGCAGAACGATTCAACATGAAGCTAAAAAAGATTGCGGATGAATATGGCAGATGCGAGTTTGTTTCAATAAACCTACCCTTGCAATCAAAGTATATGGCAGCAGATGGTTTTCACCCCGGAGCACTTGCATATTCTTTATGGGCCAACCGTATTGCAGGTATCATTCGTAATCGTCTAGACGTGAATGTATTAATGAAAGGAAAAAGTTGATATTTGCTTCCTGTAATTTTGATTTTCTTATTTTCCCAAGTTATACAACATTTGAATTGGCAATAAATACAACTCATTCTCACCGGAAAACATTGATACCGTACCTCACGTTTCGTGATCAATATTTCATTGACATATAAGACCACGTTTTCTACACTTACCCCTACAAAAAGGAAGTCACTATAAATTTTATGAGCGAAAAAAATAAAAGAATAAGTGCGTTTTGCGATGACGCGTTGGGAACCCTCGATGGAGTTGGAATCGCAGAAATAATTTCCTCCGGAGAAATCAGCGCTACCGAAGCAGTTGAAGCCGCAATCGCTCGGGCAAGGTCTGTGAATCAAAAGCTCAATGCTATTGTCACAGAGACCTTTGGCATGGCGCTTGAGCAGGTTAAAAAGATTATACCCGGCCCTTTTGCCGGAGTTCCTTCTTTTATCAAAGACATCGATGATGTAAAGGGTGTTCCTACGTTGTGGGGCTCTCGGGCTGTTCCAAATAAACCCGTCAGAAAATCGAGTAAATTCATTAAACAATTTTTTTCGCTCGGCCTTATATCTTTGGGAAAAAGCGCTCTACCCGAATTCGGGTTAACGTCAACAACAGAGCCGCTTTCATCCGGCATCACGAGTAACCCATGGCACACTGATTATTCCACGGGAGGATCTTCGGGCGGGTCGGCGGCTCTTGTGGCTTCCGGTGTTGTTCCACTGGCGCACGGCAACGATGGCGGTGGCTCTATCCGTATACCAGCGTCTTGCTGTGGCCTTGTGGGGCTCAAACCTTCACGGGGGAGGCTTGAAGGAGTGGAAGGATCGGAGTTAATGCCAGTCAACATAGTTTGCGAGGGTATTTTATCACGCACGGTGCGCGATACAGCCGCGTTCTACGCTGGTGCGGAAAAATATCGCCGCAATTCTAAACTGCCCGAGATCGGACTAGTACGGAACCCTGGAAAAAAACGATTGCGTATCGCTCTTTTTACCGATACGCCCTTTGGTACACACTGCCATTCTGAGTCAGCCGATCTTGTCCGTAGTACCGGGGCACTCTGTGAAGAACTTGGCCATACAGTTAAGGAAATTCCCTGCCCCTGCGACGCGCAGATGGCTGATGATTTCATTCTCTATTGGGGTATGATGGCCTTCTCATTCAGGTTTTTTGGAAAGTTCATAATCGACTACGGCTTCGACAGGAGCAAACTTGAGAACTGGTCGATAGATATCAGCCGTTACTTCCAAAAATATTTCTTTAAAGCACCTTCCACTATAAAACGGTTGCGCGGATACGCAGGGATATATAATGATATCTTCAGTAGCTGCGATATGCTGCTCAATCCGACTCTTGCCCACCCCGTTCCCCAGCTTGGTTATTTGGGGCATAATGTTCCATTTGATGAAGCCTTTGAGCGGATCAGAAAATATGTCACATTCACTCCGATTCAGAATGTCAGCGGAACACCGGCCATATCGCTTCCCATGGGATTCAGCACTAATGGCCTGCCTCTGGGTGTCCAGTTCAGCTCTGCCTTTGGTCATGAAAAGGAACTTCTTGAACTCGCCTTTGAAATCGAAGAAGCCAGACCGTGGTCCCAGATCTGGCAATGATATTTGTGCAGGGCACCTTAATCGAGGCTGCAATCATTTATTTCCATTCTAACGTGATGTAATAATAATCTGCAAGGACGGGCTTCAATCCTCTCCCTTAAAGATTTTATTTTCCTCTTAAACTCCACAGGAATTTTCGACAGATATTTATTTCAGAAATGGCTTTGCCAATGTCCCTGTTTGAAATATCGATTGCAAGTGGTAATCCGCACCTCAATTTAAAATCGAAAACACTTTAGTTGTAGTTGTATTCACTAAAATAAAAGACTAAGCTTTTCAAACAAAAAGTCGTTATTCCTTTTTTTCACAAAGTTTGCTTAATACACCAAAAGTGGATTTCGGATGCAGAAAAGCGATTTTTGCGCCGCCAGCGCCGCATAATTTTCCCCTTAAATCCGTCTGGCACGAATTGCCCGAAAAGCTATTCACCCTTTTATATCTACCGCGGCAGCTTCATAAATTTCTATTTTTGGCGGCCCGTCAGCCAGCGCGAAAGCTTTCTTGGCAAAAAGACGCGATGCGGGCAACCTGAAGTGTTCCGCAAGCGCCGCATGGTCGGTCCACTCTTCAAAAAAAACGAGGCGCGTGGGGTTTTCACAATCCTGATGAATGGCATGAGCAAGACAGCCCGGCTCTAAACGCGAACGCCGCGAGTGTTCCAAACCCAGGGCAAGCAATTCATCCAGCGTTTCAGTTTTGGCCAGGATATTTCCGGTAACAATGATCATGATTGCCTCCAGAAAAACATTTATTTGATGAGCCGGTAAATTCCCGCCGCGCCGAAAAAAAGAGGCTGATAAAAAACCCGCTTAAAGCCCGCGGCAATCAGAATCTTTTCTAGCTCATCCGGACCATAAAAATTTACTGCCGATTCGGTAAGATATTTATACGCGGGCCGATCGCCCGAAATAAGCAGCCCCATTGTATAAACATAGGTACGAACGTAGAAATGATGCAGAGCCCGGATGATTTTATTTCGCGGCTGACTGGTTTCGGCAATAAGGCAGGAGCCGCCAGGCTTGAGCACGCGCAAAATTTCGGCAAGATGCCTGGCCGCGGAAGGATTTTTATAAATCATATTGCGGAAGGCGAAGGAAATGCCGATGCAATCAAAGTAATTATCTGAAAAAGGAAGATTAGCCGCGTCAGCATGGATAAAGGATATTTTATTACTAACTCGGGCTTTCTGCGCTTTTGCCGCCGCGACACCAAGCATCTCCTTGCTGAAATCACAGGCGGTAACATGCAGATTTTCCGTGGCTAAACGGGCAATGTTAATGGCTAGATCTCCCGTGCCGCAGCCAAGATCCAGGACTTTTTCTGGTTTTAATTTGAGACATTGGGTAACGATTTTTTTCCGCCAGCTTATATCCATGCCCCAGGTAAAAACATGATTAATCAGATCATAGTGACGGATGATGCCGCCAAACATCGGCGAAAGATTTTCACCGGTAATTTCTTTATCTTTGCCCAAACGCGTAAAATTTCCTTCCTTATTATCTAAGAGCCGCCAGCAGATAACCCACGCCCAAAAGAAACTGCGTGGCCAGCACGACCAGCACGTTATTTTTCATCGCCGCGATAATACCCGCTTCATCTTCAGGATAAAAAGAGCCGCGTATGGCCTTAACCGCGAAAGGCAGGGTTAACAAAGCCAACAGTGTCCAGATTGGCGAGACACCGGCGATAACACATCCGGCAATCCATAAATACAAAAAGATAGTCATCGCCGCGTAAAATTTCGCGGTCTTTGTTTTACCCATGATAATGGGCAGGGTTTTGCGCCCGCCGGAACTATCGGCCTCCACATCTGGAAATTCATTTAAAAGCAAAAGATTGTGCACCAATATAAAGGAAGGCACCGCGCCAAAAAATGCCGGCCAGGAATATGTTCCCGTTTGCGCGAAATATGTTCCCAAAACAGGGAGCAGACCCAAACCCAGACCTGCCGACCATTCCGGCCATTTGCGCTTCAATATTACCGGCGTGTAAAGAATAACGCAAAGCGCCGCGACGATAAGCAGCGGCAAAAGCAGCCATCCCTGAACAATAATAAAATACACGCCCACCGGCGCGGCTAGAAGCAACGTGATGATACCCATTGCCAGAACCTGTCCGGGTTTTAAAAGCCCGGCCTTGAGTATGCCGCTGCCTCCGCTAAACGGAGTAACTTTGGTTTTAAGATCAATGCCGCTTTTAAAATCGAAATAATCATTGAGCGTGTTGACGCTGATGTGCGTGAGCACCAGACCAAAACCGGCCAGAAGCGCGTATCCCAGATGCAGGGTTCCCTGGTAGTACCAGGCCATACATGTTCCCAAAAAAGCCAGAATCACCGAAAGTAAAAGATATTGCGGACGGGTTTCTAAAAATAATTCCTTTAACAACGTGTTGACCCTTTCTTTTAAGTATAAATGAGAAGTCTATTTTTTATGTTTTATTTGCTTGTTGCAACAGATCACGCAACATATGGCACTTCATCTTGCATGTCAATAACTATGACAAGTCATTATATATATTAATGATTTTTAAATTTTCTACACAAGATGCTGTCCGCCGTCAAGCAGCAGCGCCTCGCCCGTGACCAAAACCGCGTCTTCAATAAAATAACGGATCGTCTCCGCTATAATCTCCGGTGTGGCCGTCGCGCGCAGCGGTAGCGTGCCCTCCAGCCTATCTTTCAGTTTATTATATTTATCTTCTCCCATGCCAGCCTTCAGCCATTCACCCTGGATAAAACCGGGACAAATGGCGTTGACGCGGATCTCCGGCCCCAGCGCGCGCGCCAGCGCCATTGTCATATTAATCAGCGCCGCCTTTGAGGCGCAATAGGCCACGGAACTGCCGATCGCTTTCACGCCGGACAGTGACGCGATATTGACCACCACGCCCCTGCCCGCTTTTTTCATGTGCGGCGCCACGGCACGAATCATCTGATAGGGCCCCACAACATTAATGCTGTAAATGTTAAGAAAATCTTCCTTGGAGAGCCCCTCCAGATTGCCGTGGGCGTTGAACTTTGTCGTGGCAGCGTTATTGACTAAAACATCAACGCGCCCCCATTTTTTAATGGTTTCGTCAACCACGCGGCGGCAATCGGCATCTTCGGAAACATTGGCGCGGCAAAGCAAAGTTTGGGCACCTGATGCTTCACACGCTTTCTGAACTTCGCGCGCCTCGGTTTCACTTTTGGAATAATTAATCACCACATTATATCCGCGCCCCGCCAGCATCTTGACTGTTGCGGCGCCTAAGCCTCTCGACGATCCGGTAACAACGGCAACCGGCTTGGAGTTATTCATAATAATTTCCTCCCCATAAAACAATCCTTACCAAATGTTTATCCCGAAATGAAGCCCGGCAAAAACAATCTTTTTTCAGGTCATTTTCATTCCAGAATCAGACAATTTTAGCTTTACGCATCATATTTGCAACGGTCAGCTCCAGCGCCAGCTCTCTGCCCGCCGACTGGGCCGGGGCGAAGTTTCTGATGAATTCGATTTCTTCATCGGTGGGGCGCGGCGTTTCCGATAAATCGTCGGCAATTTTCAGATCCCAGGGAACTTCCTTTTTAATATCCTCAATGCGAACCCGCGGATGAATCTGGGATAGGTAAATTTCTTTGGTTATCGCGTCAAAGCGAAAAACACCTTTGGTCGTCAAAAGCATGGAAGGGCCGCTGCCCTTGGGGAAAAGCCCGGATTTCTCACGGCTGTCGCCGCCTTCCAGATAGCCGGGAGAAGTCATGTAATCCAGTTTACTGACAAAATTGCCGCCGAGCATCGTCAGCACCGTCCTTTTCGCGTAAGACATAAAATCCGCCGCGCCACCCGATCCCGGTAGTCTCATTGCCGGCTTGTAATAATCGCCGATGGCCGTCGTGTTCACATTGCCGTATTTATCAATCTGGCCCACACCCAGGAAACAAACATCGACAAAACCGCGATAAGTCATCGTGAAGGCGGAAAACAGATCAGTCGCGTAAGAAAAACCGCGGCAGGAATGAGCGTCCGCGATGTGATTAAGGGGTAAAAGCGGCTTGAAATCGATGATGCCTGATTCCATCATGAGCGTGGCATGAGGCGCATAGAGCGCTTTGGCCAGCGCCCCGGCGGTCGTGGGCAGGCCGACTCCCAGGATCACGTTTTCGTAATCGTGTATTTCCTTGGCGACAGCAATGACCAGAAGCTCCTGAAGGGTATAAGGTTTACTCATAAAGTTTTCCCCTTTCCTGAAAAGTTTTTTCCAGTTCTTCCATGGTCAGGCCCATGAATCTCTCGCGCCCTTCACGATCCCATCTGGTGGTGAAAGCCGAGCCGTAATTCGCCGGCGCGGAATAAAAAGCTTTTGCTTTAATGCTGTTAAGTATTTCACTTCCGAACCTGCCGATATAACGGTCAAGATACGCCGCGCGGTTTACGCACCCGTAAATCCATTCGTCCATCCAGGACTTCAATCCGTCAGCGGTGGCGTCAGCCATCATAAAAAGACCGTACATGAACGGGTCTATATTATAATAGCCCAGCACTTCTGTAGGATGCGCTCCCCAGGGAATTTCGACAACCGCATCGACCCGGTAAGCGGGAATAATGGTCAAATGAGGGCTGGACTGAATAATATCATGCTCGACGATCTCCTCGCAGGAAACAATAATTCTTTTGCTGGCCAGAGCCGCGGCGGCAACGCTTCCCATCGCTCCCCAGTACTGGGCGTTGCCGTCTTTATCGGCCCTTTGCACGTGCACGATGCACACGTCCGGATTAGCCGCGGGAACCGTCACAATGTCTTTTCCCGTATAGGGACATTTTATCACCCGAAATTTATCCTCACCCATAAAACTTCTTTTCCGGAAAAGATCCGTGGCCATTACGCCCTCCAGCACCTGCATGAAGCTGAAGCCGTGCATACCAGCGACCATACGCGCGTTATAGTCAAAATTTGTGTAATCCTCTATTTGCACGGTTCCCGCATTCAAAGCTCTTTCCACCGCAGAGCCGCCTTTTTTGCCACCAGCGCGCAGAACATAGGTTGTCACGAGTTTTCCCACGCACCCCGCTCCCACAAGCACTTCGACATCAAAAATGCCGGACTGCGAATAGAGCGTCAGTCCTTTTTTGCTCTGTCGGATAACTTCATAGACAAGTTCAGCGCAGCTTCCCACCGTGTAATTGCCGATAACCAGCTGATCTCCGTCACGCACAAATCTGCTGATCGCTTCTTTCGCGGTCATAATTTTATCTGCCGGCTCTTTCATGCTCCCCTGTTTCCTTTCTCCAAAAAACCCCCGCAAAAGATATCGTGGGGTACTGCTGCTAAAACATTGCAGCATAGTGTCTTGCTCAAATAAAATATATCGCCAATCCGCATAGCATGGATTCTATAATAAGGAAGAAAAAATATCAAACTTACAGATATTTTTCGCGGACATCATCTTTGCACCTGACCCCTTCCACTGTGCCTCCAAAACCAATATACGTTTTACCTATAAGATAAATTTTGAATTGATGCCGACAGTCTTGAGGAACTATTAAAAAAATTTGTTCGCGGCGATGCGCGGGGCGTGAAAATATTCCAAGAAGAAATAATTCTGATGTGCCGCGAATCGCGGATGCTGCCGAAAAACGAACCACTCTGAACTCACCTAAAAACCTTTGAGCCTTTGTTATTCGGATTCTACTGAAACAGGTGGAATGCGCTTCGCCCAGGGACGCGCTTTTTCCAGTTGCGCGGCCAGCCTAAAGAGAGTGGCTTCATCGCCGTAGCGGCCGACAAACTGAATGCCGATCGGCAGGTTCTGTTTGTTCCAGTATAAAGGAACAGACATCGCCGGCTGTCCCGTGGCATTGCAAAGCGGCGTGAAGGGAACAAAACTCGCGGAACGCCGCCATCCCTTAAGCGGGTCATCCGGCGTGGCATCCATCTCGCCGATCGTGAGCGGCGGCTCGCCCAGCGTGGGTGTCAGAAAAATATCGAAGCCCAGAAAAAAGCGCGCCACATCGCGTGATATACTCTGCATGTTCTTTACCGCGGTAAGGTAATCACCGGAAGTAAATTTTTTCCCCTGCTCATAAAGCGCCCAGGTAAGCGTTTCGTAATCCTGCGGCGCCGCTTTTCGGCCGACGATATTCGCGATCCAATCAATAGTCGCGGCGCAGTTGGCCGCCCAGATAACATTGAAAGCGCGGCCCAAAATCTTCCTGTCGACAACCGGACTTTTTTGCGTAAGTTTATGACCGAGCTTACGGCATAAGCGCACAGCGTCATTGAAGCGCTTTCGCGCAGTCATCATCAATATCCTCTCCATCCAGTGTTTGTGCCGTATACGCGATGCGCAGACTGCCGGGTTTTTTCTTTATCTCTTCGATATATGGGCGCGCGGGTTGGGGCGCCACGTAAGGATCGCCGGGAACATAGCCGCGTGTCGCATCCAAAATGGCCGCGCTGTCGCGCACGGAACGGGTCAAAACATGTTCGTTTACCAGGCCGCTCATGGCATCGCCAACATCCGGGGCCAAAGAATTTCTGGCGCGGGTGGGCTTGAGGCCAAACAAACCACAGCACGAAGCCGGAATACGGATTGAGCCGCCTCCGTCGTTGCCGTGCGCGGCGGGAACAATACCCGCGGCCACCGACGCCGCCGAACCGCCGCTAGAGCCTCCCGGCGTCCGGTTCAAATCCCACGGATTGCGGCACGGCCCCAGAAAGCTGGATTCCGTCACCGGCATCAGGCCTAACTCCGGCGTGTTTGTTTTTCCTAAGATAATAAAGCCCGCTTTTTTATAACGACTGACCAGTTCCGAGTCGTGATCAGCAATATTGTCTTTCATGTTTTTCGTGCCGAAGGTCATGCGCACTCCCTTGCAGGAAGCAACCAGATCCTTCACCAGAAAAGGCACGCCCGCAAAAGGGCCGGCGGGGATTTTTCCTTTCACGGCTTTCATCGCTTCGTCATACATCGGCGTGACTACGGCATTTAGCTGAGGGTTGAGCTTTTCAATATTTTCGATGGTTATTTCTACAAGTTCTTTGGCTTTGACTTTTTTGTTTTTTACCAGTTCGGCAAGCGCTGTGGCATCCAGAAATTTCAGCTGGGCAAATCCTCTCATCTGGGCATCTCCTTAATTTTTGTTAGAAGTATTCTATGCTGTAATAAATAATTTAGCAACAAAGCTAATGGCACGTATATGTTATCAATTTTATTGAAATAGTTTCTAAAGATTTTTACCGATTAATAAAAAATACTTTTTCGTTGACTAGCCAATCATTTTCGGGTTTTCTATACCAAATATAATAACCGGGAGTCAAAAATGTATGAAAAAAAGCCATGGTTAAAGTTCTACGGGCAGGTTCCGCAGACGCTGGAGTATCCACGGGTTTCCATGTATGAAGCGGTCCGGCTCTCCGCCGAGGAGAAACTCGATGATCCGGCTTACGATTTCATGGGACATACCTCCACTTATCGAAGGTTTATGGAAGAAATCGATCATTGCGCCGACGCGCTGTCTGCCATCGGCGTAAAAAAAGGTGATAGCATCACGATTTCCATGCCGACATCCCCGCAAGGCATCATTTGTTTTTATGCCGCCAACAAACTGGGGGCTGTATCGAGCATGATTCACCCTCTTTCCACCGCCAAGGAAATCGAGTTTTACCTCAACATCGCCAAAAGCAAGTTCGCCCTGACGATCGATGCTTTCTACGGCAAGTTCAAAGAGGTCAAAGACAAAACGCCGCTTGAAAAACTGATCCTCGCGCGCATTCCTGATTATCTGCCGCCGCTCAAAAGAATCGGGTTTAATCTTACCTTGGGGCGCAAAATTCCCAAGGTTCCCAAAGATCCGATGGTCATCTGGTGGCGGGATCTGATGCAGGGCAATTATCCGCCCGCGCCCAAAGTTAAAGTGGATACCGACGACCTCGCCGTCATTCTTTACAGCGGCGGCACCACCGGCGTGCCCAAAGGCATCATGCTTTCCAACATGAATTTTATCTCCGAAGGCAAGATGGTTTCCGAATGGGGTAAAATGGGTGATGCCGATTCCATACTGGCAATTCTGCCCATTTTCCACGGCTTCGGCCTGGGCGTTTGCGTTAATGCCTGTTTTATGGGCGGCGGCAAAACAATTCTCGTGCCGACGTTTACGCCGGAAACCGTTGCCGAGCTCGTCTACAAGCACAAACCTTCTTTTGTGGTGGGCGTTCCCACCCTTTATGACGCGCTCAGCCGCAACCCCAAATTCTGCAAGGCTGATTTAAGCTGTCTGCGCGGCACTTTCAGCGGCGCCGACACGCTGCCCAAAAAAGTAAAAGAAAGATTTGAAGAGGTAGTGAAAAAACAAGGCGGCACTGTTCAGCTGCTCGAAGGCTACGGGCTCACCGAAGCGGTCACCGCCATCATGTCCATGCCGCTTAACCAGTATCGTGAAGGAAGCATCGGCGTCCCCTATCCGGACATGCTGGCGAAAATTGTCCGGCTCGGCGCAACCGAAGAAGCGCCCTGCGGTGAGGAAGGTGAAATCTGCGTTTCCGGCCCCGCCGTCATGATGGGTTACCTTGACCAGCCCGAAGAAACGGCTGACACACTGCGCAAACACCCTGACGGCAGAATCTGGCTGCACACGGGCGATATCGGCACGATGGACGAAGACGGATTCTTTTATTTCAAACTGCGCCAGAAACGCATGATCAAATCATCCGGCATGAACGTCTATCCCGCGCAGGTGGAAGATATTCTTTACCGTCATCCCGACGTGCAGGAAGCGTGCGTTATCGGCGTGCCGGATGAGGCGCAGGTGCAAAAGGTGAAAGGTTTTGTCGTTCTGAAAGACGCCAAGAAAGCTTCTGCTGAAACGGAAAAGCAACTGATAAATTTCTGTCAGGAGCATCTCATCAAATGGAGCTGCCCGCGCGAAATAGAATTTCGGGAAAATCTCCCCAAAACACTGGTCGGAAAAGTCGCCTTCAACGTGCTGGAGAAGGAAGAGATCGCTAAACTGAAAGCTGCCGGGAAATTTGCCGGTAATTAAAATATAAAAGGTAACATTTATGAAAGAACTCACCCAACTGAAAAAAGTCGTCTCACACCCTTACGCCTACATCCGCAAATACAAAAAGCAGACCGGCAAGAAAGTTGTCGGTTATTGTTGCTCCTACGCGCCGGAAGAAATTATATGGGCCGCGGGAGCGCTGCCCGTGCGGCTGTTCGGCACCAACGAAAACATTCACCTGGCCGACACGCACCTGCAGTCGTACTGCTGCTCGCTGGTGCGCGGCATTCTGGAAGAAGCCCTGGACAAGAGGCTGGATTTTGTCGACGGGATAATTTTCCCGCACACCTGCGATTCCTTTCAGCGGCTCTCCGATATCTGGCGGCTCAACATCCCCGAGCAGTTTCATCTTGATGTCGTCCTGCCCGTAAAGCTCGACACGCCCAGCGCCAAAAAGTATATGGCAGCCATCCTGGAAAAATTCAGAAAAGATTTAGGCAAAGCACTCGGGAAAGATATCACGCAGGCAATGCTTGCCAGATCCGTCAAAACCTACAATAAAATCCGCTCGCTCGCAGGTAAGCTCTATGAGCTCAGATGCGCCAATCCGCAAATTATCAGCGGCGCGGATTTTCACGCTGTCATCAAAGCGGCGATGATTATGGACAGGGATCAGTATCTGAAAATCCTGACCCAAATCGTTAAACAGCTGCAAAAAGCAAAACCGCGCAAAACCCGCGCCGAAGCCAAACGCCTGGTGCTTTCCGGCAGCGTCTGCACGCACCCGGATATTTACGGCATCATCGAAAAAGCGGGCGGCGTTGTCGTCTGGGATGATCTGTGCACCGGTTACAGGTATTTTGAAGGGCAGATGAATGAAAAAATCGCGCCGCTGAAAGCGATTACGGCGCGCTATCTCAAAAGAGTGATTTGCCCCGCCAAACATATGGAATTGCGCGGGCGCGGCGAAAACCTCATCCGCCTGGTCAAGCAAAGCAAGGCGCAAGGCGTGGTGTTTCTGCTTCTAAAATTCTGCGACCCGCACGCCTTTGATTATCCTTATCTGAAAGAAATGCTGGAAGCCGAAAAGATTCCCTTCATGCTTCTGGATATGGAAGCAGAACTTCCCCCGGTGGGACAGCTGCAGACGCGTTTCGAAACATTCATACAAATTTTATAAACCCCGAACGATAAACATATAAAGGAACAGAACATGAAAAAGGCAATATCTGAATTCTTCAAAATGGTTTTAATCCTACTGGCAGGCAAATTCAAAAAGTTCACCATGCGTTTTAAGAAAACAAAAACGATGAAAGATTATATGATGGTTTATTACAGCCAGGCGAAGTCGGCACGGTTAACCGGCAAAAAAGTGGCCTGGATCACCAGCGGCGGCCCGGTGGAACCGCTCATCGCCATGGATGTCATCCCCGTTTATCCGGAAAATCACGGAGCGATGATCGGCGCCAGCAAAATGGGCGGCCATCTTTGCGAACTGGCGGAAAATATGGGCTATTCGGCGGATCTGTGCTCTTACGCGCGCTCGGATATCTCCTGCGCCACCGTCAACGGCGGTCCGATCGGGGGACTTCCCCAGTCCCGATATGCTGGTCTGCTGCAATAATATCTGCGGCACAGTGCTCAAATGGTATGAAATTCAGGCGCGCTATTTCAATGTGCCATTGTTTATTCTGGACACGCCGTTTTGCCACACCGAATACACGGAAGAAATGGGACGCTACGTCCGCGCCCAGTTTGACGAATATATTGTCTTTCTGGAAAAAGCATGCGGCAGGAAATTTGATTTCGATAAGCTAAAAGAAGTCGGGCATCTTTCTCATCAGGGGCAACTCCTTTGGCAGGCTGTGCTTGATACCGCAACGCACAAACCTTCGCCCATGAGCGCGTTCGACGCCTTTTATCATCTGGCGCTGATTGTCACGCTACGCGGAACAAAAGACGTTATTGATTATTACACCTGGCTTGTTGGTTACATGAAAGACCGCATCGCCCGCGGCATCGGGGCGGTACCCAACGAAAAATACCGCCTGCTTTGGGATAACATCCCCATCTGGCATCGCACGCGCTGGCTTTCGGAAAAATTCGCCTCGCACAACGCCTGCCTTGTGGCCGATACCTACACCACAGCCTGGTGCGGCGCGCTGAAATACATTGATGAAAACAATTTTATTGATTCCGCGGCGGAGGCGCACGCCCGCATTTATCTGAACATCGGCGTGGATCAGATGGCAAAAATGGTTATCGAAATGATTGACAAATACGACGTGGACGGATTTGTGCTGCATTCAAACCGCAGCTGCAAACCCTATTCCTTCGGCCAGCTCGATATTCAGAAAATCGTGGAAAGAGAAAGAGGCATTCCCTGCCTGATGCTGGAAGCGGACATGACGGATGAAAGAAGTTTTTCGGAAAGCCAGATTTCCACACGCATCGACGCTTACATGGAAATTATCAAGGAGAGGAAAAACAAAAAATAATAACGCCGTTTTGGCAAAGATACTTTATCTCAATGTCTTTGCGAGTGAGCGAAGCGACCGAAGCAATCTCATGACCAAAACTCAGTAACCGAAGATTGCCGCGGGCTACGCCCTCGCAATGACAGATAAAAAGAAATATATTAAAAGGATAAAAATGCATGCTCACAGCAGGAATTGACATAGGCTCGATCACGGCGAAAGCCGCGATCGTGGAAGACGGAAAAATTCTCGGCACAAAAGTAATTTTCACCGGCTATAACGCCGAGGCCGCGGGTAAAAGTGTTTACGAAGATGTTCTACGCGAAAACGCGTTGTACAAATCAGGCATAAAAAAAATAGTTTCAACCGGCTACGGACGAAACAGCGTAAAATTTGCCGACAAATCATTTACGGAAATCATGTGCCACGCCGCGGGCGCTTATCACCTGGATAAAAAAGTGCGCTCCATCATCGATATCGGCGGACAGGACAGCAAGGCGATAATTCTGGATAATGATGGCAAAGTTAAAAACTTTGTCATGAATGACAAATGCGCCGCCGGCACGGGCAGATTTCTGGAAGTAATGGCGCGCGCGCTGGAAGTGGATCTGGACGAATTCGGCGCGATATCCCTCAAATCGAAAAAGCCATCCAAAATAAGCTCGCTGTGCACGGTCTTCGCGGAATCGGAAGTCATCTCGCTTATCGCCAAAGGGGAAAAACGCCAGGACATCATCGCGGGCATTCATGAATCCATCGCGGCCAGAGTCGCTTCCATGTCGGCGCGGCTGGGGCTTTCCGAGCCGATTATGATTACCGGAGGCGTGGCGCGCAACAGCGGTGTTGTCAAAGCGCTGGAAAAAAAGCTGGGCATGAAAATAGAAGTTTCGCCCTACGCGCAGGTCAACGGCGCGATCGGCGCGGCTTTTTTGGCGGCTTCATTATAAATTTTTTACGAGGAAAACATGAACAACATTCGCCGGACAAAAATAGTCTGCACGCTGGGGCCATCCAGCGATACGCCGGAAATCATTGAAAAAATGATAAAGGCGGGAATGAATGTCGCGCGCCTTAATTTTTCGCACGGCAGCCACGCGGACCACGGTCAAAAAATAAAGCTTATCCGCGAGCTGGCTAAAAAATTAAATAGTCCCGTCGCTATTTTACAGGACTTGGCCGGGCCAAAAATCCGCATCGGCAAAATCCCCGAGCCGGGCATGCTGCTTCAGCCCGGTGACGAAATTGTCCTTACCACAATTAACAATACCGCCGGCCCAAAGCGCGTTTTTGTTGCCTATAACTCTCTGCCCGATGAAGTGCGCTCAGGCGACCGGATACTTCTGGCCGACGGCCTTCTGGAGCTGACTGTTCTGGAAACAAGAACATCCGAAATTTTGTGCCGCGTCGTCACCGGCGGCCTGCTCACTTCCAATAAGGGAATCAATCTGCCCACCGGCACGATACGTGCTCCCGCCGTCACGGAAAAAGATAAAGAAGATTTATTCTTCGGCCTGGCTAATGGAGTCGATTACGTGGCCGTTTCTTTTGTCAAGACGGCACAGGATATTATCAGCGTCCGGGAAATAATCGGACAAAGCAAAAAAGATACGCCCGTGGTGGCTAAAATTGAAAAACATGAAGCTGTAGAAAATCTTGCGGAAATAATCGCGGCATCGGACGGCGTGATGGTGGCGCGCGGCGACCTGGGTGTGGAAATTCCGCTGGAGGATGTCCCTTTAATCCAGAAAAAAATTATCAAAGAAGCGGGCAGGCATGGGAAATTTGTGATTACCGCCACGCAGATGCTGCGTTCCATGGTGGAATCACCCCGGCCGACCAGAGCAGAGGCAGCGGACGTGGCCAACGCCGTTCTGGATGGAACAGACGCCGTCATGCTTTCCGAAGAAAGCGCTTCGGGAAACTATCCCGTCGATGCGGTAACCTTTATGGATAAAATCTGCCGCACGGCGGAAACGGGATTCCCATATCGTGAATATCTGGAGATGAAGCCCGAAAAAGAAGTTTCTGAATCCGTCGCCCATGCTGCCTGTGTGCTGGCCGACCACTTAGACGCCAGGTTTATCGTCTCGCGCACTCTTTCCGGAGCCACGGCGCGTTTTATCGCGCGTTTTCGCCCCCGCCAGCCGGTTTTAGCTGTATCACCGGATGAAAAAACCGTCCGGCGACTGGCCATGATCTGGGGTTGTTTCCCGTATCTCGCCCAGGATGCCGATTTACCCGTCCAACTGCTGGAAAAAGCAGCGCGCACGGTTTTACCTGATGCCTTTTTGTCCGCGAACGATTTAATGGTAATAACAAGGGGCGAAACACAGTGGCTAACCGGCTCAACAAACATTTTACAGGTAAAACGGTTGCTTAGCATCTAATTCACTATTGGTTGACACAATCGCGTCTTTTTGATTAATAATTCAAAAAAAGGAGGAAAATATGACCATAAAAATTGCCATCAACGGTTTTGGAAGAATCGGCCGGCTGGTGTATCGCGCCGGTTTTAAAAGCAAAGATGTTGAATTTGTCGCCGTAAACGATCTGGCAAACACCAAAACGCTGGCGCATCTTTTAAAATACGATTCCGTCCACGGAATAATGAACGCCGAAGTTAAAGACACGGAAAAATCGATTATTGTGGACGGCAAAGAAATAAAAACATTTACCGAAAGAGAACCGGAAAATCTGCCCTGGAAAGAATTGGGTGTGGATGTTGTGCTGGAAAGCACCGGCAGATTCACCGATCGCGCGGGTGCGGAAAAGCATCTTAAAGCCGGCGCTAAAAAAGTGGTTATCTCCGCCCCGGCAAAAAATCCCGACGTGACTTTTGTTCTGGGCGTCAACGAAGAGGATTACGATAAAAACAAACACAGTATTATCTCGATGGGCTCGTGCACCACAAACTGCCTGGCGCCCATTGTCAAAATACTGCATAAAGAATTCGGCGTGGAATACGGGTTAATGACAACCATTCATTCTTACACTAATGACCAGGTTGTCGCGGACGAGGCGCATAAAGATCTGCGAAGGGCGCGCGCCGCCGCTTTATCCATGATCCCCACCACCACAGGCGCGGCTAAAGCCATCGCTGAAGTTATTCCGGAAATGAAAGGCAAACTCGACGGAATGGCGGTGCGGGTGCCGACACCTAATGTATCCATGGTGGATTTTGTCGCCGTTTTATCCAAAGGAACAAACAAGGACGAACTTAACGCGAAATTCAGAAAATACGCCGACGGCGCGATGAAAGGAATTCTTTCCTGTACTGACGAAGAGCTGGTTTCGCGCGATTTTTACGGTAATCCATATTCCTCCATTGTTGATTTGCCAAGCACGGCGGTAATCGGCGGAAGGATGATAAAAGTAATTTCCTGGTATGATAATGAATGGGGTTTTTCCTGCAGAATGCTGGATCTGCTCTCTTTCATTATGAAATAGAACATATAAAGGCAGGGCATTAAAATGAAGTACATTGATCAGATTGAAATGAAGGGCCAAAAAGTTTTCTTGCGCGTGGATTTTAACGTTCCGATAAAGGAAGGAAAAGTTACCAGCGACAACCGCGTGCGCGCGCACATACCGACCATTAACCACGCTCTGGAAAAAGGAGCGAAAATAATCATCGCCTCGCATCTGGGACGCCCCAAAGGCAAGCGCGTGGAAGAAATGTCGCTGGGGCCGGTGGCGCCGATACTTTCCGGCCTGATTCAGCAGGAAGTTGTTTTTGTTGATGATTGCGTGGGCGAAAAAGTCACGCAGGCAATCAGTAAAATGAAAAACGGTGATGTTATTTTGCTGGAAAATCTGCGCTTTAATCCGGGCGAGGATAAAAATGACGCGGCGTTTGCCAAAGAGCTTGCCTCTTTGTGCGATATCTACATTGACGACGCTTTTGCCGTTTCGCACCGGGCGGCGGCTTCAAATTCGGCCATTACTGATTATGTAAAAATATGCGCCGCGGGATTTTTGATGAAAAACGAAATTGAATATTTCCAAAAAGCCCTGATCAATCCGGCGCGGCCGCTTGCCGCCATCATCGGCGGCGCGAAGGTCGCCGACAAAATCGGCTTGTTGGAAAACCTGATCGAAAAAGTGGATAAACTACTTATCGGCGGCGGCATGTCTTATACTTTTTTAAAAGCCCAGGGGATAAACGTCGGCAAATCACTATGTGAAGAGGACATGCTGGATTTGGCGCGTAAAATCATGCAAAAAGCCAAAGAAAAAAATGTGCAGTTCATATTACGGGTGGATGCTGTGATTGCTAAAACCGCGACGGCGGATGCCGAAGTAAAGGTCTGCGACATAAAAGATATACCCGAAGACTGGATGGGACTGGATATTGGCCCCGCCACAATTGCTTTGTTTTCCGACGTTTTGAAAGATGTCAAAACAATTGTCTGGAACGGGCCTGTGGGCATGTTTGAACTGGCGCCTTTCAGCAAGGGAACATTCGCGCTGGCCAAAATCATAGCTGATTCCGGAGCGATTTCCATTATCGGCGGCGGCGATACGGAAACCGCCATCAGGCAGGCAGGCCTTAACACTAAAATGTCTTACATTTCCACCGGCGGCGGCGCGTTTCTAGAACTATTGGAAGGAAAAACCCTACCGGGAATAGCCGCGCTGGATAAATGTTAAGGAGAAAAAATAAATGAGAACATGGATTGTTGCCGGAAACTGGAAAATGAATAACACCATCGCCGAGGCGGTGGCACTGGCTAACGCGATTAAAGATGGGGTTGCTTCTTTGAAAAAAGGCGAAGTTATTCTGGCCCCGCCTTTTACGTCTTTACACAGTGTTTCGCAAGCCATTAAAGGTTCGCGCGTGGCGCTGGCGGCGCAAAACATGTTTTATGAAGATAAAGGTGCTTTCACGGGCGAGGTTTCACCCGCGATGCTGAAAGATAGCGGCTGTACGCATGTGATTATCGGCCATTCGGAACGGCGCAAATATTTTCATGAGAAAGACGCAGATGTAAATCTTAAAGTCAAAAAAGCTTTGGCTGCCGGTTTAAAACCCATCATGTGCGTGGGAGAAACGGATGAAGAAAGAGAAAAAAACGTTACACGCGCTGTCGTCGGCAGGCAGATAAAAGAAGGTTTGCGCGGCGTGGATAAAATTGACAATGTTGTTATCGCCTACGAACCAGTCTGGGCGATTGGCACAGGCAAAGTCGCCACACCCGCACAGGCGCAAGATGTGCACGCCTTCATCCGCGCTATCTTAAAGGAAATCTACCATGATGCCGCCGCCGGCATCCGCATTCTCTACGGCGGCAGCGTCACTGCCGATAACATCTCTGAACTGATTGCCATGGAAGACATCGACGGCGCGCTCGTCGGCGGCGCATCATTAAAGGCAGATGGATTTCTAGGGATTATTAAAAATATTGCCGAGAAAAAATAATTTTTTTACCGTTTTTCCCATGTTTTATCAATTGGGTATTAGATATTTATTACAAAGAAATATCCATTGGGTATATTAATTGTTAGGCCCTGACCGAATCTATTCACACCCGTAAGGGGGTTTTCCACAATGGACATACCACGGATATTCAACATCACTGAAAGTGCTCACCGCATCCACAACCCGATTACACCCGAAAAGCTTGCCACACTCGGCGCGGCGCTGCGTCTGGAATCGGGGGCCCGAGTGCTCGACCTCGGAAGCGGTTCGGGGGAGATGCTGTGCACCTGGGCACGCGATCACGGCATCATCGGCACCGGCATCGACATGAGCCAGTTGTTCATCGAGCAAGCGAAACTCCGTGCTGAAGAACTGGGCGTCGCCGATCGAGTCAAGTTCATCCATGGCGATGCTGCCGGCTATGTCTCTGACGAGAAGGTCGATGTGGCAGCCTGTGTCGGCGCCACGTGGATCGGCGGGGGATTCGCCGGCACCATCGAACTTCTGGCGAGGAGCCTGAAGCTCGGAGGGATCATCCTCCTCGGCGAGCCCTACTGGCGGCAGTTACCACCGACGGAAGATGTTGCCAAGGGGTGTCTTGCCCACTCAATTGCCGACTTTCTCCTGCTTCCGGAACTTCTCGCGTCTTTCGACCGTCTTGGCTACGATGTCGTTGAAATGGTTCTGGCTGACCAGGACGGCTGGGACAGATACGAGGCGGCCAAATGGCTCACCATGCGCCGATGGCTTGAAGCCAATCCCGACGACGAGTTAGCCAAAGAGGTTCGAGCCCAACTGACCTCGGAACCCGTGCGCTACGCCGCTTACACGCGTGAATACGTGGGCTGGGGTGTGTTCGCGCTGATGACGCGGTGATGAGTTGTGGCATCCGGCGGATCGTCAACGGCTGTGCCACGCAACAGCTGGCTCGTCAAGATGTTATTGCGCCTTAATAATTCAGGGGACATAACACTTAATTGGCTAAGGTGATAAAAGGTACGGGTTGATCTGCTTTCGATAATTCAATATGTGTCTAAATAATAATCCAACGTCAGAATAACGCCGCCGGCAAGCAAATCGACAAACTTGTTTACGAGTTATACGATTTAACCCACGCAGAAATCGCCATCGCGAAAGGGAAAAGTAGCTTTAATCCCCTCTTTTGGTAAAGGAAGGTTAGGATTAGATTTTAAAATACCCCTCGACCCCCCTTTAGAAAAGGGGGAGGCACATTTGGGGAACACGCACCCTACAAGAAATATGAATCGTGACACGTAGGTATTGATCCCCGAGCAATCCGCAATACTCTACGCCTTCATTTTTTCCAGCTGAATACGATCCTGATAGTATTGCGTTATTTCATAGACCGCGTAATCGATCAGCAGCATAATTCTCATTATAGAATCTATTGCCTGGTGGTGTTCCAAAGCGTTTATAAAAATGGCCTGAAAATCCGCGTAGAGCCACATATGCCGGCGCATCAAATTTAAGGCATAAATGGATTCATGCAAAGGGATACCGCTTTCATAACATGTTCTTGCATAATGCATAAAAAATTCCTGAACCTTTTCATTACGGCTGGGCGCGACCAGCATATTTCTTAACTGGCTGTAAAATTTTACCACCTGCACAATAAGTTTGTCATCGGGAATATCTTGATAACTAAACGTTCTTTTATTCTTTTTTACCTCGGCTATCCAGTGTCTGGCTACTTCCTCTATATTTTCCTCCAACACATCAAGCAGTTTTATCGAATCCATTATTTCAAGTTCTCCTTTCTACAACTTCCAAAAACAGGGAAAATAGAATTTATTTTTTATTCCGTTCCTTTTTCATAAGTCTCTGATATTCTTTAGTCACTTCATAAGTGGCATGATCAAAAAGCAGTATTGTGCGGTTTAAAGTATCCAGAGCCTGCCGCTGTTCTATGCCCATGCTAAATACGGTCTGAAATTCAGCGTAGAGCCATATATGACGCCTCAAAAGGATTAACGCGTAAACCGCCTGATCCATGGGAACACCCATGGCAAAACTTTCCTGCGCGTAGGTGCGGAAATATTCCAGAGTCTTTTCTCTAATTTTTTCATCAAGAAACATTTTGCTGAAATTTTGATAAAATTTTAAGCTCTGTTGAATAATTTCATCCTCCGGCAATTCTTTGTATTTTTTTGTGTGGATGTTGTTTTGGACATCCAGCGCCCATCGTTTGGCCATTTTTTCCGCGTGAAGCTCTCCCAGTTCTACATATTTAATGGCGTAAGTTTTCATGTTTTACTCCTTTCCAATTGAAAATAATCTCTATATTTTAGGGGAGATCATGCCAGACTGAAAACAAAAATCAGCAAGATCAAAATAACCATTATAGCGGCAGAATCTTACGTTTTTTCTTAATTAAAGCACCCTGCCAATAGATACTTAATAGCACAAAACACCCGATGGTAAAAGTTAAATTATGTTGATTTTATGATGTTTTTAAGCTTTTCTGTTTTTATTAAATAATTTATAATTGTACAAAATTCCGAAAAATACAGAGCTGGTGATTGTTGGGGCAAGAGAAAGGAAAAGATGGGTATTCTTCATGGCAGCATCAGAACCGCGATGTTATGCGATACTTTTGGACTGCTCCGAATGCGCTTTTATGAAATATGAAAAATATTAAAAGAACAATCCTGATATGTTTTTTTATGCTGATCGGCTGTTCGATAAATTCTCCACCAGACGGTATTTGGGCGGCGTTGCGCAGTAACGATTCAGATAACGTCGAATTCCGTGATGAAAAAGGAAAGCTGAAAGCCGAAATCAAAGATACGGCGGGGTTCATCATCGCGAAGAAATTCGATAAAGTAATCGCGGTAATGGAAGAAAAAAACGGCAAGTATGAATTCTATTATCTTACCAAATCCGGCAAAAAAGTCGGAAAAGACAGCGTCTATATTTCTGACAACGCGCCCGATTGCGAAAGCGAAGGATTCATAAGATTCCGCGATAAAAAAACGGATAAAGCCGGAATGCTCAACAGCAAAGGCGAGATTGCAATACCTGCCCAATACAATGATTTAACCAATGTAAGAGGCGGCCTGGTCATGGCCATTAAAGACGCGAAGAAAAAATACTGGCACGAAAACGAGCCTTCCGGCTGCAACCATTTCAGCTGGGTGGAAGGCAAAGAATATCTCATCGACACAAACAATAAAATAATCATCGATACTTTTAAACATAACTATAATCTTAATCTTTTCTCTTTAAAAATTGAAAACGCGCCCGCCGAAGACGCTAACCGGCAAAGCTTCCCCGGCGCTGACGGCAGATATTATTCATTTATTAATTATGAAAAGGAATTTAAGCTATGGCTCAACAAAGAATTGCTCAGTTCGCTTTCTAAAGATAAATTAATCGAAAGTTCATACAATAATATTTATTTCTGGGAAGAACCGGAAGGCTGGAAAGCTGAAACAAGCTCTTCGTTTATCAATAAAAACTTTGAGCTTATCAAGAGCAGATTGAGCGCGCTCATGAGAAATAATGCCGACTATTTTATTTCCATCGGCGGGCTGAATCCCTTTATTTACGAAGCAGCGGAATTTGAATTATACTACGACAATTGCGGCCAGTCCAAGGAATGGCAATATCCGGTTATGACGTTGGTCATTAACCACAAAACAAAAAATGATTCCTATCAGGACCACTTTGAATTTTTGAGAACAAAACACGGTTATAAACTGATAAGCCTGACCATCAGAGGCGAAAAATTACAATGACGCAAGCCAGCCTCTAATTACACAGCGAGCCCCCGATTCGCCTTTAAAGCCTTAAGCGATTAAAATAATCCGGATATTAAAGATGTAATACCACCGCATATCGTATCATTTTATCTTATAATTAAAGACAAATATACGGCGCTTCACGCCTGAACAAAGGTTGACATGCAAGCATGGCTTATTTATACTCTTTACAATGAAAAATAATGGCGATAATAAGAAAATAACCAAGATAGGTTTCTTCGGATTCGGGAACACTGGCCGGGTAGTGGCGGATGAATTTTTCAAAGACGGCCTGTTTGACCTTGAATGGGTTGTAAGAAAAACGCATAAAGATAATCATAAGTATGCCACGCGCCTTCTGGGATATGAAGTTGACGACGCCTTGATTTATTCTGTGGATGAGGTTTCTCCCTCTTTTTTTCAAAACAATCCCGTGGACATGATAGTTGATTTTTCCAGCGCCAAAGCGCTTTACCAATACGCTCCAGCCGCTGATTTTGGAATTAAAATCATCTCCGCCATTTCAAAATACACGGAGAATGATTTAGATGATCTGAAAAAAATGGCTGAAAAAACAGCTGTGCTTTACTCACCCAATATTACGCTGGGCATAAATTTTCTTTTGGTGGCGTCACAAATACTCCAGGGGATAGCGCCGCACGCGGATATTGAAATCGTCGAGGAACATTTCCGCGGCAAGAAGGAAAAATCGGGAACAGCTGTTAAAATAGCGGAAATTCTGGGCCTCGACAGAAATAAACATGTCAATTCCGTTCGTGTAGGGGGAATTGTTGGTAAACACGAAATAATTTTTGGATTGCCCAACCAGACCATCAGGCTTGTTCATGAAAGCATCAGCCGGTCGGCATTCGGGCAGGGAGCTATATTTGCCGCCAAGTGGATGATGAACGCTCCTAGCGGAATGTATTCCATGGAAAACATAATTGTTGATATGTTCAAAAAAAATATCCCTGTTTATTAGCTTATCGTTTTTACCTTAAATATAAGCCGCTGTTTTTCTCAAACTGATATTTCTCAATAAAATCAGGCTGAAAAGCCCTTTTAAAATATTTCTAATTTAGTGGTTGTATAATTTGCTCATCTGTTTTATAATCCCAAAAATTAGATGTGGAACCGATGTCACATGGATAAAAGTACTATTTTCTTCAAGCAAGTACAGACCAACAGGCAGACGGTTAAAACCATTTCCACCTAATTACTGATGCGTCCGGCCGTTATGATAAAATTATTAACTCCATGGAAATAATGAGTAAATATTTTATGGTTTTCGGATGTCAAAAATTTTAATCAAAAAGGAGGATTGTTAAATGTTTAGCAGGCAAAAGAAAAATTCGGTAAATTTATTGATTCTTGCAGGGCTTTTTATTGTGGGAGCAAGTTTTTTAATCTCCGGCTGCGCAAGTACACCCAAGGCGGCAGCTACTCTTGATCCGGCCGTTAAGAAACCACAGCTGATTGTAAACCCAGACTCCGCAAGCTTAGGCGTAGCCGCATTAACCGGAACAAAAATCGTTTTTGAAGGATCGGGTTTTAAACCTGGTGACTCCGTATTTGTTTCATTAATCGGCAAAGATGTCGACATAGCCGTTGCTGACGCTAAAGTCGGTGCTGATGGAAAATTTACCGCACCGATGGGCACCCTGGGAAAAGTAGTAGGAATTCTAAAGGGAACCGTTGGCGGTACATACGCCAAAGATGGAAAATATAACCAGTTTATTGTGATTACGCAACCATCGATTCCGGCTGGAGAATACACAGCCAAAGCTACGTCAATGGTTTCGGACAAAACCGCCGAAACGAAATTCACGCTCAATAAACCATCCTTCGGAGATAAAGTTAAAGACGGTCTGGGAGGAGCGCTGGGAAAAATTCAGGACAAACGGCAATAAAACGGCAGAAAAAAAGCAGTTTTTAAAAGCTCGATAGCAAAAGAAAACGCCATAACGAGGATTAATTTCTCGTTATGGCGTTTTTCATTGAAAGCGTTTCGTTGTTTAGGGAGACTACTTCGCCAGCCGTGTTTCTGCCGGCGTACAACAAAAATAACTAATCTCCCCCTTTATACATCGATTCGATTAACTCGCCGTACTGAGCATTAATGGATTTTCTTTTAACTTTCATGGTTGGCGTTACTTCACCATCTTCAGTATAGAGTTTCTTGTCAAGGATTCTGAATTTACGGATATTTTCCACGCGGGCAACCTGCCGGTTCACATTGTCGATTTCTTTTTGAATCATGTCAATGATTTCCGGCGCCCTGGTCATACTGGCAAAAGTGGTGAACTGAACTTTGTTGTCCTGGGCATATTTGGTAACATTTTCTTCATCAATAACAATTATAGCGGTCAGATATTTTCTGCCGTCGCCGATGACCACTGAATCGTTAATATACGGTGAAAATTTAAGAAGGTTTTCGATATACTGGGGAGCAACATTCTTACCACCGGCCGTGATAATCAAATCTTTTTTACGGTCGGTTATTTTGAGATATCCATCTTCGTCCATTTCACCCACATCGCCGGTGTGCATCCAACCGTCTATAAGAACTTCTTTGGTGGTTGCTTCATCTTTATAATAACCCTTAAAGACGCCCGGATGCTTTACAACGATTTCGCCGTCTTCGAGAAACCTCACCTGCGTTCCCGGTAAGGCCTTGCCGACGGTGCCCACCTTATATTCCCCAATACTCGACATATGCGTAATTCCGGTTGTCTCGGTCATACCGTAACCTTCGCGGATGGGGATACCGATACTCTGGAAAAACTTGATTACTTCGTGCGAAATGGGCGCCGCGCCGGACGCGCCCACGCGTATATTGTCAAAACCAAGACGCTTTTTCAATTTACGGAAAACAATAAAGTAAAAAAGGTGATAAAGCAGGGCCAGTGGTAAAGGTGCTTTTTCTCCTTTAATAACTCTATCGTTGTATTTAGTCCCGATTTTTACGGCTATATTGTAGAGTGTTCTTTTGAGCCATGTGGCATCAGCCATTTTTAAAACAATCGCCGAATAGTACTTTTCCCATATACGCGGCACCGCATGAAATAATGTAGGTGACACCTCGCGCATGTCGGCCATGACCGTATCCGTATTTTCCGTAAAGTTAACGGTGTGCCCTGTGGTCAGATGAAACATTATATCGTATATTTGTTCATAAACGTGGTTAAGCGGCAAAAAAGAAATGGTTTCATCCTCCACAAATGTTTCAATCACTTGCTTGGCGGATTCGGCAACCCATAGATAACCTTCGTGCGCCAGCAATGCCCCTTTGGGCATACCGGTCGTACCGGATGTATAAATAATACCGGCTATGTCTTCGGTCTTTGCCTGCGCGGCCAGTTGCTTGAAAAGATCCGGCTTTTCCTTATCGATTTTCTTGCCCATCTCTAAAAGCTCGTCAAAGCTCATGAACATCGGATCTTTAAAATGCTTCAGGCCTTCCATCTCCCAGCAGATAAGCTTTTTTAACAAAGGAGTTTGATCACGGAAAGCCAGGGCTTTATCCAATTGTTCTTCATCCTCACAGATATAAACAACGGCGTCAGAGTGCTCGACAACATATTTACATTCCGGCACCGGATTGGTTGTGTAAATACCTACCCAGGCCCCGCCGGCGCAAACCGCGCCCAACGCCGAATAGAGCCATTCCGGCCTGTTTTCTCCGATAATCGCGACATGATCACGGTATTTAACGCCAAGGGCATTCAAACCCAAGGCAACATGCTTGACGTTTTCCAGATATTCAGCCCAGGTAATATCGCGCCAGATGCCGTAATCCTTGTTTCTCAGAGCAATGCGGGTTGGCTGTTTCTCCGCAATACTTATTAACGCTTTGGGCAATGTATCTATTGCCATTATCTTTCCCCCTTTATGCTTATATAAATAGACAAAAACGGTTTGTAGAAATATCCTTCAAGACATTGGACAGATAAACTAACGAAACCGGACTTTCCGTCTGTATCTCTTGTATCCTTTAACGGATTCTTCCGTGGCAATTCCAAGGTAAAATTCCCTAATATCCTCGTCCTCGCGAAGAACTTCAGGTTTATCGGCTCGAACTATTCTGCCGTTTTCGAGCAGGTAAGCAAAGTTAGAATACTTAAGCGCCATATTAACATTCTGCTCAACCAGGAGAACGGTTACCTTATCTTTCTCATTGATGTTTTTGATTATCCCAAAAATCTCCTGTGTCAGAAGAGGTGATAATCCCAACGATGGTTCATCAAGCATTAGCAGTTTTGGACGACTCATTAAAGCCCGGCCGATAGCCAGCATTTGCTGTTCACCACCGCTCATTAAACCGGCCTGCTGTTTTACTCTTTCTTTAAGAATGGGAAAATGGTGAAAAACATTTTCCAAATCGCTCTCAATGCCTTTTCTATCATTCCTTGTATAGGCGCCGATAGTTATGTTTTCCAAAACGGTCAATTCAGGAAAAACTTCGCGACCTTCCGGCACATAACCTATGCCCATCTTCACGATTTCATCAGTGCCTTTCCTGTCGATACGCTCGCCCATGAATTCTATCGTGCCTTTTTCCGGCTGCTCTTCTTTTAAATCATAAAAAAGCCGCATAATCGTCTTGAGTGTAGTTGTTTTCCCCGCGCCGTTGGAACCAAGCAGGGCAACAATGTCTCCCTCGTTGATTTCGAAGGAAATTCCGTGCAGCGCGCGAATTAAATCATACCAGGTTTCAATATTACTAATTTTCAGCATCAGCTGATTTCCTCCTCTCCGAGATACGCCTTAATAACTTCCTTATTTTTCTGAACTTCCTGTGGCGTTCCCAGCACTATTTTCTGCCCCTGCTGCATGGCGAAAACACGATCTGATATTCCCATAATCATGTTCATATCATGTTCAATAAGCAGAATGGTCATCTGAAAATCTTCCCGAATATCTTTTATCCATATGGTCAGATCATCTTTTTCTTCCGTGTTCATTCCCGCGGAAGGTTCGTCCAGAAGCATAACTTTCGGCTCCAAGGCCAACGCGCGTCCGACCTCTATCAGCTTGCGCTTGCCATAGGCAAGGCTGCCGACAAAATGGTCGCGCACTGATTGAAGCTCGAGAAAGTCGATAATTTTTTCTACTTTCTCTCTGTGCTCCAATTCCTCGCGAGCGGCGGGCGAAAATTTACTGAACATAAAAGCGCCGCCGAAGATTCCCGTATTCATATGAATGTGTCTGCCGAGCATTAGGTTGTCCATAACGGTGGCGTTGGCAAAAAGCTCTATATTCTGAAAGGTGCGCGCAATACCCTTCTGGGCGATTCTATCCGGGGTTTTACCCACCATATTTTCGCCTTCCATCACCACACTGCCTGAATCCGGCTTATAGATACCGCTGATCAAATTAAAGATGGTTGTTTTCCCTGATCCGTTGGGGCCAATGATGGAGAAGATTTCATTCTTCTCTACACCGAAGCTGATATTGTCAACCGCTCTTATGCCACCAAAACTGATGCTTAAATTTTCTACATTGAAATAACTCATGAAATATTATTCCTTCTTTCTCAAACGCAATTCTTTTCTCAATATATAACTTCTTCTTTCATCAAGCGTTTATTCGTTATTGCCTAACTATTCAAGGTGTGAGGGCGAGGCGCTTGAAGTTGCCTCACCCTCTTCACCGTATTTCATCCCCTTATTTATTTAAAAACTCAGGGGCAGTTCGTTGACAGACCAATCCTGAAGCACAATCACTTCTCCCTTAGGACCGGATTGCCAGATGCGCAGTTCCCGGGGAGGACGATGATTATTGGCCGTCCATTTTATTTTAGGACCCATTCCCTGGAAAGTCAGGTTATTCAGTTGACTGGCTACAGCTTCCGTGCTCAGATTTCTGCCAGTTCTTTTCAGAGCTTCAACCAGGGGTTCCGCCACGACGATACCGGCCGCGAAGAATATCCCCCATCTTTCCTGAGGATAAAGCCTCTTTGCCGCATCACTATATTTCTTGATTATCGGTATCTTTGTGTCAAAAATATCTTCCGTGAAGGCGCTGGTCATTACTCCTTCCTTGCCCCATAACCCATCCGTAATGATATTCATGAGAATATAATCGGTGAGATTATAGGAATGAATCCACTGCGGTTTGAACCCGACGGAAACAGCGGTGCGCAGGGCGATGGCCGCCTGAGTGGGCGCCACCATGCCGATAACCGCTTCCGCGCCGGAGGCCTTCAGGCGAGCTATCTGGGAGGACAAATCTCTTTCAATCGGTTCAACGGGAACCGCGGCTACCAGTTCCATGCCGTATGATTTCAACCGTTTTTTGATTCCGACCATAGCATCCGCGCCCCAGTCATCGTTCTGGTACAGATAAGCTATCTTCTTGAATTTCTTTTTTTCTACGAGAAACTTCGCAATGATGCTGCCGTCATCTTCGTACAAAACCCAAACACCCCACATATAGGGATTGTGCGGCTGATAAAAGCCTTTGGCTCCCGTACATACTGATGTCCAGATAATCTTTTTCTGTTTCAGATAATCCTGCACGGCAAGGCCGGGCGCCGTACCGACACCGCCCACAAAGGCAAAGACACCCTGACGGTCAACCAGGTCTCTCACGCCAGCCATCGTCTGGGAAGGATTGTACTGGTCATCGCGGATGAAATAACGGATTTTTCTGCCGTGGATTCCGCCTTCTTCATTGACCATGTCAAATATTACCTTGGTTCCACGCGCGACAGCTCCCCACGGAGCGGCCGGGCCTGTCTGCGGCCCCCACTGGCCTATTCTTATTTCCTTGTCATCAAACCCCTTTTTCTGCGCCAGTCCTTCATAAGCCGTCAGAAAAACAGCGCACAATGCAACGAACATTACCAACATGACTTTGTTTAAACGCATAAACTTTCCCCTTTCTTGAATCTGTTATGTTGAACCAATTATTACTTTAAACTACCTTACCACGAAAATATAAAAAATCTATTTTTTTATACTGTTAACTTTTATACCAGCGACCTTTTTCTTTCATGAAAATAAAACCTATATTTGCATCCGAATACGCTTTTGTATCTTGATTAAGAAATGTAACATCCACTTCAACCTGCGCAAACTTATCCACCGCGGGATATTTTTTAAGGTCTTCGTTATCATGAATATAACTCACCGCGACAATGCGGTAATCAGTAACGCGGTCCGGGGAGGTTTTGGCCTGGGCAAGGTATTCATTGTAAGTGTGCGAACGGACGTAGTCGGAAGAAGAAGCAAAACAAGCGTAAACCGCGGGATAGTCACTGCGCACTTCGGCATCCAGAAATTCATGCGCGGCCTTAAGCACCGCCTGTTTTTCGCGTTCATTGGCAAACGGGACAAACCAGCCTTTGTAGATCAAAAATGTCCCCGGTAAAACAAGCGCCAGACAAACAGCCGCAATCAGCAGTTTTTTCCGGCTTTTTATGAAATTTCTCTTTTCCATCATTTAATAATACAATATCTATTGACGTAATTAAACTTTCTTAACCCAATGCTTGGCGAAAAGACCGCTCGGACGAACACACAAAACTAAAACAATAACGACAAAAGCTGTTATCGGCTTCCATGCCGGCAGGACATAGCCGAAAAAGTTTTCAACAAGGCCCATAATAAAACCGCCAATCAAGACTCCGGGGATGCTCATCAGACCGCCCAACACGGCGGAGGCAAAAGCACGGAGAAACGATTCCATCATGAATCCGGGGTCAAGAATATTCTTGGCGGACAAAAGCATTGCCGCTAACGCGCCGATGATTGAGCTGAACGCCCAGGAAAAGGCAAAAACACGGTCTGTCTTTATTCCCATTATTTTAGCGGCATGTTTGTTCTGCTGAGTTGCGCGCATGGCTGTTCCTATTTTCGTGTACTTAAAGAAAAAATATAGAAACGTCATAACAACGGCAGCAACAACAAAAACGGCTATTGCCCATTCACTTATAATAAAACCGGAGATCGGCTCATGGGTCACCTTGTAGGAAAAAGGAATGGAAAATTGTTTTTGCTCCGCGCCCCATTTCCAGCTGGCCAACCCCATGAGAAGCATTTGCGCTCCAATCGTGATTACAATCAATCCTAACAGCGTCGGGTTTTTAGCCGGCCGCAGGAAGAAATACTCAACAGCGACGCCTAGAATGCCCACGAAGACAAGGGCAACAACAAAGGCGATCCAGAAGTTATAACCAGAAATTACCATAATATGGTAGGCAACAAATGTGGATACCATGGCTGTTTCGCCTGCGGCGAAATTAAGCACCTCTGAAGTTTTATAGATGATAACAACCGCCAACCCAAAAAGACCATAGCAGGCACCCATGGCCAACCCATCAACTAATAACTGTCCTAACGGCATATCCTTAATTACCTCTGCTTTCCTTTTCCTATTTTTTCCAGCAAGCTTTGCGGCATTTAGTACAACGTCAACAAAAACATGCCATAATTTACTTTATATATCCATTGGCCGTTTTGCACAAAATTAAAAAGGCCATGTCTTCCAATACTTCTTTATTCTTATCCATGCCCCGAAAAGACCCAGCGGTTCAAAAAGCATGATGCTGATCATGACCAGACCCAGGGCAATATAGTTTAAATTATCCATACCGGTAATGGTCATCCACCTTTGTGAAAACGAAACCAACAAGTCTCCAAAATAAGGAACTTCATTTAGATTTTTGAATAGATCATACATCAGATAGGTAATCAGCGCCGCGCCGGTTATAGAACCCATAACCGAACCCAGTCCGCCGACAACAATCATCACGATGAAAATAATCGAAAGAATAAGGTTGAAGGTGAAAGGATCAAAAAATCCCAAAACAAAAGCAAAAAGCCCGCCGGCAATACCCGCGTAAAATGCGCTTACGGCAAACGAAAGAGTTTTATAAATGGTCAGGTTGATACCTATTACTTCGGCCGCAATATCGCTGTCACGGATCGCAACAAAAGCCCGGCCCGGTTTTGTCTTTAAAATGTTTATCGCAAATAAAACCATCACTATTGTAAAACCCAGGACAAGATAATATTTGCCCATAACTGTCGTGACGATAAAACTTAATCCCAGTTGCTGTATTCCCAAATCCAGCTCAGGAGCTCCCAAGCCTTGACGCCCGCCAAATAATGCGGTGTGCCCGATAATATGCATAATGGCCAGACCAAAAGCCAGAGTGGCAATAGTAAGGTATGGACCTTCCAGACGCAAAGCCGGCAGTCCTAAAATAAATCCAAAAAAAGCCGCGATAAAAGCTGCGGCAATAATGGCAACAAAAAAAGGAAACTGCAAGTGGGTCATCAGCAGGACGGTGGCGTAAGACCCAATAGCGAAAAATCCCGCGTGCCCAAGCGAGATCTGCCCCGTAGAACCAACCAGAATATTCAGCCCCACTGAGACGATCACGTAAACCATGATCAGGCTCAAGAGGTATAAAGAATAATCTGATAAGTAAAGGGGTAAAGCAAAAAGAACCAGTAGAAAAATTATTGACCAAAAAAGAATTACACCGCTTTTGAAGAGCTCAATGTCTTCATAATACGACCGCTTCATGTCCATGGGAATTTTGTACTCCTAATTTTTCGGAAAATACCAGAAATGATACTTGCTCCGTTTTTTTCGTCGTGTTTTATACAACAAGTCCGGTTTGCCAGTCAAGGTAAAATTTGGGATAAACAGCCTTCTGGGAACTTTTGCTAATATTATTAAGTACAAAGAGAACTTTTTTTTGCGGAAAAACGGCCACAAATAAAACGAAACGGCACGGATAAAAAAGAAATAATTATTTCCGTTTCAACCAGGCAGTTTTTTAACAAAATTTTTTTAATCTCTGTGGTTATTTTTCAAATCTTTTACCCCAGGGAGTGATTCCCGCCGCGGATATAAACGCGCCGGCCGTCGCGCAAACTTTGCTTGTATTCCTCCACACTGCGAATAGCCATAAACTTTTCCTTTTATATATTTATTTTGCATCGTCTTAAGCCATTTTTCTGAGTTCCTTTTTCAACACTTTGCCCACCAGGCTCTTCGGCAGCGCATCCATAAAAACCACCTCTTTGGGCGCTAAAAAATTCGTCAGATTTTTTTTGCAATACTCGATAATTTCTTCGGCACTAGCCTTCTGCCCGGGGTTCAAAACAACAAACGCCTTGATGTTTTCGCCGTAAATATCATCCTTCATGCCCACCACTGCCGCTTCCGATATTTTGGGATGCGCAAACAATATCTCTTCGATGGTGCGCGGTGATATATTTTCCCCTCCCTTGATGATTAAATCTTTCTTGCGGTCGGTAATCCAGAAGTAGCCGTCTTCATCTTCGTAGCCAACATCACCCGTATGAAGCCAGCCTTCGCGTATGGCCTGCGCCGTCTCTTCGGGCTTGTTCCAGTATCCTTTCATCAGTTGGGGTCCGCGGATTACGATTTCACCCTGCTTGCCGCGCGGCAGAAACTTCCCTTCATCATCCATAATCTTCATCTCGGTACCTTTCATCGGAATGCCGATGGAGCCGACTTTCTTCTCACCGTGGATGGGATTAGTGGAATTATTCGCTCCCGCTTCCGTGAGCCCCCAACCTTCGATGATTTCACCGCCGTAAATCTCTTTGAATTTTTTCCATGTCTCCATTGCCAACGGCGCGGATCCGGATATCCAAAACTGCATGGAACTGACATCGTATTTTTTCGGCTCCGGATACAAAAGCAGATAAACGTACATTGTGGGAACGGCGGCCATTACATTGCCGCGATATTTTTCTATGGAGGACAAAATCAATTCCAGATCGAAAGAATCGAGCAGAACGGTGGGTGCCGTCCTGAACATGCCGTTATTTATGGTCGCAATACCAAAGGAATGGCACAGGGGAAGAACACTTATATTAATCATCTCATCAGGGAAGGCCATGCTTTCGAATTGCATTTTTGCGTTGGCGTAAAGTGAATGATGCGTGTGCATAACCCCTTTGGAATTTCCGGTAGTGCCCGCGGTATAAATCAGCGCGGCAAGTTCATCTTCTTTCATGTCCGCAAACACGTAATCTTCCTCGGCGTTTTCTACAAGCGGATGGTAAGCGATGGTTCCTTCCGGGACATCCTTGTCAATAAGAATCACCGTTTTCATATCGGGCGCCTTTTCCTGAGCGGCGCGTACTTTCGGAAAAAAATCCATACTGCTGATCACCGTTTTGGCGCCGGAATCTTTATAGATATAGGCTATCTCTTCGTCATTCATTAAAAAATTAATCGGCACAATAACCGCTCCCATCATCCAGCACGCATAAAAGGATTCCAGAACCTCAGGGCAATTCGGCATTTGAATTATCACCCTGTCGCCTCTTTTGATGCCCAGCTCCTTTAGCGCACCGGTCAGCTTTCTGGAATTTTTCTGCATTTGCATGTTTGTCAGCTCTCTGTCCTTGAAATAAATGGCTATTCGTTCCCCTTCGGACAGAACTTTCTTGTCGCGAAATTCTGCAAGATTCATAATTCACCTCCTAAATAATCCTCTATTCGCCTTTTCCGGGCGCGATAAACCTAATCCTTCCATACAGACATGCCTCGCTTATGATCTTTTCATTACCCACCTTAATCATTAATTATTCACCTGCAAATTCAAATTTCCGCTCGTGATAATCATATTTTCAATTATAATCATTATCTAATTAATTTAGTCACGCTATAACCGCGTTTACGCAATAGTTTAATTATTCCCTCCTCGCCGGGAAAATGCGCCAGTCCAACAATCAGCATTGTGCTTTCCTGTTCTTTCAAACATTTTTCTATGGTTTTTACCCATTGCTTATTTCTTTCTATGATTATGCTTTTATATACTTGGGGGAAATCCTTCATCCTCTCCAGGTAACTTCTGGCAATCAAAGCTTCGTCCCCTTTTCTCCACGCGTTCACCGCATTTAAGAAAAGGGCGTCAATTTGTTTGAGCTCATCAATAGATTCCAGAAGTTGATTTTCTTCCATAGCAGAATCGAGCGAAGTCAAAAAATTTATCTGCTGGCCAGCCGTTTCCAAACCGGTAATTTTTTTCCCGTCATTGAGCGCTTTTTCTTTAAAAAACGCGTCGACGCCTTTTTTCGCGTCCGCGCCTAATTTATTCGCTTGCAAAACCGTAAGCGTCATCAAAAAAAATATCGGGCGTAAATAGGCAAACCTATTCATCGGATAATTATTTTCTTTACAGAAAGTCTCTGCCTTGGCGTATGCCTCCGGTGAAATATGGTCCCGCAAAGTGGTGCCATCGTTGTAAACGGAGGCGCGTATGAATTTTTCCATATTTTCCGTTTTTTCCATCTCGCCGGGCGATGTTTCAAAAATAATTTGGCGCGAATTTTCATAAGCGCGGAAAAACTCAGCGGGTAATGGATGGTCTGAGGCGCGGAGCATGTGTATAGATCCAGCCAGGTAAACGGCAGTGTTTCCGGATTTTACCACCCAAACGGAACTCTGCGCCCAAGAGCTGACGGGGATAAGCACAAAAAGCGCTGCTAAAATAAACCTGAATAAATTAAGTTTCATGAAATTCTCCTTGTTTATTTATCAATATTATTTCATCCGGCTGAAAAGAACACTCCCCAAAAACAGCATCCCCACCGTAAAAATAATTATAACCAGAAAATCGACATACATAGGAAAAATATTCACATTGAGCAGCGCGCCCCGGACTCCGTCCACGGTATAGGTAAGAGGATTGAGTTTCACCATACCCCGCAGCCAGAGAGGAAGGCTTTCTGTAATCGGGAAAAGCGCGCCGGACAGGAAAAAAAGCGGAAAAATAAGAAACGCGGAAACTACCTGAAATCCTTCCAGGCTTTCGAAAAGCGAACCCAGCGCCAACCCCATCGAAACCATCCCTATAGCCGTGATCAGTAATAAGAGCAGCGCGAGCGGTATCCCCCACGGATTGACCGCCGGAAACAAAAACGAAAGGGAAAAGAGGACAAGAATCTGCAAAATGACATCGGTACAGCCGCCAAGAACTTTCCCCAGGAAAATGCTGATGCGCGAAACCGGCGCCACGAGGATTGCCTTAAGCACGTCGAGCTTGCGATCCCAGACAATATAGAGGCCGAAATAAACGGAGCCGAACAGCACCAGCATGGAGAGAATCCCCGGATAAATATAATCACGATAAGCAAAAGAACCGATTGTTACGCTCGCCCCGATACCGCTGCCGAAGAGAAACAGCCACATCAAAGGCTGCACGATGCTCGAGACAATCCTGCTTTTTTCGCGCTGAAAAACTTTGAACTCGCGCCACCATACCGCATAAACGCCCATCAATTCCCTGCGGATAAAACCGTTATCCATAATCTCAAGACCCCCTCTGGCGATAGCGGGCGACAGAATCCACCCAGCTGCCGGAATCATCCACTGTATCATCGCGGATATCCCGACCGGTCAGCTTGATAAAAACATCATTGAGCGTGGGTACTCTCATTTCCACGCAGTGAATATCTTTCATTAGCGATAAAATTTTGGGCAGGTGACGGTGGGCTTCTTTTGTAATTATTTCCAATGCTCCATCGTTTTCCCGGATTTCGGAAACATAAGAAAGCGCCAGGATTTTTTCGAGCGGCTGATTTTGAGCTCTAACAACAATCATCTCACCGCCCATTGTTTCTTTGAGTTTTTGCGGCGTATCCAGCGCGATTATCCGGCCGTGATCAATGATGCCTACACGGTCGCAAACCTGCTCCGCCTCCTCCATGTAATGAGTGGTCAGCACAATGGTGGTTTGCTCGGCCTGTGCTGTTTTTTTTATGTATTCCCAAAGACGCGCCCTTGTCTGCGGATCAAGCCCCAGCGTCGGCTCATCCAGAAAAAGCACTGCCGGGCGGTGCAAAAGCCCTCGCGCCAATTCCAGACGACGGCGCATGCCGCCGGAATAAGTGCGCGTAATATCGTCAGCGCGGTGCTTGAGATCAACTAACTCAAGCATCTGTTCGATTCTTTCTTTTCTTATCTGCGAAGAAACATTATAAAGACGGGCGTGCAGCTCAAGATTTTCCCTGCCGGTCAGAACGGTATCGAGCGTAGGATCCTGAAAGACAATGCCCACCTGACGTCTCACCTGCGCCGGCTCTTTGGCAACATTGTAACCGGCAATTGACGCTGTACCTGATGAAGGCTTGACGATAGTGCAAAGCATGCCGATTGTTGTGGTCTTACCTGCGCCGTTCGGGCCCAAAAGACCGAATATTTCCCCTTTATTAATGTTCAGGTCAATGCCGGCAACCGCTTCTATTTTGCCGAAATATTTTTTCAGTGCGCTGGTCTGTATTATCGCCATATAAATAATAATTGATAAAAATTACCGGTCGGCGGCAATCGCGCCGGGCCACAAATAGTAAAATCCCGCCCTGGCGTTCAGAATCTCCGGCAACTCTAAGTTTATCAGCGAAGGATTTAAGGTGCCTGCTGCCGCGCCGGCTATATTATAATAATTATCTTCCGGGAATTCCGCGCGGCGATAGACAACAACTTTAGCATCATCGGATAGCCCGGCCAGTTTCTTTGTTTCTTTGACCGCGTCGCTGATATAGCCGATTTTGTCAATCAGGCCAATCTTCAGCGCTTCATCAGCCAGAAAAATGCGCGCCGTGGAAACTTCCGCCAGCGCCTCTTTGGAAAGTTTACGATGTTTTTTTACCAAATCGATAAAGCGGCCGCCGAAACTTTCCATCGCTTTTTGCATCAGCTTTTTTTCTTCATCAGCAGTTTCACGGTAAGGCGAGCCCATATCTTTGTATTTTCCTGTCTTTTGCACATCAACGCCCACGCCAATTTTATCCATCAATCCTTTTATTTTGGGCTGAAGAGAAATCACTCCCACAGAACCGGTTATTGTCGTCGGATGGGCCAAAATCACGTCCGCGGGCAAAGACATATAATAAGCGCCCGATGCGGCCACATCCATCATACACACAGTAATTTTATTGCCTGTTTTCTCCCGGTAAGAAGAAATTTCATGATAGAGAATATCGCTCGCGGTGATTGTTCCGCCCGGTGAATTTATTTTGAACAAAACCGCCTTGATTTGCCTGTCTTTTTGCGCCCTGTTGAGCTGCACTACCACCTGCTCAACAAGACTCGGAGATTCGCTCAAAAAACCTTTTTTCGGCTTGTCGGAAATCATGCCGTTTACCGGGATAAGCAAAATCTTATCCGCGGCGGTTCCCTCCAGCGTATATTCTTTAAGCGGGTTCGGTGTCTCCTTAAACAGGCCTACTTTCGGCATAGAACATCCCGCAATAAAAACTACAATAATTATCGCAAGAAAATATTCTTTTTTCATACGCCGCCCTCCTTTTTGCCACGTTTCTAACTTTACCTAAATGATTAGCATACTTTTAAAACCAATTCCCTGAATTTTTAAACCTTTAAATTATTTACTAAAATATTCTTTAATATCATGGCGTATTTATATCCTTTAAAGAAGTCCAAACGCTTTATCATTATTGACTTTAAAGTTTCTTTCTTGTAATAAAGTGACGGTCTTCTGACCGCATTAATAACAGCCCGCCGTAAGCAGGTATCAAGGAGGCATATCAACATGGCACAAATTCAGGCATTCGAAAACAAAGCGCCGGTTCTGGGCATTAACAGCCTGGGACGAATCGGCAAACTGACACTCTGGCATCACGTCGGCAGAAAGTATTTTAAAGAAATCGTCATCAATCAGGGCCGTGACGTGGGCATGGGCATGGAGACTATCGCCCGCCTGATCGAAACGGACGCTACTTACGGTTTGCTCCATCGTTTTCTTTACGGTTATAAAGCGCAACCCTGCATACAAATCACTGATGACAAAAACGGTAAAATGCTCGTTGACGGCATTCCGGTAACCGTCCTGCGCGATCAGAGAAATCCGATGAACATTCCCTGGCGCCAGTATGGAGCGGACATTGTCGTTGATTGCAGCGGCTCATTTAAAGATCCGACTGTTCCGGCTGATGACAAGAAAGGGTCAATCAGAGGGCATTTAAATGGCGGGGCAAAGCTGGTCATTCACTCCGCGCCCTTCAAGATAAAAAATAAAGCGCTTTCAACGCCGGACGATACAGTGACGCTTATCTACGGCATCAATCACACCGTTTTCAATCCGAAGAGGCATCTCCTTGTTTCCGCGGCATCGTGCACCACCACGGGATTGGCGCACATGGTGAAACCGCTTTTGGATAACGAGGAGACCAGCACAATTCTCACGGCCTCCATGTCCACAATCCATGCAGTAACGAACACTCAGAGCGTTCTGGATAAACTGCCCAAAGAGGGCGAAAAGGACATCCGCAAAACGCGCAGCATTCTGAACAATATTATTCTGACATCTACCGGCGCCGCGAAAGCTCTGGTTGAAGTCATTCCGGAAGTTAAAAATATCGGCTTCATGGGAGATTCTATCCGTGTTCCGACCAACACTCTGTCACTCATTGTGCTCAACATGACATTCCAGGCCAAACGAAACGGCAAAGGCGAGGCGGCAAACATTGACACAAAAACGCTTAACGATATTTACGCGAAGACCGCGCAAAACAATCCGCTGGTGCGCTTCTCCATGCATCAGAATGTGTCCACCGATCTGATCGGCGAGGACGCGGCAATAATTATTGAAGGGCAGTTTAACCACACCCGCACGGCGTTCATTCCGGTTGACCTGTCTCAGATTCCCAATGTCCCGGCGGACATTCTGGCGAACATCGGCGAGAAAACACTGCAACTGCCGGTCGTCCACGCCAAGCTTTTCGGCTGGTATGACAACGAATACGGCAGCTACACCAACCGGATGGGCGATTTAACCGTTTACCTCCATAAGAATCTTTTATGATTTTTCGGAGCAATCCGGAAAAAGAAAAAAGCCGTAGTGAAAAATCGCTACGGCTTTTTTTACATCTATATTTAGATGTATCAATTTATTTTGAAACTTAAGACATTAACAATATCAAAGTTTAATGTTGCGCGAAGGCGTCGACTCATATTCGTGTTTGCCCAGATAGACCATGCCGCTCCAGCCATCAATGCAAATAAAATCTCCGGCTTTTATTTTACACTCGTCTATTGTCGCGAAGCCCTGCGTTTCATGTACTTTCAGTTTACTAAACCCGACAACACCTACCTTGTCCAATTGAGGAATCGTTACCGCCGCGTGTGAAGTTCCTCCGCCTTTCGCCGTTAAAAGCCCCTCGACCTGTAGCAGGATTCCGACATCATCGGGAACCGTGTCTCGACGCAATAAAATAAGGGGCGTCTGTGGTTCCTTTTCGCGAAATTTCTTGATATTTTCTTCCGTATAAACGGCTCGGCCGCAAAGAGACCCGCCGCTGACCCCGATACCTGTTCCCAAAACCGCGGACTGCAATATGCCGGTATCCTTGAAGCGTTTATATCTTTTCGCGGTCACCTGATCCATATCACGCGTCTGCAATAAAAATAGTTTATCTTTGTTGGCTCCTTCAAAAGTGAATTCAATCTCCTGATGATTAAGTCCCCTTTCGTAAATCAGCTTTTTGGCGATGTTCACCAATTCGGCATAAATTTCCGGAAACTTTGTCTCCAATGAGATTTCCGAATCCCGCCGCTCCGATAATCTCTGTTTTTCCGAAACCGGATATGTTTCCACCAGGCCGGAAACTATATCATCACCCTGAACACCAAAAATAAAATCTCCATAAATAGTCACGTCAGCAGAAGTGCTTTTCGGCTCGCGTGTAAATATTACCCCGGAACCGGAACCTTCATTGAGATTGCCGAAAACCATGGTCTGAACGATAACCGCCGTGCCCCATTTATCGGATAAATGCATCTGGTGGCGATAAATTTGCGCCTGCTGGGAATACCAGGAATCAAAAACTTTCATAATCGCGTTGCGCAGCTGTTCGACAGGCTCTTCCTTAAGTTCGATGCCTTTGTCTAAAATTCCCTTCTTATAAGCAAACGCTATTTGCTTCATCTGCTCAGGGGGAAATTGTATTTTCTTATCCACGCCATAACGGTGTTTGAACCCATCGATAATCGCGTCAAAATAATCGCGGTTTAATCCCTGAAACATTCCCCATGTCTGCAAAAAACGCCTGTAGCAATCCCATGCCGCCCATTGAAAATCTTTTTTCCTGCTTAAATTTTCCGCTATTTCCTCATTGATACCGACGTTCAAAAAAGAATTCATCATCCCGGGCAGAGACACTGTGGCGCCGCTTCTTACCGATAAAAGCAGCGGATTTTCCGGATCTCCAAATCTTCTGCCGGTCATTTTTTCCAGCGCCGCGATTTCTTTGTTTACCCGGATAATGAGATCATTAAAAATATACTTATACCCGATAACCGCGTCATATCCTCTGAAAACTTCCGTGGTAATGATGAATCCCGGAGGCACATTAAATCCATAAGAGACAAGCTCTTTGAGAAAATACCCCTTGTTCCCGAGAAGTATCTGATTATCAATTCTTCTGTTCTTTTTATAAAACGAAGACACGGAAAGTTCAGGATTATAGGACATGACTGTTTTCAAAATTTGTTTATTATCCTTGAATTTTTCCATCTCCGAGTTCATGGTGTTGATCACCGTGTTCACAAAATTATCGACGCCCTGCAGGCCAAAAGCTGAAGATATGAGGCCGCGGATGAAATTTTCTGACTGCTGATAAATCAACTCTTCACCGTGTTGTGAAATACTTGCCGTGTTTTCATTCTTCTTTTCAAGAACCTGCCCGATGATCACGGGTAAATTATAGCTATGGGCGTCAATATAATAATCGCGGATAATATCCTGAATTCCTTTGGAAATAAAACGGAAGATATCCACATATTGTTCCATGGAAAACTGTTTAATCGCCAACGCGCTGCTTACGTATCTGACCTTTGATGCCAGGCCTTCCGTGGCGATTCCGTCCAGCTCCAGCGCCTTTAAAAAAAGCCACAGATAAGTATGAACTTTAACGATCGTTTTCTTGGTAATAAATTTCAGGTTTAAAGATTTGGCTAATTCTTCAAAGTGCATCGTGGCCAGACTCTCCAGGCGTAGAGTTAATCCCAATGCCTCAAACTTTTCTTCGCTATAGGTGCCGTACATGGAAGGAATGCCTGCCGCGATATGCCTTTTGTAATATATATTTTCATAAGGCTCCGTCTTCCTTTCGGAAAGAATCCTGTCTTTTAATATAGATAAAAATTTTACAATAACGCCGAGGCTGTTGTAATGGTTATTACTGCTCAAAGACCGTTTGAGTAACGCAATATCAGCTTTAGGAAAAAGATAAACGGATTCCAAATCGGCAAGCAAATCAACGTACTGCGGAAAATATTTTTTGTAAATCAGCTGATAAATACGAATCATCATTCGCGCGCGGTCTTGATCCCTTGAGCTTACATCTGCGAGTCCGACAGTTTCTTTTTTTAATGTTTCTTCTGACCAGGATATAAATTCTTTGGGATTATTCCCAGCTACGGAAAACAAATGAATGAACGCTTTGTGCATTCCATCAAAATATTCGCCGGAATTATTTACCTCTTCATAAACTTCATCAGGCAGGTGTTTTTTTAAATAGGTTTTATCTCCCGAGTTCCAGAAATGGAAAATGTTTTCCATAAACTGTACCATTAAACTGTTGCTTTCGACGTGCGACTGCTTGCGCAGGAAGTTTACCAGTTTGTCATTGCGGTAAGATAACTCATCCACTTCCGTCGTTATGTCACGCAGTTCTCCTTCGGCGCCGATTTCTCTGAAATAAACAGGAAAAACCCGCAGAAGCTGTTTCACCAGATTATAAACGGGAGCAATATCAGCGTTAAGCAGCGCGGAAATATCTTTTTGCAGAAGATCAGTGTCGCGCACAAAAATACCGCCGATATGCAGGTTAATGATCAGCGCAGAAATAAGTTTTTTTGTCCAGGCCGGCTTCATGGCAATAATTTCCAGCCACGCCCTGATGCTCACGACATGAAGCGGGTTGACCTGAACCTGCCACTCCGTTGTTATGCCTTTAACCTCAGGATATTGAAAACCATAGGAAATCAATTCATCAATAAATATCTCAGCGAGCGGCTGAGAACCACGGGCGAACACTTCTTTTGCCGCCGTAGTAATACAATCTATTATCGTCCCGCGGTGTTCATGGCGCGAACGGCTTTTTTTCAAAAAACCGAATACCTTGCGCACAAAATACTCAAGGTGCTCCTTTTTTTCCTGGTCAAATACCAGCTTTAAACAGCGATTGATCTCGCGCAAAGCGTTGGCGTGGATATCAGACAATCCGGAAACGCTCATGCTAGAGAAAAGAAAGTCAAGTTTAAACAGGTATTGGCGCCCTAAATATACAGGCGATTTTTCCAGTTCATCAGCAACCAAAAAATACGCGTTTACGATCTGAAAATAGTCCGGCATGTCCAAATAAGCTTTTATGCGCTCTTTACCCCGCGTTTTTATTAAGGAGCGCAGTTTATCGAGCTTGCTTATAAGCTCGCGCAAATGCTCATGGCTCAACGGCTGAATAATACACTGATATTCCTTTATCTCTTCTTTTGTTTTTTCTTTATCATCAGCGAACCAGGAATAAGGGTCGGGTTGGGTCAGCCAAAATTCATAAGTAATCCTGAACATCTTATCCAGAACAGAATTGACCTTGTCATTCAAAACATCAGTATCTTTGTCCAAAAGATAACTTAGCGTTCTTTTCAGATAGGAAGAACACTTTTTGAGTATTGATTTATCTTCTCCTGAAAAACCGTCAAAAAATTCTATGGAGTCATCCAGCAGCGATAAATTGCGGGCATAGTTTTTACCGCTTTTCGCGAGCACCGTATCGATAAAGTCAAAAAGATATCTAAGCGCGCTGTCTTTTACTTCTTCGTTTGCCGCGTGTTTAATAACGTCAAAATATATTCTCATCATGATGGAAAGAGCCGTAAATCCATCCGGATGCTGATTATATTCATAAAAGTCGCCAATGGATATGGATTTAAGCTCTCCGAGAACATGCTCCCAGTTCACAAACGGATGATACAGCTCGGTGAGCATCTCCCTTGTCTTGCGCTGCAGGCCGTAATGTCCTTCCACAACTTTAAGCAGGGGTTCGTACTTGGGGGGAATGGCAATGGCAACGGAAGTCCGCTCCAGATTGACTTTAAGCGCGGAGGACACCCATTCTTCACTTTTTTCCATAGATTCGTCGTTTTGTGCCATAAAAATACAAACATCCTTTACTGTGGCGAATTAATCAGAATTCCTGAAACATTTCAAGCACAGAACGAGCGCGCCAATAATAAGATAGCTGACCAGCCCTCCCCTGCGGCTTAATAATTTGGGCAAAATAATTTTATTGACAAATAGCATATTGGTTGTATAGTACAACTATGTTAAAGGAAACGAAGATCAATTACCATCAGTTGCTGGAAGTATTCACTGGCCTGGCCCAGGCCACGCGCTGCCTACGGCAGGATGATGCTTTTTGTGAAGGAGTTACCTTTCACCAGTTCCTCGTTTTGGATGTGATCGCCAAAAACAGAGAGCTGAAAATGGCGGATTTGCACCGACACCTTGCCGTGGAAAAAAGCACCACGACCAGACTGGTGAATCCACTGATCAAAAACAAGCTTTTGCAGCGGCGTACAGATCCTGATGACCTGCGAGCCGCGTATCTGACCCTGACGAAAAAGGGAGAAGAAGTTCACAAAAATGTCCGGCTGTGTATGATGGATTTTTTTCATAAAATAATGGGCAATATTCCCGAAAAAAAAGTGGAAAGCGTTTTGACCTCCGTTAATCTTTTTATTGGGGCGATAAAAGCATACGCGAAGCAAAGCGCCTGCTGCAAATAAATAACAAGAAGGTTATATATGAAAAATTTAACTCTTCCGGTAATACAAAATAATTTCGACTGCTGCGCACCCCCCTCTTCTCAACCTGCTTGTCCGAGCATTAACCAGCCCTTTGTGGCCGGTTCGCTCAAAACTCCCGCGGGAATTATACCGCAGGTATTGTCAAACTTGACCTGGGTTGACCGCTGGGAAACTATTAAAGCGCGCTGGGGCGTAGGGCGCATGAATTACTCCATTGAACCCGGACTCTACGCGTTGAATAATCCCGACGCTAATTCTCCCGTTTTAGTCACCGCCAATTACAAAATGAGCTTCGACCTGCTGCGTGAGGCGCTGCCGGGGCGAAATCTCTGGATTCTGGTTTTGGACACAAAAGGCATCAATGTCTGGTGCGCGGCGGGAAAGGGAACTTTCGGCACGGAAGAATTAATCAGCAAAATTGAAAGCGGCCGTCTAAAAGAAACAGTCAATCACAGAAAAATTATCCTGCCCCAGCTGGGAGCGCCCGGTGTGGCCGCGCATGAGATAAAAAAACGCACCGGCTTTACGGTCTGTTACGGCCCGATCCGGGCGCTTGATCTGGCGTCCTATCTTGATGATGGTTACAAAGCGGATACAAAAATGCGCACGATGACCTTTCCTTTAAAAGACAGGGCGGTGCTGATTCCGATTGAACTTGTGGCTACAATAAAACCCTTCTTGGTTTTAGCACTTGGCTTTTTGCTCCTGGCCGGCATCGGCGGACTCGGTAACTACTGGGGCAACTTGTTTCACTTTGGGGGCTTTGCTGTCGTGGCACTGGCGGCGGCAGTTTTGGCCGGAGCTGTGTTCAGTCCTGTGCTTTTGCCCTATCTGCCGGGAAGAGCGTTTTCCGTAAAAGGATTTTCTATCGGCATCATTACGGCGATTTTGTTACTTTACCTGCGCGGCATGAACTTTTCCGCATGGCCGGACAGGATCGAGGCTTTGGCCTGGCTTTTCATTATTCCCGCAATCGCCTCATTCCTGACGATGAACTTCACCGGCGCCTCGACCTATACGTCTCTTTCCGGCGTAAAAAAAGAAATGCGCTTTGCCCTGCCCGTGCAGATTTGCGCCGCGATCGGTGGCACATTGTTTTGGTTAACTTCGCGTGTAATCTCTTAGGAGCCTAGAAATGAAGAACTTGTCTTACCTGAAAAACGTTGTGACCTTAAAACTCGATGAAAACAAATGCACGGGGTGCGGCATGTGCCTGGAAGTATGCCCGCATCAGGTTTTTAAAATGAACGGACAGAACAGCCATGATCCAGAATCGCGATGCCTGCATGGAGTGCGGCGCCTGCCAGAAAAATTGCCCGGCAGAGGCGATTTACGTGGAATCCGGGGTGGGCTGCGCCGCTGCGGTAATAAATTCCCTGCTGGGGAAAAGTGATGCCGCCTGCTGCTGCGGACCGCAAACCAACCCCGGTGGAAAAAACAGCAGTGGTTGCTGCTGAAAAAAATATGCCGAAAATTTTTATGACGCGTAAGCATCCCGGATTTATTATCGCGGTATTATCTTATATCTGCGGCGGCTCTTCTCTGCTTATCTTTGGCGTCTTTCTCTGGGCGGGAAATTTTAAGCTGGTTGACTTCGAATGGAGCGAAGGCAAGACCCTTCTGTTTAATACCGGCCTATCGCTTGCTTTTTTTCTCCAGCACAGCGTCATGGTGCGTTCGTCTTTCAAAGAAAATCTTACCAAAATTATACCTGCCGCTTATCACGGTGCCTTTTACTCCGTAATCTCCGGTATTTTTTTGTTTATTGTCATTATCTTCTGGCAGGCCGCGGCCCCGCTGTGGGAAGCGCAGGGATTAACGCGACTTTTTCTGCGCCTGCTTTTTCTTCTGCCCGTTGCCGGATTTTTCTGGGCAGTTAAATCATTGGGTTTTTTCGATCCCTTCGGTATCCAGGCAATATTTGAACGCGATCATCATACAAAACATCATCCGGTAAAATTTATCGTTAAAGGTCCCTACCGTTGGGTGCGCCATCCCTTGTATTTTTTCATCCTGATTATGATCTGGTCATACCCGGATCTGAGCGCGGATAGGTTATTATTCAACATCATGTGGTCTGTGTGGATTATAATCGGCGCGATTTTAGAAGAAAAGGACTTGATAAGCCAATTCGGCAATACATACCGCGAATATCAAAAATTTGTCCCGATGCTTTTGCCTTATAAAGGAATATTCACCGGCCAAAAAATCATTAATTTTAAATGAATGAAACTTCCTGTGTCGCTGAAGTCAGGATATAACAGCGCTCTATATTGGAATTAGTATCAGCGGGCACAATAAAAAATCCAGGGCGCCCGGGCTGATAACCGTTGGTTGTCCCAACCATTAATTCGCCGTCTTTGAATAGTACCTTTATTTTGCGACCAACCGCCGACTTGTTTTGATCAAATTCTTTTTTGTCATCATAATCTGGATTACCCCCATATCCTTTGACAAAAAAGATCGCTTTTAAATTTTGCGTGGAAAGTTCCACTGGTTTGCTGCCCTGCGGCGCCTCAGCCGGCATGACATGAAAAATATCCTTGTTGGGAAAAAAATCGCTGGTTACGCCTTTTAATAACTGGCCGTCTACATAACGAACTACTATTTTATTTTGAATCATGGTTCTTTCCTCCGTCCGCTGGATATTATTCCGTGACCATAAAAACGCATCATTTTACATTTTAATCCTTGCTTTAATTTCACAAGAAAGCAGGTACCATTTCTGCACCCTGTTTTCGAGGCGATAATAGTGAACAATATAAGCAAGCGAGAGAATCAGAAGCAGGACAGCCAGAGCGATCGCCGGTATCGAAAGGTTTATAATGGCAAATCCCCATGAAAGCAACATAAAAAGGCACACAAAAAGCGTGACGATTAAATGAACCAGCCTTTCGTGCTGCATCCACTGAATCTGCTTATCGTGATACGCGAGAAGCTCCCGCAAAGCTTCCCCGTTGAGATTCCTCGCAAGCATTTCTCTTACATAGCCTTCGTGTTTTTTCATGAAATTAATCATTGGTCTTTTTGAAAATTACTCCCTCTTGCTTTTCATCGTTTACCAGATTTCGGGAAGAAACATTGGTGTTTCCTTCTTATATCTTAAATAATCCTATCCGAGCCTCATTTCAAGTTTCGCTTGTATCGTCAGAAACCGTCACACCATAGGGAAATATTTGCCTTATATTTTTCTTGATCTTCGGTTGATTATATTTTTGCTAATCATTTACTGCTCCACGTACCGCCGCCGCCATAACCTTTCCAAGAACCGCTTCCTGATAGGACGCCATTTGCAACACTAATTTTACCAATCCACTCACCTAACCCGGCGGAACCTTGTGCGATAATTTCTCCGCTGGCGCTTATAGTTCCGGATATAGTTCCTTCTTCAAAACCGGAGAACGACCCGGCAACTTTTCCATCATCCAAAATACTTACGGAAAAGATTCCATTTACCGGCACGCCGCTGACTTCACCACTCCATTCTCCCAGAAATTTTCCTTTATACGCGCTAACATTCCCACTTTCAGCGCTAGCAATAGCCGCGTATAATAAAAACAAGATAATGGCTGATATTTTTATAAATTGTTTACACCCGGGAGCGCTTGCCCCCTTGTTAAATTCGGCCTGATGCATACAAACTCCTTTTAAATAAAATAGCGTTTAATCGATATTATCTACACTACAAATTAATCATAAACAAATAGAAATTATTCCATTTTATTTTTTTCTGCCACGCGCTTGGCCGGGTCCTGCCGGTAATATTCTTTAAGAATGCGGTAAATTTCCGGCGTGTGTTTTTCCATCAAAAGCGGCTGATCAAAAAACTGCTCGGTGGCTACGGCAAAAAATTCTGCCTCGTCTGTGGCTCCGTAGTCATCCAGAAATGTGGGCTTCCCTTTTTCCAAATCATTTCTGAACTGCAGATATTCCCGCGAAAACACTTTTATCCATTCACGATATTCAGCGCGGGCCGTGAGCGGCGGCGTGCCGTCGGCGGCCCCGTCGAGCATATCCAGTTTATGCGCGAATTCATGATGTACAACATTATAGCCGGAACCAGGATAATGGCTGCTGCGCATCACCGCGTCCCATACTAAGACGAGCGGCCCCTGACGAAAAGCCAGCCCGGCTAATCGGATACGCGGGCTCCAGCGGATGAAGGGGTGTTTCAAAAAAACCTGGGTTTGCGCTGAGGCAGCACAACCTCCGTTGGATAGATAATTATTGATTCCACATTGCGGTAATAATTATGCGGCATATTAAGAATCAGCAGGCAGGCCTGCGCGGCAATCGTCACGCGTATTTCATCGGTTACTTCCAGTCCGCCCGCGCCTTCCCAGTTCTTTTCCACGATGAATATCTGAATCAGTTTCTGCAGCCGCGCGCGTTCATCATCGTTGAGCAAACGGTAATGGACGACATTGCGCCGGATGATTTCTTCCCATGCGGCGGGAAAGGGCTGTTGCATGAGTTTTTTGCGGCGACGCCTGAAAATACACCAAAACATAAGATTCCTTTATCTTGTGATCGGCATGAATTTAGCATAAAATAAAAAATAGGAACATGATTCAGTTTATGTAAGATTATTTTATTAATTTCAGAAACAAAATATTTAACCGGGGAGGCATTATGAAGAAAAGCAGTTGTAAATCATTTTATCTATGTTTGACCAGGCTGGCTTTTTTCGCTTTGGCCATCACGATAAATATTCCGGTTGAGGCAGCTCAGCCGGGTGGCGCCACGGAGCTAACACGGCAACATAACGCCGCTGTTGCGCAAAAGCTGCCTTTCCATGACCGTCAGGATTTTGAAGATGCCGCCCGTGGTTTAGTCGCGCCGATCTCTGCCGCTCTTATCCGTGATTCCGAGGGCCGTATTGTCTGGGATATGACTCAATACGATTTTCTCAAAAACGACAGCCCGCATGACACAATTAATCCCAGCCTGCAGAGGCAGGCAACACTCAACAACCTGCACGGGCTTTTTAAAGTTAATGACCGCATTTATCAGGTACGCGGTTATGACCTTGCCAACATGGGGATCATCATCGGTGAAAAAGGATATATTATAATAGACCCTCTTACATCCGTTGATACCGCCCGGGCGGCTATGCGCCTTGTATATGACCACTTGGGGAAAAAGCCCATAATTGCTGTTATCTATTCCCATAGCCACGGCGATCACTGGTCTGGAGTAAAAGGAATCATTTCCGAGCAAGATGTTAAAACGGGCAAGGTTAAGGTAATTGCCCCTGTGGGCTTTATGAAAGACGCGGTGAGTGAGAATGTTTATGCCGGTAACGCGATGATGCGGCGGGCCCAGTACATGTACGGCGCACTGTTGTCTCGGGGAGCCAAAGGACAGGTCGACGCCGGCCTGGGAAAATCTTTACCCTCGGTTATATCCAGCAGCCTGATACCTCCGACCGACATAGTCTTGAATACCGGACAGGAAATAACCATGGACGGCGTAAGAATCGTCTTTCAGCTCACGCCGGGAACTGAAGCGCCGGCAAATATGAATTTTCATTTTCCCCAACTGCGAACTCTTTTTATGGCCGACAACTGCGTGGCCACTCTTCACAACCTGCTCACCCCGCGGGGTTCTCAGATACGCGACGCTAAAGCATGGGCCGGCTTTATTCGTGAAGCGATAGAGTTGTTCGCCGACGAATCTGATGTTGTTATGCTCGGTCATACATGGCCCCGCTGGGGAAAAGAGAGGATCATCAATTTTCTGAGCAAACAAGCCGCTGCATATAAATATATCCATGACCAAACCCTGCGACTGGCTAATCATGGTTACACTATGACAGAAATTGCCGAAGAGTTGCAGCTTCCGGACACATTAGCCCATGAATGGTTTAATCGTGATTACTACGCCACAGTAGGATGGAACACCAAAGCCGTTTATCAGCAATACCTGGGCTGGTTTGACGGCAACCCTGCCAATTTTAATCCTCTGCCTCCGGTAGAAGCGAGCAAAAAATATGTCGAATTCATGGGAGGCGCCGACCTCGTCCTCGCCAAGGCAGGAGAAGCCTTCGAGAAAGGCGAATACCGCTGGGTAGCCCAGGTGGTAAATCATGTGGTCTTTGCCGATCCCGAAAACGAGACGGCCCGCCGCCTGCAGGCTGATGCCCTCGAACAGCTCGGCTATCAATCCGAATCAGCTGTCTTCAGAAATTTCTATCTCTTCGGAGCCCAGGAACTGAGACACGGCGTCAGGAAACCTCGGGAAAAAATACTCCCGCCACTTGATGTTGTGCAGGCGCTTACGCCGGATATGATTTTTGACAGCATGGCTGTGCGCCTGAACGGACCAAAAGCCAAGGGAAAAGCAATCACGATTAACTGGCATTTTTCGGATACAAATGAGCGCTACCTTTTATATCTGGATAACTCCGTCCTGAACCACATAGCTGGAAGGCAGTCAAAAAGCGCTGACTGTTCAATTGAAATCAGTAGGGATCTTTTCAACAGGGTCATCGCCGGCCAAACCACTTTTCCCGCCCGGATTTTGCTCGGCCAAATTAAATATCAGGGAAGCATTAAAAAACTCAATGAAATGATGGCGCTTCTGGATGAACATGAACCCTTTTTCAGCATTGTCACGCCGTGAAATTTATTGCGATATGTGAAACATAAAAAGGTTATCATCTTACGTTGCTCAAGTATTGTCGAACTGATAAGCGTTATGGCCTTCAGGCTTTTTATGTTCTTGAACTAAAGGCGGTTTAACTATATATTTAATCATAGTAATCATTCCGCCTTAACGAAAAACACGCCTAAAGGAGCAGTTTATGGGATTTTCACTTTTTTTAAACTTGCTGGCCTGGAAATTCAAAAAAACCCTAAAAACGAATAAGGGCTTTGAAAAATTTCTCATGGGCCATGAATGCCGGATCGTCATTAAAACCAAAGACGGCAGAAAAGGAAAGCGCTTCATCTTTAAAAACGGCGGTTTCTTCTCAGACAACGCGCTGGGTGAATACGACGCGGCAATGATCTGGAGCGACGCGAAAATCGCCTTTAGAAGCATGAAAGAAGGAGAAGACGGCATCAAAAGGGCGCTGCAAAATCACCAGGTCAGCATTGACGGCAAGGTTCATTCTTTTACCTGGTTTGGAGCCGCCTTGAAGTTTGTCACAACCTGATGAAACTGACTAAAATTGCGCGTCATCCGAACGGCAGTAATTAAACCAATTGCCGAAATTGCAGGGAGGTAGAAGTCATGGGTTACTGGTCGCACGAATATTTATTGAGAACATGGGGTGGGCCGATGGTACAGGCCGAATTTTTAAAGGAAGCGCAAAAACCTTTTTTTGTGCCCCGAATATTTTCCGGGCTGAATCTTTTTCTCGATAAAGCCGGTTTTCTTCCCGATGTTGTCGACCTGGTGGCGAAAGAATGCAAAACAAAAAAAGCTTTTTTGGTGACTGATGAGTACGCGGTTCGCTTTGCTGCAAAGGTCATGGCCCCCTATGAAAAAAGGCACGGCATAAAATTCGAGATATGGAAAGAAGCCAGGCCGGATGCGCCGATTGAAACCGTGAAAGAATGCGCGGATAAGATGCGAAAGTTTGGCCCCGATCTCATTTTTGCCCTGGGCGGAGGATCATCGATTGATACGGCCAAAGGAGCGTGGCTGCTCTACGAGCATCCGGATGTTAATATCGAAATATTGAGCCCCATTATCCCTTTGAATCTGCGCAATAAAGCCAAGCTGGTGGCCATTCCCACAACAAGCGGAACAGGCTCTGAAGTTTCCGGCGTTGCCGTAATCTCTTTTCCCGATGGAGTAAAATTAGGGGTAGGCGGTGCTCTGCCCGAGCTTGTTCCTGATTTCGCCCTGCTTGACCCGACACTAACCGTTGGCATGCCGCCGCAACTCACCGCGGGGACCGGAGGAGACGCCTTGGCTCATGCTATCGACGGCTTCATGGCCCCGAGATCTGACGAGCTGAATCAGGCTATCGCTCTGAAAACCATAAAAATGGTTTTTGAATGGCTTCCCAGGGCCTACAGGGACGGCAACGACCTCATGCCCCGAATCAAGATGCAGCAGGCGGCAATGATGGCGGGAATTCCCCTTAGCAATGTCGGCTCGGGAATTTCGCATGCTTTGGGGCATACAATCGGCGGCCTATATCACATTCATCATGGCGCCATGGTCCTGTTGTTCATTCCCTATGAGCTTCAGGTCTATTCAAAAGCGACGGATCGGTATTTGGAGATATGCGATGTAATGGGTATCAGAGACACTGGCTCTGACGTAAAAAGCCTTTCTAATCTCATCGAAAAGATTCGCGGGCTGATGTCCGAGCTTCATCTGGCCATTAGCCTGAAAGAAGCGGGTGTTTCCCGGGACGACTTTGAAAAAAACATTGATTTTATCCTGGACCAGACTCCCACCGATCCGGCTTTCTACTTTGGCTGGTTTGATTTGACACGCGCTCAGTTAATGGACGTTTTTACGTGCGCCTACGATGGCAAATTACTGAACATGGACGCAGAAATTTGGAGGTGATTTTATGAAAGGATATTTCGGTAAATTATTGAAGGTGAACCTGACGGACAAAAAAATTGAAGATTTTCCGATAAGCGATGATGATTTAAAAAAATATGTCGGGGGTTCAACCTTGGCCGCCGGCATTATATATAATTACGTAAAACCGGGCATGAACCCGCTGGCGCCGGAAAATCCGCTGGTATTTGCCACCGGGCCCTTTGTCGGCTCCGGCATTCCTATGGTCAGCAGGGCGGCTATCTGCGGCATCGCTCCGGGAAGCGGCCTCTGGGGGGAAGCGACAACAGCGGGGAGCTTTCCCATACGCCTTAAAGGTACCGGTTATGACGGAATAATTATTACCGGCAGGGCGGCTTCACCTGTTTATTTATTGATGGGTGCAGGCAAAGCGGAAATTAGAGACGCCTCTCACCTCTGGGGCAAGGATTCCTATCAGACACAGGAGATTATCGATCAGGAAGTGGGTGAAAAAAATTCCACCGCCTGTATCGGCACGGGAGGAGAAAAATTAATAAAATATGCCGGCATAATGAACGATGAAGGCCGAACCGCGGGAAGATGCGGCTTGGGAGCGCTGATGGGCGCAAAAAACCTCAAAGCCGTAACCGTATCCGGAAATCTGAAAGCGGAAATTGCGGACAGCAATGCGCTGAAATCGCTGATCGAAGAAGTTCGTGACTGCATCAGAAATTACCCTAACGCCAATGGATATAAATTATACGGAACGAATATGTATATCGATTTGGGAATGCGCCTGGGTGATGTGCCAACAAAATATTTTACAAAAAGCATTTTCCCCGTGGAAAAACTTCACGGACCGGCATTCAGAAAGCGCTACACCATGACAAATTACGCCTGCACCGGCTGCCTCATCGGATGCGGCAGGGTTATTAAAAATTTCAATGAAGATATCAAAAGAGTTGACGGACCTGAATACGAAACCGTGGCCGCATTCGGACCACTGTGCATGAATTTTGATATTGATTCCGTGGTCAGGGCCAATCACTTATGTAACGCGCACGGAATTGATACGATATCCGCCGGCGTATCCATCGCCTTCGCGATGCATCTGTACGAAAAAGGGATTATCACCAAAGAAAAAGCGGGCATGGAAATCAAATGGGGGGACTCAGAAGTTATTCTCAAACTGTTGGACATGATTATCAAGCAGGAAGGCATCGGAGTTATATTATCCAAAGGCGTTAAAGAGATGGCGGCTGCTTTCGGAGCAGATCCCGAAGAAGCGGCTCACGTGAAGGGGCTGGAATTCCCTATGCACGATGCGCGCGCTTATCAAGGAGCGGCCTTATCCTACGCGGTCGGCCCCAGAGGCGCCTGCCACCTGAAAGGCGCTTTTTATCACCTTGACGCGCCGGGAAATGAATCCGCCCTGGAAGTGGGAATAACCTTTTCCGACAAAAACAACCCCGCTCAAAAGGGCGCGCTGACGGCAAAAGCGCTCCATTTTTGCGAACTATACAACAGCTTCACTCTCTGTCAATTTTCACCCATGACCGCCGGAATGATCGCGCGCGCGCTTGCGGCTATCACCGGTTATGATTTCGGAACCATGGACTTGCTGACTTTCGGGGAACGCTCCTTTAACCTGAAGCGGGCAATCAACAATAAACTCGGCGTCACCAGAAAAGACGACAAATTGCCGAAAATTGCCCGGCGGGCGCTTAAAGAAGGGGCAACAGCGGGCATGGAACCTGACATGGATTTGATGCTGAAAGAATTTTATGATGTGAGCGGCTGGGACTGGGACAGCGGCAAACCAAAAAAAGAAAAACTCATCGAGCTGGGGCTCGGCCACGCGGCCAAAGATCTTTGGACATAAAGCAAATACTTTAGTGTTGCCAATCAATAAATTATATACTGAACGGACGACAAGCCCACTGCTCAGGCCATTATCACCGCTATAAAAAAGCGGCGCTCTTGATCGACCCGCGGCGGTTTTATGCGCCAAAAGGCGCGACCAGAATTTTAATATCCCCTTTGTTGTTTCCGGCCAGAACTTCGAACCCCTCTTCCTTGATTTTTTCCAGAGGGATAATTTTAGTCACTACGCTTTCCGGGCAAATATTGCCGGCTTTAATCCACTCCAGCGCCATTTGCGGATTGATGGAATTGGTGCCGATCATGGTGGTCTCGCGGGTGACAAAACCCAGCATATGCACTAAAGCCCGCTGGGTGAAAATTCCCTGCACAATGACTTTGCCGCCGAATTTTACCGAAGAAAGGCAATCCTTCAAAGTCGCCTCAATGCCCACGGCTTCTATGGCCAGATCAGCTCCTTTGCCGCCTGTAAGTTCTTTGATTTTCGTTGATGTCTTTACTTCCAAGGGATTCCAGGTCAGCGTCGCGCCCAACTGCATTGCCTTGTCACGTCGGTAATCCAAAAGATCACTCATATAGATATTTTTCACGCCCATGGCTTTGAGCCCCAGAAGAATCATCAAGCCCACCGTGCCACATCCGGCGATTAAAACAGTTTCATCGCCTTTTATTTGCGCACGTTCCAGCGCGTAAGCCGCGCCGGACAGAGGCTCGACCACCGCCGCGCGTTTCCAATCCATGTCGGCGGGGATTTTGAGCACTCTTTCTACAGGGCAGTTTATAAATTCGGCAAACGAACCGGGAAGAACAGAACACACGCGCTCACCGACGGCAAAATCTTTTACTCCTTCTCCCAAGGCGACAATTTCGCCGCAGGCTTCATGACCAAAAGGGCTTTCCGGAAAAGGTCCGTGCAGATATTCATGCAGATCCGAACCACAGATACCGCAGTATTTTATTTTGATTTTTACTTCTCCCCTGCCCGGATTTACTTCCGGCGCATCTTCCACCCTGATATCGCGGATGCCGTGATAAACAACTTTTTTCATACAGAATCCCTCTTTAAATCATATTCTGCATTTTTTATAACCTTGCCATACCTTTTTTACAACATTTTTTAAGATTGCCAAAAACTGCCGTTTTTCAACACAAAGCGCCATCTCTGTATATTTTGTAGCGAGTATTTTTGTTGACATAAAAAATCTATCTTTTATAATGCTTTAATAAAAAAGAACATTAATCATCAAGTTTAGCATGAATGAGAACCCGGAAGTAACTGTAATAATCGCAACATATAACAGCAGTAGAACGCTTTATTATGCGCTTAAAAGTCTTTTGAATCAGGATTTTCAAAATTTCGAAGCCTGGGTGATAGGCGACGCGTGTACAGACGATTCCGAGAAAGTTGTGCCGTCCTTTTCGGATAAAAGGCTCAACTGGTACAACAGAGAATCTAATTCCGGAAGCCAAGGAGCCCCTAACAACGAAGGCCTGAAAAGAGCAAAAGGGAATTTTATCGCCTATCTGGGGCATGACGATTTGTGGCTTCCGTGGCATTTGTCCAATCTGGTATCTTTTATCAAAAAAACCAATGCCGATTTAGTGCATCCGTTAAGTGCGGTGTTTAGCCCTGAAGGCCTTTCCTACACGGTCGGCCCTCCCAGCACAGGAAGAACTTACAAAAATCACTTTGTTTTCCCCTCTTCCTGGTTGCATAATCTTGATATTATTAAGGATTGCGGCACATGGGGAGACCATTTTAAGCTTAACAGAGCCGTTGATATGGACTTTCAGCGTCGGGTTTATTTGGCCGGTAAACAAATCTTGTTTTATCCGCAATTGAGCCTGCTAAAATTTCCATCATTGTTATGGCGCATATATGCTCCGGATTCAAAGATTCCTCAATCTCGTTACCTAAATTTAATTATCAGCAATCCTGTTGATTTACAGAACGAGGTTTTGTTTGAAGCAGCCACAGTGTTAGCCCGTCAAACTAACAAAATTTCTGTTCGCCAAGCGTTAAAAGACCTTTTCTACAGCCTGATTTTAACTGTCATGAATTTCTATGGGGAGGATAATTGGCCGCTGAAACAAATCGGATTCTGGCGCATTCAGAGAAAACGAAGACGCCTGAGAAATGATCGAGGATTACCGCGATATCAGCCGTAATAGCCTAAAAGAATATTCCTTTATTGGCAGAAATCAAAATCATAAAATGTTGGGATAAGAAAAGCTGACGGCAGGTTCGCTTTGTCTTGCTTCTTTATGTTCATCACTACGTAATTGAATTATCTTTTGGATATAATCGCTGAACATCGGCGGCCGGTGCTTTGTGCCGATGAAGTCATAATTATCACTGTTTAATTCATCCAGCCTTTTTACCCGTTGGGGATGCCACAGGAAATCATCTTCCAAATACTCATTAAGATTCAACAGCTCAGCGTTTTTGCTATACTTACACTCCGGGCCGGCATAATTAACTCCATGTCTCTCACTATAATATGATCATCAAGAGCATCATGAAGCGAGGCAGAACCTTTCTTCCCGTGAATACTAAAACCGCTTATTTTATTGCAATGCCTGCCGCTTACGGAAAGAACCACTGTGGGTTTATCCCCTAAAATAGCGGTAAAACTAACAGGCAAGGCGTCTTCATTTTTAATAACATTAATGGCCTTAATTTCATTCGGAATATATCCTAATATATGTTTGACAATAGTGAGGTCGTGAACAGCTTGCGTCCAAAAAACATCTCCGCCGTGAAAATCTTTTACCCAGTGGTGCCTTGTTGCGCATAATTCTTCTATCTTTCCTATCCTCCCCGATTGGTGAACAAGACGCAACGCTTCAATGCCGGGGTGATAATGCCATTTATGCATAGCGAAAATATAATCCGAACCGCCAGCATTATTTAATAGATGAAAGTCCCCTAGGGACATGCATAAGGTTTTTTCCGAAAAGATAGGCTTTTTATATTTTAACAAAGAAGCACATTCCTTTGTTAAATCAGGGATAGGGACAGCCACGATATAACCGTCACAGGCTGGTAAATCATTCACATTCGAGAATGTTTCAGAAGCCCCTTTAGCTTCGGCTCTTGATCTTGCCTCAAAATTAATATCCACCACATAAACACGACTGTTAAGCGCTAGCAAATCTCTCAGTATATTAGAGCCCCAGGCTCCACAGCCTATTAAACCGATCGTTTTCATTTCTCAACACAGCTACTATTTTTTGCGCCGTAATTCTGCCTGCGCGTTGCGTATATATTAGAATTGTGTACTTTATGTCAACCGTTTACTTAAATAACAGAACCGGCGCATTTTACTTTTTATATACAGACAAATAACGCTCCACGGCATGCTCGATGGTCGGGAAAAAAGTATCCGTGCCGAATCTGGCAAAAAGACCGTAACATTTTAGCGTGTCTTTCACCGGATCTTTCATTTCCGCGAAACACAATTCTATGCCGGCAGCATGTAGTTTACCATCGAGATCCTCAAGCATATCGGCGGCGGTAATATCCACATCGGTAATCGGCTCCGCCGTGACCACCACCCATCTGGTCGGCGTCGGCGCCTGCGCCACCGCGCGCAGTACCTGATCGCGGAAAGTTTCCGCGTTGGCAAAAAACAGCGGCGCGTCCCAGCGGAAAAGCACCAGCCCGTCAATCAGCCGCGCCTCCGGATGCCGCGTAATATCATGATAACTTTTCAGCCCGTCAACGTGACCCAACACGGCATTATAAGGCTTCCATGCCCGCCAGATAAAAGCAAACAAGGCAATGCCCACCGCGATAAAAATTCCTTTAATGACGCCCATCAATACGACACCTAAAAAACAAATAATAGACAGCACAAACTCGCCACGGCGCAATTTATACAGACGCGCCACACCCTTTATTTCCACCAGTCTGATGCAGGCAAAAATGACGATAGCGCCCAGTGCCGCCTGGGGAAGATTTTTTAGAAGCGACGGGGCAAAGATCAGCAAAAGCGCGATGCATAAAGCGCCGACCACGCCGGTAATTTGTGTCTTGGCTCCGGCTGATTCGGCCACCGGCGTGCGTGAGGCGCTGCTCGTGATGGGAAAACCCTGAAAAAATCCGGCCGCGATATTGGCCGCGCCCAGGGCGATACTTTCCTGGTTGCTGTCCACTTCATAACCGCCACGCACAGCAAAGGCATGCGACAGTGTGCTCATATCGGCAAAAGAAACAAGCGCGATAGCCACGGCTCCTGCAAACAGATAACTTAATTCGGAAAACGAAACGCTCGGAATCTGAAATGCGGGTAACCCTTGTGGCATCGCGCCCACAACAGCAATTCCCGCTGTAGAGAAAAGGTCAAAATACGTGACGGCGATTGTCGTCACAATAACAGCAATCAAAATGCCCGGGATTCGGGAAAACCAGCGCCGAAAGCCGAAAATAACAACGAGGCAGAAAAAACCGATGGCGAAAGCCGTCCAGTTTATTTGACCTCTCAACATACCTTCGATAAGCAATCTAATTTCCTGCAAGAAAGAACTGCCGTTTACGGAAAAACCGAAAACTTTCGGTAGCTGACTGATAATTACTGTCAGGGCGATGCCATTGAGATAGCCGTAACGGATCGGCTTGGAAAGAAGTTCGGTAATAAAACCGAAGCGTGCCACTCCCGCCGCGACACATAAGAAGCCTGTAAGAATGGCCAGCATGCCGGCAAGCGCCACGGCTTTACTTTCATCGCCGGCGGCCAGCGGCAGAATCGTCGCGGCAATCAACGCGGCTAAAGCCGAATCAGGACCCAGAATCATAATGCGGCTCGGCCCGAATATCGCGTAAGCAATGAGCGGAACAATCGTGGCATATAAACCGTAAATGGCGGGCAGTCCCGCCGCCTGCGCGTAACCCATGCCCACGGGCACAAGCATCGCCGTCAGCACCAGGCCGGCTACCATATCCCGTGCCAGCCATGCTGTTTTGTAATCACGCAATACGGCGAGAAGCGGAATCCAGCGATACAGGCCGCGTGGATTCGCCTCTCGGGAAAAAATGTCATGATTAGTGTTTGGTTTGTTTGCCAAAAAACCCTCAACAAATTAGAAACTGTTTATTAATAATCTGGCGGACACTATTTTTACAACATCTTTTTCTAAAGAAATTTTTTAGTTTAAAGTTTTTCCACAATTTTTTTGGTCTAACCTTCGGTCTTTGGCCTTAAGCCTTCGGTCTTTTTAAAACTTGAACTGTATAAACATTATTAGTATATTTCTCTCACTTATTTTACAGGAGTGCAACAAATCATGTCCCGAGTAGAACTAAACACACCGGCGCCGGATTTTACCTTGAATGACTTCACCGGCAAAAGCGTTTCCCTTGCCGATTTTCGCAATAAAAAGAATGTTCTGGTGGTTTTCAACCGCGGTTTTTTCTGACCATTCTGCCGCGCGCACATGGCGCAGTTGCGCCGGGATTATGAAAAATTTGTAAAACTGGATACGGAAATCATCGTTGCCGGGCCGGAAAAGTCCGAAGCCTTTCGGGAATACTGGGCAAAGGAAAATCTGCCGTTTATCGGCCTGCCCGATCCTGAACATAAAGTTTTAAAATTATACGGCCAGGAGGTAAAACTCTTCAAACTGGGCAGATTACCCGCGCAGATGCTGATTGATAAATCAGGCACGGTTCGGTTTGTGCATTACGGCCATTCCATGGCAGACATTCCGTCGAATCAGGAAATCATCGATTTAATTGAAAAGCAAATATCGTAGATGAATAAAGCAATGATAAACTTCAAAATATTTTCCGACTATATCTGACCCTTCTGTTATATCGGCAAGGGCATTGTCGACAGGCTGAAGAAAGATTACGCGATTGAGGAGAACTGGATAAGCTATGAGCTTCATCCGGAGACGCCGCCTGCCGGAGTATTGCTTTCCGAAAGATTCAAAGGTTACGATCTCTCGTCTTTTTATGAGCAGTTGAACACGCGAGGAAAAGAAGTTGGCGTTGTCTTCGGCAATCGGGCACTTCTTTCCAATTCCAGAGCGGCGCTTATGGCCTCTGAGTTTGCCCGCGATAAGGGACAATATAATTCTTTTCATGAAAATATTTTTCATGCTTATTTTACCGAAGGTTTGGATATCGGCAATCTGGACGTCATTGCCACTGTTGCCGAAAAAAGCGGTCTTGATAAAAAAGCAATTCTCAGCGCCGTTAAAGACGATCGTTATGCGTCGCGATTGGACGATGCCAGAAAAGAAGGGCAATTGATAGGCTTAACAGGCGTTCCTACATTTATAATAAACAACAAACATAAAATCGTCGGTGCCCAGCCGGTTGAAGCATTCCGTGATTTTCTGGTAAAAATTAAATGAAAATTACCAGCAGATGAGACTAAGCAATCCAGCGAATCGGTTCTCAAAAGAACTTGAACATGAAACATATTGCGAGTATATTTAAACCCATTGTTTCAAACTTAAAATGTATTTAAAAATAGGCTACTATACCTAATTAACGAATTAACGGCCGCTTAGCTACGTCGTTAGATTTATTTAAAAAGTCAAATCATTAGGAGGTATCCTTAATAATGGCTTTTCTAGGCATCAGGTGCAGTAATCATGATTATTCTTTTGCGATTTTATCGGGCACAAAAGAGTCTCCCAAAGTTGATCAAAAAGACACCATCGCTTTTCCTAAAGGCTATTCAAAACCAAACAGCTTAAAATGGTTTCTACAAGAGCTGCAAGAATTGTTTGAGAAAAACCCTTCTATAAGAGTAATTGGTATTAAAGGTGCTGAGCCTATGGCATCAAGAGGAAAGGCTTTTATCGAACGTATAGAAAATGAAACCATCGTGTATTTGTCAGCTGCAAACTCTGGGATAAAGGCTATTTTCAGAAAACCAAAAGTTACAATAGCAAAAGATCTCGGTTTAAAAGGCAAAGCTAAGTATCTAGCTGACCTGGAGTGTAATTTTTTCCCAGATTTCAAAAAAGAATCTGAAAAAATCCAAGAGGCTGTATTAGTTGCATGGAGTTGTATCAGATAATGGCGAATTCATTTGATTTTAAAAAACGGTTAGGTTCGGGAAATTTTGGTGAAGTATGGTTAGCTATAGATACGGGATTGAATTCAACATGTGCTCTCAAATGTATTCCGCCTGACAAAGCTATTAATCGAGAAAATTTATTTCAAGAAGCGCAAATATTAAAACTTGCTGAGCATCCTAACATAGTTCGTATATTTGACACTGGTAGATTTAGTGACGGAAGAATTTATCTTTCAATGGAATATATAGAAAGAGGAAGCCTAGAAGATGAAGCAAGTGGTGCATATGTGCACTTGACCAGAGCAAAATCTATTATGATCGATGTGTTAAGAGGCCTTGAACATGCACATACAAAAAATATTCTTCATCGCGACATAAAGCCAGCGAATATTCTAATAGGAAAGGCTAATGAAGGCAAATTATCTGATTTTGGATTAGCTTTGCCAGACTTATCTACGGTAAATTTATCGTTAGTAAAACAGTATCAATATATATTGCATTTAGCCCCAGAAGTTAATTCTTTAAAGGATTACTCTATCCTTTCAGATATCTATGCTTGTGGAGTTACTTATTATAGGCTTGTTAACGGGGATAGTTTTTTACCCCAAGTGCCATTAGACAAGGTCAGAGAAAGAATACTAGCCGGAACATATCCTGATAGAAATAATTATAGAGATTTTATTCCTTTATCATTAAGAAGAGTCATTAATAAAGCAATGAACATTTCCCCATCAAAAAGATATCAATCTGCAGGAAAAATGCGACATGCAATCGAGCAGTTAAATGTATATAGGAACTGGAACGAAAAGAGACTACAAAATGGGTATAGATGGTCATCTGGTCTTGCAAAATCCTGTTATGAAGTTGAGAAGATCAAAGTTGATCAAACCAATTGGAAAATAGAAACAAAAAAGGGGAGAACAAAGACTAATCTTAAAAGAATAACTAAACTCTGCTTTAGAAACTTATCTCAAAAAAAAGCAGACATTGAAACAAGAAAAATATTACAAAATTTTGTTAGCGGTAAAATATAAAAAGGGGAAAGGTTTTAATTAATTGACAGAACAAGAATGAATTCGGAGGACAGTATACCTACTTCGGTATTTGTTGTTTTGTTGCGTTTTCTAATTTCAGCTGTCTGATTAAAAAGCTGTCCAACTGGTTGGCAAATGCCTGACGGTCTTTTTTGCCAAACTCAGCCGGGCCGCCCGTTATCATGCCGTTATCTCTTAGTTCATTGAGCAAATTGCGCATAGCGAGCCTATCTTTGATGTTGTGCTCCGTATAGAGTTTGCCGCGGGGATTCATCGCAAAGGCTTTTTTGGCGACTACCCTATCGGCAAGCGGGATATCAGCTGTTATCACAAGGTCGCCCGGCTTTACCAACTGGGCAATGCGATCATCGGCCACATCAGGCCCCTCCGGAACCAGGATCAGGGATAGATTTGCCAACTTCTCGAGGCGCAACGGTTTATTGGCCACAAAGATCAGCGTAACATTTAATTGCAAGGATGCTTTGATCAAGATGTCTCGAATAACATTCGGAAAAGCATCCGCATCAACAAATATCTGCATAAAACCTCTGTTTGTATTTGAGCATAGTGAAATCTATATGTCGTGCACTATACCATTTCGATTACAAGCGAAAGGGTATCAGATTATTTCTTTGACCCTGCCCACTATCCCGCCCTCCAGACGCACCTTGATCCCATGCGGATGAATGCCTGATTTTGTAAGAACATTCTGCACGATGCCTTCGGTCAGATTGCCTGTCCGCTGATCCTGCTTCTGCACAACTTTTACGCGCGCGCCTACTTTGATATCAGCGCGGTTAGTTCCTCTCATTAAACAAGCCCTCGCAATAATTTGCCCGACCCTATCATGATCTGTTTAAATACTTCAACCTGCATGTTTTTAGACACAGCGCTTTGTCTGCCTGTAGTTAAATTTCGTCCTAAGTATTTGATTGACACACAAAACCAACTTTTTTATGTTCAAAACAAGGGTATTGCGCTTGACTTGTTTTTTTTCTTAATGATAATCGATAAAAAAAGGGAGGAGGCAAACAATGCTGAATGAAACGGAAAAAGAAGCGGTTGAAAAAGGAATGAAACAACTATGGCTTATATGGGCGGCAATGATGGGGTCGTTATTGATTTACCTTTATATTGTTTACGCGTTCGGTGGAGAAATAAGGAAAGAAGTAAGGCTTCCCATGGGAGAGGATTTACCGCTGGAGCTTTTGCGCAATATTTTTTATGGGGTTTCAGTTATAGTATTATTTTTAGGTCACTTTATAAGAAAGTGGATTATAAAAAATACAAGTTTTTCGGCACAACGATACAAAGACAGAAAAGAATTTTCTAATCAGCCTTCGTATATGATGAAATATACAGCTGCGGTCGTGGCTTCCTTGGCAATGAGTGAAAGTATCGCGATTTTCGGCTTAGTGCTTTTCTTAATCGGCGCGGATTATCAAACTTTCTACATATTTCTCGCTATATCCGCGCTTGGGATGTTTTATTTTCGCCCCAAAAGAGCGGAGCTGGATGAATTGGCACGTGCCGATCAGCCAAAACCAAAATTCTAGCGCCGTGCCCGAAGAAATAATTGACATGACAATAAGCGCTGATCGGAGTATATAAAAAACAAAACGGAAATTTAATATCTGTAATTATTGACTCTAACGTCGGGAGGTGTTCGATGGAAGAGAGAAAAAATGTCATATCCAAAGGGACAATCAAAGGAAAATTCAAGGGCTTTAAAAATAGCTCAACGATTTTCGAATTTACCGACGGCCAGAAATGGCGGCAAAGCGAAGCCAAATTCTTGAATCATTTCGCCGTTAATCCAGAAGTGGAAATCATCCAAAAAGACGGAAAATATTATATGGAAGTCAGGGGGGTTTCTCAGGCTATAGAAGTAAGAAGAATTAAGTAAAAAAGGAGCAAAAAATGAAGGCGGCTGTGCTGGGCGGAGAACAAGACATAAGAGTGCAAAACGTGCCCGATCCTGTTTGTGAATCCCACGGAGTAATCATCAAGGTTAAACTTTGCGGCGTTTGCGGCTCAGATTTGCATGTTTATAAAAAAGACGAAGGCAAAGGAACTATCTTCGGGCATGAATTCAGCGGCGATATTGTTGAAGTCGGTTCCGGTGTCCAAGGCGTTACAACCGGCATGCGCGTTACCGCAGTGGGATTTTCCCCCTGCGGTAAATGCTACTGGTGTCAGCAGGGTAAATCGCACCGCTGTTCTGATATGGCGCTTCTGGGCTATCAGCTTCCGGGCGCGATGGCCGAATATGTTCATGTGCCTTTTGCCGCGCTGGGGCGCAATGTTTTTCCGCTGCCGGAAGAACTATCTTATGAGGACGGGGCTTCGGTAGAACCCCTTTCCATTTCCTACTTTTCCGTAAACCGCGCCCAACCCAAGGAAAACGAAATCGTTGCCGTTATCGGATTGGGGGTAATCGGCCTTTATTCTATTCAGGTGCTCAAAGCCATGGGCGTGGCGAAGATTCTCGCCAGCGGCAGAAGACCATCGCGCCTTGCCGTCGCGAAAACCTGCGGCGCGGATCTGGTAATAGACGCGGCTAAAGAAGACGCGGCTAAAATAATTATGGAGGCGACAAGCAACCTCGGCGTGAACACCGTAATCGAATGCGCGGGCAAGCAGGAAACATTCGACCAATCTGTAGCCATCACTCGCGGCGGGGGTAAAGTAATGCTCGTGGGCGTTTATGAAGAACCAATCTCGTGGGATCCGATATCGGTGCTGAGCAAAAACCTGACGCTTGTCGGCTGCCTGGGCGGAAACTTCCCCGCGGCAATTGAACTGCTCAAAAGCGGCAAAGCTAAAACCAAAGACATGATTACACATGTTTTCCCGCTGGATGATGCGGCGCAAGCCTTCAAAGCTCAGCTTCAAGACCCCAAAGCCATCAAGGTTATGATAAAGCCATAGGGAAGGATTCAACGTATGCAATTTACCTTTGCCCACAATAATATAAACGTTTTAAATCTGGAAAAAAGCCTGACCTTTTATAAAGAGGCACTGCAGCTTGCCGAAGTAAAACGCTATGAAGCGCCGGATAAAAGCTTTATTATTGTTTTTCTCTCTGACGGCAAGATGCCGCATCAGCTGGAACTCACCTGGCTTGCCGAAAGATCCGAACCTTACAACCTGGGAGACAATGAATTTCACCTGGCCTTCAAGGTTGACGACTTTGCCGGCGCGCACGCCCGGCACGAAAAAATGGGCTGCATCTGTTTTGAAAACAAAGAGATGGGGATCTACTTTATTAATGATCCCGATGGCTATTGGCTGGAAATCATCCCGCAGAAAAAATGAGCATTATTTGTTGGGAACAGGAAAAAGGAGGGAACAAATGGAAAAAGAAAAAGGTTCATTGAAGATAGTTTTCCTGATAATTTTAATCATGATTGTCGCCGGCATTTATTTCTGGTTTAAGCATTTTTCCAAACCGGTAACAACTGTCTTAACCGGTGGGGCGGAATATTCTCTTCCTGCTCTGGATAAAGCTAAAAAAGTCGGAGATAGGGCAAACAAGGCCGTGCAGGCCACGGATGAGGCAACAAAAAGAATGGAGGGAATGGAACAGGGCGATTAAGACATATTTATCGCCTAAAAGAGAAAATTTCGGGGCTCGCTCCTAAAACACAAATTTAATTAACTTTTTTAAATATTTTCTCTTGACAAACATTTTTACTTTGTTTATATGAGGTTCATATAAAGGACAGGTTTTTATCGATGGACAGAAAACTCAATGCAATTAACAATTTTTACGGCTACTGGTTTTATACCTATTTTGCATTGGTCTGCCCATCGCGCACGGAGGACTAGTTAAGGTAACATAACCGAAAACAGCCATGGGTGGATCAAGCAAGCCGCCCATGGCTTTTGTGTTTTTAAAGGCTATGGCGGCGCAAATCGTCATGGCCTTTTTTATTTAAGGAGAGGGAAATTATGATTATTGTGATGAAAAAACAGGCAACAGAAAAACAGATCGAAGAAGTAATCCATTGGATTGAGTCGCTGGGATTTACGGCTCATCCGTCGCGCGGTGTCGAATGCACGCTTATCGGAGTTATCGGTGATGAGCGCGAAAAAGAAGGTCTCAAGCAGGCGGGATTCCTGGAAGGAGTGGAAAAAATGATTCCTATATTAAAACCATATAAACTGGCTAGCCGCGAATCGCATCAGGGAAACACGGTAATTTCCGTGGGCACGGTAAAAATCGGCGGCCCGGATTTTGTGGTAATGGCCGGCCCCTGCGCGGTGGAAAGCGAAGAACAGCTTCTGGAATCAGCCTACATCGCCAAGAAAGGCGGCGCGCAGATTCTGCGTGGCGGCGCCTACAAACCGCGGACTTCACCTTACAGCTTCCAGGGAATGGAAGAGGAAGGGCTCAAACTTTTGGATCAGGTGCGCGTAAAAGCATCCATACCGGTAATCACGGAAATAATTAATCCCGCTGACGTTGATCTGGTGGAATCTTACGCCGATATTTTACAAATCGGGGCGCGTAACGTGCAAAATTTTCCCCTGCTCAAAGCCTGCGGCCATTCGCGCAAACCGGTGCTATTAAAACGTGGAATGATGACGACGATAGAAGAACTCCTGATGTCGGCGGAATACATCCTGGCCGCGGGAAATCCCAACGTCATGCTTTGCGAACGCGGCATCAGAACTTTTGAAACAGCCACCAGAAACACTCTTGACATCAGCGCGGTGCCTGTTTTAAAAGGCCTCACACATCTGCCGGTAATTGTAGATCCCAGTCACGCCGCGGGCCATTGGCAATATGTTATTCCGCTCGCGCGCGCCGCGGTAGCGGTAGGCGCCGACGGCCTTATTGTCGAAATGCATCCCGCGCCGGAAAGAGCCGTATGCGACGGAGCTCAGTCACTTAAGCCGGAAAAATTCTACCAGATGATGGATGAAATCAGAGCTCTTTCCGCGGTAATCAGACACTGAAATAACGGAGCAACTATATGCGTTCAATAAAAGTCAATCTCGACAAAAAATATTCATCCTCTTACGAAATCCGTATCGGCAGCGGCATTCTCGACAGAATCGCTCTGCTGATGGATAAAAACCGAAAAGCAGGCAGATACATAATCATTACGGATGACAATGTGGCACGGCTTCACGGCGGAAACTTTCTGGCCCTCTTAAAAAATATCGGCCTCACCGCCGACCTGATCGATTTTCCCGCGGGAGAGGCCTCCAAAAATATCGGCACTGTTTTGGATATTTCGGACAAATTACTTAAACTTGGCGCGGACAGAGCGACGTGCCTGATTGCTTTGGGGGGAGGCGTGGTGGGCGACATGACAGGCTTCATCGCGTCGGTCTACATGCGCGGCGTTACTTATGTGCAAATTCCCACATCATTAGTCGCGCAGGTGGACAGCGCCATCGGCGGCAAAACGGCGATCGACCTGCCTTCGGGGAAAAATCTGCTGGGAACTTTTTATCAGCCGGCCGAGGTATTCGCGGATCTGAATTTTTTAAACACTTTACCCGCAAAAGAATTCGAAAACGGGCTGGCGGAAATTATCAAATACGGTATTATTGATGACGAAAAAATGTTTCAGCTCCTGGAAGAAAATATGGACGCGGTAAAACAGAAAGACCCGGTAATAATGCTGAAAATCGTGGAAAACTGCTGTCGCATTAAAAAAGCGATTGTTGAAATCGATGAACGCGAGCAGGGACTGCGTCGCATTCTTAATTACGGACACACGCTGGGACACGCGCTGGAAACAGTATCTGATTACAAACTATCACATGGTGAAGGAGTGGCGCTCGGCATGATTGCCGCCGCGCGAATTTCCGCGAAAAAGAACTATCTTGATGCGGGCCAGGCAAAGCGCATCGAAGAGCTTATCGGGCTGGCGAACCTGCCGGTAAAGATTCCCGCGTCTCTGCCGGCGGAGGAAATCATAAAACGCCTGCAAATGGACAAGAAAAAAAAGGGTGACACAATCCATTTTGTTTTGTTAAAGAAAATAGGCATGCCATTTATCAATGGAGGCCTGGATAAAGAAATTATCGGCGAAGTCATTGAGGAGATGAAATCATGACGCGTAAGCGCTTGGAAGAACTGAGAACAAAAATGAAGGAAAAAGACCGGGAAATTATCCGTCTTTTGAATGAACGCTCGCAAGTATCCCTGGAAATAGGAAAAGTAAAAGGAGAAGACGGTATCGATGTTTACGACCCGGCGCAGGAAGCGAGAGTTCACGGCTACCTGCAGGAACTAAACGCGGGCCCCCTGCCCGGCAAATCTGTTAATTCAATTTTCCGGGAAATCATTTCCGCCTCGCGCAGCCTGCAAAGGCTTACCACGGTCGCTTTTTTAGGACCGGAGGCTTCGTTTTCACATCTGGCCTCGCGAATGCATTTTGGCGAATCAAGCCGCTTTTTTCCGCAAACCGGCATCGCGCGTGTATTTGACGAAGTGGAAAAAGAAGCCATCGACTGGGGCGTTGTCCCCGTGGAAAACTCACTGGAGGGTTCGGTTAATATTACGCTCGACAGGTTAATCGTCACGCCTTTGAAAATACGCGCAGAAATTTATTTGCGCATCAGCCAGTGCCTGATTTCTTCCGCAGAGAACATCGCGGATATTAAAAAAATATATTCTCATCCTCACGCGCTGGCACAGTGCCAGGTATGGCTAAAAACCAATCTGCCCAACTGCGCGCTGAGTGAAGCGGACAGCACGGCGGCGGCGGCGCAGATGGTTCGCGACAAAAAAGATGAAGCCGCCATCGGCAGCGCGCTGGCCGCGAACATCTACGGATTAAACATTCTCGCGGAAGGCATCGAAGATAACTCTTCGAACATGACCAGGTTTCTGGTAATCGGCCGGAGAGAAAGCGAACCAACGGGCGATGATAAAACTTCTTTGATTTTTGCCACGCCCGATTCTCCGGGGGCATTGCATCGCGCTCTCGATTCTTTCGCCAGCCGCAATATTAATCTTGCTAAAATCGAATCTCATCCGGTCAAGGAAAGGCTCTGGGAATATCTCTTCTTTGTGGATATGCTCGGTCATATTAATGATGAACGTTCCCAGACGTGCCTGAACGAGCTAAAAGAAAAAACGACATTACTCCGGATTTTAGGCTCATATCCGAAGGCCCGGGGCAGATTATGATTTGCGTCCCCATAACATCATCCACAAATAAAGAAGCTCTGCGCGCTGTGCAAAAAAGCTCTCTTGCGACTGATTGCATCGAGCTGAGAATGGATTTGATCGCGAACGGCAATTTGCGACAATTAATCAGCGCTGCCCGCCGCTTTTCTGCCGGTGTGAAAATAATCGTAACCTGCCGCAAAAAAGAAGAAGCGATGGCCATGGGAAAAAATATTAAAACAGCTTCCGCAAAGACAAAAACTCAAAAATTAAGCATACTGCAAGAAGCAATAAGCATGGGGGCTGATTTCATCGATGTCGAACTGGCGGAAGGCAAAAAGGCCATCGAGCAGTTAAAAAGTTTATGCGCGCGGCACGGAAGTAAAACGAAAATCATTATCTCTTATCATGACGTTAAAAAAACACCTTCGATTGCTAAGTTAAAAGAGATATTTCAGAACTGCGCCAAGGAAAAACCGGCAGTGGTAAAGATAGTAACATACGCGAATGACTATGAAGATAATTTTAAGGTGCTTAGCCTGATTCCTTACGCGCGCAAAAGGTCGCAGAACATAATCGCCTTGTGCATGGGAGAAAAAGGCCATATCAGCCGTATTGCCGGTACGCAAATGGGTAATTTCCTGGGCTTTGCGACGCTTTCGCCGCAGGGGCAATCCGCGCCGGGACAACTGACTGTTGGCGATATGAACTCTCTTAATAAAATACTCGGCAAAAAAAAGAAAGACCCGCAGGCGAAGTTACGCGCCGCCAAACCGCAAAATTTTATTTTGCTGGGTAATCCTGTGGCCCACAGCCTATCCCCTTTAATCCATAACGCCGCGCTGCAAAAAATGAATATTAATGAAAATTACAGCGCCTGCCATGTTCTTGATTTGGATAATGCCATACGTGGCATGAAAGCGCTGAACATCCGCGGCGCCAGTGTCACCATTCCCTTTAAAGTTGAGGTAATGCGGTATCTAGACGATATTGACAAGGACGCGCTGGAAATCGGCGCGGTAAATACCATTATCAACAACAAAGGAAAACTCGCCGGCGCGAACACTGATTGGCTGGGCATTATCATGACGCTCAAAGAAGAAATAGAGATAAAGGGTAAAACTTTTGTGATTGTCGGCGCGGGCGGAACGGCGCGCGCGGCCGTTTACGGAATAATCAAAGAAGGCGGCCTGCCGGTTTTGGTAAACCGCACCTTGTCAAGGGCAAAAACCATTGCCGGACATTTCGGCTGCCCTTTTTATCCGCTTTCTGAAATCTCCAAGCTTAAAGCCGATGGCTTGATCAACACAACGTCGGTGGGTATGCATCCGGACATTTTAAAATCACCCGTGCCGAAAAAGGTGCTAAAAAATTACAAATATGTTATGGACGTCATCTACAATCCATTGAATACGAAGTTATTAAAAGATGCCGCGGCGCAGGGCTGCCGGGTTTTTTCCGGAGCGGATATGTTTGTTCACCAGGGCGCACAGCAGCTTAGGTTATGGACAAAGAAAGAGCCGCCCGTGACATTGATGAAAAAAATGGTTTTAGAAAGGCTTACTAATCTTGAACAACGATAATAAAACAACGAATACACCGCCTAGCGTAGTGCGCGTGCCCGGCTCCAAAAGCCTGACACAGCGCGCGCTTATCGCCGCCGCGCTGGCGCGTGATAATTCTTTCATCAGCAATCCTTTGCTCTCTGAAGACACAAATTATTTAATGAAAGGCCTGCGCGTTCTGGGCGCGCAGATTGTTTCCGTGTCCGGCGGCCTGTATGTGAACGGCACGGCGGGAAAACTGGCCAATACCGGCCAGGAGATTTTTCTGGGCAACAACGGCACGGCGCTGCGTTTTCTCACGGCCCTGGTGTGCCTAGGCGAAGGCGAATATGTTTTAACCGGAGAAAAACGTCTTTGCGAGCGGCCGGTAGGCGCGCTTGCCGAAGCGCTGAAAAAAATGGGAGTGAATATTGCCTGCACCAACAATTGCCCGCCCGTTACAATAAATGCCAACGGACTTGCCGGCGGTCAAATATCCCTCAAGGATGTGGAAAGCTCTCAGTATGTTTCCGCTCTGCTTCTTTGCGCGCCTTACACCAGGCAGGGCATTGAGCTTACTTTGCGTGGGCGCGTCGCCTCGCTTCCCTACATTGATTTGACCTTGGCAGTTATGCGGGATTTTGGCGTAAATATTGAGCCGGAAAAAAACAAATACACGGTGAAGGGCGGAAATTCTTATCAGGGACGCGAATACCGCGTGGAAGGAGACGCCTCCAGCGCCTCTTATTTTTTTCTGGCCGCGGCCATTTTCCAGCGCCCCATACGTGTGATGGGCATAAACCGCGTGAGTCGTCAGGGCGACATCCGCCTGCTTGATATTTTTGAAGAACTTGGCTGCCGCGTGGACTCGCAGGAAGACTGGATAGAAGTCACGGGAGGAAACCTGGCTAAAGGTGACTTCACTTTCGATCTGAATGACATGCCGGATATGGTTCCCACACTGGCAGTGCTGGCCGCTTTTCGCCAGGGCAAAACAACGATTACCAACGTGGAACACCTCCGCATCAAAGAAAGCAACCGCCTGGCCGCAATGGCCGCGGAATTAAACCGCGCAGGCATTAAAGCTAAAGAAACAGAGCACGGGCTGATCATTACCGGCGGCAAGATGAACCCGGCGGATATCCAGACTTATAACGATCACCGCATCGCGATGAGTTTTGCTATCGCGTCGCTCGCCGTGCCGGGAATAGAAATTCTTGATAAAAAATGCGTGGACAAGTCATTTCCTGAATTCTGGGAAGAACTGGCGAAAATATGAATTTGGTTTTGATCGGCTATCGCGCCACGGGAAAATCCACGGTCGGAAAACATCTGGCGCTAAAAATGAATGTGCGTTTTTTTGATACTGACGCTCTGGTGGAAAAGAAAGCGGGCATGCCTATCTCGGATATTGTTGCCGAGCACGGCTGGGATTTCTTTCGCGCCAGAGAAAAAGAGGCGGTGCGAGAGCTTGAAGAACAAACCGGTGATGTTATTTCAACAGGCGGAGGAGTAGTGCTGGATCAGGATAACGTTGATTCACTGAAAAAAAACGGATTTCTTGTCTGGCTCAACGCGCCGCTAAATGATATTGTAACGCGGCTAAATACCAAAAGACCGGGAGCGATAATTCGTCCGCAATTCACTAATTGGAATATTGTGGAAGAAACAATAGGTATGGTAAACGAAAGATATCCGCTCTATAAACAGGCGGCGGATTACACGATAGAAACAGCAAACAAAAATATTGTGAAGGTCGGAGAGGAAATTTATCAATACCTGGTGGAATCCGGCAAATTAATTAAGATACTAAAAAAACAAAAAAATAGCTGATATAAAATATTTTTCACAGGAGATATTATGTCCGGAAATACAATTGGCAGTGTTTTTCGGGTCACTACGTGGGGTGAATCGCACGGCGCGGGCTTAGGCGCTATTGTGGATGGCTGTCCGCCGGGCATCACTTTCGCTCAGGCGGATATTCAGGCGGCGCTTGACAGAAGGCGGCCTTCAAAAGCAATTTCTTCCACCAAAAGAAAAGAGACTGATAAAGTGGAAATTCTCTCCGGAGTTTTCGAAGGCAAAACCACCGGTACGCCAATTTCTCTTTTGATCAGAAACGCCGACGCCGATTCTTCCGCTTATCTCAAATTAAAGGATATTTTCCGCCCCGGACAGGGCGATTTTACTTATTGGGAAAAATACGGCCGGCGCGATTGGCGCGGCGGCGGGCGCGCCTCCGGCAGGGAAACGGTCGCGCGTGTAGCCGCGGGAGCCGTCGCGGAAAAAGTTATCGCTCGTGTCGGTATGGAAGTTTTGGCTTATACTGTGGGCATCGGCGGTATTGAAATCGACCGGAAAAAAATCCCGGCGGGCAAAGAGCTGATTCGTCAAACGCGAGCGAACGCGTTTTTCTGCCCGGATAAAAAAGCCGCAGCCGCCATGGAAGAGAAAATTGCCGCGGCGCGCAAAGACGGCGATTCATTAGGCGGCGTGGTGGAAATCATCGCGCGCCATGTTCCGGCCGGACTGGGCGAGCCGGTTTTCGACAAGATGGACGCGGATCTGGCCAAAGCGCTGATGAGCATCGGCACGGTGAAGGCTGTGGAAATCGGAGACGGCTGCGCGGTTAGCCAAAAAACGGGTTTACAAATCAATGACCAGATGAATAAAAAAGGATTTCAGACAAATCACGCCGGAGGAATTCTCGCGGGAATCACCACGGGGCAAGATATTATTTTGCGCGTTCACTGCAAACCGATACCCTCTATCGGACATGCGCAAAAAACATTGGACACAAAAGGAAAAGAAAGAACGATTGAAATCAGCGGACGGCACGATGTCTGCGTGATACCCAGAATCGTGCCGGTATGCGAAGCAATGGTTTGCATTGTGCTGGCCGACCATCTGCTGCGGCAAAGGGCTATTGTCAATGAATAACGTCGCTGTGGGCATCATCGGCGGCACGCACGGCATGGGCAGCTGGCTGGCCGCTTTACTGCAAAAAGAACATTACACAGTGCACATCTGCGGCCGTAAAACGCCGCTGGGCATAAAAGACATTGCCGGACTTTGCGATGTTGTTGTTGTGGCCGTGCCGATTGCCGCTACCGAAAAAGTTATCAAAGAAATCGGCCCTCTTCTGGACGAGGGTAAACTTCTGATGGATTTGACCTCGCTCAAAAAAGAACCCGTGGAACTGATGCTGGTGCATACGCGCGCGGAAGTAGTCGGCTGCCATCCGCTCTTTGGCCCTACTATGCCGGATTTTTCCGGGCAAAACATAATTCTGTGCCCGGCGCGCGGCACAAAGTGGATTGCCTGGATCAAAGAGATTTTCCAAAAAAATAACTATAAAGTTTTTGAAACGGATACCGCGCATCACGATAAAATGATGGCCATCGTGCAGGTGCTCAATCATCTGCACACGATTTCTCTGGGTATGGCCATTGCCACGACACAAACCTCACCGGAAGAACTGGACAGGTTTTCCACGCCTTTGCTGCGGACAAAAATGGAAATTGTCAAAAAGGTTTTTGCCGAAAGTCCCGAGCTTTACGCTGATATCATCACGCGCAATCCTGATACCGCCAAAATAATCGCGCTTTACGAAAAAACACTGGCCGATATCCGCGCGCTGGCCGAATCCGGCGACGCGGCAAAACTAAAAGAAGCACTGGAAAAAACAGCCAAAAAATTATTTTAATAACAGACTGTTAAAACATCGCCTACATCCCCTTCTAAAACCTATATTCAATTTTTTTCTTTTTCGTTTTGCTTTTATGTCAAGTTGATGTATTTTAGGCAAAAGGAACAACGTCAATCACCGAGAGGGTAATAAGGAATATGGAAGCACAGATCAATAAAATCGCGGAGATGATTGCCACGTCAGAAAAAATCGTTGTTTTTACGGGCGCGGGCATCAGCACGGAATCGGGCATACCTGATTTTCGCGGCCCGCAGGGGCTGTGGACCAAAGTCGATCCCGATGATTACACAATTGACAAGTTTTTAGGCTCTGAAGAAACACGCCGGAAGGTATGGAGGAATCTGCGCGAAGGCGGCCTTATGTCCGATGTTCAGCCCAACCGCGCGCACTATGCCGTGGCCGAGCTGGAGAAAATGGGAAAGTTAAGTTCCGTGGTCACACAAAATGTGGACAATCTGCATCAGAAAGCAGGCAACAGCCCGCACCTTGTTTATGAATTGCACGGCAACATGCAAAGAATCGTCTGCATTCAGTGCCGCAAACGCTACCCCATAGATATCGCCAAAAAAGAGGTCCCCTCGCCCGATTATATTCTTCCCTGCGAATCATGCAGGGGCATTCTCAAGCCCGATGTTGTTTTCTTCGGGGAAATGCTGCCTCAGGATGTGCTGGCGCGCGCCACTCAGGAAGCAAACAGTTGCGATTTTCTCATAGTTATCGGCTCCACTTTGTTTGTTTACCCCGCGGCCTATCTTCCGCTTTACGCCAAAAGAGCCGGAGCGAAAATCGCCATCATTAATATGGGCGAAACTCAGCAGGACGACATTGCCGATGTGCGCATTGACGCGCCCGCGGGAGAAACAATGTCGTGCATCATGGAAAAAGTAAAAACAAAAATTTAAATATAGAAGAATCATAATGTGCCTGATAGTCTTTGCCTACAATACCCATCCTTCATACACGCTTGTTTTAGCGGCCAATCGCGATGAATTTTACGACCGCCCGGCGGCTCCCGCTGATTTCTGGAAGGATTATCCACATGTGCTCGCGGGACGTGATTTAAAAGGAAAAGGCACCTGGCTGGGCATCACCGGCCAGGGAAGATTCGCCGCCATCACAAATTATCGCGATCCTGCATCTTTTATGTTTGATGCCAAGTCGCGCGGCAAACTGGTTAAAGATTTTTTATGCGGCAAAAAAAACGCGGAAAAGTTCATAGAAAAAATCTCCCCCCACGGCGCAAAATATAACGGCTACAACTTAATCCTGAAGGATAATGACGGAGTTTATTATTATTCCAACCGAGGCGGAGATAAACAAAAAATAACAGCAGGGATTCACGGACTCAGCAATCATCTTTTGGATACACCCTGGCCCAAGGTCGTCCGGGCGAAAAAGTTGATGAAGGAAGCATTGAAATATAAGGGAGCGGCGCTGGAGGAAGCTCTGTTTGCGCTTTTATCCGACCGGCGTTTTCCACCGCCGGAAAAACTTCCTTCTACAGGAGTAGACAAAGACTGGGAAAAAGTTCTTTCGCCTATTTTCATCAAAAGCCCCAATTACGGCACGCGCTCTTCCACTGTCCTGTTTGTTGGAAAAAACCGACGCGTTACTTTTATCGAAAAAGTATTTGACGTCACAGATGAGCCGTGGCTCGTCAGCCGCTTTAATTTTACGCTGGATAAACAATGAACCAACAAAACAGTAATTCCTATCCCGCAAAACCGATAGTTGGTGTCGGAACTATTGTGCAAAAAGACGGAAAAATATTACTGGTGAAACGCGGCGTGGAGCCCAGCTTGGGTCTTTGGGCGATTCCGGGCGGCACGCTGAAACTTGGTGAATCAATGCGTCAGTGCGCCGAGCGTGAATTGCTCGAAGAAACAGGTATCATCGCCCAAGCTGAAGATTCCGTTTATGTTTTTGATTTTATCGAGCGCGACGCGCAGGGAATAATTAAATATCACTTTGTGGTTGTTGATTTTGCCGCCAAATATATTTCCGGCGAACCCCACGGCGCGGACGACGCGCTGGAAGCCCGCTGGTTTGCCCCGAAAGAATTATCAAAACTTGCGGTAGCTAAAAATACCATGGCGGCATTACGCTACATAGGATTCTTGACTTGATACATTAAAAGTCAATAATCGTCATACCGGCGAAAGCCGGTATCCAGTTATTAAAGCTCTGGATTCCGGATCGGGCCTGCCCCGTACCGGATACGGGGTCCGGAATGACAAGTAATTTATGGCTCGGCAGATGAAAATTATGTTGTGATTCTCTCTTGTCATCGCGAGCGAATATAATGAGCAGCTTGCCCGGCGAATGCTCGGGAAGCAATCTCATGATTTAGATTGCCACATCCCGACAAGTCGGGATGTGGCAATGACATGACAAGGAGGAACAAGATGAAAGTCGTTTATCATGAAGACTATAACGAAGTTTACACCTCCGACCCTGCCGCCGCCGCCGGTAGAATAAGGGCGGTGGAGCTGGCCCTAAAGGGAAAAGTGACTTTTGTCGAACCAAAACCGGCAACAAAAGAAGACATCCTGCGCGTACACACGCCGGAGCATATAAAATCGGTGGAACGCGAAGGCGTATATGAAATCGCGGCGCTTGCCGCGGGCGGCGCAATCAAAGCCGCGGAAATTGGTTTAACCGAACCTTGCTTTGCCTTAATCCGCCCGCCCGGCCATCACGCATCAGCCGGGAGCGCCTGGGGTTTCTGCTATTTCAACAATATGGCAATCGCGCTAGAGAAATTAAAACACCAGGGAAAAATCAAAAAAGCATTCATTCTGGATTTTGACCTGCACTATGGCGACGGCAACGTCAATATTCTGGGCAACAAAGGTTACGTGACAATCTTTAACCCCGCCACGCAAAACCGCAATGAATATCTGAAAAAAGTGGAAGAGGCTTTAGCGGAAACCAACGCTGACATCATTGCCGCTTCCGCCGGATTCGACAATCACGAAGCTGACTGGGGCGGCCTATTAAAAACCGAGGATTACACTTTCATGGGCAGACTGATGGGAGAAACCGCCCAGCGCAACAACGGCGGCTGTTTCGGCATTCTCGAAGGCGGTTACAATCACAGCGTTTTAGGCAAAAATGTGCTGGCGTTCATTGAAGGATTAGAAGGTGACTTGTAAATCTTTCTGTCTGAAAATTAAAAATGGGGGAAATGTTTGATGCTTAAGCTTCCCGGATTCCTGCGCGGCGTAATTGGCGCCTCATTTCTCGTGTTAAATACTTTATTCTGGGCTGTTCCGGTATACATAACTGCCCTCTTCAAACTTATATTGCCGTTTAGAGCAGCCCGTGGATTATTCGATACAATACTTAACTTTCTATCTTATACATGGATATACTGCATCAACGGATTTATCGGACTAATTAAAAAAGTTGAATATGATGTTGAGGGGCTGGAAGGGCTCAGGCAAAATGAGTGGTATCTAGTGATAGCAAATCACCAGACCCTGGTCGACATTATTGTTCTGCAGAGAATATTTCACGGGCGCATTCCCTTTCTCAAGTATTTCCTGAAAAAAGAGCTGATCTGGATGCCCATACTGGGGCTTGCCTGGTGGGCGCTCGATTATCCTTTTATGCAGCGCTACTCTGCCGAACTTCTAAGAAAGAAGCCGCATCTAAAAGGTAAGGATATCGAAGCCACGCAAAAGGCCTGCGCAAAATTTAAAGATAAACCCGCGTCGATAATGAACTTTGTTGAAGGAACCCGTTTCACCACCGCAAAACATACCACACAAAATTTTCCTTACAAATATCTCCTTAAGCCGCGGTCGGGCGGCATCTCGTATGTTCTTTCCATGATGGGTGAAAACATGCGTAACATGATCGACGTGACCATCGTTTATCCTGATGGAGTGGAGCATGCCTGGGGTTTTCTGTGCAGCAGAAAATCCCGAATAATTGTGCGGATAGAGATATTGCCGATAGATCAAAATCTCCGCGGTCAGGATCCCGATGATCCGGAATACAAAAGCCGTTTCAACAGCTGGCTCAACGCTCTTTGGGAGAAAAAAGACATAAAAATAACTCAACAGATTGAACGCTTAACAGCACACGACACACGGATAAAATAATTTTCGATTACACCCGATCGTCGCCATGGCGTTTTGGAAAGAAGTTATGATCAGCACGTCTTAGGAAAAAACGTGCTGGCGTTTATCAACTGACTGAAAGAAAAATAATATGGAACTGCTGAAAACCGCACATCCGTGGCATCACACTGCAAATCTTTCTTCCTGTAACAAAGCCGTCTGACAATTTTTGCGTAGAAACCCTCTTTCAATACGCAATAAATAATGATGAACAATTACCTAATCAAATTAGCAGGCACAGATACTCTAGCCTGAAATATATAATTATTTAGAATATTTACCGTCTGCTGTTTCGCTTTTTCGCCCCGTTCTTTCCTCTTGTATTTATAATAGGTTGTATTATATAAAAACCGGATTGCGGAGGGAAATATGCGAACCATCATCATCGGCGCCGGGGAAGTGGGCTACCACATCGCCAAGAAACTTTCCGACGAAAAGAAAGATGTTGTTTTAATCGACAAAGACCCGGCAAAAATCCGGCGCATCAGTGAAGATTTGGATATTCAGGCGCTTTTGGGCTCGGGAACCAGCCCCCGGATGCTGAGGCGGGCAGGCGTGGAAGAAGCGGAACTTCTGTGCGCCGCGACTGACAGTGACGAGGTGAACCTCATCGCGTGTCTTTTGGCACGCAATCTTAACCGCCACATGATTAAAATTGCCCGCGTGCGCAATCAGGAATACGTAGAGGAGAAATCCCTGTTCAGCAAAGATATGCTGGGCGTAGATTTAATCATCAACACCCAGGAGATGATGGTCAAAACAATTCTCAGTATCATGGAGATTCCTGGCGCGTCCGAGGTTATTGATTTCCTTGACGGCGAAATGAAACTGATCGGATTTTTAATCAACCACGATTCGCCCCTTGCTGGTAAAAGACTCGGCGGCCCGGCGATTTCCAAAGAAAATTTATTGGTCGTGGCGATTGTCCGGGGCCACAAGATTCTCATCCCCAGCGGCGCAGATACCATTGAGCCGCTGGATATTATCTATATCTTTGTAAAAAAGAACGATATTAACGAAACCCTCAAACCGCTGGGTCTGCCGATCAAGTCGATAAAAAACATTATCATTGTCGGAGCAGGCAGCACGGGCATGGCCCTGGCCAAAGCATTGGATAACCGGCGCCTGAATGTCCGCATCATTGATCAAGACGGAGACAAATGCAAAAATGCCTCCACTTTTTTAAATCATGTCACTGTCATCAAGGGAGACGCAGCCGACCGCGACCTGCTCAGGGAAGAAAACGCGGGAGACATGGATTTGCTTATCGCCCTGACTGGCGATGAAGAAAGCAACGTCCTCATCTCTCTATTGGCCAAGGAGCTGGGAACAAAACGCACCATCACCCGCGTCAGCAAGCTCAGTTACATGCATATCGTTTCCGTTATCGGTCTGGACACGGTTATCAATCCCGCGCATGTCGGCGGTGCGCGCGATTCTTCAGTATCTGCGCCACGGAAGAATTATTTCCGTATCCCCCTTACGGGAAGAACAGGCTGAAGCTATTGAAGCAGAAGCGATGGAAACCTCGGATATTGTAAATACTCCACTTTCGGAAGTTAATTTTCCTCCTGGTGCAATTTTAGGCGCCATCGTGCGTAACGGTGAAATCATCATCCCCCGCGGCGACACTATTGTACGGGCGCATGACCGCCTGATAATTTTCGCTCTGCAGGACGTTTGCAACCAGCTAGAGTGCCTCTTAACCGTGAAGCTGGAGTACTTCTGATGAACGCCCGCCTTATTGCCTACATGATGGCCGTTTTGGTCTTCTGCCTGGGCGTATCTATGTTTATCCCGCTTGCGGCAGCCCTTTATTACAACGACGGCAGCGCGCTGGCATTTTTAATTTCCATGGCCATTACCAGCTCTTTCGGCGTTTGTGTTTTTCTTATCACCCGCCGCCGGCAGAATTTACACCTTAGCCACCGCGACGGGATGGCGATTGTTACCCTGGGATGGGTCATTGCCGGGTTGATAGCAACCATGCCTTATCTTATCTCCGGCGCCATTCCGAATTTTACGGACGCCTTTTTTGAATCTATGTCCGGCTTTACGACTACCGGAGCCAGCATTCTTCAGAATATCGAGGTTATGCCTCCGGGGATTCTCCTGTGGCGCGCCCAGACTCAGTGGCTGGGCGGCATGGGTATCATTGTTTTATCCATCGCCATCCTGCCGTTTCTCGGGATCGGAGGCATGCAATTATACAAAGCGGAAACCCCCAGCCCCGTGGTGGACAAATTGACACCGCGGATTGCCGAAACAGCCAAAGCACTGTGGAAAATTTATATTTTTCTCACTGTGTTTCAGATTCTTCTGCTGCTTGTCGGAAAAATGTCTCCCTACGACGCAATCTGTCACGCCTTCGCCACAATGCCCACCGGCGGCTTTTCTCCCAAAAACGCCAGCGTGGGGCATTACCAAAGCGCCTATATCGATATTGTCATTTTGATTTTCATGTTTGTGGCGGGAATTAATTTTGCGCTTCATTACAAACTGGTGCACGGAAAAATAAAAAGATTTTTTCTTGATCCGGAATTCCGCGTTTACTTATGCATCCTCGGCGCTTTTATTTTTCTGGTCTTCACCGACGTTTATGGTTCGGTTTACCCAAAAATTGCGGACGCGCTTCGCTACGCCTCGTTCCAGGTGGTTTCCATTCTCACCACAACAGGTTTTGTTACGGCGGATTTTGAGAAATGGCCGGCCCTTTCTCAGGTAATTTTGTTCATTAGCATGTTCCTCGGCGGCATGGCCGGCTCAACCGGCGGGGGCATCAAGATTATGCGCATTATTTTGCTGATCAAGCACAGCTACCTCGAAATCTTCCGCATTATTCACCCGCATGCCACCACAATGGTCAAGCTGGGAGGCGTGCCGGTTTCCCAGACAATTATGCGCAGCATCTGGGGATTTTTTCTTCTCTTCATGGGAATTTATATTGTGGGAGTAATTATTCTGGCCGCCATGGGATTGGACATGATTACCGCTCTGACCGCTATGGCGAGTTGTATGGGTAACGTGGGGCCCGGTTTCGGCAGCGTGGGGCCGATGGATAATTATGCCGCGATTCCCGCCGCGGGCAAGTGGCTTTTGAGTTTTGGTATGCTTCTGGGGCGCCTGGAAATTTACACGATTATCGTTTTTCTGATGCCGGCCTTCTGGCGCAAATAAAATTAACCACCGTCACTTTCCGATACAGAAACTGGAAAAGATTTTATCCAGCACTTCCTCGTTTATTTTTCTGCCGGTAATTTCATCGAGGCTATCTATTGCTTCACGCAGTTCAAAGGCGGTGATTTCCGGAGATTCACCGCGCGCTATCGCCTCTTTTGCCGCCACGATATTTTTTTGTGCTTTTTCCAGTGATTGCTTATGGCGCAGATTCGAAATCATCGCCGCGCCAGTATCTGGCCCGCGCTGCGCGCAGCAGGAATCAATAATCGCCTTTTTTAATTCCGCAAGCCCCACGCCAAACTTTGCGGAAATCTTAATGATTTTTTTCTCCGGCGCGATCTGGTGAGCAATTTTCTTCACATCCCAAACGCCAGGTAAATCGCTTTTATTGATGGCGATTACGGTATTGGCGTTTTTATTTTTCGCCATAATTTCTTCATCTTCGGGCGAAAGCGGGATGCTGCCGTCTAAAAGAATCAGTGCCAAATCGGCATTGGCCAGGTTTTCCCAGACCAGGCTTATTCCCTCTTTTTCGATAGCATCTTTCGGCTTACGGATTCCCGCGGTGTCCATAAGATTTAAAACCGTGCCGTGAACAACAATTTCATCGACAATCAGATCGCGCGTGGTTCCCGGTATGTCGGTGACAATCGCTTTTTTCTTTCCCGTGAGCGCGTTGAGCAGGCTGGACTTTCCCACGTTGGGCTTGCCGGTAATCACAACATTCAAACCCTGCGTGATTATTTTTGCCTCATGGTATGTAGAAAGGAGTTTTTCTATGCTTTTCTTCGCTTCATCTATCTGCGGCGTCGGGGTGAGCGATTCTTCCGCCGGCACATCTTCGGCAAAATCGATGGACGCTTCCAGTGATGCGAGCGCTTCAATCAAAAGGATTCTTGCTTTTTCAATCTCGGCGCTTAAATTTCCTTTTAATTGCGCGAGCCCCAGAGAAAACGCCTGCGGCGTCGGAGCGGCGACCATCGCGGCCAGCGCTTCCGCCTGAGACAAATCCAGTTTGTTGTTGAAAAAAGCGCGCTGGGAAAATTCGCCGGGTTCGGCCAGCCGACAGCCCAAGCTCACCAGTTCGGCAATAATTCTCTGCATGATGACAGCGCTGCCGTGACAGTTGATTTCGATAACATCCTCACCGGTAAAGGAGTTTGGCCCACGCATAAAGGAAATCAGCACTTCATCCAACGCGGTTTTTCCATCGGCGGAAAAAATGTCGCCGTGATAAAGGACATGACTTTCCCACGGACAATTATTTTTACTGGGTTTGAAAACTAGGCGGGCAATCTCCAGCGACCGCGGGCCACTGATACGGATAATTCCGATTCCGCCGGGGCCGAAAGGAGTGGCAATGGCCGTTATGGTGTCCTGGCGAAGCACAGTAAGTCACTTCCCCTTAGTGAATTGACGGGTAAATATTTTTACCCATGATTTTGCTGACTGTTATTAAAAGCTTTATCTTTTCTCGCGGGAATAACGACGATTTTCCTGTATTCACCTTCGCCGCGGCTTTTTGTCGTGAGTGTGGTGTCTTCCTGCAGAGCCAGATGAATAATGCGCCGGTCGTGCGCGCTCATATGCCCCAGGGATACGGGCTTGCGCGTATTCTTGACTTTCTGCCTTACTTTTTCCGCCAGTTCCAAAAGGGATTCTTCCCTTCTTCTGCGGTATTCCTCTGAATCCACCATGATAATTTTTCTGTCGTTATCCGCCCTGTTGATGGATTTATTCAGTACGTATTGAAGCGCGTCAAGATTCTGGCCGCGTTTCCCGATAAGCAGGCCGCTTTCGCCGCCTTCGATATTCAAAATAATTTTATCGTGAGTTTCGTCGACATTCACTTTGCATTGCACAGACATCCTCTGCAGTATGCCTTCCAAAAGCTCTTTGGCTCTGGCGCCAATCTCCGTGGGCTCCTGATTCTGCTCGGCAGGTTTCGGTAGCCGGGGTGTTTTTTCAATCCTGGGCGCGGATTCTTTTTTTGCTTCCTTTTTTATTTCTTGGGCTTCGTGCCTAATCTCTTTTTTTTCTTTATTTTCTTTTCTCGCCTCACGCTTTACTTCTTCTCTAAATTCTTCCGGCGCGTCGTTAATGGCAAACTCCATGTCCCAGGAAAGCAGAGATGCTTTTATCTTCGCTTTTTTGGAAAGCATGCCCAAAAAACCGCCTGATTCCTCGGAAATTATTTCAATATTTAATTTTTCACGGGTCACGCCGAATTCACGGCAAGCTTTTTCTATTGCTTCGTCAATTGATTTACCTTCTATTTCCACTGTTTTCGCGTTCATCTGCTATAACCTCTTTTGCCTACGTCAATTAGCAAGTTTTTTGTTGATGTAAAACTGCTGGCCGATACTTAAAATATTGTTGAACAGCCAGTAAATAACCAATCCCGAGGGAAAATTTAAAAAGAAAATAGTCAATACAACCGGCATAAACATCATCATCTTGGCCATCATGGGATCACCCATGGTCGGCGTCATCTTCTGCTGGATAAACTGCGATATTCCCATCAGAACGGGAGTAATATAATAAGGGTCCTTAGCCGACAAATCCTGAATCCAAAAAAACAGCGGCGAGTGACGTAACTCAATGGCGTACAAAAGCGCGTTGAAAAGTCCGATAAACACCGGAAGCTGAATCAGTATCGGCAGGCAGCCGCTTAACGGATTTATTTTGTGCGTTCGGTAAAGCGCCATCGTTTCCTGGCCGATTTTTGACTGATCGTTTTTGTATTTCTTTTTCAGTTCATTTATTTGGGGCTGAATTTTCTGCATTTCCTTCATTGACTTGTAGCTGATATTGCCCAGCGGCCAGAAAACTGCTTTAATCAAAATGGTCATCACGATAATGGCGATGCCGTAGTTATGAACAAAGGAATACAGAAAATTAAGAAAAATTAAAAAAGGAATGGCCAGCCATTTGAATATGCCGAAATCGATAGCCCTTTCCAGTCCGACTCCCATCTCCTTGAGCATGTTGTGCTCTTTGGGGCCTAGGTATAAGGAATATCCGACAACGGCGCTTTGCCCCGCGGGAATTATTTCTTTTTGCCCCGTAATGGCCACGGAAACCAGATTATCCACGCCGCGGTTCACAACCGAGCTGGTCAAAGACGGGTTTTCGGGAATAAATGACGCGATAAAATATTTGCTTTCAAAACCGCCCCACAAAACATTCGGGCCGATAATTATTTCTTTATCGAGTTTTTTCACTTCAAGGCGCTCAATACTACCCGCCTCGGAAATTACCGGACCTTCTTGATCATACCGGCCAAAATCTTTGTTCGGATCAATGGATTGGTGCCAGCTGAGTTTGGGAATCTGAACGAGCGGCGCGCCGGTCAGATTGTACATTTTGACATCAAGTTCGATTGAGTATTTTTCCGGGTCGAAGATAAAGGTTTTTTCCACTTTAATCGCGCCTTCGTAAATTCCGGAAAAAACGAGGCGCTTCTTTTCTTTGGCGTTTTGCAGATTCAGTGAAGCAACGTCTGCCTCAAACATGGCGTTCGCGGGAACATCCAGGCTGGATTCGGAAAAAGTCACGGACAGCGGATACGGCATTTCTTCCGAGATACTTACCAGCTCCACCGGCTCGCCGCTTTTCGGTTTTTCGTTATCTTTGGAACCAAAAAATATTTTTTTAATTGCCGGATAAATATCGTCCGCGCATTCCACGCAATCCTGTTGATAATTTTTCAGCTTAAATGATTTAAGAGAAGCGCCCTTGGTGGAAAAAACCGCCGTGTAAAGAGGCGTTTCCACTTTAATATCTTTAGCCGGCGCTTGTTTTCGGTCAACGGGTTTTTTCGAGACGGTTATTTTTTGCGGCACCGCCGGTTGAACAACCGCTTCGCTTACAGCATCCGTTCCCGCGGGAACCTGACGGGGAACCGGCGGTTTCGCAAAAAACATCTGATATGTTAAAAGCACAGCAAGTGACAGGACTATGGCAAGTAATGTCCTTTTATCCATGAAGAACCTCCCTGTTTTTCATTATTTTACTGGATCGTATCCGCCCGGATGGAAAGGATGGCAGCGCAGAATCCTTTTTATGCCCATAAATGAACCTTTCGCCGGCCCATGCAGCTTAATCGCTGAAATGGCATATTCGGAACACGTTGGATAAAAACGACAGCACTGAGCGTAAAAGACAGAAGGAAAAATGATTTGATATAACCGAATGATGGAAACAAATATCTTTATCAAAATTTTTCTGAACATAAATTACGCTTTAGCTTTCCGCTCGAAGAGTCGCGTCAGTTCTTCGCGTGTTTCGCGATAAGTAAGGGGAGGAATATTTTTTTTGGCTATCAAAATAACGTCGTATCCCGCGGGGAATAAATCTTTGTTCAGGCGGAAAAATTCTCTGAGCAGTCGTTTGATTCTGTTTCTTCTTACGGCGTTGCCCGCCTTTTTGGATACCGTGATCCCGAGTCTTTTTATCCCCTGGGTGTTTTCATAAATAACAGACGTAAAATTTTTTGAGCTTCTCCAAACCCCCTGCTGGTAAATGGCCCTGTATCTACTTGAACTGGTTACCCTTTCCTCTTTCCGGTAATGTTGTTCTTTCATGCATACCGACCGGCCACTCTTATCAAAGCTTTAAATTGCTGATTTAGACTGCTAAACGTTTTCTTCCCTTGGCTCTGCGGCGATTAAGCACCTGCCGTCCCGATTTAGACGCCATACGGACAAGAAACCCGTGGGTTCTTTTTCGTTTAAGATTCGATTTATTGGTCAGCGTCTTTTTCATGAGTAAAACCCCTTTAATTTATAGGGTCATGCGTAAATCATAGTCATCTTTGTTTGTCAAGGCTAATTTGGACGGCGGCGGGCTAGCGCCTATTTAGCCTGCTTTGCCGCAAAACGTTTTAGCACGCAATATCTTTTCGCCGGCATTTAATGAGGCAACCTTCCTTCCTGGCGCAATTTGTCCACAATTTGATTAATTGCCGGCATGGCTTCCGTGGCGGCTTTTTCTCCCTCCATAATAGCTTCATGTCTTTTGGAAAAATCGCTCGAGCCGATGTGCCCGACTTTGGGCTTAATGATGATGTCGCTGTGTTTCAGATGAAGAGAAGCCATCTTGTTGTACATAATATCCACCGCCTGCATGATTGTATCCACCGTGGCTTTAGGCGGAGCCGTCTGCACGCCTGAAGAAATATCCACGGCGATGACCACATCAGCGCCAAACCGGCGCGCCACATCCGCCGCCAGAGGATTTACTACTCCGCCGTCCACATAATACTTATCCCCGATGCGCACCGGATTAAAAATTCCGGGAAGAGAACAACTGGCGCGCACGGCTTTTCCGGGGTTGCCGCGCCCGAAAATCATCTCCTCGCCGTTTTGAATGTTCGTAGCCACGGCATAAAAAGGAATTTTGAATTTTTCCATCGGCGTGTATTTGACCCTGACGTTGACAAAATTCTCCAGTTTTTCCCCTTTGATAAAACCGTTATCGGGAATAATATAGTCGGCAATATCATTTTTTTGAATTCCCAAAGCAATCGTCTGCAGCTCATAGGGGCTGTAACCGTAAGCGTACAAACTGCCGATAAAAGACCCGACGCTTGTGCCCACTACAATGTGCACGGGAACTTTGTGTGACTCCAGAACTTTCAGCACTCCGATATGCGCAAACCCTTTGGACGCGCCCGCGCCCAGAACAACCGCGATTTTCGCGGCTCTTGACGGCATAAAATCTTTTGGCGTTGTCACGCAAGACGCAAACAAAAATAATGAAATTAAACAAACAATAAAACTTATGTTTTTAATCACACATGGAATTTTATCTTTCATAATTTCATTCCTTCCTGTTTTTTTGATTCCTGGGCCGGGGCCTTCTGTTCGTTGCTTTTTGCTTTGCCGCGGCCGCGGGCGCTTCTTCCGCCGCGGGCTGTTCGGGCGGCGCGTGCAGTGACTGCTGATAATAATCATCCAGCAGCATGGTAATCAGCGCCAGCTGATCTTCCGTCTGCGACAGGCTTTTGGCCAACGGAGCGAAACGGCGCATTCTTTCAATCTGCAGATTATCGCGGGCGCGCAGGCGCGCTTCCAGAAGAGCGGTTATTCTTTGGGCGACAACCCTTTCCAGTTCCTCATCATCCGGCAGGGGACGTTCCTGCATGTTAATGTTGTAATAACGGGCAATGCTATGCAATTTGTATTTTTCCATTTCCGCGACCACAGAAATGGCAACGCCTCCGGAACCCATTCTTCCGGTTCTTCCGGCGCGATGAATATAAGCTTCCGGGTCTTCCGGCGGCTCATACTGAATAACATGAGATAAATCCGGGATATCAATGCCGCGCGCGGCCACATCAGTAGCGACCAGAAAACGCAGCGCGCCGCGTCGCACGCGCGCCATTACTTTTTCACGCATGCTCTGGGCCAGATCGGAACTGAGTTCATCCGCGTCATAACCGAAACGTTTCAAAACAACAGAAAGATAGTGCACCGTGTCTTTGGTATTGCAGAAAATAATCGCCGAGGCGGGATTTTCAATTTCAATGATACGCACCAGCGAACGGTCTTTGCGCATTCCCGGCACAACATAATAAGCATGCTCGATTTCAGCGATATGCACCTGGCTGCCGCTGAGGCTTAAAAGCTGCGGCGCGCGCAGAAACTGTTCGGCTAAGCGTATTACCTGAGGCGGGAATGTCGCGGAAAACATGCTGCTAAATATTTCGTGCGCGGGCATATATTTGCTGATTCTTACCATATCGGGATAAAACCCCATCGAAAGCATCCGGTCGGCTTCGTCAAAAATCAATATCTGTAAATTATCCAGGGAAAGATTGTTTTTGAGCAGATGATCGAGAATTCTACCCGGCGTACCCACAACAAGCTGCGCGCCGCGTCGAAAAGCATCCAGTTGCGCGCCGTAACCAACGCCGCCGTAAACCACCGCTGTGTTCAGCTGTGTTCCCTGAGCCAGCCTTTCTGCCTCTTGGGATACCTGCAGGGCGAGTTCGCGCGTGGGAACAAGCACGAGCGCCTGCGTGACTTTCTTTTGCCAGTCTATTTTTTCCATAATCGGCAAAAGGTACGCGCCCGTCTTGCCACTGCCGGTGCGCGACTGAACCATCACATCACGACCGGCCAGAAGATATGGTATTGCTTTTGCCTGCACTGGCGTGAGGGCGCTCCATCCGACGCGGACGCACGCTTCACGCAGTTCAGACGTTAAATCTTCAATGGCTACTTCCGGATAAATTTCTTCCTTTTTTTCTTTTTTGTCCCCTTCTCTCATAAAGTCCTTTCTGTGACAAATATCTATTAAATATCATTTAGTTTAGTGTCCCGCCAGATGCAAGAAAATATTTATATATTGTCCGGAACCATTTTATTAATAATTCCTTATTTTCACGCCGTTAAAATATGCTTGACAGCCAATACGGATTAATATAATGTATTTCCAGTTCGTTAAGGGGCTTTTTAAGCCCTTTCTTTCGTGGAGAGTTTCACATATTCAAAAAACAACCTAAAGTTTATTAATCCTAAGCAGTTAAGAACGCGTAAATACCTATATCTATTTCCGGAATAATACCGCGGCAAAAGTGAATACATCATATCTCAATAATAGCAATTTCCCATCAATAATATAAAACAAGGAAGTATTTTATGAACATTGAAGACATCAAAAGATTACCCATCAGCGAATTGAACAGCCTGGCGCGGGAACTCGAAGTTCCGGACGCCAGCGGCCTACGCCGTCAGGATCTGATTTTCGCCATTTTACAGACACAGGCGGAACAAAACGGCGCGATTTCCGGTTCCGGCGTTCTGGAAATTCTTCCTGATGGTTTCGGTTTTTTACGCGCGGTGGATTACAACTATCTGCCCAGCCCGGATGATATTTACATTTCCCCTTCGCAGATTCGCCGTTTCAATTTGAAAACCGGCGACACGATAGCCGGCGAAGTCCGTCCGCCCAAAGAAGGTGAAAAGTATTTCGCCCTGCTGAAGGTGGATGAAGTCAACTTTGAAAGCCCGGAACAGGCGCGCGACAAAATACTTTTTGATAACCTTACACCTCTTTATCCCCAAGAAAAGCTCAACCTAGAATTTAATCCGGAAAATTTTTCCACTCGGACACTGGATTTATTCGCCCCCATCGGTAAAGGCCAGCGCGCGCTGATTGTTTCGCCGCCGCGCGCCGGTAAAACAGTGCTCCTACAGGATATCGCGCACAGCATTACCGCCAATCATAAAGAAGTTATTCTGATGGTTTTGCTGATTGACGAACGCCCGGAAGAAGTCACCGACATGCAGCGCAGCGTCGCGGGAGAAGTGGTCTCGTCGACGTTTGACGAACCGGCCACGCGCCACGTGCAGGTAGCGGAAATGGTCATTGAAAAAGCCAAGCGTCTGGTCGAACACAAAAAAGACGTGGTTATTTTGCTCGATTCGATTACCCGTTTGGCGCGCGCTTATAACACCGTCGTGCCGCCTTCCGGCAAGGTTCTTTCCGGCGGCGTGGATTCCAACGCCCTGCACAAACCAAAGCGTTTCTTCGGCGCGGCGCGCAACATTGAAAACGGCGGCTCGCTGACGATTATTTCCACGGCGCTTATCGACACCGGCAGCCGCATGGATGAAGTTATTTTTGAAGAATTCAAGGGCACCGGCAACATGGAACTGCATCTCGACCGGCGCATCGCCGACCGCCGGATTTTCCCCGCTTTTGACCTGATCCGCTCCGGAACCAGAAAAGAAGAGATGCTCATCCCCAAAGCCAACCTCAACCGCATCTGGATACTTAGGCGCCTTTTGCAGGAAATGAACCCGGTTGACGCCATGGAATTCATCATCGGCAAGATAAAGAAGACGGAAACCAATCAGGAATTT